>CAYHVK010000011.1:23199-144420 GCA_964360255.1 uncultured Pseudobdellovibrionaceae bacterium | reverse complement strand
TAGCTGCTGTGAAACGGCACGAATGAGCGGGGATTTACCTGCTCCGTCTAAGCCCTCAAAAACAATAAAAGCCATGCCTGTCTTTTTGAACTGGACTTAAGCTAAAGTCACTGCACAGACGGCCAATTATGCGCCGCAATAATTAAATAAAATCCCCCACTTATGCCGATAAACTCAATATGAAAAATGAAAACACGCTGAAAACGCGCTCGGTAGGAAAACTTAAAATTCTCATCGCAGATCAAGATCGCCTTTTTGCGCGTCGAATCGCCGATTTTTTAATTCAAAGTGGCTTTGAAACCCGCATGGTTCATAACGGAGCCGATGTTAAAAGCTCGATGGTGAACTGGTCACCAGATCACATCCTTATCGATTTGCTTTTGCCCAACGGCAATGCCCTCGAAATTATGACTTATAAGCAATCAAATCCAAATTTAAAGAAAAAAGATGTGGCGTTTATTGTTATGTCCACCCACCACAGCAAAGAGAACTTAGATTCTGCTTTCTCGCGCGGTGCCCGTGATTTTATTAAAAAACCGTTTCTATTCCCAGATCTTTTAAATCGCATTATTCTGCACAGCCGCGTGAGCGATGAAGATGTTTCCGTGGATGATTTAAGCCTAAAGGGCTTAAAGGCCAACTGGGAGCTTGTTGATCAAGTTCTTGAGTCAGCCGTCAAGACCGACGACATTGAAAAAACGCTTTTTGAAATGGCTCAGATGGTTTCTAAAAAAACAAATTCAGTGCGCTGCTCGTTCGTACGCGTAGTCACTCAAGGCCAAGGCACCGTTGTAGCCTCAAGCGATGATGTGAAAGTTACAGGGCTTCAATTAGACCTCGCGAAATATCCAGAGATTCAAGTGGTTATGAATACGGGCAAGATGATTGCCATTGAGAACCTTGAAAACAGCCGAGCCCTCAAGAAAATCAAAACCGAAATTAAAACCATTAACTTCAACTCAATGATCGTCTGCCCTATTCTTTACCGTGGAAAGCCCTTTGGCGTGATCTCAGTGCGCCTCAAAGACGGCCAAACTAAGATTCGTGAAGAGGACATCCACTTCGTTGGAGTTGTAGCCAAAATTGCGAGCCTCGCTTTAAACGCTGCTGACATCTCTAAAATGACAAAGTTTGGACTAATTTCAGCCTAAATCCCGGCCTGTTCAAAAAGGGCCCCTTTTTCAAGTAGACATGAGGCTGTCCTTTTCTTATATTGCGAAGCTCGTTTTAGATTTGAAAAAGGATAAGAAATGCTTACATTGATCACCGTTATTCATCTTTTAATTTCAGTTAGCCTTATCGGCGCAGTTCTTCTTCAAGATCCTAAAGGCGGAGCCATGGGCATGCTGGGCGGCGGTGGCGGCAGTCAGAGCGTTTTCGGTGCAACTGGCGCATCAACATTTCTTACATCTGCGACTAAATGGCTCGCGATCTCTTTTGGTATCACTTGCATTCTTCTGACTTATTTCACATCTCACTCGACTAAGAGTGTGACGGATTCAGTTATTCCGGCAGCAACGGCTCCGGCAGTTCCGGGTGCAACTCCTGAAGCTGGTACACCTGCGACTCCAGCTACAGAGACAGCTCCAACTGAGAGTGCAGCTCCTGCTGCGGATGCTACAGCTCCTAAGAAATGACCCCGCGATTTTTTAGTCTTTTTGTCTTCACGCTAGCTCTTGCCGCTGGTTTGCTTTTCTTTTCTAAACCTATCGCTGAATACTTCGCCCGCTCGGTGGCCCGTAAGGCCACTGAAGCCAGTCAGCCCAAGCAAGTGGCTCAAGTGGTTGAAGTCATTGGCGTGGCTTCAGTGAAAAAAAGCTTCTCGAATAAACAAGTCGCCTTAGAGAATCAAAAGCTCCCCTACATTTTACATCACCAAGATAAATTGCAACTCATGAGCGGATCGCTAGTGCGAATTCTGTTAAGCTCAGGGGCGGAGATTGTTTTTAACGAAAACTCTGAGGCCTTTATTGAATATTTCAATCCGACAGATATTCTCTCACCGGTTTACATATTTGTTCGGCGCGGAGAACTCGAGGTGAAAAATGCCGGAGTACCAGGCCGCCTATTTGTTGTTAAAAATAGAAAAGTATTATCGCCGGCGCAGCTGCAAACAGCTGGCAAACCTCGTTTAAAAACTGTGACCGTCGATTCTAGCCCTAGCCAACCAACGCCAACACCAGTGGCCGAACAAGAAGAGGCCAGGCCCCCATCAGTTCGTGGAGCGCAAAATAATCCGATTCTAAAAGTCGGCGGAAAAGAAACTCTGACCAATGATTACATTGAGGCCCGACTTGCCTCCCAGTTCAGTCAATTCAGGCGCTGCCAAATCAACAGCCTTCGAGATCGCGAAAATGCGGTAGGCCGACTGACTTATTCTTTGCGTATCGATAGCAATGGCAAAATTGGTGAAGCCCGCTTGGTTTCAGCCACGGCCAACGGTTCGCTTTTACAGTCGTGTGTAAAAGATGTTTTAGCGCGAGTGGCTTTTCGCCCATTCAAGGGAGACGCGATTTTAATTAATTATCCCATAGATTTTCAGTAGAGATATCAAGCCGGCGCCTCGCGTTACTAAGCTGTTTTCCGTGGTCTTTTCCAATACCATTCTTCATCATGCAGTCATGTCTGATTGGCGTAAGCGCGGTAAAAAAACCGACGAAGTGATTTATTTTCCGGGGACTGATGAAAAGACCCTTGCAAGTGCTCGCCAAGCCTATATCTGGGACTTAGATAAAACCTATCTCGATACACAATTAGGTAGCTTTAAAGAGCTCTGGCGTACGGCTACCGAAAAAGCATCGCAGAAAAAAAATATTCCTGGCACAGCTGAGCTTGTTTCAAGTTTGAAATTAGCCTGGACAGAAAAACATCAGACTGATGCGCTCAAAGCAAAAAACTTTCCGCTATTTTTTATTACGGCGTCCCCACCGCAACTTGAAGATAAAATTGGTAAGAAATTTGAAATTGATGGCATAAAACCATTTGGAGTTTTCTGTAAAGACAACTTACAGAATTTACGCCCACGCCGCTTATGGCGCTTGTCCAAACACGTGGGTTATAAACTTCAAGCCCTGTTGCAAATGCGCTCTTACATGGCGGACGATGCTTCACTATTTTTATTCGGCGACGATGGCGAGTCAGATTCAATTATCTATGCTTTATTTTCTGATCTTTGCGCCCGCCGCTTAAACAGCGAAGAGTTTCGTAAGATCTTAACTCACTTCGATGTGCTCGATGATCAAGTCGATCAACTGCTCCGCTTGCAAGAGCTGGTGCCAAAAAATGACCCGGTAAAGAAGATTTATATCAATCTCGCTGAAGATACGGATGCCGATTATTACTTAAAATTTGGCCGCCGCTGTTTACCGACCTACAACAGCTTTCAAATGGCCGTTGATTTATTTCAAGATGGTCATATGGCGACGAAATATGTGGCGCAAGTGGGAGTGGCCTTACAATCTCGTTACGGCTACACCGTTGAGCAACTCGACTGGAGTTTTAACGATTTGATTCGCCGTCAACGCCTCTCAACAGAAGCTGTGGCCGAGCTGCTGCCCGAACTCACCAATGTCGGCGTTCTAAGTGAAGATTTCACGCCGCAAATGGCACCGCGAACACGCGCCGAAATCGATGCCTCTTTCGACCCATGGCTGATTGAGCACATCGAATACTTAAACGACTACCGTTAAAAAAAGAGTTTAACGCCGGCGTCGATGCCTTCGCGAGTCTGCTTCTCTTTCACACCGTTTTTAGTGATGAAAGTTTTATCTTCAAAAGCCCGGCCATAAAGACGAATGAGTTTATGCTCTAAGAATATTCCGTAATCGATGCGCTCGCCTTCGTGAGTGTTCATCAAATTGTCTTTATCAGCGAAAACTTTTTTGTAACCGCCATCGATGCCGAAAAAGCTCACGATATAAAGCTGAAGTTTGCCACTGGCGTATTGATTAGTCACCTCGGTGTCATCAGTTCCATTTTCTTCTTTTTGTATACCATAGCCCGCAATAAGCTGGGTGCTGCGAGAAGATTGGCCCAGAAGACGAATATTGAACTGACCGTAACGCTTCTCAATATCTTCGTCGCTCTCTTCATATCCACCTTCGATACCGAAAATACTGATGTACATAGAGAAACCATACTTATCGACTTCGTGGCTGTTTTTATCTGCACCAATAGTCAGATCGTAATTGGTTTGGCTGCCTTCAATATTAAACTCAACTAAATTGGCTTGATTGTTAATGGCCAGCCACTGATCCATTAACTTGAACTTCGCTTTTTGCGTCATCCAATCGCCCAGTGTCCAGCTGACATTTTCATTACCATTATTCGATCTTTTGTAAGAACCACCACCAAAAAATGATTGGGCAAAAGATGATGAGGTCGACAAACCGATTAAGATTGTAAGTAAAACTCGAATCATTTTGTTTCCTTAAAATGCGATCAGAATAAATACAGCTAAATTGCCAAGAAAACTAAGCGCTGTAACAAGAGGCTTCTTTTGTTTTTCTTTTTCAGTGAGAACAATTTGCTTATCGATAAGAAGCTGAGTACCAGCGACGTCTAATGTTGATGGTTTCAATGAAAAACTCTTCTGTAAACGTTCAAACTCTTCAGGAATGCGAACCAGCTCGCCATCAGTCACTTCATAACCCGCTTTAGCGCGCACAAGTTCGGCCGTGATAATATTATTCTCAACCTTGACCACGCGGCCTTCAGCTAAGATTTCGATCTCGACACCCTCTTCAAACTGCGGCTTCAGACTTTTTTGATTGAGACGAATCACTTGCACGGTGGCGCCGCTCACAATAGCAGAACTCACACCCACATCAGCACGAAAAAGGTTCTTCTCACCTTCTTGAAATACCGTGCGACCTGAAAGAGCATCAATAATAACTGAGCCGTGATAAGGCACCGAGGCGACGAAGTCATAAATCAATCGAACTGATAAATCTTGCAACTGCTTTGAAGCTGGAGTTGTTGGGTTAAAGGCGGCGCGCTTCTGCCACAAGATAGTCCCGCTTTGCGTTTCGTAGGCTTGCATGCGCACTTCTCCGTCGCGCACAACAGTAGTCACTAGGGCATGACTGTCTAGCAAGCGTCCTAAGATAATGGCATCGGCGGGCAAAAGTTCACCACGTGGCTGATAAACATCTTTAACTTCCATGTAGTTTTTGCTGGCGATAAGAAATCTTTTATTCTCTGTGAGTTTTTCGCGCAGGTCCCACCAGGTTTCTTCGGCGGCTTTTTGCAAATCTTTTTCAGCGCGAATCGGAAATACAACTACGCGTTTGATCACGGCATTTTGTGACGACACTTGAGCTAAAGCCGTTGAAGCGCAGAATAAGAAGACAAAGAAAGACAAAATTCGCATTACCAAATTATATCGGCTTTTGGAATTTCGATCCAGCCTCCGGTAGAAGGTAAGTCTTTAGGCCTTTCCTCACACTGGCCTTTGAACTGTAAAACCGCAGTGAGAGCACATAAGAAGGCATCAAAAGCCTGAATGTTCTCGACTAAAATCCTGATATCGGCTTCGTAGAGAAAAGCAATGTTCCGACTCACAAGCTCTTTTAAAATTGCATATCTGGCGGTGTCTCCCTCGACTTGATGCTTGTGAAAACGCAAATGAGATTTCTGAACCAAAAGAGCACGACCAATGCGCCACAAACTCACCTTTGGATTCACTTCAATCATAGGTACTTGAATATGCCGAGAGAGATAGCGCGCACGCGCCCAAATTGGCGCGGTATTTGCTCCCAGAGTCTGAGTGAAGGGAAACGGCTCCTCAAGTTCGGTGGCAATGTAATGGTCCACCCAGCGCTCGGTGTAAGGTGAGAAAAGTTTATGATTTTTTTTCAGTGCGGATTGGCGGCGGTAATGCTCCCACATCCAAGCCACTTCATCACTTTTGCAGGCTTCGATACTGGCACACTTGTGCTCAAGACAAGGCGGACTGGTGAGCGGAGCGTTGATTCCCAAAAGACCGAGCTTATATTGCGGCTTTGTCAGCTCTTCAATGATCAAAGTATCTGCGGGAAGCTCGCCCTCATTTTTTATTTTATCGACGAGTTCATTGAGAAAAATTTTATTTTGTTCGGGATAGTATTCGATGAAAGCTAGACTGGTGCGATCACTTTTGGCTCCGCCTAAAGCGAGGCCCGCGAAGTGCGTGCGCTTTAAAGCAACACGGGTTCGCGTTGCTTTACGGCTTGAAATTTTATTGGTCGAAACCCGTTTTTTAGACACTCTTTGCTGAGAGATTCGTGTTGATTTGGGTCCGCCCAAACAAGTACGCAACCTCCGCCTCCTGCTCCACAAATCTTAACAGCATCTCCACCGCCTTGTAAAACCAGGCGTCGCAAGGTCTCAATTTCAGGACTTGTAAACCCCGCACTGAGTTCAACACGGGCTTCAAATTCTTGATGAAAGAGTTCCGGGATCATTCCCCAATCTTGCCCTTGACAAGCTTTCGCCATTTGCGCCGAAATCTGTGCGATTCTCTTTAACGCCGAGAGAGGCTTCTGCTTTCCCTCAATGACATCTTTGAGAACCTGCCAGTTGTTAATGCCCGAGTGATGAGCTTTACCAGTATAAACGAGCATTAAACGCTTTGAGAACAAATCTGCATCAAAATCGATAGGCTCGAGGCGTGGACCACGCGCGGAGTAATGAATCAAATTCAAACCTGGCGCTAGTGCCGGAAAGTAATCTTGTGTTCCGGTAGGAGCATGTATCACTTCGGCTTCAATATTATGAGCCATCTCAACAGTTTCATAAACTTTAAGCTGCGTCCCTTCGGCCTGCGCGAAAGCTTTGATTAAACTAATGCAAAGACTCGAGCTGCCGCCAAGACCGCCGCCCACTGGGCTCTGAGATAAAGTTTTAAGTTTGAAGCCGCGAGACGGTTTATAAACTTTGAGCACGGCCTGAACTAATTTTAATTGCGGATCGCCTGATCCTAGCATCTGCGCTAAGTTAGAGAACTTCTGGTGATAGTTTAAATCCGTGACTTCAATTTCAACTGTCGGACTCGAAAAGAATTCAAGCTCGCAACCGGTCATAACATCGATAGCCAAATTTACCGTTACACAATCGCCTACAAAAACGTGCAAAGGCCAGCAATCGAGTGTACCGCCCGCAAAATCGACGCGCGTAGGACTAGAGGTTTTTATCATTCTTGTTCTCCGGTTTACTTATAAAGTATGCCGTGTCTTTATGTAGCGAGGCCAGCTTTTCTTTGCTGATTTCAAATATTACGGAACGAGATGAAGGTTTCACTCGAATAGCCGTACCCGCTTCAACAAATTCATATTTTAAAGGGTCTGTCGACTTATCGGTGGTCAAAATCAATGTAAACAGTGATTTTTCTTTTACCTTTGACGGCACTAATATTTGATCAGCCTTCATATCGCGAATCGCTTTCATATAATCACGGACATGCTCTTCGACTATTTTATCCGATCCGTTTAATACCCATTTTTCAGATCCATAAGAGAGCTTCCAGCCCTTGGCTGTCTTAGCCGAGTTTATTTCAGCTGGCTTCATTTCAATTGATGAAATCCTTCCGTCCCATACGAATATATTTTTCTCTCGCAAATCATCCGGAACAATTAAATAAAGCTGTGTCCAATCGGCCGAGCTGGTAAAAAGACGTCCGTCTTTGCGCAGATAGTAACCATCATCAACCGTACGAACGCTACCAAGTTCTAAATCTAATTTTTTAGGAGAATTATTTTCTATGTACTCAATTTCAAATCGTGCTTCTGGCTTATCAAGTCCATACGTCGACCAGTTCACCGGCCCGCTCGTCTCAACAGGGTTTAGCTTCAGATCGGCAATTCCAGAGAGATAGTTTTCACCGGCTTCAAAACTGCCCACCTCTTGCAATGGCTGCTCAAGATTCCAATTGTCTTCGGTGCGAACAAGAATTAGATCGCCCATGGCGCGCGTGACTTTAATTTTTTTGACGTTGTTAGAGTTTATTTTAGGGAGAACTTTATTTTCGTTGGCTTTATCGATTTCACGCATCTCGGTATTTTTATAATCGTGAAGAGCATAACCCACTACAATTGAAACGATCATAACGAAAATAACTTTAAAGCTGATTTTCATTTACAGATGTCTCCGGCGATACCAGAAAATTCCACTCATAAGAAGAATAACAACCGGCAAACCAATACCCAAACCCACGATCATATAGCGGCCATTACGGGTTAAAATTAAACTGGCGCCCTTCGGCTGCTTCGGGCGAATTCCGGCGAGCTCGGCCTCTCGGCCCAATGAAGCGAAAATATTTAAAGCCAAATCACGGTTGCCCATTTGATAGTAAGCTCGATCAGAAATAAAATCGCTATCACCTATAACAATCACCTGAGCGCGCTTCTCGTCTTTGATATCGATGTCTTTCGGCTGACCTTGAACTGGAATTTCTATTTCAATACCTAAAACATGAGCTTTCTCTGAACCTGGTACGATGCCTTTGCGCGGATCATTTACAATAGTCGCCTGCGATTCACTTTTTACAAGTTCGCGGGTGGTCCAATTCGTATTCGTATCTGCTGCTCGCTCAACACCACTGGCCTCTAAAAAGAGAGTCAAAAAACCTAAAGCAAACTTACGGGTGATGGGGCTGGCGCGATCGTAATCGGCTCCGAAAGTGGCGAGACCCACCTGCTGAATTTTTTCAGTCGTGATGTAATTGTTTTTAAATTCTATGCCGAGACTTTTAGTTAAGTTCGCCAAACCATGGCGCTGACCGGGGTCTATAGCAATTAAAAGCCGCCCCCCGTTCATTACATATTCACGGAGCTGTAGAATTTCGCTCTCGAGAAAAGTCGTTTTAGGTCCGACAATCGCAACGGCGGAATCATTATAATTCGTCGGCAGCGAATCGCCGGTAGCCAGACGAATCTTCGCCGGTCTCAGCGACATATCTTGCAGACCTAAACGAAGCATACTGAGTCCCGACTCCCCTTGCTCGTCGATATCGGCTTCACCATGACCAGTGATAAAATAAATCGTTTTAGGCTCAGCGCGAGTCACTTTAATAAGTGCGGCGGTGACTCCAGCTTCAAGTATTTCTTCATCTACGAATGTTTTTTGTTGGCCGTATTCGGCCACCACCGAGAAGCGAGCTTGAGCGGTATCGGTGAAGTAATTTTTGGCTTCAGATACATTTTCGTAAATATTTAAATATCGAACTTTAATTTTATTCGATTCATTAACAAAAAGACTTAAGTTTTGTTTGGCAAGCTCACGAAAAGCCAAATCATCGTTACCGCGATACAAAACAGTGAAAACGACCTCACCGGGCAACTGAGCAATAACTTGTTTGGTTTGATCTGAGAGCGAATTGAGCTTTTCTTCGGTCAAATCTATAGATTTATCGAAGCGAACGGCTAAATAATTCGTCGCAATGGCCAAAGCGAAAGCGGTAATAATCAGACCACCCATATTCATGCCATGCTTAGTTGTACGCATCGTAAAGAAATCAAAGTAGAAACGCCAATCTACAACGAAGGCGCCGATAAAACTCACCAGAGTCAGTATGAGTGGAGCCCAGAAGTAAGGAATCCACCCGCCTACAATAAAGCGTAAAATCAAAAGCAGAAAAAGCGTAAAGGCACTGATGAAAAAGCCAATTTTACCGTACTTAGACATTTTTAAGATCTCCAACGTGTCGATTCAACGACTCGCTCTGCTAAAAACACGAAGAAACTAATAAAAGTCAGAAAGAAAACAAAAGAGCTGATTTTAAAGGTCCCTTTAACAAAGCTCGAGAAATTTTCAGCAACCGAAATTTTATCTATAATGGTCATAACCACTGAGTCAGAACCGTCTGCCCCTTGACCTAAAAACCAAAGGGTAAAGTTCACAACTATGGCGAGGATAACTGCTAATAATGCAGATTCAGTGACAGATGAAGCAAAAAGCCCGACCGCAACATAAACACCAAGAAGTAAAAATAGACCCAAGTAGGAGGTGAAAAGCATCATCCAATTGAATTCAGTCACTAAGCGAGTCATGAGGGGATAAGTAAAAGAGAGTAAAAGTAAAACCGTGGCAGCACCTAGACCAGCTAAAAATTTTCCGACTGCTATATCTGTCGAAGTAATCGGAGATGTCAAAAGCAGATCAAAAGTTCTTGATTTTTTTTCTTCAGACAAAAGACGCATGGTCAGCATCGGAATGGCCACGATCAAAATCAAGTGCACGATTGAAATTAAATTGAAGAATAAACCTTCATAAATATTCATCGCTCCACCACCTTGCATTTGCGACATTTGTAAACGCTGGGCAAATTGGCCAATGGCACGAAGGTAGATGAAGCTCCACAAGACAGTGCAGATGCCGGCGACCATAAGATAGAGCGGGCTAAAAACTAAACTTTTAAAATCTCGAGCGGCAATAACAAATATTTTACTCATAATTATTCGACCTTCTCTTTTGAAGTCAGCTGAATAAAGGCTGACTCGAGGCCCTTAGTCGCCTCAGTAAGCTCGACCAAACCGGCGCCACTGCTCACAACCACTTGCGTGATTTTTTCGACCGCATCATCACCGCCGACGAGCTCAATTTCAAATTTATCTTGAGTGAGCAGAACGTTCTTAATCGCATCGATATTTTTCAGCGACGGCAAAAGCTCACTGGCTTTACGACGCACGCGAATTTGAATGCGACGTCTGACATGGGCCATGCTCTCTTCGCCGGCGAGTCCCGCCAAAGTGTTTTCAGCAACAATGCGGCCTTTATCGATAATGATCACGCGCTGGCATGTGGCTTCAACTTCCGGAAGAATGTGAGTGGATAAAATAATCGTGTGGTGACCGCGAAGCTGAATCAAGAGTTGACGGATCTCAGCCACTTGGCGCGGGTCAAGTCCCACCGTGGGCTCATCTAAAATTAAAATTTCAGGGCGAGCCACCAGAGCTTGTGCAATACCCACGCGCTGACGAAAACCCTTTGAAAGGTTTTGAATCATTCGGCCTTTGACTTCAGTCAGTAAAGTTTTCTCTAATGATTCATTCACGGCACTTTTAATTTGAGCCTTCTCAACACCTTTAAGGCGAGCCACGAAACTTAAGTAATCGCTCACGATCATATCGCCATAAAGTGGCGGCGTTTCTGGCAAGTAACCAATTCTCTTTTTCACTTCAATAGGTTGCTCAAAAACATCGAAGCCGGCAATTTTCACAGCGCCCGACGAAGGCGCCATAAAACCCGTGATAATTTTCATTGTCGTGGTTTTGCCCGCACCGTTAGGACCTAAGAATCCGACCACTTCGCCTTTTTTTACATTAAAAGTAAGTCGGTCAATGGCGATGCGATTTCCGTAAGTTTTAGTTAGATCATGGATCTCAATCATAACTTAAAATTGAGCCGTCGCGCGCTTTGAGTCAACCCTTAAATTCTACAGTGATCACTCGTTCTTTTTGATAGTTTACACGACCCAAACTATCACCCTTGATAGGTTTAACAAAACGACACTCCGTAACAAGGCATTGATAGCGGTCACCAATGTAATTTTTGGCTTTTGCACCGAATTGATGGCGAAGCAAATGCTGCAAAGCTTCGAGCAAAGCTTTATCCGGTATCGATTCATTCTTATTTCGGCGTAGAATGCCGTGGCTGCCGGGGCGATCTTTTATATGGAGCCAATAATCCCAAGCTTGGGCCGCGCGCAGAATTTTCAAATTCTCTTCAGCATTACGACCCATATATAGGGAATGACCTGTCGCAAGCTCGACAGTGCGACCCCGTGCTTGAGCTTGCTTAATAGTTGAATCGCGGTTTTGCACCTGAACTTGAAAAGAACCATCTTCGATAGCTTGAATTTCAGCTTTTAAGGTGGCGACTCTTGCCCGGGCGGAACTCAGCTTCTCCGCACTCTGCTTCGCTTTTTCAAAAACCAAGTTAAGGTTTTGAGCCAACGTTTTTTTGCCATCAATAAATTCTTGCCATTCAGCCGGCACGTCCAATATTTGATGAGCCTTTAACCATTCGCCAATTTCACGATAAGGCTCTTCTTTTTTCAAGCCCACTTCTTTTTCGACCAATTCTAAAGCTCGCTTCTTTTTTTCAAGCGCCTTGGCTTTCGCTTTTTCTTTATCTACCGGGGCACCGACCGCGCTGGCAGGAGAATTCTCCTTCATCCATTCTTCAATGATTTGCTCGAGCGGCCGGGGTTCAACTTCTGCCCGGCCCATTACGGGCGACACTGAAACTTCGCTCACTTTATTCATGCTGATTTTTTTACCGTCTACGGTAGTGGCAATCAAATTTTGACCGTGCGGAAAGAGCCGCAATTCAAGCACGCCCCCATTTGAAAACGTCATTTTTAGAATTCGCCCCTCGCCCTCTTCATGAACTATCTTTGATAAAAAATGATCGGCAAAATGAGCTTTGATAAAGAGTAAGGCGGGAATAGTTTTTTTCTTAAAATTGCGAGGTGGCCGAATAGGTAAAAGCACCGGGCACTTCGCATTTAAATTTAAGAATAAAAAACGCTCTTCGCCCCGACCATAGAACATAAAAGAGAGCCAGTTTTCACCTGACTCTACCTTCTGCAGTCGACAGGAGACCAGATCGTCAAGACCTTGTACGAGCTGAGACAACTCTGTCATTTGTAGAGGGCGCATATTTAGTCTCCAAAGAGTCTAGGCTCGTCAAATCCTGCAATTTTATACCGATAAATTAGGCATGAGAGCAGCAGATTTATTTGATTGTTTTGAACGCCATTTACTCAACCTCGATATCTTAGCAGAAGGTAACGAACTTTTTGTAGTGAAAGTTGTTGAGGATTATATTTTAAACTTAAGCGGACTTGGTTTCACCATGGGCGCACAAGCCGAAGATATCTACCTTGAAATTCAAGGTGAAGTGACTTCAATGCTGCAAAAGAAAATTTATGGTTTTTATAGCGTTGATACTTATCGCGAACATATGCGGGAATTTGGGCCGGATACCGGGCCTGATTTTGATTCAGACCCGTCTTCTCAAGAATACTAATTATTTCGACTTAGCGAGTTTACTCTTTAAAGTATTTAACTCGCTGAGAGCTGTTTTCGCAGCTTTAACTTTTTCACCAAGAGTTTTAATCTTGGCCGAGAGATCTTTCAACTGCGCATTTAAGAAGCGAGTTTTATCTTCAATTTTCATCTGAGCCGTTCTCTTCGCCGCACTGTTAGTGCCGAAGAAATTGCTCATGCCTTTATTCAGCTTTTCATACTCAAGACGAGCTGATTTTAAGTCTGAGCTGGCCTTCCACATCTTAGCGCGCTGTAAGTTCATTGCATTTTGTGCCGTTTTCATTTCTGCATTGAGACGAACAACTTGGGCCTTCTTAACCGTGATATCACGAGTGATTTGAAGACGTTCTTTAGAAGGTTTAGCTTGTGGAGCGGCCGCGGCCTGAGCCAATTGTCCTGCCTCATCCGCTTTTTTACCAGATTCATCAACTGTCATTTCTGCTATTTTACTCGCGTCATCAGCAGTTTTAGCATCTGTCGCGCTTTGACCTTCTGCCACTACCGCAGCATCAACGACTGCTTTTGCCGCTGGATCTTCAGGTGGCGTCGCTGGTTTTTCTTCAGATTGACCGGCTGCTGACGTATCAGAGGCACCAGTATCCGGAGTCGCATCGGCCGCCTTCTCTTCTGTTTTCACTTCGCCAGTTGTTTCGCTAACGGCCTTTTCAGTCTCAACACCAGCTTCAAGAAGAGCTTTTTCAAAAGACGGAACTTGATCGTTCGCCGTCAATGACGATGCCGCCAGCGTACCTTCTCTTTGATCTTCAGAAAGTGTAAATGTGAATTCAGCAGCATAGGCTACAGCCTCACCTTTACGTTGCATACGAACAATGACTTCTGAGCAATCGTCTTGGCAAGCCACTGTCAAAGTGTACTCTTCTGGCTTCGGAGCCACTTCTGTCTTAGTCCCTTTTAAAGTTTGAAAAGTCATTTGTGACGCATCTAGAATCGTCGCTTTTCCATCAGCTGAGGCAGAAATTTTAGCTAAAATATCTTGAGCTGTGATTTCAACTGAAGCTTTGTTATCAGCCGAATTTTCTTTTACGATGGCACTAAATACAACCTGTTGGTTTTTATCTTCCCCTACACGAGCCAGTGATGCGCCAGTAATATAGAGGTTGGCTTGATCGTTAATATCAACGATAGCACCTTCTTTAGATGATTTTCTGAGATCCTCTTCACGTTTTGCTCGTGCGAGAGCTTGATTCGCCAACTCTTCAGCCGATGGTTTTTTAACTTGATCTGCTGTTGTCGTCGGTTTTGAAAGTGGTAAGCCAGCCTTACCTTTATTAGCTTCAAAGCCGCGACCACAACCTGTGGCTACTAAAGTTAAACTTAAAGCTAAACCTAAAAACGAAATCTTTTTGTTATGTGTAGACATAAAGCCCTCATATATAAAGAATGATCCGAAGCTTTAATGAGCAATGAAAGTGCCATTTCTACTAGGTCTGTATATCAAATATAAGCGAGCTGACATCTACAGCCTGTCAATTCTCCGCAAAAGTGCCGCTTTTGGTCAGGCGTATGTAGTTTTTGTCAGCTCTGCGTCCGCTATTAATGCGAGCTTTGAAATCAAGGTTTTTTAACTCGGCCTCTAGATTGCTTTTAATATCAGCTATGAAAACAATTGCTAAAGCTCAAAGAGAAAATAAGCAAAACAGAGAGCTCATCGCTTGGGGTCTTATTCTACTTGTATTTGTTGTCGCAATTGCCCAGGTTTCTAATCAACAAATTGATCAAAGTTCTGCCTTAGGCGTTTCTGCCCAAGCCTATACTGGCTCCCCTGAAATTGGTCGTTAATTCTATAGAGATTCTAACATTTTTTTAAGTGACCTTTGGGCTCCTTTTGTTAATCTTTTTTAATGATAAATCTAATACACAATCGTCGCGAATTTCTAAAGTTTATGGGCCGCACTTCTGGGGCCGCTCTTTCCACTGGCTTCGTCGCTCAGTTTTTAACGGCCTGCTCTTCGCTGCCGCAAAAAATAAATCCCATGCTGCCATTTGCTCCACTGAAGCCATCTTTTGCAGATGATTTATCTTTAGTTGAGGGCTTGAACTATCGCACTCTTCTGATGTGGAACACCTACCTCAATAAACGTGGGGATGCTTTCGGGTATAATAATGATTACACCGCTTTTATTCCTATCTCGGCTAACGATGCCTTACTCTGGGTTAATCATGAATATCCAAGCCCGTTCTTTATCAATGGAATTAATCCAACGGATGTAAAAACCAAGGCTCATGTTGATAAAGAACGCAAAGCCGTTGGCGGCTCTATCGTTCGCATCAAACGCAATAATATCAATGAGCCGTGGGGCTTTATACTGAACGATCCACAAAACCGTCGTTTAGATGGTACAACTCGCATCCCTTTTGTCGGTGGCAAAGTTTTAGGGAGCACTCACGCCATTGGCACACTTGGCAATTGCGCTGGCGGAGTCACAAGCTGGCGCACCATTCTCACCTGCGAAGAAAACTACGATAATTATTATGGCGAAGTCTCTTATGACGACAGTGGCGAGCGCAAACTCGATACTTCAGTGAGCGTCTATAAATGGCAAGAGCACTACCCTCTTCCGCCAGAACACTATGGTTGGGTAGTTGAAGTGAATCCGATGAATGGCCAAGCTAAAAAACATTTAGCCTTGGGCCGCTTTGCTCACGAATGTGCCACAACTACATTGGCCGCTGATGGTCGCACGGTTGTTTACATGGGCGACGATAAAGACGATGAATGCGTTTATAAATTTATTTCTAAGAAAAAAGGCTCCCTTGAAGAGGGCGATCTTTATGTGGCCAATCTTGAATTGGGCGAATGGGTTCTGCTCAATCGCGATAAAAACGCAATTTTGACTTCAGCTTTCAAAAACCAAACTGAAATGCTAATACAAACTCGTAAGGCCGCAAAACTTGTGGGCGGCACGGCTCTCCACCGCCCCGAAGATGTTGAAATCGACCCACAAACAAAAGCTATTTTTGTGGCTCAGACGAATCACATCCCTAAGGGCGATATGCATGGTTCAATTTTGAAAATCGTAGAAGAGGGAAACAATCCTCTTTCACTCAAATTCACATCTTCTATTTTTATGACCGGTGGACCGCAAGCCAGCTTTACTTGCCCTGATAATTTTGTCTTTGATAAAAAAGGCAATCTCTGGATGACCACAGATATTTCAGAAAAATACATGGGCAATAAAGATTACGCTTTCCATGGTAACAATGCGCTTTATTACATTCCGATGAGCGGACCCGCTGCGGGACAAGCTCTGCGAGTGGCAACGGCTCCGGTAGATGCAGAATTAACAGGGCCATCATTTGATGCGGATTTTAAAACTCTATTCTTATCAGTTCAGCACCCGGGTGCGAGCACGGTTCGTAAAGATGGCAAAGTGACAAGTCATTGGCCTAAGGGTGGCAACTCACAACCCTCACCAGCCGTGGTGACGATTCGTGGGCCGCTTTTAGATAAGTTAATGATTTAGTACTCAACAAACTCAATCTTATTCACTGTTACAATAAGATTGCCGACAGGTCGTTTTATCACAACCTCGTCGTCTAATTTTTTGCCCAAAAGCGCAACGGCAATTGGCGAGCGCCAAGAAATACGGCCCGCTTCGGTATCAATCTCATCTTCGCCGACAATTTGATATTTTTTAACTTCGCCATCTTCATCTTCTAAATAAACCGTGGCTCCGAAAACAATTTTAGAACCTTTTTCTTCAAGGGGGTTCACCACTTGGGCGTTCTCGATTCGTTTGGTTAGAAAACCTACGCGGCGATCAATTTCTCGAAGGCGACGCTTGCCATAAATATAATCCGCATTTTCGCTGCGATCACCATTTGAAGCCGCCCACGCCACTGAGGTGACGATCTTCGGTCGCTCGATCTGAATCAAATCTTTGAGCTCTGCTTTTAATTTCTGCAAACCTTTTGGGGTTATATAATTGGGCTGATCAGCCACGAGGCGACTCAGGCTTTGGTTTTCTCTCAAGACGTGCAAACAAGCTGTAAACAACAGGCACAACGTAAAGAGTGAAAATAGTAGAAACCGATACACCACCAATAACCGCTAACGACATTGGTGAGCGAGTTTCAGACCCCGGGCCGAATCCGATAACAGATGGCAAACTCGCCGCAATCATCGTGATGGAAGTCATTAAAATAGGACGCAAACGAATGGGCCCGGCACGAAGCATAGCTTCTGTGGCATTGCAGCTGGATTCTTGACGAACCTGGTTGGCAAAATCCACAAGCATAATGGAATTCTTTTTCACTAGACCCATGAGCAGCAAGAGCCCAATACCGCTGTAAATATTCAAACTAGAGTCTGCGGCCCAGAGAAGAGCCCACGCCCCAGTCAGTGAGAACGGCAAAGCCATAAGAACAGTCACCGGGTGAATAAATGAATTGTACTGGGAGGCAAGAATCATATAAGCCACGAAAACACCAAGAATCATAACGAAAAGACCGCTGCGCATTGTTTCGTTAAAAGTTTTCGAGCTACCGCTGAATACAATTGTGTAGCCATCAGGCAAAGAAGCCCGAATTGTTTCAATATGAGTGAGCATCGCACCTTGAGAGGCCCCTTGTTTTATGTTTGAGTAAATATTAATAGCACGCTCGCGCTGCTGACGCGTAATCGA
This sequence comes from uncultured Pseudobdellovibrionaceae bacterium, assembly GCA_964360255.1. Taxonomy (GTDB): domain Bacteria; phylum Bdellovibrionota; class Bdellovibrionia; order Bdellovibrionales; family UBA1609; genus CAYHVK01. The sequence continues at coordinate 126,746 of CAYHVK010000011.1, read as the reverse complement.
GACAAGAGTGGTTTGCTCCTCAACTTTAACGAGACGTCCAAGGCTGACCAGCTCACCACGATTATTACGCACTGAAAGTTTTAAAATATCTTGCGGAGTCACTCGGTACTCATCTTCAAGCCGTAAACGCACATCAATACGGCGCCCACTTTCAGTGAACTTACCCACATCACGTCCACCAACAAGAGCGCTGATCACCGAGCCAAGTTCTTTAACCGAAACACCGTAACGAGCGGCCGCCTCACGATCAGGATAAATTTTAAGTTCCGGCTGACCTTCATCATAATTTGAATCCACATCTACGAAGCGCTCATCTTTTTTGAGTTCCGCTTGAATGTTTTCTGTCACCTCAACTAGCTTTTCCCACTCCGGCCCGCGAACACTGAATTCAATGGCCCCACGACTGCGCGGACCAAAACCCTGTTGGGATGGATCTTGTATCGTAACTTTAAACCCTTTAATGCCGCCTAAAGATTCACGAACCTTCTGCATCACTTCTTGCTGTCCCACATCGCGCTGTGAACGCTCCTTCAACGTGACGAAAGCCATGGCAGAATTGACCCCGCCGCCCATACCGCCAATAGCGACGAAAAATCTCTCAACGCCAGGAACGGCTTTGAGTTTTTCTTCAGCCTGCTTCACAAGTTCATCTGTATATTCAAATGATGAACCTACATTGGCTTGCATACGCACAATAAAAATACCCTGGTCTTGTGCGGGCACAAACTCTTTGCGTAAAAGCTTAACGAAAATAAAGCTGCCGGCAAATAAGGTCAAAGCTAAAATCACAACTGTCCAGCGGTAACGAAGTGCCCAGTTCAATGTAATAACATAAAACTTTTTTAGTTTTTCAATGAGTGGGTCTAAAATCCCATGCTCCTCTTTATCGCCCATAAATTCTGCGCTTCGCATAGGCGTAAGAGTGAGAGCTTCAATAAGAGATAAGAATACCGCTACGCTAAGAACAATACCGAACTGGAAGAAAAATCGACCGAGAATGCCTTCCATAAAAACGACCGGAAGGAAAATAGCAATAATTGATAAAGTCGCGGCCACAGCCGTAAACGTAATCTGATTGGCACCATCGAGGGCCGCTTGCGGGCCTGTTTTTTTCATGGCTCGGTGGCGCATAATATTTTCGAGCACCATAATGGCATCATCGACGACAATACCCACCGAGAGAATAAGAGCCAAAAGCGTGAAGGTATTCAGCGTAAAGCCAAAATACTTAAACGCCATAAACGAACCCAAGATAGAAGTTGGAATCGCTAACAAAATATTAAGGGTTGAACTCCATGACCCGAAGAAAAGAAAACAAACAACACCGGTAAGGGCGGCGGCGAGAATCAATTCAAAATTGAGTTCATGCACCGACTCTTCAATGATTTTCGTGCCATTATAATTCACGCCGATCTCATAACTTTTTGGGAGGCTTCCCTTCATTTCTTTCATTTTTTCTTGAACGGCTTTGGCGACTTCAACGGCATTGACACCACGGGTTTTTCTAACCCCGATACCAACGGCAGTTTTGCCCATCACTCTTGAGAAACGACGAATGTCTTCAGTGCCAGTTTCAATGCGGGCCACATCAGACAGACGTATTGGTCGATAATTAATGCCTCCACCGCGCTTTGTGATTAATAAATTCTGGATCTCTTTAACTGTTTTAGCTTCGCCCAGAATACGCATTGTGAATTCTTTCTCACCCTTCTGCATATAACCAGCCGGATACTCTACATGCTCATTATCAAGAGTGGAAATCACGTCATCCACCGTGAGCTCAAACTGTTGAAGCTTTTTAAAATCGATCCAAATACGAATTTCTGGATCTAAAAATCCACCCATGAAAATATCACCCACTCCAGGCACAAGCTGAAATTGGGGAATGATTTTATCACGCGTATAAGTCATAAGTTCGCGAAAAGGCACATCGCCAGAAACACCGAGCCATAAAATTGGCTGATCTTCAGGATTCTGTTTTGAGATCACAGGGGCTTCTGTGCCCTCCGGGTAACGGCGTACCACTTGTGAAATGCGTGACTGCACTTCTTGCATGGCCACATCCACATCGCGATCTAAACTAAACTCTAAGGAAATTGAAGCCGACCCATAACGTGCTGTAGAACTAATATCAATGAGACCCTCAACACCCATCAAAGCATTTTCGGTGACATCGACGATTTCACTCTCCATCACTTCTGGCGAGGCCCCCTCTAGAGTCACCGAAACATTAACGAACGGATAATCAATATCTGGATTCTGGCTGACACCCAAACTTGAAAAGCTGAGGTAACCGAAAACCATCATTGCGATCATCAACATCCATGCAAATACGGGCTTTCGAATGGAAAGACTGGCTAAACTCATAGGGCACCGGTGTATGTTTTGTAAAGATCAACACCGAGCAATTCTTGGAGCTCAATAAGGGATCGTAGATAAGCGTATTGATTTTGAATCAAAACTTTTTCAGCTTCGTAACGGCTTTTTTGAAAATTAACTACGTCCTGACTCGATGTCGTACCTTGCTTGTAAGAGCGAGTGGCTAAATCGAGCGCACGCTGTGAACGTGTCGATACATCTTTTAGCTCCTGATACTGCTGGTAAGATTTTTTCAAATTCATTTGAGCGGCGATAATTTGCACGCGCAGATCACGGCGTTGGATTTCAAAACTCTTTTCAGCTTGAAAAGTCCGCTCACGAAGCTCACGACGCTTACCAATTGATGAAAAGCCCGAGAAAAGTGGAATAGAAAGTTTCAAGCCGTAAGAGTAATACTCAGAACTATTCTCAAACATATCTTCCCGATGCAAAGCTTGGGTGCCGTACGCCCCCACAATATTGAGCGATGGCAAATCTGGCGATAGCTCTACGTCGCCCAGGTATCGGCTCTGATTTACATTTTTCTCTAAAACTTGAAGGCTCGGATTATTTTTCAAAGCTCTGTTTAGAAGTGACTCGGGAGTCGCGTCTGTTAAATCTTGCGTTTTCTGCGTGCTGTGCTTTGAGACGTGCAGGGCATGAGAGAGCTTAAGCGGCTCTTGCGATGTCCAATTGATAAATTTCTTTAATGCTAATTCGGCATCTAATTTTTCTTGCGAAACGTTTTGCAATTCAACCGCCGCTACAGAGGCGTTCACGCTGGCTTGCAGCCGATCCATTTCACGGCCACGACCGATCTTGGCGTAATACGAAAGTGTTTTTGAATACTCTTGGAGAGTGTTTAAATTTCCTTGAGAGGCTTTGAGAATCTCTTGTGACTCGGCATAACCAAAGTAAGATAAAATCAAATTTTTAACAATCGTCTGCTGTGTAAGATAATATTCGCTGTCGGCCAAGTCGTTGACAACATTAGCGAGCTTCCAACCCGAAACTAAAGCAAGGCCGCTGAAAATCGGCTGCTGAAATTCGAGGGCTGCAATATAAGAACTGTAGGGATCATTTACTGTTGTTGATGAAGTAAAGCCACGGGTGGCCGCCGAATTCTGACGGCGCTCTGCTGTACCCACCGCATTGATAGTCGGAAAAATTTCGCTTTTGTACTGCCAAGCTTGAGCCTCATATTCTTTTTTCTGTGACTTAGCTTGTTTGAGCTCTGGAGAAGTTGAAACTCCCAATTCAAGCGCAGTGCGCAAATCTAGAGAGTAAGCCGGGCCTGTGAGTAAGAAAAGAGTCAAACACAGAGATAAAAATCGCATCTTTTTAAGATGTCTTAAACTTATTAAAATAGCTATTGAATTCGTATGAAAAACGGCTGTAGAACTATAACGACATGCAACGATTTTCTTAAGGGGGAAACCATAATGTCTATTCTTAAATTTGCTAAAACATTCATGCTAGCAGGAGTCGCTGTAGCTGGTCTTACAGCCTGTAACGATCTTGAAGGTATTCTTAAAGCGAACGAAAACCTCACATTAATCAACAAAGATAAAAAGACTGTTACATTACCGGCAGGTTCTTATAAAACCGAGCTTGATGTGGATAGCAAAAAAGTAAAAGTAAAAATCGAAGTGAATGACAAAACACAGAAGTTTGAATTTGCTGTACCAGAAGATGCACTTAAAGATGACACTTTCAACGTCCCAGCTGAACAAACAGGTCAAGCTTATGGTCTGCAAGGGACACGCACGGTTGAAGAGTCTTCATCAGGCGTTCGTCAAGATTGGGAGCAATGCCAGTACGACGAATGGTACACTCGCTGCGCTACTGATAGCCGTGGTCGCACTCAGTGCTGGCAAGAGCGCGTCACTCGTTGGGGCCGTCGTTTCGTACAATACGAAGATATTTACACAACATATACAGTTGCGGCCAACTTAGTAAGCGCATCAGGGTCTGCTGCCGCTCAATTTAACGGCGATTTAACGGTCACAGAAAGACAGTATTATCAATCAGACTACTGTCGCTAGGCCAAGGCGCACTTTCAATTCGTCTGCAAGGTGAACTTCGGTTCGTTAAGCCAATGTTCACTCTGTTCTAACCCACAATTTTTCCGAATTGTGGGTTTTTTTATTTGTGAAGCCTTGTTATTGAGACGGCCGTAGAAAATCTGCTACCGATGCATAACACATCCTCCATAGCCCACCCTCCACCTCCATCGACCAAGTATGACAAAAACGGCATGTCAACCATGTCCCTGAGTATGTGAAATGATGTGCTGAGCAGAAACTGTCTCCCCTCGCAGGCTAATACCCCACCTTAAATAGCTTTCCATCCAAAAACATCGCTGCACTTCGAACTTGAACTCTGTCTATCGCTGTCTTCAAACTTGAACCCGCCCATAAATACTACCTTGACAATACCATCGGTCACATCTACATTAACAACAGGCCTGCCCAGTTGGTAAATAGATAAGCTGACTGAAGTTTATGCCTATGAACATCGATAAAAGATGGTAAGTCGTGGTCGATGAATTTCTGCAGCACAAACATAAATAAAAGGATCCTTCACTTGCCTCGATCACGCTCAATGCAATCTGATCTCTTCGCCAAAAAATCAAACCGCTTTGGCGGAAACTCTCGCACGACTCGCGAAAGCCGAACTTTTAGGCCCATTACCACCAAACAATCGATGCATATTGTACTTAAATCAAAGCTCGCTAAAGGTAACTGGTCTTTTTTAAAGCCAAAAAATAAGCAGATTGTAGCGGGGCTTTTAAAAAAGTATGCAAAGATTATGGGCGTGCAAATTTTCTCTTCAGCGAATGTGGGCAATCATCTTCACTTGCACTTGAAGTTTCACTCTCATAGCAGTTATAAACGCTTTATTCGCACTCTCACCGGCGCCATTGCTTTAAAAATCACTGGCGCGAGTAAAAAGAATAAGCTGAAAGAGCGCTTCTGGAGCCAATCCCCTTACACCCGATTCGTTTTTGGCATTAAAGATTTTATGCGGATGAGCGACTATATCAAAGTGAATATATTAGAAGGCTTCGGTCATCCCCGCGGACTGGCCGAGGGAGTCGTAAAGAACTGGGATTATTTGTACGATGGATTTGCTTAACCCTATGGTAATACTGTCGATAGGCTCTGCCCAAGCGCAACACTTTATTTTTAAGCCATTACAGTGACCGGCGCTTTTATTTCGGTGGCCAGAAAAGGAGCATCGGACGCCGTAATAGTTGCACAGTGATAATTCGAAGGATGGTAAAGCCCTGCTCAAAAGGAACTTTCTTAGCGCGGAAGGCAACAAACAGAGCAAAAGCAAATGACACCGCTAAATTTAAGAAGGCCATACTCATTACACCAACAACAGCGAGCCAAAACTCAGAGGTTTGCATAACAGAGAGCTCTAGGCTCATCACGGCGGCGGTCGCTAAACCCGATGAAAGTGTCACGTGGCGGACATCGAGAGGCAAACCCAGAAAGTCCCCAAAAACTGGCACGAGACCCAGAAAAAATCCAAGCGAGATATTACCGGCAAATCCAGCACAGTTAGCTTTAAACAATAAACTGAAAACTCTCATTCTATCTTTACCAAAAAGAGCAATAAGGCGATTGCTTTGCGCTAAGGCATGATGCAATCGACGATAAAGAACCCAGTTATAAAACCAGCCGGCCATAATGCTCGAGAGAAATAGAAGAAAACCAGTGAAGATCGCATAAATCGGCGTCATACCTAAAATAGAAAAATCATGAAGCACGTGTTCAGCTTTGGTCGCAGATAAAAAAGGCTGTCCTACACTTTGGTTGAAAGCCCAGCAGAAAATAATCATAGTGGGCACAACGGCCATAACGTTTCCGATAACGGCGATCACCTGCGAGCGAACCAAATAAATAATTTCATTGAGAAGCCCAGACAGCTCTCCCTCTCGAATATCCGGCCGAACTTTACCTGCCAGAGCCGCCGCTGTCATCGCTGGCTGTTTCGTAGCCAAGGTGAAACCGCGCAACTGAATAAGCATAAAGCTTGTCGAGTAATTGATCGAAGCTAAAAAGCCCATTAAAAAAGGCGAACCCGGAATGAGTGATAGAATAATTTTTACGACGACCGTAACAGCCGTAATAACACCGCCCCCCAGAGCTTTTCTAAGGAGTTTAAAGTAATCTCCCACTGAGCGAGCAATGTAATGTTCACCTGTCTCAGCACTGTTCTCGACAATTTTTTTTGCAATTAAAGATGTATTGTCATCAAGCAATGAGCCAATTCGGCGTGAGCGCACACTCTCAGAAATTAATTGCGCAATTAATTTTTTAGTTTCGGCAGACGATACTGAGTTTGAGTAATCGACGAGAAGAGAAAGACGACGCAAAAGAGCTTCAATACGGTCGAGGCGGTAAACCATCGATACACTGACCCCATGATCATCCATTTGACCATAAATATGCCGAATGGCATCTGTACAACCGGTGATACTGGCTTTAATTTCATTCTTTAAAGTTTCAGTGGTATCACTGGCGCTGGTAAATACCACCTTAGACCACGCTAAAACTTTTTCATGAAGAGAATAAAAACAAATCTCATCAATACGGCGTACTTTTAAACGGCGACGCACCTCTGTATCGAGACCTAAACCTGAAATCTGCAAAGACAAAAACAAACAAGCGTCTTTGTAGTTTTGTGACCAGACTGAAAACACACCGGCGTTCGAGCCAAAAAGTTTTGTCAGCTCTTGAAAGGTCTCTGTATTAATCCGCAAAAAAGATTCCGCGTCTGTATCACTACCAAATGCATTCAAAAATAAAAATTGTAAGTTGGCCTCATCTTTAGGTGCCGGCAAATACTCTTTTTGCAGGCGCTCAAATATCTCAGAGATAAGGCCCGCCTGCTGATGGAGGCCCGTCATAACTAATAAATCAAAAATCTGCGTGTGCGGCGGTATGGATTCAACAATGCGTTTCACTTTTTCTTTCCAGTCTGGATGACGGTCAAGAACATGTAAAACCCATTTCACGCGTAAAGCTTGCGTCTCACCGGTTTTGAAATAGGCATCGTCTGTACGAAGCGCAGAATCAGAAAGAATCCAATGGAGAACATCGGCCAGCCAACCCAAGCGCAGCCCGAGCGAAGCTGTAGGCAATGGTGTGTGTTCTAAAATGGCATCGAGGTCTTTACGTTGTGTCATTAGACTCGTCAGTTTAAAGAAATTTGTGTCTCAAATAAAAAATCACTCATACGTACGTCGAGTTTACGCTTATCTAAAATATTAAACGCGCCGATCTATAATCAGCAATGAAAATATATAGGACTCAACTAGACATTTGGCCTGGGCATCTGATTCAGTCAATCTTTAAGGGATCGATGCTGACAGCTATTTTGATCCTGCAAATCGGTTGTGCCGCTGATTCTAGCTTTGAAGGCGCGCAAGAAATCTTGCAAGACAATACGGGTCAAGGGACCCCCACCACTCCCCCCGACGATACAGTTCCACCGCCTGATTTTGCCTATGATAAATTGGCCTGGGAAGATGGCTCAGATGAAAAACTTAAATGGTCTTACACAACACTTGAGCTGATTATTAGTTCTACAATGAGTTTAAAAAGTGGCGCTAAAGACGCCACTGATTTTTGCCCACAATACTCTAAAATTAATGATGAGCAAAAAGCGGGCTTCTGGGCCTACTTGATTTCAGCTATTGCAAAATATGAAACTGATTTTAGCATTACAAAACGCACCGTCCATGAAAGTGGAGCCACGGATCCGGTGACCCAATTGCCACGATATCGTGAAGGCCTGATGCACGTCTCTTACGCCGACTCACAAGTCTCTCAGGGCTGTCAGTTTGATTGGACAGCCGATCGCGATCTGTTACCCAACAATTCAAAAAAGAGTATTTTTGACCCATTTAAAAATATCAAATGCGGTATTCACCTACTTGATGCTCAAATCGCTGCGACTGGCAAAATCTCTGTTGATAAAGGCGGCTACTGGAACAGCCTGAATCCCAATAGTAAAACTAAAAAAGTTAAAGAGATTCAGGCTCTCACTAAAGCTCTTAGCTTCTGCAAATAACACAAAACAGGTCAATTTCTATTATTTTCATTATGCGCGCTTAGCATATTAAAATGAGGTGGCGTTTATCAGTTTTTTCAAATAGAAGAACTCACCGCATAACATGTCGGTATTAATGGAGACCTTATGAAATTGTTATTGAAACTCAATCTAATTCTCGCCCTCTTCACTCTTCAATCGGTGGCATCAGCGGCTCGCCTTCAAGATTACACTCCATTTAATTATGATATCCGCTTCACGAATCCAGAATGCGCCACATATAAATACGTTCAGCCCGTTACATCTAAAGGCGGACAGCCACTTACAGAAAAACCAAAAAATGTTTTCTGCAAAACTTCAGATGCACAAAATAATTTGGGTCGATCGGGCACACCATCAGAAAAAATTCTAGAATGGATCAATCAGCCGAAAACAAAAGAAATTTTTATGACGTACTTGTCCTTTTCAAGTCATCCCGTGACAGCAGCTCTTTGCCAGGCGATGAGCGAACGTGGCGTAAAAGTTCAAATCGTGGTAGATCAAAAAACCGAAATCAACCGCATGGAAGAGCTAGAGGCTTGTGGCAAAGATAATTTTCAATTCTATCAACGTGGTCACGTGAGCGGTATTGACTTCGCCCACAATAAAGTCTTCATCGTAAACCCTCATTCTAGTGACGCTGAATTTCAGGTTTCATTTGGCAGCGGTAACATGACCAGCGGAATTCTTCTCCATCACGAGAACTGGCATTTTATTACGACATACAGAGGCTCTTACTTTGCTCAAGCTCATTTGTGTTTGATGAGTGGAGAAATTGACCATGCCGCCAGCGGTAAAGAGTATCGCACTTTTATGAAGTCTTGCTTAGCTGCGATTCAAGCTCCGGCAGAAGACGACATCAAAATCTTCTTTGTTCCTGGTTATGGTGCCGATGCGACCAGAACTATTAATGAGTCATTAGCATGGGCCGAAGAAGTGAAGTTGATCTCTCACCGCTTTAGCTTTGCCACTTTAACAAATGCGTTATCGGCCAAAATTGCAGCAGCCCCTAGTTTTCGCTTGAAGCTGCTCTTTGATGATGACATTTACTGGGTGAATGCCCCCAATACGCGCCATGAAAATCTGGTGGTTAAAAAATTAGAATCAGAAGGTGCAAAAGTAAAATACCTTCAGACCAACCATAATCAAAAACTTCTTCAGCACAACAAATACATTATTTTCAAATCGCTCACACAAAAAGCTGCTTTTGCAGGAGCTGGCAATTTCACCGGAACCGCTTTCTCAAGCAATTGGGAGAACTTCTATTTCATCAAGATTCCAGCAGTTGTAGATCGCTTAGAGGCTCAGTATGACCATCTCTATGATGGCTTGGCGAGCACAGAAGCTGAATTACCGAGCGAAGATGTAATGCCTTAGTCCACGGCTTAATTCAATTACCTAGTGCCGGGAAAACCTGGCACTAAAGTAGCGTCCAAAATAAAGATAAACAAAAAAACGCACCTCTCCTGTCAAAACTTCTTAACAAATTGGGGAGTAATTCCACGATCGTTTGTGCTCAGTACATTTATGGTGCACCCAATTCCGTTCATGTTTATATACTCCTAGCCATTATTCACAGGAGGCAAGGCGGTTGAATATGAATACTAATAAATCTATTTCTCAATGCCCGACTGGCGTACCGGGTTTAGACGACGTACTTAAAGGCGGTCTCCCATGCAATAATCTTTATCTACTACAAGGAAAGCCGGGCACTGGTAAAACTACATTAGCACTCCAGTTCTTAATGGAAGGTCGCAGACTCGGTGAAAAAACTCTATATATTACCTTTTCAGAAACAAAGGATGAGTTGGATGCTGTAGCTCAATCACACGATTGGGACCTGGAAGGCATTCACATTCTCGAAATCTCCGCAATTTCAGAACAATTAGGTCGCGACACTCGCAATACGTTATTTCATACCTCAGAAGTTGAGCTGTCTAAAACTATCCAAGTGGTATTAAACAAGATCAGTGAAACAGGAGCTCAACGAATAGTTTTTGATTCTATTTCTGAGCTTCGCCTTCTTTCTGACAGCTCGCTCAGATATCGCCGTCAGATGTTAGCTTTTAAACAGTATTTTATTGGTCGAGGCGCAACCGTTCTTTTTCTTGATGATTTAACTGCAGAAGCCGGAGATCTTCACGTTCAGAGTATTGTTCACGGCGTGCTATTTCTTGAAAAGGTCCGAGCTGGCTACGGCGTTGACCGCCGTGAGTTTCATATTGTGAAAATGCGGGGTGTAGAATTTCGCAGTGGAACTCATGATTATTTAATTAAGAAGGCAGGTGTCCAAATCTTTCCGCGCCTTGTGGCTTCAGAGCATCACCTCGATTTTAAACGCGAAGTTGTTTCAACTGGAGTTAAGGCTCTCGATTGCCTGCTCGGCGGCGGTCTTGATCGCGGCACCAGCAATTTAATTTTAGGGCCTGCCGGCACAGGTAAATCTACAATCTCTATTCAGTTTGCAACTGCAGCCGCAGCAAAAGGAAAAAGGGTTGGAATTTATAGTTTTGAAGAAAGTCCCGTGAATTTAAAGGCACGCGCCAATGATCTCGGCATTCCTCTCGATGAGCATTTAAAATCTGGCCAGATCAGTTTACGCAAAATCGATCCTGCAGAACTCACTCCAGGGCAATTCACCGCTCTACTTCGAGAAGAAGTTAAGCTGAATGATCTTGATGTCATCATTATAGACAGTCTTAATGGATATATTCATGCCATGCCTGAGCAGCAGTTTTTAATGCTCCAGCTTCATGAGCTTCTTTCTTATTTGGGTAGCCAAGGTGTTATTACCCTTATCGTTTTGGCTCAAGCCGGAATCATGGGCAACATGCATACCCCACTTGATCTTACTTATTTGGCCGACTCTGTCATTGTCACTCGCTTCTACGAATCTTTCGGCAGTGTTAAAAAAGCTATTTCGGTCACTAAAAAAAGAACTGGAACGCACGAAGAAACTCTTCGCGAACTCAAAATTGGACAAGGTGGAATTTTAGTCGGCCCGGTGTTAGACCATTTTGCCGGAATCTTTACTGGCGTTCCCCGTTATTTAGGGTCCACTGATAATGGCCTAAAGGGGAATAATGAATAGTTGGCTGAACACTCAAGATTCAGAGGCCGTATTCGTACTGGCTCCCACTTTCAAAGATTCTTCAATGGCAGTTGAAGTTTTAAATAGTGCCGGCCTTTCGGCTTATGCTTGCGAAAGTTTAGCTGATTTAGCTCATAAAATTACTCAAAACTGTGGCGCCTTCGTGATTTCAGAAGAAGCTATCACTGCCGATACGCTGCCTCTCTTTCAAACTGCCTTAGCTCAACAAGAGCCTTGGTCAGATATCCCCATCATTCTGCTCACCAGTGCTGATGTTGTTCGCGCCACAGAAATGTTTTCGCAAAGCGGAAACATTTCTCTTCTCGAAAGGCCTTTTTCTCAGCTCACACTCGTTCGCTCGGTAGAAGTGGCTTTGCGGGCCCGGCGCAAACAGTATCAAGTGCGCCATTTACTTGATCAGCTTAAGAAAGCAAAAGTCAGCGCTGATCTAGCCAACTTTGCAAAAACTGAATTTTTGGCTAATATGTCCCACGAAATCAGAACCCCGATTGGGGCTATTCTTGGTTTTACAGATCTTATGAAAGACCCAAGCAATTCTTTAGAGGATAATTTTAAATACCGAGCTATTATTGAGAGAAACTCACAGCAGCTCTTAAGACTTATCGATGATATTTTAGATCTTTCAAAAGTTGAAGTGGGCAAAATGTCCATCGAGCACATCCCCTTTCACCTCACAGATCTCTTAGCTGATTTTATATCTGTGTTTAACTTTAAGGCAGCTGAAAAAGGTATTCTTTTTCAAGTTGAGCTCGAATCTTCGATTCCTGATCAAATTATTTCTGACCCAGTGCGAGTGAAACAAATCCTCAGTAATATTGTTGGAAATGCTTTTAAATTTACCGACAAAGGTTTCGTTAAACTTACGGTTGGTTATGAGAATGGATTTCTTCATTTCACCGTTACCGATAGCGGAATTGGACTGTCTGAGCAGCAAAAAGAAAAGTTGTTTAAGCCGTTCGCACAAGGCGACACAACGACGACACGTAAGTTCGGAGGCACTGGTCTAGGCTTAGTTCTCTCTCGTCGTCTCGCTGAAGCATTAGGGGGATCGCTAGAACTCACCAAAAGTGAACAAAATGTCGGGACAACATTCGCCTTCAAAATAAAAGCGGGCGCCGGTAAAAGTGCCAAGTTTGTTAATAAAGAATCTTTAACGATCAAAACCATACAATCAGAAGAAGAAAATAAAGAACTAGTACTAAAAGGCTTAAATGTACTTGTTGTTGAAGACTCTCAGGACAATCAAATGCTCATTGATATTTATTTGCAAAATTTAGGAGCTCAAATCAACTCGGCTTATGATGGCCGTGAGGGAGTGGAATCAGCCCTCAAAAACTCTTACGATGTGGTACTCATGGATGTTCAAATGCCGCAAATGGATGGTCATCAAGCGGCACGCAAATTACGCAGCCTGGGTTACACTCGCCCTATCGTGGCCCTCACAGCCCATGCCATGAGTGAAGAGCGCGCAAAATGTTTGGATTCTGGCTTCAATGACTTCTTAACGAAACCGATTCAACGCGATTTGCTGGTCGATACTTTGGCTCGTTATATTCCTAAAAATTCAGAACTTCGTCACTAAAGACGCCACTCTTTATCGGTGATTAGCCGACTGCCTCGCTTCGCAAAAAGATAGCTCCAAATCCATTGTAAGAAAACGGCGAATTTATTTTTAAATCCCACTAAATAAAGAATGTGAATAAAAAGCCAGCTCAGCCATGCTATGAATCCCGTCAAACGAATATTGCCAACTTGTGCTATAGCTTTTGTTTTACCGATAGTGGCCATCTGACCTTTATCGTTATATTTAAAATCAACTCTAGGTTGACCATGAAGCGTGGCTTTAATCATAAGTGCCGCATGACGACCAGCTTGAATAGCGGCAGGGGCAAGGCCCGGTAAAATTTGTTTTTCAGTTAACTGAAAAGAAGCCATATCTCCAACGACAAAAGCTTCGGGATGCTGGGGAATTGAAAAATCAGAATTCACTTTAATCCGTCCTGAATTATCTCGGATGATCGGTGATTTAAACTCTAGTGGTGTGGCCTGAACACCCGCAGCCCAAACCACCGTCTTAGCCGGAATGTATCCACCACCCGACAACTGGACTCCTTGATCATCAATATTCACCACACGTGTACCAACCCTTACATCTACGCCCATTTTTTTTAAATCCAATGCAGCTTGGGCCGAAAGTGAACCATCGAATGAACCGAGAATTCTGGCGCCGGCCTCGACCAGAACCACTTGAGCACTTTTGGTGTCTATGCGTTTAAAGTCATGACTGAGCACCGTTTGGCTAATATCAGAAATGGCGCCTGCCATCTCCACTCCTGTTGGACCACCACCAACAATAACAAAAGTGAGTAAAGCCTTCTTTTCACTTTCAACAAATTCATTCTCAGCATTTTCAAAAGCCAAAAGTATACGACGTCGAATCTCTGTGGCTTGCTCAATAGTTTTTAAACCTGGTGCAAAGACCTCCCATTCTGGATGGGCAAAATAACTATGACGAGCCCCACAGGCTAAAATAATATAGTCATAAGACAACTCAATGCCGCCATCAGCCACAACAACTTTTGCTGCTAAATCGACGTAAGAGATTTTTCCCAAATGAACTTCAATATTTGCTGAGTCTGAAAACTGTGAGCGAATAGGCACCGCAATATCAGAAGGATTGAGCCCCGCTGTTGCGACCTGATAAAGTAAGGGTTGAAAAAGGTGATGGTTACGCTGGTCGACCACCACCACTTGCACTTCATTTAAATGGGCCAACTCTTGCGCGGCTTTCAAACCAGCAAAGCCGGCCCCTACAACAACTACGATTTTTTTGCCCTTAGCACTGCTGGGATGCTTAATGATCATAATCTCTCCGCAAGTAGATCTACCTGCTGTTGGTCGTTTGTGCTATTCTTTTTGAAAGGGATTTTTATGGGAATAACTTTTATTATTTTAGCCGCCGCGCTTATTATTATCGGTTTTGTGACCTATTTATTTCTTATGATTTTTTACCCAGAATGGGTGGGAATCACCAGTAAAGCCGAACGCGAAGAACTCAGAAAAAAATACGAGTCGTACAACTCAGAAGTTGAATCCGACAAAAAAACTGACTAACTTTTTTTCGTTTTGATTTATCGCAAATTTCAAAAAAAATGTGTGTTTCATAACGAGACGAATAAGCTTTTATTTTACGCTGATTTACGATTCTTAACTAAAACTCCGAAATCTTACCTACAATATAAATATGCAAAACCACGTCTTTATGATGGGGTTGTAGGGATTCTTTTGGGTAAACGTAGTTTAAAAATGAAGTTTCGAATAGCAGCGACTTGGCTCACATTGTCTTTTGCAATGTTGGGCTTTCAGAACTGCGGCGGCGGGTTTGAATCTGGCACTCTTACAGATTCTGTCTCTAACTCATCAATAACTCCACCTGTAGTCGTACCGCCAGTGGTACAACCTCCCGGCCCAGATGCGACCGAGCGTTGGACTAAAGCGAAAGCTGTCATCGATGCCAAGTGTGTGTCTTGCCATAAATCTGGCGGCGCCGCTGCTTTCTCTTTAATGACTTATACGAATGAAGCTGGTTTTGTTAACGGCGGCCTCGTAGTTTCAGGTGATATAGATAAATCTAAGCTTATGACTCGTCTGACTCTTTATAAAGGTACCACCGCCGGTACTAGAAATATGCCAATGGGCAGCACGCTTTCTCAAACTGAATACGATACCCTTGCCGATTGGGTCAGCATGATGGGCATGATCGCGGTCGACCCTAACGCTGGCATGACCTTCTTTCAGTGTAATCCAAATGCAGATCCGGCAGCTTCGCACCTGACACGATTACAAAAAAATGAATTGAAAAACACTTTCCAAGATTTAATGGATGTTCAGGCTGCTGCTGATCGTACGGCTATTATGACTGAGCTCAATACTATTTTTACTGAGCTCCCGAATGACAACAGCACACAATTTGAGCGCTTAAACAATATTGTTTCTTCACAACATATTAATACTCAGTACAAACTAGCGACACGTTTTGCAGCGCTTATCACAAACAGTAGCACTCGCCTCACAAATCTTGGCGGAGCTTGCCTCAGTGTTTCACCTCCAACAGCTACTTGCATCAGCGACTTCGTCAAAAATTTTGGTCTTAAAGTTTATCGTCGTCCATTAACTACTGCTGAAATCACGCTTCATACGGATTTTTACAATAAACGCACAACGACAAAATTAGCTGATCTTATTGGCTACTTAATTATGTCGCCTGAATTCTTCTACCACCTTGAAAATCAAGGCACTAGCATTAACGGCCGTGCGGATCTCGCTCGTCTTACGAGCTACGAAGTCGCTTCAAAAATCTCTTACAATTACTGGAACTCAATGCCGAATAAAGAACTCTTTGATGCGGCCGCAGCCGGTAAACTGGGCTCGGCAGCCGGTATTAAAGAAGTTCTCGATACGGTTGTATTCGGTACTCAAATCGCGCGTACAAAGGCCTCGATCAACGAGTACTTCACACAGTGGCTGCATCTTGATAACTTGTCACCGCTCACAAATATGTCGCCGGATTTCTTAGCTCTCACTCAAGGCGAGATGCTGAATCAGCCAGGTCATAATCATCGCGCTGATATGCTTCAAGAGGCTCGTGATCTTATTAATCATTACGTATGGACAGAAAAGAAAGGTTATAAAGAACTTCTTACTTCAAATATTTCGTTCGCCAAGACTGATGATTTAGCTCGCATTTACGGAGTACCAAAATGGTCTGGCACGGGCACACCTAATATTACGTTTCCAGCAGGTCAGCGTTCGGGACTACTCACTCGTGCCGCTCTTATTATTTCAGGCGGAGTTGAAAATAGTCCGATTGCCACGGGCGTTCGTATTACACGAGAAGTATTATGTAACGAACTCCCAGCCCCACCAGCTGATGTGGATCGCGGAGACGATGAAGCCCAAACAATGATTCTTACAACGCGTGATAAAGTACACAATATAACTAATAAACCGGCATGTATTAGCTGTCATAGCGTTATCAATCCAATTGGTTTTGCATTTGAAAGCTACGATGCTTTTGGCCGCTATCGCACAACGGGCCGCCAAACGATTTATAGTCAGACAACTGGCCAAGTGATTGCCGATCTTCCGGTGAGCGCGGCTGGTGAAGCCCAAGTGATTTTGGGTCGACCACAAGCGGTTCGCGATGCGGTTGATCTGAGTAGTTTAATAGCCACTTCTGGTAAAGGCGAAGCTTGCTTTGCAAAAAACTACTACCGCTACTCAGTTCGTCGCCAAGAAAGCGACACTGGTGATGGCTGTCAACTCGGTGGGCTCTACGATAAGTTGAAAGCCCCAACGGGTGGTATGCAAGAGATGTTTAAAGAAATCGCGATTCAACCCGCATTTTTAATGCGCAAAATAAGTCAGTAATAAAGAGGAAACGTATGAAGTCACAAAAAAATATGAACCGCAGAATGTTTCTAATGGGTATGGGCAAAACCGCTCTGGCCATACCTCTTTTACCTTCTTTACTGCCCCGTGAAGCGCAGGCGCAAGCATCACAAATAGCTCCACGCTTTATTGCCATGAGCTCACAAAATGGCGGAGCAAGAGCTAACCAGTGGTATCCAGCTACTTTACCGACACAAAATCGCACCTTACTTTACCCAGCCACTGCTCATCCACGCGCAGGTTTTTCTTATTATAATGCTCCAGCCCATTATATTCACTCCGCCCCAATTGTTGCGGGCTCTGCTGGAATTTCAACTCTCTTCGACAGTAAATTCAGCCCTTATGCTTCTAAAATGACTTTTCTTCGCGGCCTTGATTGGCGTTATTCTCCAGACGGAAATCACGTGGGTGGACCTGTTGTAGGTAATATTAAACACTCAAATTCAAATATTCACGGTTTCACCGATTACTTTCCGACAATTGATCAGGTTATGGCTTACGCTAATGGATTCTATCCAAATAATGGCGTAGGTTACGTTCGCTCATTGAATATCTGCTTAAATAATAAAGGTGAAGGTATGTCTTGGGGATTTCAAAACCCAACCCAACGCTCTGGCGCTGTACAACTCACTCCATTTAGTTACGATCCGCTAATTTTATTTAAACAGCTGTTTCCGGGTGGGCCCGCTCCAGGCTCAACAACTTCGACGACTCCCTATATTGATGCTGTTTTAGAAAAATATAAAAAAGTACGCGATGGCCGATTAATCGGTCGTGATGACAAACTCCTCTTGCAGGCCCATATCGATCTTTTTGCTGACTTAGAAAAAAATTTACTGGCGACAATACCGGCACCAACAGCAGCACAGTGCACATCTCCTGCAGCCCCGGCATCGCAGGCACCCATTAATCAAAGTTTATCGGATGCTGTGATTCGTCAATCATTTAGCGCCATGAACAGCCTTATTACTTTAGCGATGTCATGCCAGAGAACTCGTGTGGCGACATTCTATATTAGTACCATTCCGGGCTTTGAAGGCCTTGGCAATGATACTTTTGAAGGAAGTAAATGGCACTGGGCCACTCATAATATGGGTAGCGGCGTAGCCCAAGATAATACCAACGCCAATGCCTTCCTCTTGCAAATTTTCAAATGGTTGTCGAATAATGCGGTTTACGATTTAATTTCAAAAATGAACTCAATCACTGAGCCTAATGGCAAAACGCTACTTGATAACAGCCTCTTACAATATTCGACCGCTTCAATAGATGGCCCACACAATCATGACAATATGCCCGTTCTACTTTTCGGTAGCGCTGGTGGCAAAATTAAAACCGGCATGTATCACGATTATCAGAACCGGGATGTTAAAAACTTCCAAAAAACGGGCCTCTTGTACAATCAGTACCTGATCACGGCCATGCAAGCTATGGGTCTCACTGCCAACGATTATAGCATGACCAATCTGAAGTTGTTGTACGGTCGCTACCCAACAGGTGCCGGTGGTTATGGTGAATATCTACCACAACCAGATTCACAGTATGAGCCCAAAAATACGGCCTACTACGCAGGCTCGACCCGTGACATCGCGAAAACATTGCCGGGCGTACTCGCTTAAATTAAAAAGCTGAGTGGTATTAATTTTACCGCTTAGAAAAATCTCACTAGAAATAATGAGCTTGTTGTAATAACAAGCCAAAGAATAAGACCTTGCGCGAACGAGCGTGCTCCCACCGACTTTAGTGTTTCTACCGTCATATTCGCCCCGATAAAAAATAGAGCTAAAATTAAACCTTTTTTTGCTAAGAACTCAATCCACTTTCCATACTCTGCCAATTGTGGGAAGAACGTAAAGAAAATAGCGAAGAGTAGAAACCCTAAAATAAACCACGGTTTTTTTACGACCCCTGGGCTTTCGGTTTTTTTAAACCAATAGGCTAAGGCCAATGTCACCGGCACGATCCAAAGTGCACGTGCGAGCTTAACAGTCGTGCCGACTTGCAGAGCTTCAGCTCCGTACTGAAGACTTGCTCCCACTACTGAGCTCGTATCATGAATAGCAATAGCGCTCCACAGACCAAATTGAAATTGGCTGAGATCAAAAAAATGTCCAATAGGTGGGAATATAAATAAAGCTATAGCGTTCAGAATAAAAACAGTACCTAATGCGACTGTCGTAGCTTCAGATTTAGTTTTGAGTGCCGACGAAGCTGCGGCGATGGCGCTACCACCACAGATCGCTGTACCCACCGATATTAAAATCGAAGTGTCAGGTTCAGCTTTTAAAGCCCGTGCTATGAATTGACCTAGCAGAAGAGTGATGAAAATTGTAAGGGCTGTTACTCCTAAACTGGCAAGGCCGAGCTTACCAAGCAACATGAGATTGATGCCGGCCCCTAACCCTGCCACCGAATAAGCCAAAAGTTTCGCTGAATAATTTTTCGTCGAGGCCTGGAGTGGATTACCTAAAGTCAGTGCAATAGCTAAACCCGCAAGTAAAGCAATAGCGGCTACGCTCCCCGGGATGAAACAATAAATCACCCCTATGAAAATAGCTAATTTTGCAAGAGCGTTTTTTACCTGTGGTTTCATATCTTTTATTGGAGCAGAGACTGATGTTATCTTCAATTGCGTTTAGCAGGACCCATTTGAAACAAAGCATAGAGAGATTTTCATACGTAAGCTGGTGACCACGGAGGGAATCGAACCCCCGACCTAGCGTTTAGGAAACACTTGCTCTATCCAACTGAGCTACGTGGTCATGTTAAAGACATAAAAAAGGGAGCTTTCACTCCCTCTTCTTTAGCCAACTTCTGACTCATCATCAATATCTTCGTCATCATCGAAGTTACCAAGGCCGTATTTCTCAAAGCGATAACGCATTGAACGGAAGGTAATACCTAAGAGCTTGGCGGCACGCTTTTTAACGCCTCCTGCGGCATGAATCGCTTTAATCAAGAGTTCTTTCTCAATATGACCAATCACCTTATCGAGTTCAATACCGTCATCGGTAATTTGAATCTCGTGGGATGACGCCATCTTGCGACCTGTGGGAGTGTTCACAAATGGGGGTAAGCTTTCTGGCAAGATCGTAGCGCCACTCTCTAGGGCCACTGTGCGCTCAATCATGTTCTCAAGTTCACGCACATTACCTGGATACTCGTACTTCGTCATAAGGGCCATAGCTTCTGCACTGATAGTGTTGATACTCTTATTCAGGCGCTCATTGTACTTTTTCAAAAAGTGGGCCGCAAGAATCGGGATATCTTCTGCGCGGTCACGTAACGATGGGGCGTGAATATTAATAACATTTAAACGATAGAATAAGTCCTGTCTGAACATACCGGTATCAACCATCTCATCTAAATCTCGATTCGTAGCTGCGATAATGCGAACATTCACATGAGTGTCGTCCACTCCGCCCACTCGGCGGATCACGCGCTCTTGAATAGCGCGTAGTAATTTCACCTGAATCGTCAGTGGTAATTCGCCCACCTCATCTAAGAAGATGGTTCCGCCATCGGCCGCCTCGAAAAGACCGATTTTATCTACGACGGCTCCCGTAAAAGAGCCTTTTTTATGACCGAACATTTCTGATTCCATTAATGATTCAGGAATGGCACCGCAGTTCACCGGAATAAACGGCTTCTCTTTGAGTGGGCCGTTGAAGTGAATCGCTTTAGCGATCATCTCTTTACCGGTACCGCTTTCACCCGTAATCAAAATATTCGTCGGCGTCGAAGACACACGGCGAATTAAATCGAACACTTTATGCATTGAATCGCTATTACCGATTAAGTTTTGAAAACCATTTTCTTTAACGAGCTCTTTTTTGAGAGTTCTGTTCTCGAACTCTAAAGATTTACTGCGAAGAGCATTGGCGATATTGATGCGAACTTCGTCAATTTTGAAAGGCTTGGTGATGTAATCGTAGGCTCCGATTTTCATCGCTTCGACCGCTGTTTCAGCCGTGCCAAAGGCCGTGATCATCATAAAAAGTATTTCAGGAGAAATATCTTTGACATGCTTCAGAAGCTCCATGCCTGTCATATTCGGCATTTGCATATCTGAGATCACCATGTCGAAGGTTTTCTTCTTGAGCAACTCTTGGGCGGCTTTTCCGTCCTCAGCGCAAGTGATATCATACCCTTCTTTTTTCAACATGATTTCTAGGAATTCGCGTATTGATTCCTCATCATCAACGACTAATATTCGGGGCTTCATCCATCTCTCCTTCGTTTAAATTCTATAATAAAAGTAGTTCCTATGTTCAGCTCGCTCTCGACGCGAACATGGGCTTCATGGGCCTCAAAAATCTTATGTGTAATTGCTAAACCCAAACCGGTACCTTTTGATTTCGTCGTAAAGAACGGTACAAAAATACGTGAAACCGTGTCACGGCTCATTCCGACACCATTGTCATGAATTTTTACCACGACAGAATCATAATCGTCGTAAGTCACAATCTTAATCGTACCATCTGTCTTTTTCTCAACCGCGTGCGTGGCATTAATCACAATATTTAAAAAGCCTTGTTTCAATTTGTCGTAATGACCAGAAACTAGATTTTTCGCGTTAAACTGAGTTTCAATCTTAAGGCCTTTAGGCACTTGCGGATTCGCACTGATAATCTGGAGCACTTCACCCATGAGATCATTGAGTTTCACCGGATCATCTACTTTCATCGGTGGACGAACGAACTCTAAGAACTCAGCGATGAGGCGATTGAGGCGATCGATTTCTTTAACAATAATATTCGTAAGTTTACGATCATCTTCAGATTCTGGCTTTAATGAAGCTGCTATGAGCTGAATACTGCCACTAATACTCGCCAGCGGATTGCGAATCTCATGGGCAATACCGGCTGCCATAGAGCCGATCGCCGCCATCTTCTCTTGTTGGCGAATCGTCTCCTCAAAGTTTTTTACTTCAGTGAGATTCTGCAGAAGAATAATATGTCCTTGAAACCCATAGGGACGGCGCATGAGGGGCGTCGCTATCATTTCAAGAACCATCTTTGAGCCTTCGTAATTCAAATGACCAAATTCAAAACGCGCGACAGCTCCCTCGCGATGATCAAGATCATTCAATTCTTTTTGCGCTCCTGGCAGTACATCAATGAGGTTTTTACCGGCTAGGCTGATATCCGCCAAAATCTTTGTAGCGGCCTTATTAGCCTTGGTGATCTTATTCTTCATGTCGGTGACGATCAAACCAGATCCTACATTTTCAACAATCAACTGATTGATATCTTGAAGGCTTTTAATGTCCTCTTTTTGCGTCTCAATAGTTTCAGTCACTCTCGTGAGTTCAACTTGAAAAAGCCCAGCCACAACAGCTGAAGCGAAGAAAGAGCCATTATACAAAGTGACGAGCTGACTCCAGTTCGCCGAGAGAAAATCAAAATCTAAAGTGATGACCGAGTTAAATAAAGCAGCGCTTAAAAGCGCCAAGCTCATGGCCCCATAAAGGCCTAAGTAAGAACCAACAAATGCAATATTAAATAAAAACGCGAGTAACAAAATGGAATGGGCTTGGCCATAAAGTGCTAAACACCCTGCGATCAAAATAGCATCAATCGCGGCCGTCACCGTGAAAAGTATCTTTCGATATTCTGTACGCTGAAAATAAAGCAGAAAAACAAAATGGGCCAGAAGACTTAAAGAAAAAAGAAAATAAAGCGGAACCCAAAGTTTCGGATTATAAAAGTTTTTCTCAAGGATTTTTGAAACCGAGATAAAAGTAAAAGCGAGAGTTAAAAATGCAAGCCGGGCCCATTCTATTAATGTGGCCAGATCAACACGGCTGAATATTGATGACTCAGTTTGTTTCGAGTCTGAAACTTCGATTAAATGCATTAACCCGCACCTGCCGCGCCAGCCATACCGAAAATCGGAAGGTACATGGCGATAACGAGAACAGCTACGATTCCGCCCAAGAACACCATCATTATTGGCTCAATGACACTGGTCATGGCATCTGTAGCTTGCTCAACTTCTTCTTCATAGAAATTGGCGACTTTATCTAACATGGCATCAAGAGAGCCGGTTTGCTCTCCCACCGCGATCATTTGCGACACCATCTCTGGTAAGAACTTAGCTTTCTTTAAAGGCTCAGAAAAAGTTTTACCTTTGTTGATCGACTCTTTCGTCGTAAGAAAAGTCTGCTCCACCACCCAATTGCCAGTAGTGCCTGCCGCAATATCAATGGCCTCAATAATCTTAACACCGGCGGCCAGCATAGTAGACATTGTACGAGCAAAACGTGCAATACCACCCTTAATAATCAAATCACCAAAAACCGGAATTTTAAGAAAGAAAGAATCTAAAGTTCTTTTGCCGTCATCGGTGGCGTAATACTGTCTAAAAGCCATCGGAATCAAAAACGCCGCGCCGACAAAAAGATACCAGTGATTTTTAAAGTAATCGCTGCCATCTACAACTTTCTGTGTCAGCCATGGTAATTGCATTCCTGAAGACTGAAATATTTCAACGAACTTTGGAATAACAAACCATAAAATACCGCTAATAACTAAAGCTGAAACCGCTAAAACCGCGATAGGATAAAACATCGCTCCCTTTAATTTAGCTTTTAATTTCACTGATTTTTCAATGTAACCCGCCAGACGATCTAAAACGGTGTCGAGCTTTCCGGACTCTTCGCCGGCATTCACTAAGTTCGTATACATCTGATCAAAAATCTGCGGGTGCTTTTTCATAGTTTCAGCCAGGCGCTTACCTGCACCTACATCGGTGATAATGGCACGCAAAGTATTATTCAAATTAGCACTCCGTCCACCGCCCACCATAGCCTCAAGACTCTGAACAATAGGAACACCTGAATTGATCAAAACGGCAAATTGTCGTGTGAAGACTTGAAGTTCTTTCGCATCCACTTTGCCATACGTTTGTGTTGATGTTTTGCCCGCTGTAGAGCCTTTAACCATCAACTGGACGGGCAAGAGCTTTTGCGCTCGCAGCTTGACGCGAGCTTCAGCTTCACTGGCCGCGGCCACTTCGCCACGAACCAATTTACCATCAACAGTTTTTGCTTGAAATAAATAAGAGCCCACTAAATACCCGCCTTCTTGAGCATCGTGTCGAGCTCTTCTACATCCGGCGACTCTTCAAAAGCCATTTTGATATCAACTTTTCTCTTGAGCACCAATTGCATCAAAGCTTGATTGAGCGTCATCATACCGCTTTTGTTCTGCCCGACCTGCATCATACCGTAAATTTGGTGCAATTTATTTTCACGAATCAAATTTCGAATACTTGGATTCAAAATTAAAACTTCACATGCGGCCACAACTCCTCCGCCAATAGCCGGCAAGAGACGCTGACTGATAACCGCGTTCAGAGACAAGCTCAGTTGGTTTCGAATACGATCTTGCTGATCAGAAGGGAATACTCCCACTAAACGGTTGAGCGTCTGAATGGCTGAGTTCGTGTGGAGCGTAGCAAAAACTAAGTGACCAGTTTCTGCTACTTGCAGCGCCACTTCAATAGTCTCTTGATCACGCATCTCACCAATCAAGCAGACATCAGGATCTTGACGCAAAAGATACTTCAAAGCATCTTTGTAGCTGTTGGTGTCCACTTTAATTTCACGCTGATTCACTACGCACTGGCGGTGCGGAAAAATATATTCAATAGGATCTTCGATCGTGATGATATGACCACGGCGTTCACGATTAATTTTATCAAGGATACCCGCAAGCGTTGTGGTCTTACCTGAACCCGTCGGCCCCGTAACCAAAACCATTCCATTGGGAAAGTTAGCAATATCACTCACAATACCCGGCATACCTAAAGTCGCGAGATCTGGCGGGTCAATTGGTACTCTTCTAAATACGCCGCTCACCGAGCCGCGCTGAAAGAACAAATTTACGCGAAAGCGGGCCATGCCTTTAATACCAAAACTAAAATCAAGCTCACGCTCGTTCTCGAAACGAGCTTTTTGATCATCAGTTAAAACTGAGTAACAGAGTTTTCGTACATCATCAGGAGTCAAATCTCGTGATTTCACACGCACAATACGACCGTCGATACGAAGCGCAGGAGCTGTTCCGGCTGAAAGATGCAAATCGCTGGCACTTTGCTTAACAACTGTTTTTAAAAGTTGCTGTAAATTTATCACAAGTCATCCTCAACTGTTGAGCTCAATACTTCTTCTACCGATGTCTGACCTTTTTTAAGCTTGAGCAGAGCGGCTCGGCGCAGAGTGATCATTTTGGCATCGTTCACAGCGGCTCTTTTCATCTCAAGATTTGATGCCCCTTTGAAAATGGCGTCTTTAACACCCGATGAAACTTCTAACATTTCATAAACTGCGAGACGGCCCGAGAGCCCGGTGCCGTTGCAGTTCGGACAGCCTTCGCCTTTTTTCAGATTGCTATATTCTGGCAACTCAGCTTCAGTTACACCTAAATCCAAAAGAATTTCAGGAGCCACTTTCGTATCAACAATACAATTGTTGCAAATTTTCTTAATCAAACGTTGAGCCACAACCAAAGAAGTACCCTCAGCCACAAGATAACTTGGCACACCCATGGCGACGAGACGATTCACTGTCGAAGCCGCATCATTGGTGTGGAGCGTACTTACAACTAAGTGACCTGTGCTTGCCGCTTTATAGGCGATAGAAGCGGTCTCTAAGTCACGAATTTCACCCACCATGATAATCTCAGGATCCTGACGTAAGAAAGCGCGCAGAGCATCCGGGAAACCGAAACCAATTTCAGTATTAATCTGAACTTGGTTAATACCATCTAAGTTAAATTCCACCGGATCTTCTGCCGTCGAAATATTCACATCCGGCTTATTCAATTCAGCTAGCGCCGAGTAAACTGTTGTCGTTTTTCCTGAACCGGTGGGGCCGGTAATTAAAATCATACCTTGAGGCATAGCGAGGTTGCGTAAAATAATATCGAGCTGGAGATCTTCCATTCCGAGTTTACGCATGTCCACTTGAAGATTTGATTTATCAAGAAGGCGAAGAACAATTTTTTCACCGAATAGCGTTGGCAAACAGTTCACACGAAAATCAACTTCTTTACCGTCCCGCAACTTCACTTTCAAACGACCGTCCTGAGGACGCCGTCTTTCTGCAATATCCATTTTACTCATAATTTTTAGGCGGCTGACAATGGCCCCAGCTGAACCTTGCGGTGGCTGCATACGCTCCATCAAACTACCATCGACGCGAAAACGAATGCGGAATCTTTTTTCATAAGATTCAATATGAATATCTGATGCACGGGTTTTAATTGACTCTGCTAGCATAGCATTAACGAAACTAACGATCGGGCCTTGATCGGTGGCATCGTCGACAATAGCCACAACCGGCGCATTATCATTACCCACTTCTTCTTGCTGATTCTCAATCTGCGTAACAAGATTTTCAATATTGAGAGCCGCATTGGCATAATACTTTTCAATGGCATTATTAATTGCAGATTCAGAAGCCACGACCACTTCAATTTTGCAACGAGTGATGAGGCTCAAATCGTCCTTGATAAAAAGATTACTCGGATCAGCAAAAGCCACCACGAGACTCTTACCCGCTTTTTGCACCGGCATAACTCCGTGCTTACGACAAACCGCCGCCGACACAAGCTTCACAGCCTCTGGATCAATTTCGAAATTGTTCAAATCAATTGTTGGAAGACTGTACTGGCGACCCAAGAACTCTGCGAGATCTTTTTCTTTAACAAAACCAAGACGTACAAGCGCAGAAGTTAAACGACGCCCCGACTGTTTCTGTTCGGTTCGCGCTTTCTCCAGCTGATTGATGTCTATTAAGTTTTCACGGACAAGGAGTTCGCCGATTCCCTTGCGTGCGCCCATCACAGTTCCCCTTTTGCATGACTATTCAAAAGCTTACATGTGGTGACATTTTTTGTAACTAGACCAAGGACCGGAAAAATTAAAACTCCTAAGACGGGCGTCGCATCTCGGTTTCAAGGAGCGCTTTATAACCGGACATGTCGACATGTGGCCCCAAAGCCCAACCTGCCCAGACCTCATCGGCCGCCGCTGCTATTTCATGACCATAAACTGCATGCACCCCCACCTCTTTCGCCTCAACCAAAAGAGGCGTATCGATAGGCTTAGTTGTGAAATCAAAGGCTACGGCATTTTTTCTGAAAAAATTAAAGTAACTGAGCTCATCGAGAATTTCGTTCCCTTCCTCTAGTGGAGTGGTATTGACCAGCACTCCGTACTGACCTGGCAAAAGAATAAGTTCATCTTTTGGAATGGGTTGAAAGAGCGCGCCGAGAAAAACTTTTTTCATTTCTTTACAAAAACCATCGACTCGCTCGCCGGCTTGATCTGAAATACCGAAGCGTGAAAAACCGGTACGAGCTAAAGCTGCAATGGCGATACGAGCCACAGCCCCTGTGCCGACCACTAACACATGACTTTCAAGTTCAAAGCGCGATCCCACCTGAGAAACAATGGTCCCCAAGCCTTCATAAAGAGCTGAACGAAGCTCCCACTTGCCATTCACTTTAAGCACGCTGTCTGCAGAGCCGAATCTTTGCACAAGTACGGCATTATTATTAAAAAGCGTATGAGTGCAGTCGCCAAGACCGCGGCCAATACGAATGGCATCATATTTTTCCATGGCTTCATTTAATATTTTTTTATAGCCATCGCCGCGTTGAGCCTGGATGTAATCGATTTTATTCGGCACACCTTTGTCATTCAGATATTTCTCTAAAACTGAAAACCGCTCTGGACTTGGATACTGTGCAATTTCAACCCAGTTCAGCATGATGATCCTTAAAAAAATTTTTAACTTCTACTATATCATTCTGAATTTGTGCTTTGAGTTCATCAACAGAATTAAACTTTATTTCGTTTCGAATGCGTTTTTTGAAAAAGACCTCCACGGCCTCACCATAAATATCCTGATTGAAATCAAAAATATGAGTTTCAATTGTCAGCGGCTGCACGTTTGGATTTTTAAAGGTCGGACTGTACCCCACATTAGTCGCTGACGGATATTTTCGCCCTCTCCATAAAAATTCGGTGGCGTACACACCGACTCGCGGGATAATTTCTTTCTGAGTTGCAATATTTGCTGTTGAAAAACCAATTCCGCGGCCACGAGCATGACCAGCTTGAACAGTTCCGGTGATGGAGTATTCGCGCCCTAAGAGCGCAGGCACCCCAGAGACATCGCCCGCGAGCAATAACTCGCGAATTCGTGAACTTGAAATCGGCAATTCATTAAAAAGCAAAGGTGATTCACTGGTCACGCCGAAACCCAATTTCTGACCGGCGCTTTTAAGCGTCGAAAGTGATCCGGCGCGATCAGCTCCAAAAGCAAAATCGTAACCCACAACCACATGTTGAGGTTTGAAGTTCAGCCACAGATAATCGTGAACAAATTGCTCGGCTGGGGTGCGGGCGAAGGCGACATCGAAATTTTGCACAACAACAAAATCTATGCCGGCACCCTCTAATAAAGGGAGCGTTTCATCAAGAGTATAGAGCTGCTTCAGCTCTATTTCTGGCCGCAGCACCTTTGCAGGGTGCGGAGAGAATGTGAGAACTCCGGCCAAACCATTGATTTCTTTTGCTTTTTTTACGGCTGATTCAATGAGCTTCTTATGACCCAAATGCAAACCATCAAAATTACCAATTGTGATGACCTTTGGCCCCGGTAGACCAGCTATACTTTTAACATCTGTGAACACGCGCATGTGCTTAAAATAGCAAGTTTTTTTGGCTAACCAATTGAATTCTTCACAACCCTTTGGTACGCCGTGTTAGTGAATTCTTTGAATGTCCGACAATTACGGGCTTATTTCGTTATCGCCAAGCGTGCACTCTGGAGAAAAAAGGGTGTGGTTTTGCGTATTTTTGCCGCCTGGATGGTGGGCGCCATCTTCTTATTTGTCGATCAGCAGAATGATTTTGATCTTCGCCTTCAGATTCGAAACGCTCAACAAGCCGATTCGCAAATCGTCGTCGTACTTCTTCCGCGCCAAGAGTGGGCCCGCCTCCAAGGGCAAACTCTCAATTATTTTCGCCCTCTTAAAGAAGCGTCTTATTTTAGCGATAGTTTTTTCTGGAATGCTCAGCTCTGGCAAAAACTTTTGCAGAAAATTTTAGCACAGAACCCCCGCACCGTGGGCGTAGGAATTTATTTCGGCGAAAACATTCCTCGTCCGAGCGATGAGTATTTACTCTCGCCTATTTTTACCAATCCAAAAATTGTTTGGTCTACGCAACTTGATGGTGAGGGCCGAATTCTCACTTCGCGTTTCGCTCGCACGTACAGCCGCCAAGCCGGTATGAATGAAATTGCCGTCGATCGAGATGGTATTGTTCGCCGCTTCTCATACACTGGCGAACCCATTCCTCATATGGCCAGCCAGCTTTTAAAACATCTCGAAGTGAACAGAGGTGAGGTGTCTAACTTTCCTTCTCAAGCTCCTCTGATTAACTTTCGTGGGCCCGCCCGTACTTTTGAAGTTTTGACCGCCGAAAAAATTCTGAACGGCAAAATACCAGAAAACTTCTTGCACAACAAAATTGTGATTATTGGTGGTTTAGACTCTGAAGGGCAAACTTTTCAAACTCCGCTCGGGCCAATGCCAAGAGCTGAAATTTTAGCCAACGTCATTGACAACCAAATCAATAAACGTTGGACGACAACCCTCACTCCACTACAATCATTAGCCCTTATTTTAGCTTTCGTGATCTTTGCCGCTCTCGTCACCAGCTATTATCCACAAACATTAGCGCTCTTTATGCTTCTTTTCTCGATCACGCTTTATTCAGGGTTTTCTGTTTGGCTCTTTGATCAATTCTACTTCTGGCTGCCTATTGTGACAGTGTTCGTGACGATGTTCGCCACCACCGTTATTTTTATTAGCTTCCAGCTGACCATGAAAGATTACGTCAATATTCAGCTTGAAAAAGAGCGCGAGTTTTTGATTTCAGTTGAAGAGCTCAAAAATAACTTCTTAAGCTTGATCAGTCATGATCTGAAAACTCCCATTGCTAAAATTCAGGCTATTTGCGATCGAATGATGCTTGATGCACAAACAGCAGGACGCCAAGATGATTTAACGGCCCTGCGAACAGAAGCGACTGAGCTGCACCGCTATATTCATACGATCTTACAAATCACACGGGTTGAGTCACGCGATTTTAGAATTAAAAAAGAAGCCAGTGACTTGAATGAGTTGATAGAAACGGCTTTGGAGCGATTGCAACCTCTCGCCGCCAACAAACGCATCAGCCTCAACGCCGAACTTGAGCCGATGTTCTTGATCGAAGTGGATCCGGTTCTTATTGGAGAAGTGATTTTAAATTTAATTGAAAACGCAATTCAGTACACTCCCGAAGGTGGACGTGTTCTTGTGACCTCGAGAGATATTGATGGCGATATTCTCTGTATGGTAGAAGATAACGGACCAGGCATTCAAGCCAGTGAGCAGCAGCATATTTTTGAAAAATTCTTTAGAGGTGAATTGGGCCGCAGCAAACCGAAAGGTTCGGGCTTAGGTCTTTATCTGGTTAAATATTTTATTGAGCTTCACAAGGGGCAAGTCTTCTTAGACAGCCAAGTGAATGTAGGAACAAAAGTCGGCTTTAGATTACCGAATCAGGCGATCGAACAAGCTGTAGGAGAAGAAAATGTCATTGAATCTTAATATCCTGATCGTCGACGATGAGATGCAATTGCGTAAATCGCTCTCGTCTATTCTCACATCCTCATTGCCAGAATACAGCATTCACATTACGGAAGCAGAAAATGGTCGTGCCGCCGTCGAGCAAGTGACAAAGGCGAATTTCGATTTGGTTCTCATGGATGTTCGCATGCCAGAGATGGACGGACTCGAAGCTTTAAAGATGATTAAAGATCATGATCCTCGAACTTTTGTTGTGATCATGACCGCGCACAGTAATTTACAGGACGCCATCAATGCCATTAAGTTCGGCGCCTTCGATTACACCGAGAAGCCCATTGATCCGGATAAAGTCATTCGTCTCGTAAAAAAAGCGGTTGAAACCAAAGAAATGGTTTCTAGCCTTGCGATCTCAAGCCCGATTCTAGATGACGATATTGATTCAAAATTTGTTGGCACTTCTGAAAAAATGCGCGAAGTTTTCTTCTTAATCAACCGCCTGGCCCAAGTCGATACGACCGTGCTTATTCGCGGTGAAAACGGGACTGGCAAAGAACTTGTGGCCCGCGCCATTCACTACAACTCCCCACAAAAACACGGGCCATTTGTGGCTCTCAACTGTGGCGCCATTCCTGAAAATTTAATGGAGAGCGAACTCTTCGGTCACGAAAAGGGCTCATTCACCGGAGCCAGTGAACGTAAAATTGGTAAGTTTCAGCTCGCCAATAAAGGCACTCTTTTCTTGGATGAAATCGGCGAACTCAAACCTGAACTCCAAGTGAAACTCCTTCGCGTTCTGCAAGAGAGAAAATTTATGCCGGTCGGTAGCAATCACGAAATGCGAACCAATGCCCGCATCGTCGCTGCCACCAATCAAAATTTAGAAATGATGATGGAAGATGGCACATTTAGAGAAGATTTATTTTATCGCTTGAATGTAATGCCTATTTTCTTACCACCGCTCCGCGAACGAAAAGATGATTTAGCTGAACTTGTAAAATTCTTCATTAATAAATTCTCTAAGAAATTAGGCCGCATTATGATGGGAATGAAACCTGACGCCCTCGCCGTTCTTCAGCAGTATCGCTTTCCAGGCAACATTCGTGAGCTCGAGAATTTAATTGAAAGAGCTTTTATTGTTGAGAACTCTGATTACATCACGGCGTCGAGCTTGCCTGAACATGTCATTGCCGAAGCCCGTGTTAAAGCTACAGAGACGCAAATCAATGGCTACCGCGGCCCGCTTGATTTTGACTCATTCAAGGAGTCAGCAGAAAAAGATTTTATCGAAAGCGCTCTTCGCGCCAATGACGGTAAAATCAATAAAACTGTAGCGCATGCGAATATTCCGAAGAACACGCTTCTGCGTAAAATTAAGAAGTACAATATCGATGTGGCGAAATTCCAGAAGTAGTTAACTGGTCATCAGCTGCATCACGTGCTGCGCGCCAAGCTTCTTCATACAGTCATGAGTTCCGATAGGACATTTATTGTGCCCGTGAGCGCCGCAAGGGCGGCAGATCAATTCAATTTGTGCCACTCGCGCTTTATCATTCCAAGGACGATAACCCAGACTTAAAGTCGTCGGGCCGAAAATAGCAATCGTCTTAGCCGCACTCATCGCCGCCAAATGAATAGGCGAGCTGTCATTGGCAATGAGATACTCACCTTGCGAATACAAATAAAAAAGATCGGGTATTGAAGTTTGTCCAGCGAGATTGATGAGTGCTCCTGGTGAACCCACTCCTGCCGCGATTCTCTCGCAAACAGCCACTTCAGCCGGGCTTCCTGTCAGATAAATTTTAAAACCTTTATGAATAAGACGACGGCAAAGATCTTGGTAATGATCTTCTGTCCATTTTTTTGTGGCCCAGACACTTCCGGGTGCAATAAAAACCGCTGGCTGCTGAATTTTAAATTTTGCGAGGACATCTTTGATTTTCTGCTGATGAGATTCAGTTTTAAGATCGATCTCCATTGAAGCGAAGTACGGAATCAAGGCTGGCCATTCACGAACTGAAGTTTGCATCTTTAAATTGTTTTGAACACCGCTGCTCACCGCGCGCTCAAATTTCGTTTTAAACTCTTCACTTAACGGCTGAAGAAGTGCGAGAAGGCGCAAAGCCTCTGGCAAATGCAGGGGCCGCCGAACCCGATCATGAAATATAAAACTGTTCCACCACTGACGATAACCGATTTTTCTCTCGGCCTTTAAAGTCAGCATTAACTTATGAGTTCTGAAAGATTGGTGGGCGCAAATAATATTTTGGTAAGAGCTTTGTCTGAGGCGGGATTCAAATTCGGACTGCGCTCCTGACTTCGATTTATCGATTTCGATGACTTCATCAACCAAACCTAAAGTTTTAAAAAGTTCTCCCCCGCCCTTACGACAAGCCAGAACGATCTGATCTTTCGGATACAGCTGGCGAAACTCACGAATTAAGGGTGTGGTGAGTAAGAGGTCGCCGATGAATGCGGTTTGGTAGATGAGGTGAGCCAATCAATTCCTTTTAAAACACCTTGAAGAATATCTTTCGTTAGTACCTGATCATAACACATTGGCGTTTTATCGCACGATCTCTTCCAGCAAGGGCTGCAAGTGGCTTGAGTCATGATGTGCACGCCACGGTCAAATAAATCGATTTCATGGGCACAGGTAGGGCCAAACCACGCCAGCGTCCACTTCTGAGCGGCAATAGCCATATGCATACCTAAACTATCACCGGTGATAACAATGTCCACGGCCGCCGTGCTGCAAAGTCCGTCCCGCAAACCAAGTTCAGTGGGCGATGAGATGACATCTAAATCTTTGGCGATCTCTTTATTGCGCTCGGTATCTTCTGGCCCGCCCAATAAAACAAAATTAAAGTTATGAGATGAGGATTTTAATTGAGCCGAAAGATGACCAATAATTTCGCGCTGAAAATCGACAGTCAATTTTTTATAAGGAATGACTCCGGCACAACCGGTATTTAAACCAATTAAAATCTCATTCTTAGGCGCCCACATTTGGCGACGTTGCTGGACCAGCTTCTGCTCATCCGCCGAAAAAACAAGCTGATAAGGATCGCGTTGATAAGGCAGTTCAAGAGCTTCGGTGGCCAATTGAACTTCAGATTTCTTATTCACATGAAACTTAATTTCATCCGAAAGTCCGATCTTCCAGAGCTCTTCCGCGGCTAAAGTCGCGGGAAGAATCGCACCCGTTTTAGCATCAACAATAAAGCCATATACCTTCTTAGCTATAATATTCTTAAGAATTCCGCCAATCATTTGATTTTTATCAACAACCAGCACGGCGTCGAACTCCAAACCTTGAATTTTCAAAATATTTTCAGTCTGCAAAGTTAAAATACGATCAACTTCTTTTAAATTCTTCAGCAGCCCATCTGCTGGACTTTTAGTGAGCCAAGTCACATGACTGCGAGGATACTTACGTTTGATCGCCGGTAAAAGAGCCGTCGAGCGCAACACCGCGCCCAAAGCTTCAAGATGAATTATTAGAATTCGAGTTTCAACAATATCACGAGAAGGACAAGACGGGTCACAAACGTCATTGAGCCCACAGGGTTTGTAGCCATTAAAATAGCGACACCCAATTTCTGCCATTACTTAGGGCCTTCGATAGATTTAAGCTTGAGCATGAAAGTGCCAATTTTAACTTTGGCCGCAATTTGCACGATAAATTTACGGTTATCGTCCGTCACCCAAATTGTGTTTTGGCCAGAAGGCTTAAAGGTACCATCGATTTGATAATCAGGTCGAATCACAAGAGTGTTGAGTACGCCTTTAGAAGTTTCCAGTTTCTCACGGCGCAAAACATGAAAGGTAAACACGTAATTCTTACCTTCGTCCGCCACACGATAAGAGTACTTCTTGCCGGGCTCAAGCTGGAAAGCACGAAGATAAAAAAGCGCACTTAAAATATTTTGTGAATAGGGTTCAATCTTCCAAGTGATTTTCTTTTTAGACTCGCCTTTTTTCTTATGCACTTCTCGACGCCACTGAGTGGCCTCTTGTTTTTTCGTATCGAAGAAAATTTTGTACTCCCGAATACGCGAAGACTCTTTGGCATCATAAGTAAATGTTTGCGGAACCATTGTGTCATAGTCGAGATAAGTTTCAGACGTATTGTTCACTGCATAGAACATATTAAACGTTTTATTCGTCTGAATGTTCATTCGTAAGTGATAAGCTTTGCGATCATTCACCTTCTTGAAAGGCAGAACCTCAAGAGTAATGTCCCCGGCTTCAACATTTAAGTATTTGGCAGTTAATACAACCTTCTCACCGGCACGGTATGGATCTTCAATGGGGCGGCGACCGTTAAAACCCACTGAATCTTCTATTTTGGGTTCTCGGGTTGAAGTTTTCACGACCGGCTTTATTTCAATCGGTTTAACTGGAGCTTTTACATCTTTAGGCGAGCTTTTTACTTGGGCCGACTTCTTGGGCTCAGGTTGTGCGATAGGTAAGGTGACTTGCTCAACAGGCTCAGATGACTTTTTACTCTCTTTGATATCTTGAACTCGAACGACTTTTTCAAACTCGTTATCCTGCTCAGAAGGACCTTGTTTAGTGTCTTGCATAATTTCTTTCGTCGAACAGCCGACGAGCAAAAGAAAGATTAAACTGAATCGACAAATTTTTTCCATCTTCTATGCACCCACATCCATTGTTCTGGATATTGTCTGACATATTTCTCGAGCTGATCCGTATAGATCTGCGTCATATCTCGAATAGTGTCGCCTTTATTTGCGCTTTCTACAAACGGAATTTCTTTGTCAATGCCCACGTATGTTCTTCCGTCCGGGAGACGATAAGAATAAGCCGGCATCACTGGGGATTGCGAACGGCCAGCTAAAATAGCCAGACCCATGGCCGTACCTGTTTCCACTCCAAAAAATCTTGTTTTAATGCCTATTGGTGGGCCCATATATTGATCAAGCACGAAGACAACAGTCTCACCTGCTTTAAGTGAGCGCAAAATTGTAAGCGAAGAGTTTCGAGGAGCAATAAATTTGGTTCCGAGCTGACGACGCACTCCGAACCAAAGATTATTCAGCCACTTCACACTGAACTCTTTAGATATAATCGTTAGAGGTTGACCATAAACCGCTAAGCCTGTCGCGGCCCAATCAATATTTCCTAAATGCAAAGTTAGTAAAATAACACCACGTCCCTGGTTTTTCGCGGCATTCAAACGATCAAGCCCTTCGATAATAAAATCAATTTGCGTCTTTTTGCTTACAAATGGAATGCGGCAAAACTCTACAAGGGTCATGCCTAAATTGTGGCAAGAAGCCCGCCCAACTTGAATCTTCTTTTTCTCATCCCATTCGGGGAAAGCAATATTCAAATTCTTCGAGATGACGTCGCGACGGATTCGCAAAACATCAAACCAAAGGTGGCCTAAAACATGGCCAATAAATTTTTGCAGCGGATATGGCAAAGACTGAATTATAAAAGCGAGCCCTTTACCGAGCCAGGCCAATAATTGCATCATGCAGCTTCCTTATGTTTTCACTGTACGAACTGTAGACTTCGATAACAAAAACAGGCAATTGCCCCCAATCTTCGAGGGTTAGCTCTAATTCAGTGAGCTTTACAATATCTTTCTCAGTGGTGAGCACGCAGCGGGCTGATTTGGCTTCCTTGCTATCAATAATAGCTGCCACATCTTGGTCTGTAAAACCATGGTGATCTTGAAAAATAAAATGCTTTTTAAATTTGATCTGATTGTTTTCGAGCAAAAGTTCAAATGATTTGGGCTGTCCAATAGCCGACATCAATAGCGCTGGCTGAGGAATACGGTCCACCGTCGTATCACGACGTTCTTTGGACGGAAAGCGAACCTCGTAGCAGGCTTTGATCTCTAAGCGGTCTTCGATAATTTTATCATCGGTAAAACCAAATGAGCGAATTTCTTTCTTTAAGGATTCTAATTTATTATTAGAAATCAGGTTCGCCCGAGTGATCACCACGTAATGAGCTCGCGATAAACCTATGCAAGGTTCGCGCAATCGCCCCGCAGGCAGAAGCGCCTCTTTTGACAGCTGGCCTAAGGCATCAATCAAAACAATATCGATATCTCGGTGTAAACGACGGTGCTGAAAAGCATCGTCTGCAATCACGAGTTTAACTTTATTTTCATTGAGTAGTTTCTTGCCCACTTCAACACGATCAGTGCCCACGTAGACCGGTACCGCCTGATTTTTCATCGCAATCAAAGTCGGCTCATCGCCAAAAAGATGAGGGGCATCTGGCATTTGAATATCCACTTTTCGAGGATGACTTCCGGCACTTTTATAACCGCGTGAAACCACACCTACATCTATACCTTGAGTATGGGCCCAGTCGAGCAAGCCCAATACAAATGGAGTTTTACCCGTTCCACCAACTGTTATGTTACCCACGCTTATAACGGGCGCACCAATTTTTGAAACCGCTAAGGTTTCATTGTCATAGAGTGAGTTTCTGAAGCTCATCACTTTGGCATAAACACTAGAAAAAGGTGTTAAAACTGTTCGTATCATTTTTTAAAGTAAGACTCCACGGCCTGAGCCACTCTCTGCATAGCCCCTTTGTCTCCGAGACGAAAGCGAGCTTGCATTAGCTTGGCTTTGATTGAGTTGTAATAACCAGAGTCACGAATCATTTTCTCTAACTCGCCCGCCATATTTTCTGGAGTTGCTTGTTCTTGAAAAAACTCAGGAACGGCGCGCTCTCCAAGAATAAGGTTGATCAAACCAAAATGCGGCACCTTAACAAGACGACGCCCGATAAAGGCGGTTAAACCATTTACAATGTACATAATGACCATTGGTTTTTCCATAAGACCGACGACTAAAGTGGCTGTGCCTGAAGCACATAAAATGGCGTCACAAAGACTCACCATCTTTGCAGGCTCATCACGCATAATCACGTACGGAAAATCTAATTGCGGCAGGCTATTTCTAAATTCTTCCACTTCAAAATTAGGCGCCACAAGAAAAGCAATTTTGACTTGTGGATTGCGACTGACAACAAGCTGAATGGCCTCAAGCTGCGGACCTAAACAGAATTTAATTTCTGATTTACGACTGCCGGGCATTACACCTAAA
Organism: uncultured Pseudobdellovibrionaceae bacterium; assembly: GCA_964360255.1. Lineage (GTDB taxonomy): Bacteria > Bdellovibrionota > Bdellovibrionia > Bdellovibrionales > UBA1609 > CAYHVK01. The sequence goes on along the minus strand of CAYHVK010000011.1, from coordinate 88,965 downwards.
ACAAATTCGCCTTTTCTGAAATTATATTTCAAACGAGCCATTTCGCGCTCTTTTTCATCAAAAAGCTGAGGGGCTAATTCATCTAATAAAGGATGGCCCACAAATTCCACATTCACATTATTTTTCTGATAAAACTCTTTCTCGAACGGTAAAATCACGAGCATTTTATCAATGAATTCACGAATGGTTTTGAGACGGCCTTGGCGCCAAGCCCAAACCTGCGGCGAAATAAAATAAACAACTTTTAGACCAAGCGGTTTTAATTTTTTGGCGAGACGTAAATTAAAACCTGAATAATCCATCAACATAACAAAATCTGGCTGGCGTTTTTCTGCTTCTTCAACAAGTTTATTAAATACAGCTTTGAGTTGGCTGTAATGAGCAAGAACTTCTTGAAACCCCACCACCGACATCTCTTCAGCCCGGCCAATGATTTCAAAGCCCTTGGCTTCCATCGCCTTACTGCCGATGCCAAAAGCATGAACTGATTTTTTCTGTTCTTTCCAGATATTTAAGAGGCGCTCGGCATAGATAGAGCTCGAAGCTTCAGCCGCCACAATGAGAACTTGGCTTTTTGAGGAGTCCGGTTGAGATGCCATTTATCTGGCAATACCTTGCTCTGAGGCGCGAATAAACTGAATGAGCTCTTCAACATTCGTTGAAGGCAGACACTCTTCAGTGATTTTTTGAATGGCCTCTTCAATGGTTCGCTCACCCATAATAAGGGCGCGAACCGCACGATTGATTTTATCCACTTCATCTTTAGAGAATCCGGCGCGCTCAATGCCAATTTTATTAGCCGCGCGAACGCGGGCCCAACGACCTTGGGCAATTGTAAACGGCGGAATATCTTTATTAATCGTAGAGTCGGCAGCGACATAAGCATGGCGACCAATGCGGGTGAATTGCGTGATGCCCACCATGCCACCAATGCGGGCGTAGTCGGCAATACGCACGTGACCAGCAAGCTGTAAAGAGTTGGCCAGTACAACGTTGTTTGCAATTTGACAATCATGAGCGATATGGACGTAAGCCATGATTAAGTTGTCGTTACCAACTTTGGTGATGCCATTTTCTTTATTAGTACCAAGATTCATCGTCACATACTCACGAATGGTATTGCGATCGCCAATAACAAGCTCAGTGTTTTCGCCTTTATATGAAAGATCTTGTGGAATCCCTCCTAAGCAGGCCCCTGAAAGAATCAGATTCTCTTCACCAATGGTGATTTTGCCTTGGTCGGCACCGATACGAACGAAAGATTCAACTTTGGTTTTACGGCCGATCTTAACTTGGCCCGTGATAACCACGTAAGGCTCAATTGAAGCCTCAGGGTGAATTTCTACATTTGGTCCTATGATAGCCGTAGGGTGAATGGCCATTACTTACCTCGCAGTTGATGCAGGCGTCACGAAAGCTAAGATTTCGGTTTTAGTTACAAGCTGACCATCGACAGTAGCTGTACAAGCAATGGCAATCATATCACCGCGATCTTTAATCACTTCAACGTCTAAGGTTAAAACATCTCCAGGCACGACCGGACGGCGAACTCTCACCTCTCCGATCCGCGCAATAGCTACGTCCATGAGGGGGTCACTGGGACGGTAGCAAGCGATCGCCGCAGCTTGGGCCATCGCTTCGACAATTAAAACTCCAGGCATAACTGGGCGGTGCGGAAAGTGTCCGGCAAAAAATGGTTCGCCGAAGCTAATACATTTAATGGCCTTCGCCTTACGACCCATGCGCGAGCCATCTTTCGCGTCTGACATCTCAAGAACTTGATCAATCATTACGAATGGATGACGGTGCGGAAGAATCTGAAGAATCTTCTCAATAGTTAATGCTACAGGTTTATTTTTTTTCAAACTCTTTTACCACTCGATCAGTTAGATCTATTTCTTTATCAGCAAAAAGAATGTTATCGCGATTTTGAAAAATAACAGTGTATTTCTCAGCTTTAGCGATGCCCGTGATCACTTCTTGCATCTTTTTGAAAATCGGCTCCATCAACTCTTGCTCTTTTTTACGAAGATCGGTTGTGCTCTTTTGAACTTCTTGATTGTACTTGAGCATCTCTTCTTGAATTTCTTGTTGTTTCTTCATTTTGGCGTCGTCAGAAAGAACTAAACTCTTCTTTTCATAGTCTTGGTTCATTTTCTTAACGTCTTCGGCGCGTTTTTGAAGCTCTTTTTCACGCTTCTTGAAATCGCCCTCGAGATCTTTTTTAACCTTTTGGCCCGACTTTGTAGTTTCGATAGCTTTACGAACATCGACATAACCAATTTTGATATCAGCGGCCTGAGCCGTAGCAAAGCAACCAGTCACTAGTAGAAATGCGATCATCTTTCTCATTTAAATCTCCTTAGCTAATAATTAAATGCGTATTAAATTAAGTATTCAATAAACTTAAAATCTTCTTTTTTAAAACGGTGAACCAATAGCGAATTCAAAGTTAACTGATCTCTCGCCAAAATCCGGGTCGCGCTCGAACGGGAAGCCCCATTCAAAACGAAGGGGACCAATTGGTGAGAACCATCTAAATCCAAATCCGATATTACTTCTAAAATCGCTCAGTTCAAGGGAATCATCGGCATAACCGATATCGTAGAAGACAACGCCTTTAACTCCAGCCTCTTCAATCAGCGGGAACTGGAACTCTAAGTTGTAGAAGAGCTGCTGAGTACCACCGAATGGCCGCAAAGCAAGTTTTTCTCGCTTTACAGGATCTGGCTCGCCAATGTTTTCTTGAAAAGCTACTTCTGAACGCTTTCTCTTACCCACGTTAAACCAATTATAACCACGCAAGCTGTTCGCACCACCCAGCAAATAAAGCTGGTTGAATGGAACGTCACCGCTGTCATTTGAGGCAATAACACCGTAATTCAAGTTATTACGCCAAACTATATCCCAGAACATTTTCTTATAATAACGGGCAGTTAATGTTCCTTTAGTATAATCAAGGTCTCCACCGAGGCCAGCCACTTCAAGACCTGCCGCATAGTATACACCATTACTTGGTGCGAAGCGGTCATCACGACGATCGTAAGCGAGTGAGAACGTCACGGCACTCGTAATACCATTAGCGGTTTCGACCGGGAATAAATCAGCATCGCCACCATCATTGAGAGTGAGCTTCGTATCATCAATTTTATAACCAATCGTACCATCTAAGTAAGGGGCAAGCGGGTGACCTAAACGGAATCCAACGCCACGCTTATCTTGTTTGTACTCAGACTGCTGGTTATCACGTTTTTGTAAGTAGATATCGCCGCCCACAGACCACTCGCTGTCCATGAAATAAGGCTCTGTGAAACTCAGATTGAAAATACTCTGATACTTACTGTAATCCACTGACAGGCCAATGCGCTGACCTTTACCAAATAAGTTGATTTGGTTGATCTGACCATTGAGCAAGAAACCACCGAAATTTGAATAACCAGCACCGAGCTGAATCACGCCGGTATTACGCTCTTTCACCACCACGTCGATATCCATAATGTCGGGGCGGCCAGCGGGAGCTTTTGTATTGAAAAGAACTTCTTCAAAATAACCTAAACGACGGATGTTATCTAAAGACTCGCGTTTACGAGTCTCGTTGTAGAGCTCACCTTCTGTGATCATCATCTCACGACGAATTACTTTATCACGTGTACGCGAGTTGCCCTTCATATTTACGCGGCCGATGTAGACCTTGTTACCTTTATCGATTTCAAAAGTAATATCCACGAGACGATCTTTTTCACGAATGCGCGTGCGCGGAATAATGTTGGCGTAGGCATAACCCAAATCCCCGTACTTCGCCTGCAGGGCACTCAAGTCTTTTTGCATTGTTGAATAAACGAACAGCTCGCCGCGCTTAATTTGAATGGCCTCAAAAAGTTCGGCATCGTTAAACAACAAATCCCCAGCGAAGGCGACATCACCCACATTGAACTTCTCGCCTTCTTCTACACGAATCGTGATGTAGATATGACGCTTATCTGGAGTCACAGAAACTTGCGGACGGTCAATTTTAGCCTGAATAAAGCCTTCGTTGTAATAAACGAGATAGTAAAGAGCTTGAATATCGCGATCGAAAGCATCTTGCTTATACGAACCAGAACCAGAAACGAAACTGAAAAAGCCGCCTTCTTGAGTTTGCATAGCGGCTTTTAAACGGCCACTTGAAATTTGGCGATTTCCTAAAAAGCGAACTTGCGCCACTTTTACTTTTTCATTCTCAACAATTTTAAAAACAAGTTTCGCCGTTTTGTCTTTTTGATTTTCAACAGCGTAGGTAATACGAGCTAAGAAGTAACCTTTTTCTTCATAGAGTTTTTCAAACTTCTCAATGGCCTCTCGAACTTTGGCCATATCGAGAATTTCGTAAGGTTTAATTCCTGCCGCTTCGTTGAGCTCATCTTCTTCAAGCTCATCATTACCTTCGTAGGCAATTTCAGAAATAACAGGCTTTTCAACTACTGTGAAAGTGAGGCGGCTACCTTCGCGATCTACAATGACATCGTTGAAGAATCCCGTTTTAAAAAGCTCTCGAACATCGGTTTTTATTTTTTGCGACGAATAAGGTTCGCCCACTTTTGTAGTGATTTTACTACGAATGGCTGACTCTTCGATCTTTTGCTGGCCCTTAATTTGAATGGAACTGATATTTTGTGAACGGGCCGCTATCTTGGCTTGCGAAGCGCCTGTAGATTTAGGTGCAGGGTTGGTCCGCTTGCTCTGCGCAAAGGCCGATGACGTCGCTAAAAGCACGACTAAGAATTGGCAGAATATTACGCGCGAGAAAAGCCTCAAGATGATTCGCCTAAAGTTTTAGCAAAAATTAAAAAAACCCAGTAGTTCTATGTATTTATATATAAATCCCGATGAGCCTAACGCGGTTTAGGATTGATGTCAATTCCAATGACCATCTTTTAAGATAAGTCGACGCGGAAAACGCGAGGCAAAATTACTGTCATGAGTAACCACAATAAGGGTCAAACCGAACTGGTGTTTCAAGCTAAAAAACAGCTCTTGAATCTGGCGACTGTTTTCAGTGTCCAAATTGCCCGTTGGCTCATCGGCCAAGAGGACTTTAGGATTCTGAATCAAAGCACGAGCCACGGCGACTCGCTGCTGCTCACCGCCGCTCAGCTCCGATGGATAATGATGCGATCTCGCATCTAACCCCATCATACTGATGAGTTTCTCTGCTCGCTTACGCGCTTCATGTACAGGCTCACCGGCAATACGGGCGGGCATCATAATGTTCTCAAGGGCCGAAAACTCTGAAAGCAAATGATGGAACTGAAAAACAAAGCCTACGGTTTTGTTTCTAAACTGCGCCAAGTCTTCATCTGATTTATCAAAAAGGTTTTCATTTTTAAAAAGCACTTGGCCCGATGTTGGACGGTCAAGAGCCCCAATAATGTGCAGCAGCGTACTTTTACCTGCGCCAGAAGAGCCTACAATACAGGCGGCCTCACCCGGATAAAAATCAGCATCTAAGCCTTTTAAAATTTCGAGCTTCTGTGACCCTTGATCATAAGATTTAGTCACTCGTCGAACTGAAAGCAATGGATCACTCATAGCGCAAACCCTCTACTGGATATAAATCAGCTCCGCGTCGTGCGGGCATGAGAGATGATAAGAAACAGATAATCATTGAGCATACGACAATCAACACTAAATCCGCGCCGCGAATTTCAACATTCACGCGATCAATACGATAAATCTCAGCCGGAAATAACGGAAATTTCGTCTGCACCCACATAAAGAATTCACAAATGGCGTAACCTAAACCAATGCCGCCGAAGGCTCCTAAAACACCAATAACCAAACCTTGAACAGCAAACATCCAGTAGATAAAACGGCGGCTCGCGCCCATCGCCTTTAGAATACTGATGTCATGGTAACGCCTGAGCACCGAGACAAAAAGAGAGCTTGAAATATTAAACGAAGCCGCCACAACCATGAGAAGAACGATAAAGAAAATAACAACTTTTTCGTATTTAGCGGCCAAGAAAATATTCTTATTAGAGTCGAACCAGCTACGAGCCACATAGGGATAGCCAAATTTTTCTTCAACTAGTGATTTGGCGGTTTCTGCCATATCGGCTGAATCGAGGCGAACTCGAAACCCCGAGACTCGCGAGCCCACATCGGCAAATTTCTGTGCCGAATCTATATCAGTTAAGACATAGCGCTCATCAAAATCATGACGGCCGAGATCAACGACTCCAGCTAAAACAAATTTCTGTAAACGCGAACGAAATTGCGAACCGCCCGTGTGGGCCGAAATGGGTAGCACCACTCTAAACTGATCGCCGATTTTAAGGCGGAATTTTTTCTGAATCCCTTTACCTACAATTGCCAGCGGAATTTTATCACGCAGACCCAATTCAAAATCACCATCGATAAGATGCTTTTGCAAATCAATCACTTTTGAATAAGTGGTTAAATCAATGCCCTCGACAACGACTCCGCCCAACTCTTTATTGTGGGCCATAATGGCTTCAAGAAGTAAAAACGGAGTCATAGATTCAATATTGGTGACCGTTGAGCGCAGTTCATTTTCGAATTCTTGTGGAGCGCGAAAACCGGCGCCTTTGCGTAAAATCACCATATGCCCGAACGAATCGATCACTGATTTTTTAAGCGTAGATTCGTAACCGCTGACGATGGCCATCGAGAGAACCAAGGCGGCTACTCCAAAACTCATACCCAGTACCGAAAGCAATAAAGTCTGTCGGCCGCGACGGTCATTTCTGAGATAACGTAAGACCATCCACAGTCGCAATTTCATTATACGGCCCCTTGTGGAGACGAAGTTTTAACTTGGGTCTTCAAGTAAGCCTCAATAACCGGATCGAGCTCACCATCTAAAACTTTTTGCGGCTGTGAACTCTCCCAGTCCGTGCGATGATCTTTAATCAGCTGATAAGGATGCAAAACATAAGAGCGAATCTGACTGCCCCACTCATTGGCTTTTTTATTCGCATCGAGAGCGTCTTTTTCTTTCTGACGTTTTTCGAGCTCAAGCTCATAAAGCGCAGCTTTTAACATTTTCATGGCACGATCGCGGTTGTCGTGCTGACTTCTTTGGTTCTGACAGGCGATCACGATACCCGTTGGAATGTGTGTGATACGCACGGCAGAGTCGGTTTTATTCACGTGCTGTCCACCCGCTCCTGAAGCGCGATAAGTGTCGAGCTTAATATCTTCAGGCTTAATCACCACTTCAATGTCGTCACTGATTTCAGGATAAACCGAAACTGAAGCGAAACTTGTGTGGCGACGAGCATTTGAATCAAAAGGGCTAATTCGAACTAAGCGGTGCACACCTGATTCAGCTTTTAAATAACCATAAGCGAACGGACCCTCAACTGAGAGCGTGACAGATTTGATTCCCGCTTCTTCGCCTTGGTTCAGAGACATAATTTCAGTTTTGTAACCGCGACCTTCTGAGTAGCGCACATACATACGAAAAAGCATTTCAGCCCAATCGCAAGACTCTGTACCGCCCGCGCCCGAGTGCACAGTGATAAAAGCACTGCTGCTATCGAGCTCGCCACTGAGGAAACTTTTAATTTCAAGATCTTTAACAATTAAGAGCATAGCTTTAAGCTCTGATTTAAGTTCTTTAAATAAACTTTCAGCTTCAGCCATTTGTGGAGTGCTGGCCGCCGCTGATGCATTACCGGCCGCTTTGATGGCCGCTTGCTCAGCTTCTTTCACCATCTCAACCATGACTTGCGAGTCATCAGAACGAGACTTGAGATCGCGATAATCATTTACCGATTTTTCGAGAATCGCTTTCTCTTTATTCAGTTTTTGCATTTCTTTGTGATTGTTCCAGATCTCTGGATCTTGTTCTTGCGATGCAAGTTGCTGGAGTCGCTTCTCTTTCACATCAATGTCAAAGATACCTCCGCAAATCGTCGACCTTGCCGCTGATTTGCAGAATTTGATGTTTTACGTCTGAGAGTTCGGTGGCTATAGCCATTTTCTTAAATCCTCGGTGCTTAAATGCTTCACTGGTGTGCTTGAACGACTATAACCACCGAACTCTCAGACGTAAAGAAAGAATAACAGTGACGAGCTTCTTAGCGAAAGCAGGGCCTGGATGCGTTGCTTTTGGAGCGAGCTAGGTTTGTATCAAGCGTGATCATGTGAACGACAACAGATTCGTCGGCGTCAGGCGCTGAAATGAGCTTAGGCATTTTATAAGTCAACACACATGACGCGCTCGTTTAATTTTTACGTAGTTAAGCGAATTTATTGCCATTTTATCATTCTTTAAATACATTGCCCCATATGCAGCCGACTTTGCTCCCCAAAAAAGAACTGAAATATTTAAAAGCACGGACTCACGGCGGAATGAAACTGAAGAAACGTCGCAAAGTTGCAAGGCCTTTGATTCCGGGAGCCGTCACCCATTTGGTTTTGGCCTCTTCAAAAGCTAAAGGTGAGTTTAGTTTCTACCGTCATAAAAAGGTGGTTGATAGTCTATTGCGCGAACGAGCACGACTCTATCTTATTGAGATCGTTGATTTTGTGAACATGGGAAACCACCTCCATATCAAAGTGCGCTTTAAAGATGCGATTCGTTTTAAGAATTTTCTACGCACTTTTTGTGGTTTACTACCACGCAAATTGACCCATGCCCATCGCGGCACTCGTTTCGGCCGATTCTGGGATGGATTGGCCTATACGCGCGTTCTATTAACAAAACTTGAGGAGCTAGGTCTACGGATTTACTTTGAAGGCAATAGACGCGAGCGCGATACGGGCCCTATAGCTCGTGAGAAACATTTAAGGCATTGGAATCAGTTCTTGTACAGACTGAGAAAAACACGGGCCGCGCCTGCGTGATCTAACTTAACTTTTCAAAAATCTCGTCCTGAATCTTAAACATGCGAGCCGCTTCGGCCTTTGAAAGTTCGTGATCAAACCCAAGAAGATGAAGCATCCCATGCAAAACCATGTAGCCCAGCTCTTCTTCGAACGCGAGGCCATGCTCACGGGCTTGACGCTTGATCACCGGCGCACAAAGTACGAGTTCTCCAAGCGACGGCGCTTTCTCGTCACTCAACCCCTCACCAGTAAAGCTGAGTACATCTGTGGCGTATTCTTTACCGCGAAACTGTTTATTGATTTTTTTCATCTGCGCACTTGAAACAAAAACGATCACGAGCTCAGGCTTCAATCGCAACAATTTCTTCTGAGATGCCGACAAAATCTTATGTTTCACAAGCGCGCGCGAAACAGCGCTCACCCACTTAACTAAAAATTTCCTGGGCGTCTTTGTACCCTTACAGCGATTAATAATATTAACTTGCATAAAATTCGACACCAACGCGCTCTATATACAGAATGACTTTTTGAATTTGAGAGAATTTTTTGAAAATTTCAATGAGTTTATTTTGAGTTGGAAAACTCAGCCCGCATCTTTTTTCATCAATCATTTTTTTAATAACTCTTCAAAATGGAACTTAAAATCAATGAAGGACTGATGGTATAAAGTTTGAATTTTATGCTGCCAACAAACATCACGCACTGTAGTGACTACCTTTTTTAGGATTCTTTTTTGTAGCAATAGGCACAGCAACAGCTCGGCCATCTTTCATATGCGGATAATCCATGCGTTGATGGTAAATGGCTTGAAGCATGCGCTTAAATGTCTCTTTGATGATTGCGAGATCTTGAATCGTTAAATTACACTCATCCAGCTGACCATCCATGAATTTGCTCTCGATGATATTTTCAACAATCGAATTTAAGCGACCTGAAGTGGGCTCCTCAAGTGAGCGCGCTGTGGCTTCGATACTATCACCGAGCATAACAATGGCCGCTTCTTTAAACTGCGGCTTCGGACCTGGATATCTGAAGTTAATTTCTTCAACTGCGCCCGTCACATCCGCATCCTGATCTTCGAGAGCTTTGTTGTAGAAATAAGAAATTAAAGTTGTACCGTGATGCTGAAGAATACCATCAACAATCGGACGACCCAATTTATGATCGATGGCCATTTCGGCCCCATCTTTCACATGAGCCACAAGAATTGTTTTACTCATGTGCGGAGAAATCTGATCGTGAGGATTATGTCCCGGTCTTTGATTTTCGATAAAATAGTGCGCGTGTTCCATTTTACCGATGTCATGATAGTAGGCCATAACTTTTGCGAGAAGCGGGTTGGCTCCGCAATCGCGAGCCGCCGCTTCGCACATGTTTCCCACCGCCATACAGTGGTGGTATGTACCCGGAGCCTTCATCATCAATTGCTGCATAAGAGGATGATTCAAGTTGCTGAGCTCAAGAAGCTTAATGTCCGTGGTATAATTGAAAACGCTTTCAAAAAGCGGCACAAATGTCAGCGCCAATAAAGCTGAAAGCATTCCGCCCACAAAGGCTGCGCCAACGCTCCAGATGAGCTGGGTGAAGAGATCGGCATCACCTAATGAAACAAGCGAGTGAACAAGAAGGGCTGCAAACGCAGCAGTCCCACCAGTTTTAATGCCCGCCATGTAAACTTCATTTCTATTTTTTGAAGCATAAATTCCGCGCGCACCGGCGATACCACCGATCAAACTCACGAGCAAAAAGGTCACGTTCATATCGAAAAGTGACGCCATTACAAGCGACGAAAAGAGCGTAAAGATCCAAACAATTTCGGCAGAAGCCAGAAGCATACCGACCAGCATCGGCGCAAGTGCGAATGGCACCGCATAAATAAGCGCACCCTGCGGTATCATCGTGGAGTACTTATCCATAACAAGATCAAAAACAAAGAGGCTGAGCTTGGCAATAGCTACACACAAAAACGTAATTACGCCCATCAGAATTAAATCTTTAGGCTCAACCTTCACTTGATTGCGTGAGTAACGGCGCAAGAAACTGAATGAAACAATAACAAAGCAAACGAAAAGTGAGGCCGCAATAACTGCCATCAAATTTGTGCTCTTTAAATTTTTACGCGCTTCAAGTTCAGATAAAATAGTTAGGTGGTTGGTCTGAATTGGGTTACCTGCCGCTACAATCACTTGGTTGCGCTTAACAAAGATTTGCACTGGCAGCACAGCTTCACGAGCTTTCTTACGACGCTCTGACATATCTTGTTTATTTAGCGAGAGATTCGGTACTAAGAAAAGCTGAGCTAATTTCTGAATTTCTTTACGATCTTTATTATCAAGACGTGCATAACCCCGAACTTCAGTGAGATCAAAAGCCTCTGGGTCACGAAGATTACGCACTTCCGACATTTTCAAAGAGATCTCTGGGCGCTGCCCTTTTTTCACAATTTCACGAATGATCAATTGAGTATCTTGGTCACGGACAACGTTATCTGGCAAATCTACAATTTTCTGCTGCGACCACATTTCAACCGCATCGTTCAGCATTCGCTGAATTCTAAAATCAAAACGATTCTGCACCAACCATTCAAATGTATGATATGGAACTTCAACGCCTAAAACCTCTGAGAAAAAAGCCTGATGTTTAACGAAGTCTTTAATCAGCTGCTGACGTAAGATTTCATTTTTAGGCCAGGGCGTAGAGGCTACAAGCAAGCGCATTTCGCGAAAAGCATTATTAATGCGGGCATAAATAGGCCCATACATTTCAACGTCATAGTCAAAAACAAGCGGCAGGCCCTTTTCTGCCTCAATGCGCTTCGCTTCTGTCGCCACTTCATCGATAATTTGCATATCTACCGGTGACTTAATGTCCGTTACGGCTAATTGGCCCTGGAAGTAATCTTCATCACTGGTGAATTCGTTGAATAAGAATAGGCAAAGAAAAAGCGAGAAGAAGAAAAGCAAAGCCACTCGGCGAATACGAAAACGACTGTCGAGCTTATAGATCAACTGACCCAACTTTGTTTTTTCAAAACCGAGGCTGTTCACCCAGTTTAAAAAGCGCAAAGACGGATCACTGTAGTTGAGCCGTGCGTGAATTTCGTTTTGTTCAAACGACTTTTTAGAGCCGTTCTTGCCTAGTAGCGACATTATTGCTAATCCTCACATTAATTATCGGATTTGGCTTGGATTTTCCGAACAAGCTGGACGGCAAATGATACGATTCCAGACCTTCGATAAAGCAAAACTTTGGGAGCAAAATCAACGTGCCTACACCACCAAATAACTTACGAGATTTTAAGTCTTTCGTCGAGATAGTACAAGCTTTGCGAGGCCCTGAGGGCTGTCCATGGGATAAAGAGCAAACCCACAAAACATTAACGCGATACGCAATAGAAGAGACCTATGAATTGGTCGAAGCTATCGAATCTGGCTCGATCTCAGATATGCGTGACGAACTAGGAGATGTCCTGCTCCAGGTCGTGCTGCACTCTGAGATTTCGCGCCAAAATGGCGAATTCGACATTAACGATGTCATCGAATCAATTGGCAGCAAAATGGTGCGTCGCCACCCTCATGTTTTCGCTCGGGGCACCGCCGACGGAGCGGCCAAAACTCCTGATGAAGTGATCAAAAAATGGGACGAAATTAAGGCTGAAGAAAAAGCACAGAAAAAGTCCAAGAGCGAAAGTACTGACTCTAGCACTAACGAAGCCCATAACCCATTTTCAAATTTGCCCAAGGCCCTCCCGGCCCTACAAAGATCGCAAAAAATTGGCGGCAAAACGGTTCGCTTTAACTTCGACTGGAGTCAACCCTCAGAGGTGCTCGCTAAACTCGATGAAGAGATTGCTGAATTAAAAGAGGCCATTGAAAGCAAATCCCTTCATGAACAGAACAAAGAGCTGGGAGACGTTCTCTTCACTGTAGCTCAATTAGCCCGCCATTTGAATCTCGATGCCGAACAGGCTCTTCGAGAGGGAAATTCTAAATTTGAAACACGATTTCTCAAAATGCGACAACTGGTTGAAGCCGAAAAGAAAGATTTTGGCTCATTATCGACAGGTGAACTTGAAGTTTATTGGCAAAAGGCAAAGAAACTTGAGAGAATGTAAATCTATGGTGTTTTTCACGTGAGCAGTCACCAGCGGATTCTATTTTTGTGCATTCAAAATTCAGCCCGATCTCAGATCGCCGAAGGAATGGCTCGCCATTTTTTAGGTCACCAAGCCGATGTGAGCAGTGCTGGCTCTGACCCGGCCATTCGCATTCATCCTATGGCTGTCGCCGTTATGGCCGAAATCGGAATCGATATTTCTCAGCAAAAACCAAAATCCATAACAGGCTTTAAACTACATGAGTTTAATTTAATTGTGAATTTAGGCACTGATGAAGAAGCCGCTGAGGTTTTCGAAAATGCAGCTCCACTGCCCAGTAAAGTGAAAAAACAAAGTTGGGGCATTTCTGACCCAGCTGACTTTGATGTTTCTGATGATTTATTGATTAAAAAATTTCGTAAAATTCGGGATGATATTCGCAAGAAGGTTCTCACTCTACGAGCGGCCGAAGAAGTTTGGTAGGCGCTTCGCCTATTGCCGAGCTTAGTGACCTTGATCTAAACCAATTTATTCCTTCTCAGATTCTGTAGAGGCTTCAGCATTTTCTTGGGGCTGAGCTTTCACTGGCGGTTTGTAGGCGGCCATCTGTTTCTTTTTACGACCGATAATAAAAATCTCTTTACTCTCTGTACGCGTCGCTTCGGGGCGAAGCTGATTGAATTCAACAAAACGTTTTTTCACTTCAAGCTCGAGAGCTTTTGAGCCACCACCCATAAAGAACTTCATCACCATATTGCCACCTGGTCTGAGCAGGCGATCGCTGAGTTCTAAAACTTTTAAGCAGAGCTCTTCTGATTTAGCCTGATCACTAAATTTATTGCCGCTGGTATTTGGCGCCATATCACTCATCACAACATCATAAGGAAAACCTTTAAGATCAGAATCTTCTAAGCGAAACACATCTTTAACGAAAAAGTTTCCGTTGGGAGCCGTTAAAACCACCGGCTTTAAATCAATACCTTCAACAAAACCTTTAGGGCCCACGATTTGAAGCGCCACTTGAAGCCATGCACCAGGAGCACAACCAAGATCGAGCACACTATTGCCAGGTTTAATGACTTTGTACTTCTTCTGAATTTCGTCCAGCTTGTAAGCCGAACGCGCTAAAAAACCCTCTTTTTTAGCTTTTTTAAAAAAATGATCTTGCGGATTAAATCCCATGAGCGATGCTTTAACATATTCACTAAAGGATACGCCATGAATCGCACTATTTTTCTTTTTTTCACCCTAATTTTTACATCACAATTGGCTTTCGCCTGGGGTGAGAAGGGCCACCATTCGGTGGGTTACACCGCTGCAGTTATCTCAGATGACTACCTAACCCCAGAAGAGAAGGCGGCTATCGGCCTTGCTTTCCGCGCACGCCCTCATCAAATGGGACACTTGGCAAACATGCCCGACATTTCTTGGAAGGACTCTCGCCGCACCAATGTAGTGAAATTCAACCGTCCCAATCACTACTTCGACGCTGAAATCTTAGTGGGTCCGATGCTTGATAAAAAAGGCCAGCCGACACTCGCTTACAGTGAAGAGTACCTAAGCAAGGTTCGTAACCTTGAGCGCGATATCGACAAACTTCGCCAAATGTACGATGGCAAACCGAACACTCTGCCGGGGGCCGCCACCAGCGAAAATAAAAAGACCATCAATGTTTACTTTGTCTCGGGCACAAACCCTTGGCGCGTCCAAGATCTTTACAACTCTATGGTTGAAGCTTTTAAATGTGCAGCTGGTAAACCAAAGCTCGACAAAAAAGACAGAAAGCCATTCATTTCACCTCTAAAAATAGCCGACAACTCACCAGTGTACCCTTACTACAAATGCACAAAAAACACTTCACGACTTGAAGACATCTATGCCGCTCTAGTTTTTGGCGGAGTCATGGGTCACTTCGTTGGCGATATCACTCAACCGCACCACGCCTCTGCTGACTACGACGGCTGGGCAACGGGTCAGGGTGGTCTTCACTCTTATTTCGAAGACTTTATGGTTCACTTCTTACCTGAAAACTTGATTGGAGAAGTCACGACCAAGGCAAAAACAAAACGCGAAAAGAACTGGAAAAAGTTCGCTCCACCGAAAGGCACTGCTTTCTGGGCCGTTCAGCTCATGCTCAACTTAACCGCTGACAGCCTTTCAAAAATGCAAAAGCTACGCGATATCGACCGTAAGTTTGCACTTCTTGAAGAAGGCGAGAAGATCACTTTCGGCGGCGATGAAGGCAAAGTAAAAGCGAAGCGCCGCCCTTACAACGATCCGAAAGTTCTAAAAGGCTATCACGATTTCGTTATCGAGCAACTCTCACTCAGCTCAACGATGCTCGCCGGAATTTGGATGGAAGCTTGGCGCGAGGGTGGCCGCCCCGACTTATCAGAGTGGGATTTGATCACAGTACCATACCCAATGGATGTCCCTTTCTTGTGGCCGGGTTACAGCAAGCCGTACTGGAAATAAATCAAATCGCCATCAGAAACAAAAAACCAGGTTTATCACCTGGTTTTTTGTTTCTGGCTATTGGCGTTTTTCTTAAAGAAGCGCGCCGATAATATCAGAAAGACCTGACTCTGAAAGTTTCTCTAAGAAGCCCATAAATTCATCGTGAATTTTAAGAACAGCACGGCCAGCTACTTTTTTCACGCGCGCTTTACCAGTCTTCGGATCTTTCTCATGCTGATAAAGTGCATTGAGAAGAACAACTGATGTTTTCTTACGATCATCAGATAACTTCCCTGAATTAACGGCATCGCTGATCTCTTCTTCAAAAGTTTTAAACGCTTTCAAAGGTGGATTTTTCGGGCTCTTAGCAGTTTTAAACTGATAGAACGAATCGCGCATATCTTTAAGATCTACTTCTTCGCTAGTGGCTACTTTCAAACCGGCTTTAGCAGCGCAAGAAGCTTTTGGTAACTGCTCCCAAATAATGGCATGTTCTTTATCAGAATAACCCGAACGACCGTGGAAGTTATGACTACCCACTAAATTCAAGCGGAACAAACGATGACCAGATTTCTGACAAGCAAAGCTCGCACCCTTAAAGTGAATCATGTGACCAAAACCAATTGTTGCAAACTGAATCTTGAAAAGGCTCGGATATGTTTCAAGCATTTGGCGAGTCCAACGGGCCATAATTAAACGAATAGCTTTTGAACCAGCATCACTCACGTAAATACTGTTCGTTACAATGTGAACTGGCACTTTACGCTTTAATGTCGCTTCAATATGGTCACGGAAAGTATTGCTAAACTCACTGTAAGCTGTCTCGATGTAAACGCGTTCTTGCTCGCTATCGATCGCTTTATAAAGCTCAGCACGAACCTCATCTTTAGCACGATTCCAAGTTGAAAGTTTCACACGCCAATTCATTGAGCCCGTAATTGAGCGACCCATAAATGGAGTCTCATTATTCCAAACCACTGGAGTTGGAACCATACGCTCTGAGTTTTTAAAACCAATTACTGGGCGCATTTTAGCTGTTACGTAATCCATAACAGACCAGCGATCTGAAGCTGCATCGTAAGGCATAATCACCCACATAGGGTTGCCCCACTCTTTAGTTGTGTAATCAGGGAACATTAAATATTGATATTTAAACTTCAGATTTGGCTTAACAATAGTCACTGAAGGCTTCACATTATATGGATCTTCTAAATCTTTATTAAACCAAAGCTGGTCAAATGAACCGCGACCTTGCTCAGTCACTGCCCTATCGCCTTGTTTCAAGTGTTGATTACAGATGAGAACGTCACCATCCATAAACTCATCGTGATGACGATCCCAAGTTAAGTAATGGTCACCTAAGTTACGACCACCAAGAATCATACAGCTACGACCTTGCGACTCAACCCAGAATAACTTTCTGTGATTGAGGCGATTGAAATAACGAGACTGTTGATAGAACTTTCCGAGCACCTCATGAGTCTGTACGCGATTGAGCATGCGATATAAGAAGTTACGTAAAGTTTCAGGCTTAAGCTTCTTAACGATTTTAGAAGTCTTAATACTCTCTTGTACTTTTTCTGCCACTTCAGCAATAGCTTTAGTGTTATCAGCTTCACTACGATTTAAAACATAAGTCTTAGCTGATTCGAAAACCAAAGATTTAAGACCGTCTTTAAGCTCTGTCAGTAAGGCTTGGTCTTCTTCTTTTGATTTAGCGATCTCTTCTGTAAATATACTAAAGAAAATGCTGAGGTTATTTTTAAGAGCTAAACCTGTACCCACGTCACCTTTAATAACTCCAAGACCCTGACGAATTTTAGCGCCTAACCATCTAAATGGTGTGCCGAGTCCGCCCTTCACATAAGACCCATCATTAGCAACAGGAACAGCTTTACCCGCAACAACATCAAAATCAGGAATATGATTATGAATACGAACTTTAACTCCGCAGTTCACAAGAACTTGGTAGAACTCTTCGTTCACTTGGTTGTTAAAATCAGCATCAAAAACATCCATAATACCAGGGCGATCACCTGACTTACTATCAGGCAAGAACTGAACATTCACACCACGCTTAGCGGCCAAACACATGTGAACCGCCAAAGTACGAGTCGCTACACCATTATCGAAAAGGAAAGTTAAGATTTTAACGGTTCCGCCAGCAGGAACCTGATCGAGAAGTTTCAAACGTGCGCGTAAAGCGATTTCGTTATCATCAAAGAATTGTGGAGTTTTATAAGCATCAGTGTAACGAATAAACGCCTCTTGAGTCTTATCAAGAGCCGCGTGACGGATAGGTAATGCCGCTTGCGCTTGAAGAGTAAAGGCCGATATTGCGATCCACGAAAAACGGGCTAATGAACGCATAGAGTTCTCCATTATTTTCGTTATAACTTAGCGATATCTATGCCGCTTTAGAGTTGTCTTTAAAAGATTTAAGAGGCTTTCAGCGGCCTCCGCTGTCTACAAAGCAGACAGCGGCGCAGTTTTGTCACTAAGTTTGAACGAGAGCTCGAAGTTTAAGAATCGCTTTATTAATGAGGGTGCTAAACGGCGCCACACTCATATACCAATTAGAATTCGCGCAGTTGTTGTAAGCGAACGCATTCACACCAATGAGTTTAAATATGGACCCTTCTCGAATCACCAATGGCCCACCAGAGTCGCCAAAGCAAGATTGTTGGTCTGATTGAGAGAACGTTTCAAGACCAATCACAGGCTCATCTTTATCTTTGAAGAAGCCGGTCAACTCAGCATTTGACCAACGTAAAGCCGTGGTCAACTCCACTGCTTTGCGACTGTTTGTACCGAAACCGACATGGTAAACTTTCTGGCGATACTTCAATTTTTTCACTTTTGCATATTCAATGGGAGCATAGCCAAACGGCACTCCCGCAAACCTGATAACCGCGAAATCCTGAATCAAATTTTTAGGAAAATTCGCTTGCTCGGCATAATTAAACAGTTTTTTACGAGCTAAAATCTCAACGAAATGCTTTTTCTTGCCATCTTCGTCGAAAGTTAAAAAACCGTTAACCCAATTCACTGAAGAGCTGTTGAGCGGATGAGGGTTCAGCGAAATATATGCCCCACTCCAAATAGAATGAGTGAAACCCTGCGCGCCGCCATTGCCAAACTGAATCTTAATTTTGAGCCCTTCGTATTTTAAGCAATGACCCGCCGTTAAAATCATATCCTGAGCAATAATGATTCCGGTGCAAGTACTCTGGCGTCGACCGTCTGATGAATAAATGGATAAAAACACGGTAAAATTTTGATAGCCATCGTTCATCCCGGCTAAGTTTCCGTTTAAGACAATGTTATGACGAAGAATTGGTGGCGGCTCACTGGCCGCAAAGAGATCAATTTCATCTGCGTGAATAGTTTGAAAAGAGAATGAAAATAGCAATAAGAAAAGCCAATATCGCATCTTTAATAGCTCAGCGAAAAGCATTCCAACTACAGGGTAAGTTTATAAGATCTGAGAGGTTTTGACTGTCTGATCAGCAGATAAAGTGACGATTGTGGGCGCTTTAAATAGACCCAACGGCTAAGCCGCGAGCCAGGCTTCGAGAGCCTTTTCGTCTTCGGCTTTTTGTAGAGGTAAAATCTGAATGCGTCGGCGCTCTTCATTGTCGATTTCAACAAGACAGCATTTCAGCTCAATTTGCATCTTCGTATTGGGCTTACCGATTCTAACTTTGAAGTGCCCTTTCACCCAGGCCGGCAAAGGTTCTTCTAAATTTACACCACCCACTGAAATATCACGGGTGTAACTTTTAAAAATTTTCTGATCGAGTTCAATTGTAATTAAATAACGTTTTTTAAACCGTTTCGTCGAGCGGAGAGTAAATGTCACATTCGAGGGCTCATTAACTTCGGCATTCACCTTCGGAATCGAAAGATCTTCTAGTGGTGTGGCCTCATCGACTATATGCATTCCTTGTGGAGCGATGAGACGACTGTCCACTTGGCTTAATGTTGGTGGCTCAGGATACTTTGTTGAAGAGGCCCGATAGATAATCTCGGTGAGACCTTCAACTTCGCCGACACGCTTCCAGTCAGCCCAGTCATCACGCCAAGCCCACCAATGTTCGACCGCTTCAGTTTCTAAAGAAGAAATAACAGCTCGGGCCTCATCGAAGAGAAGCCCCTCAATGACTCGATTTTTACTTTCGTCATAAAGGCACCAAAGGTGCAGTTGTCTTAAGTTCATTTACTCACAATTTTTGTGGATAAAACCTTTTAATGAAGTGCCCTTCGCATAGAACCAGCCGTCTTGCGTGACTTTAGCTAGGCTGATGCGTTGGCCTTTTTTTACTTTTCCAGCCGTAGCTGACTCTTTCGACATCTCTCTGTGAACAATGCAATCTTTTGCCATATTGATCATTTTCCCCGGCATATTCTTCGCGATAGAAGCCACGTTACGTTTTGCTTGGCGGTTTTCAGCCATCACCGACTTACGTTCTTCTTCTAACTTTTTGAGTTCCATTTTTTTCTGAGCGAGTAAGTTTTTCGATTGGGTGTGCTGCTCAACAGCCAGACGTCTTTCTTCTTTAGCTTTTGTCAGTTTTTCTTCAGCGGCTTTGACCATAGCTTCGTACTTGGCGATTTGCTCATTGAGTTTTTTCGTGCGGTTGTCAAAGAGCTTACGTTCAGAAATAAAGGCCGCCGTTTGCTTTTCAAGATCAGCCACTTTTAGAATTGAAGTATCTTTCACTTTCTGAGCTTTTTCAGCCGTTTCAATAGCTTCTTCTTCAGCCTGTTCAAGTTTTTGTTTTTCTTCGACTTTTCTTTTTCGGGTGTATTCTTCGGCCGACTTCGCCGCATCAGATTCAGAAATAACTGTATCCATTTCTGCTTCAACATCATCAAGATCTTGTGCCCAAGAAACTTGATATGTTCCTACAACCGCAAAAACAACCGCCGATAAAATAAAGGCTTTGAAACCCATGATTTCCCCCATGAAAAACTTAATTTCCTATCGGTAATTAGTTTAGTTTTCTCGACTGTGACCCAGACCAATTGTCTGAAATATTTACCGATTCAACCCATTTTTGAACCGGCTCAAACAAAAGTTCCAGACTAAAATCCCATTCAACTCAAATATAGGCTGGACTAGACGTTGGCATTTCTCTTGCTCTGGTAGGTGATTCCCCTTGGCGATCTGGTACCCCCCCCTTACCCTCCAGGTCGTCTTTTTAGATAGACTGTTCATTTTTCCGGACCATCAATTCGATAGTCCGGAGAATGAACTGGTCTGTTTTAAAAACTCCTCTCATCTTAAAATAAATAAATGCTCATTTCATTGTTGTCGCTCTTTCTGCAAACGGCTTTCGCTTTTCATGTTGTTATTGATCCGGGTCACGGTGGGGTTGATACGGGCGCCGTTCATAACGGTAGTAAAGAAAGCGAAATCGTGCTCGCCGTTTCACAAAAATTAGCTGAAATTATCAAAAAAGATAACCGCTTCGCTGTCACTCTCACCCGTCATAAAGAGGCTTTTTTGTCTCTCGAACAGCGCACAGAAATTGCCAATAAAAGCAAAGCCGATTTGCTCATCAGTATTCATGTGAACTGGTCAGAGGATAAATCGGTAAAAGGTAAAGAGATTTACTTTCAAAACCAACTCCCACCAGATGAAGAATCACTTTATTTAGCTAGCCGAGAAAACCAAGGTAAAAAAACCAGTGGCCCTGACAAATCAATGTCTGCAGAAAGTGATATGAAAGCCATCATTGAAGATTTGAACCGCAATACGCGCATTCAAAAAAGTGGTTTACTCAGTGAATTTATCGAACAGTCATGGCCAGAAGAGCAAAACTATAAAAAACACAAAACTACAATTCGCCAGGCTCCTTTTTATGTCATTTCAAATCTTAATATGCCATCGTGCCTTGTTGAACTGGGGTTTATTTCTAACGCTAGCGAAGCTGAAAAGCTGCTGAACCCCGAGTATCAAAAGAAATTGGCTTCTGCTCTCTATAACGGCGTGATTCAATTTAAAGAACTCGTAGACAAAGCGGCTCGTCAAAGCCTAAATTAGCCCTCATGAGAAATGACGGCCGCAAACCTAACGAAATCCGAAGTGTTCGTATTCAACCTGATATTATTCGCCATGCTGAAGGCAGCGTGATGATCGAAATGGGCCACACCCGCTTGATCTGCACCGCTTCTGTAGAGCCTGGAATTCCGAAGTGGCTTTCTGGCCAAGGCTCAGGTTGGGTCACAGCTGAATACGGAATGCTCCCCCGCTCAACACACTCCCGTATTCAACGAGACAAAGCTGCAAATGGCGGCCGCACGCAAGAAATTTCGCGCCTCATCGGCCGTAGTCTTCGCGCCGCGATCGATTTAAAAGCTCTAGGTGAGAGACAAATTCTCGTCGACTGCGATGTAGTTCAAGCCGATGGCGGAACTCGCACGGCTGCAATCACTGGGGGATTTGTGGCTCTGGCCCTCGCACTTCAATACTTAAAAGACCAAGGGCAAATTTCAAAACTACCGATCAAGCATCAGATTGCCGCGATCAGCGTCGGTTTATCTGCGAATGGGCCGCTGCTCGATTTAGATTACAATGAAGACTCATCCATCGAGACAGATATGAACTTCGTTATGAATGAGAAAAAT
Source organism: uncultured Pseudobdellovibrionaceae bacterium (assembly GCA_964360255.1). Lineage (GTDB taxonomy): Bacteria > Bdellovibrionota > Bdellovibrionia > Bdellovibrionales > UBA1609 > CAYHVK01. The sequence continues at coordinate 66,944 of CAYHVK010000011.1, read as the reverse complement.
GAATTTATCGAAATTCAAGGCACAGCAGAAAATGGCAGCTTCTCGATGCAAAAGCTCAATGAAATGGTGGAGCTGGCACAACTCGGGTGCCGTCAGCTTTTTGCTGAACAGAAGAAACTCGTTCAATTATGAAAGAAATTTGGATCGCCACTAAGAACCGTGGCAAAATGATTGAGTTCGAAACTTTATTAAAAGCTCCGGATGTGACTCTCCACTCTGTAGTTGAACTCAATACTTACACCGCCCCACCAGAAACTGGGGCCACCTTCGAAGACAATGCTCGCATTAAAGCGAAGTCCCTTAAAGCCATGAAGCCGGGCTGCTGGATTCTTGCTGATGACTCTGGTTTAGAAGTTCCGGGTATTAATAATATGCCGGGAGTGCATTCGGCGCGTTACGCCGGCCCCAAAGCCAGCGATCCTGAAAATGTAGCAAAACTGCTTAAAATGATCGGTCTTCGTTCGGCGGATAAACGCCAAGCTCAATTTAAATGCGTCATTGTGGGTTATAAACCAACTGGCGAAGAGTTCGTTGTGACCGGCGAAGTGAAAGGCGAAATCTCAAGAATCGTCAAAGGCAAAGACGGCTTCGGTTACGACCCTGTTTTCATCCCTGACGGCCAGACTCAGACCTTTGCCGAACTCGGCGTCACCGAGAAAAACAAAATGTCTCACCGCGCTCAGGCGATCCGAAAACTTCTGCCAATCCTCGAGAATACCTAGACAGTTTCTGCGATTTTCAGTATCTCTTCGTCTATCAATTCACAATTGAACAGCGAGGGGTAAAGAATGGCTGAGCTCAAAATTTTTGCAGGCAACGCAAACCCCGAATTTGCTAAAAAAGTAGCTTTTCACGCTGGTGTTGAACTGGGTCACGCCAAATTCAGCCGCTTCGCTGACGGAGAAGCCCAAATCGAAATTCATGAGAGTGTTCGCGGCTGCAATGTCTTTGTCATTCAACCAGCCTGCCCTCCAGTTAACGAAAGTTATATGGAGCTTTTCATGATTCTCGATGCTCTTCGTAGAGCTTCAGCCAATGAGATCTCAGCCGTGCTTCCCTATTATGGATACGCCCGTCAAGATCGCAAAGTGGCTCCTCGCGCTCCGATTTCAGCAAAAACAGTAGCTGATTTAATGAAAACAGCCGGCGCTGACCGTATTATCGCCGTTGATTTACACTCTTCTCAGATTCAAGGCTTCTTTGATGGCCCCGTAGATCACTTATTTGCTATCCCTACCTTTGCCCGCGAATGGCGCGAAAAAATGGGTTTTGGCGAGGAATTTGTGGCCGTCAGCCCAGATGCCGGGGGCGTAGAGCGCTGCCGGGCCTTTGCAAAACGCCTGGGATGCTCAATTGCCATTATCGATAAACGCCGTGCCGGCCCAAATCAGGTCGAATCTGTTCGCCTTGTGGGTGATGTAGCAGGTAAAACTGCCATTATTTTAGATGATATGATCGATACTGCAGGGACATTGACTCAGGCTGTTGACAGCCTGCTAAAAAATGATGCAAAACGTGTGTTCGCCGTTGCGACCCATCCGGTTTTATCGGGCCCTGCAATTTCGCGCCTCAAAGAAAGTGGCGTAGAAAAAGTTTGGGTGTCAGACTCTATACCGCTCAGTGCTGCTGCACAAGCAAGTGGAAAGTTTGAAGTTATTTCGGTAGCACCTGTAGTTGCTGAGGCGATTAAACGTATTAACACTTATGATTCAGTGAGCGCATTGTTCGATTAAGGAGAACTTCATGTCTACAGATTCTATCCAACTTAAAGCGGTTTCAAGACAAGCCGGCAAACACCATTCACGTGCTCATCGCCGTGAACAACAAATTCCAGCTGTGATCTACGGACCAAAAGTTGAGAACATGAACATTTACGTGAGTGAAATCGAACTCACTAAATACAATAAAAAGAAATTCGAAAATACGATCTTCGTTTTGAATTCTGAAGACAAAGGTTTGAACTCACTTAAAGTTCTTAAAAAGGTTGTCGATATTCACCCAGTCACACGTCGTCCAACACACGTTGATTTCTACGCTCTCGATATGACGAAATCAGTTCGCGTTGAGGTTGAACTTCGTTTCGAAGGTAAATCGATTGGTATTAAAGAGGGCGGTCTACTCAATATCACTCGTCGTACAATCGAAGTTGAATGTTTACCTACAGCCATCCCTGAGTTCTTTGCGGTTGATATTACTAACCTCGGCCTCGGCGATTCACTCCATGCTTCTGATGTTGTAGCGACTGATGTAAAAATCATCACTCTTCCAACAGAAACTATCTGCACGATCGTGGCTGCTGAAGAAGAAGCGGCAACTCCAGTTGCTGCGGCCGCTGACGCTGCTGCTCCTGCTGCTGGTGCCGCTGCCCCTGCTGCTGGCGCTGCTGCTCCTGCCGCTGCTGCCGGTGCAAAAGCTGCTGCTCCTGCTGCTGAGAAGAAGAAGTAATCGTCTAACGATACTCAATCTGATGATTACAAAAACGGCGCTCACAAGCGCCGTTTTTTTTAGTCGGTTTTTTTAATAGGTGAATTGATTCAATGAAGCTCATCGTCGGTTTAGGGAATCCTGGTTTAAAGTACGCACTCACCCGCCACAATATTGGCTTTATTGTGATTGATGCTCTCATCCAAGAGCTGAACCTCAGTAACAAAAAAGAAGAGTGCCAAGCTATCACTTACAAAGCCCGAATTGGCGACGAAGAAGTACTCTTCGTCAAACCCCAAACCTTTATGAACCTTTCGGGCACTTCGGTTCAAGGCCTTATGGCTTTTTATAAATGCTCACTGGACGATATTCTTGTATTGCACGATGAAGTGGATATTCCTTTCAATAAGATGAGATTTCAGCGCAATCGTGGTCACGGTGGCCATAATGGTATTCGTGATATTCATGCTAAGGTGGGCAGCGACTACGCCCGGCTCAAAATAGGTGTTGGTCGCCCGACTGTTCCTCAAATGGAAGTCGCCGATTACGTTTTGCAGAAGTTTTCTAATGAAAATATGTCGCTTCTCAGTGATTTTGTTGGCCGCGCGGCAGAAGCCGTTTTAAGTTTTATCGAAGATGGCTTTCAAAAAGCCCAGAACAAGTTTAATGTCGAGAGCTAATCGCCTCTAGGCGTCCCCGAGCAAAGGATTTTATAATGGCTTTACAAGTTGGTATCGTAGGTCTCCCAAATGTTGGCAAAAGTACGCTTTTCAATGCTTTAACTTCTGCGAAAGCCGAAGCCGCCAACTACCCGTTCTGTACAATTGATCCGAATGTGGGCGTTGTAACAGTTCCCGATGATCGTCTTGATAAAATCACTGAGTTCGTAAAGCCGCAAAAGACAATTCCAACAGTTATGGAATTCGTTGATATTGCGGGTCTTGTCGCCGGTGCTCATAAAGGTGAAGGACTCGGTAACCAGTTCTTACAAAACATTCGCGAAACAAATGCCATCATTCACGTGGTTCGCTGCTTTACAGATCCAAACGTTGTTCACGTTTCTGGTAGCGTTGATCCGATTCGTGATATTCAAGTGATTCAAACTGAACTTATTCTTTCAGATATGGACAGCGTTGATAAGAAAATCAAAAAACTTGAAAAAGCTGTTCGTACAACTACAGATGTTGATATGAAAACTGAGTTCGCACTTCTTAAAAAAGTGGCTGAGGCTCTTGATCAAGGTAAAGCCGCTAGCACAGTTGAAATCACTGAAGCTGAATTGCCATTCTCTAAACTTTTACATCTTCTGACTTTCAAACCTGTTCTTTATGTCTGTAACGTCAACGAAGATGACTACAGCCGAGCTGAAGACAGCGATTATGTTAAAAAAGTAAAAGAGCTAGCTAAAACTGAAGGCAATAACGTCATCAGCATTTGCTCAAGCATAGAAGCGGAAATCGCCCAGCTCCCAATTGAAGAGCGTGCAGAATTTCTGCAATCTTTAGGCGTGAAAGAGCCGGGACTCAATCGCCTGATTCGTGAAGCCTACTCTCTCTTGAACCTTATTACGTACTTCACTGCAGGTGAAAAAGAAGTTCGCGCCTGGACAATTGATCGCGGAACGAAAGCTCCGGGAGCGGCCGGCGTGATTCACAGTGATTTCGAACGTGGCTTTATTCGCGCTGAAACTTATCACTGCGACGATCTTTTCAAATATCACTCTGAAGCCGCCGTAAAAGAAGCCGGCAAATTCAAATCAGAAGGTAAAGAGTACGTTGTCCGTGATGGCGACATTATGCTCTTTAGATTCAACGTCTAATATTAATCGCGCCTTTAGAGGCGCTCATACGGGGCAACATGTTTGATCCAAAGCAATCGATTCGAGATGTACAACACTTCGGCGAGCAAGGCGGAGTTGTTCCTGTCATCGATATGGCCGCCACTTCAACTTTTCTAGATCCTCTCGATATGGAGCGCACTTTCACGGGTGAACTCGCCGGTTGCTACCTTTACAGTCGTCACTCAAATCCGACCGTGGATATGTTCAGCCAAAAGCTCGCCGCTCTCGAAGGTATGGAAGCCGCGGTTGGCGTGGCCAGCGGAATGGCCGCTATCAACTGCACGATCAGACAAGCGATGCCTCAAGGTGGGCACATTATCGCCTCAAAAACTATTTACGGCGGCACTTATGCGCTGATGAAAAATATCCTCCCGCAAAGTGGAATCACAGTTACGTTTGTGGATACCAACGACTTGAAGGCCGTTGAAGCGGCCGTTACTCAGAATACAAAGATGATCTACGCCGAAACTATGAGTAACCCCATGTTACGTATTGCCGATCTGCCTTCACTTAAAAAAATCTGCGTGAAACGTGGTTTAAAACTCGTCGTTGATAATACCTTCACTCCACTCATCGTTCGCCCGGCCCAATTCGGCGCTGATATCGTGGTTTACTCTTGCACAAAATATATTTCAGGTGCGAGTGATATGATGGCCGGAGCCGTTGTCGCCAGTCGTGAATTTATCAACCAGCTCATCGATATTAATTTCGGTATGATTATGCTCACCGGACCCGCCATGGACCCACGGGTGGCTCACGAACTTTACTTGCGTATGGATCACTTACCAGTGCGAATGGCGGCCCACTCAAAAGCCGCGGCTTATTTCGTTAACCGCATTGTCGAAGAAAAAATTCCGATGTCTTATCCGGGCTTGAAAGATCATCCCGACCACAAGGTATTCTCAGAAATGATGAACGCCGAATTCGGATTCGGTGGCATGGTTGTTCTCGACTGCAAAACTGTCGAGCGCGCCGCTCGCTTAGCTAAGACCTTACAAGATGAAAAGTTTGGGCTCTACGCGGTGTCTTTAGGGTTCTCACGAACATTGATCAGCTGCCCGGCGGTTTCAACTTCGAGTGAAATCCCGGTGAACGAGCAAGAGTCTATGGGACTCTCGCCAGGCTTATTACGTTTGAGTATTGGTTTTACCGGTAACGACCAAATCATGGCCGACCGATTCTTGAAATGCTATCGCGCGCTTTGATGCGTACTAAAGCTACCCGAATTATCGCGATGATTTTCTACGTACATCGCGTGGCTGCAGATGCCCTGAAACAAAGTTGTCTACAATTTTTTTTGTTTCAGCTTTCACTTTTTCTACGCATCCCTTTTGAGCACAACAGTCTGACGCTGCTGGCGTAAATCTGCTGTATGGCGGTTGGTCAAAAAAGTTACCTGGCTCACCATCATAGCATGTAGGACCAATAGTTTTCGGCATAGCTCCATTAGTCGCAACTTTTAACTCGCAGCCTGCATGATCAGAATACTTAAAGAATTTTTGATCAATTCTCTCGAACGACGACCAGATTCTAGATGATGGCTTGCCACCAGAAATAAATTCTTTCTCGTAGACCTTCTGTAATTTGCCATCTTTGCAGGTGAAATCTAAAGCTTTTAAATATTTAGATTTATTGATGCGTTTCGATTTGAGGCTCTCATTATAAAATCCCCGAATAAAGACTTCGGCTAAACCGGTTTGGTCGGCCGTAGCCGAAACGTCTTTAATGTCTTTTTGTAGGCCAAAACTTCCTTGATCGCGAAACAGATATTCATTACTGCTCGCCAGCGCCGCCGAAATTGCAACGACCTCTCTGAGCACCGGTTTCTGGGCATAGGCTGAAGATATAAATTCTATTTTAAAAAATGCACTCTTCGTTGTCTTTCTTAAGATCTCTTCAATCTCAGCCTTATAATTGAAATAGGTTTTCTTAGAATCAAGTTTTAGGCCCACATCATTGATATAGAGATTCCCTTTATCGAGCTGACGAAAACTGATCTGAATTTGATCTTTGCCCATCTTGATAGTGAACTTTGTTGGCTGGTTCATTGATACGATCGGAGGCATAAAAGACTTCATTGGATTATTTCTCAAATCTTCACTGACTAGATTTTCATCTTTTTCGCTCATCGGTAGAGCTTTCAATACATCTTCTGGAGCTTTAATTTCTGCGACCCATTTTGCGTACTGGGACGCAGTCATTTCGTTAGGGCCAAACTCTTCAGCCGCCAGAGCAAAATTAGCGAAGGCCATTGTAAGGACGAATAGAACTGTAAATTTGATATTTTTCATTCTTTAATGATCACAAAAGTCATGCCGCCTCACCAGTCTAGAAGACCTGACCTCGATTTTTGTCGAGGCTACTTTTGGCCATCAGCTGAGTCATCAGCTTATCTTATAACTAAACGTAGCTTTTGGGATTGGGCGAGGCGCACGGCCTTGTAAGCATTCAAACGCCCACCGCTTACAGATTTGGCAGCGAAAGCCGGGCTTTTATCGACCGTCTTCATAAGAATCGACTTCACCTGCGAAGCCGTTAAATCAGGACGTAATTGGCGAATAAGAGCGGCGATTCCAGAGGCAATGGGCGTCGCTTCTGAAGTGCCGCTGGTGAGGCGGTCGCCAGTTGGTGATAGCACACGGATATTTTCACCTGGCGCAAAAAGAGAAATATACTTCTTACTGTAACAGCTGTGCTGCCAAGGTTGATCATTGTGATCGGAGGCACCCACCGTAATAATATTCGAATAGTCGCTCGCGAGGAGTGCTGGATAAGACGGATCTTTTTCTAAATTGGTGCCGTAATTACCGGCGGCAATTAAAATCAGTACATCTTTTTTAAGAGCATACTCAGCCATCACTTTGTAAGCCGGAATTTTAGCCGGATCCATCCGGGCTTCGCCGAGACTGAGATTGATCACTCGGGCTCCGGCATGAATCGCTGTGTAGACAGCCGTCGTCACACCAGCGGTATTCATATGAGTCCCACCTAAATTGTACGGAATAATCCAAGACTTCTTATGTTGAGTCGCAACGGCGCTTGCGACAAGCAGACCATGATAAGTATTCGGGTAAACAATTTGCGTCCAATTGCTTTCAGAAAAATCATGAGCCAGCTTAAGATCGAAAGAATTTTTAAGACCTGGGTGATCAATTTGAAAGTCTTGATCAATGACCGCCACCGGGACATCTTCGGCGGAGTCCACAATATTCCAAGCTTCATTTAACTGAATGACACTCTGGTAATTAAATTCGACAACTTCTGCATTTGAAAGATGCGGAGTTAAAAATAGAAGTATGAGTATAAATTTGCGCAAATGTGTTCAGCTCCCTACCATCTAGAACGATGGCAAAGTCTTATTTCATTTTCGGATCAAATGCATCTCGTAAACCATCACCGAGAAGGTTAAATGCGAGCATTGTAAGGAATAGAGCGATACTAGGCGCAATAATAAGGTGCGGATATGTACTAATAGTCTTCCACCCTGTGTTAGCGAGTACTCCCCAGCTTGAGAACGGCGGTTGTAAACCTAACCCGATAAAGCTCAAGAAGCTTTCAAACATAATGTTCGACGGAATCTGAAACGTCAGAACCACAATGATTGGGCCTAAAATATTGGGCAAGATATGACGAGCCAAAATATAGAAACCATTAGCACCAATTGACTGCGCGGCCTCAACATACAACGACTGCTTCACTTGCATCACCTGGCCACGCACAACGCGAGCAAGCATGATCCAACCAAATACCGAAAGCGCCATTAAGATACCAAACAAAGCCCGGCGCTCAGGATCTTCAAAGAAGTTCATCGAGTCGAAAAGAATTTTGACTAAAATCAAAAGCACAACTGTTGGAATAGAATCTAAAATATCCACAAGACGCATAAGCACGCTATCGATACGCCCACCGAACCAGCCCGCGATCGAGCCATAAATAGTTCCGAGCACCAATGAAATGATGGCCGTGAAAATTCCTACAGACATCGACATACGAGCACCGAAAACCAAGCGCGAATAAAGATCGCGACCCAAGTCATCAGTCCCTAACCAATGATCAGTGCTTGAGCTCTCTAGAATACGATCCATATTTTGTTCGTCGAATGGATGAGTGGCGATCATTTCAGCAAAAACTGAAATTAAACAAACAGCGATGACGAAATAAAAAGAGAAGACGGCCATCTTGTTCTTTTTTAGACGGCGCCAAGCATCGCTCCAAAGACTCTTTGAAGAAACTGGGGCGGCAGGTTTTTTCTCGAAAACTACACCTTGAATAAAAGACACCTTTTTTGCTTGAGTACTCATGACAATTTTATCCTTGGATCAAAATAGGTGTAAAGAAGATCAACAACTAAGTTTGCAATGACAAGCAAAGCCGAGAATAAAAGTGTGAGGGCAATGACTAGAGGATAGTCACGATTTGAAACGCTTTCGATAAAATGTTTGCCTATACCTGGAATATTAAAAATATGCTCAATAACAAATGAACCAGATAAGATGCCCGCAGCTAATGGGCCTGCAAAAGTGAGAACAGGAATCAAAGAGTTCTTAAGAACGTGCTTATAAAGAACGGTGCGCTCAGCTAAACCTTTAGCACGAGCCGTACGGATATAATCTGAGCGAATTACGTCTAAAACTGTGGCACGAGTGAGGCGTGCAATAATAGCAGCTGGGCGCAAACCCAATACCACTACAGGCAGGATGTAATATGTAGGGCCATCCCAAAGAGCGACAGGAAGCCAATCCAGCTGGAAGCTGAAGACCACAATAAGAATCGCAGCTACGAGAAAGCTCGGCAAACTCACACTGCTGATGGCAAACATCATAGTGACGCTGTCATACCAAGTATTGTGTTTTGAGGCCGCAAACACACCAGCAGGGATACCAATGGCAAATGCCAAAAGAAGGCTAAAAATACCGAGCTGAAAAGAGGCTGGAAAACTCTCCGCCACAATCTCGCTAACACTACGGCCGATGTATTTATAGCTCACACCCATATCGCCCTTCACCAGACCAGTCATATAAGTCATATACTGAGTTGGGAGTGGGTCATTGAGTTTATAAATACGCTCGATATTGGCTTTAACAGCTGGTGGAAGCGCCTTTTCGGAGTCAAAAGGACCCCCAGGCAAAATACGAAGCAGTAAAAAAGTAAGAGAAGCAATCACCCAAAGCACAAACACAGTTTGAACTAAACGGCGAAGCACATAAAAAGTAAGGCCTTGAGAGAAGGTATGAATTACAAAAAAACCTAAGATCAATACGCCATTGGCAGCGAGCATTGGTGTTGGAACTTCATAACCCATGAAGCTCCAAATAACTGTTGTAAGAAAGAGTAAAAGTCCGACGGGCTCCATGTATTTTAGCAGCCGCGTCGTAATCTGAGTTGTAGTTTGTAGAGCTACTTTTGTGGTCATTTTGACACCCCTCAGGTGGTAAATTGCAATAAGTAGGCCTGAAGTTTATTTGATCACCACGTCCTTATATTCAAATTTCTGCATCGCATTCGATGGGAAGTTCTCGATGCGATCCGAAACCATCTGGTGATTCACATATGAGTAAATCGGAACCACTGGAACATCTGTTTCTGTAAGAATCTTCTGGGCCTCATCGTAGATTTTTTTACGCTCTACAGGGTTGCCCACACTCACGCCTTTTTTAACGAGTTCATCAAACTTAGGGTTCGACCAATTTGTGTGGTTATTTTCTGAGTCAGAAGTAATCAAACCAAAGAAGTTATCTGGATCTGGGAAGTCTGCGATCCAAGCCATTCTGTACATTTGTGGAGCATCAGCTTGAAGGACACCGTTGTATGATTTCCACTCCCAATTCTGAAGCTCGACATCAATACCTAAATTACGTTTCAGCTGAGCTTGAATATTCTCAGTTACACGTTGGTGATTTTCGTTCGTGTTAAAACCAATCGTAATTTTAGGGAATTTTGTACGATCTGCGTATCCCGCCTTATCAAGAAGTTTAGCTGCGGCTTCGCGATTGAACTTAATGCCGACATCGCCGTTGAAACCGAACATTCCCACTGGCAACCAACCATTGATGCCTTTTTGTCCACCATTGAGAAGTTTTACGATCTCCTCACGGTCAATAGCCATATTAATAGCTTTGCGCACATCTACGTTATCGAAAGGTTTTTTCTTAACGTTGAAACCGAAATAATAAATTCCAAGAGAAGGAGATAAACGAAATTGAGGCTTTTCTTTCAAGCGTGCGATCTCAAGTGATGGCACCTCATTCATTGAATCGATTTGGCCTTTTTCAAACATTTTTAAAGCCGTGCTCGTTTCCTTCACGATACGCATAAGAACGAATTTAGTTTTTGCTTTATCGCCATAATAATTCTCATTACGCTCAAGAACTAACGCTTTATCATTGTCCCAAATATTGAGCTTGTAGGCCCCAAGAGTTTGGATGTGCTCAGGACGCGTCCAATTCTCGCCACCTTTTTCAATCACATCTTTACGTATCGGGAAAGTACTGTGGTGAGTCAGTAGCATCGGAAAATAACTCTGTGGTTTTTCAAGTTCTACAACTAGGTCACCAGCGGCGTTAGCTTTTACTCCCACCTGTGCGAAATCTTTAATTTCACCGGCATTGTATTTTTTCGCATTCTTAACATTGAATAAAAAATAAGCGTAAAGCGCGCCCGTGTCTTTGTTGAGCAGACGCTCCCATGCATCGATCATGTTTTGTGCTGTAAAAGGAACGCCATCTGTCCACTTAACATCTTTACGAAGAACGAATGTCCAAGTTTTTTGATCTTTAGAAGAAGTCCATTTCTCAGCAAGAGCCGGAAGCAGAGAAAGATTCGGGTCTTTCAAATTGTACTGAGTGAGGCCATCCATCACGTTGCCCGTCACTTCTGAAGAAGTGGTATCAGATGATTTATGCCAATCAAGTGATGGTGGCTCAGCGCTTAGGTTTGTGCGAATTGTTTCACTAATGTTGAGGTTGTAATCACCAGATGATTTTTTTGTACATCCAGCAGTAAACACAACCAAGCTCAAAAGCAGTAAACTTATTTTCATTGAATATCTCATGGACTCCCCCACAGTTTTGATAACTCTCAAAAACTGTGCTCATACTCATCGTCCGCACTTATTTTTGTCAAGACTATTCAAGAGGTTCCCAATTTTCTCTAGTCGCAGGACGACCTTCAATTTTAAATGGAATTGGGCGAGTGAGAAATGCTAATGAGTTCTTAGAATCACTGTAGAGGCTTTTGTAAACTGCGTAGTTCTTAGAAACCTTCTTCATGTAGTTACGAGTCTCTACAAAAGGAACATGTTCGATAAATTCGTCCATGTCTCGATTCCCAAATGAGCTGAGCCAACTGTTTACACGATGAGGACCAGCATTGTAGCTCGCTGCAACAAGAGGAAGCTGGTTCTGGAACTTCTTATTCAAGCGAGAAAGATAGCTCGTACCCCAGCGCACATTTGTGTCAGCATCAAAAAGCATTTCATCTTTGTAATCCGCTTCACCAAGTAATTGAGCTACTTTTTCGCCTGTGTAAGGCATGATTTGCATAAGTCCACGTGCTCCCACCGGAGACGAAACGTCTTTATTGTAATGACTTTCGGCTCTCATTATTGCGAGCACAAGCTCAAACTCAACACCGAACCTCTTCGTATATTTATCAACTGAGCTAAAGAAAGCTTTTGGGTAACTTGTCTCCCAATAGAGACGACTCTCTTTAGGTTTATTTTGCGACCGTTCTGCACCAAAATAAATTTCAGAGATATAAGATGAACGATTGTAAGAGCCAATCTTATCGTAAGCCTCCATCAAAGGCTTTAGATGTGCTTTACTCGAAGTTCTTCTTTCGATTTCATAAAGCTCCCATCGGGCCCAATCAAAGAAACCTAACTGAATCAGTGCATTGGCTCGCTCAAATCTCTCATTGAGCTTTGCTTGCTTAAACACCGGCATACTCTTCGTATCCAGACCACCTGACTCTTCAGAATCCGCTGTCTCTTCACCAGACCCATCACTACCGTCTTCAGAGGCTTCTTCACCACTGGTTGTCGCCATTGTTTCTTCAGTTTCTTCTGCCTCTTCATCTTCACTCGCAGAATCTGCCGCCGCAGATGAAGGCACAACAGGCGGCAAAGGCGACGCCGCTGGCAGCGGAAGCGTTGTCAAATTTGCGAGAGCTTCGCTCGGAGCCTTAACAGTCGATGAGATATCACGGCGAAGCGGAATATCCGGAATCTGCGAAAGACGATACTGGGCTAATAAAGCGTAGTAAGATTCTTGGCTCGATTTAGAAAGCTGAGAAAAAAGATCACGAGCTTCGCCCCACTTCTCTCTCTTGAGCTCAGTCATTGCCAGCCAATAACGAACGCGATCATCACGGATAGCGCGGCGGCGACGTCCACGGCCTTTATAAGAAACGGCAAGCGGGATCATTCCTTTTTCAGCACCAAAGTAATCACCTTTTAAATACTTCACCCAGGCCAAGTGCCATTGAGCATCGCGCGCCAACCCTGATTTACCATAACGCTTGATAAATTCTTGAAAGCGACGAGTGGCCCCATCATAGTCTTGAAATTGATAACTCATGAAGGCGGCCGAGAATAAAGCCTGACGTCCCGCTTTTGATTTGGGCGAAATTTGGTGGGAGCGAACATACGCTCCCACAGCCATCTGATATTCATTGGCACGAGAAGCGACTCGCGCCACTAAGCTCAAATAATTGAAGTTCGATTTTTGATTGTCATAATATTTAACAAGAAGCTTAAGAGCTTCGTCTGAATAACCCTGAAGCTGCAAGAACTCCGCACGCATAATATCTATTTCATATTGGTTTTCAGGCTTATATCGAGAAATCAGCTCATCAATTTCACTCTTTGCCTTATCTTCATTGCCTGACATGAAAAGACGTTTGTTGCGCGTCCGCATTTCTTTCGCCGTTGTCACACAGCCAATAGCCGCACCTTCATATTTATTTAAATGTAAATCGATACCCCAGTCTTTCGCGAGATAATGACCCGGAAATGAAGAATACATTTTACGAGCCCACCGACACGCTTGCACGCGGCGATTCATTTTCAGCTCAACACCGATCAGCTTCCAAATAATTTCGGGATAACGATAATCACCGCGTTGGCGCCGCTCAACATAAGTTAGATTGTCGAGAGCCTTTTTATATTGCTTCATCTCAATCGCCATATCAGCGTAATCCATACGAGCTTGAAAGAAGATATTCAGCGGAGGATTCTCTTCAAAAGAACGCGTATAATGCAAAACCGCCGAGACGAAATCTTTGTCTCGTTTGTAGCTTGTGGCGATTAAGAAATGAGCATGAGCTTTCTGCGCAACTTTTAATTCAATTGATTTAAGAAGAAAATTACGAGCCTCAACACTGTTGCCTTTTTCAAGGCCCCAAGCCCCTAGAGCAAAATACTTCTGAGCCTGTTCTGCCGGAGTCAATTTAGCATCAGCTGTATCTTTAAGACGACGAATGGCCTTAGCCACATCACCTTTCGCATAAACGGCAACGGCATCATCGATTTGTGACGGCGCTGAAAATGCGATGAGCCCTGTAAATAAAATAAAGACAGGAGCGCAAGCCCCGAATATTTTATTCAAAAATTTCCCCTTCCCCGGATTAAAAATTTAATCACAACCCCCCTTAAAATGGGACTGTTTTTGAAGAGAAAATGGTCAATAAAAAGGGCTAGACCTTCGACTTGACCTGAGTGCCACCGTAGGCTGATCTGAGACCCTGATCACACTCAGCTGTAAGAACAACGGCGCTCAGCGTCCGAGATCATCCGAATCAAGCCGACGAATTTTTTTAGCTTCTAGTTGAGTGATCTCGCGAAATACACCACCCTCAGAAACTTCTCCCCGAGTCGACCAACCCTGTTGCTGGCGAAGCCCCTGATCTTCCATCAACATCCGTGCAGCAGAGGCGATACCATACATGCGCTGTGATCGATTCACATTCGGCACAAACTTAGTTCGACAAGCGAGCGGATAAAGCACTTCCCATATCTTCTCTGCTGGAGTGACCTTGTCTTTTGGTATGATGGCATAAACAAGCTCACAATCCATAGCTTCTGCTGCTTTTCTTAGACTATTCAACGAAATCGTGCCGACCGCCTCACTTTTTTCAATACACTGAAAGCCCGTTCGTTTTAAATCCATCTTTTGCGATAATGAGACTGCGCTCAGAAATAAAGATTCACGAACTGACCTTATCCATGAGGGTGTAATTTTAAGATGTTCTTTATAAGAAAGATAATCTGGTGGTTTTATTTTCGAAAGCTCGCTTTTCGCATTAATAAATGGCTTCATTTGCGAGCTGATGTGGCTTTTCTTATAATACTGAAGCCAAATATTAAAGGCGCCACTCTTAATTTGTTCATCATCGATCATCTCCATAACTGTCATTTTGGGATGAATGAACTCCTTAGGTAATTTAGACCTATCTGGCTGCCCTTGTCCCATCATCTCCTCAGACTTTTTTAGCATTTAAACCCCTGATTACACTCAAGCACATTAAATCCGCTACATGACCTCTTCAAAACCTACTCCGATCGATGTCGAGGAATTCCTCGACATCGATCGGAGTGGTAATTTGATGGTGCGCTCGCTGTCTTTGCTTTATTTTTTCGCACGTCACGCATATGCATTGCAGACTCGGCGCCAGGTATGAGCCATGGATAAATTGCACTTGAGCGGACGCCCCGGATAAAAAAGAATCCGGACCGGTCGGACTGATTCTAGTAGCAGCTACTACAAATTGGTGCGGGCGACGGCGGATTGCCATTTTTTGAGGCGAGTGTCGCGGTCTTTTTTTGAAAGTTCAGCCTTGAAGACCCGATCGGTTTTCCAGATGGATTGGATTTCTTTTATATCCTTCCAGAAACCTGAGCCAAGACCGGCTAAAAAAGCGGCGCCGGCCATTGTTGTTTCGATCATTTTGGGTCGCTCGATGGATTGACCTAAGTAATCTGCCTGAAGCTGCATTAATAGATTGTTTTCTGTGGCCCCGCCATCGACGCGGATGTTGGATAACTTTTTGCCAAGGTCTTTTTGCATAGCTGTTAGAATATCCATATTTTGTAAGGCCATCGCCTCGAGTGTGGCACGAGCCACATGGGCTCTTGTTGTGCCACGAGTAATTCCGCAAATTAAACCGCGGGCATTTGGATTCCAGTATGGAGCGCCCAAACCAGCTAGGGCTGGCACGAATTCGACGCCACCGCTATCGCTCACTTCCCGGGCTAATTTTTCAACTTCACTGCTGGTTTTAATAAAGCCGAGCCCGTCGCGCAGCCATTGAACAGCGGCGCCGCAAATGAAAGCTCCACCTTCGAGAGCGTACGTTAATTTTTTCTCACCTTTAAGCTGCCATGCAACTGTAGTTAGGATTCCGCTTTTTGAATGAATGCGTTTGTTACCGGTGTTCATCAGCAAGAAGCTGCCGGTGCCGAATGTGCATTTCGCATCCCCAACTTTGAAGCAAGCTTGGCCGAAAAGTGCCGCCTGCTGATCACCTGCAATGCCAGTAATTGGAATTCCATCTGGCAAACCCGGAACACCTATTGTTCGGCCAAATTCGCCGCTTGATGGAGAGATTTTCGGTAATATTTCTGCTGGGACCTTGAAAAGTTTTAAGAGGTCTTTATCCCACCTACCTTTATCAATGTTCATGAGCATTGTGCGGGATGCGTTTGAAACATCTGTGGCGTGGACGGCTCCCCCAGTGAGGCGCCAAAGAAGAAAGGTATCGATTGTGCCTGCGGCTAGCTCACCTTTTACCGCGCGCTGGCGGGCGCCCTTAACTTCGTCGAGAATCCATTGGAATTTTGTAGCTGAGAAGTAAGGGTCAATAACTAAGCCGGTTTTTTTGGCTACGTTTTTTCTTGTCGCGGCATTCTTTTTTAATTTTTCGCAAACTGGAGTTGTACGGCGGCATTGCCAAACGATGGCATTGTAAATAGGCGCACTGGTTTTGCGATCCCATATGATTGAAGTCTCGCGCTGGTTTGTGATTCCGATAGCCGCCACGTTTGAAGGATTGATTCCGCTGCGACCTAAGACATCTTGGATTCCATCAAGAACTGTTTGCCAAATGGTTTCTGGATTGTGCTCGACCCATCCTGGCTGTGGATAAATTTGCTCGTAGTCATGACCAGACTGGGCAACTACGACTCCTACACGATCCATTAACGCGACTGTTGTACCGGTTGTGCCTTGATCGATAGCCAATATATACTGAGCCATATGAATAAGTTCCTTGAAAGTTTTTTCGATTTCGATGCCAAAAAAAGCGAAGATCTTTTATATCGAGCCGCTCCGCGCTTTCTTATGGAGATTATGCGGAAATATTTTCGCTTGCAAGTTGAGGGCATAGAAAACATTCCTAAACGCGGCCCGGCCTTGATTACTCCTAATCATTCTGGGTACGCGGGCTTTGACGCTATGATGCTGGCCTATGAAATTCACGAACGTACGCAGAGAACCTCACGGGTTTTAACCCATAAATTCTGGTTTTTAACTGATGCCACGGCAATTCCCGCACACAAGTTTGGTTTTTTAGAGGCAACGCTGTCGAATGGCATCACTCAGCTAAAGAAAAACAACTTGGTTGTTATTTTTCCTGAAGGTGAACAAGGGAATTTCAAGCCGACTTCAAAAGCTTATGAACTTCAAGAGTTTCGCCGTGGATTTGTACGTATGGCGTTGCAAACTGGGGCTCCGATTGTGCCGACAATTATTTTGGGAGCTGAAGAAACTCATATTAATTTAAAGCAGATTCGTCTGACTAAGTTTTTGCGCGGTTCGATTCTTCCTTTGCCGCTGAATGTGATTCCGTTACCTGTTAAATGGAAGATTATATTTCTTAAGCCTATTTATCTTCCTTACAAGCCAGCGTCGGCTCGCGATAGCAAACTCGTGCATGAGATCGCTGGCGAGATTCGCGAGCAAGTGCAAAGCGCCATCGCCAAAGAAATGAAAAATCGTCAACTTTTTTAGAAACATAAAAATTAGTTGAATTGCACTAGAATTATTCGACTATTGCTCAATTTTATCAGTGGCGATGGTCTCGATGATTTGGCGCCACTTGCCGACGATGAGGCCCGGGCTTTCGGGATTACGCGAAGCTAGAAGTGAAACCACAAGCACAGCCAAAGACGCTGAAAGAGACACCAGCAGAATATATTCAACTGCAATTTGACCTTTGGCGTTTCGGATACTATCAAGTTTCAATGACTTCAAAGAATCAGACCTTTCTTATTATGAAGGCGGCGGCCATTTTTCTATTGTTTGTCGTTTTCGGCCTCTTTTATTATTACTCGGATCATCAAGAGAATCTATACCAGCACCAAGCTCGTCATGAAGTCCCAGCTGCTGGCCCAGTTTCGGCCCGACCAAAGGCGTACAATATCGTCCTTGAGTCGCGCCCTGAGAAAACTTTGTCTGATTTAAAAGGCCAAGTGATTTACATCAACTTCTGGGCCTCATGGTGCGAACCTTGCCGTGCTGAGTTTCCGCTTATTGAACAAATTCAGAACGAACTCGCAGGACAAAGATTTTCAACTGTGCTTGTGAATATGGACAGCGAAGGCTTAATTGCTGAGGCCAAAGAACTTCAGTCTAAGCTTGCCCCTAACACCATCGCCGTTTACGAAAATACTCGAATGCTTCAGCAGCTTCTGAACATTGAAGCTTTGCCATTTCATTTGGTTATTGATCGCGAAGGCCGGGTGGCCGCCGCGTTTTATGCTTCACTGGTTAAAGATCAAAAAAAGTTTAAAGCTCTGCTAAAGCAGCTTCTGGCTGAATAACCGGAACCTGACTTTTTAATTCTCTGATGATCACTTCAAGACTTTGTGCAATTTGATCGATTTCGGCCTCTTCAATAGGGCCGCGAACTCCCACTAAATAATCTGTATCAACGCGATCCACCATAATATTTTGAGTCATTGATTTTTTATCACCGAAAGAAAGTGCGAAGGTTTCTGACGTTGGGTACATCATTATAAAGATGTGAGTGCCGTTCTTTTTATAAGTTTCACGGGCGTCGAAATAAAGTTCTTTCAACTGCTCTTGTAACTCAAAATAAATCTTAAGAGCTATACTCTCTTGATATTGAGCGAAGTAAATTCTGATAGGCCCGTCGAATATCGCCGCATTAAAAGCTGGCGAATAAAACTTGGACTGCATTAAAAAAGTCGCTTGCTGTCTCATTTGGCCCCCATGTTCAGAAGTTCAATCTATGTTGTAAAATCATGACTTCTGCCAAACACACTTAGCCTAGGAAACCTTGAAACCTAAAAGCAACTAAAAAATAACAGATTATTTAAGATTTCTTGATTTTCTTACCGTTTATAAGGGTTTGACGTACGGGATGGTGACCGATTTGGTAGAAAAATCGGCTTATATCTTCATCGCTGACGACAAAATCGCAGGCCTTTCCGGGCTCTAAGCTGCCCACTTCGTTCTGACGATTGAGAGCATGGGCGGCTCCGATTGTCCAAGCCGCGAAGACTTCGGGCAAAGACATTTTCATTTCTAAACGCGCGAGCACTCCAATAAAAGAAATATCTAAAGTCGGAGACGTGCCGGGATTAAAATCGGTTGATAACGCCACTCGAGCTCCGGCTTCGATCAGTTTGCGGGCCGGCGGATACGCAATCTTCAGATAAAAATCACTGGCTGGCAGAAGCACCGCTGTGGTCTCACTATCCGCAAGATTTTTAATGTCATTGTCGTTCACATGAACCAAGTGATCAGCGCTGACAGCCTTGTTTTGTGCGAATAGAGAGGCGGCGCCGCTTGAGCTGAGTTGCTCAGCATGAACAGTTAGATCAAAACCAAGATCTTGCGCCTTCTTTATATAGTCACGGGCCTGATCAACACTGAAGAAGCCCTTTTCGACAAAAATATCAACGCGGCTGCAGAGCTTTTGCTTTTTCAGCAACGGCAGAGTCTTTTCGATAATTCCAGATAAATACTTATCAAAGTCAGCTTGCTCAGGTGATCTTGAATGTGGCCCTAAATATGTAGCCACGATACGAGCCTCTTTGAGTTTGCCAATAGTTTTAAGTAAACGAATCTCTTCTTTTTCATTGAGACCGTAACCGCTCTTGATCTCAATCGTCGTCACACCTTGACGAAGCAGCTCAGCCACTCGAGCTTGCGTCAATGCCAGCAAAGTTTTCTCAGAAGCGGCGCGGGTCGCTTTAACTGTAGAGGCAATGCCTCCGCCCTGAGCTGTAATTTCTTGGTAGGTAGCGCCGGCATTGCGCATTTCAAATTCATTCTGGCGATCGCCTGCGAAAATCAAATGAGTGTGACACTCAACAAAGGCTGGGAAAACTGTTTCGGCATTGAGCTGAATTTCTTTTCTGAGACTTTTTGCTTTTTTACTGCCGAGAATAGATTTTTTATTTTTACTAAAGTCTCGGCGAGATCCGATCCAGTGAATCAAACCGTTTTTCTCGACAATCACGCCGTCTTTAATAACCGTGAGATCTTTAGCCACAACTTTGCGACCACTTTTTTGAGCTGCATGGGCAAATGTGTAGAGATTTTTAATGCCGGTAAAAATTTGCATGATCAGAGCGATCCTAACACAGCTTGCTGTTTACTTTCATAAAACTTCCAGACAACTCCGAAAATATAAGATTGCGTTTCATTGTCGAGCATAAGCGGACTTCGGTCGTTCTTAGCATCACGGTAATAGTTTAAAGATACAGCGCCAAACACGAGCCACT
Source organism: uncultured Pseudobdellovibrionaceae bacterium (assembly GCA_964360255.1). Classification (GTDB taxonomy): domain Bacteria; phylum Bdellovibrionota; class Bdellovibrionia; order Bdellovibrionales; family UBA1609; genus CAYHVK01. The sequence continues at coordinate 46,932 of CAYHVK010000011.1, read as the reverse complement.
TATTATTGGGCACATAAGCCGAAAATAATGAAACATTGGTCATCATATATCCGCTTCTTGCATCATACTGTGGACGATCGGCTTTCGCGTACTGCGGCTCTACTTCGTAAAAATAATCCATCAGATCTTCAGAGGCCCAATTAAAACTTAACGATAATCCTGTCGACATTTTTCGGTGAAAAATCGAACGCTTTCGATAAACAAATTCAGGAGCAAACACAAAGCCCCGCCCGTCTACACCTCTAAAGTCAGTCGAAAAAGCATAGCGCAATGGTAAATAAAACAATAAATTATGACGAGACGATTTGATAATTTGATAAACGAGACGAGGACCAACCTCTCCCATCCAATCGAGTTCAGGCATACCTTCTCTTCCGCGATTGTCAGAGCCATTTACCGGGAAGGCCGCGCCCACACTGAGATCAACCTCTATATGCTCGCCACTGAAGAAACGGCTGCGCACTCCACCATCGCGGTCGGCACGAATCACATCGCCTCGGTATATCATATAGGGTAAAGGTAAAATACGAACGCTGGATTGCTCGGCGCCCGGATAATCTGGAAGCTGAAAAAAGCCCAGGCCAATACCCGCTTCAAAACGTGGCAACTCAGCTGTAGGCGATTGCACTGGGAGAGAAGGAGGCTGTGGCACTTCTTGCGCCAAAACTTGAAGAGAACCGAATCCGATGCCCAAAAGCAAAATTGAAACAAAACTTTTTATAACCACAAAGACTGCAGGCCTCTTTCTCGTCCGATGACTTTAGCTTCATCGTAACCTGCATCAATATGTCTGAAAAGTCCCATTCCTGGGTCAGCTGTTAGAACATTCTTTAGACGTTCGTCTGCTGCTTTCGTTCCATCAGCTACAATGACCTGGCCGGCGTGTAAGCTATATCCCATGCCCACTCCACCGCCATGGTGAAAGCTCACCCAAGTGGCACCGCATGCGGTATTTACTAACGCATTTAAAATGGGCCAGTCCGCAACGGCATCCGTACCATCTTTCATAGCTTCGGTCTCACGATTCGGTGAAGCGACTGAACCACAGTCGAGATGATCACGGCCGATCACGATCGGAGCACTTACTTTTCCGTCAGCGACCAGCTGGTTGAATAACAAACCGGCTTTGGCTCGCTCGCCATATTCAAGCCAGCAAATACGCGCTGGTAAACCCTGAAATGCAATTCGCTCGTCAGCCATATCCAGCCACTTCAGCAAACTTTTCTTTTCAGGAAATAATTTTCTTAAAGCATCGTCTGTGACTTGAATATCTTTCGGGTCCCCTGAGAGCGCCACCCATCTAAATGGGCCGCTGCCACGGCAGAAGAGTGGACGAATGTATTCCGGTACAAATCCTGGAATATCAAATGCATTTTCAACGCCTTCGCCTTGAGCCTCAGCACGAATGTTATTACCGTAATCAAAGGTAATAGCGCCCTTCTTTTTCATCTCGAGCATTCCGCGCACGTGATTGGCAATCGAAGCCCGCGCCTTCTTCACATATCCTGTAGGATCATTTGTGCGGAGCTGAGCCGCCTGCACCAGTGACATATTCTCAGGAATATATCCTGTCAGCGGATCGTGCGCGCTCGTTTGGTCGGTTAATACATCGGGAGTAAAACCCATCTTGATCATTTGATGAATCACAGTGGCCATATTGCCTTCAAGAGCAATAGAGCGAGCTTGTTTTTTAGACGCGTAGTCTTTTGCTTTCTTGACCGCATCTTCTAGGTTTGTCGCCACTTCGTCGACGTATTTTGTTTCAAGACGGCGCTGAATACGATGCGGATCTACTTCAACAGCGAGAACAGTAGCTCCGGCGAAAACGCCAGCGAGAGGCTGAGCACCGCCCATACCACCTAAACCGGCTGTAAGAATAATTTTGCCAGCAAGATCACTTTTAAAATGACGACGACCGAGCTCTACAAAAGTTTCGTACGTGCCTTGGATGATGCCTTGAGTGCCAATGTAAATCCATGATCCTGCCGTCATCTGACCGTACATCATGAGGCCTTTTTTCTCGAGCTCATTGAAGTGCTCCCAGTTCGCCCACTTACCAACGAGATTTGAGTTCGCAATTAAAACTCGCGGAGCATTCTCATGAGTCTTAACAATACCAATAGGCTTGCCGGATTGAACAAGAAGAGTTTCATTGTTCTCGAGAGTTTTCAAAGTCGAGAGAATTTTTTCAAACGAAGGCCAGTCACGAGCCGCCTTACCACGACCGCCATAAACCACGAGCTCATCAGGATTTTCAGCTACGTTCGCATCAAGGTTATTTTGAATCATGCGATAGGCCGCTTCTTGAAGCCAGCCTTTGCAATTGAGTTTCGTTCCGGTCGGAGCTTTTACTGATCTTGCCATGTTAAATCTCTAATGCGCCTACAGCGCTGTTTATACATTTCACAACTTCACCTTGCTGAATTTTGCTGCGAATCTTTTCGATATCACGAGCGAACACTCGGTCCTCTTCAGCAAACGGAATATCTGGGTCTAAATAATCATAGGCCGCTTTAACTGCAGCCGCTGGCTTGAGCGGAAGATGAAATCCTAAAGCTTGCTTCGCTGTGAGAAGTTCCATCGCCGCGATTTTTTCTACGTTCTCAATCACCGTGCGAAGTTTACGAGAAGCAATTGTGCCCATGCTCACATGATCTTCTTTATCCGCTGACGTCGGAATACTATCGACCGAAGCTGGGTGAGACAAAATTTTATTTTCACTTACAAGCGATGCAGCTGCCACTTGTACAATCATCAAACCAGAGTTGAGACCACCCTTCTTCGCTAAGAAGGGAGGCAGCTCACTCATCGAAGCGTTAATCATCTTTTCAATACGGCACTCAGAAATACTTCCGGCCGCTGACATAGCAATCGCCAAGAAATCGAGAACAAATGCAACAGGCTCACCATGAAAGTTACCGCATGAGAGAATTTTATTCTCTTTTGTGAAAACAAGCGGATTATCAGTGCTGGAATTCGCTTCAATCTCGATGGTTTCAATGGCACGACGTAAAGTGTTCTTTACCGCACCGTGAACTGCCGGGATACAACGAAGCGAGTAGGCATCCTGCACACGATCGCAATCGATATGACTCTCAGCAATTCCTGAAGTGGGGCCGAGAAGTTTTAAAATATTACGAGCGGTTTGTGCTTCACCGTAGTGAGGGCGCGATGCTGAAATCAAAGCATCGAAAGGCCCACGCGAACCACGAAGAGCTTCAAGTGACATGCTTCCTGCCAGATCAAGAACCCAGAGAAGATTGCGAGCGCGATAAGCAGCTAAGGCTCCAACAGCTGTCATCACCTGACATCCGTTGATCAAAGACAAACCTTCTTTGGCCTGAAGCTCAAGATGCTGAATTCCTTTTTTCTTTAAGACTCCTGCCACATCAACAGGCTTCCCATCATCGCCCCAAACTTCACCCTCACCAATTAAAGCCAAGGCTAAATGTGATAGAGGAGCCAAATCACCGCTGGCCCCTACGCTCCCTTGAGATGGAATCACCGGCAAGATGTCCGCATTCAAGAATTCAATGATTGTTTCTACAACCTGCACGCGAATACCGCTATGGCCACGAGCCAAAGCATTAGCGCGTAAATACATAATAGCGCGAGTCTCTTCACGAGTGAAAGGCTCGCCCACACCAACACAGTGAGAGCGAATTAGATTTTTCTGTAACTGCACAATATCAGCATCAGAGATACGCACTTTACTGAAAGCACCAAAACCAGTGTTCACGCCATAGATCGCTTCGCCACCAGCAATTTTCTTTTCAATAAAATCGCGAGACTCACTCAGAAGTTTTTTGGCTGAGGTCGCGAGACTGACTTTTTCTTTTTTAAAAGCCACTTGAAAAATACTGTCGATGTTGACGTTCTGTCCGGTGATTTCGATCATGACTGCTTCGCTTTTTTAAGTTTTGAAATATTGTCGGCGTAATCGCCTTGAATTGTCGTATTAGCGGTCACGCTAAATATAGCATTCCCTGCCACCAACACATCCGCTTCTCGGCACTGCTTGGCTGTTTCAGGATTAATTCCGCCATCCACTTCAATAAGAGCTTTATGACCAATGCGGTTGAGCTCGGCTCGCACGGCACTGATTTTCGCTACTTGATCTTGCATAAATGACTGACCACCGAATCCTGGCTCGACGGTCATAATAAGAATCAAATCTACAAATTTTAAATAAGGGAAAATTTTCGCCACATCTGTACGTGGACGAAGAGTAATACCCGGCTTTACACCCAAATCACGGATCTGCTTTAAAACCTCTTCGGGTTTTTCAAGCGCCTCAATATGCACGGTGAGATAATCGGCCCCGGCTTTTGCAAAGTCGGCAATGTAGCGCTCGGGATGCTCGATCATCAAATGCACATCAAGAGGAAGCTTCGTGGTTGGACGAAGAGACTTCACCACGGGCGCACCAATGGTGAGGTTCGGAACAAAATGCCCGTCCATGACATCCACATGAATCCAATCGGCTCCGGCTTTTTCGACGCTTTTGATTTCTTCACCCAGGCGAGCAAAGTCAGCCGATAGGATGCTGGGCGCTACAAGAAAGTTATTTGGATTCAAGTGATCCTCCTAGTTGTTCGCCAGCTTCGACGGGATGACCGAGCAAGTAATCTTTTGATTTCATTTTGGGCTTTGATTCAGGCTGAACTTCTTCAAGACTTAAGCGACCAACGCCGCATGTGACTTCTAAACCGCCGCTACTAGAGACAGAAAGCACTCCGGCTTTACCATTCACTGATGAAGCATCTAAAATTCGTGAAGTAATAATTTTTAATTTCTTGCCCTTACGAATTGAGTACGTGCCCGGTCCCATAGTCATGCCGCGAATATGCGCATGAATTTTTTCAGCAGGCCATGACCAATCAATTAACGACTCAGCTTTGTCGAGCTTCTCAGCGTACGTCACTTTCGATTCATCTTGCGCTATAGCAGCTACGTGTCCACGCAAGTAATCCATAAAATCAATATTCAAAAGTTTTTGGCCCAGCGGAATCATTTGATCATGAAGCTCCATGGCCGTTGTATTTTCACCGATAGGCAAAGTGTAGAGACCGATCACATCACCAGCATCCAGCTTCTTCACCATGACTTGCAGGCAAACACCCGAAACTTTATCACCCGCCATAACAGCGCGCTGAATAGGAGCGGCTCCTCGCCATTGAGGTAGCAAACTGCCATGCACATTCACCACTCGGCGAGGGTAAAAATCTAAAAACTTTTGTGGCAAAATTTGACCGAAGGCCACAACAACAGCGGCTTCAGCTTTGAAAGCCTGAATCTGCTCGAGGACTTCAGGGGTGTTCACTTTCTCAGGCGTAATAACAGGAATATTTTTTTCGACAGCCAAAGCTTTCACCGGACTCGGTTGCAATTGCATTTTACGACCAGCAGGCCGATCAGGCTGAGACACGACTCCAACCACTTCAAAATGGTCGTCATCGAGCAAGCTTTGTAAATGGGCCCGCGCAAATTCAGGCGTGCCTAAAAAAAGAATTCTGATTGTACTCACACGGGGATATTAGGACGACTCTAGCCTTGGAGTCTAGAGCTTGAAGACGCTGACTCATCATTTCCGTCATTTTCGTCTTCGAGATCAGGGTAACCATACTTTTTAATCTTAGCTTTGACGCGAGCCGATTTAACCGGACTTAAGCGATCAATAAAAAGCTTTCCATCGAGATGATCGATTTCGTGCTGAATGCAAATCGCTAAAAGACCGTCAGTTTTAAGGGTCTGCTTTTTGCCATCAAGATCCAAATATTCGAGCTCAATGTAGTTAGAACGCTCCACGGTTTCGAAATACGTAGGAACACTTAAGCAACCTTCGTTGTAAGTTGTTTTACCTTCGCGTTTTGTAATAACCGGATTAAATAAATAAAGTGGCTGAGTGATGGCCTTTTCGAGTTCAGTCTCGCCGCCCAGCTCATCACGAACTCGAGCATCATCTTCAACTGGACGACGTGTGTCGATAACAGTGAGCCGGACTTGGCGGTTCACTTGGGCTGCAGCTAAACCAATACCGCTAAAAGAGTACATAGTTTCAAGCATGCTGGCGGCATACTCACGAAGCTCATCCGTGACCTTCTCAACGGGCTTACATTTAAGCCTTAATCGTTGATCTGGGAATTTTAAGATTTCAAGTATCGCCATTAGCGAAGTATAGCACAAAGGTCGTTGATTTGTCTAAAAAACCTTATTCTATCAATAGTTTAGGGGATTTATCTTCGTCAACACGTGGCATTGTTCACTGCTGAATCGGCGCCAGCTTTGAGGGTCTGTCGAGAACTTTCATAAAATAATAGTAGACCACTAACGCCATTTCACCGCTGGCGAAGTCGACAACATCTGGGCGCCCGCCTAGCTCAGACGCACCATTCATCCCAGTGAAAGCTATTGCGGTAAAAAACATAATACGTTTTTTTGTGGTGTCATCGACACTGAAAATAGGCGAGCCGTTTGCGTCCACTTTAGGTCGTCCAGAAAACACGATGCTTCGTAGATATTGATTGCCGGCACCTATATACGCTAGCCCCTGAACAAAGTTACTATAGTGATAAGTAAAAAAATTCCGCAACCCATTCGCCCGCAATTCATTAATGAAATCTGATGCTTCATAGGCGCCGAGTAGGGCTCCTATCCAAATAGCATTCAAAGCCACATGTCTTACAATCCATTTTGGAATTTTAGGAATGCTCGGAATCAAACGAGTCTTAGGAGTATTAATAAGTTCATTCGCAAGATGCTGGGCCTGGGCAATTTCACTATCACTAGCTTGATCAACAATCGATTGAACCTGTTGGGCCATCTGCTCAAGTTCCAACTCTGAGGGCTCAACTCCGATCACAGGTGTTAGCTGCTCAGAACAAACGTCGGCCGGCGAATGGCCTTTTATCGGCAAACTGTCTGCCGCGTAGACAGCACACGAAAGCCAAATTGAAATAAAAGTGGTAAAAAATTGAAAACTCCGCATAGGCTTACCCTTTGCAAAGCCGAGTCCATTGGGTTGAGCCAATAAAAATCACTTCTTAGTTAACTTCCGTGTGAAAAGAACGCTATATTCTTTTAAAAGAGCAAGCCCTGTTGTTCGATGACAATAGAGCAGCTACTACTAATACCTTCGGAGGAACATATGAAATTAAATTTCAGTTACAGTTTTCTCTTCATGTGCATTTTCTTTTCGTCATCTATCGCGTTCGGAGCGGCCCCGAATAAGGGCGCCACGTTTACTTGTCAGACGTTGCCAGGATCTAATCCATCTTTCTGGTTTAAGCTTACTGTAGTTAATCCAGAAGCTGGTGAACGCAGGTCCGACTATTCCTTGGAAGGTCACATCATTCAGGACGGCAAGGAGTTACAAAAGTTCGATCCTAATGTTGTCTTTGATGGCCCTCGAGCTGGTGTTGACCCCCTAGGTGCCGGGATATTTCTTAGCGAAGCAGATCCATATATAACTTACTTTGATGCTTCTTTAAAAAACGAGGCGGGCGTCTACTCTATGAAAAATGGCGGATGGATTGATTTTTATTCTACAGCCGGTGACTTCAGAGGCTTCGACTGTGTATTTCAAAATGGTAACATACCAAATTAGCTCTGAATTTCACCAAAACCAACCCTCCTGGCCCAACTTGCCATTTTAATTACAGAAAACGCAACCTGGCGATGGCTCAACGGCTTCATCACAAGTCACTTTCACTTGCGCCCCGTTTTCGATAAACGGAAGTGAAGCTATGCCTGTCATTTTGCGAGATCCAACTCCTGCTGTTGCTTTTATATATCCTGTGCGAGCAAAACTTACGTCGTTCCATTCGCTTTCTTCTTCGGTAGCGTCTGTCCAGCGACCAACGATTCCACTTGCTGCAACCACGACATTGATTTTTTTCTTCGAGAGCTCGCCAGAAATATCGAAGTAATATGAGCGGTAGCTAGTTCCGCTAGCTTTATTGGTCGACTGAACCGCGTAATCGGTCTCGTTTTTGTTGTCGATCATTAGCGTGTAAGAAATTTTCTTATTGAGGCTGCTTTGAACTTCGCATCCAAAAGATGTCGCCTGAACCGCTTGTGGAAAAATAATGAGCGCTAGTAACCCAAAAATTGATTTCATCTGACTTCCTCGTTTCAAATTTAATTAAGTTTCTTTTACGATTTGTCTTTTAGCAGGTGAAACTTTATCTAAGTTATTTTTTTTAAATTCGGCAAAATTTATCTGTAATTCGAGCAAGCTTCATCTGTAATTCGAGTAAAATTTACCTGTCAAATGACATAACACCGGCTTAAAGCTTGCTATTCAGTTAAATAAATTCAAATTATACTCCCAATATGTGCTACAATTACCCATATTCGAAAACTAACGTAGTCCTAACTGGTAATGGAGTCTTAAAATGAAAAATCTATTGGTTTGCTTGGCCGCTTTAGCATTTCTTCCTCCCGTTGCAAGCGCCTCAACTGTCGCTTGTGATCTTATTGGTGAAAATGATGAGCACGTACGATTGACTCCTGTAGTTGCCGCGAAGGGCACGTTAGCCGGAAAACTTGGAGCGTATGAAGCAACCGTAGTTTTATCTGAACGAGGCGATACTAAAATCGTCGAGTTGCGAATTGAAGACAGATCGACTGGCAACATTGCAACTACGAGATCGCAAGTTAAAGGCCTTCGAAAAAGCAAAAACTCAAGCGTGACTGTGAGCACTTCACTCGAAACCCCAGAAGGCGTGAATTACTCTGATGTGATTTGTGTTATTAAGTAACTTTGACTTGGTACGGAAGAGAACTAAGTGCCCGATAACACCATCAGCCCAAAACGCTCATTCAGCATAACTAAGACACTAAACCGGCGATTTCAAAAGCATATAGGCCGATGACCCCATCAGAACGAAATTCGGAGCCCAAGCCGCAAGCAAGGGCGGCAAAATGCCGTTATAGCCAAGCGAAACCGAGGCACCAAAGCTCATCCAATATCCAGCCGCTAAGCCGCACGCAATGGCAATGCTCACCATATTCCCGCCTGAGCGCTCCCGTTTTGTTGTGAATGGGATCCCTAAAAGTACGAGCATAAAGCCGGCGGCGGCGAAGGCCATTTTTGCATGATAATCGGTTTCAAAGCGCAAAGTGTTCAAACCTAATTCTTTGTTTTTAGAAATAAATCGCGACAAGTCTTTCAGACTCATGATCTCACTGGTTTTAGGTGCGGCACGAATATCCGCGATATCTTCTGACACTTGGACTACTTTTTTATCAAAGGGTTTCGTCAGAGGAAAACTCGATTCGCTGACGAAAAGAGTTAGCGTTCCGTTGGCTAACTCCCACGATTTTTCATTGAGAAATTTCACGTCTTTTGCTTTTACCAGCTGAACCAGATTCCACTCATCGTCGAAGTAATACATGTTTAGGCCTTGCGCCCGACCCATATCCGCTTCAAGAGATTGAATGTTAAAAATAATATTCTCAGAGCGATACCAAATACGGTTGGTCTTAACCGTTTGGTAGCGTCCTGGCTTTTTACGAACTTCGACGTAATAAACGTAATCGCGCTTCTGATTCAAGACCGGCAAAGCGCGATCGCCGATAAAGAAACTCACCACTGAAATAATCGCCGAGAGAACTAAAATCGGCGCACTCACTCGGGCCAAGCTATGCCCAAGAGAGAAAAGAGCCACCAGCTCATTGGCTTTATTCATATTGGTCAGAGTGAAAAGCGCCGCAATTAAACAGGCCGCCGGAATCAATTGGTATAAAATATTGGGCGAGTAATAGGTGTAATAGCGAAGCAGTATATCTAAAGGCGCTTGGAATCTCGTCATTGAGACAAAATCAGCAGCTAAAAACAGCGTTAAAATGACAACTAAGCCACCTACAAAAAAAGTCAAAAATTGAAACGCAATATAGCGATCGATACGGGATAACACGCTTGGTTATGGTAGGTTTAATACCACCTCTCAGTCAACCGCTCGGCCCGCTTGACTCCTTTTATGAAATGCAGTTCACTGAGCCATGGCTTTGCGCGTCTTACTTGCTGATGAAAGTGTCACCATTAAAAAGGTTTTTCAACTCTCGTTGAAAGACTATGGCGTTGACGTTGTTACAGTGACATCTGGTCTCGATGTGCTACCGGTGGCCAAGAAATCAAAACCCGATATTATTTTTGCCGATGTGATTTTACAAAAAAAATCAGGCTACGATGTCTGCGCTGAAATTCGCCGAGATCCTGAGCTTCGAAATGTTCCGGTTGTGCTTATCTGGAGCGGATTTATGGAGCTCGATGCCGATCGTTACAAAGCCTGCCAAGCGAGCGGGAATCTAGAAAAGCCATTTGATACCGCTAAACTTCGCCAAGTGATTCAATCTTTAGTTCCTAAAACTAAATCTCAAAATATCGGCCAGTATTTGCACTTTCCGAAACTGCCCGACTTTGACGAAACTTCGCGCGCCCAAGTTCCTGCTCCGACGCCTGATGAAGACAGCAATGTTTTGAATTTTAATAATACGGCAACAAATGCCCGACCTCCCGAGCGGCCGACACAGCCGAAACCTGCTCCCGAGAACTCTTCAGCTTGGTCGATGGACAACTTTGAGCCGCTTCATGTGCCAAGTGACGACACTTCGATGGCCGATGATAACGATTTAGATTCAGTAGCAGAGCTTGATCTCAGCGAAACTCCAGATGAGTTTGTGCCGGTTGATTTGCCATCGGCTTCGGCCCCCTCTAAAGCGGCGGCGATTCGCAGCCAAGCTTTGAAAAATGAACTCACGGTAGAAGCCGCTGATGAGTCTGACAGCCAATGGGTTCAGCGCACTCTTTCAAAATATAAAATCCAGACTCCGGTTGAAGAAGAAGCCTCTGATATTCATTATCAAGATCCCGAAGAAGACAATTCGGGTATGCCCCCTGATACGATCGTTCGTAATCAAATGCCAGAGCGCACAGCTTCAACGAAAACTTCAAGTCGCGTAAGCAATAGCGATAACGACGAAGAAATTGAGCTGGATATGCCTGAAGGCTCAGCTCAACAAAATGAACAGCCCATTCCGCAGTTAGATGCAAAACAACTTGAAGCCATTATTCGTGCTCAATCAAAAGAAGTGATTGAAAAAGTAGTATGGCAAGTTGTCCCTGAAATCGCGACTCAGATTATCGAAAGAGAAATCAAAAAACTTCTTAAAGAGCGCCATGATATCGGACCTCGATGACCTTATTGATAGAGCCTTGAAAGAAGATCGCACTGATGCGGACGTAACGACGAATCCGCTCAGCAGCACTCCCCATATAGGCCGCGCCCGCCTTATCGCTAAAGACGATTTGATTTTATCCGGCTCAGAAGTTTTCACCAAAGTTGTACAAAGACTCGAGCCCCAAGCCGAAATAAAATGGATTTTTAAAAACGGAGATCTTGTTTTAAAAGGCCAGAATATGGCGACACTTTACTGCAATACCATTCAGCTTTTAAAGGCTGAAAGAGTAGCCCTTAACTTTCTGGGCCGCATGTGCGGTATCGCCACTCTCACTCAGTGCTTTGTAAAACAAATCGAAGGCTTGCCTTGCAAAATCATCGACACCCGCAAAACCACTCCCCTTTTGCGTCATCTCGAGAAAAAGGCTGTTCTTGATGGCGGTGGCTTTAATCACCGCATGAGTTTGGCTGATGCTGTTCTTATTAAAGACAACCATATTGCGCTTATGGGCGGAATCAAGCCCGCGGTCGAAGCCATTCGCAAACAACACCCTGAATTTATCGAAGTCGAAACAAAAAATATGCGCGAAGTTCGCGAGGCCATTCAGCTGCAAGTGAATCGTATCATGCTCGATAATATGTCCAATGAAATGATGAAAGAGGCGGTTCAAGAAATTCCAAGTTCCATTGAAATTGAGGCGAGCGGCAACATGAGCCTTGATCGTGTTCGAGCCGTAGCTGAACTCGGCGTGCATTTTATCAGCGTCGGCGCTATCACCCACTCGGCTCCCTGTGCCGATATTAGTTTAGAATTTAGCGATCTAGAAAAGGCCAAAAAATGAGTGCTCATACCTTTTCAGTTTTTGCTGAGACACAAAATTGGCTAGAGATGAATAATATTATCTTTCAAGCTGAACCCACGGTTGAAAGCACGAATGATCTGGCTAAAGAAGAAGCCTTTGCTCTCTCATCAAGTTTTAAATGTTATTTGGCTGATCAGCAAACTCAAGGGCGCGGCCGAAATACCAACACATGGCTGAATCCAAATCCCGGTCATGCGCTGATGTGCACTTTCTCTTTTGCGTTATCAGGAGCTCCTCAGCCCGTTGTGACAGCTCTTATTGGCCTGCGTGTTTACCAAGCTCTCGCTAGCAATTTTAAAGATCTCGGCTTTGCGCTGAAAGCTCCCAATGATATTTTTCTAGATCAGAAAAAGATCTGTGGAATTTTAATCGAAACGGTGCAAATGGGAGCCGATTTTCGCTTTATCATAGGTTTAGGGCTTAATGTTTGGAGCCATCCCGCGCAGTTGACGACCTCTTCTCACCTTGCTGCTTCAACTCCAATATCGATTGTGGAGTGGAACAGTTTCTTAAAAGACCTACTCAGCGGACTCAAGGGCGCAGCTCAAGATGCAACTCGAGCCGCACTCTCCGCTCGCGAACGTGATGATTTACTGCTCGCCCTGAACAAAAATAAAGATTTACCTGAAGCCTATGTTTCGATCAGTCCGTTTGCGGATCTTGTTGGTCACAAACATACAACTTCATGGCGCTCACTCTAATTTTCGGAGAATAAATGGCCCTGACCTACACACCCCAAGCCAGTTCAAAAATGCAGATGATTCCATTTGCCGGGCCGCTTGTGGATGGCCGCCACTTTGACAGCCAAGCTTTGAATTCCCGTGATATAAAAGTCATTGCGTTTATCTGCGGCCACTGCCCTTATGTTTTAGCCATTGAAGATCGTTTAATTGAATTCGGAAAAAAATTAAAAACCATCAACGGTGAATTATTAGCCATTTGCTCTAATGATCCGAGCGAGAATCTCGAAGACACACCAGCGGCTTTAAAACAAAGGGCTCACGAGAAATCTTATAGCTTTGATTATCTTATCGATGAAACCCAAGAGATCGCGAAAAAGTATGGCGCCGTTTGCACACCTGATTTTTTTGTTTTCGATAAGACCGGTCAGCTTTTTTACCGCGGCCGACTGGACGACTCTTGGCGCGACTCGAAAAAAGTTAAAAATGAAGAGATGTGGCAGGCCATACAAGCTCGCTTAAAAAATCAAAGTGTACCCGAGCAAATCCCATCAATGGGCTGTTCAATTAAATGGAAAAATCAATGAGGTTGATAAATGCTCAATAAAGATAGAGTTTTAAATTCTCTAGTTTTCGTCCTTTTCGCCATTGGTGCGGCCTGCATACTTTATGTCGTCTACACCAACTGGCAACGGAGCAAGTATAAAGGCATAGGTGAACTCTCATGCGTGCAAGAAACCTACAACTTAAATACAGTCGATAAACATATGGGCGAACTCTTACAGCCCAACCAGATCCTTAAGATTTTTAAAAACTATTACGATTGCAATCCGGTTAAAAGAGAAGACCTGGTCTATTTTAAATTCGCTGATGGAATTGACCCCGTTATAAGAATCGTAAAAGGCATTCCTGGCGATCTTTACTCCTTAGAGCAAGATGCCTCCGATAAAACAAAATGGGTGATTCGCCTCAACGGCGCCACTCGAGACATCAATGGCACCCCCTATTTTATTACTTCAGAGACAATCCCGCCTCTTTACACTTACCAGCTTTCTAAAAAAGGTGTTTTGGGCCCCGATGAATACATTCTTCTTTCTGAAATCCCACCCGGGCTTTCAGATTCAAGCAATTTAGGTCTTATCTCTCAGAAAAATTTAGTAGGCCGTGCCCTGGTGGTTGAAAAATGAAGTGGCTTGTCTTTGCCGTTTTTTCTAGCGTTATTGTTTTTTTGATCACCGTATTTTTTCGCCTTGGCGGCTACAAAGATGTTTTAGTTGAAGAGAAAGTCATACCTACAATGCTACTTGTGGGTAAAAGTCACTTGGGGCCGTATCACAAAATTAACGATGTGATCTCCGAAGTTGAAAAGTGGGCGATGCAAAATCGTATTCCCTGCACGAAAACCTACGGTGAATACATTGATGATCCACGCACCAAAGACGAAGATCGCTTAAAAAGTTTTGGTGGCTGTGTACTGACGAGCAAACTTCCGGCGGATCTAGCTTTACCCGAGGGATTCAAAGCTTCTGAACGGCCGGCGGGCCCCTCTATCTATGCTGAGTTCAAAGGCGCGCCCTCAATTGGACCCTTTAAAGTTTATCCGGCGGTAGAAGAGTATATGACCGCACATAAGTACAAAACTACTGGCTCGGTTTATGAAATCTATGAGATCCATAATGAATCGACTGCGACGACTCATTACTATTTCGGTTTTACTCAGGCTCAATAGTCGCTGCTTAAACAGCGGCTTTAAAGTCACAGTGGGGAAAATTAACCCTGCTTTGATGCAGTATGGGTCATAATAGATATCGCCTTGTATCTCTGGTAAAGCTGATTGAATATTAATCATTAGGAGGTTTTTTATGAAAAAACTATTATCTGCACTCGCCTTCGCTGCGATTGCATTTTCAAGCGTTACTTCACACGCACTTTTAATTGAACCATTTATCGGCTACGGTATGGGCGATTATGAAGGTGATGATACAACTGGTTTAGAATACGGCGGACGTCTCGGTTTTACGTTAGCTGTAGTTGATATCGGCGGCGAATTCGCTAAAGGCGATTTCGATGCTGATCGTGATACAGGCGGAGACTTGAATCTTGAAACGACTGATATGGGTCTTTTCATTGCTATTGAATTTCCGATCTTACTTCGAGCCTACGCAACTTATTTCTTAAGCAGCGAAGCTAAACCCGGAACTGGCACTAAAATGGAAGGCGATGGCGGATATCGCTTAGGCGTTGGCTTCACAGGCTTGCCGTTCCTGAGCATCAATCTTGAGCAAACACTTCGTAAATGGGACGAGCAAGGTTCTTCAAGCATCAGTGAAGACATGTCTATGACAATGTTAAGCATCAGCTTACCACTTCCGTAAGAAGCGCCACCTTCCTTATTCAGACGGATTTCGGACATTTAAAGCGGACAAAAAAAGGGAGCTTCGAAGCTCCCTTTTTTATAAGTATCCCGTACCTTTAAACGTAAATTTTGTTTTTGATTTTCTCAACGATGATTCGCTCTGGAGTTGTCGGATCTTTTGGATTCACAGAGAACAAAGACTGTTGCTCGCAACGAACTTTGTTTTTCATCAACCAATGGAGAATATCCGTCAGCTTCTTGTTCTTTTTGTCTAAGAAGAAGGGGTCATTTGTTAATGCATCTTTAGCTTTTTTAAGTGAACGCGCATCGGCCTCATTCTTTTCTGAAACGTTATAGCAGTGCAGATCGTACTTCTTCACATCTTCAGGCAATACGCCCAAGAAGTGAACCAGCGGAGCTGAGAAATCACTGTTACGAATCAAAGAGGCGGCAGAACCTGCTTTTAAAGTTCTAAAAATGTTCTGAAGTGTGTACGCGTCCAGATCTCCGTAAAAGTAAACTGGTACTTCAAGCTGAGTTTGAATTGTATGAACCCATCCACGCACACCGTTTGAAGGCACACCCTGTGCACCGACCACGATACATTTGTGACGTTTCGTAAAACCGTTTGAAACCAAAGTATTCGCCGTACCTTCTGACTCAACAACTAAGCAAAAATCAACTTTGCCTTTAGTTTTAAGTTTAAAGTTTTGTGGCTTATTCTTCGGTTGAAACGGTGTTGTACCGAGTGAGCTGAGATCAACTTCGGCTTTTGTGCCATCAGTTAAATGTTCAGTTACTACCAATTGTTTTGAATACGTCTGTCCACCACGATCATTGGCAAAACAGTTCATTTCTTCACGGTAAACTTCGAGCATACCGCAAATAAATTGCAGAACGGCATCTGATTCATCTTGATCATCAAAATCTAGAGGTTTAAGACCTGGCTCAGTTTTAACAAAACCTTTAGAGATATAGTAAATCTCACGCATCGTATTCACGGCGCCGGTCTTAATATTGTTCAATAGAATATCGAGTAAGAAAACCGTACGCGCCATCTTTTGAACCGATGAAACGTTCAGTTCCGTTGAAACCTTCTTATCACCCGGCGTGAGATAACCCACTTTCGGGTCATACAGGCTGTTATCTAAAGAGCATTTCACCGCCTCTAAAACAGGGCGTTTTGAATTCTCGAGAGACGTAAGCATTTGATTGCAAATTTCACGGGCAATTTTAGGCAGATCTTTATCTGATTTTCTGAGTGTTTGTGGATTGGCCATGGACTACCTCTTTTTCTTCGTAGTTTTTTTCTTAGATGAAGCCTTTTCAGCTGATTTTTCATCAGCTTCATCACTGACTTCATCGACTCGTGCTTCGTCACCTGCGTCTTCGTCGTCATCGGCTCCGCCAAATTTCTTCTTTTCTTTGGCTTTAAGCTGAGACAATTGAGTGTCGGCAACATCTAATTCAGCCTGTGCATCTTTCGAATCACGGCCGAGTAACTTCGCTAGACCCTCTTCGGCTCTTTTGATTCGTGGAGCTGGTGCACCCACAAGTTTACCGAGGTATTTCACTAAAATGGGGCCGAATTTTTCAATATGAAGAAGTTTTCTCTCTAAATCAGCCGCGCGTGATTCGCGTTTAATATGACGAGAGAGTTTTTGACCCGCTTGCATAAGCGCGCGGCGAATCTCTTCAACCAGCTCATCACTGGCATCAATTGTCTCTTTCGATGCATTTTTAAACTTAATAAACGGCGAAACTACGCTAATCGCAAAAACATAAGGACCCATCGGAAGGGTGTCTTTCGACTGACCTAATCCGTAAGATCTCCAGTTCACTGATTCAACGGCTTGAGTAATTGCACAAGCCGCTTTATCGAACTGAAGCGGAACTCGATTGGCAAAACGAAGAAGCTGAACCTGTTCAGCTTCACCGCTGAGGTTAGTTTTAGAGATAAAACGAGCAATTGCGACTTCAACAGCCACCGGTTTGCTATCACAAATACGGGGTTTACGAGCCACAACGCTGAAAAAATCGATTTCGCCGAGGCGCTGAATCGACTTCGCAAGACCCTCTTCACCGATCGTTAATACCGAGCGAGTTGATGGGCTCATAAGTTCAGTTTTATGAACCGCTGCGAATACTTTTTTAAACTCTTCTTCTGATAGAGAGCCGACAGATTTTGATAAGAATGGCTTTGGAAGGCCATTTTTAACAAATGCCTTCATCGTGTCATCGCTCACTCGAGAAAAACCTTTTTTCATAAAGGTATCGAGGTTAATTTTACCGAAAAGATGAGAGTGAGTCATAAACTCACCCAGTTTCATAGTATGAGGATGCGGAAGCGTCGCCGTCGGAATTTCAGGGACAATATCGCTCACACGCTTAACAGTAACTTTATCGTTATCTAATATTTTATAAGTAAGATTTAAGTGCGGATTTACGATGGTTGTACCCTCTAAATAGGTTAACAATCCCCCATCGCCATTCATCATCGCACGACCATCAATTCTGAATGCCACACGTGTACCGTGAGGACGATCCCAATCAATGGTTTCTTTGTTCTTCATGACGCCTTTATTGGCCTTAATATCTACGTCGATTTGTGCGCTGATGGCTTTGCGCATAGCTTTAGTCTTACTTGTGACCTGCACGCCAGCGGCATTTGTTAATTGGGCCCAGGTTGTAGCGGCAGAAATACCGATACCTTGCTGACCACGCGAACAACGACCACGACCGAATTTTGATGACGATAAATATTCACCGAAAACCGATGGTAAAATATCGGGGTCAATGCCCGGGCCGTTATCTTCAATTATGACCTCAAGCAAATCTGTGTTTTTTGAAGAGCCCGTGCCAACGCGTTTAATTTGAATATCGAGTTCAGGCAATAGGCCTGCTTCTTCACAAGCATCTAATGAATTATCAACGGCTTCTTTTAAAGTCGTCAGTACAGCTTTAGTTGGAGATGAAAAACCAACTTGTTGTAAATTCTTAGCGAAGTACTCTGCGGTACTATGCTGAGTTATTTTCGATGACACTTTTACGATCCTCTTTTTTGAGAAAGTTAAGAATGAGACTTTCAAGGTGTCTTATGAAAATAAAAAATTCAAGAGGCTTGATAATTTAGAGGCTGGATTTACTTTGGTCCGACTCTTTTAGAGCCTGGAGAGCCATTTCCGCTGGAGTGAAATATTTTTTCTTATTGTTACATTCTTTGCAGCTTGTCACCACGTTCGAGCGGCTCGTTAAACCACCGCGAATAATTGGAATGACGTGGTCCATCGTCAAATCTGAAACTGCGAATTCCCCTTCACAGTAGTGGCATTTACGCTGGGCCAACTGACTTTTCCACCATTGGGATTTACGCAGCTCTTGGGCCTTCGATTTTTCGCGCTTTATGTGCTCAGGTGGAGCGGTTAGAAAGTAGTCTTCGGTCATACTCAGGGTATAGCACATCATGTCATTTCTGTGCAGCAAAATTATGCGTCGCATCACGAAAACAGACTAATAACTTTCTGCGCCATTTGTGCTACTTAAGCCCCTATGACACCTCAAGAAATCGAAGTCCGCCTTAAAACCACCTTCCCAGATTGCGATGTTTTCGTTACGGATCTAACAGGAACAGAGAACCACTACGAAGTTCGAGTGGCCTCAAAAGTCTTTGCCGGCCGCAGCCGTATCGATCAACAAAGACTGGTTATGGATGCCTTCGGAGCTGAGCTAAAAACCGGCGAGGTTCATGCTTTAACTATTAAAACTTTGCCTAAAACTTAAGGAGACCGCTCAAATGGACGCTCAAGTAAAAACAAAAATTGAAGAACTCTTAAACTCAAATAAAGTAGTTCTATTTATGAAGGGTACGCCTAGCTTTCCTATGTGTGGCTTCTCTGCCCGTGCCATTGCTATTCTCAAAGAATGCCAAACAGATTTTGAAGGCGTGAATATCCTCGAAGACGAAGAGCTTCGCCAAGGCATTAAAGAGTACGGTAACTGGCCGACCATCCCACAACTTTATGTAAATAAAGAACTCGTGGGCGGATCAGATATCATGATGGAAATGTTTGAAGCCGGTGAACTCCAAGAAGTTCTTAAAAAATAGCTCTGAAAGCACCTTATGCTACTGTCTCTTTTTGATAGAATAATTCGTTATGTTTTCGGGTTGATTTTATTCACCTGGGCCATAGCCGGTGGCCCGACCTGGACCTACTTCGGCCTTTACTTGTTATATTCGAGCTCCTTCGGGATATGTTACTTTTATTGGCTAATTCCTAACCGAAAAACCTGACTTTTAGACATCAAATAAAACCGTCTATGTGCCGATAACTCCTATAGAAAAGGAGCATTTTGCGTGGCACGTATTTTAGTCGTTGATGACGATCCGGATGTACTTAAGCTTGTCGAAAAAGTTTTAACGACAAAGCATCATGAAGTTTTTGTCGCGAGCGATGCGATCAAAGCTATGGATCTTATTAATTCATCAAGTTTTGACCTGCTTATTTCTGACGGCAACATGCCGCACTTTTCTGGCTTCGAGCTGGTCTCAACAATTAAAAATAATAAACGCTTACAAAAAATGGCTGTGGCTATGCTCACGAGTATGCGCGAGCGCAAAGACATCGAGAAGGCTATACGCGCAGGTGTTGATGATTACATCGTAAAGCCCATCGAGCCTATTCTTCTCATTCAAAAAGTGGAGCAGATCTTTCTTAAGAAACCTCCGGTGCGCCACTCTGAGTGTGTTGTGCCTGAAAATTTCAAAATGAGCGCGAGCAAATTGGTTATGGACACCAAAGTGATTCGTATCTCTGAAATAGGAATCGTCATTCAAACTCCATTCAATCTCTCTGAAGGCGTGCTTATCGATGTGCCACTTGAAGTCTTCAGACGCCTTGAATTGAAGCCGCCGCAAATGAAAGTGATTGGTTCACATAGAATCGATGACGACAATTATGAAATTCGCATTGGCTTTGTCGCTGTGAACGAAAATTTCACAACGACCCTTCGCCACTGGATTGACAAGAACCTGAATCCTAATCGAGGTGCAGCATGAAAATTCTCTTAGCTGAAGATGATGCTAATATTTCGACAATCGCGAAATTGGCCCTTGAACAAGTGGGCGGCCATGAAGTTCATGTGGCGGCCGATGGCGAAGTCGCTTTACGTCGTATCACCAGCGAAAAATTTGATTTGATTTTATTAGATGAAATGATGCCCAAAATGAACGGCCTTACGGTTTGCGAAGAGTATAGCAAATGGCAGTATCGTGAAGCTCCGGTTATATTTATGAGCGCTAACGTGCAAAAAGAGAGACATCTGAACGGCGCCGCTATCGGTTTTATTCCGAAGCCTTTTGATCCTATTGAGCTGCCTGTACAAATTTTAAATATTTATAACGAAAGCAAAAACAAAAAATCTGCATGACCTCAGTAAAAGCCCGACTCCTTTTTCTATCTCTTTTATCAGTAGGGCTGATCACAACTTTTTTTACTCTCACCTACCTCTCTTATAAAGACCTAAGTGCTCACCGTCAAAAACTTGAAAATAGCTTTATGATCACGTCGCTAGCGGTGATGTTCTCTGATACCGGCAATAATGCGAACTTAAAGCCGAAACTTGAAAAATTAGTTCCAACACTAACTCCTGAATTTAGAAAGACAGGCTTGGGCCGCTTGATCGAGAAGCCCAATCGTCGCAATCTTGAATACGTTATTAAAAGCGAAATCGAATACCGTAAGTTTATTCATCCAACTCTTTCTTACATCGAAAGCCGCGTTTATTTTTATTCAGCAATCAGCTTAGGTGTGGTGGCGTTTATTATCTCAGTGCTTTTATATTATGTTCTTTCGCGCGTTTTTACTCCGCTCCAAGATCTCTCAACTAAAATGGTCGATTTTATCAATCACCGCTACACGTACCAATTTACCGTACCCGAGCCTAATGAGATTGGACGCCTGCACGCAACTTTTAATGCCATGGCACAGAGAGTCCTCCAGCAGATTGAAGATTTAAAATCGCTGGATAAAGCCAAATCTGAATTTTTAAGTATTGCCTCCCATGAGCTTCGCACACCCCTCACTTCTATCAAAGGCTCATTAAGTCTTTTAAGAAGTGGTGTGGTGGGACAGTTCAATGAAGCGGCTCTCAATTTAATGAACATTGCAGTCAGTGAAACCGATCGTCTTATTCGCATCATTAATGAGTTTCTCGATTTAGCCAAAATTGAAGCTAAGCAGTTTCCGCTCCAGCTCGAGTGGAAGCCCGCGCGTGAACTTATTCATGGCACTATTAAAGCCCTTGAAGGTTTTGCCGGCGCCGCAGAGGTTGAACTCGCTGGTCAGATTGAAAATGATTTTGAACTTCATATTGATGCCGATCGTATCCAGCAAGTGATCACGAACTTAGCTTCGAACGCGATTAAATTCAGTCCTAAAAAAGGGACTGTTCTCCTGCGCGTAGCACTCAATGATAATCAACAGATTGTCATTGAAGTCACCGATCAGGGGCGAGGTATTGCTCCTGAAGACCAAGAACTGATTTTTGAAAAGTTCCGTCAAGCGACTAGCGCTAGCAACCCTCTTGTTAAAGGCACGGGTCTTGGACTGGCCATTGCTAAAGCTCTGGTTGAAGAGCATCGCGGCCAAATTGGCGTGCGCTCAACACCTGGTCACGGTTCGACTTTCTATTTTACCATTCCACAATGGCGTCTTCGCCATGTTGAAAACAATCAAACGAATAAACGACCACTGGCTTCATGAGTAACAATCTAGACGATCTTCTTAAAGAGCTGCGCGACGAGTATATTGCGAGTTTACCGCAAAAAATCGTCACTATTTCAGAGCATTTGAAGCAGCAAGATTGGACGACTTTACGCGATGACTTTCACAAATTGAAGGGCACCGGTAAAACTTACGGTTTACCTGTTGTTTCTGAAATCGGCGAAGTCGTTGAAAAAATCTGTCTGACAAAAACTCAAAGCGCACCTCAGGCTATTCCTCTCGCGGTGGATTTACTTTTAAAAGTTTATCAGCTCTACAAGACTACACCGACTCCGCCAGCTCCCGTACAGTTCCCACAAGAGCTGGAAGCCCTCCGCAAACTCCTTTAGGCCCGTGTTAATGCGTGGGGCACCGCCTCAATGCCATTGTGTATTTCTTGAATGCGTCCTAAACTTTTATGGATTTCATGAAAGAGCAGGAACTTATGCAAACAGAAGCTATGAATAGCCTCAGTTCAATTGTCGGTCCGCAAAATATCTCAACAGACAGCGAAAGCCTGAGTAATTACGGCCGTGATTGGACCAAGCATTTCACGCCCAATCCTACGGCAGTGGTGTTCCCCCGCACGACCGAGCAAGTTCGTGACCTGGTTTTATGGGCGCGCAAAAATAAAGTGGCACTCGTTCCGTCAGGTGGTCGCACGGGTCTCAGTGCAGCGGCTTACGCAACAAACAAAGAAGTCATCGTTTCTTTCGATAAAATGAATCGCATTATTGAACTCGATACCCTCGACCAAACTGTTCGTTGTGAAGCGGGAGTGGTTACTGAAGCCTTGCAAAAATACGCCTGGGATAAAGGCTATTACTTTCCGGTCGATTTCGCTTCTCGCGGTTCAAGTCAAATCGGCGGCAATGTGGCGACCAATGCGGGCGGCATTAAGGTGATTCGTTACGGACTTATGCGAAACTGGATCACTGGCTTAACTGTTGTGACCGGAGCCGGCGAAATTTTAGAACTCAATCGTTCGCTCGTAAAAAATGCGACGGGATATGATCTCAGGCAGCTTTTCATTGGCTCGGAGGGCACCCTCGGCTTCATCACTGAAGTGACCGTAGCCGTGACCACACAGCCTAAAGAACTCACGGCCCTCGTGCTGGGTACGAATGACCTCAGCAGTATTATGAAAATTTACACCGCGTTTAGAAGCGGCATTCAACTCACCGCTTACGAGATGTTCACGGAGCTCGCACTACAAACGGTTATTAATCTCGGCCGTGTGGGTCGACCTTTTGAGTCAGTGACCCCTTATTACGTCTTAGTAGAGTTTGAAAATACCACTCCCGATATCCTTGAAAAGGCCATGGCTATTTTTGAAAAGTGTGCTGAAGAAGGTTTAGTTACCGATGGCGTCGTTAGCCAAAGTCCGCAACAGCTCGCTGACCTTTGGGCCCTTCGTGAAGATATCAGTGAGGCGACCAGCCATAATAAGCCTTACAAAAATGATATCTCGGTTCGCGTGGCGAAAGTGCCGCAATTTCTTGAAGAGATGTCGGCCATCTTGCAAAAAGAGCATCCCGATTTTCAAGTGGTTTGGTTCGGTCATATTGGTGACGGCAATTTGCACATTAATATTCTTAAGCCCGATAACATTACCGCTGAAGAATTTGTTCAGCGCTGCAAAAGTGTTGATAACGTCATGTTTAAAATGATTGAGAAGTTAGGCGGGAGCGTATCGGCTGAGCATGGTGTAGGTCTGGTAAAAAAACCATTTCTTCACCACACTCGCAGCGCCGCTGAAATTCAATTGATGAAACAGATTAAGAAGACTTTCGACCCAGATTTGATTTTAAACCCAGGCAAAATTTTCGACATTTAAAAAGGTGCCCGGTTGCTAATCGGTGCGGCATCGCAGCACCGATTAGCAACCGG
>CAYHVK010000011.1:21072-23189 GCA_964360255.1 uncultured Pseudobdellovibrionaceae bacterium | reverse complement strand
TAAACTTGGGGGGGGTGTCTTTCTGGGGGGGGCCCGCCCTCTCTTTTATACACCCGGCCCGGGCCCGCGCGCGGGCACCTTTTTTATCGACGCACTAAAACCACGTCACATGAAATGCCACCAACGATACGAATGAGTCCTGGCACAAATAAATCAGGTGCAGCTACAGTTCCGTTAAGTGTCTGCATTTTCTTCATACGTTTATTGAGCGGAAGATAGATGAAGTAATCGGCCTCGCCTTTAGCGTTAAGAAGCATAATTTTAGGCTTTCCATCAGCTGGATTTGGCTCAAGCACCGCTTTAAAATTTTTTGTAATGCCACCCCACTCAGTCACCACTGATAACCCATCTAGTTCCACTTCGCTGGTGCTAATAAATACACCGTTCGACATCAAACAATCCAAAGATTGAAGTGCCGGAGCGGCATAACTCACACTCCCCATTAAAAAAGCCAAAATCGCGATTACATTTTTCATAAATACCCCTTTTAGTTGTTTTACTTATTAAAATAAACGTACGGCCGTCGCCTCATTACCAGAATACCCATTCTTCATTATCTGCAAATCAGGATAATAAAACTCTGGATTTTTTGTCGTCACTGGTACGCGGTAAGTTACAGTCTGTGACGACAAGCTGCAGAGATAGAATGGTCCGAACTCTTTGACCTTCACTGATCGAAAGCGCATCTCAGATTCTAGCTTGTTGATACTTTCAGCGAACTCTTCAGGCGAAAGACTCGCTCCTTGCAAGAAAACTTGTGTCACCTCAGGTTCGATAGCATGCCACTGAGGCCATAACATCTTTAAATTCACTGGCACTGAGCGTTTCGCAACAATGATTAAACCCAATTCTTCAGCGCGAGTTAAAAAATATTTCCAATAGGGAGCTGATCCCCAACTCGAAAAAATTTGGGCGACGGCGTAATAGCCCGGCAAAGGAAGTGGATCTAATCCCATCTGCGCTTTTAGCTCTAAGCGAAAAAATGCATCTGGAAGAGCGAATTGAATTTCAGACATAAGACCTCCCTCGAACCCAACCTAGCGAAACAAGAGACATAACTCTAATGCATAAAACATATAACAAATATGATTTGTAATTATATAGCTTGATTGTCACAGAAATTTAACGAATAAGACTCAATATGTATTTTAATCGAATTCGCGCCACTGATTTAAATCTGTTTATTCTCTTTCAGGCACTTATGGATGAAAGAAATATTTCACGCGCTGCTGAAAAAATGAATCTGACCCAACCAGCAATGAGTCGAGCCCTGCAACGACTTCAACATGTTTTCAAAGATGATTTGCTCTTACGCACAGCCAATGGCTATGAGCCCACATCACGTGCGATTCAAATCCAAAAAGAATTGAATTTGCTGTTGCCAAAAATCGAAAATCTTTTAGAAAGCGAAAAATTTCGCCCCGAACTACAAACCGGGAACTTAAAAATTGCAGCCACTGACTTCGGCTCTTTTGTTATACTGCCGCCTTTTCTTAAGCTTTTGTCACAGCAGGCCCCACAACTTGAACTGACAATTAAGCACTGGCATGCAAATACCTTTAGTCGACTCGAAGCCGGAGCCTTAGACCTAGCGCTTTGGACGCATAAATGTCCTCCCAATTTAAACTCAGAACTTCTATTTCGTGATGAATTAGTTTGTGTTGTGAGTCGCGAGCACCCATTGACAAAAGGCCCGATGAGCTTAAAAAAATATTTATCATTTCCTCATGTTGGGATTTCTCTTCGCAATGGAAAGCAAGAACCCATTGATCAGTGGCTTGAAGACCAAGGACTGAGCCGAAAAATTCTTGTCCGCACACCTTACTCGACGGCTGCGGCTTTTCTCGCTGAAGAGGGGGAGGCTATACTCACATTGCCAAGTCGAATTATTAAGAAAGTAGCGCCGCTCACTAAGATTACGACTGTGGCAGCTCCAAAAGATTTTCCAATGCTAGAGTACATTCAAATCTGGCACCCTCGTGCCGATCAAAACCCATACTCTCAATGGATTCGCTCGCTGGTGAAGAAAGCCTGCACTTAAAAGGTGCCCGGTTGCTAATCGGTGCGGCGTTGCAGCACCGATTAGCAACCGGCCGGGGCCGCCCGGGGGGCCCGAT
>CAYHVK010000011.1:0-21062 GCA_964360255.1 uncultured Pseudobdellovibrionaceae bacterium | reverse complement strand
CCGGAGGTCGCCACCCGCACTCGCATCGCCTTGAGGGCCCCCAGCACGTCGGGGGCGGCCCCCCCCCACCTCATAACCCACCCGGCCGGGCCCGCGCGCGGGCACCTTTTTATTTAACCACTAAGAAATCTGTTTGATTGAGAAGTGGCAATACGGGCACTTCTTTAAATACCGGATCAAATTCAAATTTAAATGCGCCCAAACTACCGAGCACCATTTCAGCGATTAACACACCTCTGAAATTACCACGGTAACGGCTTTGTACATTAGGAGCATTCACCAGCATTCTTTCAAGATTCACTTCACGGCGTTCAGTAAAGCATGAAGCATCTTTTGGTCCACCCGGAATTTTAGCCGCATCAGCTAAAATCAAGTCACCCTCTTGAGCTGGGGTGCGACCCGCTTCAATTGAGCCCCGTGTGTGCTGATTCGGAACCGTCCACATTTTTCTGAGACGATTAAAGAGTGGGTTTGAGCCGTAATTACCCGACTCAGTGCTATATTTACCTGGGTAAGAAGCCGTTTCACAGTGGGTTGTACCAACACCCATAACAACAGCGCGTGAGCTAATCAGTTGAAGATTTGTTTTGTCAGTTCCATCAAGCTCAAGATTTTTATAAGTCACCTGACCTTGCAAGAAAACCGAAGCCGTCGAGTAGATGCGGCAACCGTGATAGGTATTGATCACTGGTGAATCAAGTAAAACAGGGCCGTTCACAAGCAGGTCACCATCACAGATCAACTCTCCGACGTTTTTATAATAACCTTCTGGCTGAAGTGCGAGTCCTGAGAAAACTGGTGATGAGGCTTTATTGCGCACAAATTTAGTCGTTACATTTGGACTCACTTGAAAGCGAGCATAAAGTGTATTCGCAGATGGCGCGCCGATATAAACCGTATTCATTTCAATAATAGAGCTAGCACGGTCACTGGCCGGCTTTAAGTTTTCTTGCCCCGCTATATAATCAGCGAGCGACATACTGTTGCCACCTGAAGTCACAGCATTGGCCGTTGTTGCTGGCACAATGACAGCTCCGTCAATATTTGATGTTCTCCAGTTTTCGGCATGGTTGCCGTAATAAGCACCGCTGAAACCATTGATTCCAGAGCCACTATTGCCGCCCATCCAATAAGAGCTACCGTAACCCATGTCAGTAATAAAACCAGAATTAATATTACCGTGGCACGCTATACAACCCGAGCCACGAACCGCCAAAACCGGCTCGAAATCACGAAGTGTTTCTTTCACATCATTATCAAGCTCAGAAGAGAACATCTCTTGGGTGAACTGAACATCACTGCATTGTTGGTAGAGACATACGATGGCTAATAAAGCGATAGATAGAAGATAACGAAAAGAACGCATATTGACCCCCAAATGCAGACTTTCTTATCTTTATAGTAGTGCAATGCCTATTCCAGGCCTACTGGGCGTACGGTGAGTTTAATAGTGTACAAACTCGACTGATGCTCAAAACACTGACACAAATCCATGTCTCAATTTGAGACACTCAAGTTTTAAATCACATTTGTGCGAATAGAAGTAGAAAGCTGTGCAATTTTCTCGGCGGCTTTCTTCGCTTCTTTAATCTCTAAATCTGTAATTAAATATCCGACATTTGAGTCTGTAGCTAAATGCTGACCAACAATGTTGCCGCCGAATTCAGAAATGATCGAGTTGATCGAACTCAAAACACCGGGGACGTTGCGATGAATATTCAGAACTCGAGTCGCCCCGCGAGGGTCATTCACATCAAGAATCGGAAAATTAACCGAACCCGTTGTGGCGCCGTACTTTAAAAAACGCAAAAAACTCTCAGCCACTTCATGCCCAATAGATTCCTGAGCTTCTTCAGTGCTGCCACCGATATGCGGAGTTAAAATCACATTCTCTAATTCTTGTAGCTCTGATTTAAAAGGTTCTTCATTGCTAGCGGGCTCATAAGGAAAAACATCAATGGCTGCACCAGCGATGTGCTTAGATTTAATCGCTTCAGCAAGAGCCGGGATATCGACCACGCCCCCACGACTGGCGTTGATCAAATAAGAACCCTTTTTCATTAATTTGAGCTCTTCAGCTTTGATCATGTTTCTTGTCCATGAAGTGTCTGGCACGTGAAGAGAAATAAAATCTGCCGTTTTTAAAAGATCCGCCAACGTGGACATAGTGCGCGCATTACCTAATGGTAACTTTTTAATAACATCGTAATACACAACGTTCATACCAATGGATTCACAAAGAACACTGAGCTGGCTTCCGATGTGACCGTAACCAATAATCCCTACCGTTTTACCACGTACTTCATTCATCCCAATAGCTGACTTCTGCCAAACACCTTGATGCATTTGGCGGCTGCGGTCTCCCATGCGACGAGAAAGGGCAATCATTTCTGCAATGACCAGCTCAGCCACACTTCGTGTATTACTGTAAGGAGCATTGAAAACGACGATTCCATTTTTATTAGCAAATTTTAAATCCACTTGATCAGTACCGATGCAAAAACAGCCAACCAATTCTATTTGAGGCAGTTTTTCGATGACGGCTTGAGTGAGTTGAGTTTTAGAACGTATACCCAGCGCATGAAAACCTTGTGCGCGCTTCACTAAATCATCGCCTAATAAAGCCGATTTTTCGCCTTCAACATGAAATCCCTGAGCTTTTAATTTCTCATGGGCCGCCGGGTGAATGCCTTCAAGCAATAGAATCTTTTTCATGAGCCTTCCTTGTCAGGGTGTCATCTGTGAAATATGATTTAACTTTAGCGGAATTCATCTAAAGAGGGTACACCGATGGAGACTCTGACTCTACTAGCCATTGACGACGACCAGACTGTTTTACAGTCGCTCAAACTTGCTTTGGGTGAAGATTGGCGCTTAGTAGGCTCTAATTCTCCAACTTCTATACCCGAAGGTTTTTTTCATGCCGCTTTTGTAGATATGCATCTTACCGGCAATCTTGAGCGCGCAGAAGGTCTAGATGTGATCAAGAAACTTCGCGAGCGCGACTCTCGCCTCGAGATCGTAGCCATGTCGGGTGACCTTGACCGCGATCTTATGGAGAAATGCCTAAAAGCCGGTGCCACGCGGTTCTTGGCTAAACCACTGAGCCTCGAAGAGATTCGTATTACCCTTTCAAAAATTGAAGCTCTTATACTTTTGCAAAACGCCGCCAACCGCCACCCCGATCAGAAATATTTCTGGATAGGTCAAGGCCCGGCTTCGCAAAACGTGCGCCGCCAAATCGCTTTTCTGCGCGGTGAAAACGGGCCGATCCTTATTGAAGGCGAATCAGGTACGGGCAAAGAAGTGGCGGCCCATTTGATTCATATTCAAGAGCCTCATAAACCCATGGTCACCCTTAATGTGGCCGCCGTCCCAGAAAATCTTTTTGAGGCTGAACTTTTCGGGCATACAAAAGGAGCATTCACCGGCGCCGACAAAGCCAAAATCGGACTCGCGGAAGCCGCCCACGGTGGGGATTTATTTTTGGATGAAGTTGAGGCTTTACCTATGCACCTGCAGGCTAAACTTCTCCGTTTTCTCGAAAGCGGTGAAATTCGCCGGGTCGGAGCCAATGAATCAACCAAGGTGAACGTGCGGGTTATTGCCGCCAGCAATCGCAATCTTGAAGACATGGTTAAAAAAGGTGAATTCCGCGAGGATCTTTTATGGCGCCTCAATGGCAAAAAAATTACGCTGCCCCCGCTCCGCGAGCGCAAAGAAGATATACAAGAGATTGCCGACTGGTTTTTGGCTCTTGAGCGCGGGCGCAAAAAAGATCTGTCAAGCGAAGCCATCACTTGCTTCAAAGAATACAATTGGCCCGGTAATATTCGTGAACTGCGTAGAGTTTGCGAGCAGCTCGCTTTAATCTCTCCGCTTCCGGTCATTCGAGCGGAGGATGTTTTAAGCCTGATTCGCCCTCAACAGGCAGTTGCACCAATGGAAAATATAGATTTAACTGAGGGACTCAATCCGGTGGTTGAAAAATTTGAGGCCCAAGTTATCTTAGGTTGCCTCAAAAAGCTGAACGACGTGGATGAAGCCGCGCGCGTGCTTAAAGTTTCGCGCTCGAATTTGTATAAGAAGATTAAAGACCTGGATATCGATTGGAGACCGGCATGATGCAAGCAGCCCTTTGGCAGGATGAACTTTACGTTAAAACCGTAACCATCGTAATGGGTTTTCTCTTCGTCATGGGCGCTTTGCTCTTCTACATGAAGACAAAAAATCCGAAATGGATCACTGCCTGGCTCAGTCTTAAAAGCTGGGTTTTTGCGTCACCGTTCGTTTTCGTTTTTGCTGGTTTACCAGCCCCTCTCCCGTTTGTGGGCACGGTTTTCGCCGCCGTATTTGGCGCTAAAACTTTCTATCGCATGACCGGCATGTACCACCGCACCTGGTTCGTCATGACCACCTACTGTTTGATTTTTGCCCAAGGCTGGCTGCTTTACAAAGACTACGATCGCTTTTTCAATATCTTACCCATGGCCTTCTTTTTGATTCTCACTTTAGTGCCGATTATAAAAAACACCGCCACTCAAATGATTCAATTTCTCGCGCTGTCACTGATGAGTTTTATTTTCTTCGGCTGGAGCTTTCTGCACGTGGGCCGTATCATTATGTGGGATCAAGGTATTTACCTGATTATTTATCTTTTCATTCTCTCTGAAATTAACGAAACCGCCTACTTCGCCGGGGGCCGCACATTTGGCCGCCATAAAATGCTGCAAAATATTTCAAGCCGCTTCACCATCGAAGGTTTTATTTTCTCAATTCTTATTACGGCAGCTGTCGCATTTGGTCTTCGCTCGATGTTGCCAGCCCGCACTGAGCTTTACTGGCTGACAGCGACTTTCGCAATTGCGGTTGTGGGACGCGTGGGCAGTTTGCTCATGTCAGGTATCCGTCGTGATTTAGGTGTTAAAGAGTCCAGCGTTTTCATTATTGGCCGCGATGATATTTTGGGCCGTATCGACAAAATCATGTTTGCCGCTCCTTTTATCTTTTACGCCTTCCAATTCTTGCAAGGACACATCTCTCTATGATGAAAGATTGGAACTACGAAAACGAACAGTGGACGAAGCTGCCTGGGCACCTCAAGCACTTGCCACTTTTTACGCGTCACTTAGATTTTACGAGTTTAGTTTTTCGTTATCTCTGGGGCGCATTTTTAAAAATCGCTTTTCGATTTTATATTTTTCTTATTGTTAAAGGTTCGTTTCGCGAACTTTATAAAACTCACAAACGCCTGATCATTATCTCAAATCACGCCAGCCACTTAGATGCGGTTTCTATTGCGGCGGCTATTCCGGTTCGCTATTGGCTTGACCTCTACATCACCGCTGCAAAAGATTACTGGTTTCGCAATTCTCTCTTCACTTTTTTCTCGGCTCACTGCCTGGGAGCCATTCCTATCGATAGAAAAGATCGAAAAGGCGAAGCCATTTCTCTCTGCACGAGCCTACTCGAGAGCCTTGATCGCATTTGGCTGATTATGTTTCCAGAAGGCACTCGCTCGCCAGATGGGTATGTAAAAGAGTTCAAACGTGGGGTCAGTGTATTTTCACAGCGAAGCAATACTCCTATCCTTTTTCTCTATCTAGAAGGAAATGCTAAGCTTTTCCCGAAAGGGCGACCTTTACCGGCCCCGGGCTTTTTGACTATTCACATCGGACCAGTTATACCTCCTTCTGATATCGAAACGATCAATGCGAAGTACAAAGAATTCGCGCTATCAATCGATCCGAACGCTTACGGGCCGCAAATCGAGGCGAATACAATCGCCGATGAATTTGATGCCGAAGTGATTGAATCGAGTTCAGAAGAAGATTTAAAGGCCAATGGCAATGAAGAATAATTTCAATTTGACTGTAGCCACCGTTAACGGAAGCGGCAGTCAATCCTCAAATCAGATTTTAGCCCGCTCGCTTTTTAGAATGGGTCTGCCCGTGAGTGCTAAAAATTTGTTTCCATCAAATATTGCCGGTTTGCCGACTTGGTTTACAATTCGCGTTTCATCAGAAGGTTTTACGGCGCGCAAGAAACTCAACGATATCGTTGTTGCGTTGAATCCGGCTACTATCGAAAAAGATATTCAAAGTTTACGAGCGGATGGTTTACTGATAACGGCAGCCGACGCTGTGATTTTAAATAAACGTGCGGATGTGATTCATCTTCCTATTCCATTTAAAGATTTAAGTCTTAAAGCCACTGATGTGGCGAAGATGCGTAAGATGCTGATCAACATGATTTATGTGGGCATTGTAGCTGAGCTTCTTGAAATGCCCGAAAATATCGTCAACGAAGTTGTGGCCGATCAATTTGCTGATAAACCTTCAGTTATTGTGCTTAACACAAACGCTGTAGTTTTAGGACGCGATCATGTGCGATCAAATAATTTAAAATCAACTGTATTAGAAAAGTTCAAACACCGTGCCGAAGCGATACCGTCAGGCAATAACGATAAAATTTTAATTGATGGAAATTCGGCTTCAGCATTAGG
Organism: uncultured Pseudobdellovibrionaceae bacterium; assembly: GCA_964360255.1. Classification (GTDB taxonomy): domain Bacteria; phylum Bdellovibrionota; class Bdellovibrionia; order Bdellovibrionales; family UBA1609; genus CAYHVK01. The sequence goes on along the minus strand of CAYHVK010000011.1, from coordinate 14,557 downwards.
CCTTCTTGATGGGGGCTGCACGTTTCTTGCTTGGTATCCTATTACTCCCTCGAGCTCAGTCGCTGAAAGCTTTCAAAAATATGCGAAGCAATCACGAACTCACGATAAAAAGAATAACTACGCCGTTGTACAAGCTGAAGACGAGCTGAGCGCCATCAATATGGTAATTGGCGCCGGCTGGGCAGGGGCACGCGCCCTTACCGCCACTTCTGGCCCAGGCTTGTCACTTATGGCTGAAGCCGCAGGACTTTCTTATTTCGCAGAAATCCCTTCTGTCATCTGGAATGTTCAGCGTGCAGGCCCATCAACAGGATTACCAACTCGCACCATGCAGGCTGATTTACTAGCCTCTTACCGCCTCTCTCATGGTGACACCGAGCATGTTGTACTGTTACCTGGCTCTATCGAAGAGTGTTTTGAATTTGGTCAAACTTGCTTCGACTTAGCTGAGCACTTGCAAACTCTAGTGATTGTTCTCAGCGATCTTGATCTAGGAATGAACTTCTGGATTTCTAAAAAACTCAAATCCGGCACAAAACCTTACAATCGCGGCAAAGTTCTAGATGCTAAAGCGCTGAATGATCTTGAAAGCTTTGCTCGATACAAAGACGTAGATGGTGATGGCATCCCTTACCGAACACTACCTGGCACTCCTCATGCAAAAGCCGCTTACTTCACGCGTGGTACTTCACACACTGAAACTTCGGCTTACTCTGAAGACAATGTGAACTTTGAAAATCTTTTGATTCGTCTGAAGAAAAAATTCGTGACTGCTCGAGATATTGTGCCGAAGCCTGTAATAGACCAAGTGTCTAAAGCTGAAACCGCTCTTATTTCTTATGGCTCTAGCGAGCCGGCCGTACAAGAAGCTCGTCATATTTTGAAATCTACAAAGCCCACTTCTCATATGCGCATTCGGGCGCTTCCGCTCCAGCCAGAAATTCGCGAGTTCATCGAAAGCCATAAAGAAATTTATGTTGTTGAACAAAACCGTGATGGACAACTCGCTATGATTTTACGTAATGAGTGGCCAGATCTGGCCATAAAAATTAAATCTCTCACGGTATTTGATGGTCTGCCGATGACAGCCGAAGATATTTTAAAGGGGTTCAAATGATAAACTCCGTTGGACTTGAACTTAAAGATTACGCCGGGTCAGCCTCAACTCTTTGCACGGGCTGCGGTCACGATAGCGTGACGAAAAATATTATGGCCGCCTACTTTCAATCGGGAGTTCACCCCTTTCAAGTTGCGAAGCTCTCAGGCATTGGTTGCTCATCTAAGACACCCGCTTATTTTATGAATCAATCACATGGATTTAATTCCATTCACGGCCGTATGGCCAGTGTGGCGACGGGCGCTCGCGTGGCTAATCATAACTTAGAAATTCTTGGCATCTCTGGTGATGGCGATACCGCCAGCATTGGCTTAGGCGGCTTTATTCATCTTCTTCGTCGGAATGTGAAAATGGTTTATATTATTGAAAATAACGGAGTGTATGGCCTCACAAAAGGTCAATTCTCAGCCACTGCTGATTTAGAATCCGTGCAGAAATCTGGCGAAGTGAATCCATTCCAGTCTGTTGATCTTTGCTCGCTAGCTATTGAAGCTGGCTGCGGCTTTGTCGCACGCTCTTTTTCGGGCGATAATAAACAATTGATCAGTCTCATTGATGCTGCAATAAGACATCCTGGCACGGCTCTCATTGATGTGATTTCACCTTGTATTACTTATGCCAATAATGATGGCTCCACTCGCAGCTATGACTATGTGAAAGAGCATAAGGTCGCTCTACAAGAGCTGGGCTTTATTCAACCTAAAGCCGAGACCCTCCTTACAGAAGCTGATAGTGACGGCGTAAGCCGCATTGAAATGGCTGATGGGTCTTACTTAACACTTAAATCTTTAGCAGCTGATCACGATATCCATGATTCTGCGAGTGCGCTCAAAACAATGCGTGAGTTTCGGAATAGTGACTCTATTGTTACGGGTCTCTTTTATTTGTCAAAAAATCTTGAAACTCTCGAGCAGAAACTGAATTTATGCGCTGAACCTTTAGCTCAGCTCAAAGAAAAAGATTTAAGACTCAGCGCTAATTTCCTCGATAAAACTCTCGACCATTTCCGTTAAACGAGGCCCTAGAATTGACTTTGATCGAGAGACTCTCGATCATGAACTCATGAAATACGTAATGCCTCGGCCAACAAATGTGTCGGCTCAAATCATCCGCTCGGTTACAAACCCCATTCGTGAATTCATGCATCTTGAATCATCAAGCAGTGTGCTTTTACTTTTGGTGACTTGCCTCACTCTTTGGTGGGCGAACTCCGATTACAGCAACTTCTATTTTGATCTTCTCAATCTTGAAATTGGCTTTCAACTCGGACTTTTTCACCTCGTCAAATCACTTCAACATTGGGTGAACGATGGCCTTATGGTCATTTTCTTTTTTGTCGTAGGTTTAGAAATCAAACGTGAAATGACCACCGGTGAAATCACAACCTTCAAAAAAGCGGCATTCCCAATGTTTGGTGCCTTGGGCGGAGTCATTGTTCCGGCTTTAATCTATTATTCTTTTAATCAAAGTTCACTCACCGCTTCAGGTTGGGCTGTACCAATGGCCACTGATATTGCATTTGCTGTGGGGATTTTAGGACTCCTCGGCAATCGCGTCCCTTTTGCACTTAAAATTTTCTTGCTCACTCTCGCTATTGTTGATGATCTGGTCGCCGTTATCGTCATCGCGCTTTTCTATACAAATGAACTTGATCTCGTCAGCTTATCTTATTCGGCGGCGATTCTACTGATGATCGCCACTCTAAATTATTCTGGCGTCCGCTCGCGACTTGTTTATGTCATTTTTGGCGTTCTATTTTGGTTCGCAGTTTTAAAAAGCGGCGTCCATGCCACTATTGCTGGCGTGGCACTGGGCTTACTTTGCCCATTTCGTTCTCTGATCCCGCATCAAGAATTGAAAGACTCTGTTTCAAAACTTGTACATAGCTCCACTGAAACTAATTCTAGCGAGACAATCGAAGAGATGCGCTTAATTTTAAGAGAAGCCCAATCACCACTTGATCAGCTGGTCCGCACGCTCCACTTATGGGTGGCCTTTTTTATTATGCCGCTCTTTGCATTATTCAACGCTGGTGTTGAATTCTCATTGAGTAAAATCCCATCGCTTTTTAGTCATCCAATTGGCCTCGGTGTCGTATTCGGACTTCTCATCGGTAAACCGCTGGGGATCACACTCATGGCCTTCATTAGCACGCGCCTAAAAATCGCAGAACTTCCGCAAGATGTGAACTGGGGTCATATCGTAGGTGTCGGCGCCCTTGGTGGTATTGGCTTCACTATGGCCTTATTTATCGGCAATCTGTCTTTTGTCGACAACACACCCCAATTGACGGTCGCAAAACTCTCAATTTTAGTGGGCTCTCTACTTTCAGCCATCGCGGGGATGTTAATTCTCTTTATAACTAGCAAAAGAACACCAAAAAATAGCTAAACATTGTCAGATAGGACTATTTTCGAGTGACCGCTAGCAGGTCGAATGATAATAAAACCTTATATATCAGCGGACCCATAGCTCAGCTGGATAGAGCAACTGCCTTCTAAGCAGTAGGTCGCACGTTCGAGTCGTGCTGGGTTCACCAAGCTTGCAGATAAGCAAGTTTCAAACGACAGTTTAGAATCAGTTCCAGTGGCTCTACGCCAAAGACAGGGGCAGTCGAACTTTTGTTATCCACAGAATGCCTTAACTCGGATTCTAAAATTGTTTTTAAAGCAGCGCCTCTTCACAACCAGAGCTAACAGGACCACCATCAGCCTGCAAACTCTTTAAGATCTCCATCGCCTGCGAGTCAGCTTGCGCGAGCTCTGTAAAAAAAGCATCGGTTGATTCTGCAGACGCAGCATCGGCCATGGGCGAGCCCAAAAAGGCTATATTTGACAGAAGTTGGCCCCTGCCCTTTTTTAATAAATAGTTTAAAAATGGGACAACTGCGTAAGACCGATCAGGCTCAGACGAGTTTAATTTTAATCTCTCAAAACCATTTACAAAGAATTCAATCTGAATGCGGGCCAACTCTTCATGAACTATTTTTTTCTTATACAACTTTTCAATCACAGATTGATAAAGTTCGTAATTGATTTTTTCAGATTTAAGTATTGCAACAATCTCATCCCACTTTTTTTGTGAGAATAATTTTTGAACATTTACTTGAGCTGGCTCTTCATTACTGACCCGAGAAACAAAACTTTGCTCAGGCTTCTGATTACCATCACTCAAACCCAAGTCTGGCAGACTAATTTTAATTTTATAATTTTGATTGGCTAGTATATCGTAAGCATCTCTAATATGGGCTTCAAGTAACTCATATTCGTTCGTATGCGAGAGATCACTCAATTGCTTTTTTAAACTTTGTACGTATTTTTCTTCTCCTGTCAAAAAGGCTTTGCGAATGGCCCTTAGATCCTCTCGAATACTTTTTAATTCATCTTGGACTTCTGGACCCAACCAGTATGCTCTTAAGTCAGCTCTTCTTTTAGTATTTTTGATCTTTGAAACATGTGCATTCTCATGGATATCATGATCCTGACTTATCTTATCTTCTTTAGACATTTTTTTGTCTTTTTTTGGTATAAAAGATTCGCTCATAGGGTAATATTTTTTGCCAATGAGCTTGAAGTGAGTAGATCTGTCATTGTACTTCTCTAGTTTTTCGTATTCAATAATTTGTCTAGAGAGAATTTGTCTATCTCTAGATGAATACAGGCCCAAGTCGAAACTCAAATTGGCGTTAGAAAGAAATGCCCGAGAAGATGGATCTTCACCTGATTTCGATATGATAAGTTGTAATTTTATACTATCTTTAACTTCATCAGAAAAAAGCATTTGAATCTTGTCTTTAATACTTCCCCGACAACATGTATCAACCAGGATGGCATCACCTTTCATTAATGATTGCTCCGTGAGACCGTTTTGATTCAAATAGTTTATCAGATTTGCATCTTCCATATTAATAGAAGATACATTCAAAAGCTTTATACGCTCATAATCAGATGTGCCTTTTGTTACAAGCTGGGCTAAATCAAAAAGATATTCACCATCTCGAGCTAAAAAGTAGAGCTTAGATTTTGGCGGGTAAAACTCTAAAAGCTGGGCAACAAAAACAATCTGTGCTTTTTTGTATGTTTCCCAAATGATATCGTGATCACTAGCTTTTGGCTTAATCCTAAAAATACTAGGTCTTTCAGCTCTTACAGCACCACCCTGAGCATGTGAACTCAAACTGATAAAGAATGAAAATAGGCAGCAGGCAAAAACGTATTTCATAGACAGCGAGTAATATAACAAATCTGATAAGTGATTTCGCCTGTTATTATTCTAACAGTCAGTCATAAATAATTAAAATTTATTAGTAAAATCAAGTACTTGTGAAACCAGCTCTGTTTGGCCGCCCCTACATTTTTAAGCCCCCGCGAGAAAGCGGCCTATTCTGTTGGCCTTCAGAATCCGTTGTCTTGGCATGCCGTCCGATACAGATTTCACAGGTACTTCTTAATCTTTTGAATAAGATCTACAATGATTTTTAGCCTTTTAATCAATCAACTCCTGAGTTAACCGCTCTTCGAGCCTTAAGCCGCTGAGGTCACCATTATGTCCACTGCAATGACCAACCTCCGCTCATCGATTAAAAACAAAATCCAACAATCCAGACATATCTCTTGAAGTATGGTCTGCCTCAAGTCCTAAGATCTCTGTTGGAAGTCCAAATCGATTAACCCAATATGTAGGGTATCCAAAATTTTTTGCTCCATAAGCATCCCAACCACCGAATGCTGCGAAGACAATTTCATTTTTCTTGAGTTGCAATCTCTTTACACCAAGTTCATAAGCCATTGGGTCCGGCTTATATGTCCCGTTCACTTCAGTACTTAAAAGTTCATCAAAAAGATTCACAATACCGGCATTTTGAGCGTTGGAACGTAACATCTTTTGGCTAAAGTTTGCGATGGTAATGATACGCACGCCGGCCTCTTTTAGTTTCTTCAAACTTTGAATAGCATCGGGCCAAGGCTTTAGATTTAAGTACGCATTAAGAAGCGACTCACGAGCTTTGGGGCTCAAATCTAAATTGCTGGCTTTTGCTGTATAATCGAGTGCATCACCCGTTACTGAGAAAAAATCGGCATGGCGCTTTGTAATAGAGCGAATAAATCCGTATTCAAACTGCTTACTTCGCCATGCTTTTGTAAACTCTAAACCTTTGCCAGGAAATATTTTTTCCACCTCAGAAACGACTGAATTCGGATTAAATATCACGAAGTAATCAAAAGCTACCGCTTTAAAATGAGGCTTTAGTTTTTCTGCGGCTGCGGCATTTGCGTTTAGGCAAATCAACGAAAGGTAGGTCGCAAGAGTGGAATATAGTAATGATCTTATAGTCATTTTGATGTTCTCCTTTTTTATCTAAACTCAATGCGCGATTGCATAATTTTTGGTTACAAGTTTTTTGTTTCTTTGTAACCTCTAGATCGAATTAAACGCATTGTAGATGGGTGTTTTTATATAAGGACTTCATTGAAACCAGAACTCGACCAAAAACTAGCCGCTCTTCTACTTGAAGCTCAAGAAGGAAATCTTGATGCCTACGAGAGTTTTTTAAAAGAAATATCGGGGCTACTTCGCGATTTTTTATCTAAAAGAATGCAGGGAGCAGAGTCTATTGAAGATGTGCTACAAGAAAGCTTACTTGCTGTTCATCGAGCGCGGCATTCCTATATTCCCGGACGCGCACTTGGTCCATGGCTCTACACCATATCCGAAAATCGTATGATAGATTTTTTTAGGCGCCACCGCAAAATACAACGAATAGAGAATGCTTTATTACAAATACCAAAGCCGCCCCTTGTTAAATTAGAAAATTTTCGCGGAGAAAGAGTGTTGGCCGCCGTTCAAAAACTGCCACCACTCCAAAGAAAAATTATCGAACTACTAAAGCTCAGCGATATGTCAGTCAAAGAAGTCGCAACCCTACTTAAAATGACAGAAAGTGCCGTGAAGGTAACTGCATTTAGAGGATACTCAGTCATTCGAAAACTATTTGGAAATGAACAAAGTGAAAACTGAAAAACTGATTCATCAACTTGTTACTGAAACTCAACCGATTAAGCCACTGGCGCCACCTTTAAATCGTTTTTTTAAATGGGTTGTTTTTGCTTTCGTATACTTTACAGTTGCTGTTTATTTTATTGGTGCGCGTCCCATACCAATCGAAACTATCACTCATCCTGCATTTCTGTTTCAGATAATATTAATATTATCTCTTGTGTTAACCGCAGCAATATCAGTTTTTTTTCTGACGATTCCCAACAAACAGAGTGTTTGGCTATTCCTCGCACCCATCGCACTTCTAATGGTATGGACAGCGTCAATAGCAATTCCATTATTTTCTCATGGCGATATCCATGCAGGGGCTGGATTAAAATGCTTACGCAATATTCTGATTGTGGGCATGCCTCCCGGCGTATTTCTATTTTATATGTTACGCCGTACTGTGATATTAAATTTGAGAACAGTTGGATTTTTATTCATTCTAACGACGACAGCTGTCGGATGCCTTGGAACAAGATTTATTTGTCGCAATGAAGATCCGTTGCATTTCTTGATTTGGCATTACATGCCTGTCATTCTGAGCGGGAGCCTAGGAGCACTTACTGCTCACGTAGTTCTACTAAAAGATTATCTCGGTCCTCATATTAAAGCCATGCAATCCAATATGGAAAGATATAGAAAATAATCCAGAAAAGTTTATTAGAGAAATCCGAGATATATGGACACTTGTTAGAGAAGACAAATGCCCAATTTTTTAAGTTTCGCTTATTTTATTTAATGACTCTCTAACCGCTCTTCGAGCAAATGCCCGAGAGTCATACCGAAACTCTCAATTCCTAAGATAAGTTCTTTCGTCGGAGGAACCACATGACGCCCCAGTAATTCAATAACGGCAAAAACTGTATCTTCAGTTTGAAGTGCAAACCAAACGCCTCCTGTTAAGCCAGAGCTATCGGCCACTAAAGAGCGCGGAAGGCACATATCTTTAGTCAAATCGAGGGTCCAAACAGGTTTTCTCGATCTCCAAACATGGCCAGCTGTACCTTCGCTGAGCGATAATTTACGCTCCAATGTGACTCGATCGAGATGTAGCGAGGTAAAATTCTGAGCTTTCCAGGTCACGAATGGCTGAAGCTGCTGGAGTTCTGCTGAGACTTTCCAGTAAGTGCCCCACTGACATTCTAGCGAAGGCCCTAATTCTTCAAGAACCCTCAACGCAATGATATCAAAACTAGAATCCGTTTTTATAAACTGAGACACGTTTTCAAATGTCTTCGACAGATCGCTAATTCTTGCTCGCACCTATAACTCCTCCACTGCACTCAGAGCAGTAGCCATGAAATACAACCGAGAGATGAGCCTTAGAAAAGTCGTGGATATCTTTAAGTGCCTTCTCGATGCGGCTAAAAAGTTTTGCATCGCCTTTCTTAACTTCATCACAGCCATTACAGATGTAGTAATGCTGAACCTTTCTGTCGAAAATAAACTGATAAGCCTTTCCTGCTTTGGGTAGACCAAGCTCCTGAATAAGATCAAGACTGATTAGTTTTTCAATATTTCGGTAGACTGAAGTTCGATCAACATCGGGCAAGTACAAAGTCACATGCTCCTGCAATTCTTTACTAGGTATGTGACGATTTTGATTGTCTAGAAAGAATTGAATAAGAAGCTCTTTCAGCGGAGTCATGCGCAGACCCTTTGATTTCAAGTAAGCGAGCAGATCTTTACGCTTTTTCACGTTTATTCCAGACCGACCCGATCTCGAGTCACCATAAGTAATTTTGGTTTATATTTAAATACTTGAAAATAAAGCATTGAACCGAAAAGCAGACCCGATGTTAAGACAGGAATAATGAATCCAGCATAGGCCAATTTATTGAAGACATAGCCGCCTAACACTGAGCCAAAACCAAAAAAGAAAATAATTCCTGCGCGCATTAAATTGGCAAAAACTTCGTTATCGATTTCACCCTTCAGATGATGTCTGTTTAAGAAACGGACTATTCCAATACCAAGATCTGTCGTAACTCCGGTCAAGTGGGTGGTTCTAATCACCGATTTTGAAACCGATGTGATCGTTCCGTTCTGTATACCGCAAACTAGGCAAAGAAGAATGAGAAGCGTATAATCACGAGTAAATTCTAGGGGCTCACCGAACTTTCCGAAGTATCCGATCATACCTAAAGCGAGAACAATACAGAGAAGAAAAAAGATGAGTCCAAAAGTAATATAATATTTAGGACGCTTGTGAAGTCTGAGCCTGATATCGACGAGCTGGGCACTTAACATACAACCGAACAAGAAAAATAACGGAACTGCCAACATTCCAAAAGCATGGCTATTGTCGATCTGATTAATTTCGTATCCAAAAAATGTAGCAAAGCCTGTGATATGAGATACGAACCTGTGGCAGGCCATAAAGCCTCCAATATTCAAAATTCCTGCCTGAAAGGCCATTGCCATCCAAATAGAAATATTTCCAGGAGTATAATGTGAGATAGATTCGTTTCCGTATAACACCCTTACATTACTACTGCATCATGTTGCATTAGTAAAACTCTAATGCAACATGATGCAGTAGTGCCAAAGCGGCAACTTATGCTGATGTTGTGGCAAAACGGATGTCGATTTCTGTTCCTAATAATTTTTTATAAAAGCGAAGTTTTTCAAAGATTGGATACCAATCAAACAAAATGAGCTCAATTGGCTTCCAAATAGAAACCCATCCAAAGATCACAATACCTTCGCGTAGAATACCAATGGCCCCAGGGGGGTTGGGAATCACTAAACTCTGCGCAACGCCAATACATGAGACGAGAACAAGCAATCCAATAAACAAAAAGAGCTGGGCACGTTTCATAAACGTCTTTAGGTCTCTTCTTTGAAAATCAATTTTATAAGCGAAGTAACTGCGAATAGCCTCGCGAATGGAGTCTTTAGGCAAATCCTTGGTTTCACTTTCTTCAACGTAGATCACTATTTTAAGTGGACTTGAAATGGAGAATTCTCTCACTGAAGAAAAAATATATTCAACGAAATCATCGTCGAGATCACGTTCACGAAAGGGCGCTGGGTCTCTGGCATCAAAAAGCTGTTGCGAGCTTTTGACGCGGACTTCGATCCAGCGTTTTCCTTCTGCATGTTTATATCGATGTCTCTTTTTTACTTCTCTCACTTGAACTCTCACTTCACTAAATGTCTTTCAGCACAAACTTCATTTTTAAGATCACTTCCATCTTCAAATTCAGAAATATTTTTAAGTGTGACCTGGGCAATGTTTCCCAAAGCCTCTTTCGTCAGAAATGCTTGATGAGACGTCAGAAGCACATTTGGAAAGGTGAGCAATCGTGCCAGTTTATCATCCTGAAGAATCTGCTCAGATAAATCTTCAAAAAATAGCCCCTCCTCTTCTTCGTAAACATCTAGTCCGGCGTATCCAATATGTCCTGATTTCAAATATTTTATCAAAGCACGCGTATCGATAAGAGCGCCGCGCCCTGTATTGATGAGCATGACGCCTGGTTGGGTCAGCGCCAGTGTTCTTTCATTCACTAGATATCGGGTCTGAGGTGTCAGCGGCACATGCAAAGATATGATCTCTGATCTTCGCAAGAGCTGATCAAGGTCCACATACTCTACACCCATCTCGAGAAGTTTAGGATTCTGTACTATATCATGAGCAATTACCTGGCATTCAAATCCTCTTAATATTTTGGCCATGACTGAACCAATTCGCCCTGTGCCAATGACTCCCACAGTCTTTTTGTAGAGATCAAATCCGACCAGGCCATCCAAAGAGAAGTTACCCTCCCTGACTCGACTGTAAGCGCGATGTATTTTTCTGTTGAGAGAGAGGATCAGCGCAACAGCATGCTCTGCCACTGCGTGAGGTGAATACTCAGGTACCCTCACCACCCGAAGTCCCAAAGTCTGAGCTGCAGCCAAGTCCACATGATTGAATCCAGCAGACCTGAGAGCAATTAACTGGGTTCCGCCAGCTGAGAGAGCTTGAAGAGTTTTCTCATCCAAGCGATCATTTACAAAAGCACATACGCAAGCGTAGCCAGAAGCTAGATTTGCCGTTTGATCCGTCAGTGGCGTTTCAAAAAAAGTAATATCATGCTGCGAACTCTCGTTGGCTTTCTGAAAAATGGCTCTTTCAAATCCATGCGTATCAAAAAATGCGATTTTCACTGTCGGGCTCCTTGAATATGATCAGAAATCGTGTCACAAGATTTTTCTGCTTCCAAAACTACATGGATTGTTCTTAATACAGCATCTGGAGTCACAGAGATTGAACTGATTTCAGCTTCCACTAAAAGTTTCGATATTTGCGGATAATCGCTTGGCGCTTGCCCGCAAATTCCGATGGGCCGGTTTGACTTTTTCGCGCCCTCAATCGCCATTCGAAGCATTTTTATGACAGCGGGATCACGCTCATCAAAAAGATGACTGATCACAGAGGAATCACGATCCACACCCAAAACCATCTGAGTTAAGTCATTTGACCCTATCGAAAATCCATCAAATATTTTGCCGAAGTCCTCCGCACGAAGAACATTTGAGGGAAGTTCGGACATAACGTAGATTTCGAGCCCATTTTCTCCGCGAACAAGCCCCTGCTTTTTCATCTCTAACAAAACCTTTTCACCTTCTTCTGGTGAGCGACAAAACGGAATCATCACTTTGATGTTCGTTAAACCGACATTTTCTCGAAGGTGTTTGATGGCTTGGCACTCAAGTGCGAACCCATCCCGATAACGAGGGTCATAATAGCGCGAAGCCCCTCGAAATCCGATCATGGGATTTTCTTCGACCGGTTCAAATTGTTTTCCACCCAAGAGACTCGCATATTCGTTGGTCTTAAAATCAGAAAGTCGAACAATCACAGGCCTTGGAAAAAATGCACCTGCAATGAGGCCTACTCCTTCAGAAAGCTTGTCGACAAAATACTGGCCAGGGTTACTTATTTGAGGCCCCAGTAGTTTTTCGATTCGCTCTTTCGTCTCAACGTCGTCGATTTTATCAAGATGGGCCAATGCCATTGGATGGATTTTAACATATTCGCCAATAATAAATTCAATCCGCGCAAGGCCTACACCATCGACTGGCAAAAGAGAGGTCTTTAAAGCCTGAGCTGGGTTGCCTAGATTAACCATAATTTTGGTGCGAGGCTTACCTAGAGCCGTCCAATTCAGTTTCTCTTCTTTGAAAGAAAGAGAGCCTTCATAGACAAATCCTTCGTCGCCCTCTGCGCAAGAAACTGTCACAACCTGATTTTTTTTGAGCACCTCGGTGGCCTCGCCTGTTCCAACAATGCAGGGCACTCCATGCTCACGACTCACAATCGCCGCATGACAAGTTCGCCCACCCCGATTGGTAATGATGGCTGATGCTTTTTTCATCACCGGTTCCCAATCAGGATCAGTCATGTCTGCGACTAAAATTTCTCCGTTTTTAAATTGATCAAGTTCTGAAGCATCTTTGATAATTCGAACAGGGCCGGCACCAATTTTAGCACCTACCGCGCGTCCAGATACTAATACTCTTGATCGCTCATTTAAAACAAACGAACTTTGCTGAAGAGCAGACTCTAAAGAATGAACAGTTTCTGGTCTTGCTTGCAAAATAAAGAGCTCGCCAGTCCTTCCGTCTTTTCCCCATTCTATATCCATTGGGGTGTCGCGGCCGTTCAATTTAGAATAATACTGCTCGATGATTAAGGCCCATTTCGCAAGTTTAATAACGTCATCATCTGAAATCGACAATTTTTCTTGGTCCGCGCGCGAGACTTCAATATTTTTTGTTGTGCGGCTGCCGTGCCCCGAATACACCATCTTCACCTGTTTCAAACCAGCTTTTCTTCTTAAAATCGGAACCGTCGCATTACCGTTCAACTGTGCAAGTAGAGGCTTAAGAACAAAAAACTCATCAGGATCGACTCGGCCTCCGACGATGTTCTCACCTAGTCCATAGGCGCTGTTGACGAGAATCACATTCCTGGCTCCCGATTCAGTGTCGAGAGTAAAAATAACCCCAGAAGAAGCTAAATCTGAACGCACCATTTGTTGAACACAAATTGAAAGTCTAACTTTTGAATGCTCAAATCCTTTTGTGAATCTATAACTAATCGCCCGATCAGTAAAAAGAGAGGCAAAACAATTGGTACAGGCAACCAATAAATCTTCAGGGCCCCTAATATTTAAAAATGTCTCCTGTTGTCCGGCAAAAGAAGCGTCGGGAAGATCTTCAGCTGTTGCAGATGACCTGACTGCCACGTCCAATTCTTCTACGCCAGAGCGAAGACATAATTGCGTATAGGCTTCGCGAATTTCATTAGCAACATCTTCAGGAACTCCTGTGCTTCGAATGAGAGCTCTTATTTCGTGCCCTACTCTTGCCAGCTCCCCTGTATCTTTTGGGTCGAGTCTCGATAATGCTGAAAATATTTTTTCTGAAATCCCGTCTTGAGCGATGAGCCTCGAAAATGCATCAGCTGTCACCGCATAACCCGGGGGAATACGAACCCCTTGAGGCGTAAGTCTCTGAAACATTTCACCAAGCGATGCGTTCTTACCACCTACTAAGGGAATATCTTTAATCGAAATTTCATCGAACCATTTTATAAATTGTAAATTGTTTTTTTCCATTATCTTTTCCTTTGCCGGGCTCGACTATTTTCTCGTTTGTATTTGCACGATTTCTAGCACCTGCCCAATAAGTTTTGAGTAGTTTGCAGTTTGCGTTGATTCAATCATGCACTCATTCAAGTGACGTCTTAAGATTTCCATCTTAAGACTCGTCAAACCAGAGATTGCGGCTTGAATTTGTTGCAAGACTTGAGGACATGGCCGATGCGAATCGATCATTCTCTCCACACCTTCTAATTGACCGAGTATTTTATGCACTCGAACAACTTCAGGTGAATGTCTCAGCTCCGCGACTTGTCCATTTTTCTTTTTTTTCACTTTCATTGAGCTCCATGGCGTTAAAGGCTAACACAGCAAAATCAAGGCCAGTGGCATGCTCCCTGCTAGTATAGAGTAGGTATGGCGCTCAGCTGGCTTTGCGCAAAATTGAGATGTCATAGTGAGACAGAATGTTTCAACAGTGGGACATTTTGTCAGTGGGGATTTCGTGATTGGTAAACAGATAAGTTGGCATTCTCTTCAATCTAATGAAGTCATCAGAAAGCTGAAGTCAGATCCAACCCGTGGATTATCGCACAATGATGCAAGCGGGCGACTTCAGCAATTCGGATTAAATGAATTACCAAAACCAAAGCGCCGCACTCTTTTATCTATTTTTCTTCATCAATTTTTAAGCCCTCTTATTTATCTCTTGATAGTTGCAGCGGGCATCGCCTTTTTTATCGGTGAAGCGCGCGATGCCTTGGTTATTCTTGTCGTGGTCATTTTAAACTCGGTCATTGGTGCC
>CAYHVK010000010.1:5444-146190 GCA_964360255.1 uncultured Pseudobdellovibrionaceae bacterium | reverse complement strand
ATTTCACCGGTAATTAAATTGCGAACTGTAATGCCGCGAGCTACGCCATTCACCATAACTAGATCAAGCATTTCTCGACGCGGGAAAGATTTAACTTTGCCGGCAGAAACCTGTCTCATCATCGCTTGATAAGCGCCAATAAGAAGCTGCTGGCCTGTTTGTCCGCGAGCATAGAATGTACGAGAAACTTGCGCGCCACCGAATGAACGGTTCGCAAGAAGTCCGCCGTACTCACGAGCAAACGGAACGCCTAGGGCTACGCAGTGATCGATAATCTGAGTTGAAATTTCAGCCAGGCGGTGAACGTTCGATTCGCGAGCGCGGAAATCTCCGCCTTTGATTGTATCGTAGAAAAGACGGTGAACTGAATCGCCATCATTCTGATAATTTTTTGCGGCGTTAATACCACCTTGGGCTGCAATCGAATGCGAGCGGCGCGGGCTATCAAGAATCGTAAAAGCCTTTACATTGTAGCCAAGTTCACCGAGAGATGCGGCCGCCGAAGCGCCGGCAAGACCGGTTCCCACAACAATGACTTCGAATTTTCTTTTGTTCGCCGGGTTCACAAGCTTCATGTCGAACTTGTGTTTCTCCCACGCATTTTCTATCGGACCGCTTGGTGATTTTGAATCTAAACGACTGGCCATAATAAACCTTCTGCTGCTTTAAGCTTGGTGAAAAAACATCATGTAAATGGGCTGAACAGCGAATCCAACCCCAATCAAAATTCCGTATAAAACTGAAGCACATTTAATTTTTGGTGTGTAGGCCGGGTGATTCGCCCCAAGTGTTTGTAGACTTGAATAAAACCCGTGGCTCAAGTGAAACCCGAGAACTGCAACTGCGAATATATACCAAACTACATAACCTGGGCTCTGAAAAACTTCGTAAACAAGTCTGAAAAGATCGCGCATCTCAACGTCACCATAACGAACAGTGTACACTTCACCATATTTAAATGTGATCAAGTGAAGAACTACAAATGCCAAGATGACTCCTCCCTGCCACATCATTGTGCGCTGAGTGTAGGTCGTGCGCTTTTCGCCAGAGGCATACACAGCATAGTTTTGCGGTCGAGCTTTACGATTTGTGAGCGTAACCAAAACGCCCTCAATAATGTGTAAAACAAACATCAATACCAATCCTGCTTCTGCTAAATAAAGCAGCGGATTTGTAATAATGCCGTGAGCATAGGTGTTGTAAGCCTGAGGACTAACAAGCAGTAATAAATTGCCTAGAGCATGAGACAGCACAAACAGACAGAGCGATAAACCCGCAACTGCCATGAGCTGTTTTCGCCCTAATGTTGAACAGAAGAAACTCGAAACGCTTTTCATGGATGTACCTTCTCAAATAGCTTTCATGCGATGAGCCTCTAAATTACTGTCGACCATGTTCGTTTGCAATTTGTTTTCATTTTGCATATAAGTTGTACACGACAACAAAGGATCAAAAATGAAGATTGCTGTTTGTGCAAAGCAAGTTCCCGATACAGAAACCAAAATTAAGATCGCTGCCGATGGTAAGCAGATTGACGCAGCTGGCATAAAATGGGTGATGAACCCCTACGATGAAAACGCTGTTGAAGAGTCGCTTAAAGTTCGCGATGCGAACCCAGGCTCATCAGTTTTCGTATTCACTGTTGGCCCGAAAGCCAGAGCTGGTGAGGTTTTGAGAACTGCACTTGCGATGGGCGCTGATGAAGGTGTGCTCGTTGATTGCGCCGACACTTCAGATAATTCTGTTGTGGCGCAAGCTCTCGCCGCTGCACTTAAAAAAGAAGGTCCATTTGATTTAGTTTTAACCGGTCGCCTGGCTATCGATGATAACTCTTCTGCTGTACCACAAATGGTCGCTGAGCACTTACAAGCTCCACACGCGACAGCCGTTTCTAAAATGACCGTCGCTGGTGGCCAAGCCACTGTTGAGCGCGAAGTTGAGGGCGGCAAACGTGAAGTTTATGATCTTACTTTGCCGGCGCTTGTTGGCGCCAACAAAGGTCTCAATACTCCTCGCTATGCAAGCTTGCCTGGCATCATGAAAGCGAAGAAAAAAGTTTTAAAAGAATATGATCTCGCAGCTCTTGGTGTAGACGCTGGTAAAATTAAAGTTCGTTTGTCGGGCTTTCTGCTCCCACCAGAAAAGCCAGCTGTAAAAATGATCGCGGGTGATGCCAAAACACAAGCTAAGGAATTAGCTCAATTGCTTCGCTCAGAAGCGAAAGTTCTGTAGGAGAATACCATGTCTAAAATTCTTGTATTTGCTGAATCTGCTAATGGAAAATTGAAAAAAAGCACTCTTGAGTTATTAACTGCAGCTCGCACGGCTGGCGGAGACGTTCACGTGCTTTCTCTCGGCGAAGGCAGCGAAGGCTTGGCGTCACAACTGGCTGGCTGGAATGTAAAAGAGTTCCACGCTTCAGCTGATGCGACTCTTAATTCATATAATCCAGAGCTTTATACACATGTTGTCTCTGAAGTCCTCAATCAACTTAAGCCCTCTGTCATTTTAGCTTCGGCATCAATGCTTGCGAAAGATTTATTCCCCCGCGTAGCAACAAAAACAAATGCCGGTGTTGCAAGTGATTGCACGGGTCTTAAAATTTCTGGCGGCGACATCACTGCAACTAAGCCTCTTTACTCTGGTAAATGCACGGCGAATGTTGAGTTTCAAAATTGCGAGACAAAAATCGTTTTGATGCGCGCGAATCAATTGCCCGTAGCCGCACCAGATTCTTCAGCCGCTCCCGCGCTTAAAAAATTAACTCTTTCGCCTGTAGATATGCGCACTAAAGTTAAAGATGTTATCAAAGGTGCGTCTGAAAAACTCGATCTCACAGAAGCCAACATCATCATCTCTGGTGGTCGCGGAATGAAGGGCCCTGAACACTTTAAACTTCTTGAAGATGTGGCGGCAGAAATTGGCGCAACCGTTGGTGCTTCGCGCGCCGTTGTTGATGCCGGCTGGGTTCCACACGGAATGCAAGTGGGCCAAACTGGCAAAACTGTAGCGCCAACTCTCTACATCGCATGCGGTATTTCAGGCGCCATTCAGCATTTAGCTGGAATGAGCGGCAGCAAAGTGATCGTGGCTATTAATAAAGATCCGGATGCTCCGATTTTTCAAAAGGCAACTTACGGAATCGTCGGCGATGTATTCGAGGTTCTTCCGATATTAAAAGAAGAGCTTAAAGCTCTCCTTCACCACTAACGGATTCTTAAGTGTGGCGCGCGCGACTGGTTTATTATCTCTATAAACTATTTTTCTCCAGCTGGAGACGCGCGCTCATTGTTCACCCCGACACCCAAAAACTTCTCGACGAAAAAAAACCTGTTGTCCTAGCACACTGGCACGGCGAAGAGCTCGCTCTTATTTTTT
The DNA here is from genome assembly GCA_964360255.1 of uncultured Pseudobdellovibrionaceae bacterium. GTDB lineage: Bacteria > Bdellovibrionota > Bdellovibrionia > Bdellovibrionales > UBA1609 > CAYHVK01. The sequence goes on along the minus strand of CAYHVK010000010.1, from coordinate 142,812 downwards.
TAGTTCAGCAATTAAAACTCGCAACCATGGCTTCACAAAGTTCTGATGGCTCAATTGTAAGCTACGTGATCAATCGCCTTGGTGGCGTTACATCTCGAGGCTCTTCAAGTCGCGGAGCCATTGGCGCACTCATGGGTCTTGTTCGCTTCTGTAAATCAGGGCGTCCGACTTCGATGGCGGTTGATGGTCCGCGTGGCCCCTATCACAAAGTAAAACCAGGCGTCTTCGAGCTTTCAAAATTATGCGGAGCTTACGTTGTGCCTGTTGGTGCAACTTGCAGTTCTGCTATTCATTTTAAAAAGTCCTGGAATAAAGCATTTCTTCCGCTCCCATTCTCTAAGGTGCGTGTTTATTTCGGAGCCCCAATTGCTCCCTTGACCAAAGACCAGGACGCGAAAGATGTTTCGCGCGCCGAAGCCCTCGGTCTAGAAATAGACAAAGCGAGTCAACAAGCCGCCAAACTCATTGCGACGTAGTAGGACGGATGTTAGCGTTTTATATGAGCTTTTTTAAATCTAAGGGGTCCCTATGAAGCGTTTAGTTTTAGCCGTTATCGCACTTTCTTTTGCAGCATCTTTCGCCCACGCACAAGTAGTAGCAACGGTCGGAAATACAAAGATCACTTTAAAAGATTTTAAAGAGAAATATGACCCAATTAAAAAGACAACGGTGAATCCACCATCTCCAGAAATTTTTTTAGAAGACCTAGTTAAATTTGAAATGGGTGTTCAAGAAGCTGAGAAGCGCAATCTTCAAAATAATCCAGCAGTAAAAGATTTAATGCGCCAAACGCTATACAAGTTTCTTATTGAGAGCGAGATCGGCAAGCGCGTGGATTCAATCAAAATCACTGAGGGTGATATGCGCGCATTTTACGAAAAGAATCCGCAAATTCGCATCAGCCACATTATGACAATGATTCCAGAAAAAGCGACTGACGCTCAAATCGCAGCTGCAGAAAAGCGTTCTCAAGAGATCCACAAAGAAGTTGTGTCAAGTAAGCGTCCTTTTGAAGAGTTGGTTAAACTTTATTCAGATGATGACGTAACCAAAATCAATGGTGGTGATCTTGGTTACATTTCGCGTGTAACGGCCGCTCCTTATGTTTATGAAATCGTTGGCAAAATGAAAAATGGTCAAATTAGTAAGCCAATTCGCACTCAGTATGGCTTTCAAATTATCAAGGTGACTGGCCGCCTAGGCTACCAAGACGCTGATAAGAGCCAGATTCGCGCTGCGGTTTTTGATTCTAAACGTGCTGCTATCTTTGAAGATTATTTTTCAAAACTTCGTCCTAAATACAAAGTGACGAAAGACGAAGCGGCGCTTAAAAGCTTAAAGTAATGTTTCGTAAATCCCTACTGTTTGCCGGTTTTACTATTAGTGCACTGATCCTGCTAAGCTCCACCTCTTGCACACGCCTCTCAAGCCCTGCGAAGCGTGTTGTTGTCCGCGTAAATGAAGCGGAGTTTTCTGCTGAAGATTTTTCTTTGGCTCTCGCTCAAAAACTTAAATCTTTTAACTCTCTATCGGCCAAAGATGTCGGTGTGATTTCGCAAGCCAAAGCCACTGTCGTTCATGATTTTATCGTACAGACTTTGACTCAAGACTGGGCTTCTAAAAATGAGATCTTCGTTCGCAAAGAACAACTAGATAATGAAATTGAGAAGACTCGCAAAGACTACCCAGATGATTCAACCTTCCGCCAATCTTTAGCGATGGAGGGCCTCTCTTACGAAGAATGGGAGGGGCGCTTGAAGTATATGCTTCTTGAGCGCCTTGTGATTGAAAAGCTTCGAAGTTCAATTTCAAATATCACCAGTGAAGATGTGTCTAAGTACTATCAAGAACACAAGAATGAGTTCTTGCAGCCCGCTCAATCGCGCCTTCGTCAAATTGTAGTTGATACTGAAGACGCGGCAAAAAAGATCCAAGATGAGCTTCGCCGCAAAAGAAGCTTTGCTGAGCTCGCTCAGAAATTTTCTAAAACTCCTGAGGCTTCTAAGGGTGGAGATTTAGGCTGGGTTGAGCGCGGCACGTTAGAGGTTTTTGATCAGGCTATGCGTTTAGGCGTGGGCCAGAGAAGCAATATTTTACGCAGTCCTTATGGGTTCCATATCATAGAAACTACAGCCCGCCGCCCGGCGAAGACTTTGACACTCCAAGAGGTTGAAAAACAGATCAGGCGTACTATATTGCAAGAGCGCGAACAGGCTCTTTACTCTCGATGGATTGAGGAGCAGCTTCTGAAGGCCAAAGTCTTTAAAGACGAAGACCTTTTGAATCAGATTCGCGTACAAACTCGAGGTCCATAATGAACCGTTTAATTCTTATTCTTGCTACATCTCTGATGGCATTTTCTGCCCAAGCCGAAGTCGTTGAGAAAATTGTCGCCATCGTAAATGACGAAACTGTTCTGCTCACTGATATCGATGATTTTCAAAGAAAACTAAAAAACAATGGCCTCGTTGATGATGCCCTGCTCGATTTCTATGATCGCAAAAAAATGGCGACGAATCGCGAAGCGGCCATCGCCTATCTTATTGATGAGAGCATGATCGACTCAGAAGTGAAGCGCCAAGGTATTCAAGCGCCTGTTGAGCGTGTTGAAAGCGAGATCAGAAATATTCTTGGTGCTCGCGGTGTGACTCGTGATCAAATGCGCGCCACACTTAAAACTCGCGGCATTCAATTCTCTGATTACCAGGATTTCATTAAGACCAGCATTCAGCGTCAATCTTTAATCGAGCGCGAAGTGTCTTCGCGTATCAAAATCTCTGACGATGATATTGCGACTTATTACATTCAAAAAGGTCTATCTAATAAGCCCCTCGTTTTCGAATTCACCCTTTCACACATCGTTCTTTTAAACTCGAATGGTGGAGAAGAAAAGGCACGCGCACGTGCACAAACAGTTAAAGACCGACTCAACAATGGCAGCAACTTTGAAGCTCTTGCTTCTCAGTACAGTGAAGACCCCGAGTTCAGCCAAGGCGGAACATTCGGCACCTACCGCATGGGTGATCTTGTGCCTGTTATTGAGCGTTCGGTTCAAAAATTGGGTCCTGGTGAAATTTCTGAGTTAGTAAAAATGCAAGACGGCTATCACATCTTCAAAGTAGTAAAGCGCTCACTTGTACCTTCATCAGATTTTGAAAAACGAAAACAAGAAATCAGCTCTATTCTTTTCCGAGATGCTTTCCGTCGCCAGTTCAGTGGCTGGCTCGCCAATATGAAACGCGCCTCTTACGTGCGGATCAATCAGTAAGATGGCCAATTCGGCTATTAAGAAAATTATCATCACCACCGGCGATGCCGATGGTATCGGCACTGAAGTCACAGCCAAGGCTTTAAAAAAAATTGGCGCACAAAAGAAGTTTCATTTTATTTTAATTCGCTCGGCACAAATCCCAAAAGCTCATCTGAAGGTTTTAGATTCCTGCTTCACTCGCAAATCTTTTTCTGATTTGGCGAGCGCGCTGGCCTATACTCCGACGAAACCCCGCGAAATCAGCGATGTTATTTTGCCCGGCGAAGCTCAAAGCTGGGTTTATGCTGCGGCAGAGGCCTGCAAAAAAGGCCAAGCCCAGGCGTTAGCTACTGGCCCAATGAGCAAGAAAATTCATCAGGGCAAACCGCAAGGTCACACTGAAATTTTAAAAGAAGTCAGCGGCGTAGATTCTGTATTCATGACTTTCTTAGGATCTGAATTTAATGTTCTAACTCTCACTGGCCACATTCCTCTCGCCTCTGTCAGTCAGAATTTAATCAGTAGTAAAGTTCTAGCCGCGGCGACTCTGCTCACACAGTTTAAAAGCGATCTACCAAAACTAGCTAAAAAACCTTTAGCATTAGTCGGTCTTAACCCTCATTCTGGCGAGGGTGGTCTTATCGGTAACGAAGAGATTTCCGTTTTGAATCCCGTACTTAAGAGTCTTAATGAAAAGGGCCTCAAAATTGAGGGCCCCCTCGTGCCTGACTCCGCCTTTCTTAAGACGAACTGGAAGAAGTACTCCTTCTTTATTTGCCCCTATCATGATCAGGCTTTGATCCCTTTTAAAATGATTCACGGCCAAGATATGGGCGTACATATGACGCTAGGTCTGCCTTTCGTGCGAACAAGTGTTGACCATGGCACAGCAAAAGATATTTTTAACAAAAATAAAGCCAACCCTGGCTCGATGATTGATGCAATTAAATGGGCCATGCAACTGGCCTAACTTTGGAGTGAGAAATGAAATATCAACCAGTTATTTTCAGAGAGTATGATGTCCGCGGCGTTTTCGAAAAAGAGTATAACTTAAAGTTTGCTCAAAATTTGGCGCGCGCTTTTGTTTCTGCGGTTTACAAAAAGACTGGCAAAAAGAATCCAACAATTGCTGTAGGCTTCGATGCACGTATTTCTAGCCCCTCGATCGCTGATCATGTTTGTGCTGGCCTTAACGAAAGTGGTGCCGATTCTATACGTTTAGGCTTAGTAACAAGCCCTGTAGCCTACTATTCAACTTTTGCACTTGAGCAAGTTGATGGAGCGATCATGATCACAGGCAGCCATAATCCTCCAGAGTATAACGGATTCAAGCTCTCTATCGGAAAGTCGACAATCTTTGGCGAAGCGATCAAGCAGCTCGAAACAATTATCCTCGATAAAGATTATTTAACCGGAGCCGGCAAGGATTCTTCGTTCGATATTTTTCCATCATATCTAGAGCGCTACAAAAAAGAGTTCGGGGATCTTAAAAATGTTCCAGTTGTTTTAGATTGTGGTAACGGCGCGGGCGGAATCATCGCTCGCCGTCTTTACGAGGCTGTTGGCCTCAAGCCCACGATTCTTTTTGAGCAGCCTGACGGAACGTTTCCGAACCACCACCCAGATCCAACTGTTGAAGAAAATCTTCACGACTTAAAAGCTGAAGTTCTAAAAAGAAAGGCGGCGGTCGGAATTGGTTTCGATGGCGATGCCGATCGTATTGGCGTAGTCGATGATACCGGAAGAATGGTTTATGGCGACGAACTTATAGCTCTTTATGCTCGTTTTATCTTAGCGGACAAGCCAGGACAAAAAATCATCGGCGATGTGAAGTGCTCTGATCGTCTTTATCATTACATCGCTAAACATGGTGGCGTCCCAATTATGTGGAAGACGGGGCATAGCTTAATTAAAGAGAAAATAAAAGTTGAAAAGGCCCCTTTCGGCGGTGAGCTCAGTGGACATATCTTCTTTGCAGACCGTAATTATGGCTACGACGATGCGCTTTATGCTGGTCTTCGTGTAATTGAGATCATCGCAAAAACAGGTAAAAAATTGTCTGAGATACTAAGCGACTTCCCTCCTGCATTTAATACTCCTGAGATTCGCATTGATACGACTGAAGAAAAGAAAGTCGCCATCGTTGAGACTCTTAAAAAGGCCTATGCCACGCCAAAGCCAGGTGTGACTTTAAATCTTATCGACGGAATTCGTATTTCATATGCGGATGGTTGGGCGCTGGCTCGTGCCTCAAACACTCAGCCTGTTCTTGTTCTCCGTTTTGAATCATCTACTGCGGAAGGGTTAAAGCGCATTCGGAACGAGATTGAGTCCATTGTTAATCCGCTTTTGTAAATTTTTACATGATGTAAAAATAAAAACCCAAGCTGCAAAGCTTGGGTTTTTTATTACCATCTTCGATCTATCTAAATTAGATGTGACCGTTGAGAGTGAACGCTAGAGCCAATGTGAAAAGAACAAGTGTTTCGATAAACACGAGTGCGATGATCATTGGAACGAAGATGCTATCGCGAGCTTGCGGGTTACGTGCAAGACCTTCCATAGCTGCTGCGCCAACTTTACCTTGTGCTAATGCGCCACCAAGTGCCGCTACGCAAAGTGCAAGTGCTGCTCCAAGGCCAAATAAGCCTTTGTCGCTCATGCCAACTGCTGCTGTTGTAGCTTCTTGTGCGAATGCTGGTGCTGCGCCTAAGAGAGCTGCTGTTACTACTAGTAGATGTCTTTTCACGATAATTCTCCTTGTGTTTTAATGATCATGTGAAATTGCCATAGAGACGTAAATCATTCCCATCATTGTAAATACGAATGCTTGCATGAAACATACAAACAAACCCAAGAACATTAACGGAATTGGTAGCACGTACTCATATAGACTATAAAAAACGCCCATCAAAATGTGGTCACCGCTCATATTACCTTGAAGGCGCAGGCCAAGGCTGATCGGGCGAACAGAGTGAGAAATCAGCTCAACGACAAACATAAATGGCGCCAAGAAAAGAAGTGGGCCCATAAATTGTTTGATGTAAGCAAAACCATGCTCGCGAATTCCATAATAGTTGTAAGCGAGGAACATGAAAATACCGAGTGCGAGTGTCGTGTTCAAATCACCCGTAGCTGGTGTCCATCCCGGTAGTAACCCGAAAACGTTATTGATCAAAACATAGAAGAAAATAGTTACGAACATCGGAACATAAACGCGGCCATCTTTACCGATAACCATATCGCTGATTGAAACGATAAATTCTGTTGCCGCCTCAAAGAGGCCTTTGATGCCAAAGCGTGAAGATGGAATATAGCCCGTCGTTTGAATGTTGCCGAGAGCTAAGCGACCTGCGATAGCGAGCAAAACCATAACCAAACACGCCACGATAAGCGTGGCGATATGAGTGTAGTGATGTCCAACCGCTGGTATTAATTGCGTCCAGTTAAAATGCGTCATTTAAAATGCTGTCCTTAGTTTTTGTTCTCGATTTTCTCTTTTTCGAACTGTAAGAGCTCAAAAGCTACATACGCCGTTGTGGGTAACATAAGCAAAATGCCCACAATAAATTCATAGCCCACTTTTTTACCAAACCGGGCTGCAAACCAAAATATTAAAATCAAAAAGCCGTACTTGAATACACTGCTAGCGACAGTCAGGGCAAAGCTTTTTTTCAAAAGTGCGTGCTGAAGAGCCCAAACCATAAGAATCAAATTTCCGCCGCCGATGAGCGATCCAAGAGCAAAGTCTTTCCAGTTTGGCGCGGCGCCCAATAAGAACATAACAAGAGCTGTGAGAACTGTTAAACCCACATGTACGGTAAACACTTGAATGAAGAAGGCACGGTTAATTCTTTGAATCATTTGAGGTTTTCATAAACCGCTTAATTAAATAGGCGAAATGAGTCGCCCAGGCAATAAATAATGAGCCTGTTACTGTAAGTAACCCCAGGCTTTTCCACCCCATGTAGTCGTCAACAACTCCGCCGATCCAAATTCCGGCCAAAAAGACAGCCGCGAGCTCAAATCCGAGGCCCATAAAGATAAGTCCACTTTGTTTCTGCTGGCTCATTTTCTAAGTCCCCTTGAGCCTGGAAGGTTAGCTCGGCGCTGCTCCAGTCGTTTCACCTTAAGGTCGATGAACTCTTGGTTCGTATAGGTTTCACGAAGCTTTTTGAGGCCATCAATAGCTTTATCGAAGAGCTCAAGCTCTTCATAGCAAACAATAATGTTCATGGGCACGTTCTCGGCCTTCGAGCGCTCCGGAAAGCGCGCCATTAAATCTTCGTAAATTTTAATGGCTTCGTTGATGCGCTTCGTATTGTAGTAAACGCTCCCTAAAAATAAAAGTAAATCAAAGCGAGATTCTTTCTCGTCGGCTAATTTCAGTGCACTTTCCACTTCAGATTCGGCTTGAAAGAAATTGTTGAGATAGAAATTGGCCTTAGCAATTTTGAGTTTGTAATTGATCGATTCATCTTGCGGAGTTTTTAAAGACAAAAGCTTATTGAACTCTTCGATGGCTTTTTTGTAGTTATTTAGATTTTCAAAGTAAATCTCTGCAATTTTCTTCTGAGAATCTTTTCTCTCGGTCGGATTATCTGAGTACGTCACAAGATTTGAGTAGAACTCAATGGCCTTCTGATAATCTTTAATTTCATAGTGGGCGATCTTCGCGCCGAGACGAGCCGACTCAACTCCTAACTCGCCTTCGGGTTCGCGCTTAATCACTCGATCGAATTTTTTTAAAGCGGTATCATAATCGCGACTGTCCGCCGCGGCTTTACCGTCTCGAAACTCTGCATTTATTGAAGAAAAGTGGCAGCCCGTTAAGCCTGCCACTAAGAATAGAATTAAAAAAAGATTAGTGTTTCTCTGTGTTAGCTGCATCTGCTTCGCTGTCATCGCCGTCGTCTTCGCCGAGCAATGCAAGACCCGTTACAAACTCACCTTCGTTAAGGTTGATGAGTCTCACGCCTTGAGTGTTTCGGCCTAAGATTGAAATGTCAGAAACGCGCATACGAATCGACTGACCTTGATCAGTTGTAATCATCACTTGATCTTTGTTCGTGACTAAACGAACACCGACCACTTCACCAACTTTATCGGTTACCTTTTGTGTGATTGTACCTACGCCGCCGCGGCCTTGAAGACGATACTCTTCAATTTCAGTGCGTTTACCGTAACCAAGTTTAGTCACAACTAGAATTGTCTCTTTGCTCTCTGGTGGAACAATATCCATCCCGATCACAGCATCTTTATCATCTGAAAGAGCAATACCACGAACACCACGAGCGTTACGACCCATTGGTCTCACGTCATCTTGATCGAAGCGAATCGACATACCTTGGCTTGTGCTCACGAAGATATTTGAACCCGCTGTGCACACACCCGCCGCCATCACATTATCATTCAGATCTGCTGCGAGAGCGATAATACCTGACGGACGTGGGCGCGAGAATGCATCAAGGCTCGTTTTCTTAACCGTGCCTTTTTCTGTGATCATGAAAAGGAAGTCCTCTTCTCTGAATTCATCAACCGGGATAAATGCTTTTACGTTTTCATTTTGAGCCAGGCTCAGAACGTTCGCAATTGCCTTACCTTTTGAAGTACGAGATCCGAGTGGAATCTTGTGCACTTTCAGCCAGTAGAGTTTACCTTTATCCGAAATGCAGAGGAGCGTAGTTAACGTGTTCGCTGAGAAGATTGTGTTTACGTAATCTTCTTCGCGATTTTCCGCTCCCTTAAGACCTTTACCGCCACGTTTCTGCAGACGATATTCTGCAACTGGAATACGCTTTATGTATCCAGACTTCGTGATCGCAACGATCATTTCTTCTTTAGTAATGAAATCTTCTTCTTCGAGATCGCCCTCTTGAGCTTCAATTTTCGTTAAACGATCAGACCCGTATTTCTCTCGAATATCAGTAAGTTCTTTTGTGATAATGGCGTAGATTTCGTTTACGTCACTGAGGATTCGTTTCAAATCCGCAACGATAGCGAGAATCTGTTTTAACTCTTCATTGATCTTATCGCGCTCCAAACCCGTTAAGCGCTGGAGTCGCATATCAAGAATTGCCTGAGCTTGTTTCTCTGAAAAACCAAACTGAGACATCAAGTTCGTGCGAGCAGCGTCTGCTTCTTTAGATTGCTTGATACATTGAATAACCGCATCGATCTGATCGAGAGCTTTTTTCAAACCCTCTAAGATGTGCGCGCGAGCTTCAGCTTTTTTAAGATCAAAAATACAACGACGAGTAACCACGTCTTTGCGGTGTTCAATAAACGCTTCGAGCATGTCGCGAATATTCCACATACGTGGCTGATTGCGATTATCAAGAGCGAGCATAATAATACCGAAGCTCGTTTGCATCTGAGTAAATTTATACAGACGGTTGAGCACCACTTGTGAGTTTTCACCGCGCTTAAGTGCAATAACAATTCGCATACCTTCGCGCGAAGATTCGTCACGAATGTCTGAAATACCTTCAATCTTTTTGTCTTTTACAAGAACAGCAATCGACTCAATAAGTTTTGCTTTATTCACCTGATAAGGAATCTCAGTAACAATGATAAACTCACGGTCTTTTTTAGTTTGAATTTCGGCAACGGCTTTAAGGGTGATAATCCCTTTACCCGTTGTATAGGCTGAGTTGATTCCAGCACGGCCAGAAATCACCGCTGCTGTTGGAAAGTCGGGGCCCGGAATAATTTTAATAAGTTCATCGTTACGAACTTTTGGATTCTTAATAACTTCTAGGCATCCGTCGATAACTTCTCGCAAATTGTGCGGAGGAATATTCGTCGCCATACCAACCGCAATACCTGTACTACCGTTCACCAAAAGATTTGGATACTTGGCCGGCATAACCATTGGAATCTGTAACGAGTCATCGTAGTTCGGACCCCAAGTTACAGTTTCTTTGTCGATGTCTTCGAGAATTTCTTCTGCAAGACGAGTCATTCTCACTTCGGTATAACGCTGAGCTGCTGCTGTATCTCCGTCGATAGAACCAAAGTTCCCTTGACCGTCGATAAGGGGTTCGCGCATTGAGAACACTTGAGCCATACGAACCATTGTATCGTAAACAGCTGTATCGCCGTGCGGGTGATATTTACCGATTACATCCCCTACAACACGGGCTGATTTTTTATAAGGTTTATCATGCGTGTTGCTGAGTTCGTGCATGGCAAATAAAACGCGGCGGTGAACCGGCTTTAAACCATCACGTACATCCGGAAGCGCTCGACCCACAATTACACTCATCGAGTATTGTAGGTACGCTTCACGCATTTCTTTTGAAATATCGACGTCAGTTATTTTTTTATTTTGTTCTGTTTGATCCATCTTTTAAAACTTTCTGGCTAAACGTCCAACTCTCCGACTAGCAATGCATTGTCTTCAATAAATTTACGACGAGGCTCCACAAGTTCTCCCATGAGAATACTGAAGGTTTCATCGGCCGTCATAGCGTCTTCTAATTTCACACGTAACAAGTTACGATTTTCAGGGTTCAGCGTAGTTTCCCACAACTGCTCAGGGTTCATTTCTCCCAATCCTTTGTACCGTTGTACATAGATTCCTTTTTTAGAAGCTTCCATCACGTACGTATTAAATTCTTTGTAATCGTTAAATATTTTATCGTCTTCGCCTTCATTCTGCACAACGATCGGTAGAGGAAGAGTCGCTTCCATTGAAGTCCAAAGGCGCTTTAATTCTTTCCACTCTGTTGAGTGACCAAGTTCAGTGTCGAACATGTTTGTTTTTTTATGTCCAAACTGAATCGATGTGATTTCAAATCTATTTTGCTCATCAACTTTATCTGTTTTAAGCGCAACCGACGTCAGGCCTGTTGTTGTGTTATCTTCAACCCACTTCTGTAAACCTTCGAATTCTTTTTGAATTTTTTCTGGAGAATTCAATAAATCATTCAGTTCAGTTTTAGATTTCAAAAAGTACTGAAGCACTGGGCGCTCGAAACGAAGCGATACAGTTTTAAGAAGGCTATCAAATTTCACAGTATTGAAAATTAATTCGCGGAGCTGATCTTCTGTCGTGCCCGTTTTCAAAGATTGAATTTTAATATCTTTGAGCGAAGCGGCTAACAAGAAATTCATCAGCGCATTTTCATCTTTTAGATAATTTTCAGCTTTACCTTTTTTCGCGCGGTAGAGTGGTGGTTGGGCGATATAAATATATCCGCGTTCAATCAGCTCCGGAAGCTGTCGATAGAAGAACGTTAAGATCAAAGTACGAATATGTGATCCATCCACGTCGGCATCGGTCATGATAACGATTTTGTGGTAACGTGCTTTTTCAATATTCGTATTGTCTTTGCCGATTCCTGTTCCGAGTGCCGAGATCAACATTCTGATCTCGTCATTCGAAAGCATTTTATCAAAGCGCGCTTTTTCTACGTTTAGAATTTTACCTTTTAGTGGAAGTACAGCTTGTGTCTTACGATCACGAGCTTGCTTCGCTGATCCACCTGCCGAGTCACCCTCAACTAGGTAGAGTTCGCACTTAGCTGGATCTGATTCTTGGCAGTCGGCCATTTTTCCCGGAAGTGATCCAGAATCAAGAGCTGTCTTACGACGAGCCATATCGCGAGCTTTACGAGCGGCTAAGCGGGCACGAGCGGCCTCAACGCATTTTCCTAAAACTAATTTTGCTAAACTTGGATTGCGATCTAACCAATCTGCGAACTTATCGTTCACCATGCTTTCAACAAAACCTTTTACTTCGTTGTTACCAAGTTTAGTTTTTGTCTGGCCTTCGAATTGTGGCTCGCGAACTTTTACGCTGATAACGGCAGCAAGACCTTCACGAATATCTTCACCCTCTAAACTTCCATCAAGATCTTTGATGATCTTTGAAGTTTGAGCGTAAGCATTTGCAGTTCTTGTAATCGCAGCACGGAAGCCAACTAAGTGTGTTCCGCCTTCAACCGTGTTGATGTTATTGCAGTAAGTATAAATTGATTCTGTGTAAGAATCGTTCCACTGCATGGCGATCTCAGCTTCGAGACCATCTTTTTCTGCTTTAAAATAAATAACTTCAGGATGTGCAATTTTTTTCGATTCGTTCATGTGAGAAACAAATTCGATAATTCCTTTTTGATAAAGGAAATCTTCTTTTTTGCCGTTTCTCTCATCCGTCATCGTAATGTGAAGACCAGCATTCAAGAAGGCTAATTCACGAAAACGTTTAGCTAAAGTTTGAAAATCAAATTTCATGCCTTCGCTTTTAAAAATTTCTGTATCAGGTTTGAAAGTTGTTTTTGTTCCAGACTCAGATGTTTCGCCAAGTTTGGTTAATGACGTTTGCGGGATACCCTTTTTAAATTCTTGACGATAACGAATACCATTACGTTTAACTTCAACAGCACAGAAGCTTGAAAGAGCATTTACTACCGAAGCACCCACTCCGTGCAATCCGCCCGAAACTTTGTAAGTGTCGTTATCGAATTTACCGCCGGCATGAAGTACCGTCATTACAACTTCGAGAGCTGACTTTCCGCTTGGATGCATATCCGTTGGGATGCCACGGCCGTCATCTTCAACAGAGATTGAGCCATCAGCGTGAATTGTCACTTGAATTAATTTGCAAAAACCTGCGAGGGATTCATCCACAGAGTTATCGATGATCTCAGAAACCAAGTGGTGATAGCCACGAAGTTCTGTGTCGCCAATATACATACCTGGGCGTTTTCTAACGGCTTCAAGTCCTTCAAGAACTTGAATGGATGATGCATCGTAATTTTTTTTCTGAGGGGCCTGAGCTTCTTGGTTTTCTGACACTATTTCCATCCTTCTTTTTTCACCACTCCACTTGCGATTCTGAAAGTTGAAATACTTTTCGAATCGAAATCCCGACAGTTTTCTATTTCTGTCGTCGTTAAATAGATCGTGGTCTCTAGCTTTACTAAGACCTCAATCAATTTTCTTCTTCGTGTTTCATCAAGCTCTGATAAAACGTCATCGAGTAATAACAACGGTGTATGCCCGCGACGATCTCGAAAGATTTCTATATGCGCAATTTTCGCTGCCAAAACGATGCTTCTTTGTTGCCCTTGTGAGCAAAAAAAACGCGCATCTTCGTTTTGATACAGAAAAATTAAATCGTGCTTATGTGGACCCACTAGGGATTGTCCTAAGCTGATTTCTGCTTGCGCCAGTTCCTTCTGTCTTGACCGTAGGGCATCATAGACTTGATTCTCATCCCAAGCAATCGCGCTCTGCTCCGAAATCGAGTAATCCACAGCAATATCAACATTTTGATTGTCGATGATGTGGGAAAAATGTCGCTTAAAATTAGGAGTCATTTTGCGCAGAAACTGGATACGCATAAATGCGATCTGAGCCCCAGTTTTGAGCAAAGTCTCTGTTAAATTTTCTAAAACGACCCGTTCTTCTTTAGAAGCAGAGTTATTGCGAAAAGCTTTGAGTAGAAAGTTTCTTTGTTTCACGCATCTTTGATACGAAGCATAAAGAGACCAGAGCTGTGGATCTGATGAAACGATCATCTCATCGATCATTGATCGGCGTTCTGACGGCCCTGATTTTACGACTTTTAAGCTTTCTGGGCTAAATGCAACGGCGCCGAATTTTTTCCATAAAACTGTGCGGCTGATTTTTTTTTCGTTGAGTAGAAACTGTTTCTTATCCTGAGTGAGCTGAACTTTGACCTGATCCGTCGATCCACCACTCTCTAGCGAGGCATGGATTCTCGCGTCCTTCTGACCCTTCAGAACAAATTGCTCAGGGTCAACAGCCCTAAATGGTAAGCCACCAACAGCCAGCGCAATAGACTCTAGTAAATTGGTTTTACCTTGTCCGTTTTGACCGATAAAAATGTTTATGGGGTTGTCAAAGGACATCTCAAGCTGTTGGTAATTACGAAAATTTCCGAGCTTGAGATTTTCTAGGCGCATTTGTTTTTAGATTCTCATTGGCATGATCACACAAGTGTAATCTTTGTCGTCTGTAGGACGCATAACACCTGGTGAAAGCTGATCTTTGAGATCGAAAATAATATCTTTGTCATTGATGCTAGTTAAAACATCCATGATGTATTTTGCATTGAAACCAATTTTCAAACCAGCTCCTGTATAATCAACTTCGATCTCTTCTTTTGCATCACCAAGCTCTGGATTGTTCGAGGTGATTTCGAGTTTTCCCTTAGAGAGGTTAAATGTAACACCTTTTGATTTTTGATTCGAAAGAAGGGATACGCGCTTAAGTGAAGAGAGCAATTCTTCTCTGCGAACAGAGATATGTTCACTTAAGTTTTGTGGAATAAGCTGTCGATAATTCGGATATTTACCTTCGATCAGACGAACCATTAAAACTGTATTTCCATGACAAACGACGAGTTGTGAACCTTCGATCGCCATCTTGAAAGTACCTTCTACGTTCTCAAGAAGTTTGTAAATTTCTTGTAAGCCTTTACGTGGAATAATAACGCCTTCGGCTTGTCCACTAATTTTGTCTCCACCTAAACGATTCACTAAACTCAAACGATGACCGTCTGTTGCAACCATGAGGTAAGCATCTTTACGACCCGTGATCTTTTCAAAGTACACACCGTTCAAATGGTAACGAGTTTCGTCGTTTGAAACGCTGTAAATTGTTTTTGCAATCATGTCGGCCAAAGTTTTCGCTTCGATCTCCATGAAATCTTTTGTCGTGTAACTTGGGAAAACTGGATATTCTTCTGGGCTAATGCCCACGATATTGAATACTGATTTGCCTTGAGCGACTTTCAACCAATTGTTTTCTTGTTTTGTTAATTGAATTTGGCCATCTGGCATTTCTTTAATAATCTCAAAAAAACTTTTTGCATTAGCTGCAACTTTACCTGGCGTTAAAACTTCACATTCGATTTCGTCGGTTAGGCTCACTTCTAGGTTTGTTGCTAAAACCTTAAGCTTATTGCCTGTTGCCTCTAAGAGAACATTGACCAAGATCGGCATCGTGTTCCGTTTTTCGACAATATTCTGGGTTCTTCCGATTAATTTTATCAGATCTTCTTTGGCCACTTTAATCTTCATATTTTCCCCTGAATTACTATTAATAATTCTATATATAAATAACAGCAGTAGTAGTAGGAGCGTTGATAACTCAATTAGCAGCTTAACTTACTAAAAGCACTCAACATTTACTGTGGATAACAAAGAACGGTTTTTGTCGTCTTTGGCGATATTTTTGGGGGCAAATAAAACCCCACAAGATACCCACAGCGTAATCCACTACTTTATCCACATCACTTATTCACACCCCGGTGATATTGTGGATTCTAGTCTCTATCTCATCGAAATCTCTCTTCAAATCTGAGTTTTCAGACAGTTGAGATTCCACACGATGCATTGCATTTAAAACAGTGGTGTGATCGCGACCACCGAAGTTTCTGCCAATTTCCACTAATGACTTATCAAGATGCTTCTTCACCATAAACATTGCGACTTGGCGCGCAGTAACCAATGGCTGCGTACGAGATTTTGCCTTCAGATCTATAACTCGTACTTTAAAATGGTCGGCCACCAACTTTTGAATCTCATCCATAGTGATGTTCTTTGTATCATCATGAGTTGCGAGGACCTTACGGGCCAGGTCTAAAGTGATCGGCTTAGCCTGAAGCTCTGCATACATCTTAATCTTGTTTAGGTTGCCCTCAAGCTCACGAATTGAGCGCTTAGAGATACGAGCTACGTAGCTCACCACATCTTGCGGAAGGGACATCCCGCGGCGCTCAGCTTTATAACGAAGGATGGCTACGCGAGTTTCAATATCTGGCATTTGAATGTCAGCAATTAGGCCCCATTCGAGACGAGTTCTAATACGGTCTTCGAGACCCAAGATATCTTTTGGCATACGGTCGCTGGCGACGATAACCTGCTGACCTTTTTCAAAGAAGTAATTCAAAGTGTGAAAGAACTCTTCTTGAACCGCTTCGCCGCGACCCAAAATTTGAATGTCATCCATGAGTAGGATTTGGCACTGCTCCCGATAACGCTGTCTGAACTTATGCATTTCTCCGCGACGAATCGCCGAAATACATTCATTTAAGAAACGCTCAGCAGAACAGTAACAAATCGTCAGGTGTGGAAACTTCAAGCGAACATAATTACCAACAGCATTTAGTAAGTGGGTTTTACCCATACCGGTTGGTCCGCATATAAAAAGAGGATTGTAATTCTCGGTGCCTGGGTTCTCAGCAATGCTGTAAGAAACCGCGTGGGCAAACTCATTGTTACGACCAACAACGAAGGTTGAGAACGTCAGTTCAGGATTTAATGTGTCTTTGTTCGAATGAATCTTTGTGTTTTTTACAAGATTCAAAGAATCGTCCACAGGTGAAGTTGGAGCCACAGGCATCAAGCGATCAAAGTCATCGTTCGTCGTATTAGCGTGACCAGTAACGATCAGCTCTACTAAAAAAGGACTTTTATGAATAGCCGAAATTTCAGATGAGATAACTTCTAAAAGGTTATTTGAAATCCAATACTTATGAAGTTCTGTCGGGACACTCAGTTTAAAACAATGACTGTCAGATTGAGGCTCTACTTCAATTAAAGCCGTGGGCTCAAGCCACATAAGGAGAGGTTTGTTATCTAAATTTTTGGATATGATATTGTTTTTTATAAGCTGCCAAATATCAGAATTTAGCGCTGAATTTAACTCTGCCACTCCAACCCCCCATTTTCTGAAGCTAAAAGGCTGTATCATGTGCCCGTTCTAGTTTCAATGCCTTGACCTGTACGACGCCTTGTGATTTTATACCACGTCTAAAAAATTTTGACGTAAGTCGTTATATTTTCCACGGAGACGTATATGAGTAAACGTACATATCAGCCTAGTAAATCAAGACGTAAAAAGACACATGGCTTTAGAAAACGCATGGCAACAGCAAAGGGTCGTAAAGTTCTCGCACGCCGCCGCGCCAAAGGCCGTAAGAGCCTAGTGGTTTCGGCCGGTGGGAAATAACAAGCAAATTCAACGCTTAAGATCGCGTGACGACTTTAAAAACGTCATGCGAAAAGGTAAGCGACTGAAGTTCAAAGACTGGCTCGTCATAAATCTCCTACTCAATTCGGATAGCAAGATACAGGTGGGTTGGACAGTTCCAACTTATGTAGGCAACGCAGTTATTCGAAATCGTTATAAAAGATGGCTTAAAAATTATCTGGCAACGAAGTGGGAGCTTTCAGAGAATCTGCAAAGCGGCTGCACAGTTCACTTCTACTTTCAAAAGAAAGATAAGAACTTCTACCGCGAGATGGATCACACAAGCTTTGATGAAACTATTAAGATTGGGCTTATAGATGTTGATAAAAAAGCTAGAGCTAATCACTAAGTACTTAGCACTTGGCCTTATCTATATATATAGAGTGGCTCTATCACCTATTTTTGGTGGCCGCTGCCGCTTTGTCCCGAGCTGCTCTGAATACGCCCAAGAAGCGTTTTCTAATTACTCTGCAATTCACGCATTTTATTTAACAACCAAGAGACTTTCTAAGTGTCATCCCCTGGGTTCTCAGGGATTTGATCCCGTCCCGAAAGCCGGAGAATAAATGAGCACACCATCAAACTCACCATTTGATAAAAATATGTTTTTAGCCATTCTTGGAGCGTTAGCCCTATATATGGGCTGGCAAGCTTACTTGGGAAAAAAATATCCTGAGTATTACACCAAGAAAACTACGCAGAAAATCGAAGCTGAAAAAACAGATGTGTCTCCAGCGGTAGCCGCCCAATCAGGCAAAGCCGATGCAACAGGTAAGAGTCCAGAAAATCCAGGTTATCAAGCAACAGCCCCAGAGGTTTCAACTCAAACCGGCTCGGCAGAAGAAAAAACTCTCGAGTTCAGCGATGATATTTGGAGATTTGTTATCTCGTCTAAGGGCATGGGTGTTAAGAACATCCAGCTCATGAAATACACAGATAGAAAAGATGCGCCGATTCAGTTTAATTCAATTGAAGGCCATTACAACTTTTCTACAAATGTTGTTGGTCGTGCACGTGACTTAGATTTCGCCATTTCTAAAACACAAGACAATCAGTTTACAGGCGTTGCTCAAGTGGGTAGCTCTAAAATTATTAAAACTGTAACTGTTGATTCAAAAAACTACTCTCTTCAAACACAAATTCGTGTTGAGAATTTAGAAGATGGGTTTGCAGGTATTACAACTGAAATTTCTGATCATATTCATCCATCTCAAGGCGGATTTTTCTTGATGCCTCAGTATGAGTTTCAAGAGTTCTACACTCACTTCGACGGCAGCTCTAATGAGCGCGTAGTTATGACAGATAAAGAAGTGATCACAAAAAACTTCGCTAAAGCTACACTTATTGCCCTTTCTTCACAGTATTTCACCCTCGCCGTTCATGATAAATCGAGCGTAATCCCTGATTTTAGAGCGTCTTCAGATGCTAAGGGCGAGAAAACCTCGGCCGTAGGCTTACTTACATATTCGCGTGTAAATGCCACTCAGGATTTTAATATTAGTTATAGCGCTTTTGCCGGCCCGAAATCATATCGTCTTCTGGATAGCATTGACCCAGATCTCGCTAAAATTGTGAATTTTGGTTTCTTTCAGGCCATTGCTAAGGTGATCTTTAAAGTTCTAGATGCCATCCACAATACAGTGGGCAATTGGGGTATCGCGATTGTTCTTTTAACAATCTTGGTTCGTCTTCTTGTATTGCCATTCAATCTTATGTCATATCGCTCAATGAAGGGTATGGCGGCTATCCAGCCTCAGATGAAGGTTCTGCGCGAGAAGTATAAGAACGATGCGCAGAGATTGAACCAAGAAATGCTTCAGCTGATGAAAGAGGCGAAAGCTAATCCACTGGGTGGATGTTTGCCGATGCTTTTACAGATTCCGGTTTTCTTCGCGCTCTATCAGGTTTTGGGTCAGAGTATTGAGCTGTATAAAGCTCCATTTATTTTCTGGATTCATGATTTGAGCTTTAGAGATCCGTTCTTTGTATTGCCAGTGTTAATGGGTGCGACTTTATTTATTCAGCAAAAGATCACCCCATCAACAATGGACCCGGCTCAGCAGAAAGTGATGATGTTTATGCCACTTATTTTCTCGGCGTTTATGTTTACGTTGCCGAGTGGTTTAACGCTCTACATTTTCGTGAGTGGTTTATTTGCAGTAATTCAACAGTACTATTTTATGAGAAATGATAAAAAACCGGCGGCTGCCTAAATTTTCAGAGGAGGAAAAAACACATGACCAACTTTTTTAGCCGTTTATTCACTAAGAAATCAGAAGCGAAAGCGACTGGTGCCGAGGGGTTCATTCAAGAAACCCTAACCCAACTCTTTGCTGCAGCTCAATTAGAGCTGGACTTTGAAGTCCGCAGAGATCAAGAGCGTCCAGAGCACGTACAAGTAGAAGTGTCTGGCGCAGATGAGGAAATGCTTCGTGCAAAAGAAGGCCAACTTCTAGACGCGATTCAACTCTTCTTAACTCGTGTAGCCCAGCACCAACTTCCAGATGAGAGAGTCGTTATCTCTGTGGATAGCGCTGGTTATCGCGAAGAATCGAATCAATCATTGATCGATTTGGCTGAAAAACTTAAAGATGTAGCGCTTGAAAAAGGTAAGCCGGTATATTTCCGCGCTCTTCCTCCGCGTGATCGTAAAGTGATTCACCAACACCTAGCTCAAGACGTGCGCGTAAAAAGCCGCTCTGTGGGCGATGGTCTCTATAAGAAAATTAAAATTTATCCCATCAAAGGCGAACGCACCAATGTAGAAGCAGCGGATGCCGAAACAGTATGATGAATGACACGTTATCTAGAAACGAATGAAACAATTTGTGCTACTGCAACCCCGCCCGGAAGAGGCGGGATTGCGGTCATTCGTTTAAGCGGTCCTGAGGCCGTTTCTATCGGTCGCAAAATTGCCCAGTTTTTACCAAAAGAATCAGAAATCGAATCGCACCGTGCTTACTACGGTGTTCTTCGTAATTCTCTGAATAAAGAATCTCTCGATGAAGCGGTTGTAACATATTTTGCTGAAGGCCGCTCGTTCACCAATCAACATGTTCTCGAATTTTCTATTCACGGTAGCCCCGCTATTTGCGAATTGATTATTCAATCTCTTATCGAGAACGGAGCTCGCTTAGCTGAGCCGGGTGAATTTACTTACCGCGCGTTCTCATCGGGACGAATTGATTTAGTCCAAGCCGAAAGCGTATTGAATTTAATCGAAAGCTCAACAGCGACGATGGCGAAAACTTCTCTGCGCCAATTGCAAGGCGAGCTCTCTGAAAAATTAATTGCAACAGAAGAAGCCCTCACCTTCTCACTTGCAAACCTCGAAGCGAATATTGATTTCGCCCAAGAAGACATTGAAATTGAAAATGCTAAGGCAACAATCGAGCGCCTAGCAGTTGTTAAAAAAGAAATCGAAAAATTAGTTGAGAGCTATAAAGTTGGAAAAATTATTTCTGAAGGCTTACATCTCTCGCTTGTTGGCGCGCCCAACGTAGGCAAATCAAGTTTGCTCAATGCCCTTGTTAAATATGATCGCGCTATTGTTTCTGATATTCCGGGCACAACTCGCGATGTTGTTGAAGCGAGCTTAGCTCTTGCAGGCCATATCGTTAAAATCACCGATACTGCTGGCGTTCGCGAAACCTCAGATTCCATTGAGCTTCTGGGAGTCGAGAGAACCTACCGCCTTATTAAAGATGCGGATGTAGTGGGATATGTCGTAGATCAAAGCGATTTATCGACGTTTGACCCCGGGTTTTTAAGCGATATTTTGAAGGAAAGACGCCCGTCTCAAGTCGTTTTGGTGCTGAATAAGTCAGATTTACCAGCTCATCCAGAGCTAGCGAAGCTCGCGGCAGATCTAAAATTAAATACGGTTAAGATCAGCACAAAGAACCAATCTGGAATTGATGAGCTGAAGTCATATATTCAGCAGCAGTTTTTGACTCGCGCTGATCATTCGGCAGCAGTGCTTTTAAATGCCCGTCACTTTGAACTTTTATCGGGAGCTTTAGAGAGCGTAAATGCGGGAATCTCAAAGCTGGCAGAAAACGCCTCAACCGAATTTATTATTTTAGATATTCAGCAGGCCCTGATGGCCATATATGAAGTTTTAGGCAAAAAGTTCGACGACCAAGTTATGGATCGAGTTTTTTCTGAATTCTGTTTAGGGAAATAATGTGAACACTGAACGTTTTGATATTATTGTTGTAGGAGCCGGTCACGCTGGGATTGAAGCGGCTCTCGCAGCCAATCGCCTTGGCTTAAATGTGCTTCTTGCGACCAACAACTTCAAACGTATGGGCTACATGAGCTGCAATCCTTCAATCGGTGGCCTCGGAAAAGGTCATATGGTGAAAGAGATCGATATTCTTGGCGGCGAAATCGGTGTTGCGGCCGACTCGACATGTATTCAGTTCCGTCGTTTGAATGCCAGTCGCGGACCGGCTGTTCGTGGCTCCCGCACACAAAATGATAAAGATCTTTATTGCTCCCACATGTCTGAGGTTCTTACGCATAAAGAAAATCTCACCGTTCGTGAGCTTGAAATTCGATCTTTGATTTTAGAGGGTAATGACTGCAAAGGCGTTGTTACTACTGATGGCGTGAAGATTGAATCTCAGGCCGTTGTTATTACGACCGGCACATTTATGAACGCCGTTATGCATTTCGGACTTGAGCGCCGCGAAGGTGGCCGAATCGGCGATAAATCTACAGTTGGTTTATCAGATCAGCTCCGCGAAAGAAATTTTGAGGTCGTCCGTCTTAAAACCGGAACCCCTGCCCGCGCCTATCGAAACAGCATTAATTGGTCTGAACTCACGCCCCAACAGGGTGACGAGAGATTCCAGCCCTTCAGTTTGCGTAGTTCACGTAAACTAAAGCTCCCACAAATTGAATGTTTTGTGACCCATACAAATCAAGAGACCCACGACATTATTCGCCGAAATCTTGATAAGAGCCCTATGTTCTGCGGAATCATTGAGGGTATTGGACCTCGTTACTGCCCTAGCATCGAAGATAAGATTCACCGCTTTGCGGACAAAAGTTCTCACCAAAGTTTTTTAGAGCCCGAAGGTCTGACAACTGACTCTATATATATTCAGGGTATTTCGACGAGCTTGCCAGAAAGTGTCCAGTACGAATTTTTACGAACTATGCCCGGACTTAAAGATGTGAAATTAATCATCCCAGGTTATGCGGTTGAGTACGATTCGGTCGAGCCACGGCAACTTCACCACACCCTTGAAACTAAAAAAATTCAGAGTCTTTATTTGGCCGGTCAGGTGAATAGCACCAGTGGTTATGAAGAGGCTGCAGCCCAGGGTCTAGTGGCCGGAACAAACGCGGCTCTTAAAATTTTGGGTCGCGATCCGATGATTCTTTCTCGTAGTGATGCCTATATTGGCGTGATGATCGACGACCTAGTTTTAAAGGGCACGAAAGAACCTTATCGAATGATGACATCTCGAGCGGAACACCGTCTTGTTTTAAGAGAAGATAATACTTTGGAGCGTTTAGCAGAGATCGCATTTAAAGTAGGTTTGGTGAACAGCGAACTTCGTGATCGCTATTTGCAGCTTTTAGAGAGAAGAATTGATTTTAAGCAAACTTTGGAGTCAAAGCAGCTTGTGCCAAATGAAATCACTCAAACAAAGCTTCGTACAATGGGCACACCAGTTTTGTTAAAGCCATGTTCTTACGCAGAGTTGTTGCGACGCGCAGAAGTTTCTAGTTTAGATCTTTCTAACTTTGATATTTCTATTCCTGACGATATTGATGTTTGGGAGCCTGTTGAAATTGATGTTAAATATGCAGGCTACATAAAAAGGCAAAATTTATTTATCGAGCAGGCATCAAGAATGGAACAGCTTCGCATTCCGTCTGATTTAGATTACACTCGTGTAGTAGGTTTGTCGCGCGAAGAGGTTGAAAAACTTCAGGCGGTTAAGCCACTTAATTTAGGGCAAGCTCAACGAGTCAGCGGAGTGAATCCTTCAGCTATTCAAGCTATGTTGATGCATATTAAAGCAATTGAAAGAGCCCAAATCAGAAAGTGAGTTTTGTTGGTGCCCCCAGAAGAGCAAGTAAACTGGCGTATTGAGTCTTGGTTTAAGGATCTTCCTGCGGCACAAGTGTCTCAACTCAAAGTTTTTCACACTGAACTAATTAAGTTTAATGGGAAAATTAATCTTATTTCTCCTCGTACTGAAAAAATGGCAGATTTGGTCCACTTCGCAGATGGCATTATCGCGAGTCGCATAATACTCGAGGCTACGACGCACAGCGACATTTACGATTTAGGCTCTGGCAATGGGATTCCTGGGCTCGTTTTAGCTACGCTAGCGCCCTCGCGCACGATTCATTTAGTTGATGCAGATATGCGTAAATGTGAGTTTATGAAGCATGTTGCTTCAAAAGCTGGTCTTAAGAATGTTAACGTTCTTCACAAGCGACTTGAAGATCTCGAGGATGATTCGGTTATGTGTGCCTCTACCCGTGGTCTCGCAGCCATCTCTAAGTGTCTAGTACTGGCTCGTAAATGTGCCGGCCCAGGCTGCCAGATGTTCCATCTCAAGAGTGATGCCTGGTCCACCGAGATTGCCAGCATCCCCTCACAGGTTTTTGCCTTCTGGAGCACTCAACACCTAGTCGATTATAAGTTGCCAGCCGGTGACGCAGTTTATTCCATTGTCTTAACGACGAAGAAGTAATGTTCCACGTGGAACTATTCTTCTTTTGTTTCTGATGTTTCTTTTGCTGGTAGAAGTGGATTTGATAGTTTTGGTACGCGTGTTGACCAATTTCGCGAAGTTTCCCGCATTTTTTTATTTAATTTATAGGACTCATACTCTTTTGGATCTGGCCAAGTCTTATCTTCTGCAAATGCCGTCTTGTAACCTATAGTTGCTTCAGCTTTTCTTTTTAATGCCGCAATCCTGTAGTATTCGGCCTCTTGTGTGAGGCGATGAACCTTTTCTTGTTCTTTAAATAGTTCTTTCTGGGTAGTTTTACGATCGATGGTGCGTGGAGCCTGCTCAGCGTACTCTTTTTCAAGCTTTGCTACAGCCTCAATAGACTTTTTTAATCCGTCTTCTGCATCTCTCTGCTGCTTTACAAGATCATTATAAATGGGATCTCTTAATTCAGGGGTTGGATCCTCAGATTTGCATCCGCTGAGTAGAATGAATACGGCAAAAGTCATGTATTTGAGTAGGTGCATAATCTAGATATCCAATCAGAGTAGTCGAATGTTCCACGTGGAACATCGTCATATTTAGCAAAATTCATAAGGAAAAACTTGATTAAGCAAAAAATACTTATAAGATTGATCGGATTGTTTGGAATTCACAACTTAGGGGGAAACTTGGCTCGAGTAATATGTATTGCTAACCAAAAGGGTGGAGTTGGTAAGACAACTACTACAGTAAACCTAGCCTCTGCGCTTAGCCAACTTGGTCGACGCGTACTCATCATAGATATGGATCCACAAGGTAACGCTTCAAGCGGCATCGGAATCAAGCGATTTGAAATTCAAGACTCAAATATTTATCATGTTCTAGTTGGTGAGAAAGATATCAAAGAAGTTTTGAATAATACGACTACTCAAAACCTCACAGTTATAGCTGCAAACCCAGACTTAGTGGGTGCAGAAATTGAACTTGTTGACATGCCGCAGCGAGAATACAGACTTAAGTCGGCTATTCAGACTATCCAAGATGATTTTGACTATATAATTATAGATTGTCCACCATCTTTGGGCCTACTCACCGTAAACGCGCTCTCTTCTGCAGACACATTCTTGGTCCCACTTCAGTGTGAGTACTATGCACTAGAGGGGCTGTCACAGCTCCTCAATACTGCTGGAATCATTAAGAAAAATCTAAACCCGAACCTAAAAATCGAAGGCATTGTGCTGACAATGTTTGATGCTCGTAACAACCTTAGCCACCAAGTTGTTCAAGAAATCCAAAGCCACTTCGGCGATAAAGTTTTCTCAAGCATCATCCCAAGAAACGTAAGGCTGTCTGAGGCTCCAAGCCACGGGCAATCAATTATTTCTTATGATCCAAAATCAATTGGCGCAAAAAAATATCAAGAGTTGGCAGTTGAGTTAGATGAAAGAGTTTATGGACGCAACGAAGTCGCTGTTGAGCCAACAGAAGTTGCGCCAGAGGCAATGTCTGAGCAGATTCCGCCGCAACAAATGAATCCTCATCAAAATGGAGGGTCAGCTCATGTCTGAAGAATTAATACCAGCACGTAAGGGCGGCCGCCAATCTTTGGGGCGCGGACTCGGAAGTTTGCTCGGCGAGACAGGTGCAGCAGCAAAAATGAGTGATGCGAGCACTTCAGTCGCAACATCAAGAACAAATCCAATTCTACCATCGAAGTCGGCGGCAACTACAGCTCCGCAGCAACATACAAAAAGTTCAGCGGCACCAGCTCAGGCGAAGACAATAGCCAGCGCAACAACTTCAACGACTCCGACGGTTGCGCCAGCTCCGCAACTCAAGCCAGAACAAAGAATTTGGCAATTGCCCATTGAAAAAATTGTTCCGAATAAAGAACAGCCACGCAGAACTTTTACTCCTGAACTTTTAAAAGAACTTGCGGACTCAATTAAAGAGAAGGGTGTGATTCAGCCGATTCTTGTCCGTCCAATTGATGGCGGACAGAAATATGAAATTATTGCGGGTGAGCGCCGCTGGAGAGCGAGCCAACAAGCGGGTCTTCGCGAAGTTCCAGCAATTATGAAGTCCATCGATTCTCAAGAGACACTAGAGCTAGCCCTCATCGAGAATATTCAGCGCGCGGATTTGAATCCGATTGAAGAAGCTGAGGCCTATGCCCACCTAACAAAGACGTATGCGCTAACTCAGCAAGAAATTGCTCAGAAAATGGGCAAGGATCGTGTAACGATTGCCAATCTTATGCGGCTTTTGAACTTGCACCCGGAAGTTCGCGATATGGTGAAGCGCTCTGAGCTACAAATGGGCCAAGCCAAGGTACTTTTGTCGGTGGATAGCCAAGATGATCAACTTCGTTTAGCAAAAAAAGTGGTAAAACAAGGACTTACGGTACGTGCCGTTGAGCGCTTGATTAAAAAAGTAAAAGACGGTGAGGAAGACGAGCTCTCTATATATAATGAGAAAGAAGAAATAACGCGAAAAATGCTGAAAGAAATCGAAATCGAATTGCAGAAAAAAATTGGTACTCGAGTTGCGATTCAGCAGACGGCCGGAAAAGGCCATCTTTCGATTCAGTTTTATTCGTATGCAGAACTCAACCAGATTATCGACAGGCTAAGAAAAACATGAGCAGCACAGAAACCAACACTCCAGTCGCCACACTTCAGAACGCACAAGGTCAAGTGACCGCCCTTTTAGATCAGGGGGCCAGCTTTGAGGGCCGCCTGACCTTTGAGGGAACTGTACGTATCGGTGGCGAATTCAAGGGTGAGATCTTCACCAATGATACGCTGGTGGTGGATCCGGGTGCGCGCGTAGATGCTCAAATTGAGGCCGAAAACGTCATTATTTGTGGAGCGGTGAAGGGCAACATCTTCGCTCGCCGCAAAGTTATCATGCATCCCCCCGCAGTTTTCACCGGCACGGTGACGACCCCAAGCCTAAGAATCGACGAAGGTGTCGTATTTGAAGGCGCATCATATATGCCGAAAAACTAAGCAAAACCGAAAAGACCTTGACCCCATCCTGTTCAAAAAGTTACTTCTCTTCACGCTCAGAGCTTTAAACAGGAATTTCAATATATGAACAGTGTACTAGGGATTTTTACTTCTCTCGGTGTTAATTCGACCATCTGGATTCAATTAGGCATCTTTCTTGTCGCTTACGTACTTTTCACGACGATTGTTGTGAAGCCTTATTATAAGGCCTTTCAAGAGCGACAAAGTAAAACTGTAGGCAGCGAAGAGGCCGCAGAAACTTTAACCGATCAAACACGCGAACTTGAAGCCGCGTTTCAGCGCAAAGCCCGCGAACTCAATTTAGATATTAAAGATATTTATGACCAGGCCAAAACAGAAGCCGCTCGCGAACAACTTAAAATTCAAACAGAAAGCCGTGAGAAATCAAAGGCTCAGCTTGAAGCGGCCCGCGCAAAACTCAAAGACGAATACAATCGCGCCCGCGAAGAGCTGATTAAAGAAGCTCCGCAAGTTGGCCAGCTTATTAAAGAGCGCCTGCTGGCAAAGGAACACTAAGAAATGAAATTAGTTTTTAAAACTTCATTAGTTTATTTCGCTGTTGTAGCACAAATTTTCGCTGCTTCTGCAGCACACGGTGAAGATCACGGAATTCCATGGTCAGCGCTGATTGTTCCACAGCTCATCAACTTCACGATCTTTTTCGTAGCCCTTGTCTTCTTACTTCGCAAGCCGGTTAAAGAATTCTTCGCCAGCAAAGGCGCCGAGTTTAACTCGGCCGTTACAAAAGCAGCAGAGCTCAAACAAAACGCCGAAAAAGCGCACGCAGAAATTAAAACACGTCTTGCGGGCCTAGAGAAGAATGCCGAGACGAGCCGCAAAGAAGCCACCAAAGAATCTGCTGAATTAAAATTAAGACTTATTAAAGAGGCCCAAGAGGCCGCAGTAAAAGCTGCTAGTGAGTCTGAAAAAGGGATCTTCTTTGAACACGAAAGAGCGATTGCGGCTCTTAGAACTGAACTTGTGACGAACTCAATTAAAGTCGCTCAAGAGCAGGTCCGCGCGGGTGCAGACGCAGCAGTTCTTTCTGGTCTTCAAAAAGGTTTTGGCCAAAAAGCCGTCAGCGCCCACCGAGGAGCTCAATTATGAGATATTCAGAAATAGCGAAGCGCTACGCAGTTGCACTTTTTCAAATGGGCGAAGAGTCAAAAAATCACGAAACTAATTTCGGTCAACTTAAAAAGATCGCAGAAATTTTTGAGCAAGATGCGGCTACGAAAGCCTTTGTTTTATCTCCGTTAATACCGGCATCAGAAAAAGAAAAAGTAGTGGCCGCAGCGCTTAAAGGCGCGGGCCTCAGTCAAGAGGTTGAATCGCTTATTCTATTGCTCGCTCAGCGCGAACGTCTTTCGTTGCTTTCTGAAATCGTAGCGGCTTATGAGGCAAAATCTGACTTACAGGGCGGAGTCACTCGTGGAGTCGTGAGATCTGGCGCCGCTCTTTCTCAAGTTGAGCGGATGGATGTACAAAGCTCTATAGCTCAGGCCACAAACAAAAAAGTTGAATTAGAATTTGTCGAAGACAAATCAATTATCGGTGGAGTGGTTGCAAAAGTTGGAAGTTTAACTTTCGACGACAGCCTTTCATCACATTTACGTCGCATTGAAGAAAATTTAAACAGGAGTACACACTAATGAATCTTACGATTCGCGCCGACGAAATCAGTCGCGTTCTGAAAGAACAGATCAAGAATTATTCTAAAAACTTAGAGGTAACAGAGTCTGGTACCGTATTGTCTATCAGTGACGGTGTGGCTCGTATTTACGGACTTGAAGGCGTAATGGCCGGTGAGCTTGTTACATTTCCGAACCAAGTATCAGGCATGGTATTGAATCTTGAAGAAGATTCAGTGGGTGTGGTTGTTCTTGGCGAAGATTCAGGAATTAAAGAAGGCGACACAGTTAAGCGCACAAAAAAAATCGTTCAAGTGCCAGTTGGTGAAGCACTTATCGGTCGCGTAGTCGATGCTCTCGGTAATCCAATCGATGGCAAGGGCCCAATTCAAACTAAAGAATTTCGCGTTGTAGACGTAAAAGCTCCGGGCATCGTAAAACGTCAGCCTGTAGCTGAGCCTCTTCAAACTGGTATTAAAGCTATCGATGCCTTGATTCCCATTGGCCGCGGCCAACGTGAATTGATCATCGGTGACCGACAAACTGGTAAGACGGCAATCGCAATCGATACAATCATCAACCAAGCCGATCAAAAAGTTCATTGCTTCTACGTAGCTATCGGTCAGAAAAAATCGACAGTGGCTCAGGTTGTTGAAAAACTTCGTCGCGCCGGCGCGATGGAATACACGACTGTTATCAGCGCGACAGCGTCTGATCCAGCTCCGCTTCAATTCTTGGCTCCATTCGCAGGTTGCGCAATGGCAGAATACTTCCGCGACACAGGCAAGCACGCCCTCATTATTTATGATGATTTAACAAAACAAGCACAAGCATATCGTCAGTTGTCACTTCTTCTTCGTCGTCCTCCAGGCCGCGAAGCTTTCCCTGGTGACGTATTCTATATTCACTCTCGTCTTCTTGAGCGTGCAGCTAAAATGTCTGATGAAATGGGCGGCGGTTCATTAACAGCTCTTCCAATCATCGAAACACAAGCGGGCGATATCGCAGCTTACATTCCGACAAACGTGATTTCGATTACAGATGGTCAGATCTTCTTGCTAGCGGATCTTTTCTATAAAGGTATTCGTCCAGCGGTTGATGTGGGTAAGTCGGTATCTCGTGTGGGTGGTGCCGCTCAGATTAAAGGCATGAAGCAAGTTGCTGGCTCATTGAAACTTGAGCTCGCTCAGTTCCGCGAACTAGAAGCTTTCGCTGCCTTCGCATCAGATCTTGATGCGATCACTCAAGCTCAATTGGCGCGTGGCCGCCGCCTTGTTGAAATTCTAAAACAAGGTCAGTACCAACCGGTTCGCGTAGAAAATCAAATTTCAATTATCTTTGCAGCTACAAATGGCTACCTAGATAAAATTTCTGACAAAGATGTTGTTCGTTTCGAGAAAGAATTCACAGAATTCATGGAACAAAAGAACAAAAAGATTCTTCAAAAGATCGCAGAAGAAAAAGCAGTTAAGGACGACACGAAAGCTCAGCTTAAAGACGCCTTGACTGAATTCTTAGCTATCTTCAAAACAGCGGGCGAGGCGTAATATAAAATGCCAAGCTTAAAGGATATTCGTCAGAAAATTGTGAGTACTAAGAATACTCAACAAATTACCCGGGCCATGAAAATGGTTTCGGCGGCGAAGCTTCGACGTGCTCAAGATCAGATTGTGAACATGAGACCTTATGCCAATCGTTTGTTGGCAGTGATTTCAGATATCGCAACAACTGAGCGCGTGTCGCATCCGCTACTGAGTCGGGTAGAAAATCCTCAGAAAATTTTAGTGGTCGCTATTACAAGTGATCGCGGTCTTTGCGGTGGTTTCAACAACTCGGTGAATCGCTTCACTGAGAAGTGGTTGGCTGCGAATCAAAGCAAGTATAAGAAAATCGATTTTATTTTTATCGGTCGTAAAGGCGCAGACTATTTCAAGCGTCGCGGAGTTACGGCTCTAGACGTTCGCCTGAATATGGCGCGTGAGTATTCAATGCAAATGGCTTCTGATATTGCAAAAGATTGCATGGAGAAGTTTATTTCTGGTGGCTACGACGAGATTCGCTTCATTAATAACGAGTTCGTATCAGCCATTTCACAAGCGCTAAGTGTGCACACGATTCTACCGATCGATATTTCTAAAACTTCTTTCGAGGTTGATGGCAAAAAAACTGGCTTCTCTAAGGATTTGATTTTCGAGCCAAGTCCGGCTGAGATGTTAGAAGAATTGCTGACTCAGCACTTCGCAATCCAAGTTTTCAAAGCGATGTCAGAAAGCGTAGCTGCCGAACACGCGGCTCGTATGACGGCGATGGAAAACGCGACGAAGAATGCGAAAGAAATGATTAATAACTTAACATTAACTTACAACAAGCTTCGCCAAGCAGCGATCACTCGCGAGTTGATCGAAATTTGCTCGGGTGCAGAAGCTGTTAACAACGGATAGATTTTTTTAATCCTGATATTTTTTAAAATGACGAGGAGTCAGAGATGAGAACCGAAAATACAAGCGGTAAAATTAAACAGGTGACAGGCCCAGTTGTGGACGTGGAATTCTCAGGCGAATTACCACCGCTACTTAACGCCCTTCACGTAACAAACCCAGCCATCGACAGCCGCGAGAATAACTTAACTCTCGAAGTGGCTCAGCACTTAGGTGACCGAGTGGTTCGCGCGATCGCAATGGATTCAACAGATGGTCTTGTTCGCGGTATGCAAGTCAAAGACACAGGCACAATGATCTCTGCTCCAGTTGGACAGGGCGCTCTGGGTCGCATCATTAACGTTATCGGTGAGCCGATCGACGAAATGGGCGAAATTAAAACTAAAGAATTCTGGCCGATCCACAGATCTGCTCCTAAATTTGAAGATCAATCAACAGCGGCTGAAATGCTTATGACGGGTATTAAGGTTATTGACCTTTTAGCTCCATACGCAAAGGGCGGTAAGATTGGTCTCTTCGGTGGTGCGGGTGTTGGTAAGACAGTTTTGATTCAAGAATTGATTCGTAACATTGCTACAGAGCACGGTGGTTACTCAGTATTCGCCGGTGTGGGAGAGCGTACTCGTGAGGGTAACGATCTCTGGCGTGAGATGAAAGAATCTGGCGTTATCGATAAAACTTCACTCGTGTTCGGTCAGATGAATGAGCCGCCTGGAGCACGTGCGCGTGTTGCCCTTACAGCTCTTACACAAGCTGAATTCTTCCGCGATAAAGAGGGCCGCGACGTTCTTCTTTTCGTAGATAACATTTTCCGTTTCACACAGGCCGGTTCAGAAGTGTCGGCACTTCTTGGTCGTATTCCATCAGCGGTGGGTTACCAGCCAACTCTTGGTACTGAGATGGGTACTCTTCAAGAGCGTATTACTTCAACGAACAAGGGTTCTATTACTTCAGTTCAAGCGGTTTACGTACCAGCGGATGACTATACCGATCCAGCTCCGGCAACGACGTTCACTCACTTAGATGCGACAACAAACTTAGATCGTGAAATTGCATCACTTGGTATTTATCCAGCGGTTCACCCATTACAATCTAGCTCACGTATGCTTGATCCATTAATCGTTGGTGAAGAGCATTATAAAACAGCTCGTGATGTTCAGGCGCTTTTACAGCGTTATCGTGAACTTCAAGATATTATCGCGATCTTGGGTATGGACGAATTATCTGAAGAAGATAAACTCGTTGTGGGGCGCGCACGTAAAGTTCAAAGATTCTTATCTCAACCATTCTTCGTTGCTGAGCAGTTCACGGGCATGAAGGGCAAATATGTTGATATCAAAGACACTGTTCGCTCATTCCGCGAAATTCTTGATGGTAAACATGATGAGATTCACGAACAAGCCTTCTACATGGTTGGAACAATCGAAGACGTGCTTGAGAAAGCTAAGAGACTTTAATGTTTACGCTAACACTAGTAACTCCAGCAAAAAAACTCCTCACAGATGTCGAAGTGACAGAAGTGATCGTGCCGGCCTTCAAAGGTCAGCTTGATATACTTCCTGGTCACGCACCGCTGATGACGACGCTCACTGCTGGAGTGTTAGAAGTTCAAGTGAAGGGCGAAGCGACTCGTCGCAAAGCTGCTATAAGCTGGGGCTACCTTGAGGTGAATCCAAAAGGTGTTAGCATTCTAGCCGATACAGCAGAGTGGTCAGGTGATCTTGACCGCGCTCGCGCTGAAGAGAACTACAAGCAAGCAGAAAAACGTCTTCAAGATGCTGGCCTCGGCCCAGACGTATACTCAGTAGTTCAAAGAAAAGTGCAGAAAGAAAAAGCTCGCTTGGATGTATTACAATAGGACGCCCCTCCTTACCCCTCCAGTTTTTTAGAAATAACTGAGGGAGGTTTGGAATAAAATTGATTAAGAGGAACGCAAATGATTTCAAAAGGCGCGCTCTTTTTTTCAAGTATCGTTATGACCTTGAAGTCCGTCGCAGAGACAATATGGGCTGATAAATTGTACCTGTTGGGCGCTACTATCGGGTCTTTTATCTTAATTGTATTTTCTTTTTTTTTCTTATTCGTATTTATTCATGAGTTTCATCGCGCAAACTTTATACACTACAAGGATAAACGTATATTCGGCGCGCAAAACTATATTCCGGCATTTAAAATATCAGAGAATCTGCAGGACTTGCGGGTTAAAGAGGCACAAAATGAGCTGTACCTCACAGATTGGGGTGGCACATTAATTAATAGCTGGATGCCCTTCTCTCAAGACAGGTCATTGCAGCGCCAAATTCCAAGCGAGGCTGAGAGCTGGGACGAGTTTCGAGATACAATGATTCGGGGTAAAACTCCGCAGGAGATGGTCGACAAAACCTTTGAAAAATATGGGGCCACTCGGTTCAGGATTCGAACATATCACGACAACAGTATTGAGCGAATCTTGCCGCGAAAATTTATACAAGAGTACTTTGAATTAGACGCGCAAGGAATTGAAGATAAAGTTGCCCAGCTCATATCCTCAGATGCAAACAACCTTTTCGCGGAGCTTGTAAGAGCCTCAGGTAAGATTCGGAAAGAGATTTTTGAAAACCGTGAGGAACAATCGTTGCTTGGATTGAAACAGACTCTTTTTGATGCCAGCAGTAGTATAGAAAAATTCTGTGATCAAAAAGAAAGGGCGAAGAACATTTTTTACGGTGAAGTCTTGAATATTTTGGGCTCCTACCAAGCGCCCATGGACTATGATTTCAGTAAATTAGTTTTCGTCCCGACGCATTTCGATCTATTTTACCTGTCTATAATGAATAGTACATCAAATCCACCCAGTGACATTATCGGTGTCACTAAGATGGCGAGAGTATTGTGTTGGATACAGCTCACGATTTCTTACTTTCTTCTCGCATTCACTGTCGCGGTCTTATTAAAAGTATTTAAAATCGAGTAGGCTACACGAGTTTTTATTTTTCACACTTCGCATCTTTGCAGAAGAAGCTGTCCTTGCGAGCGGCTGTACATTTCTCTACCGCGCGAGCGGTAGCGACAGCTTTTGATCCGCCGGTGCCGACGTACTGATCACCCATTGCTGTGATCGTGCAAGCCCAAGCATCTGGAGTTTCTGGTACTGGGGCGGCGATCACTGTGCCGTTTTTCTTGTCGGCTTCGAGCTCAAACACGCGCTGCTGAAGCTGCCAAACGGCGCGCTCAAGCTCCCAGATTCTGCGTTTCATATCTTCGTTTGAAGAGCGGTCACGGTAAGCACGAAGAGGCAGCTGGTCTAGGTGCAGAGCATCTGACAATAGTCTGTGATTCTGCGCGCTTGCCGAATTCGGTTCATCTCTAGAAAAGGCCCCGTTACACTAAAAGGAGACATGAAAAAGCTCGCTTTTATTTTATCAACTATGATTCTTCTCGCTCTCACATTAACGGCGCCTGCCTATGCGCAAAACGTGAACCGTATTGATGAAGAAAAAGAACTGGATCGCCAACGTCGCGAAAAAGTTGAAGATATTATTCGTGCCCGCGAAGCGGAAGCCAAAAAGATACAAGAGAATCCGCAGATTTATGATGCTCCAGAAGAGCAGCAGCTTGTTGAAGTTGAGCCCGTAAATATTCTTCCCGCCGATCTTTCAAGTGTTTCAGCGCTTGTGCCATATAAAGTACGCCGAAATAAAGAGGGCGTCGAGGTTGGTCTTAAATACAGTCTTTTCGAGCCAACAAGTTACGAGTCTGATTATGCGAGCTCTACGCTCGTGAGCTTTGAAGATCTTTATGGGTCTGCACCACTTTTAGAAATTTACGCCAATTACAAAAGAAATTTCTCATTTGGATCTATCGGTGCAGAGTTAGGATACGGCGTTTACTCGAACGATGTGGACGATATTTCTTTCGGTGATAATATTAAACTTCAGCTACAGGTGATCAGCCTCGGCGGAAAGTTTATTCTCGATGCCATTCAGTATGAACCATATGTGGCTCCATACATCGGTGGTGGCGTTTACACAGTACTTTATAAAGAATCGAACGGAGCCAACTCTTTCAATGGAAATACGCAGCTCGCACCGTATATGAGCGCAGGCGTACTCTTACAGCTGAACTGGGTCGATAAATCGGCCTCCGTTGAAGCGTATACAGAAAGTGGAATCGAAAACACATTCTTATTCGCCGAAGTGAAGCAGTTCTTAGCTTCAGGCTCAGAGGGTGATCCAGACTTTTCAACAGACCCAACAATTGGCGCGGGGCTCAGCTTAGAATTTTAGGGCATCTTCGGGCAGAGCTTTACGAGATAAAGTAGCTCTTCATGAACTCGTGGCCATGTGATTTCGTTCATTTTAATTTTTAAACGATGATCAGGCGTGATTGAGAACTTTTTATTCTCACGAGTGCTCAAGCGCACAACTTCTTGCGGTGGGAGCGGAGTCTGATCTGTAAATGATAATGTCAGGGTGTTTTTGCCAGCCGAGATATCTTTCACACCTAAATCCTTACAAACTTTACGGATGAGCATTAGACCCATCAAATTGATCACCTGCTCTGGTGGGGGGCCAAACTGATCTTTAAATTCGTCTTCAATACGATCGAGATCGTCGGCCGACTGAATTTGCGAAAGAGCTTTATAATAAGACAAGCGCACGCGAATATCCGGGATGTATTTATCTGGAATAAATGCAGGAATTCTAAGGTTAATTTCTGGCTCAATAGCAGCGGCTTTCGCCACCTCGCCCTTGCGCTCACGAATCGCGTCCTCTAGAAGCTCAAGGTAAAGTTCGTAACCAACGGCATTGATATGACCCGATTGTGAAGCGCCGAGAATGTCGCCAGCACCACGAAGCTCTAAGTCATATTGGGCGACGCGAATACCGCTCCCGAGAGCTGTGTTTTCTTGGATGATACGAACGCGCTCTTGTGCATCTTTATCGAGTTTTTTCTCTGGCGGTACAAGTAAGTAACAGTAAGCGCGCTCTTTGCTTCGACCTACACGACCGCGCAACTGATAGAGCTGACTGACGCCAAAGTTTTGTGCGTTATCAATGAAAATAGTATTCGCCTTTGGAATATCCATTCCCGATTCGATGATGGCTGTACAGACGAGAACATCGATTTCGTGATTGAAAAAGGCGAGCATAGTTTTCTCAAGTTCGTGTTCATCCATCTGGCCGTGGCCAACACTTATGCGAGCTTCTGGCACGGCTTCGCGAACTTTTGCTGCGGCCTCATGAATGGATTGAACGCGGTTGTGTAAGAAGAAAACTTGTCCGCCGCGTGCAAGCTCGCTGCGAATACCTTTGCGAATGGTTTCGGTGTCGTATTTGCAAACGAAAGTACGAGTCGGCAGGCGATCTTCAGGTGGAGTATTGATCAAACTTAAATCACGAATACCGACTAAACTCATGTTCAGCGTTCGTGGAATTGGAGTGGCCGACATAGCAAGAGTATCAACGCTCTCGCGCATCTGGCGGATTTTTTCTTTATGAGTGACGCCGAATTTTTGCTCTTCATCGATAATTAAAAGACCGAGATCTTTAAATTGAACGTCACGACTGAAGAGACGGTGTGTGCCGATTAAGATATCAACTTTGCCGTCCTTTAAAAGAGCGAGAGTTTTCTTGGCTTCGGCTGTTGAGATAAATCTATTGAGAACACGAATGGTAACGGGCCACTTAGCGAAACGCCGCTTGAAGCTCTCTCCGTGCTGGAAGGTCAAAATCGTTGTCGGCGCAACAATAGCCACCTGTTTGCCTTCTTGGACAACTTTAAAGGCTGCCCGCATCGCCACTTCAGTTTTACCAAACCCCACATCGCCACAGATCAAGCGATCCATTGGACGCTCTTTCGTTAAATCTGTAACAACATCACTGATGGCGCGAAGTTGATCTTCGGTCTCTTCAAAAGGAAATGAATTTTCGAATGAAAAATAATCTTCATCTGGCAGCGTAAAAGGCGGACGCGTAAGTCCCGCACGAGCAGCGTAAAGTTTTAAAAGGCTGTCTGCGATGTCACGTAGATGAGCTTTAACTTTGGTTTGAGTTTTTGCCCAACCAGTTCCGCCCAGCTTATCAATTAAGCTATCGTTAGTTGGCCCGCTGAATTTTTGTAATTGGCCAACGCGATAAACTGGTAAAAACAGACGATCATTATCTTTATATTTAAGGCGAATAAACTCTGAATCCACGCCATCGATCGGCATGACCTCAAGGCCTTCATAAACACCAATACCGTGAACTCGGTGAACAATAAGATCACCGGGCTTTAAATCTCCGAATGAAAGGGCGTGAACACGGTCTTCTAGTGTTCCTTCTTTTTTATACTGACGAGAAGGTTTCTTGCGACCCCAAATATCATCATCGCGAACGAAGATAACTTCTTCTTCTGGCCAGCGACCACTATCACCTAAAGCACGAGGTATAATATGAATTAGTTTTGGATTTTCTCTCTGCTGAGTGAGCCAATCCGACCAAAGGTATTCATTCTCGCTTGCGATAACAGGCTCAAAGCCGCACTTTTCAAACAAAAGCTGCATACGCTGTGCTAGCGTTCGGCTGTGAGAAAAAACGAGCAGGCGATAGTTTTGTGATTTCCACTCAGTGAATTTTCTAGCAACGTAATCGAAGAGCTTATCTTGATCATTGTTTAAAGCTAAGCAGCTGGCAGAAAATTCTGAAATTGAAAACGAGCGGTACTCAAGACGGATTTCATCGGCGTCTTGTGTGGAATCTGCAAAATCAATTCGCTCGAAAAGTATTTCGCGGGAATCAAGAGGTTTCGTTAACTGATCATAGCGCGAGTAAAGTTCATCGGGTTTCGGGCGAATAAGTAGTTTCTCGCCCTCTTCAAATTGTTTTTTTAAGTCCGCAAGAATAGCGTCAGCCGCCTGAAGAGCATCGACGTGATCGACTCTCCACAGATAAGTTTTCTCGTTAAAGAATTCAAGAGGGCTTTCAAGCTCTTTATAAAAACTCGCAAGCAAGAAATCCATTCCATAAAAACTTTGCCCCAAAGAAATAGAGCGCAATAATTCTTTTAATTCTTCGCGATCAATGTTGCGATCTTGCGCTGAGGCTTGAAGTTTCTGTGCCGCCATCTGGCGGTTTTCGTTATAAAACAAAGCTTCGCGGGCGGGGATAACAGTGGCAGAGGCGGCATCGCCCAAGCTTCTTTGCGTGGCCGGGTCAAAAGTTCGAATGGAATCAATGATGTCGCCAAAGAGTTCAAAACGAAACGGCGCAGAGAAAGCGGGAGAAAAAATATCGACGATGCTTCCGCGAATCGAAAAAGTGCCCACATCTTCAACGACAGGTACGGATGTGTACCCCATCATCAAAAGCTTTTGGTTTAATCCATCCGGTAGAGAATCATTCTTCTTAAGATTAAAAGTCAGATCGCTCAGAACTTTGCAGGGCAAAGTTCTCTGCATTAAACTTTCGCTAGTGGCGATGAAAAGCTGACCAGGCCTTGCGTTGCGGGCTTTATGTAAGAAACCCAGGCGCTCGCAAAGCACCTTAGAATTGGGATGAAGCGTCGAGTAAGGGCCCACATCAAATGCCGGTAAAAAAGAAATATCAATCTGCGGATCGAATTGCAGAATGGCCCGCTTTAACTTCAGCGCCTCGTCTTCATTAGGCAAAATTAGAACATGAGTGGCTGTGTTGAACGCTCCACCAGGATGCTGAGCTAATAAAATTGCGAGGGAAAGATGGGAGTGACTGCCACTCACGAGAATATCGGACTCAGAAATTTCAAGTTGGCGATTTAAAATTGAAGTTAAGCGGAGAGGAAAGGACTCAACCATCAAAGGGGCAACAGAAGATGTAGATGACTGAGTAAGTTCCATAAATTTAGACACTTAACTCATTGAGTCAAGTAAAGCTTTCTGTAAAGAGGGTATTCAAAAGAGTTGGATTAATCATAAGCAATTTGTATAACTAATCGACGTCAGTAAATAAACAACTTTGTCGACACAGGTTCGATTATGACACCACTGTTTGCAGTAATTGCCTTACTTCTATTTGTTCTCGCCTTTGGGGCGCTTCTCGTTTGGGTTGCAGGTTTGTTTGGCCCGAAGGCTCCGTTTGATCCAGTTAAGACGGCACCATACGAGTGCGGCCTTCCTGAACAATCAACGGGTCATACGAAAATTCCAGTTAAGTTTTATCTTACGGCCATTTTGTTCATCCTTTTCGATATTGAAATCATCTTCATGTACCCATGGGCCGCGACTTTCCGCGACTTCTTAGCTGCCGGGGCCGGTCTCTACATCTTGGGCGCAATGGGCTTCTTCATTCTAATTTTTATTTACGGCTTAATCTGGGAAATCAAATCTCGTGCTCTCGAGTGGGAATAACCATCTTTATTTGTTTTAAAAAATAGTAAGAGGCAACATGGGTCAGGATACTTTCGAAATAACCATTAACGTAGTTAAAATGCTCATCATTTTCCTAATGATGGTGCAGCTTGTTCCGATTCTCGTTTGGGTCGAGCGTCGCGGATCAGCCTTCATTCAAAACCGTCTCGGTCCGAATCGCGTTGGTCCTTTAGGTCTTACGCAGCTTCTTGCTGATGCTGTTAAGTTCTTATTCAAAGAAGAATTCTCTCCTGAAAAAGGGAAAAAATTTCTTTTCTACGCAGCCCCAGCGTTTGCTTTAATTCCTGGTGCGATCGCGTTCGGTGCAATTCCGCTTTCAATGCCAATCATGATCGAGCCATTCGAAATGATGGGGAAAATGTTTGGTCCTTACCGTTTTGACTTCCAAAGCTTCCATTTCGGTATCGGCATTGTTTTTGTTCTCGGCATCTCTTCTTTGGGAGCGTACGCGCTTCTCATGGCAGGCTGGGGCTCACAAAATAAATATTCTCTTCTCGGCGCACTTCGTGCGAGTGCCCAGATGATCAGTTATGAGTTGGCGCTCGGCCTTTCGCTGGTGGGCGTACTTCTTCTCTATGGAACTTTTGATTTCCAAGAAATGATTGCACAGCAAACGGGCCCACTTAGCTTTACATTTATGGGCCGCGAAGTTGTGGCTCCATGGTTTATTCCGAACTGGGGTATTTTTTATCAACCGGTCGGGTTCATTCTTTATTTCTGCGCAATTTTCGCTGAGACAAATCGTCTTCCGTTCGACTTGCCAGAAGCTGAAGGTGAGCTTGTTGTGGGTTACCACACGGAATACGGCGGATTAAAGATGCTCATGTTCTACATCGGTGAGTACGGCCACATGCTTGTGGGCTCAGCAATTGCGACAGCGCTTTTCCTTGGCGGATATCATCTCCCCGGATTAGACCCAGCTTTTGTTGTTTCTAAAATTGCGAGCCTTGGCCTAACAACAAATATGGCTAACGTAGCGGCGGCTCTTTTATTCCACGTTATTTTCTTAACAAAAGTTTTAGTGTTCTTGTGGATCTTTGTTTGGGTGCGCTGGACTCTTCCACGCTTCAGATATGATCACTTGATGGATTTAGGCTGGAAAACAATGTTGCCGTGGGCACTGGCGAACGTCATCGTTACGGCGTGCTTCATGGTTCTAGCAAGGATGGCATAATGTCGGCATTTATCTTTTATTTTCTCGCATCAATTATTTTAATCTCAGCACTTATGGTTGTGATGAACACAAACCCAATATACTCAGCCCTAAGCCTCGCCATCACAATGGTGAGCTTAGCATTTATGTATTTTGAACTTCAGGCTCCGTTTATCGCGGGCGTGCAATTAATCGTTTACGCTGGCGCCGTGATGGTTCTCTTTGTCATGGTGATCATGATGTTCGACTTACAAAAAGAAACTCAGGCTTTCTCGGGTGGATCTTTAGGTCGCCTACTTAAAGTTTGCTGTGGAATGTTTATCGTCGGTACTTTGATCGGCGCAATCGCCAACTCATGGACGCTTGTGCCGCAAGCGGAGACGGTCGCGTCATCACCAGCTCTTGAGATGGCTTCTACAAAAGCCCTCGCAGTTGAGCTTTTCACTAAATATATTTTCGCATTTGAAGCTCTTGGTATTCTCCTGCTCCTCATCGCTGTTGGAGTGGTGGCCGTAGCTCGTACAAAAGGTGGAACACATGGGGTTTAGTCTTCCGGCAGTGGGCATGAACCACTACCTTATTCTTTCAGCAATGCTTTTCACAATCGGCATGGTTACAGTTCTTCTTCGCCGAAACATTATCGTTATGCTTATGGGCATCGAGCTTATGCTCAACGCCGTGAATTTAACGTTCATCGCCTTCAGCCATTACACGGCGAATATGTCAGGTCAGATTTTAGTATTTTTCGTTATGACAATTGCAGCAGCAGAGGCGGGCGTAGGTTTAGCTTTGGCGACGGCAGTTTT
Source organism: uncultured Pseudobdellovibrionaceae bacterium (assembly GCA_964360255.1). Lineage (GTDB taxonomy): Bacteria > Bdellovibrionota > Bdellovibrionia > Bdellovibrionales > UBA1609 > CAYHVK01. The sequence goes on along the minus strand of CAYHVK010000010.1, from coordinate 101,441 downwards.
TAAGCGCTATAAAGAAGTTAACATCAAGTTTTTTGAGCATTTAAAAGGGTAATATGTCAGATCAAATCCTAATTTCGATTTTAATTCTCGCACCTCTGGTTGGGTTTTTTATTAACGGCTTTAGATTCCGCTCAGAGAACGGTGTTCTCGCCGGGGTCATCGCAACCACAGCTATCGGCATCTCTTTTATTACAGCTATCGTCTTAGTTTCAAAACTTGTTGGAATGCCAGCGGATGCACGAACGATCAGAGTTGAATACTTCCGCTGGATGACGGTTGCGAATTTAAATGTTCCGGCTGCTTTTGTTGTCGATCAAATTAGCGCGATCATGATTTTGATCATCACCGGCGTTGGTACACTCATTCACCTGTTCAGCGTGGGCTATATGTCTCACGACGAACGCCCGGCAAAATACTTTGCCTACCTCAACTTCTTTATCTTCAACATGTTGCTACTCGTTCTTGGTGAGAACTTATTAGTTATGTTCGTAGGCTGGGAAGGCGTGGGTCTTGCGTCTTACTTATTAATTGGTTTCTGGTTTAAAGATCCAGAAAAAGCTGCCGCCGGCATGAAAGCCTTTATCACAAACCGTATTGGTGATGCTGGATTCTTAATCGGTATCTTTATTCTCTTCACAACATTCGGAACAATCTCATTCTCTGATTTAGCAGAAGTGGTTCCGAAAATGGCTGAGATGTCTTGGACAGCTCCGCTCACACTTGCCTGTCTCGCTCTCTTCGTGGGCGCCACAGGTAAGTCAGCGCAGATACCATTATATGTTTGGCTTCCAGATGCGATGGCAGGTCCGACTCCAGTTTCTGCTCTTATTCACGCGGCGACGATGGTAACTGCGGGCGTTTACATGATCGTGCGTATGAATGGTGTTTTCATTTATGCACCTAATGCGATGATGGTGATTGCGGTTATCGGTGGTTGCACAGCATTTATCGCAGCAACAATTGGTCTTACTCAGTGGGATATTAAAAAAGTTCTCGCTTACTCAACAGTCTCTCAGCTCGGCTACATGTTTTTAGCCTGTGGTGTGGGAGCATTCGGCGCGGCACTTTTTCATTTAATGACTCACGCTTTCTTTAAAGCCCTCATGTTCTTGGGCTCAGGTAGCGTGATTCACGCTATGGATGGAGAGCAAGATATTCGTAAAATGGGCGGACTTAAAAAATATCTTCCGATCACGCATTTCACATTCTTCTTAGGATGGGTTGCGATTATCGGTATGCCGCCATTTGCCGGCTTCTTCAGTAAAGACGAAATTCTTTGGTACACATGGGCCAGCCCTTTCGGGTCAAAACTTTTATGGTTCATTGGTCTTCTTGGTGCTGTGACAACAGCATTCTATATGACACGTTTAATGGCCCTTACTTTCTGGGGCCCATCGCGCGTTCCAAGCTCGGTGCATCCACATGAATCGCCCCCAACAATGACGATTCCACTTATTGTTCTTGGTATCTTATCAGTTGTTGGTGGTTGGATTGGAATTCCGCACGTGATTGGTGCCATTCTTCCGGGTCATCCGGGCAATATGCTTGAGCACTGGCTCGAGCCGCTTATTACAAAAGTAGATCTTGGACATCCATCAGCAGTTGTAGAGTGGTCACTTATGGGAATCTCAGTGGCCGCAGCAGGCCTATCAGCAGTGCTAGCGTATGACTTCTACATTCGTCGTCCGAAAAAACCAGCAGAGGTCGTTAAGGCGATTCAGCCGATTTACGATGCCGCCTACAACAAGTATTACGTTGATGAAGCTTATTTCGCAGGCGTGATTAATCCACTCATCGATGCAAGTAAAGCCTTGTGGATGCAGGTTGATGTGAACTTTATCGATAAGACAACTTATTGGCTTTCAGATTTAGTGAAGAGTGCTGGCGGGGGAATTCGCCAGATTCAAAACGGAAATATGCAGCAGTACGCGCTTTACATAGCGCTAGGTATTGTTGGAACAATCTTTTTCATGTTTTTAGGATAAATAAATTATGCTACTGACCGCACTTATATTCGCGCCGCTAGTTTTTGCACTGAGTTTAGTTTTTGTTCCGAGTGAGCGGGCGATGAAGCCGCTGACGCTGGTTATGACAAGCTTGATCTTCTTACTTAGCTTGGCCATCCTCGCCGGCTTCGATTCAGCAACACCGGGCCTTCAGATGGTTCAGCAAGTGAGTTGGGTTCCTAAGTGGGGGATTTCTTATTTCGTTGGTATCGATGGAATTTCATTGTGGTTAGTGATTTTGACAGCTCTTTTAACTCCGCTTTCACTTCTTGGTGGCTGGACGAGCATTGATAAAAATGTAAAAGGCTTTTGCATTGCTCTTTTGGCTTTAGAGACAACAATGTTCGGTACATTCTTAGCGATGGACGCGATCTTGTTCTATACATTCTTCGAATTCTCACTCATTCCGATGTATTTCATGATCGGTATCTGGGGTGGTAGCCGCCGCCTTTACGCCACGGTTAAGTTTTTCATCTTCACGATGACAGGCTCTCTCTTCATGCTTCTTGGTATTATCGCCATGATGTTTATGACAGCAACGCTGAACCCTGAAGGTCAGATGAGCGCGAGTTTCCTCGACTTCTATAAAATTAATATTCCATTTGTTGCAGGGGATTTCCTCAATACTCAAACCGTTCTCTTCTTTGCTTTTGCCTTCGCATTTGCAATTAAATGCCCGGTGTTCCCGCTCCACACATGGCTGCCCGATGCCCACGTTGAAGCCCCAACTCCAGGTTCAGTTATTCTTGCCGGTGTTCTTTTGAAAATGGGCACCTACGGCCTTCTTCGTTTAGTAATTCCGGTTTTCCCAGAAGCAGCTGAACACTATGCTTGGATTTTCTTCTTCATTGGTTCTGTCGGAATTATTTATGGAGCGTTAGTGGCCATGGTTCAGCCCGATATCAAAAAGCTTGTGGCGTACTCATCAGTGTCGCACATGGGCTATATCATTCTTGGTTTGTTCGCGATGAATGCCCACGGCTTAACTGGTGGCCTTTATCAAATGCTCAATCACGGTGTGAGCACAGGCGCACTCTTCTTGCTTGTTGGTATGATTTACGAGCGCACACACACGCGTGAAATTAAAAACTACGGCGGCTTAGCTTCGGCGGCTCCGATCTTCACGATTCTTTTCTTAATCGTTACGCTTTCGAGCATTGCTGTGCCGATGACAAATGGTTTTATTGGTGAATTCTTAATCTTGATGGGCACATATCAAGCCAGCCCAATCACAGCGCTCTTTGCTGTAACGGGTGTTGTTTTGGGTGCTGCTTACATGCTTTGGATGGTGAAGAAAGTGTTCTACGGTGAAGAGGCCGGAACAGTTCTTGAACATAAAGAAGGACTTGATCTTAACACGCGCGAAATTTTGACGCTTTCGCCACTGATCGTTCTTATTTTCGTTATGGGTTTATTCCCAAATATTTTCTTAGATAAAACTAAGGCGAGCATCGATAGCATTATTGAAAATCGCTATAAATACGAACTGACAGTAGATGGCCACCAAGCACCGAGCGTAAAAGCTCCGGTGGCAGCAGCAGTAGAAGCAGAAGGAAACTAACTATGCAAATCGCAATTGATTTCAAAATTGAAGATCTTTTATGTGTGACGCCAGCTCTGGCCGTTTTCTTCGCTAGCTTAGTGCCCCTGACAATTAAAGTTTTCCGCGGAAACCAAGAGCCGAACACACTCGCTTCGCTTGTTTACGCTTTAATCGGACTTATCGGCGCAGCAGTTTTGGCCGTTGTTATTGGCTCAGGAGCTACGGGCTCTTACTACTTCGCGAACGCGCTTGTGCTAGATGGTCTTGCAACATTCTCTACCCTCATGATTATCGCGATCACAGGCCTGTGCTTAATTTTAGCTCGTGAACACAACGCAACTAATGGACACCAATTCAGCGAATTTATTTTCCTCATGATGAATGCATCAGTGGGAATGATGGTGCTCTCTTGGTCGAACGACTTGATCGTGACGTTTATTGGTATCGAGATCATGTCGCTTTGTCTTTACCTACTTATTGCTCTTAGCCACGAAGAGAGAATGTCGAAAGAAGCGGCCTTCAAATATTTTTTACTTGGAAGCTTCGCTTCTGCGATCTTCTTGTACGGTGTAGCGCTAATCTTCGGTTCGGCTCAAACGACTTATATTAATGAGATTATGGAAATCGCTCCGGAGCTTTCGGCCGCGAGCTATATTTTCTTAATGGGTATCGTGCTTACGATTCTCGGCTTCTGTTTCAAAGTTGCCATTGTTCCGTTCCATGCATGGACTCCCGATGTGTATGAGGGTTCACCAACGCCGGTGACAGCTTATATGGCATCAGGTGTAAAGCTTGTAACGTTTATTGCCTTCCTTCGCCTAGTAGCAGGTGATTATTTGGCAACGGAGCTTACGGGTAACTTCATTGAAGTTCTCCAGTGGTTAGCTGTATTTACTATGCTTGCGGGTAATATCGCGGCGATTCTACAGAACAGCTTGAAGAGAATGCTCGCGTACTCAAGTATCGCGCATTCAGGTTATGCACTTATGGGAATCATTGCTTCAGCTGTTGGCGGAACAAATTTCTTAGGAGCTTCAGGCGTAGTTTTCTATGTTATGTCTTATGCGATTATGACAATCGGTGCGCTCGGTGTAGTTTGTCTTCTAGAAAAAGAACACGATTCAATTATCTTGGTCGATGATTTAAGTGGCTTAGCGAAACGCAATCCGTGGGCGGCCTTCTGCTTTACTATTTTCTTATTAAGTCTTGCCGGGCTTCCGCCAACAGTGGGTTTCTTCGGTAAACTTTTTATTTTCTCGGCCGCCATCAAGCAAGGCTTCTTCTGGCTTGCAGTGTGGGGCATGATCGCCTCAGCTATCAGCGTGTACTATTACTTACGTCCAATCGTACTTATGTATATGAAAGATGAGCCAGGCGTATCAGTGGCTTCTCATTATAAACTGAGTCATGTGACCGTAACTTTGATGGCCGCATTCGTTTTACTTTGTGGCTTATTCACAAGTCCAATTTATCAATACGTATCTAACGCACTTAATACTCTAATGTAATTTCTGCGCTCGCTGTAACGCGAGCTTAGATTAAATATTGTGTTTACGAAGCGCCTGAACAGCTGATTTAAAACCTGTTCTAACAATGGATGATAGAATTTCTGGGTTCAAACTGAAATGATCTGCAAAGAACATTTCATAATCGTTTGGGCTCGGATGGATGTAGATATACTCTACATTTTTCTTATAATTTGTCCGCTGCTCTAAAATTTCTAAAAGCTTCTCGCGATGTTCATCGGCAATATTGGCTTCGCGTAAATACCCATCAACGGCTTTCATCATTTGGCCAAACTCTTTTTGCGTGCGGATGTGGCTGGCAATTTTTTGCTGCACCACTTGGTAAAGAGCTTGGTTCAAAATAACCGGCATGCCGAATTCATGTAACGAGCCAATTTCTTTATTGTAGTGGTAGGGTTGAATTGAATACGAGGCGATAACGAGGTCACAGCCATGATCCGCCGCAACGTGGGTCGAAAGTGTATCGCGAATTTCTCCATCGAAATAATGAACTTCACGGCCCTTATCATCTGAAATTGCATAGGGAGCATAAAAAGGTGGAAGCGCAGCAGAGGCTGCTACAGCCTGACTGACTGTCGCAAAATTTGCATACTTAATTCGCTCATCTTTTGAGGTCTCCTCAAAATTACCAAAAATAACTTTGCGAGAGTGATTGAGCTGAGTCGCAACAATAAAAAGACTCACACCTAGGGAGCGGAATGAATTCTCTGGGTGGACATTTTCTCTTAAGTATTTTTCTAAGTTCTCTGTTGAGAAAACGCCATTCACCTTAAAGCCACGCTTTAAAAGCACTTCTAGGCCACCGCTGAGAATTGGTCGCTTCTTCATAAAGCTATCAAAGATTCTTTGTGGACTGCTGGCCTTTACATTGAGCGCAAAAATATCCCAATAAGTAAGTGGGCGAAGATAAGCGGGACGCGCTTGAGAGTGTTTAGATTTAAAAGAGGGAACAGAGTGCCCCCCACCTTTCATAAACGCTTCAACAATGGCGTCGATATCATAACCTGCTGCTAAGAAGGTTGTAATAACTGAGCCCGCACTTGAGCCCACATAAGTTTTAAATGTGAGTTCTTCTTTAGGGAAAACTTTTTGCACGTGCTCTTTGCTGCCGCCGGCGAACTTAAAGCCCTTTTCACGGAGGGCTAAACACACCCCGATGTGGAAGGCCGCGGCTTTTACGCCACCACCGCTTAAAACAAGGGCTGGGTTCATTTTTTCGCTCAATCTCATAAGTGCCTATTCTTCCAATAAAATAATAATCCTACAAGATTGGATATCCAACTTTACTTATAGATTTTGTGTGATAAGTTTGAATAGTCATCAGGGGGCGAAATGCAAGCTAGTGGCTGGTTGCCGTTAAATGAATATTCAAATAAGTACAACGTGAGCACGTCGACGCTCCGCAGAAGAATTCGTGATAATGCCATCGAATTCCAATTTCGTGACGGTAAGTATTGGTTGAAGGACGTGCAAACAGCTCGTGGATATAAATCTACGACTCCGATGTTTGCTCAAGCTCAAACTCAAACAGCTCCGCAAGTGGGACCTGTTTCAGCGGCCGCACTTCATAGTTCACCAGCTGTGATGGCAGCCGCTCCACCACCAGCGCCCGTTCAAACACAAACGCAAAGTTATGCGAGCGTACAGTCGGCGAGTGAAGTGGCAGATAAATTAGTCACCGAACTTAAAAGTGCTTACGTTTTAATTTTACAAGAAAAAGAAGAGATGATTTTGCAACTGAAAGAAGAAGTGGCAGATCTTAAAACGCTGGTACGGATCTTAGAAAATGAAAACGAGCGTCTCCGCCCGTCTTCTGGTCATTCACTACCCGATGTCGGGCAGTGGCTTGAAGAACCTTTAGAGCCTTAGGCTGCTGAAGCAGCTCGTGGCATCTTGTTCGCTTTTTTGATTTTTGGCCCAAGAGTTTTCTTGTCGCTCTTTTTATCAAAGACAACCGCAAGAACTTCATCAACGTTTTCAACAAAGATAAATTTCATCTGCTCTTTGAATTGGTCTGGAATATCGGCCAAATCTTTTTGATTCGCGAGCGGAAGAACAATCGTCGTAATGCCTTGGTTGAGTGCTGCAAGAGCCTTCTCGCGAATTCCGCCCACAGGGAGAACTCGACCAGCTAGCGTCACTTCGCCTGTCATTGCGATGTCGCAGCGAACAGGAGTGTCGGTGAGCAAGCTAATAAGCGCTGTTGCCATTGTGATACCTGCAGAGGGCCCATCTTTCGGAACCGCTCCTGCTGGGATATGCACGTGAATCTCAGTATTTTCAAAAATCTCAGAATCAATGCCGAGCTCTTCATGATGAGCGCGAGCATATGACATGGCTGCGCGTGCCGACTCTTTCATTACATCACCAAGCTGACCCGTTAAATTGAGGCCGCCTTTGCCCTTCATTTTCAGAGCTTCGATGAAGAGTGTTTCGCCACCCACTTGTGTCCAAGCTAAGCCCGTGGCAATACCCACTTGGCTATCAGACATTTTTTCATCTCTTAAGTAGCGTGGTACACCTAAGTACTCAGGAACATTTGTTCCATCCACAATTGCTTTTGTCGAGTCACCCATAACAACGCGTTTTGCGACTTTGCGGCAAACCGCACCGATTTCACGCTCAAGATTACGTACGCCTGACTCGCGAGTGTAGTGAGAGATAATAAACTTCATGCCCTCATCAGTAATCTGGATGTTCTCAGGAGTGATACCATTATTAGCGATTTGTTTTTCAACAATATGTTTCTTGGCAATGATAAGCTTGTCGTTTTCTGTGTAGCCAGAGATATGGATCATTTCCATACGATCGCGTAATGCCGCCGGGATATTTTCAACAACGTTAGCGGTTGCAATAAACATGGCATTGCTGAGATCGAAGTCTACATTCAAGTAGTTATCTCTAAAAGTTGCATTTTGTTCTGGATCAAGAACTTCAAGCATAGCTGCGCTTGGGTCGCCTCTGAAATCAGAGCCTAATTTATCAATCTCATCGAGAACGATAACTGGGTTGTTTGTTTTCACAGCTTTAAGAGCCTGAACAATTTTACCTGGCATAGCACCCACATAAGTACGGCGGTGGCCACGGATTTCAGCTTCATCTTTTACGCCACCAAGAGAGAGGCGGAAGTATTCGCGGCCCATAGCCTTAGCGATACTCTTACCAAGTGAAGTTTTACCTACGCCTGGAGGACCTGCAAAACATAAGATCGGACCGCGCAGATCTTTGCTCTTAAGTTTACGAACAGCTAAAAATTCTAAAATACGCTCTTTAACTTTCATAAGATCATAATGATCGGCATTTAAAATCTTTTGTGCTTCTACAAGGTCAAGTTTATCTTCAGTGGCTGTGCTCCATGGGAGTTCGACTAACCAGTCTAGATATGTACGAACCATTGATGCTTCGCTAGCGTCTGGATGCATTCTCTCGAGGCGAGCCAATTGTTTCAAAGCCTCAGTTTGTGCCATCTCTGGCATACCTTTAGATTTGATTTTCTCGCGCAACTCATCAACCTCTTCAGATTTAGAATCGCCATCACCGAGCTCATTTTTGATAGCCTTCATCTGCTCGCGCAAAAAATACTCGCGCTGAGTTTTAGACATTTCGTCTTTAGCTTGAGTCTTGATGCGAGCTTGCATTTGAAGAACTTCAAGTTCATTAGCTAATATATCGTTAACAAGTGCTAAGCGCCTTTTAGGATCTTCTGTCTCAAGAACTTTTTGTGCATCGCTAACTTTAAGACCAAGGTTGCTGGCGATTAAATCTGCAATACGTCCTGGGTCAGTAACATCGTCTAATACTAATAGAATATCTGGAGTGAGCATGCGACCAAGAGCAATAATTTTCTCAAGGTGTTCTTTCGATGTGCGGATCATCGCTTCATACTCGATACCAGCAGTTGCCGGGGCGTCGGCTAATTTCTCAACAGCCACTTCAAAGTGCGGATCAGTTTTTGTGTAAGACTTCAAAGTTCCTTTAGCGATACCTTGAATAAGAATTTTTACGCGACCATCTGGAAGTTTGCGCATGCGCATGATCATTGCGATCGTTCCAGTATTGTAGATTCCGCCCTCTTTAGGGTTTTCTTCTGCAAGGTCTTTTTGGGAAGCTAAAAAGATGAGGCGGTTTTTTGAAAGAGCTTCTTCAACGGCTCGAATACTGTTCTCTCTGCCTACATAGAGAGGGAGTATCATGTAAGGGAACACCACAATATCACGCACAGGTAGCATCGGTAGTGTTTCAGGGATATCAATTACTTTATCGTCAAATTTCATGTCGCCTCCGCAGGGGACCGTTGTTAAATCAAATGATTTACTAAGTCTCTATTCGGAGTTTGCGATAAGGTATTTAGGGAAATTAGGTCGAGCACAGTCTAGAAATTGTTGTTATGTCTCAGGAAATAACAGTTCAAGTCATCTTAAAGTGTCAAAGTAATATCGATTGAAAAAAGACACAGAGAAATGGTCTGGTCGAAAAAACCAGACCTACGTTTTACTTTGCATAACGTTTAGTCAGATCTTCGCGCATTTCTGCGCCTTCAATACTGAGTCTGGTCCAAGGTATTGCCAAAAGTCTGTCTGGCTCGATGGGCTCCTCAGTTTCTTCACAAATGCCATAATTACCTTTTTGAATTTTTGCTAAAGCGATTTCAATTTCTAAAAGCTGAGTGCGCAAACGCTCTTGTGTATTTAGAAACTGATCTTCAGCGAGAACATCAAGAGCTTGATCGGTTTCGTCGCCACCACGATCTCGAGTGCTATAGTCAGCATAATTTTGGCGAACACGGTTGAGAATTTCAGCCTTCTTTTCGAGAAGTTTTTCTTTGCACAACTGAATGACTTTACTAGATACCTGAGCCATATCGCCCTCCCTTTCTTGCTCGAGTTCTCACGACTCAAGTGTTTAATTGGACCGCAGTGAAGACCTGGACGGTTAGTTGCGTCACAAATATTTCAAGGCTGCCATATTGCTTTTAAAGAGAAGGGTAAATTAGCCAATAAGGCTAACCGAAATGACAATGTGACAAATGAAGAGCGCGCGGGGCCTATTTCCACCTAGAGAGATAATTTAGGCACACTTGAGATGAGCTGATGACGGTATCTGAATTGCAACAGGCAATAGTATTGGCGCTTTGATCACGGAGGTTCATGTGCATTTGTTACTCTCAGTTATGCTTCTATTGGCCACAGTTCAGACCACCTTTGCTAGCAGTGATGATCTTACCTGTGTCTCGAGAAATGTTCAGGATGCGGGCTATTACCTTGTTGCCAACATGACGAATCAAAATTCGATGACAGTTCGGATTGAAGCGATCAACCATTGGACGGGTAATAAGCTCGAATATTCCCAAGAGAGCGAGGTCGTCTCGATGTTAGAGGATGGAGTTTGTATTAGCGTTATTGTAGATGACAGTAATAATCCAGAAACAGTTGTAGTGGTTTCTACACCAGAGGCCCCAACCATTGAAAAACTAAATGGCGTAACCAGCATTAAGTTTGCAGACCTATACTGTGAATCATCTGCACGATTAATAGAAATGATGAAATGCCACGGCAGTAAGTAAGCCCTACTGGCTTAGTGGCACACCCTCTTTTAAAGGAGCGATCTGGCCCGCCTGAACTGATAATACAGTGAGTGGGCGAGAAAACTCTCTCTGAGCCACACGAATATTGCCGACTGAGCCGGCAAAAGAGCCAATGCTTTCAAGCTTTTCACGAAGCTCGTTACGACTTGAAACCCCAGAAGTTAAGATGCGCCTAAGAGCAATACCTGTGTCATAGGCCTGAGCCTCAAATACAGTTGGCTCTTCGCCGAAGGTCGCACGATATTCTTTAGCGAAATCTGATTTTTGATAAGTCTGATCCATTGATGAAGAGGCATCTACAAAAATCGAATTGTCGATCAGCTTTGTACCACGATCAACGAGGTCCTTTGTGTTCCAAAGGTTTGTGCCTAATAGGCGAGTGGATTGTACGTTTTGATAAATGAGCATCGAAGCAATTTGACCGAGGGCGCGCACGCTATCGGGAATAAAGATCGCATCGAAGTGTTGAATTGGCGGCAACAGATCATCTGGTGATTCGGTTCGTGAAGTGATTGATTTTTGCTTTGAGTACCAGTCGCGAAGTAGATAAGCATATTCTTCAGCTCGATCTTCAAGGTAATAAGTTCCAACAAGTCGACGAATCACGGGTCCAAAGTCTTTTTCATCGGTGGCATATGTCTGTGCGGCTACAATCTGTCCGCCACGAGCTAAAACCGCATCCCAGAAAAGATTGGCATACTCGACTCCATAAGCATCGTTAGGGTAGAGGATAGCAAAGCGGCGTAGACCCTGAGTATCCATTGCAGCTCGCACAAGCTCTTGAACTTGTGCCTCGCTAGTTAAAGCATTTCTGAAGATATACGGACCCACTTGAGTGAGACCAGATCTTTGCGAGAGACTGATGTTTGGTATTCCAAGCTCTTCAGACTTCTGTGCGACAACTTCTGCTGTTCGGCTGACGATATCACCCACAATCCCTACAGCACTGTCTTCAACAACGAGTCGCTCAACAGCTCTGCGTGCGGCATCGGGATTTCCTTCGCTATCAATCACGGCGAGTTTAATATTTGTTGTGCTACGACCAGCGACCCCGAGGCCTAATTGCAAGCCACGTAAAGTTTTATAAGCGACAGCCGATTGTTTGCCGGTTAATGGCAGAATGGCTCCCACGACCATTGGATCGACTTTGCGACGGGCCAAGAGTTGATCTAAATATTTCTGTGCAGCTGCGGATAAATCTGAGCCTGGGGCCAAAGCAATAACGCTATTGAATTGATCTTCAGCTGATCCATATTCTTTGTTTTCAAATAATATTTTGCCGACTTTAAGCTGAGCATAAGGGCGCACAAATCCGTACTCGGCGTCTTTAGTCACGGCCGTCACTTCTTCTGGAGATAAACGATTTTCAACAACTTCAAGTGAGCGCAAGCGGTAAGGCTCACGAGATTGGGCGTTGGCAGAGTTTTCTGCTAAGAACACAAGGCTTTTAAGGGAGCCTAGGCGATCCCCAGTTTGCTGTAAAATACTGTAACGAAGTTGGTGAGACTCTAAGAGAAGACTTGTTGATAGACCTTGAGTTTTAATAACTTTTTGAATGAGCGAAGCGGCTTCGTCGTAGCGACCCAGTTTTTGCAAAGCGCGAGTCGCACCAACACGAGCCTCGGCATCACGAAGAGAAGCATAGTCAGAATTCACAACGCCTAAGTAAGCGCGGTACGAATTGGCGAAATCATTACCGCGATAATAAATTTGCCCCATAAGGATATGAGCATCATGAGCCGCAGTGGATGTTGGATTTTTTTCGATAATGCGTTTAAGGCGGGCGAGAGCTTTTTTTGAATTGCCATTATCAGCGTCTGATTTTGCTCTATTTAATTCTGTCTTAACGCTGACAGGAGCAAGGGTTGGTTCTTTCTTTGAGCTGGCACAGCTAGCGACTGAAAGAGAGAGTAAAAGCGGCAGAATGTAGTTCAGTTTTTTAAACATGGTGGCCTTTTATTTTCTAGAGTCTAAAATGCGTTTTGCCTTCTCCTTATAATCTCTCACAAGAGGCGCAGAGTCAGCTACAGAACTTAGTTGCTGAATCAGCTCTTTTTGACTTTCAGTAAGGTTTTTAGGCACATCAATTAAGACTTTGAGCAGCATATCACCAGAGCTTTTGCCGCCAAGATCAGGAAAGCCTTTGCCACGTAGCCTGAAGGTCTGGCCATTATGTGTATTCGGCGGAATTTTAACTGTAGCACTGCCGGCTAATGTTGGAACCTCAACATCGGTGCCTAGAATTGCATCGACAAATGAAATTGGCAAATCCATGGTCACATCATTTTCAACCCGCTTGAAGAGGGGGTGCTCAGAAATATTCACTACGACATAGAGGTCGCCATTCGCTCCACCATGTGTGCCAGTGTCGCCCTCACCGCGGAGTTTTAAGCGCTGACCCGGCTTTACGCCAGCGGGGACAGAGACCGAAAGATGGGCAGATTCTTCTTTGCCATTATTTTCTCGTAAGAAGCGAATTGTTTTTTCTGCTCCACGAGCCGCCTCTTCAAAGCCAATTTGTAAATTGTATTTTAAATCAGCTCCACGAGCACGAACCGGCCCACGACGCTGGTTAAACATGTCGCCGAAGAGATCATTGAAAAGATCATGAGCGGACTCTGTTGTGTAAGGCTGACCATGACGAAACTCAGAGAAATCAAAACCTTCAAATGGTGAACTGCCTTGAAAGCCACCACCACGAGCGCCACGGAATCCGGCCGCTGCTCCAGCTCCGGCACCCGCGTGACCGAACTGATCGTAAGCCGAACGAGTTTTTGGATCTGATAAAGCTTCGTACGCCTCACTCACTTCTTTGAACTTATCTTCAGATGCTTTATCGCCCTGATTTTTGTCAGGGTGATACTTCATCGCAAGTTTGCGATAGGCTTTTTTGATTTCATCGGCAGACGCTGTTTTAGCGACGCCGAGAACTGAATAGTAGTCTCGCTTCGACACGAGTCTTACTCCTTCTTACTCATCTCTTTAGCCACAACGACTTGAGCTGGGCGGATAAGTTTATCGTGAAGCTTATAAGCTTTTTTAAACACCTGGGTAATATGACCTTGAGGCATACTATCTGTTTCTTCGCTGCTTAAAGCTTCGTGTAAATTAGGGTCAAACGGTTGGCCTTCGCTCTCAACAGGAGTCACACCAAAACGCGACAGCATTTTGTGAAATTCATTACGAGTGAGAGTGAGCCCCTCTTTAAAGCTGCCCATATTCTCAGAAGTTAAATCTAGAGATAAAGCGCGGTCGAAATTATCTAGAATATCAAGAAGTTCAGTAACAACTCTTTCGGCACCATACTTAACAAGCTCAGAGCGCTCACGGATTGCGGCTTTTTTGAAGTTATCAAAATCAGCACGTAAATAGAGGTAGTCTTTCTTTGTTTTGTCTAACTCTTCTTGTAAAGCTTCTACGGAAGGAGTTTCTGCTCCGTCATTTTGGCTATCAGTTTTAGCGTCGTTATTATCTTCAGACACAGATCCTCCGGGGCCGAGTAATGCAATCGTTTATTCAATATGGTGACATTTTAGCCAGTGTCAACCCTGTAAATCCTCAGGGAGAAAAGTCAGTTCGAAAAAGATATTATTGGCGAGAACGCGCTGTTCAGTAGCAATTTTATATTGAGGTTCATCAAACTTGAGCCACTCTTTTTTAAGTAGATTTTCTAGACGTGTTTCGATGAGAGCATATTCAGCGGGGAATTTGCTGCGCAGAGCCACTTTTGAGAGACCGGTTTTTTTGCGAAGCTGGGTGTGAAGATAGTCAGTAATGGCTTCGTTTCGCTTGAGAATTTCTACTTGTGGAGCGGGCAAAAGGAATTTTTCTGAAGTCTCAACCCAAAGAGGACTATTGGTCTGTTGCGAATATTTTTCAAGATTTTTTGGGTTCCAAAAGCGCACACCGTTGTTGGCCCACTGAGGCACATACGAATGAGCGCTAAGGCCTATTCCCCAGTAAGGAATGTCATTCCAGTAGCCCGAGTTATGGCGCGATTCGAAACCAGGTTTCGCGTAATTTGAGATCTCGTAATGATCCCACCCCTGAAGCTCAAGAGCCGAGTCAATTTGAGCGAACATTTCAGCCTGTTCAGCATCAGGGGCGCGACCAATATTTAAAAAGTGGCCCTCAGTTAAAGTCATTAAGTACGCGCTGATATGAGGCGGCTGAAAATCAGCAATTTCTTTAAGGTCTTCATGAAGCATGGGCAGAGTTTGATTGGGGAGGCCGAAAAGCAAATCAAATGAATAGTTGATCGTGTTTTCATGGAGGAAGCGTAAAGTTTTGCGCGAATCATCGGCGGTGTGTTCGCGGCCGCAAGCGGCGAGCAGCTTGTCATTAAAGGTTTGAACGCCAACGCTGAAGCGATTCACCCCGGCAGCTCGATAAAGGTCGAGTTTCTTTTGGTCTACTGTGCCAGGATTGATCTCAATAGTGATCTCGGCCTCTTGCAAAATTTCAAAGCCGACATTGTTCAATTTTTTTACAAGGGCTAAGATATCTTCAGCAGCAAGAAGGCTGGGGGTTCCGCCGCCGAAATAAATTGTACTAATTTTTGAATCTGAATTGTGCAAATTACGAAAAACAGAATGGCGAACTTCAATTTCTCGAATTAAATGAGCGGTGTACTGAGACATTTCATTCTCTGTTTTCGCAGGTAAAGTGGCAAAATCACAGTAGTGACACTTCTGCAGACAGAACGGAATATGAAAGTAGATCCCAAACGACATACCAGGGGTGTAGCGCATGATCACAAAATTTCAATTAAAAAATAAGATGCAGGTATTAATGATAGAGAGCCGCAAGTCTCCTGTCGTCTCAGTACAGATGTGGGTGCATAACGGAAGCGCCGACGAAAGAAAGGGCGGAGAAGAAGGCATCAGTCATTTCATCGAACACTTAGTTTTTAAGGGTACAAAGAACTATAAAGTGGGTGAAATTGCCAAAACTGTAGAAGGCTCAGGCGGAGAACTAAACGCCTATACGTCATTCGATCAAACGGTGTTTTATGTGACAATCTCGAGTCAATTTTCTGAAGTTGCACTTTCTGTTATCAACGAAATGATGATGCACCCGCAGTTCGACCCGCAAGAAATCGAAAATGAAAAAGAAGTCGTCATCGAAGAAATTAAGCGCTCGAATGACAGCCCCCATAGACAAGCCAGTCGTCTCTTATTCGAAGGCTTTTACAAGAAACACCCTTACGGCATACCTGTTATTGGTTATGAAGAAAATATTCGTAAAATGACTCCGAAACAAATCGTGAGCTATTACGAGACTCGCTACATTCCCTCAAATATGAAGCTGGTGGTTGTTGGTGACTTTAATTCTTCTGAAATGAAAAAGAAAATTATCGAGCGCTACGATATCCCGATGAAACGTAAGCTCAGGGTTGCAAAACGCACGGTCGAGAAGAAAAAATCAAAAGGTGAAATTTTAGTTAAGCCGTCAACATTCAAAGAAACTTTTGCTTATATGGTGTGGCCACTACCAAATGGTTATCATAAAGACATCCCAGCTCTTGATATACTCGCCATGGTATTAGGTCATGGCGAAAGCTCACGCCTTATGAGATCCATTAAAATGGAGCAACACCTGGTCAACAGTGTGGGTGCCAGCTCTTACACACCAAAAGATCCAGGCTTGTTTGGCATAAGCGCCTCAATGAATGGCGATAATCTTGAAAAGTATCTTATCGAAGTAAAAAAAGAGCTGGTTACATTCTTTAAATCAGGGATTACGCAAGAAGAACTTTCGCGCGCCCTGCTCAATGTAGAAAGCGAAAAATACTATTCTCTTGAAACTGTAGACGGTGTTGCAAACCTTTACGGTCACTTTGATTTCTTCTTCGGCGATTACAGAAAATTCAACGACATGATGAAAAAAATGGCAGCGGTTACAACTACTGACGTTTTAAAGGCGGCAAAGAAATATCTGCAGCCAGATCTAATGCAAGTTTTTGCAATGACCGATAAAGACGAAGCCAAAGTTAAAAAAGTTCTTGAGGCCTTTGCAGCCGATCTTAAAAAAGAACTAAAAGCGATCAAGGCTCCAAAACTTAAGACTCAGAAATCTAAGAGCAAGAAAATGACCTGGAAGGCTCCTAAAAAATCTGAAGACGGAGAAATAGAAAAAATCACACTTAAAAACGGTGTTCGAATCTTAATTCGTGAACAAAACGATACGCCGGTGCTTCAAATCAAATCCGCCTTCTTGGGCGGTTTGCGAGTTGAAGATCCTAAACAAGCCGGGGTGAACGAGCTTCTCTCTCGCGTTTGGACATCGGGCACAAAAACCCTTTCAGAGGCAGAAATCTCCGCCCGTCTTGAAAGTTCAGCGGCCTCAGTTTCAGCTTTCGGTGGCAGAAACTCATTGGGCGTTTCAATGACGTGTTTACAAGCCTTTGCTGACGAAACATTCGAGTTGTTCTGCGATGTTATTAAAAATCCAGTTTTTGAGCCGGCCGCAATTGAGCGGGAAAAAGCAATGATGCTTGAAGCTCTTCGTAATCGCGAAGATAATCCGGCACAGAAGTGTATGCTCAATATGTCCCGTGAACTTTTCGGAACACACCCTTACGGGCGAGATCCGCTGGGGCAAAAAGAAACAGTTCAGGCCTTAACGCAAAAGATTGTTCAAGAATTTTACAGTCGCGTTCTTATGCCTGAAAATTTTGTTATCAGTTTAGTCGGGCCCGTGAAAACAAGCGACTGGGTAAAGAAAATTAAAAACGCTTTTGAGTCAATGCCGACTAAGAAAATGGACGCTCCGCCAATCGAGAAGCCGAAATTACTTGCGAATCGCAAGGCCTCTGAAACCACGCAAAAAGAGCAAACCCATATTGCACTCGTGTATCCATCGATTACGCTTCACGACCCTCGCCGGTACGCACTTGAAGTTATGGCTTCAATTTTATCTGGCCAAGGCGGACGTCTCTTTATTGAGCTTCGTGATAAAATGAGTTTGGCGTACACCGTTGCACCTCTTCGCCTTGATGGCCTCGATACAGGTTACTTCGGAGCGTACATTGGTTGCTCGCCAGAGAAATCTGAAAAAGCTATTGCCATGATGAGAAGTGAACTCAATCGATTAAAAGAAGAAACGGTTGGAACAATGGAACTGGATAGTGCGAAACGCTACTTATCGGGTCGCTATGCCATCGGAAATCAAAAGGCGAGTCAGCTCGCTTCACTAGCATTATTTGATGAGCTTTACGGGCTGCCATACAATGAGCATCTCGAATACGCCAATAAAATTATGGGTGTAACGGCAGATGAGATTAAGAAGCTCGCCGTTGAGATTTTCTCGCAAAACGAAGTCTTGAGTATTGTGGGAAGAGCCTAGAAGCGAAGTCCTTTAGCCGACGGATACCATTAGAGGTTTGTAATGAAAGAATTTTTTCTTGTTTTATCGTTGTTAGCTAGTGCGAATGCTTCAGATTTAAATCCAATTGTTTCGGCAGAGTCTTTAGAGAAGCCAGAATATTTAAAGATTCGCCATTGTCCGCAGTGCTCATTCACCGTGAGCGACAAGTGTACGATTGAAGATAAAAAGAAAATTTTGACATTGAATATAAAAAAAGATTTGTCAGTGAAATCCGCACACTTTGACATTCCCTATGATGAGTTGCCCTGCGCTCCGGATATAATTACATTCAAAACAGCAGCGGCAGAGCTTCGTAAAGATGTTTTAGAAGAGGGTGTCCGACCCAAATTTAGTATATTAAAAGAGAATCTTATGTCGAGTATGGGGAAAATAGACTTCGCAAAAACATGCGGCGAAGAATATGGGAAAAAAACCTTGAGAGCATATGCGAAGGACGAGTTGGGCGTAGCAACAAAATTTCCGCTCGAGCTGTATGAGCTTAAAAAACTTCCGTGTGTTCCAGACATTGTTCTATTAAATATAGGCAATAAAACAGATATAATTTTAATTTCTAAGGATACACAGATTGCCCGGCCCAAACTTCAGTTTAATATGGACCATATTCAAGTTAAAGGCGCAAAGCCAGTAGAGCTTATTTTTTCGAAAAGCTGTGATGGCTCAGATGAAAAAAAGGCACTACGGGCTTTGGTGAGAGAGCCTAAAAATATTAAAAAGAAAAAAGATAAATATTACTATAGCGAGCTTCCGTGTAATCCAGATACGGTTTTCTTAGAGGTAGAACAAAACAAGAAAGTATACCGGGAAGAAAATGTAAGACCATTTAGCCCAGTAAAAATTAAATTTAAGGGGCAATACGCAGAATTTACTGGTTTCGATGGAAAATTAGTTTTCGAAGAGCGGTGCCTGGGCACTAAAGAGGGTTTGACGTTAAAGATTTCAGGCGAAAGAATTCGTGTAGAAAAACAGTTTGAAGCAAACAGACAAAAGTTAAGTATTCCTCTTGAGCAGCTTCCGTGTAGGCCAAAAATTGTTTTATTTACTGAATATAAAAGAGAATTCAAAGTTATTCCATATGAAGTGAAGAGTAAATAGAGCCAATTGCTGCTATTGAGATTGTTCGCTGAATAAAGTCAGGTCTTTTTTTGAAGATGTGAGGATTATGTCGCACAATTTATTTTTTTACCAATCAGGTCGGTTATTTTTAGTACTATTTCTTTTGCTTCAGTCCGTTTTTTCCATTTCAACGTCTTTTGCAAAAGACAGAGACCTATCTCCGTTTAAATTTAGAAATGAGGGTGAATCACTTGTTATTTACGGATTTGAAGGAGATGTAGAAATCGATAAAAAGTGCACGCAAGAAGCAGGTAGATACATTTTAAAAATTTCAGGTAAATGGAAGGTAAGTAAATATTTAAATCTGCCGATTCAGCGCATTAGTCGAAAAAAATTGCCATGCACGCCAGATGTGGTGCAGTTCAAAGTTAATAGTGGCGGAGCTGAAGAAAGGTTTACTGTTAAATCTTTTGCGGACTAAGATTCTGTAGGAATAGATTTCGGCTTCAGATACTTCACCAGAATAATTGAAAGCTCATACAAGAATACAAGCGGCACAAGAAGCGAAAGCATGCTGAGAGCATCTGGCGGAGTGATCACGGCCGCTAAAACAGCCAATACCATAATCGCAATTCTTCTGCGAGTTCTTAAGAAAACGTCATCAATTATACCCATCATTCCAAAGATAACGAGAATCAGTGGCATCTCAAAAGCTGCGCCGAAGACCAGCGTCGTCACGACAAAGAACTCGAGGTATTCGTTAATGGTGATCATTGGCTTATCTGTTGTGCCGCCAAAATTAAGCAAGTATTCAAAGGCCATTGGGAAAACAAAGAAATAAACAAAGCAGGCGCCGAGTGAGAACAAAATTGTGCCGAAGAAAATAAAGTAGGTGGCATATTTTTTCTCGTGTTTATAAAGTGCCGGGACAATAAAAAGCCAAAGCTGATAAAGCCAAAGAGGGCTTGTTACGAGAACGGCCGCCAAGAAACACGTTTTTAAATAGGCGACAAACTTATCTGTTGGGGCTGTAAACACCAGGCCATTGCCAGTTAAGTAGGGAGCAATCGGCGCACGAAGAATATTAAAAATCTGCTCGCGAAAAATAAAAGCTAAGATGAACCCGGCGGTCAAAATATAAGCCACTTTCACAAGCATCTTGCGAAGATCAGTTAGGTGTTCATAAAAAGATTGTTGTTGGAATGGACTAGACATTTTTCTTTGTATCTTTGTTGTTTAAATCAGTGGCGTGAATATCAGGATTCACGGTCGGCTCAGTAGGAGTGTAATGTTCGTCAGGTATCGGATGATTGTGTGTATCTAAGCCCTCATCTAAAGCCATCTCTTGTTGAACGGGCTCATCATTTGGAAGAGGAGCATTGCCATCGAGGCTTGTCGGCTCTTTAGGCTTGAATGGATCATATTCAGCTAATTTATTCGGATCGATACGATGGAGTAATTCGTCTAATTCTTTTTGGGCCGCTGATTCTCGGGCGCGCTCAAGCATGCGAGTGGCCTCAGCCTTAAGATCTTCAACTGGAGACAGGATTTCGTCTTTGGCTCGCTTAAGTTCGTTAAAGAGCTTCGCCATCTTGCGCGCGACTTCAGGGAGCTGTTCTGGTCCGAGAACCAAAAGTCCAATAACGCCCAAGATAATAAGTTCTGTAAATCCAATGTTGAACATCTATGCTCTTTTTTATTGCGAATGCTTCTTTTTGTCTATGTTTGTTAACAGTCCTTTTTCAACAAGCTGCTCTTTTGCGAGCTCAGAGCCTGTAGTGACGTAACGCTCATAGAGGCGAAGTAAATCTTGGTTGCTTTGAATTAACGCTGATTGGCTGATGTAAGTTAACACATCAACGTATTCTATAAATCGAGTTGAGAAATCGTTAAAGACCCGAGCCTGAAATTCGTCTTCTACAGTTTTAGCTAAAGTACCATAAGCCGAGCCACCGATATCGCGATAATAATCGATATCGATAATTTTACGCTTTAACGAATCACCAAAAAACCCGGCAATATAAAGACTTGAGTCGCCGAGTTTTTTTAACATTTCTATGCGAAGTGCACGCTCCATATGAAACGAGCGCATGTAGAGCTCAGCAAGAGTACCCTGCTGACGTAAGTTTTCAGTTAAGAGATAAGTTTCAAGAAGTTGAACGAGGTAATTAGAAGTGAGAGGTTGCGCGCTAATGCGTCTTTTTTCGAGGGCCTCATTTACAAGGTCGACGAAAAAACCGGTCGGAGATGTGACAATCCCGATTGAATCTTTAGATGTAAACTTGTCGTTTTTGCTCATCAACGCGCGCCCTTTATCTATCTATTTTACTCTATATTGATCGGCATTTTCGAGGTCCGGCTCGACTTCTGTAGAGTGAGAGTCTCAATTTGAGACACTATTTATACATAAATAACCTGTGGCTCAGCGTCTGAGCCCAGAAGAGGACAATCTGCTGTGGGGATTAAACCGTAATAGTCTCTTTATGAAGGCCAAAGACCTTGCGTAAAGCATCGCTAATTTCGCCTAGAGTGACGTTGTTATCAACGGCATCCAAGAAGAGCGGCATCAAATTGTCTTTAGAGCCCGCCGCATTTTGAATTTTCTCTAAGTGCGATTTTACAGAAGCAGAGTCACGTTTCTCTTTGAACTTTTTCAGGCGAGCGATCTGCTCGCGAGCTACAGCCTCAGTCACCTTTAAAATATCCGGGGCATTAAAATCAGCTTGGACAAACTGGTTAACGCCCACAATAATTTCTTCTTTCGACTCTACAGCTTTTTGATACTGATAAGCCGAGTTTTGAATTTCGCTCTGAATCCAGCCAGATTCAATACACTTAATTACGCCGCCCAGAGTTTCAATGCGTTCAATATAGGCATAAGCACGTTTTTCGATTTCATTGGTTAAAGACTCAACGTAATAAGATCCACCGAGTGGATCAATCACATCAGCCACACCAGATTCATTGGCAATAATTTGCTGAGTACGTAAGGCAATGGTTGCCGCTTTTTCAGTGGGTAAACCAAGAGCTTCATCCATAGAGTTCGTGTGAAGACTCTGTGTGCCGCCCAATACAGAAGCAAGGGCCTGCATGGTCACGCGCGCGATATTATTCTCAGGCTGCTGAGCGGTTAGAGTCACTCCGGCAGTTTGTGAATGAAATCTTAATTTCAAAGCTTTCGGATCTTTTGCTCCAAAGCGAGTTTTCATAATATTGGCCCACATACGGCGAGCGGCACGGAACTTAGCTACTTCTTCAAAGAAATTATTATGAACATTAAAGAAGAAGCTGAGACGAGAGCCGAACTGATCAACGTTTTGCCCGAGATCTACGGCGGCTTGTACATAAGTGATCGCATTGGCCAACGTGAAAGCTAGTTCTTGAACTGCGGTCGCGCCAGCTTCGCGAATGTGATAGCCAGAGATTGAAATCGTATTCCACTGCGGAACTTCTTTGGCGCAGAAAGAAAAAATATCTGTGATCACGCGCAAAGAGTGTTTAGGTGGATAAATATATGTACCGCGAGCGATGTATTCTTTTAATAAATCATTTTGAATCGTGCCGCGAAGATCTTTTAAAGCAATGCCGCGACGACGAGCTACAGCTGAGTAGAGAGATAAAAGAATTCCCGCCGTTGAGTTGATCGTCATAGATGTTGAGATTTTCTCAAGCGGTAGTTCATTCAGAAGAATTTCCATGTCTTCAATAGAGCTAATTGCAACGCCCACTTTGCCCACTTCGCCAGTCGACATAATATGATCAGAGTCGTAACCCATTTGAGTGGGAAGATCGAAAGCTACGCTAAGGCCCGTCTGACCTTTTTGTAAGAGCATTTTGTAGCGCTCATTACTATCTTTAGCAGAGCCAAAGCCCGCGTACTGTCTCATTGTCCAAAACTGTCCTCGGTACATTGACTCTTGCACACCACGAGTGAACGGAAAGGCTCCGGGCTCACCAGTTTGAGCGAGGCTGGCAGAATCGCCAGCCCAGTCTTTGTTTGTGTAATGAGACTTGAGCTCTATCGAGCTCGAATTGTGAAATTTATTTTTTCGCATTTTTCTCGAATGAAATCAGAAGAGTGTTGCTTTCGATAGTATCGCCAGCTTTGACGTGAACTTCTTTAACTTTGCCGTCTTGAGAAGCGCGCATTTCGTTCTCCATCTTCATGGCTTCCATGATGAGAAGAGGTGAGCCGCGTTTAATCTCGTCACCAGCTTTAACGAAGACCTTTACGATCTTGCCTGGCATTTCAGAAGACAAAGAATCCGAGCCGCCGAGAGCGCCAACAGCTTTTAAGCTTTCATGAAGTATCTTCTCTTCGTTATAGAGCTTGATCGTCTGAAAGGCACCGCGCGTGTAAACTGTGTAGTCCACACCGTGCTGAGTGACATCTAACAAATACGAGCTGTTCTTAAATAAGAAACTGATTGTATCGTCCATGTATTGGTAGTCATCTTTAGTGAACTCGTAATGAATCCAGTCGGCGCCTTCCTTTTTTAAAGAAACTTTCCAGCCGAGTTTGCTTTCATTAACGGTAATCTCGAATTTTTCATCATTGGATTCAGCATGAAAATACATGTCTTAAGTCCTCATCTGTTTCTGGCGGCCGAACTGTTTCCAGCGACTTGCCACTGTGTATTGAGCCACATCACGAGACTTACTGTCTTTGAAAGCCTCGATAGCGGCTGTCACCAAGAACACATGCTCATCCACAAACATGAAGAGCTTCTTCATTTTCTCGCTTACGATTTCTTTCTCTATGAACTGAGTTGTGTATGAACCATTCAAGAATGTTGGGTGCGATAAAATATTGCGGTGAAGAATAATATTACTCTTAATTCCCGTTAACATGAATTCAGTAAGGGAGCGTTGCAAACGAGCAATGGCTTCTTCACGTGTATGGCCCCAGCAAATGAGTTTCGCTATCATCGGGTCATAGTGAATTGGAATTTCGTAACCAGGGTAAGCGTAGCCATCAACGCGTACAAAAGGACCTTGCGGCGTACGGCAACGACGAATTTTTCCTGGGCTTGGTATAAACGTATAAGGATCTTCTGCGCAGATACGAAGCTCAATAGCGTGTCCAGTTTGCTTAATATCACTTTGTTTGAACGAAAGCGGCTTACCAAGAGCCACTTTGATCTGCTCTTGAACTAAATCCACGCCCGTCACAACTTCAGTGATCGGGTGTTCAACCTGAAGACGTGTGTTCATCTCCATGAAGAAGAATTCTTTAGTATTATTATCGAAAATAAACTCAATAGTGCCGGCACCAAGATAGTTAATGCTCTTAGCAGCAGCCACAGCCACGGCGCCCATCTTCTCACGCACATCTGGCGGAACGGACGGACTCGGAGACTCTTCAATCAACTTCTGGTGACGACGCTGAACAGAGCACTCTCGTTCGTACAAGTGGCAAACATTGCCATGTTTATCGCCGAACACTTGGATTTCAATGTGCTTAGGAGCTTGAATAAAGCGCTCGATGAAAACGCGATCATCTTTGAAATAGTTAAGACCTTCTGACTGACAAGCGCGGAAAGCGCTCGCGAGTTCTGCGGGTTCGTGAACAACACGGATACCTTTACCGCCACCACCAGCCGAAGCTTTGATGATAATAGGATAGCCGATGTCTTTCGCCCATTTCTCAGCTTCGGCTACGTCTTTAATCGAACCAGGAGTACCAGGCACGATCGGAACGCCCGCTTTTTTCATCAAATCACGAGAAGCAATTTTATCGCCCATAGCTTTGATATTATCAGTTGTCGGGCCGATGAAAACGATTCCGGCTTTTTCTAGTGCATTAGCAAAGTCAGAGGATTCACTTAAGAATCCGTAGCCAGGGTGAACGGCATCGACTTTTGCTTTTTTGCAAACGGCGATGATTTTTTCAATATTCAAATAAGATTGAAGGCTGGGTGCAGGGCCAATGTTGTAAGCTTCATCAGCTAACATCACGTGCATACTATTACGGTCAGCATCACTAAAGACCGCAACGGATTGAATGCCCATTGTGCGACACGCACGCATCACACGAATGGCAATTTCACCGCGGTTTGCAATTAAGATTTTCTTAAACACTTAAAACCTCGTCAGCTTTATTAGAGCGGAATATTGCCGTGTTTTTTCGGCGGGTTGTAATCACGCTTATTTTTTAGCATCTCAAGAGAATCAATAATGCGCTTTCGAGTCATAGCGGGCTCGATCACTTCATCGATGTAACCCAAATTTGCTGCTGCATACGGATTGCTGAATTGGGCTTCGTAATCAGCAATCAGGCGGGCTCTCTCTGCGTTCTGATCTTTAGCGTTTTTAATTTCGTTTCTAAAAATAATATTTACGGCGCCTTCTGCTCCCATAACTGCGATTTCAGAAGTTGGGTAAGCGAGGTTCACATCACCACGCAAGTGCTTAGAAGACATGACGCAATAAGCGCCGCCGTAAGCTTTACGAGTTACAACTGTAATTTTAGGCACAGTCGCTTCAGCGTAAGCGTAAAGAAGTTTTGCGCCGTGAGTGATAATGCCGTTCCACTCTTGGTCAGTACCAGGCAAGAACCCCGGAACATCTTCGAATGTTACAATTGGAATATTGAAGGCATCACAGAAGCGAATAAAGCGCGCTGCTTTTGTACTAGCTGGGATATTTAAACAACCGGCAAGCACCGCTGGTTGGTTCGCTACGATACCGATTGGACGCCCATTCATACGAGCAAAGCCCACAATAATGTTTTTAGCAAAGTGCTTATGAACTTCTAAGAAGTAGCCTTCGTCGACAACTTTGTTGATGAGCTCAAGCATGTCGTAAGGTTTTTTAGGATTATCAGGAATAAAAGTGTTCAAAGACATCTCAACACGATCAGGCTTATCTTTTGTCGGAATCACCGGGACATCATCAAGGTTGTTGTTCGGCAAGAAGTTCAAAAGTTCGCGAATCATGAGGAGGCAGTGACGATCGTCATCCGCTGCGAAATGTGCAACGCCTGATTTCTGGTTGTGCGTTAGTGCTCCACCCAAAGCTTCTTTTGAAACATCTTCGTGAGTTACAGTTTTAATAACATCAGGGCCAGTTACGAACATGTAGCTCGTATCTTTCACCATGAAAATAAAATCAGTAATTGAAGGAGAGTAAACCGCTCCACCAGCGCACGGCCCCATGATGGCGCTAATTTGCGGCACCACGCCTGAAGCCGTTACGTTTCTTAAGAAAATATCCGTGAAGCCACCAAGAGCTTCAACACCCTCTTGAATACGAGCTCCACCAGAGTCATTGAGGCCAATGATCGGCGCGCCGTTTTTAACTGCGAGATCCATGATCTTGCAAATTTTATTGGCTTGAGTGCGCGACATACTGCCGCCGAATACGGTGAAGTCTTGAGAGTAAACATAAACGATCTTGCCGTTCACGCGGCCGTAGCCAGTGATAACACCGTCACCGAGAAAAGTTTTGTCGCCCATGCCGAAGTTTTGACTACGGTGAGTAACGAAACGATCCATTTCAACAAAGCTTCCCGGATCTAATAAAACATCAAGACGCTCACGCGCAGTTAAGCGGCCGCCCTCTTTATGTTTCGCTACTCTGTCGGCTCCGCCGCCGGCGAAAGCCTCTTCGTTTTTAACTTCGAGAGCTTTCAACTTGGCTTCGGTTGAGTTTGTTGGTTCAACTTGCATAAATATAACTCCTAAAAGTGCTTAAGGATAAATTCGACCGTAAAGACGCGGGAACGGAATGGTCTCACGAACGTGCTGAGCGCCACAGATCCAAGAGACAGTTCTCTCTAAACCAAGGCCGAAGCCCGAGTGAGGGAATGAACCATATCTACGAAGATCAAGGTACCAAGCAAAGTCAGATTCTTTGAGGCCGTGCTCTGCAATTCGTGAAAGTAATAAATCAAGACTCTCTTCACGCTGACCACCGCCGATGATTTCGCCGTAACCTTCAGGCGCCAGCAAATCAACGCTCATACATTTCGATGAGTCTTTTTCGTCTTGCTTCATGTAGAAAGCTTTTACCGCTGTCGGGAAGTGATGCACGAAAACGGGCGTATCAAACTTCGCGCAAACAACCGCTTCATCAGGAGCACCAAAATCATCGCCGACGATAAACTCAGGGCGTTCTTTTTTAATCATAGCTGCCGCTTCATCGTAATGAATGCGCGGGAACGGACCTTTAACTTTTGCAAGCTTAGAAGTGTCACGTTCGAGGACTTTAAGTTCTTCAGCTTTATTTTTAATCGTACGCTGCACAACATACTCAACGAATTGCTCCATGAGCTCCATGTTGTCGTAGAGATTGTTGAAGGCCACTTCGGCTTCAACCATCCAGAACTCAATCAAGTGCCGACGAGTTTTAGATTTCTCAGCTCTAAAGGTTGGACCAAAGCAATAAGCTTTACCGAACGCCGCAGCCGTCGCTTCAAGATAGAGCTGACCTGATTGTGACAAGAAAGCTTGGTCGTCGAAATACTTCGTTGAGAAGAGCGTCGATGTACCTTCGCACGCATTCGGTGTGAAGATCGGTGAGTCAGTCAGTGTGAAGCCGCGACCATTAAAGAAATCGCGAATCGCCGAAACAACTTCAGCGCGAATGCGCAAAATCGCATGCTGCGTTTTAGAGCGAATCCATAAGTGACGATTACTCATCAAGAAATCTGGTCCGTGCTCTTTTGGAGAGATTGGATAGTTTTCTACCTTGTGCGTGATTTCTAAAGTCTTTGTCGTGATTTCGAATCCACCTGGGCTTCGCGGCTCAGCGCGAACAATACCCGTGAGTGTGACAGTCGACTCCTGTGACAGCTGATCGTACGCCGCAAAGGCTTCATCAGTGGCTTCGCCTTTAACGGCAACACACTGGCAATAACCAGTTCCGTCTCTGATCACTAGAAATTTAATTTTACCAGATGAGCGGTGGTGAAAAACCCAGCCGCGCAATTCTACAGTTTGACCAACATGATTTTTGAGGTCTTCGATGAATGTTCTCATAAGACCATAAGAATTATAGTCTTGAGGGGGTCAAATCAAACCCTAAGGCGTTGAGAGGGGCGCCGCGTTACCCAGGTGTCTAATTGAGCATCTGATTAACAGCGCGAGCAACGTTCAGACGACCGCTCGTTGAGTTTTGGTATTCCGGATTTGTATCTACCGAAGAATAAAGCGCGTTAAGAACTTCTTGCGGCGAAGCGCTAGGTTTTACGCTGAGTAAAACCGCTGCAGCTGCGGCCACGTAAGGCGTTGCCATTGAGGTTCCCGATTCAGCACCGATTCGGCTATTGGGTAAAGTACTGACAATGTTAAACCCAGGCGCAAAAAGGTTTACGAAAGTTCGGCTGTAGTTTGAAAAACTCGACATTCCATCCATGGTACCCGAGGAGCCCACCGTCACCTGAAGTGCCGATCTAAATACCGCCGGAAACTCCGGAAAGAAATCTAAGTTCGAACCATTATTGCCGGCCGCCACTACGAAAATAATTCCTGCGGCCGTGATCTCTTGAACTTTATCGGCGAGTGCACGCGAGCAACCTTCGCCGCCCCAACTGGCATTGATGATTTGCGCGCCTCTGCGTTTCGCATATTCAAGGGCGCCTAAGGCTCCTTCAAGTGTACCGCCTGAAGTATCTAAAAAACGCACCGGTAGAATTTTTGCGCGTGGAGCGAGGCCCTGCACAGATGAATTCGAAACCACAGTGCTATTATGTTCGGCAGCGATGATGCCAGCGACGTGTGTTCCATGAGAGACGGTGTCGACCATTTTGCCAGAGTTCGTAACAAAATCAAAGCCAGCATAGTCATCGACATAACCATTGCCATCATCATCAAGGCCGTTAGTTTTCTTGTCGTGCCCGAGAGAATCTGTACCACTTTCGCCAGGGTTATAAGCAATTTGATTTATTAAAAGCGGGTGATTGATATCAACACCCGAATCGATAACGGCCACCGTAACACCTTGGCCGAAATAGCCATTTTGCCAAGCGCCGGGAGCTTGAATCATACGAAGCCCCCAGTTATCTACAGCTTGCGGTGTGAACACGACATTGTCAGCGAATTTAGCTTCGATTTTTGATGGTGGAGCAATTTCAAATTTCTGGTCGTACTCAATGTAATCAATGTCATTGAGATGAGCTTCGACAATTTCAGATTTAAATTTTTCACGATCTTTAAAGCGATAAGTTTTGAATGAGCCGTCTTTAAATTTTACGATGTATTTGTCTTTGATAAATTCGCCAGAGCAACTTGATTGCGCGCTCGGCATTAGAGTTTCAGAACTTGTTACCGGCGCACAGGCGGAGAGGTAAAAAAGACATGAAATAATAAAGTAGATTTTATAGGTGCTAGTAGAGTGTAAAGACATACGACAGGACCCCCATATCAGAGTCCCATTTGAAGGTTCATAAGGTTAAAAATAGGGCTATTTTTAGACTGGTGGAAAGTCTAGAGCTTCTGAATGAACTCGCGTAAGAAAAGTGAGAAGTGCTCTTCAACTTTTTTCGTGGTTTCTTTAACCTCATCATGAGTGATGGGTGTCTTGCTGATTCCTGTTGCTAAATTACTAATACAGCTGAGTCCACAAACGCTAAGGCCCATGTGTTTGGCTGCGATCGTCTCAGGCACCGTACTCATTCCCACCGCTTGGCCGCCGATCACTTGAAGAAAGCGAACTTCAGCAGCAGTTTCATAGGTCGGCCCGCTCACGCCGCAATAAACGCCCACTGTGTGACGGATGACATTTTTTTTCATCACAGCTTCTGCGATTTCAAGCATTTCTGGGTCGTAAGCCTGAGTCATATCCGGAAAACGTAAGCCGAGTTCAGCGATGTTCGGGCCAATTAAAGGATTGCTACCAGTGAGATTAATATGATCGCGAACGAGCATAAAATCTCCAGGTTTCATAAATTCAGAAAGGCCGCCGGCTGCGTTTGTCAGAATTAATTTTTGAATACCAAGTTGAGCGAGAACACGAGTGGGGTAAACCACTTGTTCCATCGAATGACCTTCGTAGTAGTGAATTCGACCCTGTAAAACTACAACCGGAACATCTCCCACATGACCTAAAACCATTTGCCCGGGATGGCCTTCAACCGAGGGCGGAGAGAAATGCGGAATATCTTTGTAGGGAATAATCGCTTCAGTTTTTACTTCTTTAACAAAACCCGACAGACCAGAGCCCAGTGTGATTCCCACACGAGGTTTGATTTTCGTTTTAGTCCGAATAAAATCAACGGACTCTTTTAAGTTTTGCAAAAGCTGAGACTTCATAAGGCCTTACGGTATCACTCTCGCGATTAATGGCAAGCCCTGCGGCGCAGCATTCGAGAATTCAAACGAGCTTAAAACAGAATCTGTAATTTTCTGTACCTGCTGTTGATCAGCGCAGTGAACCTTTACCAAGGCTTGGTTCTTTTCGATATGGTCCCCATGCCGGCACAAGAATTCAAAACCTGCCGAATGATCAATTTGGTCATCTGATTTTCTGCGACCAGCTCCGATTTCAATGAGGGCGAGACCGAGCTTCTCAGTATTAATTTTAGAGATGTAGCCAGAACCTTTTGCGACAATATCGGCTTTGAATTTTGCAAGCGGCAATTGATCAAGGCGAGCGGGGCCTTGATACTCACAAAGTTTTTTGAAGGCTGTGAAAGCAGCGCCAGAATCTAAAATCTCTTTTGCCTTTTTGTAACCCTCTTCAAGAGTTGCGGCTTTGTCAGCAAAAACAAATCCGTGAGAGGCGAGTTGTAAACTCAGTTCACGAGTGGATTCATAAAAATCCACCGAGCCCTGCATACATTTTTTACCTTGAAGAATTTCAATGCACTCAAAAACTTCTAGTGAATTACCGGCAAAGCGCCCAAGCGGTTGATTCATATCTGTTAGAACCGCGTGAACTTTCACTCCGTTATGAACGCCAGTGCTCACAAGAGTGCGCGCCAGCTTCTCAGCATCGTCGAGAGTTTTCATAAAGGCGCCATTGCCGAATTTTACATCAAGCACAAGTCCCGTTAGATCTTCCGCTAACTTTTTCGACATGATGCTCGCGCAAATAAGAGGAATCGAATCAACGGTAGCCGTGACATCACGAAGGGCATAAAGTTTGCGATCGGCAGGACAGATGTCTTTCGTCTGACCCATAATTGAGAAGAAATACTTCTCAACATTGCGCTCGAGCTCTTCGGCTGAGAGATGGATTCGAAACCCAGGAATGCTCTCGAGTTTATCGAGGGTTCCGCCCGTGTGTCCGAGGCCACGGCCCGCAATCATCGGATTGTAAATTTCAGCAGCGGCCCAAATCGGCCCGATAATTAAACTGGTTTTATCGCCAACACCACCAGTTGAATGCTTATCAACTCTTGGAGCATTCAACTTCTGAAAATTAAATTTACGCCCAGAATCTCGCATCGCCAAAGTTAGGTGCGCGAGTTCGAAATCTGAAAGACCTTGAAAGTAAACTGCCATAGCCCAAGCGGCCATTTGGTAGTCGGGAAGCTCGCCGCTTGTGAAACTAGTCACAAGCCATGAGATTTCTTCAGCTGACAAAAGTTCACCGCGTTTTTTCTTTTGAATGATTTCAGCAGGTAAAAACTTTTTCGTCTGATCTTTTGGCTGAGACATTAGTAACTCGCTTTGTTTGCAGGATCTGCATCGCCAGAAACAATAGCAACGCCTTGGCTTGTGCCGAGACGAGAGGCGCCAGCTTCAATCATGGCTAAAGCGGTAGCGCGATTACGAATTCCGCCACTGGCTTTCACTTGAACTTTCGGACCTACTGTTGCGCGCATAAGCTGCACATCGTGAGTCGTAGCACCACCGCCAGCAAACCCTGTCGATGTTTTAACAAAGTTAGCGCCGGCTTCTTCACTCAAGCGACAAGCAAGAACTTTTTCGGCATCAGTGAGAAGAGCGGTTTCGATAATCACTTTGAGAGTTTTGCCTTGGGCGGCCTTAACTAACGAGAGAAGTTCGTTCTTCACGCCCCGCTCATCGCCACTTTTTAGCATAGAGATATTAATAACAGCATCGAACTCATCTGCTCCACAATCAAAAGCGCGCTGGATTTCAAAGACCTTTGTCGGGCTATCGTTCAGCCCATGAGGGAAGCCGATGACAGTACAAACTTTCACATCAGTACCGCGCAGAATTTTTTTAGCGAGCAAAACATAGGCCGGAGGAATGCAAGCCGAGAAAAAGCCGTAGGCAATGGCTTCATTGCAGAGTTTTTCGTAGTCAGCCACCACCGCATCTGGCTTCAGCAATGTATGATCGATTTTTCGGGCGAGCTCTGGGCCGCCTTGCGTTAGGTCTGACATAAGTTCTAATAACCCCTGTATGATTGATATGTAAAGGAGCCGTCATGTTAAAGCAATTCAGAATTATCCTTTTAGCGTTAACTGTTATTTCTAGCTCACTCACAATGCCAAGCCTCTCTTTAGCCCAAGGTACAAACCAGGCAGCAAGTGAAGAAATGGGCGGCACACGTAAGCAAATCGCCACGATTATTTTCGCAGGTTTAGCAGGAGCAGTTCTTGGTTTAAGTACGCTGAGCTTTTATGGCCGTCCGCAAGATAAGCTTTCAAATATTGCTATTGGTTTCGCCGTGGGTGTTATTGGCGGAACGGTTTATACGACCTACAAGGCGATTCATGCTCCTTACGAGCAGTATCAAGTATATTATGACCAACAAGATGAACTTTTAAGAACGAATTTTGGAGACCAAATCTCTGATCGTTTTGCGCAAGAAAATGCCGCCCAACAAAATCGCCAGCTCGGCTATCAGTGGACGTTCTGATTAACCTGTTTTCTTTCCGAATGAAAAACCAACTTTGCCAGTTCCTGTATTAGGATTCACACCACCAGCTGCTGGAGTTGGTGGTGGTGCAGGCCGTGCTGTTGGTGCGGCCGCTTTTTTAGGCTCGTCCATCTCAATACGAATACCTGTGTTTTCACCAACATCATCTTCATTCACCTTTTTAGGCCTCACGCCCAAGAAGTTATCTGAATCAGATTTGCTCACCTTACCAAGCTCAACAAGCTTCTTTAAATGACCCTCGAAAGTCATCATACCTTCAGCGGCGCTTGTTTGCATAACAGATGGAATTTGAAAGGTTTTGCCCTCGCGAATTAAGTTCGCAACGGCAAAAGTGTTCATCATAATATCAAGAGCTGCGACACGACCTGGCTGATCGGCACGCGGGAAAAGCGTTTGCGAAATAACTCCGCGCAAGCTCTCCGCTAACATCACCCGAATCTGTGCCTGCTGACCTTCAGGGAAAGCATCGATAATACGATCGACAGTTTTCGCAGCGCTATTTGTATGGAGCGTTCCGAAAACTAAGTGACCTGTTTCTGCAGCGGTAATCGCCAAAGAAATAGTTTCTAAGTCGCGCATTTCACCCACGAGAATTGTATCTGGGTCTTCACGAAGTGCGGCTTTAAGAGCATTAGCAAAAGATTTTGTATGGCTCGAAACTTCACGTTGGTTGATCAAAGACATCTGGCTGTCATGAACAAATTCGATAGGATCTTCAATGGTCAGAATATGCTGACGCTGAGTTTTATTAATGGTGTGGAGCATAGCCGCCAAAGTCGTCGACTTACCCGAGCCTGTCGGACCAGTAACTAAAATTAATCCGCGCGGCACATCCATCATTTTGTTTACAATTCCTGGAAGGCCAAGCTCTTCAACAGTTTTCAATTTTTCAGGAATAATACGGAAGACGGCGCCCAGTCCACGACGCTGCATGAAAACGTTACAGCGGAAGCGACCGAGGCCATTTACTGCGTAACTGCAATCGAGCTCCCAATTTTCTACGAAGTTGCGTTTTTGTTTATCTGTCAGAATTTCAAAAACCAGAGCTTGTACACCCTCGTTGTTTAATACAGGATGATCTAGCTTAACCATTTCACCGTGAATTCTGAGATAAGGCGAAGAGCCCGAGCTTAAATGTAAGTCCGAAGCACTTTGTGCCACCATTACTTTGAAGAGTTGATCAATTTGTGCCATACATTTAAATCGGTATTTGGTTGAAAACTTTAAAGTCCAAATAGTCCCGACTAGACCTGCAAAAATTGAAGGATATGAACGTCTTATGTCAGCAGAGATTCTAATTAATGCCCGCCCCAATCAAACTAGGGTGGCGTATATTGAAAATGGGCGCTTGATGGACCTAAAGGTCGATCGACGGGTGTCCCCGACTTTGGTCGGCTCTATTTATAAAGGCAAAGTTTTGCGAGTTTTACCCGGAATGCAAGCTGCCTTTGTCGACATTGGTCTAGCTCGCGCCGCGTTCTTGTATGTGGGCGATATTCGCGAAGACATCGTCCGCAATGAAGAGCATTTTCTCGAAACTGATAGCACTGACGACAATGAAGAGATTTTAGAGTCTCAGCCAGAAGAGCCGCCAAAAACGCCAATTCAAGATTTATTAAAACCAGGGCAAATGCTTCTTGTTCAAATTGCGAAAGATCCGCTGGGCACAAAGGGCGCGCGCATCACAACTCATATTTCGTTGCCAGGTCGTCACATTGTTTACATGCCAACGCTACCGCATGTTGGAATTTCTCGCCGAATTGAGAGCGAAGAAGAGCGCAATCGCCTTAAAGAAATTGTCGACAGTCTCAAACCACCTGGTGGACTCATCGTTCGTACCGCAGGTGAAGGCGCAACGAAAGCCGACATCGAAGCCGATATTGAATATCTCAATCGTGTTTGGCTCGAAGTAGAATCTGGTTACGAAAAGAAAAAAGCGATCGGAGTCATTCACGCCGAGCTCGACGTCGAACTTCGCGCCTTGCGAGATCTTCTCAATGATAAAGTCGATCGCGTTCTTATTGATGATCAGAAAACTTTTAAAAAAGTTCAGTCTTTTGTTTCGCAATTCTTGCCGAGTTATAAAAGTAAAGTTCAGCTCTTCCGTGGCGACCGCCCTCTTTTTGATCTTTATGATATTGATCTCGAAGTTCAGCGCGCTATAGGTAGAAAAATCTGGCTCAAGTCCGGCGGATATATAGTCGTTGATGAGGCAGAAGCTTTGATCGTGATTGATGTGAACACGGGCCGTTTCGTTGGCAAAAAAGATCTCGAAGACACTATTGTTACTACTAATATTGAAGCCGCCCGCGAAATTGCTCATCAACTTCGCATTCGTAACTGCGGCGGTATTATTATTATCGACTTCATCGATATGGAGCGTGAAAGCCACCGCGAAAAAGTGATGTCAGTTCTACAAGAAGAACTCGTCGTCGATCGCGCCCGCACAGTCGTCTCGGGAATGTCTGAATTGGGACTTGTTGAGATGACTCGTAAGCGGATTCGCCCAAGCCTCCTATCGAATCTTTGCGACCCGTGCCCTTACTGTGAAGGTAAAGGTTACATTAAACAGAAGGTCACAGTGGCCTACGAAATCTTCAGAGCCCTTGAAAAAGAAGCCAGTCGCAGTGTTTCAGCGAGCACAACGGTGGTTCAATGTCATAGCGAAGTAGCTGATTGGATCTACGCCGAAGAATCCGAAGCCTTGGACTTGGTTGAACAAAAGCTCGGTCACCCCGTCGCTCTCAAGGTCGAACCTCATTTTCACTTAGAGCAGTACCAGGTCGAATCTCATTGATGTTGTTTTGCGCCTTTATGAGTATGACAAAATCAAAGTGACCGGATTCAGCAAAATACTCGTTAGCAGCAAATAATTTCGATCTGAGAATGAATTAAATGATAGTAGAGGCCTATTTTGCTGAATTCGGTTGCTATCATCTAAGTCTCGACTCGAGGGACGCGCCCACCGGTCACTCCGCTTACCCATAATATTCTACAGCCCCTAGAACTAAAAATCCTAATCGATTGACAGCCCCCCTGCGCCATGGCAAAAAAGCGGGTCCTTGAAATAAGTTATGTGGAGGTCACAGATGTACGCGATCATTCGCGCCGGCGGTAAACAATATACGGTTCGTGCCGGAGACACCGTTAGAGTAGCAAAAATGGCTCAAGATTTGGGCTCTGAAATTGATTTAAAAGACATTCTTTTAGTGAATGGCGATCAACTTCATGTTGGTGAGCCTGTCCTTTCTGGCGCAGTCGTTACATGTGTTGTAACTCGCCAAGATCGTGGCGAAAAAATTATCGTTTTCAAAAAGAAGCGTCGTCAAGGCTACCGCCGTACAAACGGTCATCGCCAAGATTTCACAGAGCTTTTTGTTAAGTCTATTACTTCACCAACAGGCGAAGTGAGCAAGGCAGATAACAAAGCACAAGTGATCGACCCAGCAAAAACGGCTGAACGTCGTGCAATGCACGAAGCGAAGTTGGCAGATATGCCACGCGCTGAACGCAAAGCTAAAACTGTAGCGAAGAAAGCAAAAGCAGCTCCTAAAAAAGCGGCTAAGAAATCTTCAGGCAAAAAACCAAAAGCTAAAACTGCTAAGAAAAAAGCAGTTAAGAAGTAAACAGGAGTAATGTATGGCATCGAAGAAGGCGGCAGGTAGTACCAGAAACGGTCGTGATTCGGCAGGTAAACGCCTCGGAGTTAAAAGATTCGGTGGCGAGAACGTTTTGCCAGGAACAATTCTAGTTCGTCAGCGCGGCACTAAGTTTGCCCTCGGACGTGGCGTAAGAATTGGTCGCGATCATACGATTTACGCTGTTGTACCAGGCAAAGTAACATTCGAGCGCGTAACTAAAGTTAAGTTCCGCGTAAGCGTTTATGCTGCTGAACAAAGTAAAGCGTCTTAAAAAATAAAGAGAACAATTATCAGTGAAATTCGTAGACGAAGTTACGATCGAGGTAGCATCAGGTAAAGGTGGAGCTGGCTCGGTCAGTTTTCGTCGCGAAAAATACGTTCCGCGCGGAGGCCCAGATGGTGGCGATGGCGGACATGGCGGCAGCGTTATATTCAAGACCTCTACTCGCCTCCACTCCCTATTAGATTTAAGACTTAAAAGAAAATATCGCGCAGGCGACGGTGAACCCGGCGGTACGCAAAAACGTTCGGGCAAAGACGGCGACGATCTCGTATTGTACGTTCCACCCGGAACAATTATCAAAAATGAAGACGGCGAAACTATTAGAGACCTCGGCATTGGCGAAATCTTCGTTTATCTCGAAGGCGGCCTCGGCGGAAAAGGTAACGTTTTCTATAAAACGAGCGTGAACCAAGCTCCCGGTGTGGCCCAAAAAGGTATGCCAGGTAAAGAGAGCACCGTTGAACTTCAACTTAAGCTTATTGCTGACGTTGGAATCATTGGCTTCCCGAACGCAGGCAAGTCGACACTTATTTCTCACATTTCAGCTGCAAAACCAAAGGTCGCAGATTATCCATTTACGACACTTGTACCGAACCTGGGCGTAGTTAAATACGGAGATGATGCGAACTTCATCGTCGCCGATATGCCAGGTCTTATCAAAGGCGCTCATAAAGGAGCGGGTCTTGGCACGCGCTTCTTAAAGCACATTGAACGTACAAGATTCTTTGTTCACTTAATCGACGGCAGCGGAATCAGCGGTCGCGACCCAGTGAAAGATTATACTGACATTAATACTGAACTTAAAAAATACGACGAAGCTCATGAAGATGAAGATGACTTCAAACCACTTTCTAAACGTGAACAATTAGTTGTGATCAATAAGATCGATGCTATCGATCCGAAAAAACTCACGGCACTTGTTAAAAAATTCGAGAAGAAAAAAGTGAAAGTGGCGACGATTTCAGCTGCAACCGGAAAGAATGTTAAAGAGCTCGTCTTTTTAATGGGGGAAATGGTTTTCCATGAAGAAGAAATCGATTAAAAAATCTGTTAAGACTGCGAAGAAGACGGCCGTTAAAGCGAAAGCTAAAACTGTCGCGAAGAAAGCGACTCCAAAAAAAGCAGCTAAATCTTTGAGCAAAAAAACCGCAAAGAAATCATCTGCAAAAGCGGCGACTAAAGCTAGGGTTAAAACCACAGCTAAAAAAGCGACACCAGTAAAATCGACAACAAAGAAAGTTGTAGCCGCTAAGCCGACGACTAAAAAAGTCACAACAACAGCCGTGACGGCAACGGTTAAATCAACTGTCTTCCCAAAGAAAGCGATCAAAATCGGTATTTTTGGTGGAACGTTCAACCCTATTCATTACGGACATTTAAATAGCCTTGAGCTTGTACAAAAAGAACTTGGTTTGCATAAAATGTTTATCGTTCCGACGGCTAAAAATCCGCTGCGTGAAAAAGTAGAAGGCCCTAGTGCAGAACATCGTCTCGAAATGACAAGACGGGTGCTTCCGATTCTCAATCAAAATGAAAATGAAGAGCCGATCTTTTCTGTTAAAGCCAATGAAGTTGAGCGCGGTGGGACCAGCTATACAATCGATACACTTAAAGAATTTGCAAAAGAAAATCCAGATGCGGAGTTTTACTTAACTATTGGCGCTGACCAACTCGAAAATTTCAATCAGTGGAAGGACTATATTTCAATTTTGAATATGGTTCACCTAGTTGTGACCACTCGCCCAGGCATGACTCTGCCTACGAGCAAAAAAGAAATGCCAAAATGGTTGGCCGAAATCCTTAAGTCTTTCAAGAATCAAAGAGGTTCACTTGCCACTGGCGGTAAACTTCTCTTCGTCACTCTTAATGATGTTGATGTTTCAGCGACTCAAATTCGCCGTAAAATTCGCAATAACGAGAACGTCAGTTCATTTACTCCATCAGTTGTTGTTGATTACGTAAAAAGTGAAGGCCTTTATAAAGAAGTTGAAAATAGAATTGGGGAGTTCAAAGACTTCACCCAGTTCTGCGTTCATCTTCTTGAAGAAAAAGGCGGCCTTACAATTTTAGCTTATGATGTCAGTGAGCTTGAGCAGCCGACCGAATACGCTATCGCCACATCAGGTACGAGCACTCGTCATGCAAAGGCGTTAGCTGAGCACATTACCCGCTCGGTAAAAGACCGCTACGGTGTTTACCCACAATCAAGCGAAGGTATGCAAGAGGGCCGCT
The DNA here is from genome assembly GCA_964360255.1 of uncultured Pseudobdellovibrionaceae bacterium. Taxonomy (GTDB): domain Bacteria; phylum Bdellovibrionota; class Bdellovibrionia; order Bdellovibrionales; family UBA1609; genus CAYHVK01. The sequence goes on along the minus strand of CAYHVK010000010.1, from coordinate 62,387 downwards.
GGATTGTTCTCGATTATGGTTCATTGATGGTTCACGTGTTTTATGAATACGTCCGTAATGAATACCGCATTGAAGAGATCTGGCGCCGCGGAAAAGTTCTAAACATGACGACTCCGCCACCACCAAAAACACCAGTTTTTTCTAAGTAATTTGTAGTCATGAAAAAGCTCTCGCTCTTAGTTTTTCAAAATAAAACTGAAAAGTGGGCAGAAGAAGCGGCTGAAGGCTATGTTAAAAAGCTGAAGCCGTTTATTGATTTTAATCGCGTGAGCCTTAAGTCTCCACAATTTGATCGTGAAGATAGAAACAAAAAATTAGCTAAGGAATCTGAAATTTTATTAAAGGCTTTGCAAAAGGGTGACACGCTTATTCTCTTTGATGAGCGTGGTAAGAAAAAGACATCCGTAGAATTTGCCAAACTTCTAGAAAAAGAAATAGAAATGACCCCAACACGAATTTGCCTAGTGATCGGCGGTCCGTACGGCTTCTCGGACGAGATTAAACAAAAAGCGAAGTTAGCGCTGTCGCTATCAGATTTAACGTTCAATCATCACCTGGCTCAAATTGTCGCTCTTGAGCAAATCTATCGCGCCTTCACAATTATGAAGGGCCTTCCGTATCATAACGAATGAAATTTCGTCCGGAACTAATTTTGCATCCTTGTGAAGGATGCAAAATTATTTTCGGTGTTGTTTTTCTTGTGGAGAGCTGGGGGTTAGTAAAACATCCAAAGTGTTTTGTTCTGACTGTGAATGTAAAATTCTGCGCACACCTTTAGTGATAGAAAGACGCCAACAATGGACTTCCTACAGTTTGCTTTCGTGGAACAACGACGCGGAAGGTTCCGGACGAATCGTCCACAGTCAAAAAGGCGGACGGACAATTAACATTCACGCTTTTTTTGCGCGTGCGCTGGTCCGAAAACTTCTTGTCCACTTTGATTTTTTAAATATGAAAAATCTGGTGTTCGTGCCGGCTCCCGCACGAAATACTCTTGAGATTGATCACGCCTCTAGTTTTGCTGAAGAGCTTTCGAAAGTTTTGGGTGGAGAAGTATGGCCACTGCTGCGAAGAATCTCAGTTGAAGAGCAAAAAGGTTTAGATCTAGAAGAGAGAAAGAGGGTGCGTTTGCTCATTGAAAATGACCAGTTATTGCAGCCCCATCATCAGGTGCTTTTTATAGACGATCTTATTGTAAGCGGCAGTACGGCCAATGCAGCCTATCTGGCTCTGGGAAAGCCCAAAAACTTTGCAGTTTTGACATTGGCGTCTCGTCCGCGCTTGCAGAATCTTGTGAAAATTGCTATCAATTCTGACGCATGATATCGAGACTCATTGTAATTTTTATAACTCATTTAGTGATTCTGTTGTTTGGCCTCACGCAAGCGAGCGCACAAAGTACAGCGGTGTGTTTTATGCAGAAAACCATCGGTAAATATAATTCTTCTTCATCGGTAAAAAGCAAAGTCAGTAAAAAAGTTTTTCTCTCTATGCTTGATGAAACCAAAGAGAGCGAAGGCCGACTGTTTTACTCAAAACAAGCGATGCGATTAGAACTGCTGGGTGAACAAAAATCTTTAATCGTGATGAATAAAGATGCGATTTGGCTTGAAACAAGTGGCGTGGTTGATGGGGATAAAACTCAAGTGACGAAAATCATAGCCAAAGATTTGGCTCGCCAGAGTCGGGCTCCAATTGTTTTGATTTTCGGTCAGAGTAAAATTTTAAGTGAGTTCAAAGTAAAAAGCGACACGACTGCGAATGGCGTTCGCAAGATTTCTTTAACTCCTAAAGATCTCAAGAAATGGAAAGACCTACAAAATTTCTATGCCGAAGTGAATATTAAAGGCGGAGTCATTGAGCTCGCTCAATATGAAGATGAATTGGGTAATCGCACGACATTTCGTTTTTCAAATACAGAGTTTAATGCCGGTCTTGATAAGAAAATTTTTGATTACAAGCCACCTCAAGATGCTGAAGTGACAATTTACAAATAAGGTTTTTGGATGTTCGATAATATAGAGAGTTTAGAAAAGAAGCCCACGGCCAAGAAAGCACTTAAGAAATCAACTGCGAAGGCTGAGAAGAAAGTGCATTTCGTTTCGTTGGGCTGCCCTAAAAATTTAGTTGATACAGAGATTATGCTCGGCGCGCTCTCGGCCCAAGGTTATCGTGTCGTTGAGAATGCTGATGAAGCTGACACTGTCATTGTGAACACATGTGGTTTCATCGATGCGGCTAAACAAGAGTCGATTGATAAAGTTCTTGAAATGTCTGAACTCAAAGAGGGCGGTAAGCTTAAGAACCTTGTTGTGGCCGGCTGTCTTACTCAGCGCTATAAAGATTCATTAGTTGATGGTCTACCAGAAGCTGATTTATTTATTGGCTCTGGTGAATTTCAAAATATTGGCGAAATTTTAAAGAAGCGCGAAAAAGGAAGCAAAGAGAAAACATTCTTTAACCTTCCGACGTATTTGCAAGAGAGCAAAACTCCACGAATTAACTCGCAGCCGGGTCATCGTGCCTATTTAAAAATCTCTGAAGGCTGCAAGAAGCGCTGCGCTTTCTGCGCGATTCCTCTTATCAGAGGTAATTTACAATCTCGTAATTTAAAAAATATTTTAAGCGAAGCGAAGCTTTTGGTCGCAGGCGGAGTTAAAGAACTTTTAGTTGTATCTCACGACTTCACTGATTTCGGTTGGGATTTAAAGAAGGCAGATAAGACTGCGAAAGAATCACCGGTTGAGCTGTTAAAAGTTTTAGCGGATGAATCTGGCGCTCAGTGGATTCGCGTTCTTTATTTATATCCAGATGGCATTGACGACGAAATGGTTGATCTCATTCAATCACGCCCAAACCTTGTTAAGTATTTTGATATGCCACTTCAGCACATCAATAATGAAATGTTGAAAAGCATGAATCGCCGGATGACACGCGCTGAAGTTGAAGAGGCGCTAGATCGTATTCGAGCGAAAATTCCAAACGCTGTGATTCGTACGCAGTTTATCGTGGGCTTCCCGGGTGAAACAGAAGAGCAATTCCAAGAGATGCTTGAGTTCATCAAAGAGCAAGAGTTTGATCGCGTGGGATGTTTTAAATACTCAATCGAAGAGGGCACTAAGGGCGCTACGCTCCCAAATCAGATTGATGAGGAAACAAAAGAGCGTCGTTATCAGCAATTAATGGCCGCGCAGAAAAAAATCAGCCGTAAAAAACACAAAGCTTTTGTGGGTCAGATTTTAGATGTGATCGTTGAAGGTTACAGCGATGAGACAGAGCTTCTATTAAAAGGTCGCACCTCACAACAGGCCCCTGAGATTGATGGACTTGTTTACATCAATGATGGATTCGCTAATGTTGGTGACATTGTGAAAGTTGAAATCACACAAAGTCATGATTATGATCTGGTCGGACAGATTGTTGAGCGAGTCTAGTTCTACTGTTTAAAAATCCCTAAGTAGCTTTTTCTATTGGTTTTTTTAAAAACCAGCTCTACCCTATTTATAGGCCAAGAGGGGGGAATCATGGTCAATCCAGTGTTAGTTATGTTTGTTTTTTCAGTTATGATCTTTTTCGTGATGAATGTTTTATCTAGCTAGAAGAAGACACTGTTTTAAAAAATTGACCACCGCGTCATAATGCGCTATATGTGCGGGCGTGTTTCATACAAACAAAGTCATTTCAGTTATTTGCACTATCCTATGCTCATCAGCAGTACATGCGGCTTTGATTGCCCGAGACTCTGATCAAGCCCTTAGTTATCGCCCTCAAAGCTTAGTTACGGGTCGCTCTATTTTTGGTCTGCGCACTGATTTTATCCAAAGCTCAAAGCGTATTAACAGTGAAGGCAAAAAAGAGAATCTGGGCCTTATGTTTGAAGAAAAGGGCGTAGATTCTGATGGCAACTTCACAAATCGTTACGAATTTGAAGCCAGCTATTTTCAGCTCACTCCTTACTGGGGCTACGGTCTCACCTCAAAGTGGTCGATTTACTTTGGCTTGCCGGTTTATCAAGTGCAGACAAAAACTAAGCGGACAGAAAGAATGTCATCGGCTTCTGCCGCTTTGGTAAATAACAATAATAAACCCAATTTAAAGCCAAACAGTAAGACTCCGGATTCTCCTGAGAATGATTCGAATCAGATGTTTATTGGTCAGGCTGTTTTAAGCACACAGTATTTAATGGTGGATGGAATCAACCATAAGCTCGGTTTAACACAGAAGCTGCGTTTTCCATCAGCAGGTCGCGACGACTCGATTTACTTCACTCATGGCACCCCTGAAGCTTTAGGCTATGGTTTGGGAGCTGGAATTAATTACGAATTCATTATGACCCGTGGCTTTAGTTTTATCTCAAGTGTTGATGGCATTATGAATTTAAATGATGAAGTGTTCGTTCGCCCAGAAGGAAACGATTTGGCTGAAACAGATCGTAATCCAGGGGATACGGTTGCGGTGCGTGCGATGTTTGAGAAAAGCGTATTTGATTCTTCATATCTTCAGCTTGGTGTTTCTCTCGAGCAGAAATCTGAAGATGAAATTGATCTGACTCCTAAAGATAGTTCGGCTTTTGAAGAGGCAGAAGCGCAGCGCTTACTTGTTGCCTATGAATACCGCCCAGAGTCAGCGCGCAGAAATAGCACCGAAAATCTAGTTTCGGGTCGCGTGAGCTATTCACATTTATTAAGTGGTGTAAACGTAACCGCAGAAAACTCTGCAGCCGTAGAAATTCAAATCGCTTATTAGCGGAGTCAGCGTCAATTAGTTCGCGTAGTTGTAGATGTCGCTGTAGTTACGACCCAGCTCTTCAGAATCAAGGCCATAACCAATCACAAAACGATCATCGATTGTTCGGCCGACATAATCAGGCTTGATCGGCAACTCGCGACGAGCCGGCTTATCAAGAAGAGAAACAATCTTGAGGCTAGCAGGGTTTGATGAAGCTAAGCGGCTGCGCAAGAAGCTGAGTGTGCGACCCGCATCGATAATCTCTTCAACGATAAGTACGTGCTTACCTGTGATATCAACAGAGATATCCTTCAGGATGCGAACATTCTCATTCTTCGGGGATGTTAAGTGAACAAAGTCGATGACTTGTTGAAGCTGAATCTTACGGCAAAGATCAGAGATGAAAAGGCATGAGCCTTTAAGTGGGCAGATCAAAACAAGTTCTTTGCCTTGATAGTCGCGCTCGATTTCTTTTGCCAGCAAACGAACCATATCTTGGATTTCGGCAGCTGAGATAAATGGGACCATGTTGTCTTTTAATAAAGCCATATTAACCTCTTAGAGTTCGACCATTGGTTCGTTAAGTGATGTCACTTGTACGGTTTGAGCTAATCTTAAGTAATCGCGTGCGACAGTGTTGCCGGGCTCATAGCGAAGCGCATTTTCCCACTGCTCGATAGCTTCAGGAATTTGGTGGGAGTCGTAGAACGACTTACCTAGCTTCAGTCTAGCCGGTACTAGTGCTGGGTTTTCGCGAACAAGCGCACGGAGCTCTTTAATTGCTAAACTTGTATTCTTTTGCGCTATGTAGATGTCGATCATCTTCATTTGCACATCAAGATTTTGCGGAGTGAGAGTGAGAGCTTTTTCGAATTCTTCGAGCGCCTCATTCATACGATTGTGCTGAAAATAAAGATCACCAAGCTCAATATGCTTCTGAGAAAACTTCTCATTCATGAAATGATCATTGTTGGTCGAGCGCAAGCTAAGCATAGCACGAGCTTCGTCGAAAACTTTCTGGCCTTCTTCGTAGCGCCCGAGATCGTTCAAGATAATGCTGAGACCAACGCTTGAGTCGGTGAAGCCAGGGTTGATTTCTAGAGCCCGTTTGAAAGATCGAATGGCTTTATTGAATTTGCCCTGATCGTAATAGATCGTACCCAGCATATGAAACACTTCAGGTTTCTTAATGCTCTTAAGTACGAGCTGATTGAGAATCGGCTCAGCAGCGGCATACTCATTGTCTTTGAAGTGATCTTCAGCTGTTGTGAACAGCTCATCCATGGTTTCAAAATCCATCAGACATCTCTTTTCTGGCAGCAGCCAATTCTGGAGAGTTGGGGTGACGAGCGAGTAGCACTCTAAAATATTCTTTTGCTTTATCCATCTCTTTAGCTTTGTAGGCGGAGAGTGTTAGGCCCAAAATAATTTCTTTGTCATAGCCAAAGCCCATTTGATTCTTAAATAGATCTTCATAGCGGCCCATGGCGCTGAGCCACTTTTCTTTTTTATAATAAAAGCGCGCGATGTAGAGATCTTTTTCGGCTAGCATTTTTTGCACTTTTTCTTTAGTCTCGCGAGCCTCTTTAACAAAAGAGCTGCGAGAATAAGTTGTGAGAACTTCATCGAAATAAATGAGGGCCTTGTTAGCTAACGAAAGATCGCGATCAATTGTTGCCGGCAATTGTTTATAGAGACTGAGGCCTAAGCGAAAGGTGACATAAGCCGATTGCGGGTGATCGGGGTGAAGCTCTTTAAAAAGTTTGTAGGCCGCCTCAGATTCAACAAAGTTTTCTCGCTTGTATTCGATGTCGGCAATTTTTAATTCAGAGTCAGTGGCATAGCGGCTGTAGGGATGCTTGTTTTTAACTTCACTGAAGTAGGTGATGGCCTCTTCATAGCGTTCGTCTTTTTCATAACGCTCGCCTAATTTATAAGCGCCATCGGCCGTATTGGTGTCGATTTTATCATTGCTTGAGCAGCCCAAAGTGGTTGCTAAAAGACCGACCGAAATAAGAGTTAAAAAACGTTTAAACATAGGCGCAGTTTAGGCTTTCTGGGTGCGTTTTTGCAATTACATTCGCCCTGAGGTTTGAAAAATAGAGTTCAAAGGAACCCAGCCTGTAAGACCACCTGGGTAAGTGATTTGCGCCCAGCCCATTTCTTTAGTTTCAGACTGAGCCGGCATCATTTTGCGCACTAAGATCACCTCAACGCCTTCAATCAACTCAAAGAGAGAATTATCTTCAAGATTAGGGCCCGAGCGCACAGCAAGCCCGGCTTCAATAACGGTAGCTCGAGGTTCGCTATCGGCTATCAATTTTGTGCCGGTTAAAACCAGTGAGCCCATTAAACAAGCCGTAAGTAATATGAAAACTGTGGGGAATGGTGGCAGTGGTGTTTCGTCGCGCAGGGCTCGATGGCGAGCTCCAAAATAGCGCACGCCAAGGAACCCGGTGAAGAGAATTAATAAAACGCTCAGGCCAAAAAAGCGGTCCAATTTAGCGTGATTAAGAATGCTAGAGCGTAAGTTCTCCCAACCCGATGCATCGTGCGAAAAGGCATCTGCTGGCATCTCAGTTTGCGCGAACTGCATGGCGCGCATGGGCAACATAAAGTCAGGATCTATATTAAGGGCTCGACGCCATGCTGCAAGGGCTTTCCCCTTTTGCCCTAACTTATATGAAGCAAGACCCCAATTATAAAGCGCAAATTTATTGTCGGGTTCATTTAATAAAAATTCGTGGAATTGTTTTTCGGCTTCAGCAAAATTTTGCTCTTGGTAAAGCTTTAATGCGCTTTGATAGATTTCGTCGCCCGTCGAGGCAACAACGCGCGCCTGGTCAGCGAAAGCATGAGTGCAAAAAAACATCAGGACCAAAATCATTCTTTTCATCGACAGATATCTTAGCCTTGTTTTGCTCGTGTGCGAAGAGTAAAATTCAAGACATGAATACAACTATCGCCAATGAAGTCCAGTCATCCCCAAAAACAGAACAACTCGTACAAGAGCTGACAGCGCAAGTCGTGGCCAACTCTAAAAGAATCGAGGGCGTGCGTCCGCCGCAGCCAGAACTGGTTGAAAAAGCTAAAAAATTAATTACAGATGCCGGTGCAGTACGGGGTCGTCCGCTTTATTTTCAATATATGGGGAGCGGTATTGGTCGTGATTCTTACGTGGAACTTGAAGACGGAAGTGTTAAATTAGATTTTATTAATGGTATTGGAATTCACATCATGGGCCACAGTCATCCGCGTGTAATTGCAGCGGGTATTCGCGGCGCTATGAGTGACATTATGATGCAAGGTAATTTACAGCCGAACAAAGAGTACTATCAATTCTCACAAAAATTAGTTGAGATCGCGAGCCGCAACAGTCGTCTTCGTCATGTATGGCTAGCGACATGCGGATCTTTAGCCAATGAAAATGCGCTCAAGGCTTGCCGCCAGAAAAAAAATGCAGCTCGAATGATTATCGGTATGACTTCAGCGTTTGCCGGCCGCACAACTTTAATGGCTGAAGTCACCGACAACCCATCCTTCAAACAAGGTCTGCCAGAGTATAACGAAGTTTTGCGTGTGCCATTCTATGATAAGAATGATCCGCGCTCGAGTGAAAAATCTCTGACTATTTTAAAAGAACATGTGGCTAAGCATGAAGGCAATATTTGCACATTTACTTTTGAGCCCATGCAGGGTGAGGGTGGATACAATAAGGCTCCACGGGAATTCTTTTTGCCGATGTTAGAATTCTGTCGTGAAAAACAAATACCAGTTTGGTTTGATGAAGTTCAGACGTTCACGCGCACGGGCCAATTCTTCGCCTATGAAACTTTAGGTTTAGGTGATTACGTAGATGTATGCACAATTGCAAAGACGGCGCAAAACGGGGCGACGTTCTTCACGCCAGAGCTGAACCCGAAGCCAGGTTTAATTGCCGGGACTTTCTCGGGTTCAACGCCAGCACTAGCAGCAGGCCTTGAGATTTTAAATATTTTAGATAAAGAAAATTACATGGGTGACCAAGGCAAAATTATGGCGATTCACCGTGAGTTTGTTGATCATCTTGATAAACTCAATGAGACCACTTGTAAGGGCTTACTGCGAGATGCCGGTGGTCTCGGTCTGATGATCGGCGTGACTCCTCTTGATGGCTCAAAAGAAAAAGTAGATGCACTGATTCAGAAACTTTTCCATAACGGTCTCATCACATTCAATTGTGGTAAGGGGCCTTATCGTCTTCGCTTCTTGATACCAGCAATTACGACTTCTCAGCAGCTTGCTGAGGCGGCAAAAATTATTGAAAAAACAATTCTGGAGATGGCTTGAGTTTACTCGAAATTGGCCGCAAGGCCGTTTCGATAGACAGTAGTGTAAGCCAGGGTACGGTTGATATAGCTCAATATCTATTGGGCGTAGCTATCAACTTAGGGCTCGAAGCAGAAATCTTTAATGAAACTTATCATGGTATCGACAACGCCTCACTTTGGATTACAAATTCAAATGCTTCAGCGCCCAAAGAATTTCTTCTCGTTTCGCATCTTGATACGGCCGAGCCCGGCGAATACTTTCGCTGGATAAAAACCGGAGCGAATCCGTTTCAGGCCAGCATCGACGGCGATCATGTTTATGGATTGGGTACGGCCGATGCGAAGTTCGATTTTATTGCCAAGATGTTGGCTCTTGCGGCAACTGAGAAAAAAACCTATACGAAAATTCGTCCCGTGTTGGCCGGGACATTTGGCCCAGAGAGCAGCCAAGGCCTTATTAAACTTTTACGTCGTAAAAAGTTCAAGCCGGCGGGAGCTTTAGTGGGAAGACCAACGGGTTTACAGTTGGCGAACCGTGGCCCGGGTTATGCTCTTATTGAAATTGCAATTCCATTTGGCAGCGAAGAAAAGAAATATCGCGAAACTCATGATCTTATTGAAAACAGCCACTCACAGAGCAAAGTATTTTCAGGTATAAATAAATTTGGTCTCGAGCCTGACTTTTATGACAACCCGATTGTTAAGTCTCTCGAGTATTTGAAGCTCTTGCCAACAGGAATGGCCGTTATTTCTCTAGAGGGCGGAACATCACCTCTCAGCGCTCCAGATATCGCTGTGCTTGAACTTGATATTGTTGATGGTTTTGAGCAAGGAATGATGAATAAACTCAGCGGACTTTATGAAGTTCTAAAAAAATTCTCAGGAGCCTTTCGAGATATTACCGCAGAAGGATTCACTCCAGCACATTCCACATTTAATGTTGGACAAATCCAAAGTGATTCAGAAGAAATTAAGATTTCTGGCAGCTGTCGACTGGTGCCTACCGTCACACACGAAATTTATGAAAAATGGCTTCAGCAATTAAGAAATGATTGTGAAAAACTAGGGGCTCGTTTTCACGTGGTTGACTATAAACCGCCTTTTACCGGCGTGATCGATGGTGATCTTTATAAGGTTTGTAAGCAGGCATTAGGTGAAGAAAAGCTCTCGGCAGAGCTGATTTCAACAACTTTAGCCTCTGAAGCGAGTTTTTTTAGTCGAATTAAGTGCGAATGCTATGTTTTTGGCGCGGGACAAAGTGTCGGGAGTTCCCATATAGCGAATGAACATATTAGTATGAATTCCCTACGGAGTTCGCAGGAATTTTATAAAAATGTAATAGATCGGTATTGTTTATGAATTTTCTTTTACGAGGCGTACAGCATGACGATTTAAACCAAGTTCTTAGTTTGGCAAGGCAGTTCTCTTTATTGAATCTTCCATATGACAAAAAAATCATCTCTGAAAAAATTGAACGCAGTTTGGCCTCATTTGAAGGTGACTTATCAAAGGCCGACAGTCGTTATGTATTCGTCGTTGAAGATGTAGATCAAAAAATTCTGGCGGGTAGTTCGCAAATTTTGGCGAAGCACGGCACGGCCGAAGAGCCAACCTATAGCTTTCAGGTAATTAAAAAAGAGCGTTTCAGTAATGAGCTCGGCGTCGGATTTATTCACCAAATTTTAAGAATGAAAATTAATGAAGATGGTCCTACAGAGTTGGGCGGCCTTGTTGTAGACCGCACTTATCGTAGTCGCCCTGAAAAAGTGGGCCGCATCGCCAGCCTGGGCCGCTTTCTCTACATAGGCTTACAGCTGCCAAAATTTGAAGATGAGCTTTATGCGCAGATGGCGCCGCCGCTGACTGAAGAAGGTCGTAGTGAGTTTTGGGAATCTTTAGGTCGACGCTTTACCGGCATGCCGTATCAAGAGGCTGATGTGCTAAGCCAGCAGAATAAAGAGTTTATCCGCAGTTTATTCCCTGAAGAAGATATTTATCTTTGCTTATTAGATTCTAAAGCCAGACTAGTCATGGGACGAGTGGGACCAGAAACCTTACCGGCCCTTCATTTACTTGAATCTATCGGCTTCAAATACACTCATGAAATTGATCCGTTTGATGGTGGCCCTCATGTTGGCTGTAAAACTAAAAATGTATCATTGATTAAAGACGGGAAAAATTTGAAGTTTTGCGTAAAGAAAAGCAATACGACGTTTGATAATGTCGGTCTTGTTGGACTTATGCGAGATAAGTCTTTCTTGGGTGGAGTGACCGCCTGTGCTGTGCAAGGAGAAGAAATTCTCTTGCCTGAAAAATCAATTCGCACACTTCAACTGAATGACGGCGAGTCTGTCTATTACACGCCAATGACAAAAACCAAGGGGCGAGGCCATGCAAAAGCTTGAGTTAAAACCATTTGAATTTAAAGGCGACTATATCAATGGTGAGTTCGTAAAGGCGAAAAGCCCCAATGGCGAATGGCAAATTGTAAGCCCGGCTAATTTAAAAGATAAAATCGTACAAGTTTCGTTTCAGAACTCCCATGTTGATGAAGCTTGTAAGGCCGCCCGCCAAGCTTATAAAGGCTGGGCTTCACTCTCTCTTGAGAAAAGAAAAGAATATTTATTAAAACTAAAAGCGGTTTTTGCGGCCGGCGTTGATAGAATGGCAGAGCTGATCAGCCGCGAAACAGGTAAGCCCCTTTGGGAAACAAAAACCGAAGCGGCTGGTCTAGCTAATAAAATTGATATCACTCTTGAGCACTCATTAAAGTTAGTTGCAGAAGAGCGTATTAAGAATGCTTTACCCGGAGTTGACGGAGTCATCCGCTATAAATCTCGCGGTGTAATGGCTGTAGTGGGTCCATTTAATTTTCCGGCCCATTTACCAAACGGACATATTATTCCGGCCCTTATTATGGGCAATACAATTGTTTTTAAACCTTCTGAGAAAACCCCAGCTGTGGGCCAATTGATGGCTGAATTTATTCACGAAGCTGGTTTTCCGCCGGGAGTTTTCAATTTAGTTCAAGGCCAGGTTGAAGTCGGTAAGCGCCTAGTTCAAAGCGATAAAGTCGACGGAGTTTTATTCACCGGCTCTTATGAAGTGGGACTACGTATTAAGCAAGACACTCTTGAGCACTACTGGAAAATTTTAGCCCTAGAGATGGGCGGTAAAAATACGACGGTGGTTTGGGATGATGCCAACTTAGAAAAAGCCGTTTATGAAACTATAACCGGTGCCTATTTGTCTTCGGGACAAAGGTGCTCAGGAACTTCAAAAGTTGTTTTACATAAGAGCATTCGCGATCGCTTTCTTGAAAATTTTCATGAAGCCGCTAAAAAAATATCGGTCGGGCACTGGAGTGAGAATGTTTTCATGGGCCCGCTTATCAGTGCGGAATCCGTTGATAAATATACGCGTTTCCAAGAGATCGCAAAACGCGAAGGGGCTGAATGTCTTATGCGTGGCAAACAATTAAGCCTTGATTACGAGGGCTATTACGTAACGCCATCAATTTATTTAATCGATAAGCCAAACCCAGATTCTATGTATCAGAAAAACGAAATCTTTGGCCCTAACGTGGCGGTCTACACAACAGACGATTTTGATGAGGCAATGGATATTGTAAATATGTCTGGATATGGCCTTGCATCGGCGCTCTTCAGTTCAAACCGTGAATTGTATGAGCGTGCCTTACTCGAAGCTCGCGTCGGCATTTTGAATTGGAATAGAACGACGAATGGCGCTTCAAGCCGGCTGCCATTTGGCGGAATGAATAAATCAGGAAATGATCGACCTTCCGCCCACTTTGCGGTTCAATATTGTTCTGTACCAGTAGCAAGTCTCGAAGACGAAACACAATTCGACGCGCAGAAACTTTTCCCTGGTATTCAGTACTCGTTTAAGGCCTAAGGTTTTCGCCCGGAGAGAAATATGAGAACGGTATTAGCTGCATTTATTAGTATCGCTGCATTAGCTTTAGCTATTGCTTGCTGGCAAGTTTTTGAATTTACAACCTCAAGTGCGGGCACTGATAGCAGCCCCGTTATTTTTGATATTCCACCAGGCATGGGCCTTAACCAGGCGGCTCGCGTTCTTCAGCAAAAAGGTTTAGTGAAAGATGATTTTAAATTTCGTCTTTACGCTCGCTTTGTGTATGGCTCCACCCGCATTAAAATCGGCGAGTACAACCTCAATCAAACGATGACTGTTCGCCAGATTCTTGATGTTCTCACTCAGGGACAATCCATTGAATATTCTGTAACTGTACCTGAAGGTTACAATATGTTTGAGATCACAACGCTCCTCAATTCGCGCTGGCCCGGTCGTGGAGATGCTTTTTTTAAGCTTGTGACCAATCAGCAGTTTGTGCAGTCATTGCTAGGTGAGAAGCGCAGCTCTCTTGAGGGATATTTATTCCCAGATACTTATTCGATTACTAAGTACACTCAGATGGAAGGCCTTGTCCGTATGATGTTTCAGCGCTTTCAAGAGGCTTACCTAAAGGCAACAGTCGGGGCGCCAATTCAAATGAAGCGTCATGAGCATGTGACTCTAGCCAGTGTGATAGAGAAGGAAACTGGAGCTCCTGAAGAGCGCCCTATGATTGCTTCTGTTTTTCATAATCGACTGATGAAGAAAATGCGTCTGCAAAGTGATCCCACAATTATTTACGGCATTTGGGTGGCGACGCAAAAAGAGAAAATGAATATTACAAAAGCTGATATTTTAGCGCCTACGCCCTACAATACTTATACAACGGCAGCCTTGCCTGTGGGCCCCATTGCGAACCCTGGATATGAGGCCCTGGCAGCAGCTGTTCGCCCGCTGGTTTCTGAGAACTTATATTTTGTGAGTCGTAACGATGGAACACATGTTTTCACAACGACCTACGAAGATCATAATAAAGCCGTCAAATCATTTCAGTTAAATCGCCAAGCTCGAGAAGGTAAGTCTTGGCGTGATCTACAAAAGAGAAAAGCGAAGTAGAGCTTTCGCGGCTCTATTATTCTTCAACTACAACAGCTTTTGTGTATGAGATATAAGCGCGAACATCTAAACTACGTTGATCGCCTTTAGTGTCTTTACGACCTTGGCTCATGAGCTGAATACGTGATTCGTAAACATCATCATTCACTTTATAGAGAATGTGCTTTGTATCTGCATCTTTTGGATACGTATCTTTTAAAGAATCAGACTTTTCGCTAATGCCAGCAGTTGTTACGTGAATAAAGCTGCGGTTCGTTTTTGAATTCAGATCAATTGAGAGTTCGTTTTTAGTGATCGTGCCACTGCCAGCTCCGTCCACTTTCATTTTAGCAACGAAAGGAATTTTAATGGAAAGAGTGTCCATGTTTGAGCGAAGACCTTTGCCGCCAACACAGTTGATGCTGAAGCTTGTATTGCCAGTTTTGGGATCAATTTTGCCCGGAGCAATGTTCAGATCTAAGCGGATGTCAGAAGATTTATCAAAATAGAAAAGACGAATAGAAGGAGTCACATACTCTCCGGCCTTCATCTTTAAAGATTTCGCGCTGTCAGATGTATCAACTTTTTCTTGCGCGCCAGGGAGCTCAGTAATAACTCCGGGAGCCCATTTTTTATCGCAGAGCTCATTCTTGCCTTTGCTATCGTTACCGCTTGAGCAGGCGGTTATTGTAAGGGCTAGAAATGGCAAAAAAACTAATGATTTCAATGTGTTCCTCGCTTTGTAAAGCCGTCGGACAATTTAAACGCAAAGCGTCAAAATGTCAAGGCATATCTCCTGTATAGGGCTCGAGCTTCTTGGTTTCAATATTTAATTTGATCGCATTCAGGTGCGGATTCATATCTTTATCGTAAGTGGGGGCCAATATCTCGGGTTTTCCGTCAGAATCAAGATCCCGAGCTGCGAGGTTGGTGGCGTGGCCGAAGAGAGTAAAATATCCATCATTGCGATCAGGAAGTTCAAGCTTATCCCATAAGGCCCATCCACCGTCTTCAAGGGGAGAGTAAACTTCTACCGTTACATTATTAGGAGTTAAAATTTTGAGAATTCTAAAAACATGACCGCTTTTTAAAACATCCGCCGTAATAATGGAGAGAATTTTGCGGTCACTATTAAAGAGGGCTTGGTTTAAAGAGAGGCGAACGCTTTGATTTGAAAGCAAAAAAACTGAGAAAATAAATAGAACAAGAGTCAAAATAAACCAAATTGGTGGCCGTTTCATAAGCTAAGAAGGTAACTCAACTCAAGAGTTACGTCGAGAGACAAAACTTAGGTTTTTACCCATGTTGCGGCCTTCACGGCGAAATGAGGCCCATGTATGATCGGTTTTGGTATCTATATTAGAAATCCATATATTTTCAGCGGAAACACCACCCGCCATAAGCTGACAACGAGCGATAACAGAAAGGTTTATGTAACTCTTTTCGCTGTTGGTCGCCGAAGCTTTAAGAACCATCTCAGGTTTGTATTGCTGCTGAGCCAATGAAGCATATTCTTGATATTGAATTAAGAATTTTTCACCAAGTTCTCTATCAACCTCAAAACTGCTCCACTGAATATGAGGGCCCACATAGGCCGAAATACTTTCTTCTGCAGCGAAATGATTCTGCAGGGTTTTATAAATAATTTCATTTTCAACACCGCGCCAGCCAGCATGAACTCCGGCTAATTTATTTTTGCTAACCAAAATCACCGGAAGACAATCAGCGGTCGAGATGCCTAAGGCGCCTCGAAAAGTAGCACCACTTGCGACAAGAGAATCGCCTTCAGTTTTTGAAGGACCCAGGGTCGGGTCTGACGTCAGAGTTTGCTCTGAAGCGAGCGCGCTAATATCGCTGTGAGTTTGTACGAGGCGGTGAAAGTCAGCTTGAGGAAAGTGCTGCGTAACATCGGTTAAGGAAATATTTTTTTTAAAAAAAGCGATATGCAAATTGTTATTTTCACCGAACAAGCCGAGAGGAGTCTCTTTCATCATCATGGGCGCTCTTTTGAAGCAAAAAGAGTTTCAATATAAGGCGCTAAATCATCTGGCCAAGGAGACTTAAAAATCATTTTTTCGCCGGTGCGGGGGTGATCAAACCCAAGTTCAGCAGCATGTAAGCAAAGGCGCGGAATTGAATCTACAACTTTTCTAGTTTGCGTCGAGCGAATAGATTTGCTGCGTCCGGTGCTTGAGTAAATAGGATCTGCAACAATTCCATGGCCGAGTTCACTGAGGTGAACGCGAATTTGGTGGGTGCGGCCCGTTTCAAGTTTTAAATGCACAAGAGAAATGCCGGCAGAAATAGATTTTACCACGCTGTAATGAGTGATGGCCGCGCGCCCTTTTGTTTGCGAAGAAAATCTTTTGCGATTGGTTGGGTGTCTTTGCAGAAGACTTTCAATTTTACCAGAAGGTTTCTTAAACAGTCCGTGAGCCAGAGCCCAGTAAACCCGATGAGTCGTTTTGTCTTTAAATTGCTTAGCTAATCGGCGATGAGCACTATCATTTTTTGCAACCACCAGAAGTCCACTCGTATCCTTATCAATTCGGTGAACGATTCCGGGGCGAGTGGGTTCAGTGCCTGCAGACAATTGATTGGTGTGATGAAGTAAAGCGTTCACTAAAGTGTCTTCGTAGTGGCCAGCTGCAGGATGCACGACAAGGCCGGCCGGCTTATTCACAATAATTAGATCTTCATCTTCAAAAACGATATCGAGCTTCAAGTTGAAGGGTGCCATAGGATTGTTTCTCAATGGAGGCGGAGAAATCAAAAAAACTTCATTGAGAGTTGTAATGTATGAAGGCTTCAAAGGTTTTTCATTGAGTGTCACATGACCGGAATCAATGAGCTTGGCGGCCTGCGACCGACTTTCGATTTGCGGATGTTTAGCCAAAGCTTTATCGAGGCGCAACCCCGAAAGAGTTTCATCAACAGTTAGGTAAAAGCTCTTATTTTTTTCAGTTGGCATTACTTCTTTTTGAATTTGCTCATGTAGGACTGAGCGACAGCATTATCATCTAGGTTTAATAAGCGAGCGACTTGAACAACAAAACCACGAGCGAAAACAGGAGCTGGTAAGGCCTCATAATCATTCGCTTCAACGGCCGCTAAATAACTGCGACTGATGCGAGTTTCTTTGCTCATTTGCTCTATCGTAATATTTTTGTACTGACGGATTTTCTTTAAGTACTCGCCATCAAATTCTTTGGCGTTCGCAATTTCAGTTTCAAATTGTGGATTCGCTTCGTAAACGCTCACGCGACTTTTTAAGAAACCGGTTGGTACAGCTCCAGAGGCTGATACAGTTGGTGGTGGATCTTTTTTTTCAGTCTTCTGATCAACAACACGCAGATCGGGAAGCTCCTCAGGTTTTGGCTGTAGCATTGTGCGCGCTTTTAAAACATTATCATATTCACGGCGCTTCGCTTGATTGCTCAAAATCACATAAGCTTCCTCGATCAAACGACGCAGCTGATTGGCCTCTTCTTCACTGAACATTGTATAAAGTGATGGACTATCAGGAGAATAAGTACTTTTAGCGCGTTCGTAGGCCGCAACAATCTCGTGGTGAGGAGCTTCAGCCGAAACCTCGAGGATTTCGTAATAGTTTTGCTCATCAGATTTTGCGGTACGCGGTTCCATTTAAATCACTTTTTTTGTGAGATGCGGGCTCGCTAAGTCACGAGCAATTGCCAATATCTGAGCGTAGAGCGGGCTATGCGGATACTCAAGCAGAAGTGGTCGGCGCTTGCGCAGTGCATGCCAGACAGAATTATCATACTCAATGGAACCTAAGAAATCAGTTGTAACACCAAAATATCTTTTACACACAGATTCAATCGACAAACCAAGTTGTGTGTCTTTGATCGAGCGTGTTTGGTTTAAAATAATTTGAAAACGAAGATCAGTCATAAGTTCGCGCAATTTTTGTCCACGTTCTTTATCAACAGTTTCAATAGCGCGCAAAAGATCAGCCGGAGTTTTAATTTGCTTTTCATTTGCATTTTTCATTAAGTCTAAAACGAGGCCATCTAAGCTCAATTGTTGCTCATAACGCTTAATTTTTCTAAAGAACGCCGCTTTCATAAAGCGATATGCATTTTCAATACTCGTCGGGTCTGGAGTCAGCGTGATTAAGTTGTAATCGGCCATGAGAAAGAAATCCAGGGTCGAAGTATGTGTGCCAGCGCTGAGATCTAAAACGATAAAATCAGATTTTTGTTTATAAATGCCCGACATCAGGCGGCTTTGGTCAGCAATAGAAATATTAGCAAGATCTCGGTGGTCATTTGCACCGGTGATCATCTTGAGTCGCGGAATTTGGGTTGGGTGCAAGACGTCATTCAACGATTCAACTTTGTTATCTAAGAAATCATGAAAGTTTTTTGTCGGGAGCGGCTCGCCGAGAGACGTGTGAACATTCGGGGCGCCAAGATCGAGATCAAGTAGCAGTGTATTGAATCCCATGTTCGCTAAGAAAATAGCAAGATTCGTGCTGACAAATGATTTGCCCACGCCGCCTTTACCACCACCAATTGCGATGATCGTAGAGTTGGCTTGTCCTTTGCCACGAATGTTGTTTGCGTTAAAGTCGCTCAAGGTCTTTATTTCCTTAGTTATTCTTGAGCTTCTCTTCGGCTTCTGACGCACGGATATAAAGGGGCAAGGTCTCAGACCAGTGCATTTTGCTGATCAGAGGAGATTTATGATTGAGCAAAACTGAAATGTTTTTTGCATCGGGATAATCTGAAAGGTCTGGGTCACGGTTGAATTTTTTTAACAATTCAGGATCAAAGTCTTGCTTAAACAATGAATAACCAAGACCAACGGCGAGAATCGGAAGCTGAACTTTTTCAGCAATGTGGTTTTTTAGCTGCTCAATTTCTATAGCCGCCGGCGGTAAAATCTCAACTATGGTCGAGTCTAGTTTTTCGTCAGAAATGCTGTAAGCCGCACAGTAAATGAGATTTCTGAAGGCCGATTGCAGACATAGAACCGGCTGTCTCTTTTCTAGAGCCGGCGCCGCCAGTAGCAACAGGCTGTTCATTTCATAAATCGGCTTTTCAAAACTGTACGCTAACGTTCGAATAAAATTCAAAGCTACGCGAATTCCGGTAAAACTTCCGGGGCCTGTCGAAACAGCGAACTGATCTATATCAGCCCACTTCAGTTTATTTTTTTTTAAAAGATTTTGCGCCTCGACCGTGATTTTTTCGCTGTGAGATTTCTCTGCCGGCCACCGAGCTGAATCAACAAGCTTGGTTTCTTTGAAAAGAGCCAAGCTGCCCATAGAGCTGCTTGTTTCGGCGGCAAAAGTCCAACTCATTATCGTGAAGACACCCAGTGAGTTAAATCGTTAAAGAGTGCAAAGACCATCAAGCAGAGAAGTAAAACCATACCCACTTGTTGGGCAACCATCATTTTTTTCAAACTGATGGGCGAGCCTTTAATAGCTTCAATCACAAAGAATAGCAAATGACCGCCATCTAAAACCGGAACGGGCAATAGATTGAGCAAAAAGAGATTAATTGAAATCACGGCCATTGTTTTGATGAAAATATCCCAACCCGCTTGAAAAGACTGCGAAGCCACGCGGCCGATGGTGATAACACCACCGATATTACGAGGAGAAACCTCGGCTTGAACGAGACGAAGAATACTCATGCCGATAAGAACAGAGAAGTCATATGAAGCTTTCACGCTATTCACCAGAGCTTCGCCGGGGCCGTAGCTCACTTTAATTGGTGGGTTCGGCATTTCAATTACAGCCGGAACGATTCCAATAGCGTAGCGTTTGTCCATTCCACCCAACTGTGTTGGTAACTCTGTGAGTTCTGGGAACATGTTTACAGTTTTCTCTTCGCCTTTGCGTCTGAAAGTCACAGAGAGGCCAGCTTCGCTTTCTTTGTAATTTTTAACGGAGTTAAGAACCTCATCCCACTTGGTAACAACGGTATCATTGATACGCACAAGCTCATCACCGGATTGCAGCCCAGCTTTTGATGCCGGTGAATCCATAGCGATAGCTTTAAGAGTTAAGCCGGGTGAGCCTTTTTTAACACTAAGAAGGAAAGTCTGTGGATCTTTGAAGCCCAGGGCAGCTAAGGCATCTGTGCCTTTGGCATCAGCCACGGGAATTTCAACCTCACGAAGAGGTGGCTCTTGAGTCTCGTCGGCGGTGACATAAGAGCGAACTTTAAATTTAATTGAGGGGGCCGCTTTATCAGCCAGTGCTTTTTCAAGAGCTGGAGTGAGTTCACGCCAGTAAAGAACCTTCTGGCCATTGATTTCTTCAATCTGTTCAAGGGCCGTAAAACCCGCTTTTGCTGCAGGGCTTTGCGCATCGCTCACACCGACTAAGGAAATCTTTGCATTCACTTCAAGGCCGGCGATTGTTCCCACTTCTGATTTAGAAGAGAAGATAAATGGATTCTTAATTAGATTTGGAGAAGCCGTGACCTCAGCTGTCGTACCATCAGCGCGGTTCACCGTGAATTTTAAATCTTGCCCCGCAGAATCTTCGATAGATTCCTTAATTTCTTTCCACTGCCTGACGGGCGCGCCATTGATGGCGGTGATTGTATCACCCGAGCGAAATCCGGCAGAGTAGGCCGCCGTTGTTGAATCAATATCACCAATTTGTGGACCAGCAACTGTTTCGCCAGCCACACCAAGTATGAAGAATAAAAATATAGCGAAAAATAAATTCATCAATGGACCAGCCAAAACAATTACAATTCTTGGCCACACCGGTTGGTGTAAAAACGAATAGCGGCGCTCTTCAGGTGGCGGTTCTTGAGTGGGGTCATCACCATACATTTTAACGAATCCACCTAGTGGGATAATCGAAATGCAGTAAGTTGTGTCTCCGCGTTTGAATTGGAGAATTTTTTTACCGAAGCCGAGGCTGAACGTTTCTACGCGAACACCAAAATATTTGGCGGCCGCGAAGTGGCCAAGTTCGTGAACAAAGATCAGCAAACCAAGTAAGAGTAAAAAAGAGACGATGCCTGTAGGTAGCGCTTGTAATGTAGATAAAATAAAATCCATAGAGGTTATTTTAAAAGTGTTTCTGGATAACAGCTAGTTATTTTGTAAAAGTCGAGGGCCGGGCTAGTCTGGTTATCAACTACCAATTTAGCTCGAGAATTGGGGTTGTGCGGTATAAATAGTCAGCTACCGCAAATATAAGAGGGGCCGCGAAATAAACACCGTCTAAGCGATCTAAGATTCCGCCATGTCCCGGCATGATTCTTCCTGAATCTTTTACGTCTGCGACACGCTTAATCAGAGATTCAAAGAGATCTCCATTCTGCGCGAGTACCGAAGCCAAGATTGAACAAAGAACTATGGCCCAAAGTGGGTGCGCCGAGAGATAAAAGTGACCGATGAGGACTCCGGCAACAGCTGAACCGGCTAAGCCAGATACAGCTCCCGCAATAGTTTTACCAGGTGAAAGCGTTGGCATAAGTTTATTTTTTCCGAAGCTAATTCCACCGAAGTACGCAAAGGTATCGCCTGAAAAAACAACGGCGACAAGTAGTGCAAACCAAGCGAGGCCATCGGGTAAAGAAAGTAAACGCAAAATAAATGTAGGAAGAAGTGCGCAGTAGAGAAGGCCAAGTGTGGCCAGGGCCACAGTATTCAAAAGCTGATCGTTAGCGACCTTCCCCCGTAAAGACCAAAGCGAGCACGAGATAAAAGTCGTTGCAGCAATAGCCCAAAGTGATGTGCTAAGAGAAATAGCTGAAATCGTGATGATTAATAAAATAAAGGCAGAGCTAAGGAACAAGACATGAAAACGGCCAGGAGCTTTTGTAAAAGCCATTTTTGAATATTCGTACGCTCCGCCACCGAAAATTAAACCACCGAGAATTAAGAGGCCTTCACGAGCGAAAAAATAATGGGTAAAAACGAGAAGCGTTAAGGCAATGACAGCCGAAATGACTCGTTTAGCGAGTGAATTCATTTCATCCAAGTTTCAGCAGAGGGTATTGTCTCGGTCTTTACGCGACCAAAACGTCTTTCACGACCAGCATAGAATTCAAAAGCCTGCTCGAGATCTTGGGTGGAAAAGTCAGGCCAAAGCACGGGTGAAACATAAAGTTCACTGTAGGCCGCTTGCCATAAAAAGAAATTTGATAAGCGGTGCTCGCCACTTGTGCGAACAATAAGATCTGGGTCAGGCAGAAAAGAAGAGGCCAAGCTAGAATCAATGAGAGACTCATCAATCTCAGAGGGCTCGAGATCGCCTTGTTTCACTCGCTCAGCTAACTCACGAACTGTGTCACAGATCTCTTGTCGCCCACCATAGCTGAGAGCAAAAGTGAGCTCCATACCCGTCAGGTGTTCAGTTTCAGCGATAGTTTCTAGAACAACATTACGAGTCTCTTCAGGGAGACGATTGAGGTTGCCGATCATCTTAAAGCGAATATTATTTTTAATGAGGGTCTGCTTTTCTTTGCGCAATTGGCGAACCAAAAGTTTCATAAGGAACGTAATTTCAGCGCGAGGGCGAAACCAGTTCTCAGTGCTAAAAGTAAATAAAGTGAGATGCTTAAGGCCACGCTCGGCACAGTGAACAATTATATTGCGGGCTATTTTAGCTCCGCGAATATGACCGAAAATGCGATTGTGGCCACGCTTCTGGGCCCATCTGCCATTTCCGTCCATAATAATTGCTACGTGTTTGGGCAATGACATCAACTCTAGCTCACAAAGTTAAGAGTTCTTTTTCTTTTTCTGCTCCGACTTGGTCGACTTTCTTAATGTAATCGTCAGTCAATTTTTGTACGAGCTCAGAGCCGCGTTTTTCATCATCTTCGCTGATAGCCTTACCTTTAAGTGCACCTTTGAGTTTTTCATTAGCGTCACGGCGAGCCATGCGAACAGCTACGCGCGCATCTTCAGCAATTTTCTTAACGTTCTTTGCTAAATCTTTACGACGCTCTTCTGTGAGCTCAGGAAGTTTTAAGCGGATGACCTTGCCATCGTTTTGCGGCGTCATACCGACATCGCTTTTGATGATGGCCTGTTCAATTTCTTTAAGAATGGCAGCTTCCCAAGGAGCGATCAAAAATGTTCTCGCGTCTGGGCAAGAAACTGAAGCCACTTGGTTCAGGGGAGAAGGTTGCCCGTAATAATTTACTTTTACGTTGTCGAGCATGCTCACTTGAGCGCGGCCGGTTCTGATTTTTTTGAGTTCGTTTTGTAAAGAAGCGACAGCGTTCTTCATTAAGGTTTCTGCAGCGGTTTTTGTTTCTTCAATCATGTGCGAGCCTCCGTCATTTACCTAAGTTACTATCTAACTATAGTGCCAACACGCTCACCCAGTACAACTTTTTTAATATTGGCAGGGTCTTTCAAGCTGAACGTGATAATTGGCAGTTTATTATCCATACATAGGCTAATGGCGGTTGAGTCCATAACCTGCAGGCCTTTGTTTAAAACATCGATATAACTGAGTTCATCGAACTTCTTCGCATCTTTGTTTTTAACCGGGTCTTTGTCGTAGATTCCATCCACTTTCGTGGCTTTCAAAATTACATCGGCGTTGATTTCCATGGCGCGGAGAGCGGCAGCCGTATCTGTCGTGAAGAATGGGTTACCGGTTCCAGCAGCGAAAATCACAATGCGCTCTTTTTCTAAGTGGCGCATAGCTTTACGACGAATATAAGGTTCAGAAATTTCTGCCATTGTAATGGCGGACTGAACACGAGTGACGAGCTTTTCTTTTTCGAACGCATCTTGTAATGCCAGGGCATTAATACAAGTGGCGAGCATACCCATATAATCTGAGCTAGCGCGATCCATGCCATTGGCAGAAGCCGCAACACCTCTAAAGATGTTACCACCGCCAATAACAATGCCGATCTGAATACCGAGATCGTGGGCGTCTTTCACGCCTTTGGCGATCGACTTCAGCACATCAGTATTAATGCCGGTCCCTTGCTCACCAGCAAGGGCTTCACCACTCAGTTTGAGTAAAATTCTTTTATAGACAGGTTTAGCCAAGAAAGCTCCGGCTTAGTTTTTCGCTGCAGCAGCAGCTTGGGCAGCCACTTCTTCAGCAAAATTGTTGCTGCGTTTTTCAAGACCTTCGCCAAGTTCATAACGAACAAAACGACGAACCACTAGGTTTTCACCGATAGTCGCAATGAGTTCTTTTAGAATTTGATCGATAGTCTTATCTGGATTCTTAACGAATTTTTGATCCATTAAGCAGATTTCAGCCGCCCATTTTTTAATTTGGCCATCAACGATTTTATCAAGCATTTCTGGTTTTTTGCCTTCTTCGATCGCTTTTGCTTTCAAGATGCGCGCTTCTGTATCGCGAATTTCTTGTGAGATTTCGTCAACGCGAACGAAGCGAGGAGCCATTGCAGCAATGTGAAGAGCCACATCGTTAACAAATTGTTGAAACTGTTCATTGCGAGATACGAAGTCAGTTTCAGAGTTCACTTCCACAAGAACGCCAACGCGGCTACCTTGGTGGATATAAGCATGAACCATACCTTCAGCAGCTAAACGGCCCGCCTTTTTCTCAGCTTTAGAAATACCTTTAGTGCGAAGCCATTCTACGGCTTTTTCGAAATCGCCTTTAGTTTCTTCAAGAGCTTTTTTGCAATCAAGCATTCCAGCACTTGTTTTTTCACGGAGTTCTTTAACAAGAGTTGCAGTAATCATTCTATTTACCTTTCAAAATTTCAAAAAAATAAAAGGGCCGAAAGAAATTTCAGCCCTATAGACGTTCTATTGTTCTGTCGTGTCGTCAGAAGGAGTAGCGGATTCAGAGTTCTCAAGTTCTGCTGCGATTTCAACTTCGTCAGCTGTACCAGCTGCCACAAGTTTACGACGAGTCACTTTAACTACTGAAGGACCAGCTGCTGCAGCTTTAGACTCTTCTTCCTGTTTACCCGAACGAGGGCGGCGTGCAGGACGAGAGTCTTTAGCTTCAAAAGTTTCAGCAGTGATTTCTTTCTCACGGCCGCCACCTTTTTTAAGCTCTTCTTGCCAAGTCTTAGCACCTTCAAGGAATGAATCTGCCATAAGATTAGCGAACAACTTAATAGAACGAATTGCATCATCGTTACCAGGAATTGGGTAATCAACGATTTCAGGATTTGTATTTGTATCAGCGATAGCAACAACTGGGATGCCAAGGCGTTTTGCTTCAGCAACAGCGATGTGCTCTTTGTTCAAGTCGATAACGAACATGCAAGAAGGCATGTCTTTAAGTTCACGGATACCGCTAAGGTAGTCGTTAAGTTTGATATAATCTTTTTCGATACCGATGCGCTCTTTCTTAGAGAAGAATTCTAGTTCTCCCTTTTCGCGCATTTGATCGATTTTTTTCAAACGGTTCACTGATTGTTGAACAGTTTGGAAGTTCGTGAGCATTCCGCCGAGCCAACGTTTTGTAACGTGGTACTGACCACACTTTTCAGCCGCTTCTAGAATTGGCTCTTGTGCTTGTTTTTTTGTTCCAACAAAAATCAAACGTCCGCCTTTTGAAGCCATGCTTTTTACAAAGTCAGCTGCATGTTTGGCGTGAACATATGTTTTTTGTAGATCGATGATGTGAATGCCGCCGCGAGCTGCGTAGACATACGGTTTCATCTTTGGGTTCCAGCGTTGAGTTTGGTGTCCGAAATGGACGCCTGCATCCAACATCTCTTTGATGGTTACTTGGGCCATAAAATTTCCTCTCTGGTTAAGCCTCCCTCTCGTATCGACCCCGAAAAATTCAGGGCACCAAAGAACACGAAAGGTGCGTATTTATTGAGCTGAAGGATTTAACATTAAGCGCCGTGGTCGGCAACATCAGATGAGGATAAAAGTGAAGGTTCCCGTAGGTTGGTAGATTTCTCTTCGAGAGCGGCCGGATTTGTAATGCGAGTTACAGCTGCATAAGCGGCCATAACGCACCCCATAATACCTGGGATAGGATATAGAACCGGAATAGCCATAATCATATTAGTCAGATCAGCTTCAAAACCGAAGCCATCTTTTGCCCAGCTAAAATCACCGTAACTATCTGGATTTACAACAATAAATTGTTCTTTGGTGAACTCATTCGAGTTCGAGAAAACCTTTTGAAGGGTCTTTTTCATGTGCTTCATTGTGGTTGATACGATTTCTGGGTCTTCAGCCAATTCGCTCTCTACATAGCTCTGCCAAACTGATCGGCAGCTAGTACCATCATCTGCATCGATAAGTTGAAATTGACCAATAAATGGCTCGTTACGGATAGAGGGCGGCAATAAATAAAGGACATGGTCAGCAATGAAAAGTGGATTTTTATGCTGAAATATAAGACGAATTTCAGTCCAAGTAGCAGACTTCGCAATTTTACTCTTAATACGCGTACCAAGAACATCGGCCGGTAAGATGCTAGTGAGGGTCTTTGGATGCTCAGTAAAAATAAAATAATCAGCTTCAAGCTGCTGGCCATTTACAGTGATCGAGCGAATTTTCTGATCGAGATCATCGATCGCGGTCACTTCAGAGTAAGGAATCACAGCAAAATTTTTCTGTACGCGAAGCGTGGCCATAAGTTGGGCCAGATAGGGCTTAAACTTGAGCCTACGAGTGAGATTGTAAGCCGAAAGTGGAGAAATGCTTTTATAAGGAGAGTCTCCGAAGCCAAGGAAGGGTTTTGTTTCGCCATCGCTAAGGGTGGCGGGGCTCATCTCGGCTTCCGTTGAAATTGTCGACGTAGCGAGCACAGTTTCGAGCCAAGCCACGGCTTCAAAAGTAGCAGCGTCAGAAGGCACGGCTTCGATTTCAGCGGCTCCCACTGAGCTTAAGTTTTCGGCGGTGTTGCCGCTTTCAACTAGGGTCACTTTGTGGCCCGCTTGAGTCAAAGCATAGGCAGTTAAAAAAGCAGATGTGTTTTGGCCGACGATAATTATTTTTTGTGTACTCATGAATTTAAAAGACCTGAATTCTGAGGGCTTTTCAAGAAAAAAACTGAAGTGTTTTTACAAGTGCCGTTAACAGATGGCGGCTTACTTTTTTATATTTGGGATGCTGCTCAAGCCACGTGGCCCATTTAGGGGAGCGATTGTAATAGAAAATAACAAAACGCACGCCGACATTTGATTTAAGCAAATGCGTATCACGAAAGTTACGTAAGGCAGCAACTGTGGGGTGCGTAGTGTCCTCGAATGCGGCCGTGGCAACGAAGCAGCGACCACGGAGAGCTTTTGAGTCACGCAGAAAAGTTTTTACTATATCGGGGTTGCGAGCCGTGGGCAGAAACGCATGAGCTTTTGTAACCACATCCGGAAAAATAGGGCTGAAAGGCAAAAATTCCGCCAGCTTTTTACCTGCCACAACCATGCGATCACGATAAGCGGGGTTGGTGTCGTAGATGCGCAAGAGATCCCAATAAACGGTGGAAATAACGGTGAGCTCTTTTGAGCGCGCCGATTTACCAAAAATATCGGGTTTTAGTTGCCCGGCCTTTACATCAAAAGAAATCTCGAGGACACGAATATATTTTTCGTAGTTAATGGCCGCTTCCGGAAACGCACGAAGCTGCATAAGCTGACGGGCTTGTTTCACAAGATTCACTCGGCTCTTCCACATCATGGTGCGATTTTTTTCGCGTGCGACTTGCTCCATGCGAAGTTTCATACCTTGAGAAACTTTGCTGGTGAGTTCTGAATAACAACCGTCGCAAACCTGTCCTGGCAAACTTGCGACTTCAGTAGCTTTTTGTAAAGCTAAGCGCATTCCCGTATCAATGGTTGTGAGTGTGCTCACTGTGCTGCCACAGCGTGGGCAACTCACTTCAGTATTTGTATCAGACATCTATTACTATTAAAGCAAATGTATCGGGTCGATGTCGACTTGGACCTTAGTGCCAGTCGAGGCCCATTTCAAATCTCCGAGGAGCTGACGACAGAATGAACTCAAAACTCCGGTGGGTGGAGCTTTCAGTAGCAAATGGTAGCGATATTGGTTTCGAATCTTAAATAACGGTGATGGGGCCGGACCCAAAACCTGAATCTCAGAATAGGCAGAGGGCTTTTGCTCGTTGCGGGATTTAAGCTTTTTCGCGCGTTCAGCACAGAGTTCAGCGGTCTCTTCAACGCTTTTCAAATTGCTGCCGATGATTCGAATCGAAGCTAAGCGGCCATAGGGCGGATAGAGAAGCTCTTTTCTGAGCTCAAGTTCACCTTTAGCGAAGCCTTCAAAGTCAGCAGTTTTTGAAAACTCAAGCGCTGGGTACTCAGTGTTGTATGTTTGAATTATAACTTTGCCGCCGTCATCGAAGTGACGACCGCTCCGCCCACTCACCTGAGTGAGGAGCTGAAAACTTCTTTCGGTAGAGCGAAAATCAGGTAAGTTAAAACCCACGTCGGCCATCACAAGTCCAACCAAGGTTAGATTTTTAAAGTCCAAACCTTTTGCAATCATCTGAGTGCCCACAAGAATATTAATTTCGTCGTCTTCCATCCGCTTGATAAGCTCTTCAAGACTTTCGCGTGAAGTGATCTCATCGCGATCAGCGCGGGCCACCACGGCGGCCTCAAAAAGCTTCTGCATATCTTTTTCAAGTTGTTCTGTGCCCATGCCTAGGGCGGCCAATTCTCCGTCCTTACATTGTGGGCAGTAGTCTTCTTTGCGAGTCGTGTACTCACAGTAATGGCAGACGAGGTGGCGTTCGCCGTGAAGTGTAAGCGTAATTTCGCAGTTCGGGCAGCGATGAGTAAAACCGCAAGCGCGGCACATGGTGGTTTGGGCAATGCCGCGACGATTGAGAAACAGAGCCACTTGCTGCTTCTTCTCTAAAGTTTCAACAATGGCGTTATAAAGCGGAGTGCTCAGCCAAAAGGGTAAATCAGGATTCGAGTTTTGCTTCTCGCGCATATCAATGACGTCCACATGCGGAAGCGAACGATGTGAAACTCGATGTTTCATTTGGTGGAGTTGATATTTACCGCTTATGGCATGAGCCCAGCTTTCAAGACTCGGTGTCGCCGAGCCAAGAAGAATAGGGCAGTTCATTTGTTTGGCGAGAACTATTGCCGAGTCGCGGGCATTGTATTTTAATTTCTCGTCTTGTTTGTAGCTGGGCTCGTGCTCTTCATCGACGATGATAAGACCTAAATTATTAATAGGACAAAAAAGCGCTGAGCGAGCACCAATTAAAATTTTCTTTTCACCTTTTACTGCCGACCACCATTGATCGGTTTTTTCGCGCTCGGTGAGATGAGAGTGAATGACGGCGATTTTCTCACCGAAGCGAGCGGCAAAGCGCTCGACCAGTTGGGGAGTGAGAGAAATCTCTGGCACTAATACGAGACCCGTTTGGTTTTTTTCGAGCACGTCCGCAAGAAGCTGAAGATAAATTTCGGTTTTGCCTGATCCTGTTACACCGTGAAGAAGATGAACCGAGAATTCACTACTTTTTGAGATGGCTGTAAAGCACGCCGCCTGCTCTTCAGTCAAAGTCATGGGCTGGCTCTGCTGATAAGTTTTAACTACGGGGGCCTTGCTCGATTTTCTTTTTTTAACATTGGCGGAGAGGGGAGCAAACGCAAGTGAAGTCACTTGGCCAATGGGGTGGACATAATAATCAGAGAGCCACTCAAGCCAACTGACAAATTTATCGCTGAGTACGGGCTGAGTTTCATCAATAGAAATAATATCTTTAAGTTGATGTGGGCCAGCATCGGGCGTGCTATTGATAACCACCCCATTGGCTTTGCGCTTGCCAAGAGGCACGATCACACTTTGTCCACGCTTTAACTCATTTTCTGATTTGTAAGTTAGAACCGTGGGGAGTGGAGCATCAACGGCGATCTGGTAATAGTGCATTGATCACCGATTCTAGCGGACTAATGAATAAAAATTACGAATTACGCTGTCATCTGGAAGCTGAGCTTTAAAATCTTGAAGTTTAGCTAAGCTTGTAGGCATGACTTTGAGTTTGTTCTCGCCAGCATTAGCAATAGAGGTCACAGAGTTTGTCACAACACGAATGGTGGAGTTGCCGAAAACAATCTCTCGCTCGCGTGGAAACTTAAAACCCTGAGCATAAGTATTGTAGCGACGAGCGGTCACCTGTGTCTGACTCGGGTAACGTACTTGGCGCACGGTAAACTGATCTTGCTCAATCCAGAGTCCAGGAGATTTGTTGGTCGTGTCCGGAAGAGTCGGAAAGCCAACGATGTAATTGACCACCCCATCGATGCGTCCCAAGCGTAGATAATTTTCTGGCTCAGGTAGAGGGGATTTTTGTGAATACTTGTGGGGCTCGCTACGTAAAGATTCGGGAGGGGCGATTTTTTGTGTTACTAAGTAAGGCTTAATATTCTTCGAGAAGCGAAAATGAAACAGCGGCTCGAAGAAATCAGAAGGGGTGCGAACAGCTTTGCGGACGCCGGCCTCATCAATAAAGTGGCGACGAGTTTCATCATAAACGTAGACCAGATTGATTTTATCTTTTAATTGACGCCGGCCTGTGATTTCAACGCGCAGGTTGCCTTCTGTAAGCACGTACCATTTCTCATTGATAATGTAAGGCTCACCTTCAGGGGCCGGAAAGATTAAATCTTGATCGATCACGTACATTCCCCGGCCATGATTCTCGGCTGTGCGGCTCATGATCATCCAGTAGGGTGGAATATAAGCCCAGGCAGAAGATGTCAAAAACAGAGAGAGTGTTAAGAGCATAGTATTTTTCATCATAAGCGTGCCGCCAATTTTTTAATATAGTCTTTAAGTGGTGCCGAGAGTTCTGGGCGCTTGAGAGCGAGTTCAATGTTGGCCGTGATATAACCGAACTTATCGCCCGCATCGAAGCGAGTTCCGTTAATACGATTGGCAAGCATGCCATCGCGTTTTGCCATCACTGACATGGCATCGGTCAGTTGAATTTCACCATTTTTGCCAGGCTGTGTGTTTTTTAAATCGTCAAAAATTTTACCAGTGAAAACGTAGCGACCCATCAGTGCTAACCGACTCGGAGCCTCAGATAGTTTTGGCTTTTCAATAACGTCTTCGATTTTAAATTGCTCAACACCTGCAGTCACCGCGGCTTTAATGATTCCGTATTTTTCAACGTCCTCATCAGCGACGTCCATAACTCCAACAGTAGAGAGGCCGGTTTCTTGATAAGTTTGTGCGAGTTGAGCGGTACCATTCGCGCGCCCAGGTTCCGTCCATAAAATTTCATCGCCGAGCAGAACGGCAAAACTTTCTTTGCCGATGACAGGGGCGCCACAAGCAACAGCGTGACCCAAACCTAAAGCCTGTTTTTGGCGGACGCTAATGATGTTTACGTTTTCACGGATGTCGACAATGCGTTTCAATAAATCTGTCTTGCCTGATTTTTCTAAAAGATCTTCAACTTCGTAAGAGCGATCAAAGAAATCTTCGATTGCATGTTTGCCGCGACCGGCGATTAAAACGATATCTTCGATACCGGCCTGAATAGCTTCTTCGATTACATAAAGTAAGATCGGCTGATCAACAACCGTAAGCATCTCTTTTGGTACAGTTTTTGTTGCGGGTAGAAAACGAGTGCCTAAACCCGCAGCAGGTATGAGGGCTTTTCGAACCTTATTCATAGGTTTGAAGCGTAACGAATTTTATCTTTTTTTGCAAACACTCACGAAATGCGGACAGGTTTGGCCAGAGCAGCTGGCGCCAGCGGCGTACTGCACGTTTATAGCATTGGAAGGATCATTGCCGTAACACTGACCGCTAATGCCAGAGCGTAACACAGCACATTTATTTACAACATCAAGAGCCCAATATTCTGCAGGTAAAACTTTTCGCATGACATTGTAGCTATCGATTTGCGCCGCCGTTAAGCCTGCTAAATTCGGTTCACCTGTCATGTTGAGAGCGCCGCAAATTATACGTGATCCAAGATCTGCAAAACGAACGACTTTAAATACGTAGTTCGCATTGCAGTCCCAGTTGCCGGCTGTGGCGGCTCCACTTGAGAGATCTCTTTCAGAAACCGTACTTAAAGTTCTGGCGGGGTTGCCTAAGCCTGTACCGGCTGCTTGTTTAAAAGCTATTGTGAGACCAGAGCCATAAACGCTTGATGCTGAATTTGCAGTGGCGCCCATGGCGGTGGCCGCGCCCGTAGCTGGTTGGTTATAAGTAATACCAAGAACTCCGGTGCCAGTTTGTAAAGCACTGCGAACATCTTGTGCGCCAACCTCACTAGCAGTGAAAAATACTTTACCTTCGTATTTTTGAATGGCCGCTGGCAAGCCAGGGAAGTTGTTGGCGCGTGCTCCTGCAGCTAAGCCAGCAAGAACAGTAGTAATGTTTGTATCTGATAAGCTGGTCGCGAAATTGCCCACATTGCTGCCGCCAACTACAGTGAAATACTGCTGAAGGTTGGCATTACTGCGCACAGAAATCTGCTGTAAAACACCCGCATTGATCGGGCTTAAAGCTAAAGTTTCAGCGACGAGAGCGGGAGTGAGTTTACTGGTCTGAGCACGAGCGGCATCACTAATGCGCAATCCACCTGAGGTTTCGTACGCTCCAACTTTAAAAGTGAAAAATGCGTTTGTATCGAATCCTGCCGGCATAATAGAGCAAGACATGTAGCCCACGTGGTCGACTTTAGAGTCATAGGCGAATGGAAGAGAAGTGCCTAAGCTTGATAAATCTGAATTATCTGCTGCCATTTCACCGGCACAGTTTTGAAATGAGAGAAGAATAACGAACAAGCCGACAAACAGTACAGATTGAATCGCAAACTGTTTCAATATGAGACGGTAAGACGGGGATTGCGTTTGTTTATTCATAGATGTCTTATCGGAAGACACTGGGTTAAATTGAGTCACTTTTCAAAAAAAACTGGCCTCAGTATAAATGAGATGAAATCGCATTTAATCCGTATAGAAAGTTAAGGACTTGCCGATAGGGGTTTTGGAGAGCGCTCTCATGCTACAAGATCATAAATTTATTAAACAATTTGAGCCTAGCGAAAAACGCTTAATCATCAGCTGGAAACAGCCACGCCCTGATCTCCGTCAAGGGCACTTTCCGAAGCTTTTAGTGACTGCGGCCAAAGCTCATATTCTTTCGCATATTAAGAATGAGAAATACGATCTTTATTTGCTCTCTGAATCGACGCTGATTATTTCAGATCATGGTTTTATGCTTCTTACTTGTGGTCAAACTCAGTTGATTCAAGCCGTGCGCTTTGTTCATCAAAAGCTTGGACACATTACAAAATTTGTTTCGTTTTCTCGTCAGCGCGAATTGCATCCAGGTTTACAGACAACAACTTTTGCGGCTGATATTATTGATCTTAAGGGGCTATGTGATGGCTCGAACCTGATCGTGAATTCTGACTTTTACAAATTTGATTATTTTCTTTCTCGCATTCGTGATGCGGATTTCTTTGCCACTCAATCACGTCGGGTCGCTATTTTATGTCATCCACTAGAAGAAGCTTCTTTGGCGAAAACTCAATTAGCTATTGGCAGTGATTTATTGAAAGCTGGCGGCTGGAGTGTTGATGAGCATCTTTTTCAGCCCTGGGGATATTCTCTAAACGCGGCGAAAGATGATAAGTACATGACTCTTCACATGAGCCTTTCTGGAGTGCATATGTACGTAACGGGCGAGACAAATGCCGACTTCTCTTCTCTCGAGGCCCACTGGCGCAAGTCATTGCCGCGGATTGCAGCCCGAATTGAATTTAATCACAATGCTATGGGGCAACCGATGCTGCGTCAGCAATCTGTGGGACTTGCCGCGGCTTAGCAGCTCGGGCCTTGAATTATCCTAGATTTAAAATTTTTCCGAAAACCATGCAGACTTCAGGGTCTAACTTACCGCTTTTTTGAAGTGCTGCAAAAGCCATTTGCGGAGAAAGACTTGGGCTCTCTGACGTTGAGTTGATCAAGCTTGAAAAGTTGTCTGCAACGGCAAGAACTCGAGCGAGAATAGGAATATCTCTTTTTTTTATTCCTGAGGGATAGCCGGTGCCGTCCCAGTTTTCATGATGGTAGAGAATCGCTAAGCGCACATCGTCTTCGAGCGATGCATCTTTTAAAATTCGTACGCTCTCTTTCGGATGTTCATGCACGATTCTCTTAAGTTCACCGGTCAATTTTTTATTATGTTCGTTCAGATCGTCAGAGCTTAATGTCATGCCAATATCGTGTAAGAAAGCGGCAAGGCCGGCATTAAAGCTGAATTTATCATCTTCAGGCCTAAGGCCGCGCGCCAGTAATGTCGAGAAGATCGAAGTCATGATAGAGTGGCGGAGAATATTCTTTTTTGTTTTCGCTAATCTCAGCAGGTTCGGCAGAGCCTCAGAGTGAGTGCTCGTAATTTCAACATAGGACTGAATCACAATTTTTGAATGCTTCAGATTTTCTTTTGAAAGTTTAGTTTGCGCCATAATTTCGGCGAGGACTTTTTCTGAGGTTTCATCGAGAATATGCTGAGCTTCTTCTTTGATGAAATCATGGGCCTTAGCGTAACGCTCAAGAAGCTTAGAGGTCGTGCGCATAAACTCTTCGCGCTCTTCTTTGAGAATATAAAAATAAGTGATTCCGCGCAGAACATAATTTTCTAGGCGTACACTATCAATCGAGCTGTCTTTATGAAAAATTTTAGTAAATTTATCGTCGCTGAGCTGAAGATAAACGTCAAAGGTGAGCGGCTCCGTAAGACGCGCGAAAATCAGTGTGCTCACACTTTCAAATTTTGAAACATCCATTCGTAATTTACTGAGAGGCTTTTGCAATTAAGCGCGAAGCTTCTCTCCTTTGATGGTAGGCATAACCTTTAATCAAGAAAATCGGATCAATAAATCGACCGTTCTTTTTAATTGCGAAGTGGAGGTGGGGCTTTGTGCAATAACCTGTGCAGCCAATGGCGCCGATTTTATCGCCGGCATTTAAATATGAACCTATTGCCAAGCGAGGGGCATGGGCGCTCATGTGGTTGTAATAGCTCTCATAACCATTTTCATGTCTTACAACGGCGAAGCGCCCAGCCGCACGGTTGCGACCCATGCGAATCACTCGCCCGCTTTGGACGGCAAAAACTGGGGCACCTTCGTTCAGCTCAAAATCGATTCCTTCATGAGCGCGACGAAATTTTCGGATTGGGTGAAAGCGACGCGGCTGAAAAAGACTCGATATGCGTATATAATCCACTGGAGAATAAAATTTACGATTCTCTGATTTAAACTCTGGGCCGACGTAAATTCCGCCTCCCTCTTCAAAGGGGACGAATTGACGAACAACGCGGCGGCCATCAAGCTCTAATTCTGTGCGAAGAACTTCTCCGAAGCGGATAAAGTTAGCACCATCAAACAGTTTTTCATAAGTGATTTTGAATTCAGCATTACGCTGAACTTGTTTCTGAACATTATATTCAAGCACATAAGCATCTAAGAAACGATAAGCCGTAAGCTCGTCGCCGACTTTTTGGTTTATGCTGGCAACAATTGAACCCTTAACTTTGCCGCGCGTGGTGTAAACTTTCTTAGTGAATGAAGCGCTTTTTTTATTAGCACCGGCTTGTCGACCATCTGTCCAAAAAACGTAGGCGCTTTCGCGATCGAAAAAGCGGAGCTCAGTGCGCTGTCCTATTTTCGTGTGACGGTAAACATCACCAATCGAGAGAACATAATTAGAGGGTAGGATATTGGCGCGCATAGCCGTGTCGCGATTGGTATCTGAAAAGCCGACTGAGCGCATAATTGAATAAACAGAGTCACCGCTACGGACCTTCAGTAGGCGGTTTGTGTTGGCTTCGGCAGATGAGAGAAACGAAAGAACACTTGCCGTTAACGAAAAACAAAAGAATATTCTTAAAATGATCAAATCTGTCTGCCTTTTTAAATTAAATTTCTTGCTCGTTTTATGTGTATTTAGCTTAACGCAATTTTCGGAAGAGGGCTACGCTCAATATCTATCAGGACCAGTGTCGAGTGCATTAGGCGGGGCGGGGATTGCGGCTAATGAAGAAGCAGAACAATTGCTTTTTAATCCGGCCACATTAGTGCACACAAAAGATCTTTCGATTGGAGCATTTTTTTCTGACGGATATCGTGAAAAAAATGAACATGATAAATTTACCGGAAGCACAATTACAGATAATACGAGTGATTCGGGTGTCGCGGGCGGAGTTGGATTTTTTAAACGTCGCCGCACATTCGATGTGCTGCCCACTCTCGATGAAGTGTATGCACAAGTTTCTTTGGCAAAACCGGTTTATAAATTTCTCGCTCTAGGATTGAGTATTGAACATTATCGCCAAGATGTTGTTGGTGGTGATGAGTATCGTCAGACAGAACTCAGTATGGGCGCGCTTTACAATCCATCACCAAAATTTGCAGTGGGTTTTGTGGTCAAAAATTTACGGGGCCGCGATGAAGATGTGCCGGCGCTTTTGCAGCTTAAGGATGAGTTGGGTGTGGGCATTAACTATATTCTTATGGAAACCTTCAGGGCTCGTTTCGATGTGGTTCAGCAAACCCAATTGAATCCTGATCAGGATAGGGTCTATAAAGCAGGAATTGAGAGTTTCATAGATGCGTTTTTGGTGCTCCGCATGGGATACCAGATTAATGAGCTAGAGGACCGAAATTACTACTCTTTAGGGTTTGGATTCACGGGTCCGCGACTTAAAATCGACTATAGCTACCAACAGAACGAGGATTACACCAAAGGGGCAATGCATAGCGTTGACTTCCGTCTTCCACTTTGATAATCCCAAAGCCTCGTTTTATAGATTTTGAGAGATTCTGAAGGAGTTTATTTATGGCATCTAAAACACAAGTTACTGAACGTCGTCGTCGTCGCAAACTTCCAAACATGGGTAAGCCTCGTAAACGTGCCTTACGCGCCAACGGTTCAACACCATCTAAAGCCGCTCTTTTCGGAGAGTAGTAGAGGGTACCTGGTGAGCGCAAGCGCTAGCTTCGCTTACCCGTTCGGGATTTCCGGACAGGAAACTTCTGAAGTTCACTTGAATGTGAGCTGAAGCAATAAAAAAGGCGCTTTAACAGCGCCTTTTTTATTTTGTCGAATTGATATTCGATTACTTGTTATATGAAGTTCTTAATCTGCGCGGCTCTGGTTCTGCCGGGCCTTTCAAACTAAATTCAAAATTATGAACTGTGTAGCCTTCTTGGCCTGGTACGAATTTATAATTCGCAAAAGAATCCATCGCGGCCTTATCAAGTTCAGCTGAACCAGTTGATTGAGTGAGTTCCATCTGACCAACGCGGCCATCTTTATTCACGAAATACTTAAGCTGACCTTTACCTTGAACTTGTTGTTTACGAAGTTCTTTCGGATATGAAGGAGCACGGTTGCCTGGGGCTTGCTTCAAAGTTAAGAAATTCTGTGGAGCTTCTTTCGTTGCCGGAACTTCATCTTGCCCAGCTGGTGAGCCGGATTTCTGAGCGCTGGCTTGAGTCGCTTCTTGCTGAGCGGCTATCGGTGCAGCAGTAGCGGCGATTTTCTCAAGAGCTTTTTCTGGCTGAGTAGAAGCTGTCTCTTCAGCTTTTCTCTCAGCCACTTCTTCAGCAGTTTCCTGCTCTTTTGCCGGAGCTAGTTCTTGAGCTGGCTCTGCAACTTCTTCTTTAATATCTTCAGACTTAACAACGGTTTCTTCTGATGGAGCTGTCACCGCAGCAATCTGCTCTTGCGATTGGTCTGTTGCTTCAACAAGTTCGTTCATTGTTTCATTCACTTCGATGGCGGCTTGTGGTTCAGTTGTAGGCTCTGAGAGATCCATCACTACAATTTTCTTCGCAGGTTTTGCAGCAGCCACTACAGCTTTTTTAGGAGCAGGCTTTTGAGCTACTGGTTTTGCAACCGGTGCAGGCTTCGGCGCTGGGGCTTCTGCAACAACAGGCGGCTCTGGCGGAGCTGGTGTTGGCGTTACTTCTTCTACGGGTGCCACTTCAGAGGCCGCAACTTCAGTTTGATCGATCGTCACTTCGTACGCTTGCTCACCTGTGGCTTGTGGGGGGTGTTGTTTTACGAAGAACGCGCCAGCAACGGCTCCTGCAGCTACTAACGAGACGTGAAATAGAATCGAAAGTGTGAATGAGAGTGTCGTGCGCATTGGGGATGATTTGTGTTCCATAAAGCCTCCGGGATAGTTGATGAATCTATCGCAAAGGTTGTGCCATGAGGGGGGTGGTATGGGGGCGAAATAAGAGTGATTTCATAAGCAAAAAGGTCACCAAAGTGACCTTTTCTGTAAGGGACTAAGTACTTCTTACAAGTACCGTAAACGCTTATGAATTAAGTCATTTTTAAATCTTCAGGAATCGCGCCCTCAGCAATGGCTTTTGCGAGACGCAAATGATCAGGGTGGCCGATCAACTGACTCGCATCTTTCATCGGGAGCGGCTCACAATTCACGACGAATTCTTTTTTGAGAGCGATAATTTTGGCGTAACTTTCTTCAAGCTGGGCCGGGAGAATTTTTTTATCGGCTAAAGCTTGCTTCACAGCCTCTAAGGCAACTGCGGGGGTGTCGAACTCATTGCAGTAAAGCAAAATATCGCAGCCCGCTTGAAGAGCGAGAACCGGAATTTCTTCGCGAGAATAATTTTTCGTTAAAGCCTGCATGCCGAGATCATCTGAAATCACAAGGCCGCGATACTTCAAGTCTTGTTTCAAGATTTTTTGAATGATCGTCGGCGAAAGTGTTGCTGGATACTTTGCATCGAGTTTTTTATATAAAATATGCGCGGTCATAACTAAATCCATGCGAGCACGGAAAGTTTTTTTGAACGGGATCAGCTCGCGCTCTTGCATTGTAGCGAGATCGACCTCTTCAACCGGTAGATCTTCGTGACTGTCGATAACAGTATTACCGTGACCCGGAAAGTGTTTCGCGCAGGGAATGATTCCGGATTTGATGTAGCCGCGAACGATGGCCGAAGCCATTTTAGCTACGAATTCCGGGTCGCTGCCGAACGAGCGGTCGCCGATCAAAACATTATCTGGATTGGTGAGAACATCTACGCAAGGAGAGAAATCAATATTAATACCCATGGCGCGGAGTTCAGAGCCCATGAAGTTGGCAAATTTAAAAGCTACCGAAGTTGAATCAAGGGCGCCCACTTTTGCTATTGCTGGCCATTGAGTGAACGGAGCTTTCAGGCGGTGAACACGCCCGCCCTCCATATCGATGGCGATAAATGGAGGCATTTTAGACGGCATTTTAGATTTTAAATTATAAAGATCAGTGCAAAGGCGGTGAATTTGCTCGGGAGTTTTTACGTTGCGGCCAAAAAGCGTAACGCCGCCAATATTATTTTCAATCATGAACTCTGCTTCATGGCTTTTGAGTTCAGTACCTTCGAGACCGATAAAAAACAGCTGGCCGAATTCTTTTTTCATAGCCCTACATTTCAGCATGAACTATTGGGCTTGAAAAGTCCTATTGGTTGGTTTCGCTGCTTTCGCTGGGCGGGGGCGTCGAAGAACTTGTGGCTTTC
The DNA here is from genome assembly GCA_964360255.1 of uncultured Pseudobdellovibrionaceae bacterium. Taxonomy (GTDB): domain Bacteria; phylum Bdellovibrionota; class Bdellovibrionia; order Bdellovibrionales; family UBA1609; genus CAYHVK01. The sequence continues at coordinate 22,901 of CAYHVK010000010.1, read as the reverse complement.
GCTTCTAAGCCTTCTTCGCACAGTTGACCCCAGCTGACTTCACCATTGTCAGATTTAACCTTTTCAAAAGTCCAATTGGTCTCTTTTTGAAAGAAGTGTCTACTGTTTATATTTTGATCTTGTACCAAAAAGCAAAAAGTCGGGGCCGAGACTATTCTTTTTGTAGCCTTGGCCTGACAAATACAGTCGCGACGTGAAGAGCCATTGCGAGGTATTATAAAGTGCTTTTTGTTATTAATTGTTAAATTAATAAATAAAAATCCTCTCTTTGTTCCATCCACCTCGTCATCATTTAGTGGTGAACAGGAGATATTTATGATTTTTGTTTTTTTACTTTCGCTGCAAAGCCAGTATTCTTGTGCGAAATCAGGTGCCCTTGATTTACTGTTGTAAAAGTAAGCCTTTTTGACATCATTTTCTGTTAAAAATGAAGGACGCTGAATATCAAAAGCAGCAGATCCAAAAACAGGATAAATTAGTAATAGAAGAAAGAGGCTTTTATTTGGCATCTATATAATTTAAAAACTTTCCCATGTAGCGTTTATAGGTATCTGAGGTCTTGTTTTTACCCATTTGACCTTTATAATTTTCGACAGCCTCTACCCAAGAGGCGTCACGCTTTAATTTTTTAGAAGCTAGAAACTGTTTTTGATGCAACCATCTAATTAAAGCGGCAATGTTGATTTCAGGATCAAAGACATCATTATCGTTGAATTCAAAAAGATTATCACGAAGTTCATTTTTAAAACCCTGAAGAGACTTAACTGTGGTCGGCATAAGCTGCCCGATACCCATTGCTTTCTTTTTATTGCCTTTATAAGGGTCTGGGTCGAAGCCTGACTCAGATGCAATTAAAGCTTTTACAAAATTAGGGTCTAACTTTAATTTTGGATTAAAAACATCGTTCCAAAACTGTGTCCAGCCAGCAATCACGGCATCATATTTGTGGTCTAATTTCTTAAAACCATAGTCTTTCAAAACCGTATCTTTGAATTTGGGTAGAATGAAATCTTGCCCGATAAGTTTAATTTCAGAGCCATTTAGGACATTTGCCGTCAGATTTTTGCTTTGTCGGCAGTGTGAACGCCGAGGATGTTCTTTAACAAAGTGATTGAGGCGAGGGTGGGCGTCGACCTCGCTTCCGCTGACATAATACTCGCCAACGGGGCAGACTCTCCAGGGATGATTCGGATATTCATATTTCTTAATTATACTTTCAATGTCCGATTTTAGTGCTGGCAGGCGCGTCTTAATAGTTTTCCAAATTATAGGGGTGCTCACGCCGAAATATTCATGGGCTAGAATATTACGCATGCCTTTAATTTCACGCCAAGGAACTTGCGGATAAGCTTTTTTGATTTCGTTTGGTATTTTGTGACTAGCCTCGCCAATAATCTCTAAATTTCTTACGCAAGCATCAAAGATGACGACTTCATTCTTCAGATCACCATCCGAATTCAAATCAATACAAAAAAGATTAATTTTATCTATCGATTCTAATATATCGTAAAGACGGAACTTCCAAGACCTATGCGACACGTACGAGATCTCGCTCAATATTTGAAATCATTGCGGGTTTAATTGCGTCTCTAGTAACTAGATCAACCTTTTTTTTTAATAAACCCTGTAAATATTCTTTTAAAGCAATAAATGAAAACAGATCTATATCTGTACTGAACTCAACCAGTAAATCTATGTCACTTTTTTTCTTCTCGGTGTTGCGAGCGTAAGACCCAAAAAGAAAAAGTGCTTCAACGCCATATTCAGATTTTAAGAAAGAAAGATTTTTTTTTAGAATTTGTTGAATGTCTTTTTTATCCATAAGATCAATATACTTTCGGTCTTGAGGCTTGAAAAGTCCTATTGGTTGGTTTCGCTGCTTTCGCTGGGCGGGGGCGTCGTAGGTGGCTTTACCTTTACACCTGGGTTTGCCTCATCAGTTGATGGTTGCATATGAGGCGCGACTTTAGGTGCGGGCTTAGATGCATTATCTGCAAGGGTGTTCTTTTTGCCTTCTGGTATTCCCCCAAAGAGTGCTTTTACGCTTTTATCGGCAAATGGGAGCGAACCGACCGCAGCATCTTTAGAGCTCACAAGTTCTTGAATTACGCCTTGTGCTGGTGATTCAGTTGAGAGGGCTTGGCCGGTGACTGAAATAAAGGAAACGGAATCCATTCCTTTGAAAGACCAATTGATTTTGAAGGCGTCGACGCCGTTTACTTTCGCTTCTTTTTCGATTTTGTATTTACCTTGCGCCACTTCGCCAGATTCTTCAGCGAAAGCATTAAAGCCCGTACCGAAGCCAACCTTGAAACCTTTTTGCAGCCAGAGATAAAGAAGGAAATTCGATAAGAACACGCCGCGATCGAAACTCACAGTATTGGTAAAATTCTTGCCATCTTTGAGGCCCTTCAGAGTCCCTCGAGTTTTATTGCCGACTTTTTTAAAAGTCGCATCAATACTAGTGATTTTATTTTTTATTTTCTCAGTATTCGGATCTTTCTCTGTCATGAGGCCAGAGAATTGATACGAAAGCGGGTGAAAAGTATCGTCTGACTTGGCAACTAGACTTTCGGTTAAGAACTGTTTGCCATCTTCGTTCAGACGAATATAGGCGTAAGACATTCCGGTAAAAGTCTTTTTAGCGGCATCGAGCTCATAGCGCTGAACGATGTAGCCGGCGTGCACTCCTGAGAGCGTAACTTTGTAATAACCCTCGAAGAGGACTTCGGCCTCGACCTTCTGACTGAACACAGAGAGGGAAATCATTGCGGCTAACAGCACGAACAATGTTTTGATAGATTTAAGGGAGTTGTTATTAAATTGAGGAAAACTTTGTTTATTTTTTTGCATCTAAAAATGATAACCGCACGTTTGAAAAACCACAACGGCCAGATGGCGATTTTTGTGGCTTTAATTTTTCAAGTGCTATTCGTAGCTTTTGCTATGGCCATAAACATTGGTCTTGTGGTGCATGATAAAATAAATCTGCAAAATGCCGTAGATTTGGCCGCCTACTATGCCGCACAAAAACAAGCGGAGCAGTTAAACGCTATTGCTCATCAGAATTATCAAATTCGTCAGTCTTTTAAACTTCTCGCATGGCGCTACAATGTTTTAGGGAGTGCGGGGCGTGATGATCACCCGACAAAACGTGGTGGTAATAGCGAAACGGTATATGAGGCCACGCCGACTTTGTGTATGTCGTACAATCCGCTTTTTGCTGAAGTGGGGCGGGGATCTGCCAATGAGAATGCTTGTCGCGTGCAGAACTTTAGAGTTCCTAAAATTAGTGTGCCGCCAGTTGTCGCAGCATTCAACCCGATCAATATTTTATTCGCTATTCGCGTTCGCCAATTTATTAGACAGATTGGGAATATCTGCGAAGACTACGGTTCGTACAATTATTATATGGCCGCAGCTTCTCTTGGAGCCTTTCGCCGAGATCAGGCCAATCGTAAAATCATTATTAAAGCAATAGCAACAAATATGGCGCGGCCTTTTTCTGCAATGGTAGATCTTGATGGTGGCCTAGTTGGTGATGGGGCTAAAAAAACATTCGAAAAAAATTTAACGTTTGAGAATAATAACGGTAAAAATATTAATATATTTAACTCGCTTGAGGGTAAGCGCCCCGAAGATTGGCTTAACGAGATTCCTATTTTTACCTCCCTCTTATATTCAGATATTTTTGGTGGTAGTGGAAATAGTTCGTGTGATACGCAGATCAAGCAAGCCAATGAACTTCCGAAAAAGACAGGGGGCCTCGGTCCGATATTACCACAACTTGAAGAGCTGGTTGCGGGTCCTCCACCAGGCGATATAAATCAACTCTCATTGGGTTTTGAGAAAAACCCGTGGATGATGGTTTACACTGCTGTTCGCGGCCGCTCGCAGCCACGCCAAATTTTTTGGCCCTTCGGCGGCGCTATTACTTTTGAAGCCATAGCTTATGCGCAACCGTTCGGCGGCAAAATTGGCCCGTGGTATTCATCGCAATGGCCTAAGGGTTCACCAAGTTCAACGGGCACAAAAGTAGATGCGCTTGTGCCACCACTGGCGCAGAATGCATCTTCGGTAGCGAACTCCTCTGATATTTTACCTAACTACAGTCGCTTTCCGGGCGATACGGTTGGTTTGAGATCTTTTGCTGCTCATGCCGCAATTCCAGCAGTGGGTTCTTTGCGTGGTAAGTTCTCAGACTACGCAGAGATCATGGATATTGGGGATGGTTCAGCCAATGATATTCTGGCAAATGATCCGACAGTTCCGACCGGTGGTTTTATTAGAGATGTTGAAACCGCAGCGATTGCCCCAGATTTATTTGATGTGACCTATTATTCTATCGATTCTAACTGGGGCGAATATTTTATGCCGAAGCTCGAGGCCATTCGTAATCAGCTTGGCATTCCAAGTGGCGTACCTATTCGCGGAGACTTAGGCTCTCGCACGCCGAATAAACTTCGCTTCAGTGTAAAAGAACAAATTCTCACCTTATTAGGTACTGGCGGAGCTATCGGTCCACGAATTACTCCTCAAGCCTATTGGTATATACGTGATCGTCAGCACTTGCTGACAGATTGGGTGCATGGCGATTCATTCGAGGTTCAAGAGCAAATTAATATGAACCGTTTTGGCCAGTGTGGTCAGTTTGATGATGAATTTAGTGTGAAGGTACCGGGCTCATGTATTGCCGGTGGTCGCACGGGTTACTCAGTTAAAATTGTTTCTGGCGAATATCTAAGAGCCCAAGATTTACCGCTTGGCGGAGTCGGCCAAACAGGCGGAATTTTAAATCCCCCGCCTGAATAAAAGGTGCCCGGTTACTAATCGGTGCTGCGTTGCCGCACCGATTAGTAACCGGGCACAGTTTTTACCACCCCAAAATATAAGCGAACATCAGCGGAGCCACAATCGTCGCATCCGATTCTACAATAAAGCGTGGAGTGTCGACTTCAAGTTTACCCCAAGTGATTTTCTCATTTGGTACTGCGCCTGAATATGAGCCATACGAAGTTGTAGAATCAGAGATCTGGCAGAAATACTTCCAGCATTTTACGTCTGTCATCTCCATATCTTGATAGAGCATAGGCACTACGCAGATCGGGAAATCACCAGCAATACCGCCACCGATTTGAAAGAAACCAATGTCAGCGCCTTTAGAAGTCGCGATGTACCACTCGGCCAGTGAAGTCATGTACTCAATGCCTGATTTCATTGTACGAGGGTTTTTGATTGTGCCCTTCATGCAGTGAGAGGCGAAGATGTTGCCTGTTGTTGAGTCTTCCCATCCCGGTACGACCATTGGCAGATTTTTTTCTGCGGCCGCAAGCAACCAAGAATTTTTTGGGTCTGTATCGTAATGCTCTTTTAAAGCACCAGAGAGTAAGATTTTATAAAAGAATTCATGAGGTAAAAACGATTGGCCAGCTTTATCAGCTTTTTGCCACTCATTTAAGATCACTTTTTCAATACGGCGAATGGCCTCAGCTTCTGGGATACAAGTATCAGTTACGCGGTTGAGATGACGATCAAGAAGACCTTGCTCGTCTTCAGCCGTGAGATCACGCCAATTCGGAATACGTTCGTAGTGCGTGTGAGCCACTAAGTTGTAAACATCTTCTTCAAGGTTGGCGCCGGTACAAGAGATAGCATGGACTTTGTTTTGCCTAATCATTTCGGCAAGAGAGAGACCTAATTCGCCAGACGACATGGCGCCAGCGAGAGTGACCATCATCTTGCCACCTTTTTCGAGGTGAACATTGTAGGCCGTAGCGGCGTCTTTTAGTGTTGCAGAGTTAAAATGTCGGTAGTGGTGATTGATGAACTTACTAATCGGACCTTCTGAAGTTGTTGGCATAAAGCCCCCTGTGAGAGGTACCTGAAAACTTAGGCACCTAGTTTGGTTAATAGGTGTATCCTGTCCCCCCGGGGGGTTGTCTAGGGGGGAAATTGGGGGAGCGGGGTCTCAGCCCCCGTTTCTTTGGGGGCTGGAGTGCGAAAGATTTCGGTAACCTCGGGGCAACTGAGGTAAATTGAATTAGCCGACCTTCTTAAAGCGCTCAAGACCATCCAGAATAAAAACGCGCATGAGTACTTGGTAGGGGATGCCTTGTTTATCCGCTAACTTCTTCAGTTCTTGAATTGTTGAGGTATCAAGGGCCACACTGGTCGGCTTTTTTCGAGTATTTTTGTGGCGTTTCATGGCTGCTAAAATCTTTTTAGAATCGAATTCTGCTTCGCCCTCATATTCTTTTAGTGATTTAACGTAAGTTTTCTTCATAAAGTCGCCTCTCTTTTCGGTGCGTAGTTCTCAATCAGAAAATGGAGCCCGCAATCTCTATTATCACTTAATCATAATACACTACTTCGGCACTATCCGCACAGTGTCTAATTTAAATTAGTTCCTGATATTGATATGTTTCTACGTACATATATAGAAGACATGAACAATTAAATACTGAAATCTTGCAAGCAGTTGAGATGGCACATCGCATGCGCATGAATGCTTAAAACTTTGGGGAGGATCTATTAATTTTAGTTCAAGACCCGAAAGGGGTACTAAAGTGCTTAAGGTTGCCTATCTAAAATTTAGCGAAATAATTTGTCTAATCTTTACACACTTTTGGTAAATTTAGCCCAAATTAGGCTCGCAAAAGGTCTGTAAAAGCCTAAAAATACAATATTTTTCAGTGTTATTCCGATATAGCAGTTGGCATGGTATTGGCTTCTATGATTATGAAAATGAAATGTTTTAAAAAACAACCCCAGTTTAATTGTTCTATTGCTATACGCTTTTGCATTTTTGTAGCTACGGCACTATTGTGTTCTTTGTCTCATGCACAATTACAATTTCGCGAGCCTCAGAGTGAAACAATGAATTTTCAGAGAGTGGGTTTAGATTCTGCGATGGCAGAAGTAGCATGTGCTGCGGGTCAACCGTCATTTCAGAAAGCTGTTATTTTTCAGTATGAAGATGAGAAGCCACAATATATTTATGGGGATGATGGCACGCGTACATGTGTAGCTGGAAATTGTATGCAAAGCCCGGCAATTCGTAGTGCCAATCGTACGCAAAATAGCTGTGATAATAAGGCCAGAATGTATCGAGCGAAGGTTTTCGGACCAGACCGTCGAGATGACAAGTCTGCATTTATTCCACCATCAGAATATTCAAAATACTCAGCCGTCGGTGGATTTGAATGTAAGGTGAATGGGGAGTTTCGTTTTCGAGGTTCGGGCATGGTGCTGGGCGGGCAGGATACTATTTTTACTGATGCACATCTTTTTATCGATAGAAAAACGTGCACTCAAGAGAATGTGTCAGACTGCAGATTTATATTGTTAAAGGATGGCCATTTATTAGATGTCATCCCGGTAAAGTATTTGAAATCGCCATGGCAACTCAGTAAAAATTGTGGTGATCCATCATTAGATTATGGTGCCGTAAAATTGGTTAGGCCAATTGATCCGAAACTAAATGGCGTTAAACTAAATATTAATACGCCACCTGTTGGATTCCCAAGCAGTTGGAATGTGACAGTTGATTTAATTTCTTATCACAGCGATGTTAAAATTAAAAAAAATGTAGTGCGTAGAACCTCTGGCAATATTCATGAATTACCATCAGATGCTGAATTCTTTAAAAGGGTTAGAGGCGAAGGGTTCACGATCTCTAAGCCAGAAAATATCGTAGTTTCAGACTACGCTTCAAATCACGGCTCTTCTGGAGGCGCAGTTTTTGAAGGCAACAAAGTTGTTGGAATTCATATGGGTTCGTATGACCCTGAAAAAAGAAATGATTTTGTCTTTTCTAAGACTGAAAATTTTAATTATTTTTTACTTTTTGATAAGGATATGGCTCAGTTGATTTTAGATACAGCCAAAGCACCATAACCGTCTCATTATAATACATTTGTATGGCCTGATTAGCCTTTTGTCCTAAAGTGATACCTTATTCATGCCGATAAAATATGTATGAAAAGATTTGCCTTTTCCTCTATATTATTCGTTCTCTTACCTTACTCAACAACTCTTTATGCAGATAATGATGAGATAGTTGTTTGCTCAAGCGGCTACACGGATGCTCAGGGAAACTGTAAACATAGGCCCTCTAATTATGAGCATGCGCCGATATCCGTAATAGATGAGTCTAGGCCGATTGAGATTACACCAGTTAGCCTCGAATTGCAGCCGATTGATTTATCTGGTTATACGTCAGATGGACAACCAGCTACCAATCCTGAATCAGTAGGTAACGGTGGAACACTTATACCAGCAGGTGACAACAGTGCTCCCGCGAGTAATACATTTACAAGCACGCCACCACCATCAGGTATGCCAACACAAACAATCGGAAGTACTGGTGCAGAATCTCGAGTTACAACTCTCGAATCCAAGCTAAGACAATGCAAGGCAAAACTAAAAGAGACAGCTCAATGCTGTGAAAATCCTATGTCTTGTTTAACGGGAGAGAGCGGTGGTCAGCATTCTGGAGTTCTAATGGCGCTTCAGGTCGCAGCCGGTACAGCTACAAGCATGGCTAGTATCTCTGGTTCTTGCGGTACCCTTGGTACTATTTCGACTGGTATGGCAGCGATTAATACAGCGTTAGCTTTTAAATGTTCATCTAAAATAAATCAATGTAACTCAACATGTGGATCGATTGTTAGAGAGGCCGAAGAAATGTCGAGCTCTTGCCAATCCCAATCGGGTGGTTGTGTTATTGCCGACAACGAACTCGAGGGAGCATACGAGTGCGATGGCACAGGTAAAGCTGCGAATTATGAAAGATCTTGTTTAGATTCAAAGCGACGAAGAGCGCAGTCGAACTTAGTTTCTCGTCTCGATAAAATCGCAGATTCGGCTAACCAATGCGACACCTACGGCGGCAGAGCCGTCGAACAACAATCCCAAGCTATCGCAAGCATGTACGCAGCCAAAGTCGCCGGTCTTTGCAAAAAGGCAGCGAACACAACAGACACAGCGGCCAATAACTCAAACAACGCTTTCAACGTAAACTGCTCAGACCCAACGAATGCAGCGAACCCTGTTTGTCAAAACCAGTGTAATCGTGCGAATGCAGCGAATGATCCTGTGTGCGCGCAGCTTCTTGGTTTAGGTACATCGGGCTTCGGTAGCGGAACCGGCACAGACGGTCTTGCTAATGGCTCATTAGATAAATTAGGTACAGGCTCAATCGATGAGTTTGAAGATCCACAAAGTTTAAATGATCCCAATATTGCAGCGGCAGCGAACTCAGCAAAAGTAGGTTCTGCTGGCGGCGGCGGTATCCCGGGCGGCGGCGGTGGCAGTACTGCTGGCGGTGGAGAAGGTGGGTCCGGCGGCGGCGGTGAAGGTGGCCTTAACACTAACATCATGGGCGGAGCTGCAAGCCGTAGTGGTTACACAAATCCATATATGAGATCAAGTTTAGGTGGCGGTGGTTACTCGGCAGAAGCTGGGCGTGCTCCGGCCAGTGAAAAAGGTAAACCATTTAACCCGAGAGATTTTTTACCGGGCGGTAAGTTAGATCCGAAGCGTAAGCTTGCGGGCTTAGCATCAGCGACTCCAGAGATTGGCGCTGTTCATGGCAATATTTTTACTAATATTACGAACCGTTTTTTACAAGTGTGTTTAAGAGATGGATTATTTGACTGCGAAACTTTAAGAAAAAACTCTAAACCGAGAAACTAAACTATGATGAAGCTTTTAGCTTTTCTATTTACGTTCGCATTAGCTATACCGACTCATGCTCAGGATTCTGGGCAAGGGAATGCTGGTAGCTCTGCCGCACAATCGGTATTAACTGCCGGGATGAACGTTGCTACTGGCGCGATGCTTTACACTGCCTGTAAGGCAACAACGCCACCGTCTATTCCTCTTTGTGTGATGGGTGGACTTTCGGTAGCACAGGCAGGTCTTGATTTATTGACATCAAAAAGCAGTAAAAGTGCCGCGCAGGCTTTTAGCAACGCGCCCAGTGGTTCAGCTGATTGGGAAAATTTAGATCTTGGTAATGGTATGACCGGCGGTCAGCTTGATGACAAACTTGCTTTTGTTGACAGTAAGAATAATGCGTTAAAAAAAGACCTAGCTAAATTAGGAGTGGATGTCGACAAAGGCACTGTATCTACACCAAAAGGTACAAAAGCACTAAGCAGTCTTGGCTCAGGCAAGGCGATGGCTGATGCTGGCTTGATCTCAGTAGATCAAATTGACGAAATTGATGCTGCTATAAAAAAGAATCAATCTAAGTACGCCAATATCGCAATGAACAACTCAATCGGCGGCGGCGGTGGAGGCAGCGGCGGTTCGCGCTCTCCTGCAAGGTTCGATTTGCCTGCTACAGATTACTCAAGCCTCTTCGGTGAAAAAGAAAAACCGAATGCGCCGAAGACTGCGGGTTTGGTTAAAACGATCGACGGTCAGCCATACGGCGCTAGTGTGAACAATATCTTTGATATGATTCGTAATCGTTACGAAATTAAGACCCGCGAAAAGACCTTCGTTGAGAATTAATCTACAGCACCAATTGATTTCTTAAAGTCACCATTTCATGCAGATGCAGAGTGGGGGCTACGACCGAGCGTTCGATGACTCCGTTATCGATGATGCTATCAAAACCAACGACTCCGAAATCTTTGATTTCTACGCCAGAGCGCACAACTGTATTGGCGCCGATTAAGACAACAGTGTTGCTGGTTAACGCTCCATCAAATTGAGCGCCTGGGCCTAACCATAATCCATCGGCTGAGCGCACAGGCTGCTGCTTGTAACGCTCAAAAACCGCCTTCATTTGGGCGGCATAGGGTGAACCCTCATTCCAATGCCTAAGAGCCTCGCCGGTCGACGTGAGGTACTGCTTTTCATCTCCGGTCTCGAGCCACAACATATCTGGGATGTGATGGGCCTTGACCTTTTCACCACGCTTAACTGCAGCCGCTAACACATCTTTGAAAATATGAAAGTCGCCGCTTTTAGGCATGAAATCAAAAACCTTATCTGAGAAGGCAAAGACGCCAGTGAAATGTGCGAGACCTTTTTCGCGAATACTGAATTCTGTAATATCGCTCGAGGCATTCACTCTTAAACCATTGAGGCTCACACCAACGGCTTCGTTATCAGTTGTGAGTAGGGTGGCTAACGCCCCTGATGCGAGGTGAGCATCGAAGAACTGTTTAAAGACTTCTGGTTTTTTGAAAAATAAAACTTCGTCGCCATTACTCACAACAAAATTACCACTGCCGCGAAGTAACTTCTCGGCATGGCGAAGTCCACCGCCGCTACCAAGAATCATTGAAGTTTCATCAGAGAAGTGAATTTTATAAGGAGGATTTGAATTACTGCTCAGCGAACCTTGGGTTGTGCACTGGGCCGCCACCGCTCGAATTGTTTGCGGCAAATGGTGGAGATTTAAAACCAAATCTTTTATTCCTAAACTCTCAAGATGAAAAAGCGAGTAGCCCATAAGCGGGATATTTAAAAACGGCAAAGCGGGTTTCGCTAACTTATCTGTGTGGGGGCGAAAGCGTGTCCCTAGGCCTGCTGTTAAGATCATCGCTTTCATTTTGACAGTTCAGTTGGGTTCAAAAAATTCATCTCAAGCAAACCATTATTCTTAATGATCTTCAGAAAATCAGCATACTGCGGGAAATCTTCTAAAGTCATAGCTACTTTTTTAATCGTGGGTTCTAAGTACTTTAAATATCTCTGATCTTCGCGCGTGTTGTAGAAGCTGGCAAAACTACCGCAAGCTTTAAAACATCTTTGAATCATTTGTAACCGAAAGGTTTCAAAAAACTGATCTCTCGAAAAAGCGCGGCCATTTAAATCTTTAGCTTGGCCTAAATAGTAATCTAAAATTTCATTGCGAGTCTCATCATTCATGTCGACGTAAGAATCATGCACCAAAGAGACAAGATCGTATTGAACGGCTCCCATACGAGCATCTTGAAAGTCGATGACGCGCATCTTACCGAACTTCAGCATCAAGTTGCGGGAGTGGTAATCCCGGTGACAGATGAACTTCTCTTCTTTATCGAGGGTATCGCAAATATTAAAAAATATTGAATCCAGCGACTTGCGCTCGGTCGGAGTCATTGGCGTACGTGTGAGCTTATCGAGTAAGTGCTCGCGGCCGTAGTTCATCTCCCAGAGAAGTTTTTCTGTGTTGAAGAAAACTGAGAAGGCGACGCAGTTACTGGCTGAATCACGTGTCGCCGGGTAGTGGATTTTTAAAATTTCATCAATAGCTTGTTTATAATAATCGACTGCGGCTTTCTGGTTTTGGTTCTCCCAGAATTTTCTCTCTAAAGTGAGATCGCCAAGATCTTCAAGAAGCACAACGCCCAGTTTCGGCGCCTTCGCAATAACATCCGGAACATTCACGCCATGCTTTTTAAAATGCTCAAGAACATTTAAGAACGGATATCTACCATTGTCTTCAAAAGGCTCCCACACCATCAGCACATAAGACTGATTGTTGTGAACGACGCGAAAGTAACGGCGTGAGCTCGCATCGCCAGCAAGCTGAATCACTTCAACTTCATTGGCGTTCAACGACGTATTAATGAACTTTAAAATATCAGAGCTCAGCTCTTGTTTTACAAACTGTGGAATCACCATATTAGTTAATGATGGCGCCCACTTAAGATAATATCAAGGCCTAATGTGTTGGCGGCTTTGGACCAAGGTAATCAATCAACTTCTCAAGAGCCGTTAAGTTCTCACCATTCGTCGAGTTACCGATCTGCTCGAATGCGGCGTTGATCGAGTTCAAACGTGTACGTCCAGATAAACCTTCAAAGAAGAAATTCAAAAGATTTTCTTTTTTGTAAGTCGCGAAAGGTTGGGTGAGATGCAAATAACCCACGGTGATCTTTTTTAAGAACTCTTGATTTACTTGAGAATCATTTTTGAGATCGCTGTAAGGAGCTGTAGTTCCAACAACAATTTGCGGAGACTCTTTTGAAATTCTTTGAGTTAAGAATTTAAGTAAGTCAGCTTGTTGTTCTAAAGAAAGCTGTTTGATGTCTTCGATGAAAATAGTCACGCGGCCAAGTTTATTTAAACCAGCCACTGTTTTTTCAATTCCAGCTTCAAGGTCGCGGAATGATAAGAAAACCATGCGAGCTGCAGCTTGGTGAATTTCTAAAGCCATTTTGAAAATATCAAAAGAAGTTTCAGATTCAATCAGGCAGGCAAAATCGAATTCATCTTGGTAATCGCTTTTCGGCGTACCATGAATTGTGAATTGATTATCGCGAAAATGACTCATCGGCGTTACCTTGGCTTGAGATTCAGTCGCGGCAGCCATTTGCTTTTCTAGCGCTTCGATCTTCTCGATTTGTAAGCTACTAATAAGAGCTGATTCTAATAAGACCTGTGATACAGAGTGCAAGTAGCTGATCACTTTCTCACTTAAATCATAACCGTGCTTAATAGTAACGACGCCTTGAAGAGTCGTTTCGGTTAAGATCGGGAGATAGACATTCTCTTCAAGCGTAACGGGCTTATTATTAGCCAGCGACTTACGCAAAGATAAAGGGAGCGTATTCAGTTCTAGATAACTGATCTCACAACCATATTGACGCAATACTAATTGCGCGAGTTTTTCTACGGTGCTTTGTACAGCCGAAGATGCTTCCAGTGTTGAATTTGGTTCGTTGCTTAGTTTGTTCATAAAACTACTATAGGCAATCTGCGTGCCGACTCGTGTAGCACTTATATTACAGATGGCGAGCTCTAATGATCCGAAATTGTAAGCAGTCGAGAAAAAAAGAAATACGAATTAATTTCGTACGCTGTCAGATTTTTAGACAGTGATTTCCTAGTGTTTTTAATAAATTGACCACTTTGAAGGCGCGGCCACCTGCTTCTCGAGCTTTTTCTCTAATGCATCGTCGAGCTCGTGGTAGAAGTCGAAGCCTGTGAGAACTTCGATTTTATCCACCGAGGTTACGTAATCCCAAAAGTTATGGCCCGTGGTATTGATATTCGGAACCAAAAATGCCGCCATCATCTTCTGGCTCGGTACATACACAATCTTGTAGTACTGCGTAGGTATACTAACCCCGCTTGGAAGCTTTTGTAGGCCCTTATATAAAACAGGAGCCGTAATCACCCAAGCATCACCAAACTGCTTCACCCATTTACGTAAGGTGTTTTCTAAACTGCTCCAGAGACCGCGATTCATTTGCGGAACCTGCGGTGACATATTACTCATAAAGAAGCTATCAGCCATAGCTTGCCCATTCAGTTTCATATCACCAGCAGGTACTAGATGACCACGATCGTATCCGGAGCGTGTGTAATCAGTAGGGAGTACGGGATCATCCAGATCTGGATCTGCCTTGAATCTATCCGTTCGTTGAGCAGTGCCCGAAATACTCTCAAGAGTCAGATCGTGGGAAGTCCAAAAAGCCTGGCGATGTTTTTTTGAATAACAAACCGTATAGAGTTTTTTATAAAGAACTTGATCACAACCGCTTTTCGGGAATGTCGCTCCCTGTGCCGGTTTTATGCCGACCCCACCAAGTAGTCCCGCTAGAATAAAGACCAATCCTAAATGTCTGATATCTAAAGGCTATCAAGGCGGGGCTAAATATCTAGACGGGGGCCCTGAAAACCAGACCTTCATCAGGGTCTTAAATGAAATCCTAACGATGACAACGCTGAATGTGTCGCTCACGATATATAAGACAATGATAATCCATTACTTTCAGCTCAAACGGGGGCATTAAATGCGTATACGGGTATTAGTTTTAGCGATTTTATCAGCATTATTCTCATTCTCTATGGCCAATGCGGCCGACATCAGTTTTGGCAATATCAGCGAAAGCGAGTTCAAAGACATCATCGAAGAATTCGGTGCAGGCTACTCGCACGTGGCTGTTTCAGGAGCTTCAAGCCTCGGCACCATCTTCGGATTCGAGGTGGGTTTAATTGCCGGCGGATCGAAATCAGACTCAATCGATAAGCTCTCTAAAGAGATCGATGCCAGTTCAGAATTTGATACTCTTCCCCATGCAGCACTATTTGGGGCCGTGACATTTCCTTTTGGAATCACAGGAGAAATTAATTTCTTACCTGAAATCAAAAACTCAGATGTGGAATTCAAAACTGGTTCTTTCGCTGTGAAGTGGACT
Source organism: uncultured Pseudobdellovibrionaceae bacterium (assembly GCA_964360255.1). Taxonomy (GTDB): domain Bacteria; phylum Bdellovibrionota; class Bdellovibrionia; order Bdellovibrionales; family UBA1609; genus CAYHVK01. The sequence goes on along the minus strand of CAYHVK010000010.1, from coordinate 7,752 downwards.
CCAACAGATCTTTGGGAGATGCCGGTTGAAATGGCGGTTAAACTTCACGCCGCTTCTTCAGAAGTGAGCTGGAGCCAAACCATTTCTTCACAAAATGCCAGCGTTGATTACGAACAAAGTGTAACGGGCTTACTATTTCAAGTGAGCAAGAAATTTGTCGTACTTGAGCCTTATTTCAATATTGGCTCAGTCAAAGCGAAGGGCAAACTTTCAAGTAGCCAAGGCTCAGTGTTCGATCCGTCATATACTTCATCAGGCAGTTCAGAAGAAGAAGTGACAGGTATGATGGTTCAGGCCGGTCTTAATTTGAATCTTTTATTTTTCCGCTTAGGAGCCGAAGTCGGCAAAGTTCTGGATAACGAAAAGGCTTCGTTAAAAGCTTCATTTTATTTCTAAAAATAAAAAGCCCAAGCGTTTTAAGCTTGGGCTTTTTTGTCCGTTTGCGTTTTAAGCCCTCGAACATTTCTAAATTCTAATCAGGTACCTTCTCTTCTCTATTTTAACATCTTGCGCTTATCGAGGCCGTACTTTTCTACCTTCATGATCAAACCGGCGCGGCTGATGCCAAGCTCTTTTGCGAGCTTAGATTTATTCCAACCTGTGCGGCGAAGACCTTCGCGGATGAGTTCGCGCTCGAGTTCTTCAAGTGCATCTTTCAACTTACCGTGGATACGGCTACCTTGAATTTTACTCTTATCGCTCGACTCAAGAATCTTAGGCGAAAGCATCTCGGCCATAAGCTTAGTTTCTGTACCTGAAATCACCACAAGTCTTTCGATCTCGTTCTGAAGTTCACGTACGTTACCCGGCCATGCGTAATCGTAGAGTTTTTCAAGGGCGCGCTTAACAAGCAATTTTTTACCGTGTTGTTCGGCAGTTTTAGCTAAGAAAAAGTCTACAAGTAACGGAATATCTTCTTTGCGCTCACGTAGTGGTGGAACGAAAAGATTAATTACGTTTAAGCGATAATATAAGTCTTCACGGAATGTACCGTTCTCAACCATCTCTTTAAGATTTTTGTTTGTTGCAGCTAATACACGTACGTTCACTCGCTTAGGTTCAACTGAACCCACCGGAGTGAATGTTCCTTCTTGAAGAACGCGAAGGAGTTTGACTTGCATTTGTGGTGACGTATCACCGATCTCATCCAAGAAGAACGTACCTTTATCTGCCATATCGAAAAGACCACGTTTGTCTTTTACAGCTCCCGTGAATGAGCCTTTAACGTGACCGAATAATTCAGACTCCAAAAGGTTATCATTGAAGGCCGAGCAGTTTTGAATAATAAATGGTTTGTCTTTACGCATAGAATTGTAGTGAATCGCGCGAGCGATCAATTCTTTACCTGTACCGTTCTCACCCTGAACAAGCACTGTTGAATCAGCTGACTTAATTTTATCAAGTAATGAGTAGAGATCTTGCATTGGCTTAGATTTACCAATCATGTTGTCGTATTTATAACGACTGCCGAGCTCTTTGTTTAATTCTTTAATGCGGTTCTCACGTGAAGTGATCTCTAAGTGAAGAGTCACAACTTCTTGAGCTACGAGTTCAACGAGTTCTAAGAAATGTTCACGATCTACATCGTCGATAGCTTTAATACGTGGAAGAGCTGCACCGATGGTCTCGTTGCTAGCGCCGAAAGCGGCTAAGCGCTCACGAACTTCGTTCAAGCGGTTTGGCGTTGAGTTGTCTTTTAAGAAACCGAGTGCCACAACTGTGCCCATAAATTCATTTTCAATAGTGATCGGAATCACCGCTACGTCGAAACCAACTGCATCCCATTTTTTAATTGAGTAACGGTTATTTGAGATGCGAAGATCTTCGATCGTCTTAACTACTAACTCAGTCAGAGAGTTTGTTGCGGCTTCTTTTGCGAACAAAAGTTGGCAAGCTGGGTTAGAGTAGTTAGCTGCCGTAGCATCTTGGCCACGCAATTGACCGCGTTCATCAGTGAATGCGATGTCAATGTTCCACCATGAGTGGAGAATGTGTTTGAGTTTGCGAATCACGTGTATGTGCTCGAATTCATCCCAATTAATCATGAATACTCCTTTGAAAGTGTAAACAAAACCTTCGACAGTCCTGTTCACAGCAAATCTATCGTCAAAAGTTTCGACAGACTTAAAGCGAAATCTGAAAATGTGTGAAAAAGTTTGACGCTGTCTCAGATTGAGACAAAGCGGAGCAGACGTGAGTCTGATGTGAAACAAAGCGGCCGCATGAGAGCACTTGAGATTTATGCATACAGACGACGTTCGATATCCGGCACGGGCACCACCTATCGCTCGTGCCGGATATCGAACGT
>CAYHVK010000010.1:0-5434 GCA_964360255.1 uncultured Pseudobdellovibrionaceae bacterium | reverse complement strand
ATCCCCCCCCGGTCCTATAACCGGCCCGGGCCCCCCCTCCCGCTGGGGCGGTATAGCGACCGTCGTCTGTATGTGTTATGCGACTGTCGGTTCATAGCTTTCAATGAACAGGCCTAGCTGACCCGACGTGTTTCTAAATATATTTGCCCGTTAGGCTTTTTGGATTATTTTTTATTTCTTCTGGAGTGCCTGCGGCGACGATTGTTCCGCCGCCTGCGCCAGCTTCAGGACCTAAGTCGATAATGTAGTCTGAACTTCTGATCACATCCATATTGTGTTCAATTAACAGAACACTACCGCCGGCATCGACTAAACGGTTTAAAACTCTCATTAAAAGCTGAACTTCTCTGAAGTGAAGACCTGTTGTTGGCTCATCTAATATGTAGAGAGTGGCTTTTTGATTGGTCGAATTGAACTCACGAGCGATTTTCAGACGCTGACTTTCGCCACCACTCAATGTGCGTGCCGACTGTCCAAGCGAAATATAATCAAGACCCACTTCGCGCAAAAGCGAAAGCGGCCTGCGTATATTCGGGTAAGCCACAAAAAAATCCATGGCTTCAGAAACAGTCATATTCAATATTTCAGTGATATTTTTGTCTCGGTATTTGATTTCAAGAATCTCTGGGCGAAACTTCTTGCCGTCGCAAGTGTCGCAAGGAATCTCAATATCATCCATAAACATCATGTCGATAATTTCAACACCGAGGCCACGACAAACGGGGCAACGTCCACCGTCAACGTTCAAACTGAAGTCACCAGCATCGTAGCCAGCGGCTTTTGCATCTTCCGTTGATGACATCACATTGCGGATGGCATCGTAGATCTTCATGTAAGTAACGGGATTACTTCTCGCGGTTGTACCGATTGGCGTTTGATCGACAAAGAGTACGTTGCGTACATGATCAAGGCCCTTCACCGAATCGCACACATGTGCCGGTAAAAACTCAATATTTAAATGACGAGCAAGAATCGGGTAGAGAGTGTCACTGATCAGTGTTGATTTGCCTGATCCACTCACGCCCGTCACTGTCACAACACGGTGGAGCGGTATCTTCACGTCAATATTTTTCAGATTATTACCACGGCACCCATTGAGCTCGAGTGTATAGCGATAGTTTCTAATATTCACATGACGAGGCTCACGAGTTGTATTTATACTTTTCGTACCTTCAATACCCGTTAAGAACGGAACCGTAATTGAATCATCATTGTCGTAGAAAGATTTTAAATCGCCAGAGAACATCACTTCGCCGCCGCCGCGACCTGAACCTGGGCCCATTTCAATAATGTGAGAGGCATTCTTGATCACGTCTTGGTCATGCTCCACAACTACAAGAGTATTGCCCAGTTGATTGAGCGCATGAAGAACTAAAATCAGGCGATCGTTATCACGTGGATGCAAACCAATTGTAGGTTCATCTAAGACGTACAAAGTTTGTGAAAGCCCAACGCCGAGTTGGTTCGATAAGTTCAGGCGCTGAAACTCTCCGCCAGATAAAGTTTTTGTTGGACGATCGAGAGTTAAGTAACCTACGCCCACATCAGCTAAGAACTGCAGGCGAGAAACTGTTTGGCGGTAAGGTTCGGCACTCACTTCTTTTTCATACTCAGTGAGTTTCATTTTCTTGAAAATCTCGAGCAAGTCTAGAACCGTAAAGGCGCAGTACTCCGCTATAGAGCGTCCCACTACCTTCACTTGCAGGGCTTCGGGTTTTAAGCGAGAGCCTTTGCAGGTCGGGCATAGGGTTGGGCTTTTGTGACGAGACAAGAACACGCGAACGTGCATTTTATATTTCTTTGTCTCTAAATATTCAAATAATCCAAGCACGCCCCAGAAGTCATCGTTACCGCGCCATAAAAGATCGCGATGTTTCTTTGGAAGTCTTTCCCAAGGAGTGTGAAGGTCGATTCCGAGTTTTTTGCAGAAATTAAAAAGATGCTTCTTGTCTTTCGCGGCGCTGGGCATAGCGAAGGGCTTGATGGCGCCTTGAGCGACTGAGAGTTTAGGATCTGGTACGACTTTCGCTTCATCGATCGTTAGAATGTTGCCGAAACCTTTGCAGTCGCCGCAAGCTCCAACCGGCGAGTTAAAACTAAAAAGCGCCGAATGAATTTCAGGAAAGCGATAACCACAAACATGACATGAATTCTCTTCGCTTAAAAGATATCGCTCACCTTCGGTTGTAAGAATAACAGCTTTAGCAAAAGCCAAGTGAGCATTATATTTTAATGATTGCGTATAAGCTTGGGTGACTGAATCTGCAATACGACCACGATCTTCTTCGGTGAAAGCGAGACGATCTGTAACAATATAGAAGTCATCATCAGGCAATTGAGTCTTCGGTGTGAGTTCGACAATATCACCAGTGAGCGTAGCAACTGCCGGTGTTTTTGCTGCTGCGTCGATCTCTTCAGCGACGGCTTTCTTTCCGGCTTTACCTTTTAAAGCGGCCTTAATTCTTGCTGTCACCTTCGTTGCCATCTTCGCATCAGCTTTCGATAGAGACGGCTTATGCGGAACAAAAATACGCAAGATTCCATCTTGCAGTAAAAGAGCGAGTAATTTTTTATCGTCTTTTTCAGATGTTTTGCGGCCATGAGCAGAAAACAAAGTTTTCTGAACGGGCACTAAAAGATAACCGCGCTTACCTTTGAAATTTTCTAAAATGCGAATAGTCGCAACCGACGGTGGTAATTTTTCAAGTAGAGTATTATGAGTGGGGCAGTAAGCTTTGCCCAGCTTCTCAAACATCAACCGCAAGTAATCCACAATCTCAGTGGTTGTGCCGACGCTTGAGCGTGAAGACTTCACGCTGTTTTTTTGCTCGAGAGAAATGGCGGGCGGAATATTTGATATGCCTTCAATATCTGGCTTCGGAGCTTTATTTAAAAACTGCTTCGTGTAATTCGAAAGGCTTTCGATGTAACGACGTTGGCCTTCAGCATAAAGAGTCTCAAAAGCTAAAGAGCTTTTGCCCGAGCCGCTGGGCCCGCAAATAACTGTAAATGAACCAATGGGGATCTTAACCTCAATCGACTTGAGATTATTTTGTTTGACGCCCCAAAGATGGATTTCTTTCACTCAGACAGATCCTGCTTATAAAAGTCTTGCGTTTCAGTTGAAGGAGAAGAGGATGCATCATCCTGAATCTCTTTCGGCTCCGTGCCGCTCTCGAAAGCTTGTCTCACAACTTCCTTAGAATTAGAAGAGGCAAGTCGACCAGTTTCATTATCTAAGCTAGAAAAAATAATACCTTCAGGTGTAGAAAAGCCCCGTACCGGTAAATCTTTATGTGCAGCCTTCATATATTCGAGCCAAATCGGTAATGCAGAGCGACCACCGACCTCGCCTCGTCCTAAAGATTTTTCTTGATCGTATCCAACCCACACTCCAGTCGCGATATCGGCTGTGTAGCCAATGAACCAGGCGTCGTAATAACTTTGCGTTGTACCGGTTTTACCAGCTGTGGGGCGGCCGAGAGATCTTGCAGCCGCGCCCGTGCCGCCTCGCTCTTCAACCACACCTTGAAGAAGTGAAGTCAAAACGAAGGCCGTTTGCGGTTTAATCAACTGATCTGGATCTTTAAAAAAGATCGGCGGTTCTTTTGAAGGATTGCGCGCCGGTGCACCAGAAGCTGTCGTTGGGTGCGGGAGCGTCACTGCCACTGGCTCGGGAGTCGTTACAGTTCCGTCAGCATTTGTAATGGGTTCAGGCTGAGCTGCCTGCCAGGCGAGATAATTTTCACGACGAAGCTCAAAATCTTCTTCGTGAGGCTTCATTTCATTTGTGAAGCGATCATCAAGAGTTAAATTTTCAAGAAGGACTTTGCCATCTTTATCCAAAACTTTATGCACAATGATCGGGCGAATACGACGGCCCAGTTTGCCGATTTGAGCAAAACCTTTGGTCATTTCATATAAAGTCACACTCGATGAGCCAAGTGCGAGAGTGAAATCCATATTCAGTGGACTAAAAATTCCGAGACGGCGAGCGTAGTCGGCCGCCCAAGAAACGCCAATCTTCTCGATGATCTTAACACTCGGAACGTTCAAAGACTGAATGAGGGCATTTCTAAATAAAATATCGCCTTCAAATTTATTTGAGTGATTCGTTGGCTTCCAGCGTTTTGTAATGGCTTCTTTATCGTCTGAGCCCTCTACCTCTTGCTCTTCTTCAAAAACAATCGGCGCATCAAGAATCATCGAAGCCGGATTAAAACCTTTATCAAGGGCCGATAAATAAACGAACGGTTTAAATGAAGAGCCTGTTTGACGAACGGTTTGAATGGCACGGTTCAATTGATTGTTCGCGCTGAATTCATAACCACCCACGAGAGAAATAATTTCTTGGGTTTGTTGATCTAAAGCGATGAGAGAAGCCTGAGTGAGCGGCTCTTGATCGAGCTGAATATTGGCATACTCTTTAAAGTTGGGGAAATCGTTTGGCATCACAAACGGTTTCGCATTTTTACCTTTAAACTTTTTATTTTGATCGGCTTTCATTTCAGTAATTTTTTTATCTAAACGGGGAGATAAAAACTCATTGCCGAGAACTCGAATCTCAATCACATCGCCTTTAGCCAAAATTGTACTTGGCTTTGTAATTTCAGGAGCATAACGACTGTCGATAGATGGATCGGGCTTACGAGCCCACTGCAAAGTTTCAAGATCGATCAACCCTTTTGTTTCAGCGAAACGCACATACACTAAGCCAAGAACATCATCCACTCGAGTGACGATACCTTGCGAGAAAGTCCCGACGGGAATGTAAGCAGGTAAAACAGGTGAAGGCATGGGCTTCGTATCGCTTGGCGCATTGGCCGGTACCGGATCAATTCCACTTAAGTTAAGCGGACCCCACTCTGGGATTGTTCCGTCAGGCATAAGCATTTTGTAAGGAGCTTGGGCATCAAGAAGTTTATTGCGGGTACCTAATAAGAATGCCGCCACTTCTTCAGTAGATTCAATTTTCTTCAGCGGTCCACGATAACCTTGGCGCTTATCTAAATCACGAAGGCCCAATTTTACTTGTTCGGCTGCAACGGCCTGTTTTTTTAAATCCAGTGAAGAGTAAATTTGAATACCACTGTCAGAAACAACCTCTTCGGTGAGGCGCTCGATCAGCATTTGACGAATAGTCTCTAAGTAGAAAGGCGCGAGCCCCCAGTAATCTTTTGTTTCATAAACTTTAAGCGGCTCAAGCACAGCCTTTTTATATTCATCTTTATTGATCATGCCTTCTTCAACCATGCGGCCGAGAACGTACATCTGACGCTCTTTCGCACGCTTAGGGTTATGAAGGGGAGAGTAAGCCGACGGTGCTTTGGGTAAACCAGCAAGTATCGCCGCCTCTGGGAGCGTAATCTCTTCAAGTGGTTTACTAAAATAAACTTGGCTAGCCACCGCAACTCCGTAAGCGCGTTGACCCAAG
>CAYHVK010000009.1:23083-156846 GCA_964360255.1 uncultured Pseudobdellovibrionaceae bacterium | reverse complement strand
AACTTTGTTATATCAGCTGGACGAGCACCGTCCCCGAGACCGAAGTAAGCGAAAATCTCCATTGGATTTTTGCCGGCGAGGTCTTTATGCATAGATTTTAAACGGGCAATATGTTCATCAACGTTCGCAACACGTCGGTTCTCGTCAAAAACGAAGACGCGACGAAGCGCTAAAAAGTGCAGGGCGTGAAAGAAACTGCTCTCATTGTATTTACCGCTCGCCATAATGTCTTCGAGAGTTGCATCTTTTTTAAAGAAATCCACCAAACCTTCGCAAGCGCGAATCAGCGGCAAACCCAAAATATGAATCTGCTCTTGATATTGCGGGCCCAGGCGCATCGCGTGGCTTGACCAAACTTTATAGAAATTCTTTAAATACTCAGTTGGAATCGCCGCCACTTGATCATGAAGTTGATTAACAAACGACGCCATATCAATAGCGGTTGGGTCGTCTTGAATTTTTCTATCAGGTACGAAATTGATCGTGAGCTTTCTATTATCTAAAAGCTTCATAAGTTCTTGGCCAATCTGCTCACGCTTGATTAAATCTACAACGTGCGGGCTCATCAGTCCTTCATTGATCAAGTTTCTTAAAAGATCGCCGCCCTTATTTTTAGAGGTGAGCTCGCTCAAATCCAGCTCGGTAATGAAACCGTGGCTGACGAGGAGCTTTTTAGTCATAAGAGCCGTTTTTTCGCTATCGACTTTCGAAATGGAACCTTTAGCTAAAGTAATGCCGTAAATATTTTGCTGATCATCGACGATGTTCAAATGACCCGAACTCTCAGCGTCCATCAAAATACAAAGCACGAACGGCAAGTCGTAGCCGTACATTTCTTCAACATGATCTAAAGCTTTTTTACGTTCGCGAGCTGATGCCGCTGGCGCTGCTAAAAGAGCATGTAGATCTACTTTTGGTTTATCAAAATAACCTGATAACGTCTTATCTAATAAAGCCAGAAGTTTTTCGATATCGTAGGGTTTATAAAGAAAATCAATAGCCTCAGTTTTTTTAATCGCATCGGCAGCAAAATTCTTATCGCGATAGATACCGCTAACAAAAATAATCGGCGCCCCATCAGCTAAATTCTGTCTAAGGCGGACAGCCAAATCGACCCCGTTAATACCCGGTAGCATACAATCCACGATAGCGGCGTGAATCGGCTTAACTTTAGCTAAACTCTCGGCTTCATCGGGCTTACCTACAGGCACCGCGCGAAAACCACGGCGTTTAACAGCTTCGCTGAGTGCTTCTCGCTGTGTAACGTCGTCTTCGACAATAAGAATATTAACTTCATTCTTTTGCATTGAGCCTCAAGGATTGTGTTTTTTCCAAGCTTCACCGAGTCGCTTGGTCAACGTCTCCAAATTAAACGGCTTCACGATATATGAACTTACACCGCTCACAGCAGCTTGGATAACTGCCTGCTTTTCACTCTCAGTGGTAATCATGATAAAAGGAATTTCTTTAAACTTCTCTGCATCACGAACTTGCTTTAAAAAATCAAGTCCGCTCGGACCCGGCATGTTCAGATCAGAAAGAATCAGCGTAAATGGTGCGGGACCTTTTGATGCCTGAATCAGCTTGTTGTAAGCATCGTTGGCATCTGCCGCAGTTTCGATTTTCATGAAACCCAAACGCTTCAAATTATCGACAATAATTTGTCGAATGTTAATCGAGTCATCAACTACTAAAATATTGGTTTCTTTAGGGAACATATAGACTTAAATTATCTGCCAACGTTGTTTTATTGAACAGTCCAAAAAATATTAAAAAATTTAAATAAGACAAAAGACCAGAGAGCTTTAGGCCGCTTTTTTACTTAAGTTTATTTCATTTTGTAGAGGCACAGTGACCACAAGATGCGTGCCTTTACCAAGCTCAGAATGCATTACAGCCATCCCTCCGAGCTGCTTGGCCGCATCTAAAACTGCATTGAGACCAACTCCACGACCAGAGAACTCTCCCACTTCAGCTTTCGTCGTTAAGCCCGGATCAAATACCGCCTGAATCACTTCTTGATCTGACTTAGAAGCAAAATCAGAATGAGGCTTATTTTCGAGAACTTTGCGGCGAATACGGTCTGGGTCAATACCTTGACCATCATCCTGAACTTCGATTTGAAGCCAGTCCTGGCCTGCTTTTGCTGTTTTACTAAAAGAAAAAACAATAGTCCCGGCAGGGTCTTTACCCATCATTTCACGCTCTTCTGGCGCTTCGATGCCATGGTCAACTGTATTACGAGCTACATGTACGAATGTTGAGAATAAAGTTTCAAAACGATCAGTGAGAATTTTAAGGTCACCACCTTTGAATTCAAGTGGTTTCACTTTTTTATTCAGTCTCTCAGCAACCGCTTGGGCCACATCATTGTAGTGAGCAAAGCTGGCTTCTATTTTTTCGGCGAGAAGCTCTTCTTTAATATACTGAATCACGCTGCTAGAGATTCCTGTTTCAGCCAAATACTTACAGATTCTAGTTACATCATCTTTTTGAATTTCAATGACGGCTGCACCCGTGACTCCTGTTAAAGAAAAAAGCTCTGCGTGCTGCTTTAAAAAAGCATGTTTTGTCTCTTCAAGCTGATTCAGCGAATCCATGTAATTCTGATGAACCGTTTGAGAGAATTTTTCGTGGCCCTTTTTAACCGGCTCTATCACTTCTTGCGCTTTTCTAGAATACAACCAAATGGCATCGGCTGAATATATTCCGGCTTCACCCTCAAGAGTGTGAAGAAGTCTAAACGACGTCTCAACATCGAATTGATCCCATTTACTAATGGCTTTTTCTGCCAAGGCCTTGCTCTCACGAATCACGTTATCAATTGAATTGATAAAGCCTGAAAACTGTTTACGGCTCGTGACAAGCTTGATTACCATTTTGGCAAATTTCTTTTCTTGCTCGAGCGCCTTTTGTGCCAAAAATTCATTTGTCCAATCGGTCGCAACAAGAACGACTTTATCAATCTTGCCATCTGCTTCACGAATAGGAAAGTAATCGAGCTTCACATGACGATCTTGGGTGTGATCATACTTTGTCGGCCCAAGGCTTTTCATAGATTCAAAAGGAAGTTGTTCAGAAAAAAGAGCTTTCATCCACATATCAAATGTTGAAAGTTCTTTTTCAGGAACACGTAATACATCCCAAATATTTTTTAAAGCAGGCATTGATTCTAAAATATCTTCACAGGCTTTAGTATAAAAGTTTGAGCACAAACCAGTTCGGTCAAAGACCAAAAAACCTTGGCCTAAGCTGTTCATCGTTGCACTCAGCATCACATTTACTTTTTGCAATTCTAACGTGCGCTCTTCGACTTTTCTCTCGAGATTTTTAGAGTAGTCTTCAAGTTGCTTCAACTGCTCATGGTGCTTGGTATGAAGGGCTTCTTCAAGAGTCACATCACGAGAAATAGCAATCCAGCGAGCCTCACCATTTATATCTTTGAAAGGTTGTAAAGAAATTTGCACTTTGCCTGTTTTACCAGAAGCCACCAATTTAAATTGAATCTCCTGCATGGGTGCAGGAGAATCTTTACCCGTAGTACCATTAGGCATTAAAAATGAATTTACGTCAGAAAACTCGGCAAATTCAAAAATGGGCTTACCTTTCGTAAGACGCTTCACAGAAGATTCAAAAAGCGTAGCACCGGCTTCATTACAGTAAACCACTCCTCGCTGCTCGTTTAAAATGTAAACGGCATCGAGCAAGGCATCAAAATAACTGTAATCCGGCTGTATCATTCTCTAAAAATCTCTACTTTTTCAAAAATTTAAAATACTTAGCTTCAATGACGTCCATCTCCATCACTTCGCCACTCTCATCTTTAACTTCAGACGGAGCATGTACTTCGCCACCCTTGAATTCTGCGCCTTCTTTAAAAAGGACCATCTTTTCATTACCCGAGCTATCGCTGTAGTAAGGAACGTAAAAAGATTCAACTTTTGCATTCTCTGGCAAGAAGCCCGTCACCATATTAATTTGATCTACGATAACCTTCGGACATTTTTGAAATACCATCTGCGTAGTTGGTGGAGCTGTGCGCACCCATTTTACCCATTCACGTATTCCGCAAGAGTTAATAGCGGTCACGCCATCGGCGTCTATGACAACTTTGCCAGCACCGCTCAAATCGATGTCTGAAAATTGTGCGTCTTCGTCCACATGACCACTAAGGCTGATTGCGACTTCGCTACCATTTTGTTTTTTGTCTGCTTTAAATGTACCCATATCTGTTCTCCTGATGTGTAACTAATTTCCTAAAATAAAATGTAAGTTCTTTAGCATTTGGCTTCTTTCACGAACGCTGCCTTTTTTAGGCAAGATACATCCAACGATGGTTTTCTTACCTTTTTGCACGCCCACGAAGAAACTGATGCATGTATTGAACATCATATAAGTGCCGATGCCTGCGCCGCCCCGGCCCGTCATATTGATGTTTTCGGCTACGCTTGTCTCATAAATATGTCTTATTTTCTTCAGCATTTTATCAGGATTCAGCGTACCGTAATCATCCTGACACAAAGCTAAGACCCTATCGTCATCCTGTGCAATCCACATTTGACCCGATTTATTGTCGTCCATTTTAATTGTGTGATCTTCTCGTGATGCACCTGATGCTGAATTTTCAAGATCGACAAATGGAGCGTTAAAAACTGCGTTCGTCACCATCTCATCAGCGATCGTGATAATATCGGCACGTAAGCTGGCAGATTTAACGTTCTCTGATAAAATATCTTCTAACTTTTGAATAATTTCTTTTTTCTCAATGGCCTGCGAAAAACGTTGGTGAAAAACTATAAACTGCGACGTATCAATATTTAAATCTTTCGGTGAAAAAATTGAAGCTAACGGATTGCTGAAGAAAACTTCTCCGCCATTTTCGAGAACCTGAGTAGTAAAAGCCTCTTTCGTGCTGAATGGATGTCCGACTTGGACGACATGCTCAATGCCCTGATCAATGACCAATGATAGCACTTCGGCGGGCTCTAGGGCATCCACCTCGGCTATGACTTCTTTTTTTGCGATACTCACGCGGCCTCCTGATCGTACTGACACATGACAAGTGTAATATCATCTGGCAATTCCGTAGCCTGACGATAATCTGAGATTCTTGATTTTAACTCTGTAAGTCTATTATCTAAAACTGAACTTGAAGATGCAGATTCACAAATTGATTTGATGAATCCACGCTCGCCCCAGGCTTTGCCCTCGAGGTTTTTTAAATCCACGATACCATCTGTATACATTAAGATAGCGTCACCTTTATTGAGGGTGATTTTGCCTTCTTTGTAGACCGTATCCTTACTATCTCCCAAACGAGCGCCACCTGCATCTAAGAGAGGCTCTAAGTTCTTCTTCGACACCTTCTTATCCACACCGCGAATCATATAAGGTGGCTCATGACTGGCGTTGGCGTAAATCATCTCGCCAGTTTTTAAATCGATAGAAGCAATAAAGAACGTCATTAAGATTCGGCCCTTTGTGGTCTCTGCGATGGCCTTATTTAAAATGCCCATGGCTGTGCCTGGCTGAATACCCGGAATGTTTTCAATAATAGTAGCAGCTGCTTTTGCAGCACTTGTGACCATCGCTGCAGGAGCTCCGTGTCCTGTGGCATCGCCGATCCAAAGATAGAGCTTTTCACCCACCATTGAATAATTCCACCAATCGCCACCGCACTCACTGGCAGGCTCAAAATGCCCAACCACGCTGAAATTACCGATTTTAGTTTTACTAGGAGGGAAAAGCGTTTCTTGAACAAGCTTTACCGTTTCAAGTTCGCCTTCCATACGCGCTTTTGCTTTAGTTTCTTTTAAGAGACGCTCCATCTCTTTAGCCATGAAATTGAAACCATCGGCTAGACCACCGACTTCATCATTAGATGTTCTAATAATTTTAACATCGAATTGGCCTTTGGCGACGAGCTTTGTCGCTTCAAATAGATCACGGAGAGTCGACGTTAACTTAATAGAAGCTAATAGAGAAATAATCACCGTCACCGCGATAAGACCAACGAAGAAAATCAAAGATTTGATAATCAAATTCTGTACAGCCTTCAACGCTTCATTCTTATCAACAATTGAAACCACGTACATTTGACCGACACCAACACTTGAGTAGCCGACGATTTGTGGTTTCTCATCACCAATCTCATGTGTTCCCTCAGGCAGGGCACTCGAAACGATTGGTTTGAAGAACTCAGGACCAAAATTTTTATTAGAACCAAGATTGATCTCGCCCTTTTTATTAATCAAAGAGCTTCCATAAAGTGGCGACGACGTAAAAGCTTTATAGATATCAGAACTACGATAGAGACCGACAACAATAGTGTGATCCGCCGATTGGGGGCTGCCTATTAAGAATGAAATGACTAGGTGAACTTCTGAGCCCTTGTACTCTTGAATCGCGAGACCTGACATGGCGGTGCGACTCCAAGTTGACGAAAACAAAGATTTGTTTTTTGAAAACTCACGAGCTGTATCATTCTCTTTAACTAATGAACCAATTTGCTCGTACTGGCCATTAGTGCCGTGCTGAAAAATAACTAATGCATCAAAACGCTCGGCTTGATTGAAACTATCCGTCGCCAATTGATTGAACTTGCGCTCGGCTAAATCAAATCCACGTACGAGAACGCTCGATTTATCTAAAAAAGTATCGATTTCAACACGAACCTGCTGGGCTAAAGACTTAGCCATTGCCGCTGTCGAATCGAGTACGTAAGGGAGTTTATCTTTCTCGAATTCTTTTGTGGCGATGAAAAGATACACAGATAGACTCGCTAACGGAATAAACGTCAACAGCATGAGGAGCTTGTATTTGAGAGAAAGTCCTAATTTTTTATCTTCCATGTCCTCCCATCTATCGGCCTGAATATGTCTAAATTCGCTGAAACTGTCCCAAATCTAGACTTCTGACAGTCATGAGCCGCCTTCTTTCGGACGAAAAGCTTAATGGAAGCGAGAACTATGTTTTTCAAAAATCTAGAAGATGCAGACAAAAGAATCTTGGGCATTTGCTTACTGCTTTTGCTTTTCTCTGCGCTTATGATTTTCAACGATAAATGGGTTTATAAACTCACCGGAATCAGCGAGGAAGACCTCGAGCAAATCGGTGAAGTAACAAGAATCCAAAACGACGTTCGCCGCCGTCATCAAATTGCCTTCACTTGGATGCCCCTCGAGCAAGAAAACAACGTCTTTCAAGGTGATAGTATTTTCACCGGTAATTCTTCGGGTGCTTTGATCAAAACAAAATCCGGTGAAGAGATCTCAATTGCCGCAAATTCACTTGTAGTTATTAAAACTCGCCAAGATTCAGTTTCAATCGATATTGGCTTCGGTTCGGTTGAAGGTAAAGTTCAAAAAGGTAAAACCCTTCGTATTACATCAAACAATAGCCTTACAGAGCTCGATGGTTCGGGCGCTACAGTAAAAATCGATGCTGGAGATGGCAATAAGCTCGTCTTAAATGTTCTTGAAGGTGAAGTGAATGTAAGATCAGGCGGCGGCATGAAAACACTTCGCCGTAACGATTCGACCGAAATTAATACTCCTGATTATTTAAACAAGCCTGAGAAAAATACCATTCAAATTCTTATGCCTCTTGCCAATCAACGCTTCCAGTTTATGCAAGAGCGGCCAACAGAATTTAGATGGCGCACATCTCGTGCTTTCAACCGTATGAAAATCAAAGTGGCCACAGATATAGCCATGAAAAATACGTTGGTTGATGCAGCTGTGACAGAAAACAACTATACGGCGTTCAGCTTACCCGTTGATACTCCACTCTACTGGCAAATTCTCTCTGATGCGGCCATCAGTGATGTGACTCCGTTCTATCTTGTCGGTAATTCGCCTTCGCAGCCGGTCTCGCCTCTTATGGGTCAGAATATATTCTATGATGCAGCTCTTCGCGAGAGTGTTGCCGGAGCCACGGTAAAATTAGAATGGGCAGGAGGCTCACCGGCTTTACGCTATGAAGTTCAGTTGGCGAATAATCCAATTTTTGAAGGACCCCGCATTTACAAAACCAAGAATACGAATTACACCACTGAGATTCTCTCACGTGGGCAGTATTATTGGAGAGTCAAATCTCTGGATTTTGCTACAGCAAAATGGAGCGAAGTGGCTAGCTTTAAAGTTGGGCCAGAACCCACTCGTTTCTTAGCGCTACCAGTTATGCAAATGACTTCAAACGAGTTCTTGCTCAAAACAAAAGTTCACGGAAAAACATCGGAAGTTATTCACAAAGCACGCAATCGCAAAGCCTTGCAATACATTGAAAATTTCCCCACTCTTCAATGGAGCCGAGTTTCAGGAGCCAAACAGTACATTCTACAAATTTCATCAGGTTTAGATTTCAAAGATATCCTTATAAATAAAAAAATAGATGAGAATTACTACACTTGGAAAACGCTCAACATTGGCACATATTTCTGGCGCGTAAAAGCCATCAACGAAGTTTATAAAGAGGGAGCTTTCTCTCAGCCAAAAGTTATTGAAGTTCAACTCGCGCCTCCGATAGGCTTAACATTAAATTCAATTGTGGATGAAGTGCCCGATCAGGCGCTTTTACTAGCCCCGCCTCCACCCATTGAACTCAAGTGGAATTCAACAATTCTTACGGACTCTTATCAGATTCAATTCTCGCGTAACTCTGATTTTAAAGATCCACTGGATTTCTTTACTTCGCGAGACTCTAGAAAAGTTCAGATTCCAGCTCTTGGAGCTTATTACTGGCGCGTACGTTCACTGAATGTGAAGAAACAACCGGTTTCGCCTTGGGGTACATATTCTGTGGCCTTCCAACGTGTTTATAAAGACCCAGCATTGTCTAATAATCTAGTTGCTCTCTATCCGAAACAACAAGACTCGTTGGTCATTGTTGGTCAGGGGCAAAGCGAAATCTTATTTAAATGGAACAATCCATACGAAGACTCTGCTTATCGCATTGAAATTTCGTATGATCCGGCATTCAAAGAAATTGCTCATACGGCAAAAGTGAAGACCAACTCTTATCAACTTAAAGAGCGCCTCGTAAGCAATACAGTTTACTGGCGCGTACGTGCAGAAAAAGATAAAGACGTTTCACCATGGACTGGCGCCAACCGCTTCTATGTCTCTTACGAAGGAACTCCGTTTGATTATCAAACATCTGAATTGCTCTTCGCTTCGCGTTTAAAAGCGCGCGAGCGCCAGCAAACTCTTTTAGCTGAAACACGCCGCCAGCTTCTCGCCTTAAGAACTCCTGCCTCAAAAATGGATTGGCAACTCGAAACGCCACAACCCACTTTTGATTACACTTCAATGGTGTTAGAGCCGAATTGGCCTGAGAGCATTTCACAAAAAACTCTGAACAAACAGAATCTAGATCAGTTCTATAACCAAGTTAAAAACTATCCCACATTCTCTTGGCAGAAAGTACCAGCGGCAGAACGTTACTTTATTGAGATCGCTAAAGACAGAGAGTTTAAAAATATTCTTCTTAAAGCCCCTTCGTTCAACCCTTATTACCAATGGGAAACCGTTCGTCCGGGGCAATTCTTCTGGCGTGTTCAAGCTTTCAATGATCGTTACACGCGCTCAGACTATTCGCCTGTAAAACCATTCCAAGTGACAGTGAATAGCCCAACATCGACGAACATAGATACTTTTGTTGAAGTTCTCGAAGAACCGCGTGAAATGTGGCAACCACCGACCCCATCAAAACTTCAATGGAAACCGGCTCTCTTTGCTCGGGCTTACGATATTGAAATATCTGACAGCGTCGACTTTAAAGTGAGTAAGACGTTTAGAACCAATACTGATGATCATGAGATAAAGGTCGATTACCCAGGCCTTTATTATTGGCGCGTAAAAGCGCTTAATGATTATGGCGTTGGCATCAGTGAATGGTCACCGGCTCGCTCTGTTGAATTCGTACAAACTTCGCGAACACCAGCCAGCGTGAGAGAGTTGACCGGCCTCTTCCCGAAAGATCGTACGTTGGTTTATGTAGGTCAGGGTGATATCAAAGTGCCATTCCACTTCGTGACTCCTGGGGCCGGCACATTCTTAGTCGAAGTCTCACGCACTGCTGACTTTAAGAATATTATCTCGAAAGCTACTTCAAACACAGATCAAGTGCGCATTCACGCCACTTGGCCTGAAGGCAAACTTTTCTGGCGCGTTCGTAAGACGGATAAAAACGGCTTAAGAGGTCTTTCATCTGAAGCGAGCTTTGGAGAGGATTTATCTAAAGTGTATGAGTTCTTCTTGAAGAAAGAACCTAATGCTTATCAACGCGACTCGAAAATAAAGAGTCTCGGCCCATAGATTCGCGAACAGTGTGTTTAAACTTGAGCGGGTTTTCTTTTGAAAACTCTTTCAGCCAATGCAAGCCATTGCGGCCTTTAAATTTATCCGAGCTCACATAATGATAAAGACGGTCCACAAGGCTGTTCTTGATAAAATAGGTATAAATCTCAGCGCCACCTTCGACGAAAACCGATCCCACTCCTTGCTTATGAAAATTTTTGAGCGCCTCATTGACCGGACCCGCCACGAAATGAATTCCCAGGTGGGCGTAAGATTTAAAGTCCTCAGGCTTATCTACAATCCAGTAAATATCTTCTGCCTTGTGTGACTTGTACATTTCAGATTTTTTTAAAAGCGGTAAAGCTTCGCCCTTTGAGTCGGCCACTAAAACTTTAAGTTTCTTGTCTGAAAACTGCGGGTGACGAACGTTCAGCTTCGGATTGTCTTTCATAAATGTATTTTTACCCACCAAAATAGCATCAAACCCCGCCCGCAAATAATGCACGTGCTGACGTGAGGTCTCACCGGTGATCCACTGAGTTGGCCCGTCATTGTCGGCCATATAACCATCTGCCGTAGTGGCCACTTTTAAAGCAATGAAAGGCATTTGGGTGCGCATGTTAGTTAAGAAATGCTCTGTCACTTCTTCAAGCTCAACCAAAAGTTTTTTTAGATCTTCCAACCCGCTCTCAGCCACTGATACGGCTTCGATGCCCGCATCACGGAGAATTTTTTCTCCCCCACCACTCACGAGCGGATTGGGGTCTTTCAAACCATAAATCACTTTACGCAGTGGATATTGCGCTAAAACTTCGGCACAAGGAGCTTTCTTATTAGACGTGTGGTGAGAACAAGGCTCAAGAGTCAGATAAACCGTAGCACCCTTGAGTTTTGTTTTATCATCGATTTTATTAAGCGCCGCCACTTCGGCATGCGGACCTTTGTTCGCATAGATATGATGACCGCTCGCGATCAATTTGTTTTCGCTATCCACAATCACGCAACCCACCAGCGGGTTCGGTGAAGTGCGTCCCCATCCCTTTTGTGCCTCTGCAATAGCCATAAGCATGGCGGTTTCAGCAGACAAAATAAGTGAAGACATTCGGCGTCCTTATGCTTTCCAAGACTTCCAGTAATCAGGGAGCTCAACTGAGTCAGCCGTTGCATCCCGCTCAAGGGGCCAACGTGAATCGATCATCACCGCGTATTCATCTGTCTCAGTTTTTGCCGAAACAGCTTTCACAGCTTTTGGATGCGGACCGTGCGAGAAACCGGCCGGGTGAAAACTCAGCATACCGGCATGAAGGTTATCGCGGCTGAAGAAATTCCCGTCATGATAGAAGAGAACTTCATCGTAATCAATATTCTGGTGATAAAATGGAACTTTTAAAGCGTCTTTATCGGTCTCAAGAGGGCGCGGCAAAAAAGTACAAATGACGAATTCACGAGCGACAAATGTTGTATGTGCACTCGGCGGTAAATGGGCGCGGTGGGAATTCAATGGCATCATATTATCCACGTGAAGCGTATACGGGAAAAGATCACCCTTCCAACCAATAACATCGTAAATATTCTCATCGTACATAAAGCGCGTGATCTGATCACGGTGCTTCACTTCGATTTCTTTTATATCGAGCTTTTGCTTCTCAATTTGCGACTGCAAAGCTTCGAGATCAGGTTTACCAAGGGCATTAACGTCGTAAACAGCATGGCGCCCCACCATTCCACGATCGGGTTCCTCATAATGACTTGTGCGACTTTCAATAACTAAGAAAACTGATTTCTGAGTCGCTTGAATAGTGTGCGTGATACATTTCGGAATGATGACGTAATGACCCGCTTTATAATCTAAAAGACCGTACTCAGTGAGAAACTGACCAGCGCCTTTATGACAGAAATAAACAAGATCACCATCGGCGTTCTTGTAGGCCTTCAATTGATCAGCAGCTTTTACATCAACCCATTGCCATAAAATGGCCACGTGAGCGTTAAAAAAAAGACGCTGGCGCCCTTCTTGTTCTGCACATTTCACAAGATCATAAAGCCGGGGTTTCAACGGACCATCAATCTGCGTCCAACGTGTTGTTGGTTTTTTGCGAATCAAATGAGAAACTGGTCCGAAGAAACCCTGGAGGCCTTGCTCTTCTTCGTAAAGTCCCTCAGGAATACCTTTGTGACCCTGCTTGGTCGGCTGGCCTTGCGTGTAGTGGTGCATGTTTTACTCCAAATATCCACGGCGACGTTGATCTTCTTCAATGGCATCAAAAAGAGCCTGAAAGTTTCCGTTACCAAAACCGGCGTGGTTCTTACGCTGAATAATTTCAAAGAAAATCGGGCCAATCACGGTCTGACCAAAAATTTGTAGCAAGTAACCATCATGGTCACCATCCACTAAAATTTTATGCTGACGGAGCTGATCAATATCCTCAGTCACTTGCGGAAGACGCTTTAAAATTAAATCGAAATAAGTATCGATCATATTTAAAAACTCAACGCCATTAGCGCGAAGCTGCTTCACTGTTGAAACGATATCAGTAGTGAGCAGTGCGATGTGCTGAATACCCGAACCTTTATATTCGTCGAGGTACTCTTGAATCTGCGACTTGCCGTCAGACGGTTCATTGATCGGAATCATAATTTTGTTATCCGGCCCACGCATCACTTTAGAAATCAAACCCGTCGACTTACCTTTAATATCGAAATAACGAGCTTCTTTGAAATTGAAAATCTTTTCATAGAAGTCGCACCATTTCTGCATTTCGCCCTTTGGTACGTTGTTCGTTAAGTGATCGATAAGAAGTAAACCCACACCCGGATTCTCTTCGCGAGTGGTTAAATTAAAATCTTTTTCATAGGCACGATAAAGATCAGACGAGCTGTATTCATCGATAAAATAAATCACAGAATCGCCAATGCCGTAAATAGCTGGGAAAGAATGATGCTTTGACGGTGGACAAGCTTTAGCCCCACGCTTAACAGCTTCTTCGAGAGCTTTCTTCGCATCTTTTACGCGAAAACCAGTGGCACAGGCGCAAGGGCCGTGAGCTTTTGCGAATTCATAAGCAAAAGAATCTGATTCAGCATTAATAATAAAATTAGAGCGTCCCTGAGACCAAAGTGACACTTTTTTCGATTTATGATCACCGATTTTTTTAAAACCATACTGTTTAAATAAAGCTTCAAGCTTGGCTGGTTCTGGCGCCGAATACTCGATAAATTCCATTCCATCTAAGCCGATTGGGTTTTCTAACACAGTTCGCTCCGTGGTATTTTTGCTTTGATTGAGATCCATTTTGTTCTCCATAATATGAGCTATTTCCATCTCATATTTGGCTCGGTCAGTCCAATTAAGAACCCAGTAAATTTTGATAAAATTTCTGAACTTTGGCGTCGGAACGTATCGACGATGCTTCCCAGCCTTCAACAAATAGGTTTTGGCCTAATTTGACGCGACTGACAGCTACATAGGCGTGCCCTGGCTCCCAAAGACGACGCAAATCAACAATGGCTTGGTCGACCGTTAGGCCTTGGGCTTTATGAATAGTGACAGCATAGGCCAAACTGATAGGAAAATTAGTCGCTATAGCAATGGGAATGCCTTCAGCATTGAGCATCTGAAACGTCATTCTCTCGACCGCCACTTGGCGACCATTCAGCAGTTCAATTAATAAATTATCATCAGAACGTTCTTTTAAAAAGCCGGTCGTGCCGTTAACGAAACGGCCCTTCGGGTCATTCACTCGAAGCATAACAAAGGCGCCTATTTTCAAATGGAGCGTTTCAGGAATGGGCGCCATTTCTTTAATTCTTCGAACGGCGTCATCCGCTCCGCCATAATCGGTTTTGATTTCAAAATGCTCTTCATCGATAAGCGCCAACTGATTCATATTATGATGATCGGCCTGTGCCCGACGTGGGTACAAGCGCGTGCCCACCAAGTGTTCGGTATCATCGACCTTACGACTTTCAAGAAAATCACAGACACGCTCGGTCGCTTTACCAGCACGAATATCATTGAGAACTGAGAGAAATGCCTGATCTTGTGAACGCATATTTTGCCGCAAAACCATTGGGACAAAACTCGAACGCTGCCAAACTGCATGTTCGAAGGCCCAGCTTTTTTCGCGATTGTATTTTTCAACAGGTGGTAGCTGGGCAAAATCACCCACAGAAATCACGCGCAATCCACCCCAAGGCAGATCGCTGTCGCGAATTGTACGACAAACTTCTTCGGCAATATCTAAAGTCTCTCCAGACAGCATTGAGATCTCATCTAGAATAAAACCCTGCGCCTGCTGCAAACGTTTATGGAGTCGTTTGTCTTTCATGGCTTTTTCAAGAACCCCATGGCGGCCGCCCTCAAGAATACCAAGCCCCATAAAACTATGAAAAGTGCGCCCACCGACCAAAACAGCGGCTGCACCAGTGCTCGCTAGAATGGGATAAGATTTCTGGTCACGGCCCCGCATAAACTGGCGGATCACAAAAGATTTGCCGCTTCCGGCTTCACCAGTGAGAAAAACCGAATCATCGGTGTCCAGGACTTCTAAAGCCTCTTTTTGATCTGCAGAAAAAACAATCTCAGTGGATTTTATAGACATTGATGAGTTAAGATAGAAACTTTCGACGCAAGGGTCAATCTTCAGAGTGAGGTTTCTATGGGATCCAATCCAATACAGTTTACAACGCAAACGCAAAACCCTTCTATTCCGTCTGTAACGGATATTTCTGTACAAGACGTGGTCAATAATAAAACAAAAGCGCGCTTAATCGACGTGCGTCGTCCTGACGAGTGGACCGGCGAATTAGGGCATATTGCTGAAGCCGAACTTATGACCCTCGATACGCTTCCGCAAAAAATTAATGATTTGAATAAAGACGAAACCATTATTTTTATTTGTAGAAGTGGCGCGCGCTCAGCTCAAGCGACAGCTTTTGCAAAACAACAGGGCTTCAAAGAAGTGTACAACATGGCTGGCGGAATGCTGGCCTGGAATCAAGCTAACCTTGAAGTGGTGGAACAGAATGCGAATCGGTGATGTATTTGTTAATCGTACGTTAAATATGAAAAAGATCTCTCATATCGGCCTCGATATGGATCATACTTTGGTTCGCTACAAGTCGATGAACTTTGAGGCTCTGGCTCACAAAATTATGTGCGAAAAGCTAGTGAGTGTTAAAAAATATCCTAAATACATTTTAGATTTAGAATTCGACTGGGTGCGCTCAATTCGCGGACTCATCGTCGATCGTGCTCGTGGCAACGTTTTAAAACTTTCTCGTCATGCAGCCATTCGCCAGAGCTTTCATGGCCTCAAGCCCATTCCTTTTGATGAGCAGAAAAATATCTATAAAAGTACTTACATTGATTTAAAAGATCGCGCTTACGACAAAGTCGATACAAGTTTTTCAATTTCTTATGCTGATCTTTATGCCCAACTTGTTGAAATCAAAGATGGCAAAGGTACAAAAGACCTTCCTGATTACAACCAGATTGCTGAAGATCTCAATGCTGTTTTAGATTCTGCACACCGTGATGGCAGCTTAAAAGACGAAGTTCGTCGCAATCTATCTCATTACATTGTGAAAGACCCTGAAACAGTTCAAGGGCTTGAGCGCTACATCAAGCATGGTAAAAAGATTTTTGTTGCGACGAATTCTGATTACAACTACTCAAAGCTTCTTCTTGATTACGCTATAAACCCGTTCTTAAAAGATCATAAAGATTGGTCTGAGCTCTTCACTTACGTGATTGTTTCGGCTCGCAAACCTGACTTCTTCTTCGACAATGCTGCGTTTGAAAAAATTGATCCTGAAACCGGCCGGGTCTTAACAATGCCAGGAATGCTAGAGCCCGGAATGTACCAAGGCGGCTCGGCCAATCAGCTGACCAAAGATCTGAAACTGGACCCGGATGAAATTCTCTATATCGGTGACCATATTTACGGCGATATAGTCCGCCTCAAAAAAGATTGCGCCTGGAGAACAGCTCTTGTTGTTGAAGAGCTCGAAGACGAAGTTAAATTTTTGAAAAAAGCTCGCCCCCTCAGTGATAAAATTAATGCTCTGATGGAGAAAAAAGTTCCGCTTGAAATTCAAATTGATGATTTGATTTCAAAGCGCATCGAAACCAAAAAAGATACTGATGCGAAAAAAATTGAAGGCTTGATCAAAAAATCGAGCGACATTGATAAGAAAATCAGCCCTCTCATTCGTAAACTCCAGAAGATGTTCAACCCCTATTGGGGCGAAGTCATGCGTGTCGGTATTGAAGAGAGCTACTTCGCTTATCAGGTGGAGCGTTACGCTTGTATTTATATGGCTCGACTCTCGCACTTGCTTGAGATTTCGCCACGTACATACTTCAGATCTTCAAAACGCCTGTTACCACATGAGATAATTGACGCCGATTAAAATCAACCGGGTGGCGAGAATAATAATCACCATCCGGAAGATAGTCACAAACAAATCTTGCGGAATTTTATCTAGAATGCGGGTTCCAAAAAAACTGCCTGCTAAAGTCGTAAAAATAAGTCCAGAGAGTAGGCCCAACCAGGGGCCAATATGAAACCCCAAATAAACAAAGACCACGATCTTCGCCAAGTGTACGAGCGCCTGGCAGACCGCTTGCGTCCCAACCATCATTTTCTTTTCTAGATTTTTCTCAGTGAGAAATACAGAACCCACGAGAATGCCAATAGCTCCGACAAAGAGACCGACGAAAGAAGCCACGAAGCCGGTCAGGGCCCACTTGTTGAGAAATCTAAAATTGCCCGATGTAGAGGCCACAAAAAATTTAGACCAAACTTCACGCTTAGCTAAAGTCAGCACCAAGATAATATAACCGAGACCAATATTATAAATAGCCTCAGGAATTTTAAGTACAAATTGACTGGCGATAAGCGAACCGAGCAATGTGCCGCCCGCATAGTGACCCACGATCCGCCACTGAATATCTTTAATTAAAAAAGCAGCCCGAGTTGAATTCGCCCAGAGCTGAACAAGCCCGTGCACCGGAATTAAAACTTCTGGTGGTAAAAACTGAGCCATGACTGCAAGCAAGATCGTGCCACCCAAAAAACCAACAGAAGCCGAAACTACAGATGTCATGAAGGACGTCGCCATCAGAATCCAGAAGTAATCATGATAAATCAGTTGTGGCATTAAAACCTAATCTCAAGTCGTTGGTAAAGATCACTCAATGTGTTTTTAATTTGAAAACCAGCAGCTAAATAGCTGTCTATGCGGCCGCCAAAACGCATCGACTCAGGCATGCCAGCCTCTTGATCGCGAGGGCATGGGAAAGCAGAAATTAATTTTGCGCCTTTTTCACGAGCCAGGTCAATCGCCGAACGAATCAGCTGATCTGTGAGACCTTTTGAGCGGAAGTTTTTAAGCAGGTAAACGCAGTGAATGCTCCACTCGCCCTCTTGCGCATCTTGTGCGCAATCATGGCCGATTAAAGATTGCAAGGGCTCAACGCCGACCCAACCAATGACCTCTTCTGTATCTTCAGATTTTTCGTAAAGCAAAAGGCCATGAACCGTTGGTGCGGGCACTTCTTCGCTGGTCACTGCCCGCAATTTCATCTTTGGGCAAACCCAAGATTGCATAATCTCTTTGGCTTCGGCTTCAATAACTAAGTCTTTAACTTGCACGCGGTGATTGAGACACCAGCACTGGGACGTCATTCGATCTTGCTCGAATAGACGAACAAAATCTGTCCAGGTCTCGCGGCTGAGCCGTCGAATATTGTAGTCCATAAATTTTTATTTCAAAATGAAAAATAATTTTTCAAAATCAGCGCGATCAATCTCTGTATTATTGAGATAGAACGATTGATTATTGACGACGCGACCATTCACCGTGAAATCGCGGAAAGAGACTTTGATCGTGTAAACTGACTCATCTAAAGTCAGCACCCCTTGATTCGATGTAGAATATTTATCAATGTTCACATCGAAATTCACTACATCATCAGTCACGTCACGAGCAGAACCCCGATAAACCACTGTGGTTTTATATTTGGCACCGAACGGAATCGTGCTGCGATTTCCATCGAGAGTCATAAGCGCAATTGGCAAAATGCGCATGAATTCATCATCTGCTTGGTAAGAAAGATCAAGGGTAGAACTGCTTGAACCGCTTGGGCGACTCACCCATTGGGCACGGATTGGGCACTGGGCTCCGTTTACGGTGACGCCCAACTGGCGGCCGGTGCCGTCACGCTGTGGAGTTCTCACGCAGTTTCTAATCTCATCAGCAACAGCTTTTGGTAGCGAACGGCTGGTGCGATTATAAATCGCCGTCACGTCCATAGTTTGAAAGGCCGTGATTGTTGAATAGCTGAATTGAGCTAAAGCATTCTGTTGAGCGGCTGTTAGTTTAGAGTCTTGCTCTTCTGACTTACAGCCACCTAAAAAAGTACACGCCAAGATGAGTAGAAGTATATTTTTCATATACTTAAGGCTAGCGCTAGTTGATCTGATCTGACAAGCGGAAACGTGAAATGCCCTCTAGATTTGAGATCGGACGATTGAGCTGATCTTTATCTGCTGGGGCAATATTCTTCCAACCTAGCCAATTTTGCCAATCTTCGATGCGAGATGACCCATTAAATGGGCCGCGTGTTCGCTGTGCTAGTTGAAGAGAGCGTAAATTAAACTCAACAAAGTGAACATGCGGATTCGATTTTGCGAGCTCTAGAGCCCCTTTTTTCACGAGATCCTGCCATTTCCATGTCGGCTCTTCGCAGCTTTTAATGAAAAATACGTTTTGCTTGTAGCTGGTGAACTTAAGAAGTTCTGTCGGACTTGGCCACTCACAACCAACAAAAGTCACATCTTCAATAGTGAGTTGCGACAGAATCTCACGACGAGGTAAGTTCATCGGCACATCGCTTGGCGAAAAATATTTGTGGCCACTGTGCTCAAAGATCAAGCCGGCCACCGGATTTTTTAAAACATGGTGAGACTGATCATCACCGAGAATTACGTAATGGTATTTACGATTCGCAAAAAGGCTGAATTCAGCCAAAACACGATCTTGCACAACTGTTTGTAAACCTAACGGCTTCAGCCAATCTGCAATATTCTCTCTAAAACGAAGCTCAAGCCCCGCCAAGCTTGTTACTGACGGGTCAAAAAGATCTTCATCAGACCACTCAGATAAGAAAAAAACGCGATCTAAAATTCCGTATTGATCTTGCAAGCTTGAATAATGAAAACTCTTTTTAACTATACTTGAAAGAAGAGGCAGAAGACTCCAGCTCACGGCTCCCGTATCTGAATCTGGAGAAATTAAACCATCACCGATTTGGCGACGAAGACCGCAGAACTCCCCATGCGAAATTAAATGATCATCGCCGCGACAATAAGTTGAGAGCGACTGAAAGTAAGTCATCCACGGACGCGTCGCTTTTGGCTCTTCACCTTTTGAAGCTGACCAGAAAAAATCAGCGAGCACTTCACGAGTCATTAAACTGGATGGATCTTGTGAGCTTGGACTTAAAAGCGTGAGCAAACCTTTTTCGAATTGATCGGAGTTTTTTAAACGATTGGCGTGAATACGAAACACATCGCCTTCAAAGTTTAAGGCATCTTCTTCGGTATTAACGATTTCAACACTCACTTTGTTTTTTGTGGTCGGCCAAAAAATACGAACTTTTTCGAGCTCAAGAACTCGTTGAATCAGGGTGTGAGTCAGGGTTCTCTCACTCACAATCGGCCCAGAAATACGCTCAGCGAAGCTGCACTGGTGAATCTGCGTGCTCTCACCGCTTGGGCTAACTATGTTAATTTTATCAATAAAGGTGGAATTGATACAATTCAGGGGGGCGAAGGATCGAACCAAAACCCAGCTCAAAACGAATAAACTAAAGATAGAAGAAATTGCGTATATACGACGTACCACAGTTGTATGACCTAGCAAACGGTCGGCCAGGTTAACTATTTAGTCGATTCTGTGGCCCAAGGGATAACAGTCTCTAGCTTACGCTTTCTTGTGGGCGCTGGTGCCGAAGGTGGCGCATGAGAAGCTTCAGGTTTTTTCTCGGTCTCTAAAGCCGTAATGGCCGGATCAAGTTCAATAGTAATATTGTTATGTGTACCGGTTATTTTAGGCGCATCATTTGGCTTTGCTGGAGCCGGTTTTGCCGGCGGAGCAGTCACATTAATTTTTCCGGCAATAGCTTTAGCCCATGCGGCCCCACCCCGCTCCGTCCGATGAACACCATCGCCTGTATCAAGACCCGGCATGTTCTTAGTAATCGGTCGGCTATTTTGAACTGGGCAAACTGAGTTGAGGTTGGCGCCAGGAATAGATTTTCCGCTTTCATCCTGTCCCAGATTTCGGTACTGCCCATTCAAGTTTGCATTCATCGTGCGCGTTTTATATTGAGCTGTTTTGTTTCCATCAAAGTAAGGCGCGCCAACCCAAACGCAGTTGCCGTTTGCTTTTGCGATTTTGGCCAGTGCCATAAAACTAGAATCGATATTCGCACTTCCCGGCAAAGTATTGGTGCCTAGAGCAATAATAACTGTCGCATTTGGATTCGCTTTTACAATCGTGTCAGCCTTGATAATTCTGCCACCATTATGTTCTGCAATGGTCATTGTATCAGTGGAGCCTTTTTTAAACTTGTGCAATCGACCTTTATTATCTTTAGGCTGTGGGCTTGGCGGACTCCCCACCCAATGCGAGGGCGAGGTACCCGGAGCGCAATAAATCGTTAACTTATCTTTGCGAGCCTTAAATTCTTTGAGCATGTTCGATCCAAATGTGCCACAAGAATGAGAATCGCCAATTAATACATAATCACGAGCAAAACTTGAAATAGGACTCAGCAATAGAGTGCTCAGAATTAAGAGGCCGGCAGCATTAAACATATCTATCTATTGTGCCACTTCGATTGAAGTGAGCCAATAGAAACTCGACTAAGGGTGAGTTAAAAATCTATTACAAAGTTCCCTTGAGAGGCAAGCCAGCTTTGCTCACTTTTGCCGGCAGTTCATGATCAACAGTGGACTGAATCCAAGAGCGCATATCAATAAGGGCTGAGACATCTCCGGCAAACTTCACGTTCATGCCATTTAACATGTACATCAAATCTTCTGTGGCTAAGTTACCGGTGGCATTTTTAGCGTAAGGGCAACCACCTAATCCACCAACGCTCGAATCAAAAACTCTAATGCCCATACGATAACTGGCTAACACATTGGCCAAAGCTGTTCCGCGGGTGTCGTGAAAGTGCATGGCAATTCTGGTGAGCGGCGCAATTTTCTTAATTTTTTTTAACAGCGATTCGACCTGCGCTGGGGTCGCCACTCCTATGGTGTCTCCGATAGAGACTTCATGAACTCCCAATTTCAACATGGCTCGCACGAGACGAACCACACGAGATTCATCGACTTTGCCCTCGAATGGACAGCCGAAAGCCATACTGAGATAACCACGAACTTTGATTTTATTCGGCTTCGCTAAATCCATCACTTGACGGAAACGAACAAAGCTCTCAGCTATTGAGCAATTGATATTCTTTTTTGAAAAGGTCTCGGTGCTGGCGCCAAAGATAGCGACTTCTTTGATACCCGACTGAACCGCAAGCTCCATCCCTTTAAGGTTGGGGGCGAGAGTCGAATAACGAATTTTCGCTGGTAATTCTCCACTGGCCTGCGCAGCTAAAACTTTTTTAACAAGCTCAGTGCTATCTGACATTTGCGGAACCCAGTCTTTAGAAACAAAAGCGCCAATTTCAATGCGCTCAAGACCTGCCAAGCTAAGACGTTTTATTAAATCGTATTTCTGATGGAGAGTGAAAACTTTCTTTTCATTCTGTAAACCGTCCCGCGGGCCGACCTCTACAATTTGCACAACAGACTTCATGACGGACTCTCGCTTTCAAACTTGAGTTGCACCAGCTTCTGCCCCAAGTCCACTTGGTCGCCCTCTTTACAGAAGAGTCCAATAACTTGGCCATTTTTTTCACTCACTAAAGTGTACTCCATTTTCATGGCTTCCATAACAACAAGAGTTTGCCCAGACGAAACTTTATCATCTTGCTGGCAAAGAACTTTTAAAATTTTACCCGGCATCGGAGCGAAAATTTGCTCAGGTGAAGCCTTCGATTTTTTTGAGCCCTTTGACGAAGAAATCGGCGTGATATCTACCGAGCGTGTTTGGCCTTCATAATGAAACCATAATTGATTGCGAATCTTCTCGGCCATGACTCTGATAGTTTTATTATTAATAACGACGTCGTAGGCTCTCATGGTCGAGCCCCCAATACTTTCCATGGACTTGGCTGTTCAGTCTCTGAACCTGTAGCACCCGATGATTGAGATGAGCTCACGCGATATTTAAGTTCTTCTAAAATAATTTTCTCATCGTCGCTCATATCTTGTGGGGCCAGTCCCTTCGCAAAATTCTTTTCGATAAATTGCGTGGTCATTTCACCTTCGACAAATTCAGGATGAGATAAAATCGCCATGAGATAGGGAATATTTGTTTTGAGTCCAAAAATAATGGTATCTCTCAAAGTACGTTTCATTTTTTGAATGGCACGGTAGCGAGTTTCATCCCATACGATGACTTTTGCGATCATGGAGTCATAGTACCCGGTGATTTCATCACCGGGCTCAAAACCCACTTCAAAGCGGCGCCCCGGACCATGCGGCCAATAGCAACCACCGAGCACCCCTATGCTGGGCATTCCGGTCTGTGGATCTTCAACATTAATACGACATTCGATGGCGTGGCCACGTGGAATCAAATCGCGCTGCTCCCACAAAACGGGTTTACCCATCGCTGTGAGAATTTGCGCTTTAACTAAATCGACGCCGAGTACAAGTTCAGTCACTGGGTGTTCAACTTGAAGACGCGTGTTCATCTCCATAAAATAGAATTCACCGTCTTGAAAAAGAAACTCAACCGTACCTGCACCTTTGTATTGCGCTGTTTCGGCAATCTCAATGGCCACTTTCGCCATTTTCTCGCGTACGGTGTGATCGAGTTTCGCTGACAGACTTTCTTCAATTAATTTTTGATGCCGTCTCTGCACTGAGCATTCACGATCATACAAGTGATAAACTTTACCGCTGGAGTCGCCAAAAACTTGAAATTCGATGTGCTTGGCGTGATCGAGATATTTTTCTAAGAAAACCTTATCAGATTTAAAGGCGCTCATACCTTCGCGCTGAGCCGCTTCGATCATAGATTTGGCTTCGGCCTCACTGCGAATCACGCGTAAACCGCGGCCGCCACCGCCACCGGCAGCTTTGACCATGACCGGAAAGCCAATGCGCTTCGCTTCGCTGATAAGCCTCTCGTGAGTTTGATCTTCACCTTCGTAGCCCGGCACCGTAGGGCCGCCGGCTTTTTTCACTAAGTTCTTCGCGGAGATTTTATCGCCGAAAAGGCGAATCGATTGCGCGCTCGGCCCGACGAAAATCATACGGGCTTTTTGCGCAGCTTCGGCAAAGTCAGCATTCTCAGATAAAAAACCAAAACCAGGATGAATAGCATCAGCGTCAGCAGAAATAGCGGCGTTAATATTCATTTCGATATTCAAATAACTTTCTTGTACGTTCGATGGGCCGATCAAAACAGTCTTGTCTGCCAAACGATAAGCAAGACTCGCCACATCGGCTTCAGAATGAAGTAAGATAGTTTCAATACCGAGCTCTTGAGCGGCCCGAATAATTCGAACGGCCACTTCGCCTCGATTGGCTATAGCCAATTTCTCAATTTTTCGGGCCATTCGCTTTTTCTATCCAATTTGGTTTACGTTTTTCTAAGAAAGCACGTATGCCCTCTTGCCCTTCAGGGCCCGCTCTCAACTGAGCAATCAACTGCGTGGTTTTTAGCTTCGCTTGTTTGTGCGTCATACCCTCTAAGGTATTTAAAAGTTTTTTCGTTGCACGTACAGCCTCGAAGCCCGCCTTCTTAAAGTGGTCGAGATACATTTCAAGTTGCTGTTTCATTTCGAGTTCGCGGCCCACGAATTGAACCAAACCCGATTGATAAGCCGTCTGGGCATCGAAAATTCGCGCACTCAGCATAAGATCACGAGCATAAGATTCTTGCATTTTACGATGAACAAATGAACTGATCACGGCTGGGGCAATGCCCAAGCGAACTTCACTGAAACAAAACTTCGTATCGAATTCAGCGAGAGTGATATCGGCCACAGCGGCAAGGCCCACTCCACCACCCATAACATTGCCGTGAACACTTGCTATCACTGGTGCTGGACAGCTGGCGATAGTTTCAAACATTTCAAAAAGTTCGAGGGCGTCTTTTTGATTGCGTGATTTCGAAAGATTCACCATGGATTTCATCCAAGTGAGATCGGCGCCAGCTGAGAAGCTAGCACCCGCCCCAGCAAGCACAACCGCGCGCACATCGGATTTCTTTGCATCACGATCAAAAATATTTCTGAGCGCTTTAATCAACGGTGGATTAAAAGAGTTGTGCATGTCAGGACGGTTAAAAGTGACATAAAGAACTTGGCTCTTTTTTTCTACGATCAAATCCATATTCACCCCTTACATTCGGTAAACGCCCTTGGTCTTTGCAGGCCAAGGTTTGTTAAAGCTCGCGCTAAGACCCAATGCCAGTACGTTTCTCGTCTCAGCTGGGTCAATTATACCATCATCCCAGAGACGAGCCGATGAATAAATGGCTGAACCTTCTTTTGCGTATTTATCAAGCGTAGGTTGTTTGAAGGCCGTTTGCTCTGCATCAGTCATTGACTGACCTTTTGCTGCAAACTGGTCTTTCTTCACTGTCAGTAAAACATTGGCCGCTTGTTCGCCGCCCATGACAGAAATTTTAGCATTCGGCCACATCCAGAGCTGGCGAGGCTGATAAGCACGACCGCACATTCCATAGTTACCAGCTCCATAAGAACCGCCAATCACTACGGTGAATTTTGGTACGCGAGTATTAGAAACGGCCATTACCATTTTAGCGCCGTGACGAGCGATGCCTTCATTTTCAAATTTCTTACCGACCATAAAGCCCGTGATATTTTGTAAGAATATGAGCGGAGTGCCTCGTTGATCGCAAAGCTCGATAAAGTGAGCGGCTTTGACAGCGCTTTCGCTGAAGAGAACGCCGTTATTGGCAATAATGCCAACTGGATAACCGAAAATATGAGCAAAGCCGCAAACAAGAGTTGAGCCGAAGCGCTCTTTGAATTCATGAAACTGACTGCCATCAACGATACGCGCGATCACTTCGCGCACATCGAATGGAACGCGTGGATCTTTTGGAATCACACCGTACAAATCTTGAGCTGAGTAAAGTGGCTCTTCAATTTTTCTCAGTTCAACAGGAATTTCTTTTTTACGATTGAAGTGTTTTGCAATATCTCGGGTGATGCGTAAAGCATCGCTGTCATCTTCTGCGAAGTAATCCGAAACTCCGCTGCGCTCTGTGTGAACAGCGGCACCGCCCAACTCTTCGGCTGTGACTTCTTCACCGGTGGCTGCTTTTACGAGCGGAGGCCCACCTAAGAAAATTGTCCCGTTGCCTTTGACGATGACGTTTTCATCACTCATCGCCGGCACGTAGGCTCCACCAGCTGTGCAGCTGCCGAGCACAACCGCAATTTGCGGAATACCTTCTGCTGACAGCTGGGCTTGGTTATAAAAAATTCTTCCGAAGTGATCACGATCAGGAAAAACCTGATCTTGCATTGGTAAGAAGGCGCCGCCGCTATCGACAAGATAAATGCAGGGCAAACCATTTTCACGAGCTACTTCTTGCGCGCGTAAATGTTTTTTCACCGTCATCGGGAAATAAGTGCCGCCTTTAACAGTGGCATCATTGGCCACGATCACGCACTCGTGACCTGAAACAACTCCGATACCGGTCACAATGCCAGCACCAGGGGCTTCAAACTCATAAAGTTCATGGCCTGCTAAACTTGAAAATTCTAAAAAAGTTGTGCCAGGATCTATAAGTTCACGAATTCTTTCGCGTGCGGTGAGCTTGCCACGAGACTTGTGCTTCTCAATAGCCTCAGGGCCGCCACCGGCCTCAACTTTTTTGCGAAGACCGCGAATATGCTCAACAAGCTCCATCATATGGCGCTTGTTTTCGGTAAATGTATCGGAAGATGTCTGCAGGGCAGTTTCGATCTGGCTCATTCGGCAAGATTAGGATGCGAGAGGGCTTGGTGCAACTGCTAGTAGCTCGACGCGCAGCTTAAACCCAGTGATTTGTATCGGGAATTCAATTATGATCTGAGCGTCTAAAAAATGTCCGAGCTGATTGATTTCTGAAAGGCCCCTCGATGCGCTATTTAAGCTTACTAGTTTTTGTTTTTGCGATGTACCTTTCGTGGAGAGTCGTTGAAACTCCAGCTGCGGTACCAGAGGCGACACATATTCTGATTCAAGAAGATTTAAAGCGTATTATCTCTGAAAAAATCCAAGAAGATCTACCAAGTGCCACCGAAGTTCAGTTTGATCGTTTTTGGACACAAACTTTAAAGGGCGACAAAGTAAAAGCGTCTTTTATGGTTTCATTTGATCTCCCCGATGGCGCCAACCCAGCTCGTCATGGCATTCAAGGTCAGTACGTTTTGAATTTTGACCCTAAAACCAATCACTGGTCTGGTGATGGCGATTTTGAATACACTCAAATCACTTTCAAAAATGGCGTCACAATCGAGCCAACAGGTAAAGAGACATCGAAAAGTAATGAACCAAAACACGAATAATAAATACATTCAGATCGATGAAGACGGCTACTTTCTAAGCCAAGGCATTCGTTATGACGACCGCGGCAGCGGCGCTCATATGCTACAGAATCTCCGTTACGACAACCGCATACTTTTCACTTCTGCTCCCCAAAATCCAGATGCAGTTGTGGTTGAAGCTTTCAGCGAACCTTATGTCGTCTCCCATGTTGAACTCGACACGAACCAACCCAATATCCTGCTCTTACAACTCCCCTATGAAGTAGAGTTTCAGTTTGAATTGAATAAAAATGACCCGGCGAAAAACCTCTACGTCGATGAGTGGGATCGTTTTCACGGCTTCGTAAATAATGTTCCATTTGTTTTTTCACGTAACGCTCAGAATGATTTTTTTAATTTATTAGATGAGTATGACGACGATTCTTTTCAGCTGAATGGCCATACTTTTACGACTCAACCTTGGCGCGTTTCAGCGACCGAAGTTGAATCTTCAGCTTTCTGGACGCAGCTTTATACCGACTGGAAAGACGACTCGACCAAACCAGGCTGGGAAATGGGCGAAGCGGCAGCGCCCCTGAGAGATGTGACGGCACAAATTAAACTCAATCGTTGTCGCGTGGCCGTTTTAGGTTGCGGGAGCGGACACGATGCCGCTTTTCTGGCTCAACAAGGTCATATCGTCACTGCTTTTGATATCAGCAGTGAAGCCATCGCGCGCGCCCGTGCGAACTACGGTCACCTGGCAAATTTGCAGTTTGTTCAGGCTGACGCCTTCAAACTCGCGGAGACTCATGCCAAGCAGTTCGATGTAGTTTTTGAACACACTTTTTTCTGCGCAATCAACCCAAGCCTACGCAAACAGGCTGTGCAGCTTTATAAGCGTCTTCTTGCTGAGGGCGGCTACTTATTAGGTGTGTTTTTTATTCTCAATCCGAGCCCAATGCCCCCTTTTGGTTTGACCGAATGGGAGCTTCGCGAATATCTAAAAGGCAGTTTCAGCTCGCTCTATTGGACGAGATGGAAGAAATCTGTCCCAAAACGTGTAGGCCGCGAACTTGTCGTGTACGCACAGCTGAAGGACAGCTAACCGCCGAGGTCCCTTCATGAAAATTCTTATTTTTGCCGCCAGCCTTAGAAAAGACAGCTTTAACAAAAAAGTCGCACGCAATGCCGGTGAAGTTTTAAAATCAATGCCTGATCTTCAAGCTCAAGTGGTTGAACTCAATGATTACGAAATGCCGATTATGAACGAAGATCTTGAAGAGAGCGGTCTTCCGGCAAAAGTGACGGCTTTTGCTGAGCTGGTAAAAAATGCGGATGCGGTGATTGTTTCGACTCCCGAGTACAACGGCTGTATTCCACCCGTTTTAAAAAATACAATTGATTGGCTTTCTCGCCCGAAACCACATCCGTGGACCGGCAAACCGATTTTACTTATGGCCGCTTCTGAAGGTGCCCTTGGTGGTATTCGTGGAGTGTATCACTCGCGCGTCCCATTTGATAACCTCGGCGCTTACGTTTTTGGTCAGTACTTTACAGTTCCGAAAGTGCATAACCTTTTAGATGAAAAAGGTGCTCTCGATGGTGAAACAAAAGAGCGCATGAAGAAGCTCCTCGAAAAATTTATCGCTTTTAGTGCTCGTAAGTAATTGGCGGCCCATCCGTAATGTCATTATTTGACTTAAAAAACTCTTCTCCACAAATTTGGTTCGCGCCCATGGAAGGCGTGGTCGACCCCATTGTTCGCGATCTTTGGACGCGCACTATTGGCGGTATCGACACTTGCGTGAGTGAGTTTATCAGAGTCACAGATCGTCTTTTACCTGATCATGTTTTCTTTAAAATATGCCCTGAAATGAAAAAAGGTGGAGCGACAGCGGCCGGCATACCTGTGATCGCTCAGCTTCTCGGTGGCCAATGCGAGCCGATGGCGCTCAATGCGGCTCGGGCTATCGAACTCGGCGCGCCGGCGATTGATTTAAATTTTGGTTGCCCAGCTAAGACTGTCAACAATCATGATGGTGGTGCCGCTCTTTTAAAAAATCCTCACCGCGTTCATGATGTAACTCGTGCGGTTCGCAACGCAATTCCTGCTGATCGCACGGTCTCAGCAAAAATGCGTCTTGGTTTTTCTGATAAAAACTATTTTCTCGAAATCGCGAAAGCCGCTGAAGAAGCAGGAGCGGCTTGGATTACTGTTCACGCTCGCACACGCGATGAAGGCTATCGCCCGCCAGCTCACTGGGAGTATATCGCGCGTATTCGCGAAGAATTAAATATCCCAGTGATCGCGAATGGCGAAGTTTGGTCCGTCGAAGATTACTGGAAATGCCGTGAAGTGACTGGCTGCTCGCACGTGATGATTGGTCGCGGTCTTATGTCCAAACCCGATCTCGCTTTTGCCATCAAAAATTCTCACCCCCACTATGCTTGGACTGAGTACATGGATTTTGTTCGCACTTTTGCCCACACCAATCTCGCCGCTCGCGGTGAAAGTTATGGCGCTTCTCGTATTAAGCAGCTTTTGAAATCTATCTCACGCAATCAGCCTGAAGCGGCTGAATTATTCGATAAAATTAAGCTTCACCACACTGTCTCGGCTATGACGGACTTGGCTCTTTAAGAGACTAGCCTTAGGTCTGTAAAATTCTAGAAAAGCTAGTTTTTTCCGATGAGTAAGTATGAAGTTTTCGCCTTTCATACTTATTCTACTTTTTACTTTCGGTTTTTCAAATTTTGCTGACGCTGATAATCGCTGCGTGAACTCCGGAAATAACCAGCAGTGCTTAGTTTGTGCTTGTTATCATGAGTCTAAAGGTGAAGTTTTTGAAGGCAAGGTAGCTGTAATTCAAACAATATTGACTCGTATCGAGCGCCCTGACTTTCCGAACACGGCATGCGGAGTCGTATATCAAAGAAATCCTACCCAGTTTTCTTGGACGACTGATAACAATACTAACACCATGAAAGATCAAGCTGAGATAGCTGATTGTACGCGCGCTATTACCGAAGCAAAAAAACGTGGCTCTAACGGATTTATGGCTTTTAAAGCTGCGTCTAATAAAGATAGATGGACGTGGGTTCAATACTGTCAGCGAATTGGTGATCATAATTTCTACGCCAAAACAAAAGCTCAGTGCCCATCTCGCTCAACCGCAAGCGCACCCGCTCGAACTACAGCTCCACAAGTAGGATCTAAAAAGACTTCCGCTAAATAATATTTAGGACAAAAAAAGAGGGGCGACCACCGTTTAAACGATAATCGCCCCACAAATATCAGGACACCCGATAAGCCGGATTCTGTCGAGAACTGTCATTCCTCTAGGATGTGTTTCGCAACACACCTCAAGCGATCGACCCGGTAGCATCGTGGACCACGATTAAGATATCTGAACTGAGCTTACGCCTGATACCTCAACTACCCTATTTGATCTTGCTCCACACAGAGTTTGGCTGTTTTCACTCCAGCGGCTCCCTCAGACCTCCCGTTCCCGGTGCTGAGCTCATTGCCCTGGACATTCTTTCTGTTCCACTGTTCCTCACCTTGCGGTGGAGAGTCGTTAGCTCCTGTGCTGTCCTATGGAGTCCGGACTTTCCTCTCCTACGTTTGAAACCGAAGCGCAAGCGCCTGAGCCCAACTTCGCAGAAGCGACAGTCTAGATGACCTGACGAATGAAGTTATAAAGGTTGATGAGCTTTTCAGCAAGTCGAGATAGAGCTGGCTGAGCTTTTTTCAAAAAAATTACTTTATTTGTCACGCCTCTGCGCTCAGTCGCCAGGCAGGAGATTCTGTGGGATCTCCTTTAGAATAGATTTCCCATTCTCGTAGTATTCAATCTTCCAAACCTGGTTAAAAACAGGTGATGCCCATTTGGGTGGAGCGGCAATTCCCAAAGCCTGTGCCAGCAGCGGCAGTTCGTCGCGCACCCAGCAGATCACGATATTTTTACCATCGTACTGAGGGTTATTTAAAATCTCTGTGGCGATTTGTGCCTCGTCGCCACTTTTGAAAGAGCGTATGATTTGCAAATTCATTTTCTCGCTAAGAGGCAAAAGCGTTTCGTAAGGGCGAACTGAACCATTCTGTTTTTTTGCGCTGGCCGCAAAAAGCGCGACCGGAACTCCCATTTGATTCATTTTCGGATGATAAAGAAAAAAGTCGACCAACGCTTCAGCGCGCTGCTGTCCTCGAGGAGATAGATGAATTCCCTCATCACCTACGGTTGGTTTTTCACCATGTCTGATAATTAAAATTTGGGCCGGCATTGACCAAACATGAGATGAGAAAAATAAAACGAGCAGTAAAAGAAACTGTCTCATGCAGCTGTCGACCTCAACGTAAATTTTTATACTGAATTGGACAATTAAAGCGTAAAGATCATCCACCAGAGCCACAAGTTAGTGTTCAGCGAGCTAGACCTTTTAGATTTTTTAAGGAGAATACGTTCAGGCAGATGACACTTACAGACGACGTTCGATAGAGGGCAGAGGCAGTGGGTACCATTCGTGCTCGCTATCGAACGTCGTCTGTAAGTGTCAAAACTTTCTATGTCTGCATCGAAGCTCTCAGTTTTGGGCCCTGATCTTGCAAACCCGTAAAGTTACATATGATGACGTATA
The DNA here is from genome assembly GCA_964360255.1 of uncultured Pseudobdellovibrionaceae bacterium. GTDB lineage: Bacteria > Bdellovibrionota > Bdellovibrionia > Bdellovibrionales > UBA1609 > CAYHVK01. Next base: position 125,223 of record CAYHVK010000009.1, on the reverse strand, counting down.
TACTTGAAAAGAAACGATTATTTTTGATCTTATTACAAACTTTGGCCGTATTTTGTCAGTTCAACTTAGCTTATGCCGACTCAATCTTTCCCCGAGCCAAGTTAGGCGCACAACCAAGCGTACAATTAATTCCTAAAAAGTCGGCGGCAGCTCAGTCTGCTGCCTACACAGCAAGACAAGTAGCGCCCAAGGCTGCAAGTAAATCCGCAAAAGCGAAACGTGTCGAGACTGGTGCTTGTCCGCAAATTTTAATGGCGAAACATAAAGGCTCACCGAACGATTTTATTTCGCTGCCTGAAAAAGAATTTGTAGAGGGTGAAACAACAGCTTCAAATGTACCTTCGCCAGCGTTTGTTGATCCAGTTCTCGGCAGTCAAGCGGCGGCCGCTGCTAAAACGACGTCAGGTTCACCTTCGGCTTCCACTCCTGAAAAAGAGTTTTCTCTCGATCAAGTTTTCAAAGTTCTTGCTGAAGCTGATAAAGCCCGTCAGAAATATGAGTCGGCAACTGAACGAAAAAACGAAGATAAAAAATCCTTCTCAGAAAAAGCGAAAGCTTATATCGCCACTTTAAAAGCGTACTTAGATAATCAAGGTATTGAGACAGCCGAGAGCGAACTCGCTGCGGAATTACAAAACGAAGTGGGTCTCACATGGCCAACTCTTACGATCCTCTCTGAAGGTGTACATCGCCTCAATCGATTCTCAGCAGGCCTCAAGCGTCGTTATCAAACTGAAATCGTGATCGACTTTATCTGGCTAATGAAAAATCAAGCGGGCGCGGCCTTCTTGCCACACTCGAACAAATTAGTCGTTTCAACTGATGCGATAAAAACCGAACGCGCTACTCTTAAAGAAATGCACGAAGTTCTACACGTCCGCTTCAAAGCCCAACGTGAACAACGTGAAAAAGATAGTGTAGCCGCCCCACTGCAAATGTTCTTTATCTCGAGTGAACCGGTGACGAGTGAAAAGTACCTTCACAATTATGAGTTCGAGATGACCTTTGAAGAAATTTGGGCCTACTCTTACGAAGTGGGGGCCTTATCTTCTCAACTTGAAGGCCAACCCGATGCAGCTAAACAATATGAACTCTCAGAAAGCATCAAGTCTCTTGTAGGCCTAGCAGAGACTGCTGAAAAAGCTGGTGAAGTGGCAAAACTTGCAGGTCTTGAAAATACTCCTGAGCTCGAACGAATCGATAATGTTCCGTATACCACATTTAAAATTAGCGAAGAGTTTGTATTCGCCGTGGCACTCACGCCAGCCGCTCAAGCCAACACTACAGATTTCGCTATTAATGAAATCAATCAAGCTCAGCGCTTGTCGAATTTTATTCAAGATTATTGGGCTCAGATTGAAACTTTGAAGCCAGATGAAATTCAGAAGAAGGGATCAGAATACAGAGCGGCTCTCATTAACTTTATAAAAGAAGAGCTGAATTCTGGCCGCTCCACTGCTGAAGCGACCTATGATATTATTGCTTACTTCGACTACCTAGATCAGCTTATTGGCAGTTATAGTTCGGAACCGAACGGCCTTCGTTAAGCACGAGTCCGTTACCGAACTGGAAGCAGTATGTGTAACCGTTAGTGGCACGAGCCCAGTTGAAATAGCTCGGAGAATAACGTTCACAGTTGTAGTAAGCCTTAGGCTGGCCTCTATCCATAACTAAACCACTTGGCGTAAAGCGGTAGCAGTTCCCCCAACCAGATACTGAGCGGTGCCATGTGTAATGAGCCGGGCGGCGAGCTTCGCAGTTGTAGTCAGCAACAGGCATTCCGCCGTTAAGTACGCGACCATCGCGAGTCCATTCATAGCAATATCCGAAACCATCTTGGCCTTGACCCCAGTCAAAATAACTTCCACGCGGAGCAATGCCCGACTCCGTTGCAATTGGCGCATTGGTCTGAGAGCCCATATCGCTAGTTGGCGCAGCAAATACAGATTGAGTCGATAGAACCCCTACGAGAAATACAAATGTCGAGATAGCTTTCATATTGAGAACTCCTTTTTAAGTAGTCGAGCACAGTTTTTTTTACACATCAAGCTGACATTTGGTTGCATGACATTACGAACCAGATAAACTAGCTAGCAATTATGGTCGACGCTGCAACTAAACATAAAGTCTCAAGAATTACGATTACCGTTTTAATTTTCGGTCTATTTGCCCTGCTTTTTTTACCCTTCTTCGCGCCCATTTTAATCGCGGCTTTATTCGCTTTTGCTCTTGAACCTGTTTTCAGTGGGTTTGCAAAAAAGCCTTCTCGTCGAAAATTACCGGCCATTTTCTTTCTCATCGGATTTTTCGTTTTAACAGCCGGCCCAATCGTTCTTGTTTTCTTGCGATTCTCGGCAAAAATGCGTGAACTCGCCAAGTCAGGTCTCGACAGCACTCCCATTTATAAAGGCCTCGAGAAAATATATATTTGGGGTATGGATCAGTGGGCAACATGGTCTGATAAGTTAGGCATCACTCCTGATACAAATGGCGCCGATCATGACAACATGGTCTCAAGTGCAGCTTCAATGATTCTTGCCCAGCTTGGCAAGATCGCTTCTGGAACTCCTGAATTCTTAATTGGTCTTTTTGTTTTTACTCTCGCTCTTTATTATTTCTTAACGGAGTCAAAAAAAATCAAGCACGCCATTTGGAGTTTAGATCTACTTCCAACCGGCGAGATGCAGAGAATCACTCATGAACTACAAAAAGGCAGTTATATCACTCTCGTCACTTCTGCGGTGACAGGAGCCATTCAAGCCACCTTCGTTGCCGTCGCTGGTTTAATTTTTGGTTTTCATGAATTTTTAATTATTTTTGTGGTTACATTCTTCGTTTCGTTTATCCCAGTTATTGGGGCCGCACCGGTGAGTGTGCTTTTAGCTTTGATCAGTCTGGTTCACGAAGATTATACAGCTGCCATTGGTTTAGCTATCGCCGCGGGTATTGCAGGAAGCATTGATAATATCGTGCGCCCTTATCTGGCCACTTCAGACGAAGAAGATATCAGTCCGCTAGTTTCACTACTGGCCATCATTGGCGCCGTCATTTTGTTTGGATTTACTGGGGTGCTACTCGGCCCGGTACTGACTCGTCTGGCGTTCAAAATTCTTCCAATCTTATTCGAAGAAAAATCTAAAGAAGAAACCATCACCGCTACGAAAAAATAGCACCAAGCAGAGCAGAGTACTTCGATGCAAATTACTTATATAACTGAAATGCTAATTCTAGGGCTTGGCTGGCGTTGAGGCGCGGGTCACAGAGGGTTTCGTATAAACCTTCGGCCAAATGCTCCTCAAGAATTTCTTGATCGCCGCCTGTACACTCCACCACATCTTTACCGGTGAGCTCGAAGTGAACTCCGCCGGCAATGGTGCCTAAGCTTTTGTGAATGGCAAAAAACTTTTGAACTTCGGTGAGAATATTGCCGAACGGGCGAGTTTTAAAACCATTGGTCGCCGTGATCGTATTCCCGTGCATTGGGTCGCAACACCAAACTACGTTTTTTCCGCTGGCACGAACTTTTTGAACGAGGGTCGGCAAGAAATCATCAATCTTGTCGTGCCCCATACGTGAAATCAAAGTCAGTCGGCCCGCTTCGTTCTCAGGATTCAAAATATCAATTAATTTCATGAGTTCATCAGGCTTTGATGAAGGTCCGCACTTGAGCCCAATTGGATTTTTCACTCCGCGCAAGAATTCAACGTGAGCACCATCTAACTGACGAGTACGATCGCCAATCCAAAGCATATGCCCTGAGCAATCATACCAATCGCCCTCATAGCCGTCTTGCGGACGAGCACTTGTACTATCACGACGCGTAAGTGCCTGCTCGTAGTGAAGCAATAGTGCCTCATGAGAGGTGAAAAACTCAACTTCGTGAATTTGCGGAGTGTTCTCACTTGAGATTCCGCAAGCCTGCATAAAAGCTAAAGTTTCATCAAGGCGTTTGGCGATATCTTCATAGTGGTTCGACTGAGTGTTATTCTTTTTAACGAAGTCTAAATTCCATGAGTGAACTTGGCGAAGATCGGCGAAACCTCCGTTTGAAAAAGCTCGCAGAAGATTCAAAGTGGAAGCCGATTGCACATAGGCTCTCTCCATACGAGTTGGATCTGGAATGCGTGAAGCCTCGTTAAAATCAAAGCCGTTGATAATATCACCCCGGTAACTTGGTAAGGTGACGTCGCCGCGAGTTTCAGTGTCATTACTACGGGGCTTCGCAAATTGACCGGCCACGCGACCAATTTTAATTATTGGTTTTTTCTTGCCGAAAGTCAGAACGATGGACATTTGCAATAAAACTCTGAAGGTATCGCGAATGGTGTTGGCGCGAAATTCATTAAAACTTTCGGCGCAGTCGCCGCCTTGAAGCAAGAAGGCTTCACCACGAGAAACAGAAGCTAAGCGCTGCTTGAGAGTACGCGCCTCACCGGCAAATACAAGAGGGGGGTAACTCGCTAAACGCGCTTCAACTTCGGCTAACTTCTCTTGATTGGGATACTGTGGAATCTGCGAGGCTTTCTTTTTACGCCAACTGTCTGGTGACCACATTACTTGCTCCTGTCTTTCTTCTGAATGGCTATCGATTCAGCTTGAATCGAGTTAAAAATCTTTTCAACAAACGGGGCGCGCAAACCTAAGCGGCGACCCTGTTCAATTCTTGTCTTTCTAATTTCACCTTTACGCTTTTTCTGTAGCACGGGCAAAGCGAGGTCTTTTTTCACCTGACTAATCTTACGAACTACTGCGAATCTTTCGGCTAGCACACGAACAATGGCCCTATCACAAGCATCGATATGTTTGCGCATGGCCGTTAGTTTTTTAAGACTGAGCGCGGTTTTCTTCACAGTACACCTTTAATTCTTTTAAGGGCCTCTTTTAATAAACTTTCTTCAACACAAAGCGAGCTTCGAGCGTAACGCTCTCCTTGCGAGCCAAAAATAAATCCTGGGGTTAAAAAGACATTGGCCTTTTCCAGAATGTTATCCACAAAGGTTTCAACGCTCTTTATTGAATCTGGGGCTTTGGCCCAAACAAAAAGTCCGACTTGATCCCTCGCGGCTTCAAATTTCAATACGTCGAAAATTTCAAACACCAGCTCACGGCGTTTTTTATAGATATCGTTTCTCTTTGCATGCCACTCAGGTGGATTTTTTAAAGCTTCAATGGCGCCGAACTGAAGCGGTAAAAACTGACCTGAATCCACGTTGGATTTTACTTTAAGCACTGACTCTATATATTGCTGATGCCCGCTCAGCACTCCCACACGCCAGCCCGCCATATTAAAGGCCTTACTCATGGAGTTGAGCTCCATTGTGTATTTGAGTTCGGGGTCGAATTTTAAAATACTCAGCGGAACCGTCGTATTCAGCACCTGGCTGTACGGATTATCATGGATCACTAAAATCCCGTGTTTCTTGCCAAACTCCACTAATTTTTTAAGCAGATCTTCGCTGGCTGGTTGTCCCGTCGGCATATGAGGGTAATTAGCGAACATCAATTTCACACCGCTTAAATCAGATTTTTCAAGGGCCCCAAAGTCAGGTCGCCATTTTTTATCTGCACTTAAATTGTAATAAACCTCTTGCGCACCGGCCAGACGGCAAACCGATGTATAAGCCGGATATCCTGGGTTCGGTACCAAGACTTTCTCGCCTGGATTTACAAAAGCCATGGCTAAATAGAAAAGACCTTCTTTAGAACCTAAAAGCGGAAGAATATTTTTATCGTGTTTCAGTTCGACGTCGTAAGTTTTCTTGTACCAATCCGCAAAAGCTTTGCGGAGCTGTGGAGTTCCGCGGTAAGAAGGATATCCGTGATTTTTTTCAGACTGTAGAGCTTTTACCGCCGCCGCGATTGTTGATTCAGAGGGAGCCAGGTCAGGACTACCAATACCTAGGTTAATAACATTCAAACCCTTCTCATTCATTTGGCGAACTTGTTCGAGCTTACCCGAGAAGTAGTATTCGCTTAAACTGCTGAGACGATTTGACTCTTGAATCATTCCGGTCTTTCAAACTTTTTGTATTCGCCAAGTTCAATGAGGCGCATGGCTTTTAATTTAATTTCGCTGAGGGCGCGCTGGTACTCGGTATAATCATGCCATTCAAGATCGACGTGAAACGAATACTCATAAGGGCGACCCATAATCGGTACCGACAGAAGTTTCGTCATATTGATACCGTGAGCGATAAAACTGCTAAGAATAGAAATTAAACTACCTGGGCGATCTGAAATTTCAAATCTCAGAGAGCACTTATTTGGTTTCACATTTTCAAAATGCTCATTGCCACGAGAAATAACTAAAAAGCGGGTGTGATTTTGTTTATCTGATTCAATGCCTTGCTCTAAAAGCTCAAGGCCATAAACTTGCGCCGCTAAGCGACTGGCAATGGCAGCATGACCCTTTAAGTTCTTCTCTTTGATTTCTTTCGCGCTATCGGCGGTATCCGAACCTTCGATGACTTTCATTTGAGGATATTTCAGTAGAAATTCCTGACATTGAAAAAGCGCCATGGGGTGGGATTGTACGACCGTCATATCGTTAATGGCCTGCCCGGCCAGTGCCATTAGATTCATTTCAATACGCAGCCAAAGCTCGCCAATAATACGAAACTGAAATTGTTCGAGCAAAAGATAGTTCGGCATAATACTGCCAGCGAGGGAGTTCTCAATAGCCATCATGCAGAAGTCCGCTTCGCGGTCTTTTAAAACCTGACAAAGCCTGCGGAATGAATTGCACTCCACAAGTTCGATCGGCGTATTATGAAAATATGTGCGTGCCGCCACATCATGAAACGAAGCGGCCACCCCTTGAATTCCAATTTTTAAAGTCTTACCCATTCTTTTCTATCCGCTTTTAAATCTTTGAAAGTTTATTTCTTAATAAATGATCGGCGATTGTTAATGCGGCCATAGCTTCAACAATCGAAACCGCTCTTGGCAATACACAGGGGTCATGACGACCACGACCTTGCAAATCAACGGCTTCACCTTTTTTATTCACTGTGCTTTGTGTCTGCATAATAGTAGCAACAGGCTTGAAAGCCACGCGGTAGTAAATATCCATACCGTTTGAAATGCCACCTTGAATACCGCCCGAATGATTCGTGACCGTTTTTATTTTTCCGCCTTCGCTGATAAAAGCATCATTGTGCTGCGAACCATTCATTTTGGTGCCGCCAAAGCCAGAGCCAATTTCAAAACCTTTGACCGCATTGATACTGAGCATAGCTTTACCTAAATCGGCATTGAGCCGATCGAAGACGGGCTCACCAAGTCCCACTGGGCAATTCTTGATGACGCCCGTGATGACTCCACCAAGAGTGTCGCCATCTTTTTTTGCGGCTTCGATCATTTTGATCATTTGCTCTTCTGTTTTTGCATCTGGGCAACGAACAAGACTGTCGTAGGTCTTTTTTAAATCTAAATCTGTATAAGGCTTATCTAGGGTGAGCGAACCCACTTGTGAAACGTAGGCGTGCACTTGAATTTTATGCTCTAAAAGTAAAAGCTGGGCAATTGAACCTGCGAAAACCCGCGCAGCCGTCTCGCGCGCGCTTGAGCGTCCGCCACCGCGATGATCTCTATGACCATACTTCTCTTGGTAAGTGAAATCGGCATGTGAAGGGCGATAGCTGTCTTCGAGATGCTTGTAATCTTGCGAACGGCTATCGGCATTCTCGATTAAGCCAGCAATTGGTGTTCCGGTCGTTTGTCCCTCGAAAACTCCCGATACGATTTTAACTTGATCGGCTTCTGTACGAGCCGTGGTGAGATGAGACTGCCCTGGTTTACGACGATCGAGCTGGAGCTGAATAAATTCGGTGTCAATTTTAAGTCCGGCGGGGCAACCATCGACAACGGCCCCAATCACCGAACCGTGAGATTCGCCGAAAGTCGTAACTGTAAAGATCTTACCGAAGGTATTACCTGCCATAACTTAGGCCCTCATTCGAAATTAGTTCGTAGGCTTCACGCATGGCTTTCTCATCAACATTATGATCTAAAACAACGTGGCCGATGTTTTTTATAAGAACAAAACGAATCTTACCGTTAATCACTTTTTTATCTTTGAGCATGATATCGCGATAAGTTTCAAAACTAACGTTTTTTAAAAGCTCTGGCACCTCTATGGTAGCTAAAAACTGATCCACCACTTGCCATGATTTTTTATTCAAATGCTGACGAATCACCGAGAGCGCTAAAGCATAGCGCATTCCCCAAATGACCGCCTCACCATGTTGATAAACGCGATAGTCCGATTGAGTTTCAAGAGCGTGAGCGAAAGTATGACCAAAATTCAAGGCTTCTCGAACGCCCTTACGGTCAAATTCATCCACAGCTACTTTCTTAGCCTTCCACTGCACTGATTTTTTAACTAGTGTCTGCAGAATTTTTTCGTCAGAGCTTAAAGCTCCGCGCCAATTCTTCACGCAGTATTCAAAAAACTTTTTGTCGAAAACCAAACCGTATTTAACTATCTCACCCAGACCAGAAACCACTTCTCGTTTTGATAGAGTTTTCAAGAAATCTAAATCGCAAATAACCGCTGCTGGCTGAAAAAAAGAACCGATCAAGTTTTTGCCTTCACGGTGGTTCACGCCCGTCTTGCCGCCAATCGCGCTATCCACTTGGCTAAGAAGAGTTGTGGGCAAACCGACCCAGCGAATGCCGCGTAAATAAGTTGAAGCAATAAAGCCGGCGGCATCGCCCACAGAGCCACCACCCAAAGCGAAGAGCGTTGAGTGACGATCAATTTTAGCTTTTAGCAACTCACCGTAAATCGAATAGATTCTCTCGAAATCTTTAAAACTTTCGCCAGCGATCACCGAGATTTCATGAACCGTCCAGCCTAAAGAAGTTAAAGTCTCAACTACATTTTTACGTTGCTTCACTAACCGTTCATCAGAAATTAAAACTGCCTTTTTAGAACCTACAGGCTTAAGAACTTTATTTTTAGCATTGAAGGCCCCGGCACCTACCACAATATCGTAAGAGCGTTCGTTCAATTTCAGTTTTACCACATCAGCTTTTTTCATCTTCTTACTATCTTTCTTCTAGCTCGTGAGTTTTTGCAAAGTCGTAAAGAATTCAGGATACGAAATACCAACGCAGTCCGCGTTTTCAATAATTGTCTCACCTTCGGCCACTAAACCGGCAATGCTAAAAGCCATTGCTATACGGTGATCATGAAAGCTGTCTATCTTAGCGCCCTTGAGTTTTTGTGGACCTTCAATAATAAAACCATCCGGAGTTGTCTCGATCTGAATGCCCATGGCGCGAAGATTTGTAGCTAATGCCTCAATACGATCGGTCTCTTTGACTCGTAACTCTTCAGCACCGGTCACAACTGTTCGTCCTTGTGCCTGTGAAGCTAGTACTGATAAGACAGGCAATTCGTCAATGAGGGACGGAACTTCAGCCTCTTCAATTGTAATTCCTTTCAAGCCAGCATAGCCACAAGTGATGTCGCCGATAGGTTCTGGGTCTTTTTCAGTCATCTTCATAGTGACTTTGCCGCCCATTCTCTCCAGCACCCGAATGAAACCGATACGCGTTGGGTTGAGAGAGACATTCTTAAGGAGCAACTCAGAGCCTTTAACTAACGAGGCCCCCGCCAACCAAAAGGCGGCTGTCGACGGGTCACTTGGGACTTTCAATTTATTGGCTTTAAATTTTTGCCCACCCTCAACCAAAACATCGGTAGGAGAGCTTTTTATATTGACGCCAAAGTGGCTGAGTAAACGCTCCGTATGATCTCGACTGTGAATTTCACCGGTGATGCGGGTTTTGCCGTCGGCGAAAATAGCAGCGAGAATTATGGCTGTTTTAATTTGCGCACTGGCAATTTTAAGTTCGTAATCAATACCGCGCAAAACATCGCCATGCACTTCAAGCGGAGCAAAATTATCTTCTTTCATAGTAATAGTGGAACCCATAAAACGAAGTGATTCTGCGACACGCTTCATAGGTCGCTTCACGAGGGATTCATCTCCCGTGAGCGTGGCTTTCATGCCATGAATGGAAGAAAGCGCCCCCATCATGAGACGCATGGTCGTACCAGAATTACCGCAATCGAGGACTTCTTTTGGTACTTTAAAATTATTGTGTCCTAAGCCCTCTACAAGAGTGAGACCGTTTTCTTTTTTGATCTTTACACCCAGCTGCATAAGCACGCGAGCTGTTGATTGAACATCTCCACTTTCAAGAAGATTTTCAATTGTCGTAGTGCCACCCTCTGCTAGTGCACCAAAAATTAATCCACGATGGGAAATTGATTTATCGCCGGGAATAGAAGGACTCCCCTTGAATTTCAGAGATGGTTTAATTTTCTCGGTTTTCATAAGACTCCACGAGGCTCGCAACACTGTTGCCAAAGGGCTCAATTATTTGATCATTTTCCATTGTAACTACCTAAAAGCATTAGGACATCTGCGCTTTTATAAACTCGATATTAGACTGGTCTCTATTTTGTATAAGTACAGTCTGTACTTTCAGGTCTTTTAAAAAGGCATTCCAAGGAGCTTAGCTCATGAAAAACTTGTTAACTATCAGACATGTAAAACAATTTGCGTCACATGTACTCGCCATCACCCTAGTCTTAGGCCTTACTGGACAATTCGCCTTAGCGAAAAAGAAAGATAAAAAGCGCGAGAAAACACAACAAGAGATTTGCGAGTTAGCTCTAAAAAAGCCGCCTAAAGTACAAGACCTAGTTGAAGCTTTTAAAGCTGAAGCTGCCGAAAACTCTCCCGTGATTAGCGCCGAAAAATTGAAGTTCATCAATGTCGGTGGCAAAGATGTTTATAATATTTCAGCTGAATTTAACACGAAGATGAATGGTCAAGACATCCGCGTTCTCATGGGCCGCGTAGAGGCTCGCGATGATGAAAAAAATAGCGAAGTTTGGTTCTTTACTGAAACTGCCACTCGCGGAGTTTTCGAGCCTGTCGAGGGTGCCCCGAAATATGATATGCAAGATCCGTTTTTCTTTTTCTATAAAGGTGAGCTCGTAATTGGTGGCGTTCAAGTTTACGAAGTTCCTGGTCAGAAAAATCTCACTTACGATACTGTATTTTTCAGAGACAATGGCCAAGGTATCGCGAGCCTCACTGAGTTCACTCGCGGACCAGCGAAGATGAAAGACATCCGTGGTTTTGAAATGGAAGACGGCCGCCTCTTTATCGTGGCTCGCCCGCAAAATGAAGACCCAAAACTTGGTGGTCGCGGCAAGAACTCGTTTATTATTGTTAATAATCTTGATGGCCTTACAGCTGATGCTGTGAACCGCGCTAAGATTATGCAGAAACAAGTTCGTAATAAGCAGTGGATCGGCACGAACCAAATTCAGTCTTACAAAGGTAAGATGGTTATGCTCTCTCACGTGGCCTACTACAAACACCAAGAGATCAACGATGATCGTGGTTATTATGTAGCCCTCTATACGATGGAGAATCCACAGCCACGAATTATTTTGATTCGCGAGATGCTACCAAATGGACTCTTCGGCGAATCTAAACGCCCAGATCTAGTCGATGTACTTTTCGCCGGTGGCTTCATTATTAATGATGATGATACCCTTACAATTTATGTCGGCGCAGGTGATGCCGAAGCTTATCGCGTGACTATCAAGATGCCGGACCTAGAAGAGTTCAATGACTAGCACAAAATATCTTCATGAAAGGAGCCGATCTGATTTTTCAGATCGCGCACCTGAATTTCAAGAATCCAGCGATCCGCCGTTGGGTGTTCTTGTTGCGTGCGTAAGTTACCGCGATAATGAATCGCATGAGGGAAATCACTCACTCGGTGGCCGTTCGCGCCCTCACCGACAAGTGAGTAACCGCGCTCTTCGGCTAGTTTTTCGGCAAAAGCATAAAGCTCGGCGCCCGTTTTTTTAGTCGCGAGAAATTCTTTTTTGACGAGCTCGAAAATTTCGCGTCCCGCCTGGGCCACGCGAGTGGCTTCTGGGTAAGTTCCTAATATAAAAGTTTTGCCCACATCACCCTCATAACCATCGAAGATAGGCCCCACATCTAAGAAGAAGATATCATTTGGTTTTAGCACAACACCTTCAACCGAAGGTTCACGAAAACTTTTAAGAGTGTTGACTCCAAAACGAATTTTAGGCGGATGCCAGTATTTTTCAGCGCCTACCTCAAGTTGCATTTTTTTATAGATTTCGGTGGCCACAGCTTCAGTCATGCCGGGTTCAATTTTTTTCGCAAGCTCTTCAAGCAAAGCCCAAGACCGGGCTTGGCATTTATGCAGCTGGGCTGGGTCAAATACATCTGAAACTTTCTCGGCGGGGTTTTGAGAGGGTATTTGTTGTGACATGATTTTCTATAACAGAATTATTTATTGTTTACAAACTCTGAGGCCACGACGGATACTAGAAGTCTATGGAACAAAATTTCTGGCGCAAATGTAGTACTTGTAAAAAACCAATCTCTTTCAACAGTCGCTATTATGTTTGCAGTGTTTCGAGCTGCAATGGTCAACGCACGGGCTACGTTTTCTGCAGTATTCAGTGTTTCGATGCACATATTCCCGGAGCTCGCCATCGTGATGCTGGCGCTATAGAACAAAAAGCTCCAGGCACCAGCACGGCGGGGACTTTTGTTCCGACAACTTCTAATCCTGTAGCCCCCACTCGCCGAATTATCACTCCAACCTCTGGCCCCGCTAGTTCTTCAGCACAAACCAAAGTGCCAAAAGATGTTTTAATCATCGCTTCGCGCCTAAAGGAATATATTGATGCGAGAAGTGAAGGTTACAATACCTCTACTACAGTCATGGACGTTTTATCTGACTTTGTGCGAGTGGCTTGCGATAGAGCCATCGATAATGCCCGCGCCGATGGACGCAAGACCGTCATGGATCGTGATTTCGCGTTTCTAAAAAAGTAACCCCCTGCATAGGTCGTGCTCGACCTTCTCAGTGTTGTAATTCAGATACTCAATTTTACACTTACAAGTACAACAATTTTTTCCCAAATTTATGGGAAGGAGAAACTATGAAGAAACAAGCATCAAACTTGTTAAAGCTCGCTGTTATCGCAGGATTCATGACTGGCGTTGCTGCTAAAGCAGACCACCACGAAAAAGGCCACGATGCAGCTGCTAAACCAGGTGCAGAAGGCGAAAAACAGAAATGTGCAACTTGCAAAGGCGAAAAGAAAGCCAAAGCAATTGCTGAGATGAAAGCTAAAGGCGAGTGTGGCGCAAGCACATGCAAGACTGAAGGTAAATCTCCAGCAGCGCCAGCAGCCCCTAAAAAGAAGTAGTATTTAATTTAAGAGGTTCTCGCCTATGCAACAGTTGTTTTCAGATTACGGAATAGGAGTGGGTTTGCGCCCAAGTCACTATCAGATGTTTAGTGGCAACAAACCGAAGTCCGTGAACTGGGTCGAAGTTATCAGCGAGAACTTCTTACCGTGGAAAGGTCATGATTCATTTAGGCCTTTCCATAGACTCTGTAAAATCCGCCAAGAAGTTCCAGTCGCCCTGCACGGCGTTTCGCTCTCTCTGGGCTCTGCGGACGATCTCGATCTCGAATATTTAAAATTACTTAAAGAATTAAAAAATAAAATTCAGCCAATGTGGTTTTCAGACCATTTATGTTGGAGCGGCGTGAATGGCGAAATACTTCATGATCTTTACCCGCTGCCCTACACAAAAGATGTCATTCAGCATGTCGTCGACAAAATTAAGCAGACTCAGGATTTTATGGGCACAAGAATGCTCATCGAAAATCTTTCAAGTTATGTCGATTTTAAAATCTCAGAAATGTCTGAATGGGAATTTATCACTGAAATTGCAACCCGAGCCGATTGTGGTCTTCTGCTCGACGTAAATAATGTTTACGTCAGCTCAGTAAACCATAATTTTGACCCTAAGAAATATATTGATCACATTCCGTCCCACCGTATCGGCCAAATTCATTTAGCCGGGCACAGTGTCGAAGAGGGTTATCTCATCGACACCCATGATGCTCCTGTTTGCCAAGAAGTGTGGGATCTTTATCAATACACGCTTAAGAAAAAAGGCACCTTCAGCTCAATGATCGAAAGAGACGGAAACATTCCAGAGTGGCAAGTGCTTGAAAATGAACTCTTAACCGCGCAGAAAATCTATAATGACGTTAAATGCCCGATCGTAAAGAATAAAGGAGTGAGCTATGAAATCACCACTCCATAAGCTTCAAACAGACTTTTCGGCCGCCATTCGTTTTAAAGACCCATCTGCAATTGAGGCCCTGCCGATTAACGAAACCAACGCCGTTTCGAAAGAAACGCGACTTGAAGTTTACGGCTACAGCTACTGGATTCGTTTAGAAAAATCGTTACGTGACGATTTCTTCTATACTTTTGAAAAGTTGGGCGACGAAGTCACTCCGACCATTCAGCAGTTCATAAAAGAAACTCAGCCCGGTCACCATATTTTAGGTGATGTTTCACTCGCTTTCTGTGACTTCATTATCAAAACTAAACCTGAATATAGAAAAGAAGCGGCTTTAGATCGAGCCATTCTTATTTCTGAATTTACACCCTGGATTTACGAACTTGAAAAAATAGAATCAATCCTTCTCAAGCCTCAACAACTCGACGAACTTTCGCCCGATGAAATCAGAACGTTGTGGAGCACAACGCTTCAATTTGTAGAAAAGCAAATCGTCGTGCAAAAAATGGATTCAACTGAAATTTTAGATCCTGAGCCTCAGGTGTTATCACTTCTCGAGCAACACAAAGAAATACAGACTTTCACTCAGCTCCTCGAAAAAATAGCTGAACTTAATTTCTCTGATTCTGCTGCCAGCGCCGCGATTGCTTTTTTAACTGCCAATGACATCTTGTATTTCGCAAAGAAATAACCAGCTTTAATTTTTTGTAACACTTCATAAACGTTTTTCTAGACCCATTCCTAGACATGGGTCGATCACCCAATGCGAATCGCTCTACGTCATATTCAGATCGCATGAAAATAATCCGATCTATCAAAACTATGCCGGCATTGCTTTTAATTCTTCTACTCAGCTTTACTTTAGGTTGCGGAGAAAACTTCTCACCTGAAGCTTATGGCACACCAGATGAAGAGTACCCTTCAGATCAATTACAAATCTGCTCAAAATTAGATTTTTCGCAAATCAATTGGCCGACTATTTTTAATGCCGCAACTCAGAATAGTTTTGCTCTCGCGCTCAATGTGACAGGAAGCTTTGAAGGCAGTCAGAGCTGGACAACCATAGCCGGAGACTCTGACGGTCAGGGACTCAGCCTTGGGCTTTTGCAACAAAACTTAGGCTCGGGTACACTCCAGCCATTATTAGCGACTATGAATAAGTCTCATAAATCGAAAATGCAGGCCTTCTTTTCGACATCTCATTGGACTTCAATTTCAGCTATGCTCGATGAATGGACAAAGACCAATCCTGTAACGATAAGTTCTTTTGCATTAGCCGCATTCCAACCACTCTTTCCGTCTGATAGCGTAGCTCTCTCTCCACTCGATGAAAATTATGACGAACCTTTATTTGAATCTCTGGCTACAACTGCCGTGACCAAAACACTAACGTGGGCCCGCCAGAACATTCTCAGCAATAAAGTGGTAAAAGCCGATTGGAAGAAAGAACTTCAGGCTTTATCAAATAGCGCAGAATATAGAAATTATCAGTTTCGTGAAGCCCTGCACCTTCACCTCAGCACCGAAAGTTACTTTAAGTACTTTGGCTTTAAAACCCTGACCGCCTATCTCTTTTTATATGATGTAGTGGTGCAAAACGGCGGTTTTAACGACTCCCATAAGAATCTTTACCAGCAATACGTCAAACAGAATCCAAATACTAACGAGACCCAGAAACTTAAAAAACTTCTGGCTATTCGCCTGACCTCAGTACGAGCCCAATACCGCGATGATGTAAATGCGCGCAAAAGCACTATTATAAATGGTACTGGTATAGTGCACGGATCACAGCGCAATCTTGCTAAAGAGTACTGTTTTCAGAATGGGCTCCAAATTTCCCCGCTGTAAAGTCCGCATTGCACTTTTCTAACTTTTCGTGAATGATTTCTTCATGAGCAAAAAGCATATTATTATAGCTGTCGTTCTTATTGTGGCCATCTTCGCTGGTTCGGTTCTATATCAAATACTGACTGACAATTCGAGTGACGAGCCCATTAAAGAACTCGTTGCTGATGGTGAGATGGAGCTTGAAAACCCGACCTATGCGCCCGAACAACCTATTTATGAACTTCGCGCCGACGGATACGGGCCAGTGAAAATCGGCATGTCCATTAAAGAAGCCTCTGAGGCGATTAAAATGCCTCTGACTTCTAATAGCCCTGATGCTGATGAGCCGAGCTGCTTTTATGTCTACCCTTATGGTGAACCCGGCACAGTGGGATTTATGATCATTAATAATAAAATTGCCCGCGTTGATGTGCACTTTGAGAATCCAGATATTCAAACTGATAAGAAAATTAAATTTGGCTCGTCTACTGCTGATGTTAAAAAAGCTTATGGTAAAATTAAAATCGAGCCCCATCCCTACGGCGGCCCAGAAGAAAGTTACTTAATTTATGATTATAACGATCAGCTGCAAATAATTTTTGAAACTGATCAAAAAGGGAACGTCACCTCACTGCGAAGCGGTAAGAAACCTGAGGTTGGCTTTATCGAAGGCTGCTCTTAGCGCCGAATATCGATGTAAGTTTCGCTACCAGTTGTCGGAGCAGGACGAATGATCTTACCCTCGTGATTGATTTCATTTGTGAAGCGCATGAAGAATCTGAGACGCACAAAACGAGCGTGGTTGAAAACTTCGCGTGTCGTGAATTTATAAACAAAAGTTTGATACTGTTGATTGGCAATGACCTGACTTTGAATCGGCGCGTACACTTCAGTTGTTAAAAGAGCTTCTGCACTCAGAACTGAAATCGTGTAAACGCTGCCATCCATTGCACGTCGAGACACCGGATCTAAAGCATTATGAGGTTGCCAGCGATATGAGCCGTAACTCTCTGTGCACCGCAAGCTGATCGTGTTCACTTGCAATTCAAATTTGCTACCCTCTTCAACTGTTGTAACACTTTGAACTTGATAGGAAGCCATTCCAATATCGGCTGGAGTGTTGCAGAACTGCGCCAAAGCAGAACCTACAAAAACGAAATAAATACTCGCTGTAACAAAAGCTAAACGTATTATTGAAATCATAATTCCCCCTCTGGAATCTAGTGGGGTTTGAATACTATTGGGCTATAAACCTTACAAGTCGGCAGAATCGTGTTTGACGCTCGGCATCTACGTGCTAAGTCCTTAAAACGAAAAGAAAAATCATATAACTAGCGGAGGATAAATTATGAATAAAATCACGAAATGCGTGCTTATCGTGGCGGCCTTAACAGCCGGAACAGTTGCAAATGCACAATGGAATGCACCTGACCACAATAGCCCCCTTTGCGTTGCCACACCCGCTGAATTGGCGCAGAAGCCTGAAATTTTCGGAATGGTTCAAACCATCGTCGATCAGCAAAACAAAACAGGCCTAGATGCAATTCGTGGCACGTGGAAATTTTCGAATATTTTTGCAAGAGCCACGATCTCTTTTGATTATGATGAAACTGGGTTCTACGTTCAGTCAGAAGATGATCTGCCAGAGAAAGTGTCTGTCTGCGGTGATGACCAAATGGGATTTATTCGTGTTGCCGTTCATGAGCCTGGTTGCCCAGAAAATAGAAATCTCTACATTAAAACAGCGGGCATTAACCGCTTTACATTGAAGGCGTATTCAACTCGTGCCGTTGGATCAGTAAAGTTCAAAAAGCTTTCTGATGAACCGCAACCCAAGGGCTCACCAAAACCTAAAGTAAAATGCAAAATGGAATCTTACTGATAAACAGTCGTGCCAGCAATACAAGTGACCGTCGCGATACTTGAACTCGCAGCTCCTGCACTATTAGTTGCCACCAAACGATATCTTCCGCAGAAATCATTGATTGCACGAGTAACGCCATTGAGAGTTGAATTCACCGTTATAGAAGTTCCTGTGGCACCGGCCAGTGCCACTTCTGTCGGAGCTGCCCCGCCAGGAATATTAGCTCCGTCGAAATACCATTGATAAGTGACACCGGTTCCGCTAGCTGTCGCACTTAAAGTTACAGTCGCAGGACTCCAATAAATATTTATAGCTGGGAATGATCCCGCAACAACTAAGGTCATTGTCGTCGAAGCTGTTGGTTGTAGAGTGAAAACCGGTTGTGTCACTGGTGGCACAAGAGGATTCACTGTTACCACCATCGTCGCTGATTTCGTATCAAGTGAGTTAGAAACATCTACTCTATAAGTACCTGCATCGCCGATTTGAGCCGCTGCCAATGAATAGCTCGGGCCACTGGCCCCAGCAATCACTCCACCATTTCTGTACCAAGTATAAACGAGATTTGTTCCTTGAGTTCCGACAGATAAAGAGAGCGATTGTCCTGCCGAAATTGTTACATTGGAAGACTGACTTGTAATTATCGGGGCCACTTCCGCTGGCACGCTAAGGCCGCCACCACTCAATGAAGAGTTTGTGATGTATTCATCAGGGTTAAAATCTGATCCACAGTTTTGAAACGCTGTGAGCGACAGACCAACGATAAAAATAACGCTTACAATTTTGTAGATTTTTGTCATGTCAACTTATCGGCTCAAAACGAGATTAGATTAAGGTCGGGGCGCATTTTTTTTCATCTCAAAATGAGACAGTTCCATGGCGAATTCATAGGGTGAAAGTGGGTTAAATCGCTTCTGGTAGGCAATACCACGCAAAGCCGGGTGATCGAAGAAATAAAAAGACTGAAGCTGCGATACAGCCTTTGGCTTCTGCTGAAAGGTCAGCCACTCGCCCCACTTGCTTTTGACAGTAGCGAACAGAGTTTCAAAAGCTGGCGCGCCTTGTGCGTAAATATAGGGATTGCAGTTGAACTTCTCTTCAAAGGCAGTTGACGAAACTTTGTAGCCTTCTACACTCCACTTATTTTTCTCGAAAGCATGCACGGTTATTTGAAATTCTTTTTTGCGTGGGCCACTGAAAGCCGACCAACAATCTTGTAAATTAATAACAAAGCGTGCACTGGGAGTATAGACAGTGGCAGTTGCCACTTGCGTCCACAAATCGATGGTGACCCAATCACGATTTCGCACCACAACCGTGTAACGTTCTGACGAATAGAATTTACCGCACTCGCCTTGTTCGTAATAATTCCAGATCCATTGGTTTCCGACTTGGAGTTGTTCTGAACTAATAACTGGCACCGTCTTCGACTGCGCCGAAGCCATTGAAGTCAGACCTACCAAAAATAAGAGAGTGAGTAGAATGCGCACTTCTAACAAGTACTCGGACTCAGCTCTAATGACAATGGCTTTTATGGCATAGAATATGCTATCTAAGCGTTTGTTATTGCTTAAGATTATTAAATTAACTAGGTTCGAGATGAAAGCCCTTTTTAGCCTTATTTTGTCACGTTTTTTAGGAGTGTTGATTGTTTCGACGCTGCTATCGACGGCCCATGGGGCTTCTCATCAGTACCAATGGATAATCGCAGGCGCCGGCCCATCAGGCTTATCGACAGCCCTCTTTCTTCTTGATGCAGGCGTAAACCCGAAAGACTTACTCGTTCTTGAAATGCGCCACGAATCGGGCGTGATTGATGAAGAAGCCCATCAGGCGACATTTTCAAAATTTGCTCACGGCACTCGTTCGCGCACAATTGGCCTTGAACAAACCACCGTCGACCTCCTTGAAAAATCTGGTGTGAAACTGCAAGGCTCACCACTTGAGGCGATTTCTTTTCATTATGATTATGACATCAACGGCGCTTTGACCGGAGCGCAGAGACGGATAGGCATTAGTCGCAATCACTTGCATCTTATTGAAGGCATCACCAATCGCCAGTTTAGAAAAACCATTTCGATTAGCGATCTAGAGAAGAGTTTACTCAAGGCTTTCCGCGCCAAAGGTGGAACTGTTCAATTCCGTCGCAAAGCTTACCTGAAGCCTGTTGGCAACGACGTTGAAGTCACCGCTCAAAGCCCTGACGGAAATGTTCAAACCTACTATTCTAAATTCGGCGTCATTGCCGACGGAAAAAGCAGCACGAGTCGAACAGCTTTGGGCGTTGATTTTACCAATGTAGAAAATGATGTACGCCAAATTTATCTCAGCGCCGATTTTAATTGGCCCCGCCTTCAGGGACACAATTACCGCAAAGGCGCCTTACATTTATTTTTCGATCGCGACTCTAAAATGATCGCTTATGTGGGAGCCGCAGAAACCGGCGGCTCTATTGGGCTGCTTCTTCCGCAAAATACAGTTTTAAGTGAGCAGACAATCGATGACTATCGCCCTCTCTTACGGGTGATCGCTCAAGCTATCGACTTGCCACTTCAAAACTTAAAAGAGCCCGCTATTTTCTCGGGAGAGCTTCAGCAAACTGAAAAAGTCGTACACGGAAACATCACGATTATTGGTGATGCGGTTCGCAGCACGGATCCTATTTCTGCGAATGGGGTCAACGTGGCCATTCTCGACGCTTGGCAGGTGGCACAATTTGAAAAAGAAAAATGGAACGGAATTAAAAAAGCCCAAGAGAATTTAGAGAGTAATATTAAGGCCAACACCAAATGGTCGATTCAAGGATCTCTTTATTTTCAAGAGATGATTAAGTGGTGGCTTAAGACACGATCGAAACCCAACCCGTCAATTCTGCAAAGCTCAGTCACCAGTGACAGTCCCGCTTCGCGGCTTATTTATAAGATTTTAAGCATCGGCTTATTTTTTGTACCGAAAAGCCAAAAAATAAAATTTGGCGAGCTCGGAGCCTCCATCTTTAAAGCTCCGTCACCGCCGAAGTTCACAGGTATGCGCCCTGATTGCGGTGACTTTATAAAAAAGAAAAATTAATCGAGAGCAGCTTGAATGAGTCTCATGTCTCATTATGAGACACTCTTCTCACTAAAACTTCTCCCGCTCGCCTTTTTTGTCGTTTTGACCACTTTGTAAATAGGCACTGTAAGTAGCTATTTACACATGAAGATTTGAAGTTTGTTTTTCTGACAAAACCGATTTGATCAAAAAATAGTCGCAAAATCCCCTGGCACGCCTTGCACATAATAGATGTAAGGTTTCTATAAGGGAGTTTTTATGTTCCGAATTATTTTTGCATTCACGGTTTTACTCATCGGCATAAGTTCATTCGCTGAATATAAACCGATGTCTGTTACCACTTACAAAGCTGAGCGGGCCCGCATTCTAAAATCAATTCGTGCAGAATTGACTCCTGAAACTAAAGTGATGACCCTTTCGCAACAAGAGAAGTTGTCACAGCTGCAAGCACTAGATCTTCGCTTTGAAAAAGAGCAAAAATCTTTAGCCAATCTTTATACCTCTCTTTTCAATAAAATTGAAAAAGCTTGTCATCGCGATAATACGAACCTCGACGATCTTAATAAACCAGCAACTTCTGAGTGCATTAATGTCTATAACAACTTAGACCGTAATACGAAAAGCTTAGTCTCCTCTAAAGACCTTTACGAAGCTTACTCGCGTCGCTCGTTATCTAACAAATAAGCTGAATCTTATCATATACTTCTGGTGAGCCCAAAATAATCTGCGCCCTGACCTTGCTACCCAGAAAAATCGCCCCATATTAAGTTCATGGAAGCTACCGAGCCACAGCGGCCCACGATTATCATCAAACAGAATTGGCTCACTCGCAAACCGAATAGTTTCGCTGCCGACTTTACATATATCTTTAGCTTCTTTTTATTCGTTCTATCGGCGACCTATTTAAATGATTATTTTGGCCTACAGAAGTGGCTTTCAGCCACAGCGGAACAAGTCTTCACTCGGCATGAATACTGGCGAGCCTGGAGCACCCTTTTCGCGCACGGTGATTGGGGTCACTTTCTTAGCAATGCTCTTCTTTTTATTCCGATGACTTATCTATTCACGGCCCATTACGGGTATCTATTCTTTCCGGTGGTGGGTGTATTTATTGGCGGCTTAGTAAATCTTATTGTCCTTAAAACTTTGGGACCACAGATAACACTTCTCGGAATTTCAGGTGTCGTCTATTGGATGGGAGCCGCCTGGCTGACTCTTTACGCCCTTGTTGATCGTCGCGAGAATTTGCGACGGCGGTTGGCTCGCGTGGTCATATTGACCGTTCTGCTTTTTACGCCTGAAGCTTACAAACCCCAAATCAGCTATCTCAGTCACCTCTTGGGTTTCAGCACTGGGGTCTTCAGTGCCCTTGCATTTTATTATCTCAACCAAAAAAAGTTTTTGTCGGCAGAAGTGAAAGAGTATATTTATGAAGACGCTTCTGCTCTCGAACCCATGCCCCCATCTGAAATTGATTTGACTCTGAAAGCCTGATGAAACGATTTTATTTAATTCTTGCGTTCTTCTTCTTATATCTTAGTTTTAAAGCAACACAACTTTGGCCCATGCACCAGTTTCTTGCCATTTTTATAATGGCTGCATTTCTAGTTTTAAGTATTTCGAATCTCTTCGTTCTTCGCTCAAAACCAGAAGTTTTCGATAGACCTTGGTTTCAAACCTACTCTTGGATTTCTTTTATATTCATGGGCCTTCTCACCACTTTCTTGATTTTCTCTCTGCCTGTTGATTTAATTTATGGAGTTTTTCGCCAAGAGCAGATTTCACAAAACATAGCACTGACAGTTTTAGGCCTCTCAACTCTCGTAGCGATAGCAGGACTCTTTCAAGCCCGAATTGGCCCCACCATTAAAGATGTGCACATCTCTAAAGCAGGAATGAACAGCGCTCTGCAAGGTTTTAAAATTGTACAAATCAGTGACTTGCATGTGGGCCCGACGATTCGTGCAAACTATACTCAGAGCGTAGTTGATCGTGCCAATGCGGTCCATGCAGATATTATCGTTATAACTGGTGACCTTATTGATGGTCCAACAGAGTCAGTGGCCCCCCATCTTGAACCGTTAAAAAATTTAAAAGCGAAGTACGGTGTTTTTTATGTCACTGGCAATCATGAGTACTATTGGCAACCCGCGAGTCTTATCGAAGCCGTTAGAAAACTGGGCATTAAACCTTTGATTAATGAAAATGAAGTGATCGCTGTAGGTTCGGCAAAAATATTAGTGGCCGGAGTCACTGATCCAATGGGCACCCATACTTTGCCGGGACATGCTCCTGATATTCAAAAAGCGGCGAGAACAAATCAGAACACCGACTTCAAACTTTTACTCGCTCATCGCCCTGATGTTTTTGATGAGGCGAAGGCCGGGGGCTTTGATATGCTTTTGGCAGGTCACACTCACGCCGGGCAATTTTTCCCGTTTAGTTTATTTATTGGTTTGGCCCATAAGTATTACGCTGGCCTCCACCAAGAAGGAAATCATTGGATTTACGTCAATCAAGGCACCGGCTATTGGGGCCCGGTGAATCGCTTTGCCATTCCCGCCGAAGTCACAGTGCTTCAGCTCAATTAACCTTTCTGTAAAGTTTTTGACGAACTCTCGACTATTTAGAATAGTGGTGGAGCGTTCATCTCTACAGATTGGAAACCAATGAAATACTTTGCCGCATTTATTTTAGCTTTCAGTTTTTCGCTCGTTCCCGCTGCACTGGCGGCTGAGAAGCCGGCTCCACCAGCGAAAGAAACCACTGCGGCAGATACGCTCCCAGATACTTCGTCGAAACAAATTGAAGCTGGAATTGAAAAGACATCTGAAAATATTAATAAATCTTATCAAGACCGTGAGCTTTCAAAAGCGGCGGTGAATATTCTTTATGGACCTCTCGATTTATTAATTCCGAACAAGTTTGGGGTGAGCGCCAACTATTTTCGTACACCCAATGAAGTTTGGGAGCTTGAATACATGCGCGGTAAAATTGCCGCTCCATTTTTTATCGACGATATTGGCGCCATGGTGGATGAGAGACTCTCGATCGGTAAACGTATTTTCTCGGGCAATAGTTTTAACTTCAGTTGCGGACTCACTTACTTTCGCTTTAAAGCCCATATCGGCAGCGATCTTCTCAATCGTGCTACCGGAGGCAATACTTCGAATATTGATCTTCTTGAGCTTGAAGGAGTGGGCTTCCGCCTGGGTGTAGGAAATCGTTGGGCTTTGGGCAAAAACCTGACCGTTGGCGTGGATTGGATTGAATGGAACCAGCCTCTCATCATCACTAAAGAAGAAGAAGGCTTTACGGATGCAACTACCAATCAGGACGATAAAGAAGACGTAGAAGACGTTATGAAATGGGCCTCTTACTTTCCGCGCCTGAATATTTTGAAACTGAACCTGGGTTATAGCTTTAAGTAGCCCTTATTTAAGCTTTAAAACCATGAATATATTTCGAATCGAACCTTAAGCGTGCTCCCACCTTGCGACTGTGCGAGAAAAAGGCTGCAAAAGGGGCCTTTATGAACTCATCGCTCAATCGCCGAAATTTTCTAAAACTCTCAGCTGCCAGCACCGTCACTGCGTTCTCGACAACGCAGGCAGAAGCCAAAGATTGGACAGCGCCAGGAAATGAAAGCCGATACCCCATTCGTGAAAGTGAGTGGAAGAATCGTTTGGGCGCCAGTGAAATCCCTTACGATGGTTTAGTTTCGAGCCTGAAATCAGAAAACCAATATGTCTGCGCCATTCGCGGAGAATTACCACAAGATTTAAGTGGCTCTCTCTTTCGCACAGGCCCCGGAATTTTCGAGCGTGGCGGAATGCGCCGTCGCATGATCATCGATGCAGACGGCATGATGAGAAAATTTGAATTTAAAAATGGTCAGGTCACTTTTTCAAATAAGCACATTCAAACTGAAAAATTCCGCGACGAAACCAAAGCCGGAAAATATCTTTACCCTTCTTTCGGAATGTTAGTGCCCGAAACAGGTCTGTTAACAAATTCACTGGCGAAAATAAAAAATCAAGCGAGCGTAACGGCATTTATCTTTGGCAAGCGCTTGTTTGCCACTGATGAAATTCAGCCGGTCGTTGAAATTGATCCGATCACTCTTCAGACCCTCAGCAATCCCTCACCGTTTGGCACTCATACTTACAAGGCCCATACCCGCATCACTCATTTCGGCTCGAAGCTTTTACATTTAGCTAAATTCAGTCCGGTGACTTCAAAACTCCAATTTGTAACTTACGATGAGAATTTTATGCTGATGGGCGAATCTCAATCGGTAAAAGTCTCTCGTAACTTTCACGATTGGCATGTAACGAAAAATTATTACGTCATACTCTTGCCACCGGCTTATTTAAATAAGTGGGGCCTTATGAAGGCGATGGCCGGGCAAGCCACTGTTGGTGATGCTATTGAATTTAATCGCTCAGAACAGGCACAAGTTTTAGTCATTCCGCGCAATGGCCGCCTACCGCGTGCTTACAATCTTCCTGCCGCTTTAGATTCGTGGCACTCGGTGAATGCTTTTGAAGATGGCGCCGGTAAAATCGTTTTCGATTTTATTGCTTCAAAGAATTGGATGTCTCCGGTTTCTGGCAAATCTCCGATGTGCAAAATTATGATGGGTGATTTAAAAGTGGATAAATCACTGCGCCCAACCGTGATGAGTCGCGTACTGATTGATTACGTGGCCAACAAGGCTTCTTACGGTGCTGATCATTTCAAATTGCACGGAGTTGAAATGCCGACGATTGATTCGAAACGCACAGGTTTATCAACAGCCAGCGCTTACTTTGTTGCTGGCCAAGAAGGCCTTGATTCACAACTGATCCGACTTGATTATCAAAACAAAACCCTCGACCGTTACGATTTTGGCCCTGGTCAATTTGTGACAGAGCCGATTTATGCTCGCAGTAAGACAGATGCCAAACGCGGATATATTTTAAGCGAAGTTTATTCCCGTGCTGATCGCAAGAGTCGATTGACGATTTTCGACGGTCAAAACTTGGCGGCGGGCCCGATTGCAGAGGTATTATTAAATCACCACTTACCTCTTGGATTCCACGGTTTTTGGGCCGATTAGAAATGCTTACCGTTTTCGTAGTAGTGGCTTTTAGGCAGCGCTGTGAAAACGACGGCAACAAACTCTGATTTGGTATGAGCCTTCGCGAGCTCAGTTATTTTCTGGCCGCAAATATTCTGTAGTTCGGCGCCGCGATCGAACCATAAAACTTCAAGCATTGGGTCGCCTTCGACAACGTTTCCCATATAATAAAATGTGGTCGCAATCTTCTCAACCGTGAAACTATCTTCAGGAATCTGCAAAATTTTAGTGAGCTCAACCGGCAAGGTGCTACTAAGGCTTTTTACTGCCGAATCTGACATGGCTCGAATACGAATATGTGGCATGAGGGGGCTCCTGATCGAGAGAATTATTAGCGAAAGATATAGTAACTTCAGCTATTAAATGTCAGCAACCTTCATAGCTAGATTTCTTACACATGACCAGGGGGCTAATAGCTTGTATTAGAGCCCCAATTTAGATTATGTTCTATATGAATCCGTATGGGGGCTTAGCTTAGTTGGTTAAAGCATCCGGCTCATAACCGGAGGACCGAAGGTTCGAGTCCTTCAGCCCCTACCACTCTCCTAAGACTTCTTTAGCATCAGCAAGAGACGCTGAGCACGCGTGGGGCTTGTTTTAAACTCTGTACCGTCAAGTGATGTGTTTAGAAAATCACTGAACCCAGGAAGTGATCGAACTTCGGGCGAATCGAGATCGCGAAATCCCATAGACCATTCTGAAAATTGCCGCTCGTCTGATGTTCCCTCAAGTAAAGTGACCATGTCTTTATGTCGGGGATCTACTGCAATCTTTTTTAATGTCGCGCGAACAGCTTCTTCAGGCCCTTCAATTAACTGCATAAACTGCCCATCTTTATGAATGAGTAAACCGGTCAGCCCAACCTTCGCATTATTAGTCTGAGATTTTTTGAGAAGAGCTGTAAGCTCATCCGCCTTGAAAATCTTCACGGCCTTACTTGAGTAGACATGAAAAAACTTTTTTTGCTCCATGTGAAAACCCTAGCAAGACGATAGGCGTGCGTATCCTGTTGTTTTTTGAATGCCGCGGCCTGCTATTTTTTGAGAAACAAAGTTCTCCGTCTTTCTGAAAGACAAGATCGTGCAGGCTTGATACGATTTTTGTATGGTCATAATAAATAAACAAAATCAGTTGTGAGTCATTCAAACGAAAACCTAAGAGTCACAATCACTGGGGCCAGCGGCTTCGTCGGCCAGCAATTGCTGGCTAACGCTCCCACACATTGGCAAATTAAAGCTCTATCACGAGGCCAAGCGCGTGCACCACTAGAGCAGATCTCCTGGCAACAGGCAGATCTTTTTTCGCTTCAAAGCTCAACCGATGCGTTAAAGAATACAGACATTGCAATTTATCTCGTGCACTCCATGCTTCCGTCGACCCGTCTTTTTCAAGGTAATTTTGCTGATGCAGATCTATTGATCGCGGATAACTTTGCTAGTGCCTGTGTAAAAAACGGCGTGAAACAAATCATTTATCTGGGAGGCTTAATGCCGACCAAAAATATCAGCAAACATCTAGCTAGTCGGCAAGAAGTTGAAGAGGTATTCAAAGCTTCGGGAATTCCGTATACGATTCTTCGTGCCGGAATGGTGGCCGGAGAAGGAGGCTCTTCTTTCGAGATGCTCCGCAATTTGGTGACAAATCTTCCGGGGATGATTCTCCCTAAATGGACGCAATTCAAAACTCAAGTTATCTATATCGATGATCTTGTGCGCGTACTCAATGCGGCGGTCATGAACAAGAACTTTTTCAATAAAACTATAGATGTGGTGAACGGCGAAAGTCTCAACTACGAAACTCTCATTCGCACCACCTGCCAAGCCCTGCAAAAAAAGCCGGTTTTGTTTCGTGTGCCCGTTCATTCAACCCGATTTTCAAAGCTGTGGGTTTCGATTTTTGGTGATGCCAACTATGCTCTGGTCTCCCCTTTAATTGACAGTTTACTTTGCGAATTACCCCAAGATCCTCCTGACGAATTGATCTCACCCCTGATTGAAAACCGTACCTTTGCGGGAATGTTAGAGAAGATTCTAAAGCTTCCCGCGCGATCAACCAAGAGAGAGAAAATAAAACTCATTCATCCTAATACGGTGCGATCAATACAGCGACTGCCTTCTGACCTCTCCATTAATTGTAATGAGCTCGCGCGCGAGTATGAAAACTGGCTCCCTAAAGCCATGTTGGGCTTGATTAAAGTTGAATCGAATACAGAGTGTGGATTGGTCACATTCAAATTAGCCGGTCTTTTTCTGCCGCTATTGATTTTGAAACCTATTTTCGACAGTTCTGATATCGAGAGAGCTAAGTTTCACATTGTGGGAGGATTACTCTCGAAACGCTCTGATTGCGGTTGGCTTGAGTTTCGTCAGGTTGCTGACAAAAAATTCACGCTTGTCTCAATCAACGAATTTGTGCCGATGCTCCCGTGGTATATTTATCGATTCACCCAAGCGGTCATGCATAAGTGGACGATGCATTCTTTTGCTCAGCACATCTCGAAGTATCAATAAACTCGAAGCCAGTGTGAAACTATGAGGCTACTCCCGACAACAAAAAGTCTCGGCGCTGCTCTTCTGACCATTAATGGTGGTCGTACTGATCCCTAAAGATTGGCAGCCAAGATCATTCCATTTCGGCCTTGTGGTTTCAGTTAGATTCGCTTCTTTATCTGAGATCAGCTTCTTAAGCGGCTTCTCATCGAGAGCGCTGTCTTCACAACTACTTCTATTGCGGGTGACGCCATTTTCAGAACGGCATTCTTCTTGAACCTTAACCGTTCTGTAACTAAGTCCATGCTTTTTAATAGATTCAATTTTAAGAGAACACTTTTGTCCAAGACGTTCGTATGTCACTTTCTGCTTAGACTCTTTTAGCACTGCCACATTTTGCTTCGTAGCCAAATCAACAACCTTAAAGGTCAGCTCATTGGCAAAAGTGCCTAACGGTAAGAGAAAAATAAGCAGAAAAGAATATCGTGTCATTTTTGTGTCCTTAAGGTTCAGTGATGATTGAATTTCATCATAACAGAACCTTAATTACAAATGGACGCGTTTTTATCTTTCGCGCAGAGATACGCTTTGATGGCTGCATTTTCTTGTTTCAGTTTTTGATTTTCAGCTTCGAGACTCGCTGTTTTAGTCCTCACGTCATCAATGTCGTCCTTGATGCCGAAAATTTCACTGTAAAGCTCTTGGATCGCTTTAATCATTGGTGCAATAAGTTCGGTGTAACGAACACCGTAGCGGTCAGTTTTAGTGTCGTGAGTTACAATCACGTTATCGACTTCATTTTCTCGACCAGAAAGTTTCTTGGCTTCGCCGAGAGCTTTCTCGGTTTCCTGAGCAATTACACCATAATGTAATTTCGAATCGCCTTCTTTCCAGTAATAAGAAACAGGACGAAGATTGTTGATGAAATCGAGCCCGAGATCAGAGTCTTTGACCTCTGTCTTGAGGCGAGCATCTGAAGTTTGAATCACGTTATTAGCTGCATAGATGTCTTTAAATCTAAGAGCCGCAGTTCCGAGGTCATGAGTGTTATCAGCAGACGGAGAAATTACGCCAGCTACTTGTAGTTGGGTGGTCGGGCCTGTCGTGCCGACACCGACGTTGCCGCCCATAAAAACTGCAGCGTAGTTATTTGTCGCGCCACTGGCCGCCGTAACATTGAGGCCGTATGAACTTGTCGTATTGGCGACAGTTGATGTGGGAACATAAATTGCGCTGGACCGGGTGAGAGTAGCGTTAGCTCCGCCACTCGGCGGACCATCTACCGCAAAAGTGGCCGCATCGCTGACCGTGCTGGCTCCGCCAAAAGCATGAGTGGCCCCAACGATTCTAAAATCGCGCTGTAAAGTAATGGCCCCCGCATTATGCGTACGCGTCTGACCAAGGTTAAAATAAACGTTATTGGCTTCTGTACCGGCCGTCATGCTGCTGTCGGTGGCTCCTGTGTAACTGAATCGCGCGGCGGTGGCACCGGCTGGCCCAGGAGTAAAATTGTATGTTGCTGCACCCACTGTTAATCGGTTGCTGGTGGCATTTTGTAATATAATGCCAGAGCCCCCAGAGGTGTTTGTGCCTAAAGTTAAAGCCCCCGTTCCTTTAGAGCGAATCACCAGACTTTCATTAGCGCCCGTAGAAGTGGCTTGAACTGTGACTCCGCTACCGGCTGCACCGCTGGTAATATTTAAGCCGGTCACTGCACTCACGGTGCTAGCATCAATATTTAAAGTCGGATTCGTCGCACCATTTGGGCCAATGCTAAAAGCTGAGCTTCCGGCACTGGTGATTGTGGTATCGCCTGTATCTGAAACCGTCATCAAATCCGCACCGTTATTCTGAAAGCTCACTCCACCATCCGAGCCAGAGTTGTCGGAGTTGGTATTAAAAATAAAATTTGTTGATGAAGCCTGCGAAGAACCGGCACCCGCCACCGAAGACCAAGAAAGCACACCCGAGCCGTTTGTCGTCAGAAGCTGACCGTTTGTTCCGTCAGCACTCGGCAGTTGCCAAAGAACGCTAGCACCTGGGTTTGCACTCGGTCCTTTAAAACCGACATAGTTTGATCCGGTTGTCGGCCCTGGCCCTAAACGAATTTCACCTGGCGTAGTTCCGGTCCCGCGAACGAGAGTGGATTGTCCGGCGATATCCAAAATTACACCCGGAGCTGTTGTGCCGACGCCGACCTTGCCAGTACTGTCAATCGCCATTGCCGTGCCTGAACCAAAAGTGGCATTATTCACATTGAGAAGAATACCTTTACCACCGCCACCTTGAAGAACGGTGTTTCCGGTGCTGCCGGAGTACCCGACAAAACCGCGAGCGACCATCATATCAATGTAGCCGTTCAAGTTAGCGCCGTCGCCGAGCACCATAAGCTTTCCTGGTGATCCACCTCCAGCAACGTGAAACGGAGCTGTTGGTGCTGTCGTACCGATACCGACGTTGCCGCTGTTTTTGATCATTACACGAGTCGTATTACCAGTCCGTAAAGAAAAATCATGTGCGCTCATACTGCCAGCGAAGGCTTCAAGTCCGGTGCTGGTTCCCATAATAAATTCGATATTGTTTGTGACATCACGTCCTTGAAAGTAAGTATTACCAGCTCCAAAAAGAGTGACGCTGTTATCGCCAGTTGCTACGACAGTCGCCTCTGGAGTGCCTCCAGCAACAGTCAGTTTTGAGCCTGGCGCCGTAGTGCCAAGACCTACGTTGCCACCGAAATAGTTCGTTCCACCTTGAGAGTAGACACCGTAATTATTGGTCGCAGCCGTTGGCGTCGCAATATACAAACCGTAGTAACTTGTGAGATCACCACCACCTGAATTGGCTGGTGGAGAAGCGTAAAAACCATAGCCCGAACTGATTGTGCCTGTGCCGGTATTACTTACATTCGCATAGTTCGCTATGCCGGATGTGATATTTCCTGATCCGGCGTTCGTGATGGCACCGTTGATACCATAGGCATTCGTAATTGTGCCGCCCACGAGATTATTGACGGAACCCGCTGCACCATTTGCCTGCGCGACCGTTCCGGTATTGTTGTTGTTAGCTTTAGCATTCACGCCACTCACCACAGAAATATTACTGCTCGTTGAGTGCGTTGCTTCACTACGGACTGCCGTAAGCGAAGCCCCTGTCAAATCTTGTGCACCGGCCGTTACTAAACCTGAGTAGATACCATTGGCATAAGTTGTAACCGCCGGAGCACTGGCCGGATTATAAGTGGTCGCGAAATGATGACCGTGTGAACTGCCCGATACCGGTGTCATTGTCGTAACGGTATGCAATTGCGAAGTTGGCGCCGTGGTTCCGATACCGATCTTACCAGCGGTATCAATTGTCATGCGAGTCGAGTTATTAGTAATCAACCTAAGATCATAATTTGTCGTCGTACCGACAAGCATTCCACTCGTTACATTGTTACCGCTTGAAGAAACGCTCCCCGATCCGATTGTTTTCACAGTGCTTGATACGGCGTCATAGTATTTAATTTCGCCGGCCTCATACCAAATTTTTCCGGCGGCCAACGTGGCTGGATTGCCCGTCAAAACTGGCAACGCCGTCCCTTCGGTCGTAGATTTGGTCAGATACTGAGTACTATCGCCTTCAAGTAAATTTACGAGTTCGTCATAATCAGCTTGATCAAAAGTGGCTGCGCTAACCAACGCTCCACTTGATTCGGCAAAACGCATCACCGAACTTGCTGGGTATCCGCCCACGCTATAGCTATCTAACGCTTTCGGAGCATAATTGATCGCTTGATCAGGAGCGTCCTCCCAACCCATAAAACTACCGTCATTAAATGAAACTTTTAAAATACGCGCGTGAGTGGAACTCGGCGTGTACGAGCTATAAGTTGGGGCACAGCTAGGAGCACCAACGCTGAAAATTTTTCGGTTTGAAAATACTTCGATGAAACTGTGTGCACCTGCATCAGTACGAGTGCTGGCACTGCCGTTGAGGGATAATGAAAAGACTCCAGATGCAAGAGTCTGGGTTTGAGTTTCTTCCCAAAGAATGCATTCTTCTGCACCTGGCGAGAGAACTTGAATTTTAAAATTCACACTGCCAGTTACAGGAACGTTCGAAGAGTTAAGTAAACGTCCGTGATACACGATACTCGGAGCCGCCCAAACCGACGAACCGAAAAGACCAATTAATAAACTCAAAATAATTTTCTGCATAAGTCCCTCTTTATTCTTCAGAGATCAGGTCACCCTGAATATTCGAGTAGATTTTGTAACCGCGCGAAGTTGTAACCATTTTTACTTCATTCGTCGTACTACCTACGCTGGCGCTCACGCGAAAACGCCCGCCGTTTGTTAAAACCGATTGCGATGACATATTGACGAACTCGCTTCCGTTCGACGATGGCAAATCCGCCACTGTATCGATACCGGGAGCATGACCAGAATCAATTTTTGATTTATCGCCGCCGAACGGATTGCTACAGCCAGTTAATAAAACTGCCGATGTAAAAATATAAAATGTGAATGATAGAGACCAAATGACAAAACGAATTATTTTTTTCATTTCAGCTCCCATGCGAGACCGCAATCGAGACCGACTTCTTTTTCTGTTAACTCTAAAATCGATGTGTCTTGGCGACGCTGGCTATAACCAATTCCGCAAAGCAATTCGTAAAACTTCATTGTCTGTTTCATTGTCAAACGAGCGTGATAACCGAAGCCCGCTTTGATTGAGTAATTGTCATACGATGAACCTGACCAATACGATAAACCGCCTGATGCCGCGATTTTAAACGGGCTTAAATCAAGAACTTCGTATTCGGCAGCGGCCGATACTTTCAATACTGGCTTCTGATTGATTTCAAGTGTTGAGGCTGCTGTCGCACGGTAGAAAAGCGCTTGAGCCATACCTAAATTGAAGTGGCTGAGCCAGCGCGAGCTAAGTGAGCGCGAAACGCCGATTCCAAAAGTCGAATTCGTTATAGACGAGTTTTTGATCGATACTGTCGATGAAGATTCTGGCTCGAATTCAATTCGTCTTGTGCGCAGAAATAACTTCGTCGCCAATTTCGATGACCAAAACTGATTCCAGGCCACTTCTACAGCCGGGGTCAGCTTCGAGAGAATATGACCAGAAGTTCCGTCATCCGGATCATAACCGTCGAGGGCTAGAAAACTAAAACCAATATTTGTAGAAACACTTGAGTGTCGATTAAAGCCCGTAGCATCAGTTGTCGGCGGTACGACTTTTTGAATAGCCGGCGGAACTAATGATGCCTCTGATACTTGTACCTGTAGCGGTTTTACCGCAGGAGTCGTCACGACAGCAGGTTGTGCATCGGCTGGTGTAACAGCCATCGGCTCAACTACCAGTGCTACCGCTTCTTCAGCCACGGATCGCTCTAGCTCGGTTCCGTCACGAATAAGAATTTTTTGTCTTGGGTAAATTCGATGTTTATTTTTAATTTCTGGATTCAGCCGTAAAATAAGCTGAAGTGAACCTTGGGGACCGTAAATCGGAATCGAATAATAAAGGCGTGCAATCTGCGAAAGCGTTTCTTCAGGAACAACGATATGAATTCGATCGTTCGCTAAAACTAAGCCCATCACAGTAATCTGAATAAAAATGAATAATCCAAAAATCCGCGGCAAATTCGCCCCCTTAAGTCTTATCGGTCAAGACGATACCCAGCTTAAAAGGATGAAAAATGTTGATAAATATCAAGCTCAGACAGCTCTAGATAAGGCCTTAGTCATAATGAAACGCCTCTTTTCAAGGCGTAAGACGGGCTTTAACAGTATTTTTTTTGATTAAGCTTCAGGGATCTTTACTTATTGGGCAGAGACTTATTGGGCTGCATTTTAGATTTAGCGGGTCGGGCCACATAGGCTGGCTGTTTATATGAAAAATTCGGATTAGGTACGTGAGCTTTGTCTGCAGTTACAGTTAATGTATAACCGTCTGATTTCATTCCATGGATGCGTTCGATGCAATTACTAGCTTCTACGTCAGATGACATTTCGATGTAAGCAACCTTACGCTGCACTCCATTCGACTCTCTTTCTTTAAAAACCACTTTTTTTACTGTTCCAATTTCTGAAAATAAATTTTCTAGATCGTTGAGATTTGTAAGCGGATTAAAGTCTCTAACAAAAAGTTTAAAAGCCAAGATAACCTCGCGGGTAAAGAAGTGAAACTTATCTTAACACATCTCCCGTCAGAAAGGGAGATTAAGTGTACTAAGCGCCTTATCAAGCGTAGAGCTCTTATATGCCTATTCAAATCATCTCTTATCACTGCAATGTTAAAAATCGAATGGGTCGACTCATCAGTTCGACAATTGTTCGCGATGTATTACTTGACCCTGATCACTCAAATTTACCACTTCGCGCGCTCTCAGAAGGCCTTCGAGGAATTAAAAAAGGCGAGACTCGAAGTATTTCAATTCCTGCTCAGGATGCTTACGGCCTTTATGACCCAAAACTAGTTTTGACTCGGTTTATAGAAGACTCCAATCTTAATTCTCCTCTTAAAATAGATGAACAGGTTTTTGTTATGAAAAATGGAGTCCGCACTCAAATGAGGGTCATTGAATTTTCATCTGACACTGTAACTCTCGATGGGAATCATCCACTTGCCGGACAAGATTTGATTTTTGAAATTCTAACTCTCGACGCCAGAGATGCGACCAATGACGAGATACTCGCTGCACCGATTGGCCAGACTTTCTTGCATTGAGCTTTAAAACCTACTGTGACGACTTGAGATCAGCGGTCTTCGATTTGAATAAATTTGTCATTGGCAGCTACTAAAAGCGCAAATTCTTAGGTGAAACATTCAAACTAGAGTAAACTCATTTCAAGTTAATGCTAGTTACGAGTTCGTGTCCATTCTGTTCATCACCTCTGAAATAGCGCTCAAGCCTTTTGGAGGTATTATGAGTAAAAAATTATATGTGGGAAATCTCCCATATTCCGCCAACGATCAATCTCTCAACGACGCTTTTTCTGAGTGTGGATCCGTCCAATCAGCAAAAGTTATTATGGATCGCGATTCAGGTCGCAGCAAAGGCTTTGCTTTTGTTGAAATGTCGACTGACAGCGAAGCCGCTGCTGCAATCACGCGCTTTAACGGCACACAAATGGATGGCCGTGCGATGAATGTGAGCGAGGCGAAGCCAATGGCCCCACGTGAAAACCGCTCATCTGGCAGCCGCTACTAATCTTTAAAAAATTTATTCTTAAAACTAAAAAGCCGGCTCGAAAGACCCGGCTTTTTTATTATCTTTAAACGTCTGATCCACCGTTGCTTGAAGACCAATCAATGAAGGTCTTAAGTTTGCCAGAGCGGCTTGGGTGACGAAGTTTACGAAGCGCTTTCGCTTCGATCTGACGAATACGTTCACGAGTCACGTTAAAGTCTTGTCCCACTTCTTCAAGAGTGTGATCTGACTCTTCACCAATACCGAAACGCATACGAAGAACTTTTTCTTCACGAGCCGTGAGCGTAGCCAGTACGCGACGAGTCTGTTCTGCTAAGTTCAAGTTCACAATCGCGTCTGACGGATTGATCACGTTTTTGTCTTCGATGAAATCGCCTAAGTGAGAATCTTCTTCACCTACTGGTGTTTCAAGAGAGATTGGCTCTTTTGCGATTTTGAGGACTTTGCGCACTTTTTCAAGTGGCATGTCCATTTTCTCAGTTAACTCTTCAGGCGTCGGTTCACGGCCAAGCTCTTGAATCAAGAGGCGTGACGTACGAACGAGTTTGTTGATCGTTTCGATCATATGCACCGGTACACGAATAGTACGTGCCTGATCGGCGATAGCGCGCGTGATAGCCTGACGAATCCACCATGTCGCATAAGTAGAGAACTTATAACCACGGCGATATTCGAACTTATCAACGGCTTTCATCAAACCAATGTTACCTTCTTGGATCAAATCCAAGAACTGAAGACCACGGTTGGCGTACTTCTTCGCGATCGAAACCACGAGACGTAAGTTCGCTTCAACGAGTTCAGCTTTAGCTTTATCGGCTTCGCGCTCACCTTTCCAGATGAGAGTGTTCGTGTCGCGAATCCATTCAAAGTTCATTTCAGTTTCTTCATGCAAGCGATCAATACGGCGCTGAGCATCTGTTGCATTTACATAATGCAAACGAAGAGAGTTAAAGTTGAGACCTGTTTCACGGTTGAGCTTCTGCATTTCAGTGTCAGAGTTCTCAACGCGCTTGTAGCGTGCAGCTAGGTCAGCGAGGTCTTTACTGAAAGTCTTCTGAAGACCTTCACGAACGCGCTTACGAAGTACCGTCATACGGCCCACTAGATTTTTAAATTTAATAACAATACGGTTGATCGTCTTACGGTTGAAGTTGATCTCTTCGAACTCTTTCATCAGCTCGATGTTGATCACTTCAAGTGACTTCGTCGTCTCAGCGGCTTCTTTCGAGCCACGCTCAGCTTTACGTAGAGTTACGAAATACTCTTTAGAAGCGATTTCATATTTCTTTACGTGACCGATCAATTCATGAATTTTTTCGATGTATTCTTTTTCGTCGTATTGAGTTTCTTCATCTTCAAGACCTCTGAAGATGGCCTTAACTTTGATACGGCCTTGATCTAAACGCTCACCGAGACCGATGATCTCACGTGAACCGATTGGAGACATAAGAACGGCACGAACGATCTCGCGCTCACCCTTTTCAATACGCTGAGCGATTTCAACTTCGCCTTCGCGAGTGAGAAGCGCTACAGAGCCCATTTTACGTAAATACAAGCGAACTGGGTCGTTCGCTTTAGGGTCAGAATCTTCTTCTGCTTCGTCTTCGTCGTCTTTATCTTCGCGATTGCCTTCATCGAGGAAGAAGCCTTCTTCTTTCTCGTCGTCTTTCTTATTTTCAGAGTTGTCGGTAATAATTACGCCATTCACCTCAAGTGCTTGCATGAAATGATCGAGCACTCCGGCGTCAGTAATCTCTGCAGGTAAAAGCTCATTGATCTCTTCAATAGAGACCGAGCCCTTGTCTTTCGCAAGCTTGATAAAGCGCTGTATTTCTTCAACTATAAGCTTTGACTGCTCCTTTACAGGAAGGCCAGTTTGCTCAATAGTCGTGTCGCTTTTGTTGTTCGAAGACGTCATTCATTTGCTCCTAATTACCATTATTCTGATTGCGAGAACTCTTTCGAATATTCACAATCTGTTCCAACTTTTTGATCTGCTCACTTGCGGGCTCTAATCGCATTTTCGCCGCAATTTCACGGGTCATAACACGAGTATTTTTATCTTCAATCTGCTTACGGCAATCCGTAATCATTTTCTCAACCGCCTCTTCACTCATTGAGATGAACGGTTCACCTAAGTGCATTCCCACTTCGTTTGAGGATGCAGTTCGGGTCATTAAATAGGACGTTAACTTAGCAAATTCATTTGAGTTTTGTCTATAAAACTCATTTGCCGCCATGAACAGCTCTTGCACTCCTGGGTGAGTCATTTTATCGACCACTTCAGATTGCCAGATCTGCTCAAAGTAACTGTCCTTCATCAAGGCTATATTAAGCAAAAACAGTTCCGCCTTGGGAGCCCCTAACAGTTTGATTTTAGACCCTTCTTGTATGACAGAAGTGGCCCTATTTGGGGTTACTGCAGGCGAATTTTGGCTATTTTGGGTGTTTTGCGAAGACCTAGGCAAGTTCTTTGCCACCCACCCAGGTTCAACAGATAACCTTTGAGCGAGTTCAGCTACATAAAGGTCATAAAGGCGCGAGTCCGCAATAGATTCGAATAGAGGCTTAACTTTATCCAAAATCGCGATTTTATCAGCGGCTGTGCCTCGGTATGTCACCATAAAGCGATCTAATTCGAGCTGAAAAAGCTCCGGCGCTCGTTTGATCAACGACTGAAGCGCTTTTGCTCCCTTTTCAGAGACAAATTCATCCGGATCAAGCTCATCTGGGAGCGTAAGCCCCTTAGCAAAGAGTCCTTCCGCGAGAAGAATAGGCAAACTGCGTTCGGCCGCGCGCTGTCCGGCCGCATCTCCATCAAACAAAATAACTACGTTATGTGTCGAACGCTTGAGTAACTTCGCATGTGAAGCTGTTAAAGCTGTACCAAGAGTGGCCACCACATTCTGAATACCCGCCACATAAAGTGCGAGAAAATCCATGTAACCTTCAACTACCAGAACGCCTTCTTCAGCACGAATGTGCTTTGAAGATTCATGAAAGCCGTAAAAAGTTTGGCCTTTAGAGAAAACTTCACTTTCAATGCTGTTCAAATATTTCGGCTGGTCTTCATCCGAAAGAACGCGGCCGCCAAAGCCGACAAATTCTTCTTTATGATTTTGAATAGGAAACATCAAACGATTGCGGAATAAATCGTAACTGCCTTCACCGGTTTTACGAGGGCGAAGAAGACCTAATTTTTCAGCAAGTGGCACCGGCGCTTTTAAATTCATCAAGTGACGGCGAAGACCTTCCCACTCGTCTGTGGCGTAGCCGATGTGAAACTTACGAATGATCTCTTCAGTGAGACCACGGCGAGCGCAGTACTGACGAACAGGGTGATCCATCGAGAGGTCGAGAAGATTATTATGATAATACGCGGCGGCAGCTTTATTGAGTTTGAGCATTGTTTCTTTAGTGCTCTTCGCTTCGATTGTCATTGTGGACTTAGCTTCATCACGGGGAATCGAAATGTTCGCACGATCAGCTAAATACTCAATGGCTTCAGGAAAGCTGTAATTCTTTAATTCTTGAAGAGCGGTAAAAATATTGCCTTTTCTTTGGCAACCAAAGCAGTGATAAACCTGCTTCGCTTCAGAGACGCTGAAGCTTGGACTCTTCTCGTTGTGGCCCGGCAATGGGCAGCAGCCCATATAACCAGAACCAGTCCGTTTAAGAGTCGTGAATTCAGAAATAATATCGATGATGTTATTAGCATCACGTACTTTTTCTATGAATTCCTTCGAAAAACTCATGCGACAAAAGCCTCTTCAATGAAAGTAACTAAATTTGCGCTCAAGGCGCGGCAACTTAAGATAATTTTGATTTAACAATTTCGCTGATGAGTTTGCCATCAGCTGCGCCAGCTGTTTTTGCCATTACACCTTTGATCACGCCGCCCATATCTTTCACTGAGCTGGCGTTCATTTCTTTCATCACGTCAGCGATGATTTTCTCAAGGTCTTCTTTAGACATTTGCTTTGGCAAGTACGCTTCAACGACTTTTAGCTGAGCTTTTTCTTTGTCTGACAAATCTGTACGGCCGGCAGCATCGAATTGAGTAATAGCATCTTTAAGTTGGTTCACCATCTTACGAACACACGCCTGGATATCAGCTTCTGCGATGGCATTAGGGCGAAGTTCAATTTCTTTGTTTTTGATTGCAGCTTGAAGAAATCTTACGGCTGCGAGGCGAGCTTCATCTTTGTCTTTCATTGCCGTTTTTAAATCAGCTAGAATTGTTTCTTTAAGACCCATGATGAACTCCTTTGTTTGTTGCGCTTATTTTTGCTGCGCAAAAATGCAGGCCAACAGCATGTCAGCCCACAAAAGTTTAATGATTAAAAATTAGAAACGAGTACGACCTTTTTTGAGAGCGCGTTTACGTGCCGCAATTGATTTTTTCTTTTTGCGTACGCTTGGTTTCTCAAAGTGTTCACGTTTTTTTACTTCAGACAGGATACCTGCTTTTTCACATGACTTTTTAAAGCGACGAAACGCGCCTTCAAAAGCTTCGCCATCGCGAATTCTAACTAATGCCACAACAATCACCTGCCTCTCGAACTGTGGAAACTTACATGAGTAATGAACCTCAAGCTGATACCAAAATTAACCCTCCTTGACAATTCGCAGCTTAAAGGCGACACCGAGAAATCAAAAATACTATGGAGCTTAAAAAATAGGCATGGCGAGCGACCCTCAAAACCCTTCACAAATCACCTCGGTCGATGATGCTAAGTTCATGAAATTAGCCTTGAATTTGGCATCTGAAGCAGCTTTGGCGGGCGAGGTGCCGGTCGGAGCATTAATAGTCTTAAATGGTGAAATTATAGCGCAGGCCGGTAACACTAAAGAGGCAGAAAAGATGCCCACTCACCATGCGGAGCTAAAAGCCATCGAAGCCGCCGCCTTGAAGCTCGGCCGCTGGCGCCTTTCAGACTGTGAACTTTATGTCACTTTGGAGCCTTGCTCGATGTGTGCCGGCGCAATTGTTCAAGCGCGATTGAAACGTTTAATTTTTGGTGCGCGCGATCCGAAAGCTGGAGCTGTTCGCTCGCTTTATGAGCTCGTTAGTGATCCCCGACTCAATCATAGAGCCGAAATCACTGAAGGTGTTTTAGCGAATGAGTGTGGAGCCGTACTGTCCGCGTTCTTTAAAAAACGCCGACTGGAGAAGTGATCTTTTTTACCTGGCTGGCTATTGAGTCTCAGATCATTCGATTTTAAATACTTCATTGGTTTGACGGTGCGGTTCTCGAATCTCCTGATGTTGCAGCCCTTGAAAACTAGCAGTAACATTTCTCATGAAATATATAAACTGTTCTATCTGCGAAAAATATCAGCACACACCTCGACAGCAGCCGATCGCCGAACTTAATGGACTGTCGTTAACACATCTTGCACCCCTAAATGGATCAGTCATGAAAGGCCGCTTAGTTATTGAGCCAATGCGACACGTAGAAAATCCCGAAGATTTGTCGTCTGAAGAATTCGCGAGTATGGGAACTCTACTTCAGAGCGCAATGATGCTGATAAAAGAGGTGGTCCAAGCCGAACACGTTTACTTCTTTCGCATCAATGACCAAGTGAAGCACTTTCATTTTCATATAGTCCCACGCTACCCAGAAACTCCAAAAGAATTTTGGGGACTCCGGATTTTAGATTGGCTAGATTTTCCCAAATTAGATGCGGCCGGAGTCGATGCACTTTCAACTCAACTTCGAAATAGTTTTAAGAAATAGTAGTAAATTAATTACCAGTAGCGCGATCAATGCGATGAGTGCGACGAGCCGAGGCTTCGACGGGCACTCGCTTGTTAAATCTCTGCTTTTCTCTATGGCCCCATTTCAAAGAATCCGGAAGCAGCCAGAACAAGATTGAGTGAAAGAGTTGTGACGGCAAAATTCGCTTCATCAAACTGAAGATGAAAACGTCAGCTGTGAGCGCCACTCGCAGTGGAGGATTTTTACGCTCCAGCAAATTGACGATACGATTGGCAATGTATTTTGGTTTTGCCCAAGTTAATTTCATTAAGCGCTCGATAAACGGAGTCATAGATCGATAATACTCACTATGCGGACCATTCAAACGGCTGCTGATATCGGCTTTCTTTGATAATAAAACTCTTTTGAAAGAGTCCGAATTCAAAAAACCAAGCTCGATAAGACTGACATTTATTCCGAAAGGACGAGCCTCATACCAAAGAGCTTCGGTAGCTCCCTCAAGAGCATGCTTCGAAGCGCTGTATGAAGCCATTGTCGGCATGGCCATCATTCCTGACACAGAAGAAATATTAATGATCTGCCCGCCGCCCTGCTCGCGCATGATTGGCAATACTGCTCGGGTGAGAGACATTGGACCCAGGTAATTTGTTTTGAGTTGCAAAAGTTCTGAGTCGGCATCCATATGCTCTATGACTCCACGAAAACAAATGGCGGCATTGTTGATAATGCAATCGACTCGCCCCCAAAGAAGCGCGATCTCATTAACAAGTTGGTAAATATTGTCATCGTTCGTAACATCAAGAGAACGAATAATAAAACGATCAGTTTCATTAAAGATGGCTTTAAGTTCCGATATCGAATGCTGCCGAGCTGTGATCACCACATGGTACTGAGCTTTTTCGTAAAGCTCATGAGCTAATTCGAGACCCAAACCCGTAGCACAGCCTGTGACGATAATCACCTTTCTATGTGCTGGTTTTATTTTATAAATCATAAGTCCTACCTTGAAAATATAGGACTCATCAATCTTTCGCACTTAACGACATTGAGCGGCTTGGTGATAAAAATTGTTTGTGGCAATAGAGATTGATAATTTTCAGTTAAATTTTCAATCTCTGCCATTGAAACCAAAACCGTACTCGCTTTACTTTTGACCACTTCGTCAGAGCGCAAAAGTTCGAGACCCGTTTCAGATCCGGCTAAAAACAAATCACTAATAACCACATCAAATGACATATCATCTTCGAAACTTTCATTGATGAGTCTTTTTGCTTCTTCACTACTAACAGCCCAGCGCACTTCAGCTGAAGGTA
Organism: uncultured Pseudobdellovibrionaceae bacterium; assembly: GCA_964360255.1. Lineage (GTDB taxonomy): Bacteria > Bdellovibrionota > Bdellovibrionia > Bdellovibrionales > UBA1609 > CAYHVK01. Next base: position 82,441 of record CAYHVK010000009.1, on the reverse strand, counting down.
TGCATCTTTTTACGATGACATCCCACATAGGCCACAATGACAGGTCGTCTTCAGCGACTAAAATCCTTTTTACATCCGCCATTATTGAACCCCCTCAAGCCTGCAGACTTCAAATAAACCGTATCGGTTAATTTAAACAACTTTCGTTAGCGACCACATACTGACTGCATCACGAGCGCTTAAAAATACTTTCTCAGCCGCCACATATGGACTTTGCGCTTCTGATTCTTCATCGATATGTAAAACTGGTGAAGCCAAGTGAAGCGTTGCCTTATACCCAGCTGAGTCCGTGCGGTTGAGCTTAATCGATAGTGAACTGTCATAAGGCGCGTACATCTGAAGCCTACAAGCATTGTTATATAAAGTATCAATGAGATCTTGCATACCTGGCGACTTCATTACGTCAGGGCTTACATCGATTTTTAAACCATTTAGATAAACCATAATGTCTCCTCCGTATGAAAGTTTATTCATTTTCTTCGTTTGATGTTAAAACGTTGTTTACAATTTCACGACATGACTGAATCGAAAGCGGTTTTTTTAAGTATATTGGGCAACCAAAATTCAAAGTCATCAGTAAATCATACTTTGATAATGGTAGTCCGCTTACGAAAATAAAATTGAGCGTTTCTTCACCGTAACGATTCCATAAATCAATTCCTGAGCCTTCGCCTTCAAGAAAAATATCCGAAATTACAAGGTCGTAAGGATCACGTTTTTTGAAGCGGAGACGAATTAACTCTTCAGCACCCTCAGACGTTGTAGCCCAGTCAATTTTCGCATTGTAAGGCTGAAAAACTTTTTCCCAGAAAGGACGAAACGCCTGGTCGTCTTCAACAATAAGAACTTTTTTAACGACTTTTTCAGTGTTAAGAGAGTGGCGCTCAATATCTTCTATATGTGGTGCCTTTTTACTGTTTTTTGCTTCTGTTGTTTCTACCGTAGTTGTCATTTTGAACCCCCAAAATGTGATAATCTAATTTTCGGCTCAATTTTTGACGTTCGCTTCAGCACTACTTGAAGAAATCACAACATGTGTTAGGCTCAACCCCGATGAGCCGTATTCTATGTATTGAAGACAACAAAGAATTTCAGATTTATCTTTCATCAATTTTGAAAGATTATTCGCTCACGTACGCCCCGACCATTGGCGAGGCTTTGCGTCTCGTTTCAAATGGGCGCGATAGCTTTGATTTGATTTTGCTTGATGTAAATCTACCTGATGGAAATGGGGTAAAAGCTCTCCCACAACTTAAAGAACACAACCAAAATAAAATGATACCGATTATCATTCTTAGCTCTGATAACGATGTTTTAACTAAGGTTGCTGCATTCGGACTTGGTGCAGATGACTATGTGAGCAAGCCACTAGATCCGAATGAGCTCAAAGCTCGTATTGAAGCACGAATGAGATGGTTTAAATCTCAGGTGCATGAAAAAACTGTCGTTGAGTTTGGCGATATAAAAATCGATACAGAGCGTATGGTCGTTGAGAAAATTGAAGACAATGGCACGCGCCGTAATATTGATCTTACGCCTTTTGAGTTCAAAATATTAAGACTTCTTGTCAATCGACCCGGGCAAGTCTTCTCACGCGATCAAATTATTGAGCGTGTGTGGGGCTTAGGCCGACATGTTACATCTCGCACTGTTGATGCCCATGTCAGCCACTTAAGAAAAAAAATGGACGCACGCCAAGTTGAAATTGAAACGGTTCTTAGTGCCGGCTATAAAATTGGCCTTAAAGATGTTCGCTAAGATTGGTGATAGTTTCTTTAATCTGAAACTGAATATCTCGAGTCTGAGCTAAAAAACTACCAATTTCAGGAATGTAATTTGAGTAATCTGGGTTCGCCCGAATTTGATGACTTAAGTCTCTAGAGAAAACTCCATACTGCACAAAGCCAATTAAATTGGCTGAACCTGCTACTTTATGGCAGGCCCGCCAAATTACATTGGCATCTTCATTGATCTGACCCTCAAGGACATGGCCCTCCGCTTCTTTTAATGTCTCTGTAAAGCGAGCTAAGATCTTAAGCGTTGTGTCTTCCCCTGTGTCTTCTACAAGCTGCAAGAAGCACTCAGGCTCAAATCCATCAAGGCTTTTAAATGTATTCCAAAATCTAGTAAGATCTTGAGTCTCTAAAACTAATTCATCACTCATATTGGTTGCATTAATTCTAGCTTCATAATTACTGTCTAGACAATATTATGCAGTTCTAAAGTCCTGAAAAATCTAGTAAGACCTTAGATGAGAAGAGTTGGATGTGAAGAAATCTTCACATCGGCTTCATGGGGGTTTCATTGCATTTTGAAACTCTAAGTAAGGGATGTCGGGGTCAATGATTAATTCGCAGATAAAAAAGTACATCAATTCATTTTTTTACTCGGATAAGGGAACCCTGACCCGCCCTACTCTGCCTATCATCGTCTTTCTCATAAGCTTTGGTTTGACACTAGTTCTCACGAAAATCTCTCATGACTCAGAAAGAAAATCGAATATTCAACAAGCCAACTTTGACGCTAAAGAAATCACAAAAAATGTTGAGCTTCTTTTATTGAACGACACCTTGAGACTTCAGATTCACTTAGAGAACTTAGATGTGGGCAGAACTGGTACAGCCAAAAACAACACCCCTTTTATCCAGCAACTTTTAAAATCTACGGTATTTCAACGGGCCGCTGTTTTCTCTGAACAAAAACGCAACACAAAAAGTAACACAGAACTTCTTCGCATTGTGTCTTTCAGAACTGATGACGATAAAATCACACTCGATCAAAAAAATAGACTTTTAAGATCTCCTTATTTAAAGAAAAAAATTCTCAGCATGAAGTCTAAAAACATGCGCACTAGTTATTCAATCAGCCATTTTGATGGCAATAATACTTTAAGCCTTATTTGGCGCTCACAATTTAGAGCGAATGAATACACTGTTTTAACAACACCTCTTCAGTTTTTATTCAACATGGGTAAAGATCGCTCGAATCTCTATGCTGTCGTAACCGATCCGGACGTTAACCTATCGCTTATGGCGTACTGGGACTCTAAGGGTAAAATTGAGGTCACCGCGAGCGAGCGTGAGATTCTGAATGCCAGAACTGATCTTTTATTTCTCAATCAGTCACGTCTAATATCAGCGAACTCTTCGATTAAAATTGATTGGTTTATGCCACAAAGCCAGACTTATTCAGCAGTCACAGTGACCACTTTTATTTCTGGATTAATCATCTCTATTCTGTTCTCTGTCTTACTTCATTTCATCTTAGCACAAAACCGCAGAATTGCTCAGCTTGTGGTCAGCCGAACAATTGATCTTGAGCGCGCCGTAAGTGACGCGCAAGAAGCCAATCTAGCTAAAACCCGATTTCTCGCGAACATGAGTCACGAACTGAGAACACCACTCAATATTATTTTGGGCATGACAGAGTTGATTGAAAACAAAGTCACAGACTCGAAAACTTTAGAATTTATTTCAACTATGCGATCAGCTGGTGATCATTTGCTTTCCTTAATTACCGACATTCTATCCATGTCGAAAGAAGAAAGCGTCGATATCAATATTAAAAATTCTCCTATTACGACCATCGTATTTATTGAAGAGATTGGTCGTTTGATTGGCCCAGAATGCCGCAAGAACGGCCTCGCTTTTGATATTCAAGCCGCGTCCGACCTGCCTTCTGTTATTTTAGGTGATCCAGCCCGAGTGCGCCAAGTTCTGACAAATCTTTTGAAAAATTCAATCAAATATACACGGGAAGGCTTCGTTTCATTACGTGTCTCAAAGATGAAAGCTTCTAGTTTGAAGCCAGGTTTTGCCACGCTATGTTTTGAAGTTACAGATTCAGGCATAGGTATTCCGAAAGAAAAAAAACACGAAATCTTCAATCGTTTCTTTCAACTTGAAGGCGCCAAGATGTTGGCCGACGGAGGCGTTGGCTTAGGCCTCTCTATTGTAAAAGATTTAGTTGAAAAAATGAGCGGTCATATCCATGTTCAATCAGAAGTTAAAAAGGGCTCAACATTTGCGGTTGAACTCACTTTTGAAACTAAAGATCCAAAACCTTGGATTGAGGACTTCAGTTACTCATATTTAAATGAGAAAAAAGTTCTTATTGTTAAAAGTGAAATTGATGCGGGCTTCGAAGATCGGGTGCGCGGGATATTGGCGTTTCCGGGCTTTAAAATCGAATCCTGCAGCTTTAAGCAGCTCAATGAGCTGATTGCCCGTGATGGAATTGACGATTATTTCAAGATTATCGTTTCAGCGAATTCTGGTTTTAATTTTTCTTTTTTAGATCTTAAAATTATACAAGGAACTCAAAAGTTTATTTTCGTTGGCAATGAAGAGCGCTCCGCAGAAACCGAACTTTTCTCGAAATATGGAAAAGTCATTGATAACAGTCCTCTTTTACCCACTCGCCTCTTCTCTGCTCTTGAGGTTATTCAGCCTCGTAAACGTGTAAAAATCAAAACGGCCTCAGGCACAAACGAGGCCAGCGATGAAGCAAAAGAGAACGAAGAAATTAAAGAAATAAAAAAGGATTTAAATCTTTCCATTTTAGTGGCGGACGATGACCTCACTAATCAAGATCTGTTGCGCGCATATTTCGACGGAAAGCCTTGGACAACGACTTATACGAATAATGGCTTAGAAGCTTTTGAAGCCTATCGAAAAGAGCAGCCTGACGTGGTTATCGCTGATTTCAGAATGCCGATTTTAGATGGTTTTGAAATGGCCAAGAGCATTCGTGATTACGAGAACAGCAATCAACTTAAAAATATTCCAATCGTAATTGTTACAGCCGATGCCCTTGAAGAGACAGAGAAGCGCTCCAAAGAAATTTCAAACACAACCTTTCTTACCAAACCGGTTCGACGAGCGCGCTTACTAGAGGCCATTAACGCTGTCTCAAAATGAGAAATTCAGCTCTCAAAAAAACCTCATATTTTAGTCTAGGTGAGCCGAAAAGATACATATGAACCGCTCTAGGGCAGTAGCTCTGGCCCCCATTTTTTTTATAACACTTTTTGCTTTCACAAATTGCGGTGAGGGCTTTGAAAGCGTTAAAGATTCTCTCAGCCAAGCCTCTGCGGCTTGCCTTAATAAGCTTAGAAATGAACCCACTTTGAAAGTCTCCGCTGCCGAATGCGAAGTCTTTTCAGATTACATTTGTGAGCGTCGCATATTCAGTCCAACTGCCGATAATAATAAATCTGTTCGCAGTGAATGTGGTTTAACAGAAGCGGCCGGTGAAGTTTGCGTCAGTGTTCTTGTGAATTCATTCAATACATCTGGTGCACGCGAGCCTTCAAATGCAAAAGATTTCGAGGCTGGCGGTGATTACAACCGTGAAGAGATTCTCTGTGCCAATAGCAAGTTAACCATCAACGGGGTCAGCGTGATCCACTCTGAAGGTTCAAATGTTTTTGAAGCATTATCTCTGGCTATTGAAAAATGTCGCGCCCGAGGTGTGAAGTGATGTTAAATAAGATTCTATTATCTTTGGTTATACTTTTGAGCCCGACTCTCACCTTTGCTCACACGCGCCTTAAGCCATCGACAGGTATTCTCCCGCGCAGTACAAACTCGGGAATTAAGTCAGGTCCTTGTGGTAACTTACCGGCCTCTCTGAACCCACCTTTGCTGACAGGAGGCCAACAGCTTCTTGTAACTTGGGAAGAGACGATAGAGCATCCTGGACGCTATGAAATCTATTTCTCGCAAGCCAATGATTCAAACTTTACTTTGCTCGCAACGATTCCTGATGTGCAAGGCGGGGCTATGCCTCATCAATACAGCACAACTGTGACTCTTCCGGATGTCAATTGTGACAACTGTACACTGCAGTTGATTCAAGTGATGACAGAGAATCCGGCGAACCCGAGTCTTTACTACTCATGCTCAGATATGAAACTTATAGCCTCGTCGCCGAACCCGGTACCTCCAGTAATACCACCAGTTTGTAAACCTGATTAAAAATTATTTTTCTTCTCGTGGTCCCCACTTAGGGGCTTGAGCTTCTGGGGCCGTACTACTCATTTCGACTTTGGTAGCTTCGCTTCGCGCCTGAAGTTTATCAGTACCACTGCAATTATTGAAAAATCCAACGACGGTAAAGACAGATAAGCCTATAAGGAACTTAAAAACTTCGCGCTCTCGTGAAGGTGAATGCATAATATCTCTGATCGGGATTTTTCGCTCTGAGCTGTAGACTTCAGACGAGTTTTTTAAAATTCGCCCGAAGTGTCTAAGAAATAGTCACTAAGCTGTTTTATTCCAATTCCAGCTTGGGTTTTCCCAAACTTGGTTCACCCAAGTTGTGTGAGTGTTTGCCACCCAGTCTTTTTTGCGAAGCTTGTTCCATACGAAATTCTCAACATCGGCTGGAGTTGTTGCATTGATCGTCAGTAACATATCCCAGTCACCCATAACCGACCATGCCGCGTTCACTTCTTTCCAATCCTTCAACCAATTCCAATCATTTGTTCTTGGTGTTTTGTCATTCCACTTAACCCACACTTGTGCTTGCCACATAAATAACTCCCTTTGAATGAGTTCATTCTCGGCAAGTCCTACGAACTCGACAATGTATGCGAGGTCGAGGCTCATGAATTAGGACCTTTGTATCACTATCGACCCGAACAAGATTTTGCGACAGCTTGAATCTCAGACATTTCGTTACAGCCGTATTCACCTAAACGATTGCACACAGATTCAATGCAGCTCGCATCAACTCGGCCCGCGCAGATGCTTCCGACAGTTTTAATTTCAGATATTTCATTACAACCATATTCACCTAAACGATTGCACACGACCTCAATGCAATTTCTGTCGAAAACATTACGACAAATAGCGGCCACGCTGGTGATTTCAGACATTTCGTTGCACCCGTATTCACCGAGTTTTGAACAAGCTGTATTCAGACATTCTCCATCAACACCTTTACATGCTGTGATAACAGTATTGATTTCACTTTGCTCATTGCAGCCATACTCACCTAACTTTTCACAGGCAGCATCGATGCAGTCCATACCACGTGATGGGCCACAATCATCACCCGGACGTGGGCGAGGGCCTCTTGGCGATAGCGACTGAAATACGTTTTGCGCTGACACCTGGTTTTTTTGGTTTTTTTCTACATAGTAATCTTTAACGAGCGACTCAATTTTAGCCGTATCTATTTTGACCTGGGCCGTTTTGCCAGTTTGAAACTTCAGGGCCACATTGGCCTTTGGTGCAGGAGCGGCAATACTTACAGAACCAATAAATAGAACTAGAACAGCTAAAAATCTCATAATCCCCCCAAGGATAAATTTCTCACTTGTTTTAAGCATTATCTGTGCCGCTCGCACAAGGGATAAAGTGACACTGAAAATTTAACCGTCTCAAACTGAGATGAAAAATTCTAAAGGTTAGCAGGTTAACTACCGATAACTCTTATACAAATTATGCGTTCACTACTGTACGTAACCTCACTGTTGGCTTTGCTATTTGCTTCAGCTTGTTCTGAAGCGATTCCTACCGTTACTGATCTCAGCCTAGGACCCAGCGTACAAAACCCATCTGCTGGCCAAATCTCTGCCGGCGCAAGCGTGATGGTTGGCTCTAGTTTTAAAATTACCGGAAAAATCGATTCTACTGGCCATGAAATGGTCGGCACTAATTTCAAAATTAATACGAGTGGGGACTTCTAGGTGAAGAACTACGTGCTTTCGTTTCTACTCTTATTTTCGGCCTCAACCGCATTGGCGCAGACGAATCCACGAGAATTTAATTTCAGCGGTCAGCTGACTGATGGTTCAGGAAATCCAATGGCTCCTGCTTCTGTCATATTTACTTTAAAAATCTTGAGCTCAACCAGCTGTTTATTATATCAAGAAGATCAAAACCTAAACCTTGCCAGCTCTAACGGAAAGTTTTCAATTGGCGTAGGTTCAGTAGTAGGTTCTGTCAAAAGAACAGCTGGCATTGACCCGGGCAACTCAATGACAACAGTGTTTCGTAATTCAGGGTCAATTCCAGGTTATGGCTGTACGTACAACCCGTCAGTGGGAGATCGTAGAAGCCTCGTTGTGACTGTTGACGACGGAGTCACCGTCGAAACTTTAAGCGCGCAAACTATTAATTCAGTACCGACCGCTTATTTAGCTGAAAATGCTGAGGCCGTTGGCGGATATACTTCTGCGGATCTATTAAAAGTGAACATCGCTGCTTCACAAGTTTTGAGCCAGAGCAATTTAGAAAATATTTTTACATCCGCCAATTATTCTTCTTTAACCTCACTTCTTGCCGGCTCGAGCACGCTTTATAATAAGCCTGCAGCGAACGGCACCACTGTAGTGCCCGCTATTGCATCGCCGTCGTCTCCCGCAGCAGGACAAATCTGGTACAATGCAGGTGACATACTTTATTATGACGGTTCAGCGACACGAACGATCAGTACTGGCGGAACAGGGGTTACAACATTTAATGGCCGCACAGGTGCCGTTACGTCGGCCACCAATGATTACACATGGGCGCAGATTGATAAAACTACTTCAAGTTTAGCTGATCTAACAACTCGCTCAGCTACTGATTTAAATGCCGGCACTCTTAATGATGCACGCCTGTCGACCAATGTGCCGCTTATTAATGCGAATAATATATTCACTGGCATAAATAAGTTTTCAGGCAACCTTGGCGTAGGTATTACTCCGACAGCCGCCCTACATTTAAAGGCAGGTACGGCTGCGGCGGGCACAGCTCCACTAAAACTCACCGCTGGCACAAATTTAACAACGCCCGAAGCTGGCGCTATAGAATTCGATGGCACATCTCTTTACATCACTGATAGTACTTTAGTTAGACATAACCTCCTGGCTGGTGGCGGAGCTATTACGCTGACTGGCCAAGTAACCGGCACAGGTACAGGTTCAATTGCGACTTCAATATCGACAGGTGCTATTGGTACTGCTGAAATTGCCAATGGCACAGTTGCTACAATTGATTTAGCAGATGATGCCATCACATATGCAAAGATGCAGAATATTGCCACTCAAACTTTGATAGGTCGCTCAACAGCTGGGTCCGGCGACCCCGAGTCATTGACCTTGGGCGCTGGTTTAATAATTACTGGTGGAGCATTAAATCTCACAGATACAACAGATGATGACTCATTCGCCACTTTATTAGGCGTATGTGCGAACGGTTATGCACCTTACAAGACTGGTGGCATATGGACGTGTTTAGAAGCAACTGCTGCAAATACCCCCAGCACTTTAGTTATGCGTGAAGCTGATGGCGATATTGTCGCGAGTGTTGCGACATTAAATGGCGTTAAACTGAATAATGCAGGTTCATATGTCACGATTACAAATCCGATTGGCTCGAACTATAATTTAACTTTACCTATAGATGACGGCACGGCAAGCCAGGTTTTACAAACGGATGGAGCCGGAGTTTTGTCATGGGTGACGCCTGCAATTAGTGGTGATTTCTTGAGAGATGGCTCTTTAGATATGACAGGCACATTGAAGTCAGTCGCAGGTTCGGCAGCTTCACCAGGGCTTACATTTTCAGGTGATACAGATAACGGAATTTTTGCTCCATCGGCTGACACAGTGGCAATAACCACAAGTGGCAGTGAACGACTTCGAGTTGCCCCCAGTGGCAACGTAGGCATTGGCGTTACAACTCCGAGCTACAAACTCGAAGTGGCCGGCGGAGATATCAGTACAACTGGGGCTTATCGAATTGGCGCAGATAATGCCATAAATTGGTTTTCAACAAATCAAAACCTTGGTGTTGGTAAGCTTTCGATGAGTTCACTCACATCAGGATCAAATAACACTGGTTTAGGAGCTTTAACGTTACAATTAGTAACGTCGGGTAGCTCTAATACGGCGGCTGGACGATTTGCTTTAGGGCAATTAACAACTGGCTCTGGCAATACAGCAGTTGGCACAACTGCGATGTATAGTGCTGGTAGCGCTCAGTTTAACACTGCGGTCGGGTTTAATTCAGCTTACTATGTGAATGGTGCTTACAATACCGCTGTGGGCTGGAACGCTCTAGGCAGTGGGGCATTCAGCGGAGCAACTGCTTACAATACAACAATTGGTGCACAATCAGGCTATAGTATCAGCGGCGGCACACAAAACACTTTTGTTGGTTATCAATCTGGTAGAGACAATACAACAGGCAACAGTAATATTGCCATCGGCTATCAAGCAAATGACACAAACACGACGGGCTCGGGCAATATTATAATTGGTAATTCTGTAAACACATCATCTCCGGGTGCAAGTAATGAAATTAACATCGGCAATGTATTTCGTCTTGATTCAACAAATGGAGCCGCTATCACTGCGCCTTCAAACGTGAACATTGGCCTCAGCGCTATTGGAACTGGTGGCGTCAATATTTCTACTGTGAATGGCGACATCAGTCTTTATTCAGGCACGGGCAAAGTCCGCATCGGACAAGGCGCACCCCCTCCGTTTACAGCCATGGGAGCATGTACTATAGCAGCATTTACTGGCATTACAGGCGCAAACACTGGCAAAACGTGCTCGGGTGTCCCTGTAGGGGCCGCCATTAATTGCTCTCCTCTTGCCGCGCCAAATGCAATTACTTGGGGTGCATATGTCACTTCGGCAAATACTGTGACCCTAAATTTTTCTGGCGGAACTGGCGGCTCTATAGCGTGGGCCTGCGGCTGGATAGTACCTTAATATTAATTTTAAAAAAAATCAGATATTTTTTAATAAAGACTGTAGGCGCATTACTTCACTCGCATCTTGCTGAGAGAAAAATCTTCAACCATTTGAGAGATCATCTGCATCTGTGGCGCCTCTTGAGTGTGGTAAGCACTACTTGTGTAGCCCCACCAATCCCAGCAGCCATTTGGATTGCCGCTCATCATTGAAGTACGAATAGTTTGTGGATAAACGACGATAATATTATTGGCTTCGGCCCATTCATTATAACCAGTCTTTGTATAAAACTGATCCCCGATATCATCCGTCGTTTGTTTGCAGCCATGAAACGCGAAATGAAGACGGCACTTTGCCCCTTGATCACAAGCTTCAGGAACATAAGCAAATGCCTTGTCATTTAAAGAGAGTTCAGCGGGTGCAACACGAAGGTATTTTTTCTGTGCTAAAGTATGAAGACTCTGTTTCTTGGCTTCAACTGCAGGTTTTAATTGTCCGTAGATGTGATTGAATAAAGCACCGGCAGTATCGTAATTGCAGCTGTTGATAAAAGGCGGTGTTCGGCGCTCTTCACAGGAATTCCCATAATCTACAGTTGGAAAAGCATGTCCTACAGTCAGATTGGTAACATATTCTATATCTGCCGCCTTCACACCCAATTGTTTGTAAAAACCGATAGCTTCATCTGCTACTGAGCGAACAACGACTTCATCATTTTTACCAGTTAGAATATAAACTCGTGCTGAAGATAAACTTTTTAGAGGAGAAATCTGTTTTGTTTTCTCAGCTCGTCGAGCTTCTGCCACAGCATCTTGATGAGCTGGTGGACCCATCGGTGCCCCCATGCATTCCATTTGAGCTTTAAAGGCATCATTTTTTGCGCAGTAGTAAGGGCCACCCGCAATAATTCCTACGCCCATGAAAATATTTGAGAAGGCCACATGAACTTGACCAGCCATATACGCCCCAGAAGAAAGACCTGAAACTGAGACTTGAGTTTTATCAATGTTGTAAGCAGAAACCTGAAGCGAGAAGAAAACGATAAGTAGTGCAGAAAAACGTGACATCAAAGGCCCCCTTAAAGTGCCCCCATTTCATATTTGAAATGAGAACATTAGGCAAGATTTGGCCACGCCATATTTTCTGAGGTCGTTGAAAGACTTATTCGTTTGAGTTGAGCGCGATTTTGGCTGGGTTGAGTCAAACTGTTAAGGAATTGCCCCACTAAATGGCGACCATCAACGGCTCCCCCACTCTCGATATTTACGAGTGGATTAAACTCGACAATATCAATGGCTCGCAAGTTCTTAAGCTGGCTGATTTTATGAAATAAAATCTCGCATTCGTAACCGTTAAGGCCACGATTCACTGGCACTCCCGTATACGGAAAAAGCTTCGGATCCATCGCATCTACATCGAAGCTTACATGCACCGGAGAATTTGCTAAATTTAAATGCTCACTGACTTCTTGCCAGCATTTATTAATGCCACGGCGACTGATTTCAGACTGCGATACAGCTTTAATACCTAAATCGCGAATAATTTTCTTCTCTCCGCTATCAAGGTCCCGAATTCCAAATAAAGCGACATTTTTTTCATGCAATCTCAGGCGAAAGCGATCTTGAGCCCATAAGCCAAGCAAGTAGGCCAAAGGCATTCCGTGCACACGACCAGTGAGTGTGGTCTCAGGAGTGTTGATATCTCCGTGGGCATCGACCCAAACGACTTTCATATTAGGCTGGGCTTGCAGGCTGCCCGTGATCGAGCCCATTGCAACACTGTGATCACCACCCAAAGTCACTGGTAGAAAGCCTCTCCTCTGACTGTTCGCCACTTGCTGAGCGAGTTGATCATAAACCGCGAAAGGAAAGCTCTGAGAATCTTTGTTATTATGAAGATGGACTGAGGATAAATTATTCTTTATTAGACTTGCCTCAGGTGGAACGTAAAGCAAACGTGGATAATGTTCGCGAAAAAAATCAAACCAAGCTTCAGGGCCATTTTCGACACCCGCGAGATCTTGGCCAATTCCGATACCTGCTGCGATGAGCTGCAATTTACACATAAGTATAAAAAAACATATGTCATAGGCTTTGAGCAGTTATATAACTGTTAGAAAGTATTGACGCCTCGAGTAGGCCCCACTGAAATAGAGCATATGATACATTTACCCAACCTGATTCAAGATCTTGGCATAATTCTCGGAATAGCCGCAGTTGTGACTCTTATTTTCAAATTCTTAAAACAACCTGTTGTTCTCGGATATCTTATCGCTGGATTTCTTGTTGGGCCTCATGTTCCGCTCTTTCCTGGGATTACTGAAACTGAGAGCGTAAAAGTTTGGGCTGAGATCGGTGTTATCTTTTTGCTTTTCGGCCTGGGTCTTGAGTTCAGTTTTAAAAAACTCACTCAGGTTGGCAAGGCAGCTTCAATCACCGCACTTTTTGAAATTATATTTATGCTGGGTCTCGGTTACTTAACGGGCCAGATTCTTGGTTGGTCGAAAATAGACAGTTTATTCTTGGGCGGTATACTTTCAATTTCATCAACGACAATTATCGTCCGTGCCTTTGATGAGCTCAATATGAAGGGCCGCCGTTTCGTATCGTTAGTTTTCGGGGTACTTATTGTTGAAGACTTAGTGGCGATCTTGCTTCTCGTGCTTTTATCTTCAGTGGCCGTATCACAAGCCTTCGAAGGTGTTGAGCTGATGAACTCATCGCTTCGTCTCGGCTTCTTCATGGTGCTATGGTTCGTGATGGGAATTTACCTTATTCCAATTCTCCTGCAGAAAATCCGTCATCATCTCTCAAATGAAACTATGCTCATTGTCTCGATCAGCCTTTGTTTAATGATGGTGATGATTGCCGCCAATGTCGGCTTCTCTCCAGCTCTCGGAGCCTTCATCATGGGATCTCTTCTTGCTGAAACTCGTGATGGCCATCGTATCGAGCAACTCATTGTACCTGTGCGTGATTTATTCGGAGCCGTTTTCTTTGTTTCTGTGGGCATGATGATTGACCCGAAAATTCTCGTTGAATATTTTTGGATCATTCTACTTATGACGACGATCACCATTGTCGGCAAACTGGTGAGCTCATCCATTGGCGCTCTCGTTTCAGGACGCAGTTTAAAAAATTCGGTACAAGCCGGCATGAGTCTCGCACAGATTGGTGAATTCTCGTTCATTATTGCCACTCTCGGCGTTACACTTAAAGTAACCAGCGATTTTCTATATCCCATTGCCGTAGCCGTTTCGGCTGTTACTACTTTTACCACGCCCTACTTAATCAAATACGCCGATCCATTCTATTTCTGGATCGAGAAGAGACTCTCTCCGACAATTAAAGAGCGCCTCGCTCGTTATGAAGCCGCGATGGCTTCTGACTCAGGCGACAACATGCTCAGCCTGATCTGGAAAGAGTATGGAATAAAAATTCTCCTCAATAGCGTTGTTGTTATGGCTTTAGCCCTGACAATGAGCCGCTTAGCCCTTCCGCAAATTGAAAAAGCTTGGTTGATTTGGATAGAGCCTTCACTCATCAGCTCTATTGTTTGCCTCGGTGCCATTATTATCTCAGGCCCTTTCTTATGGGCCGTTGTTATGTCTCGCGCACGACATGCCGAAGTTTACCACCCCGAAACTTTAATTCGCCTCCGTCGTCTTCAGTACGGCATTGCTTTTTTCAGATTCGCAATTGGTGTTGCGCTCGCGGCCTTTGTTGTCGGTCAGTTCGCATCGCTCACAGCCGTACCAGCTATTATTCTTTTAGCGGCCGCTACAATTGGTGTTTATTTTAGTCGTTATGCCGAGCCCCTTTACCAAAAAGTAGAAGATCGTTTCTTAGACAACCTCACCGAGAAAGAGCGCGATGAACTTCAAAAGCGACCAATGACTCCCGAACTTGCGCCCTGGAGTGCGAATCTTGCTGAATTTGTTGTTTCTCCCCACTCACCATTTATTGCTAAAAAATTGATCGATACTGCACTTAAAGAAAAGTTTGGTATCACCATCACAATGATACAGCGTGGAGAGCAAAGAATCTTAGCTCCGAACCGCAATGAAATGCTTCTCCCCTATGATCGTGTTTTCGTTATCGGCACTGATGAACAGCTCATTCAGGTGAAAGCTGTTTTAGAAGTGACGGCTCCTTCACAACCTCATGCCGAAATAGCCACTTTTGGACTTGACTCAGTAATTCTTAAAAGTAGTAGCGAATATATTAATCGCCCGATTCGCGATTGCGGCCTGCGTGAAAAAGTCGATGGTCTTATCGTTGGAATCGAACGTGAGGGCCAGCGCATTTTAAACCCTGATTCTAGCTTAGCTTTGAAAGAAAACGATTTACTTTGGGTGGTTGGTAATTTAACTAAATTAAAGCAACTTAAATCGACCTAAGGAGGCCGCATGAAACTATTAATCTCTACGCTTTTACTTCTTCCGACTTTAGCTTTTGCTGATGTCACGACAGTTCGCTTAAATTTCAGCAATAAATCTGTGCAAAAAGAATCAACTCTTTGTCTTTACACAGCTGAAATTTACCTTGGCAACGAAAACACAATTAAGCCCTTCCAGCTGATGTCTCGCCAAGACGATGGCTCTTATGCACTTATGATGAAACCACTGAATATTCACTTAGCTAAGAATGGGCAGTTCTTTATTAAAACTGCGACTGCTAAAAGTGTGAAAGCTGGCCAAGAGTGTCCCGCACACGCAGAAATCAGTCTTATTAAATAATTTCGCCGTTTTTATAATCTACGATTTTCAGATGCTGTTTTCGAACAGCATCGAAAACTCCTTCTCGCGATTTCTCGGTATAAAGCAAAGTCTTCCAGCTGTCGATTTGGCGGTGGTAATGAAGATCTGACGAAGCCACAATCGGCAAACCTGAATTATAAACTTCATCGTAAAATTTTCGGCCGGTGTTAGTTTCCCATGCATCGAAGTACTGCGAATACATCTCGCGATTATTCCACAAACTTATTGATTGAAACTCCCAATCCCCCGTTGAAAGCGGATGGGCCGCAATTGTTAAGCTCCCCTTAGATTTCGCCTCTTTCAGAATTGTAAGAGCGTCTTTACAAGGGTCCATAATCTCGTCATCACCGATAACTAAAAAATGACAGGCGCGATCAGTGCTCAAATAGTTTTTTGTCACCTCTATACCCGGCAAAACCAAGAGGCTGTACTGCTCCCACGCTCGCTGAGCTTCTTTGCGTAACACATCAAAGTACTGAGCTTGTTTCACGGCATTCAAAGACATATCGAGCCAGTTGGCCACCTTGCCAGCTACATTGCCGGTGTCAGAAGCATGGTCAGTGATGGCAATAACATCAAATTTTTTCTTTCCGTAGAAATCAACGACTTCACTGATAGAATGGCGTCCATCGCTGAAATCTGAATGCACATGAAGATCCGACAGTAGGGCTTTCATGTCCCTATAGTCGGATATTTTTATAAGATTTTGATTATGCGGGCGTTAGAGTTGAGTTAATACGCCGATTGAGCGGCGTATTTGAGCTGAGAGGGTGGCCTTTGGGCTTAGCTTAAGCCGTAACCGGTACCGCTCTGAGCATTTGAACTTCAAACTGCCAGCGTCTCAGCTGCTCTTTCAGTTCGCGCTTGGTCGTACGCATTTGTGTTTTCAAATCGCGGCGAATTTGATCCATTTTGATTTGCGAGTTGTTTTTCATCTCGACTTTAATGCGTTGATATTCTGCATGAAGTCTTCTGAGGTCTTGGTGAAGCGCTTCGATTTTCTGTTTTAAATTCTCTAAGTGATCAGTTTTATGACCCATAGATTGAAGAACCTGTTGGTCAATTTGCAGTTTCGCTTTTTGAATTTCGCTATTTGGCACAACACGAAGTTTACGAGCTTGGCCAAAAGCCGCTAAAGCTTGAATCACCCATTTTGTCGGATCCCAATGGTACCAACGAATTCCGTTACGATAGTCGATTTGAAAACGGTGGTGAAAATTATGATAACCTTCACCGTGAGTTAAAAACGCCACGCAAATATTATCGCGGGCGGAGATCTCAAGTGAATAAGGGCGCTTGCCCCAAGTGTGCGCAAGCGAGTTCACTAGGAATGTAGAATTCTGCGTAAGCACAGTGCGGAGCACTCCTCCCAAGAGAAAACCTTCTATAGCGCTGCCGAGCAAAGCTCCTACGATCGTTGGAAAGCCGAAACCCATGAAGGTTGCAAACCAAGGATAGTGTTTATCTTGCCAGCGAACGGCCGGATCATTAGCTAAGTCAGGAGCATGAATAGGTTGATCGGAACTCTCTTTGAAGAAAAGCCATTCCACGTGAGCATACCAAAAACCTTTATTGATGCTATACGGGTCATTGTCGCTATCTTCATTGGCGTGGTGACGTCGGTGATCTGAAGACCACTTAAGGGCCGAGCCTTGAAACGCAGCTGCGCCAATAGCCAAGAAAACCCAGCGAATCCAGCGACTCGCCTCGTAGGCCTTGTGAGCGTACATGCGATGGTAGCCTGCAGTAATGCTCAGGTTCGTAGCTACGCCGAAAACGGCACCGAAAAATACGATACTCCCGTGAGCACCATAGAAATAAACATAAGCTGGAACGATTGTTAGAGAAGCAAGCGTAGTGCCTGTAATAAACAGAAATGTTGTCCAATCAACATTACGCTTGTGAACTGTCGGTTGCTGCATAGGTACTCCTAAAATTGCAGCGGAACCGAAAACCTTTCGTTTTGATAGCCAAAACAAGTCGCCTGGTAGCTGCCGGCTTGATCGATATTTAAGAACACAAAATTATTTTGCAGTGTCCCTGCTATACGTCGACCATTTCTATCAATTTTACTATCAGCCGTAGAGTGCATGCAACTAGATGTAATTTCAAAACCGTCAAAGCCAGCGTACGCTCGATTAACTTGTTGAACTTCTGAATAATGCACATCGCCAGACGCCATCAGTATGGGTTGGTTGGCAGATGCCGCAACCTTTTTAAATCTTTCGAATTCATTACCGCCGCCTAGGCCTTCGTATGAATTATCACTCGGTTGATACTTTCCAAAAAACTGACTGCCCATGCAGAAAAATACGGGGCCTTTTGCCGCAGCCACCTGCTCTTCAACCCAATTGAGTTGTTCTGTTCCTAAGAATTCGCGATTCGCCAAATCTGTACGACGGAAGTAACGACCATCCATAAAAATAAAACGGTGGCCGAAAAGTTCACAAGTGCTCGAGATACCGGGGCCACGAGTGTAGAAATTTTTAACTGGGTTTTGTGCGTAAAAAGAATTGAAAACTGCCAATGAGTTTTCACGATGTTCATAATTTCCGAGAACATTGTTCTTACCGAAATCATGGTCGTCCCAAATGGCAATGGCCGGCACTAATTTACGCCAGTGATAGAATGGCAAAGCATTACGAGTATCGACATAGCGGCGCCAAAGGGTTTTGGGTCCGTGTAAAACAAGAATATCACCGTAAACATTGTCGCCCAACAAACAGATAAAATCAGGATTGCTGGCTTTGACGGCTGCCCACATCTCATCGATTTTGATTCCGATCAAATCATTCATGCAAGACAGTAAAGCCACTCGCGCGTTTGGTTTTTGCGTGTCAAGAGTTTGAACTTCACGCTCATCAAGAATCTGGTTCGAATCAGAGATCACGCGAAAGAGGTATTGGCGGCCCAGAGTAAGACCCGAAAAGAACATTTTGTGAACAACTTCATCTGAATAACTTGGGGCTGTGCTTTTAATAATTTTGGCTTCAAACTCTTCGCTAGTTTCAGTGTCGACGAGAATATAATGGGCCTTCAGCAGCGTCGGAACTCCAACAGCGAGCTGAATTGAGGTTTCGTTTGTCACGCCTTGTAGAATTGAGAAAGGATTTGCGTAACGTCTTGGCAGCTTAGCTAAGACGTCATCTAAGCTCCAGTCGACTGCCGTGCCGGCAGATACTGCAGCAGACCCCTTAAGAAAATCACGACGATTCAATTTCATATAGTACCCCCGTACCCCTTGGCGCAACATACTCGAAAATGCTATTCTCTAAAAGACTTCAATTATTAAAAAAACGTAATCTTGGGTGACACATATGCTACATGAGCTGATTAAGATCTGGTTTAACTGGGTACACGACTGGGGATACTGGGGGGTATTTATACTTATGGCCATGGAAAGCTCAATAATCCCAGTGCCTTCTGAGCTTGTAATGCCTCCTGCTGCTTATTGGGCTGCACAGGGTCAAATGAATTTCAGCTTAGTGGTATTGGCCGGCACTCTCGGTAGCTATTTTGGTTCTGTTGTTAATTATATTCTATTTCGCTGGCTCGGGACACCGTTTGTAGAAAAGTATGGCCGTTATTTTTTGATTTCAGGTGAAAAATACAAGGCTGCGCAGAAATGGACAAAAGATTTTGGCACATTTGGAGTCTTTATTGCCCGGCTTCTCCCGGTAATTCGACACCTCATATCAATTCCTGCCGGAATTTTGAAAATGAATTTTACCAACTTTTCTATCGCCACTTTAATTGGCGCCGGGCTCTGGTGCTTTATACTTTCTTGGTTTGGCGAAAAAACTTTAGGTGCACACCCTGAGCTTCTCGATTCTCCTGAAGCTATGATGCATGCCATTCGGGGTGAACTCGTTTGGTTCGTAATAGGAATTCTTATCTTTGCTGCTCTTTATTTAGCGGTTACGATATATAAAAAGAAATCAAAGAAGACGGCGTAATATGAGAAAACATTTTTATTTTTTAACAACAGTTTTAGTTCTAACATCACTGGTCGCTTGCTCAAGCTCTACAAAAAAAAGAACTGCACCAGAAAAAAATGAAGAGACCCACCTTGAAGCTGAAAACGGTGAAAATTCCTCTTCAGTCACGGGAGTCATAGGCAAAGCGCAAGCAGCAAAATCAATAAAGGTTAGTTTTAACTCAAACGAACTTATTTCTAAAGTTTCTGAATACATTGCACAAAATCCTGAAAACAGTTTGAGTCAGGTCGTCAGCTATGCCAACTCACTTAAAAATGAAATTGGTCTTCCATTCACTCTGGTTGCACTTAGTGCTGAAATAGTTGGTGTCGAGACGTTTATTAAAACAGAAAACGGAACACGCCTGAATGTTGGCATAGGCTCTGAACCTCTTTGTTCGGCTGGCATCGCCGTGACTTACCCTGTGCTTCGACGTGATGGTGATATCTGGACAGTTCGCTACAGTTCAGGAGAATACAAAATCAAAGCGGCACCACTTCGCACCGGCGATATCCGTCGCGAAAAAGATGGCAAGCTTGAAACTCAAGTGCCGTTGCCTGAAGAAGGCCTTGAACCCGGGGGTATTGATAAAAGCGGCGAAAGTCTTTTTGTTCGCTTTGATTTGAATCCGTCAGCTAGCTCTTGGTGGCAGCGGGTGATGAAACGTAATCCTAAAGAAGAAAAACCTTTTCTAGTTCTTGAAATGGGCGAATCTGAATTTGAATTCTCATCGACTCAAGATAATTACGATGAGTTCGATGATTCGCCTCCTCGAGAAACCAAAGAAGACGACACTTACATTTTAAGATTTGAAGATTCGAAATATTTCTTTCAGTCGATCAGCTGCGGCTAGCATTAGTCGCATATTCTTCTAAATTCAGTCCCTGTCGCCTTCTCGGCATACTTTGCTACGAGCTCATTAAAATGCGGCTTGTACACTGTCACAATGCCGCGACGGCAGCTGAGATCTTTTTCTAAAAGTGCTTTTGATAACTTATCTACACGACCACAGGGATCTGGCAAATTCGTTAAACTGATTTGATTACCTATAGCCGCATAGAAATTCTCAAATGGTATTTCACCGCCCAAATGAGCCACAAGCGCGTCTTGTCCCCCTACAATACAATCCTTGTACTTCGTACGGACGGCTAACCACTGCTCCGTGGCTTTGTCGTATTGCTCTTGAGTACCTGCGTATTGGCAGATCACCTGATGAAGAGCCACATCAAAGTACATGTTAGAAATCGTCTCATTCTCGATGAGCTTCTTGCTGACTTTACCAGTACATCTGTCGGCGGCGTTGGCTGTTGAGAGGGCTAGACCAAGGGTGAGAAGAATTATGTATTTCATCTAGCTATTGTAGTGAGTCTAACTAAAATCAAAAGTCCAGATTTTAACCTGGACTAGGCTGTAGGCTTGGGTTCTACGCCAGCACGCTGAAGATGAGAATTCAAGCGGCCAGAGATAAATAGAAAATACATTTTGAAGTCAGAATAGAAACTCCAAAATGGATACTGAAATGTAGCAGGTCTGTTTTTTTCGATAAAGAAGTGAGACACCCATGCGAAAAAATATCCTGAGAAGAAGCCGCCTAGAATGAAATAGGGATTCAGAGTCGCTATGGCCGCCGCGAAAAAAAATAATCCGATAGTCGTACCCACGTAATGAAAATTACGAGTGGCTACTTGGCTGTGCTCTTTTAAATAAAATAACCAGAACTCATTGTAGTTTTGAATACGACTCATGAACTTATTTTGCCGGCGAAAGGGCCGTCGGACAATCAAATTGCGAGTCAAGTCTAGCATTGAAATACGTTCCGCCCTTGCCGAACTCCCACGGTGGATACGGGAATAATGTGGCGCGTACGCAAATTCCCTTTAATACAGCAGCCCACTGGCGGTCTTCAGTTGAAGCGGTAAAAATTTGACCATCTTCTTGGCGGATGGCGATAGCAAAAGAGAAAAGTTCTTTATTGGCTGAACCGCTCTGCCCACCAATTAAAGCCACTGGTATTTCAAACTTTTCAATGGCTTCAATTCGACCGGTTACAGTTTTCGAAAAAACAAAGCTCCATTTTGCGAGAACAAAATAGACCACTGAAACGACCAGGACTAAAGCAATAAAGATTGTCACGAAAGACTTCATTGGAACCTCTTTTTCATCTGTCTAAAGTGTTATAATGACAGAACAAAAACGTCTACTAAAAGTCTTATAAAACCTCACACTTTCATAACAAAAGCCTCATTAAGACCAAACCCCACTTCACGAAAAATCTATTATCGTAAAAGGTAAGAACACCCTTAACCAAGGAGTCATCATGAGCTTAGCCCTATTTAATTTGCCGCTCAATCAACCGCCGCAAGCGCTCGACTTTCTGGCTAAAACATCAACTTTCAAACCAAAAGTTGAATTCGAACTTGATTTGAAAAACTTCGTGATAAAAACAGCTTCAACAGCCGCCGAGCTTCGCGAAATCATCAATCTTAGACAACATTCGTTTATCGAAGAATTCATGGGCGAAGATGGCGCGGGTTACATCGACTTCGATCACTATGATCTCATGGCCGACCACATTATTCTAAAATCTAAGAAGACTGGTGAAATTGTAGGCTCGTACCGCATTCTTAACTCTTCATTCGCTGGCAGACTTTTTTCAGCCGAGCAATTTGACCTCAGTCTTTTCGATCGCGCTGACGGCATTAAGGTGGAGCTTGGACGCGCCGTCATTCATAAAGACCATCGCAATGGTCTCACCCTCAGCTTAGTTTGGAAAGGCATTGCCCACTATGCGATGCTGGCCAATGCTCGCTATCTTTGCGGATGTGCCAGCACAAAAACTCTTTCACAGCGAGTCGCTGAATCGATCTACTGGCATCTTTACCCAAGTCACTCGAATGATCAGTTTGATATTAAAGTTCTACCGGCTTTCGAGCATCCAAATATTTTTGATCCGCAAGATTTAATGCCGTGGGAATTTACGAAAGAAGCTATCCCACCACTTTTAAAAACTTATATCAAAGCGGGCTCAAAAATTTGCAGCCGCCCCGCTTACGACCGAGTTTTTAAATGCGTGGATTTTTTCACGGTGCTCGATTTGAAAACCATGAACGCTCAATACCAAGAGAAATATTTCGGATAATAAAAGTATTGAGTAAATGTTTTTCATGACACCTACAGACGACGTTCGATAGCGGGCACGAGCAGGTAGGTGTGCCTTTGCCCGCTATCGAACGTCGTCTGTATGCAGCACAGGTCTGCATGCAATATACCCGGCGGCCTTAATTAACTAACTTCTATTTAGTTGTTTTTTGCGAGAGTTTGTTCAGCTGCTCTATCAAAAATTCTTTTTCGATGTGTTTAACTTTTTCTTCGATGGAAGCAGCAGTGTCTGTTTTCTCGACTGTCACTCGCTTCTGAGTCACTATAGGACCCTCATCATAATTTTCAGTGACGTGGTGAAATGTAACACCTGTCTCAGTGTCGCCCTCACGAATCACGGCTTCGTGAATTTTACGGCCATAAAGACCACCATGGCGAGGTAGTAAAGCTGGGTGTGAATTAAAAATTCGGCCCTTGAACATCTCAATGACTTCAATTGGGACTTTACGAAGAAATCCACAGAGTAAAACACAATCTGGATTCAGTTCCGTAAGCTGAGCTAAAAGCCGAGCATTGAATGCCTCTGGGGCGGATTTATAATTAATTTGGAGACAAGGAATATCAAGATTCTTCGCGCGCTCGATAGCCTGACAATCGCGATCAACAATTAAAGCTAAAATTTGTGTGTGAAGATGATTTGTAATCTCAGCTCTAGCGATGGCCTCAAAAGTTGTGCCGCTACCTGAGGCCAAGATTACTATTTTCAAGCCTGTGTCACTCGTTGAGAGATACGACCGAAAAGATCGTGACCACTTTCATCAGTCATCCACATTTCAATTGTGTCGCCGATTTTCATAAACGGAGTCTTCGGTGTGCCTTCGTTTAAGTGTTCAATCGCGCGCTTCTCAGCGAGACAGCTAGAGCCCACAGTGGGATCTTCATTAGAAACAGTTCCGCTTCCGATAATGGTGCCCGCTGCTAAATTGCGCGTACGAGCCGCGTGTGCGATCAACTGACCGAAGTGAAAGTGCATCTCACCCGCATTGGCTTTTCCAAAGAATTTGCCATTGTAATTTACATAAAGCGGAAGATGCAGACGACCTTCTCTCCAACTGCCACTCAGTTCATCAAGGGTTAATGCAAATGGAGCAAATGCCGATGAAGGTTTGCTCTGTAAGAAACCAAACCCCATAGCTAACTCTTCAGGAATTAATCCACGCAAAGAAACGTCATTAGCAATCATAACTAGCACGATATGCTTAAGAGCTTGCTCCGCCGTCACACCAAGCGGTACATCATTGGTCACAACAACAACTTCACCTTCAAAGTCGGTGCCGTGTTTAAAATCCACTTGCGGAATATCGTCGGTGGGCGCCAAGAAAGTATCGCTACCGCCTTGATACATCAACGGCGTGACAAGAAGATTTTCAGGAAGATCCGCTCCCCGCGCTTTACGAACTAAACGCACATGGTGCAAAAAGGCCGAGCCATCACACCATTGAAAGCTGCGCGGAAATGGCGAATGCAGTTTTTGCTGATCAACAGTGAACTCACCAGGGTACGCACCTTCATTTAATTTTTTATACACTTCTTTAAGCGCGCCCTCAGTGCCCGACCAATTCTCGACAGCCTCACGCAGATTCTTTGCAATCGAATCCACCTGTACTGCTTTTTTGCCATCTTTACTGACGACGATTAATTGCCCATCTCTTGATTTATCGCTTCTTAAAGTCGCTAATTTCATAATAATTCGATACCTTTTTTCGATACCATTGCCAATTTATTTGATGAGCTATAGGCTTGGATCATGACTTTTCGCCTCTACAATTATTATCGCAGCTCAGCTTCTTATCGTGTCCGCATCGCCCTTAATTTAAAGGGTTTTAAGTACGAATA
Organism: uncultured Pseudobdellovibrionaceae bacterium; assembly: GCA_964360255.1. Lineage (GTDB taxonomy): Bacteria > Bdellovibrionota > Bdellovibrionia > Bdellovibrionales > UBA1609 > CAYHVK01. Next base: position 58,014 of record CAYHVK010000009.1, on the reverse strand, counting down.
TGTCCCGGTTCACTTACTTAAAAATGGTGGCGAGCAAAAGCTCCCCGATTTTTTGAAAAAGAATCCAATGGGCCAAGTGCCCTGCCTCGAACATGACGGCCGCTACCTTTCTCAATCCATGGCTATTCTTTTCTATCTAGACGAGCTGAGTAAAAATCCAGCGTTATTTCCTAAAGATGCTTTTGAGCGCGCTAAAGTTCTCGAAGTTTGTGAGGCCATTAATAGTGGCATTCAGCCTTTACAAAATACGGCCGTATCAGCAGCTTTAGAAAAACAATTCAGCGCTAGTGAAGCTCAACGCGCCGAATGGAATAAAGGCTGGATCTCTAAAGGCCTTGAAGCCCTTGAAAACACACTCTCGGCCTCGGCTGGAGCGTACAGCTTCGGCGATACAGTGAGCGCTGCAGATATTTTCATTGTGCCACAAATGTACGCAGCCCGACGTTTTGTCGGACCTACAGATAAGTATAAGACTTTAACTAAAATTGAAAATAACTGCTTAAAGCTAGATGCTTTTCGCCTCGCCGAACCGAGCGTACAGCCCGACGCCACTGCGTAGTTTATCCGCTGCCACGACGCTGAGACAGTGAAAGCGAATCGCAATACCTAACAAACTTGCGCCCGCGAATAAGTGCATTACTGTAATAAGTGGCGGCGTTGTGAAAATCACATTGGCAATACCAATACAAATTTGCAGCATCAAACCACTGATGAGAAAATAAGCGTATTTTTTCGCGCGCTCATCACCTGAAGTTTTGATGACGTAGGCAGCGAAGATGGCGACGACCACGAAGAGCGTGTACGCTCCCAAACGATGAATCACGTGAAGACCAATCATACCTGAGAGAGTTGGAATGAGTTCGCCATGACAGAGTGGGAATTCAGGGCACACATTGGCTGCGTAATGAGAAGCCACAAGTCCGCCGAGAAGAATCTGACCAAAAATTGCAACCACAACAAAAAGTGAAGGCAGTCGATACTTGGCCCAGTTCGCTGGCTGGCTTTGGAGCTTTGGATTCAGCGATGTATAAATCCAGACTAAGCAGGCGAAGAAACCGGTACCGAGTCCTAAGTGAGCGGCTACAACTTTTTCATGAAGCTGCCAAAGAACAGTAAGGCCACCAAGTACGATTTGCACGGCTACGAGAATCCAAGAGAAAATCGCAACAGCTTTGATCGACTTACTTATGTTTGGATTGCGAATAATTTTATAATTCAAAACTATGAGGGCGATGGCGATCAAACCAGCAATCACTCGGTGAATAAACTCGAAATAAACTTGTGGATGAAAATCAGGAATCAAATCGCCATAGCAAAGTGGCCAATCAGGGCATGAGAGACCTGCGTTCATGGCGCGCACTGAGCCTCCTAGGGCTACCAAGAACAGTGTCGCGAAAACCAGAGTTTTGTAAGCTTTTAGAAATTTTTCGCTCATAAATTTCTCCTTTAGCAAAATTACATTACGGCTATGCTGTGATTAAAAAATAAAACAGCCATCGGTCGAAAACCGGTACAGAAATAAAAACAAGCATGCTCAAGTTCAGCCATAGAAAAAATGGCAACCACTTCTTCTCACCGCCGCTTTTGTAATACTTAACAAATTCCCACATCACTTTAAGAGCGAACGGAATCACTAGAATTAAATAATTCACATGAGCATTCACAAAAAGTGGGGCCGCTAAGGCAACGCCGACATAAGCAAAAGTATAAAGGCCGATTTGGTAAAGTGTGCGCTCAACGCCGATCTCTGCTGGTAGAACCGGAAAGCCGCCTTTTGAATAATCATCTTTGTAGCGAATCGCAAGAGCCCAGAAGTGAGGCATCTGCCACAAAAACATAACTAGGAATAAATATATGCATTCAGGATCAAAAAAATCCCCGCCACCAGCTGCAAAACCAATCATCACCGGCATGGCGCCAGGAATGGCCCCGGGTACGGCACCGAAGGCCCAATGTTTCTTCCAGTACAGAGTGTAAATGCCGTTGTAGAGAACAACGGTAGCGAATGCGAGTAGGCCAGTTTGCGCATTAATTAAAGTGAGCAAGAAGACGCCGAAAATACAAAAAATCGTGCCAAGAAAATAAGCCTGCCAAGGTTGAACAACACCCATTGCAATGGGCCGCTTCGCCGTGCGAGGCATTTGCTTATCTTGTCTCCACTCTTGTGCTTGGTTAATAGCAAAACTGCCTGAGCTCACAAGATAAAGGCCAATAACGAGCAGAAATGGATATCCGAATTCAACGGGCTGCCCGAGCGGGAAAGCCACTGCATATCCGGCTAGTCCCGTGATCATCACGAATAGAGCGATACCAAATTTGGTGAGGTCGAAATAGGCTTTCATTGCGGCTTTGGTTTACTAAATGTGAGAGCTAACGCAAAGCAACTTCGCTGCGAAGTTGCTTTGCGTTAGGTATAGAGCGATTTATTCTGCGATGAATATGTGCGGATAAATTTACGCTCATATATTTAGGTGCACCGGACCATCCAATTATCCCTCCGATCGAAGTCGAGGAATTCCTCGACTTCGATCGGAGGGATTTAAGAGTGCGTAAAGTGCCTTATGTTGATTTCATTGGTTTATTTTCAGAGGTCCTATGTACACACCTAGTTTTTACAAAGAGAACAGAACCGATCTTATTGCAAAACTCATTCGAGAAAACAGTCTAGCCACTGTTATTTCTACAAATGCTACAGGCAACATATCAGTTAGCCACCTACCGCTCATTCTTAAAAATGCGAACGAAAATAATCCTGTGAACGATGCAGACCTAGAACTTTGGGGCCATATGGCCCGCGCCAACCCTCACTGGGAACAGCTAAGAGCGGCCACGTCGATAAAAGTTATTTTTCACGGGCCCGATTCTTACATCTCACCTGCTTGGTATATTGAAAGCAAAGATAACGTTCCTACATGGAATTACTCTGTCGTTCACTGCTCTGGAGATTTCGAGATAATCAGCGAGCCCAAAGCAGCGCTTAAAGATATGCAAGCTGTAATCGCAGAGTTTGAGCAGCGCTATGGTACAAATTGGTCATTAGCTACTGCTGATGAGAATGATCGTCCAAACGTAGACTCCAGCTCTGTACATAAAGATGTCACAGCTATGCTTCCGCACATCGTGGTGTTTCGTTTTAAAAATCTAAAGTTAGATGCAAAATTTAAACTGAGTCAGAAGCTAGATAAAGTAAGCCGTGAAACGACAATTGCGGAGCTTAAAGCTCTCGGCGAAGAGAAAACTGACAGTACACTTTTTGATTTAGCTGAATATATGGAGTTAACAAGAAGCTAATTACTTCGTCACTTTTTTCTTAAGCTCAGCTTCGGCTTTATCATCCATCACCACAAGATCACCGGCTTTAATACCTGTGCGCTCATAAACTGAACCCTTAGCCACTGATCCTACAACCATCACGTTTTTGCCCGTCGCTGGGTCGACAGCCGGAGCCAATGAAATATCAGTAAGAAGCTTACCTAAGTTACTTTTCTCTTTAGCTGTAGCTTTCGCCACTGAATCTGAAAGGTTCTTAATTGCGGCCGGTGCTGGTGCCGATAAACCCACTAAAAGTGCTGGGACCATAAGAGCCACAGGCAAAACGATTTTAAGAAATTTCATAGATCCTCCAAAAGGCCAAAAGCAAAACGGCATCCCGTAGAATGCCGTTTATTATTACCACATTTGGAGTCGTTCTTAAAGAGTGCTTGTCTCTAGAACCCGTGTCCAGATGTCGCTTGAGCAGAAGAATAAGAGCGTAAACAGTAGGAATATCGCGGTGATAAAGATGCCGAGGTTGAGTCGGTTATCATACTTTAAACCCATAAAAATCGCTAAAACTAAGCCGGCTTTCACGCTGGCAATAGCAAAGGCGATGATTGTTGAAAAGAATCCAAGGTGTAAGCCAGATACTGGCGGAGCAAAAGCCACCGTAGCAACTGTCAAAATCAGAAGGATAATTAGGATATTCCGATAAGTCGAAATAGGTGTGATGTGGTGATGACCACTTCCGCCTGAATGATCGGCTTTGTCTGTAGGGAATTGTGATTGATTTGCCATGTTGTACCTCAGCCCACCAAATAAAGAAGTGGGAATAAAAAGATCCAGATCAAATCGACTAAGTGCCAAAAGAGTCCAGTGCCTTCAACGAATGTATAGTGTTGAGAATCAAAATCTCCACGCTTCGTGCGGTACATTGACCATCCGATTAAACCCATTCCTACTAATACGTGCGATCCGTGAAGACCTGTCATTAAGAAGTAGAAAGAGAAATAAAGGGCCAGGTTACTCGCTTGTCCGCCGTCGAATGCAAATAGGTCACCCGGCTTTAAACCTAAGTGAAATTTGTGAGTGTATTCAAAGTACTTCACAACCATGAAGATAAATCCGCAGAAAATCGTAACAGCCATCATGTTAAATGATTTCTTCGGCTGATTCGTTTGTGCGTACTGAATCGAAATGGCCATTGTGAAAGAACTCACGAGAAGAACGATGGTGTTGAACGCCCCCATCTTCCAATCTAAGTATTTTGCGCCTTCAGCAAACATCTCTGGGTAGAGATTGTGAAAAATTAGATAGCCAACGAATAAGCCACCGAACATTAAAATTTCGGTTGCTAGAAATAACCAAACGCCAAGTTTACCAGCCTCAAACTGCTGATCGAGCGTTCTAAAGTGGTGAGCTAAATGAGGGTGATGTGCCCCAGCACCATGATTAGCGGTACTCATATGGTCCTTCCGTTACTGTCGGTTCGTGATCGAAGTTAAAGTGAGTTGGTGGAGAGTTAGCTGTCCACTCAAGAGTTTTTGCACCCCAAGGATTCATTGGAGCTTTTTTGCCAGCCATCATGCCTTGAATAATAACATAAAGAGCAATCAAGAAGCCGATGGCGATCGTGTAAGCTCCAAAAGTTGAGATTCTATTGAGAGAGGTATACTCAGGTAAATAGTCATAATAACGGCGAGGCATGCCCATCGCCCCCAAAATAAATTGCGGGAAAAATGTGACGTTGAAACCTACGAAGATCAAAACGAACGTGAGACGCGCAAGTGATTCATTGTACATCTTTCCGAAAATTTTTGGGAACCAGTAATAGATACCCGCCATGATAGCCATTAATGTTCCACCCACCATAACGTAGTGGAAGTGAGCCACGACGAAATATGTATCATGAAAGTGAACGTCAATTGCTACGACAGCTAAAAAGATTCCCGTTACGCCACCGATAGTGAATAAGAACAAGAACCCCATGGCAAAGAGCATTGGGCTCTGGAATGAAATCGAACCTTTATAAAGAGTCGCCACCCAGTTGAAAACTTTAATGGCGGTCGGAACACCAACAAGCATGGTAATGAACGAAAACAAAATACCGGCCACTTCAGACTGACCGCTCACGAACATATGGTGACCCCAAACGAAGAACGAAACGGCCGCGATACCAACAGATGAAAGAGCAATCGCTTTGTAACCGAAGATCGTCTTGCGAGAAAAACATGTGATGACTTCACTCACCACGCCCATGGCAGGTAAGATCATGATGTAAACCGCTGGATGCGAATAGAACCAGAAGAAATGCTGGAACAGAACCGGATCGCCACCGAGTTTCGGATCGAAAATACCAACACCCATTAAGCGTTCAGCCGCGAGCAACAATAATGTAATGGCAAGAACTGGTGTTGCTAAAACTTGAAGAACAGCAGTTGAGTAAAGAGCCCATACGAAGAGTGGCATCCTCCAGAACGTCATGCCCGGAGCGCGAAGTTTGTGAGTTGTTACAATGAAGTTAAGGCCCGTCAAAATTGACGAGAAACCCATAACGAAAGCACCGAGAACAACCAAGATTGTACCGTTACCCGTCTTAATTGAATAAGGCGTGTAGAATGTCCAGCCTGTATCAGCGCCGTGATAAATTAAAGAGAAAAAAGAAATCGCTGCGCCGATCATCAAGCAGTACCAGCTGAGCAAGTTGAGTCGTGGGAAAGCTACGTCTTTCGCGCCGATATGAAGCGGAAGAATAAAGTTACCCAAGAATGCCGGAATACCTGGAATGATCACCATGAAAACCATGATCGCACCATGGAAGGTCATCGATTGGTTGTAGTGAGCCGCGCTCATGATCGTTTGACCCGGGGCAATCAATTCTGTGCGAAGTAACATCGCAAAGATACCGCCAAGAAAGAAGAACGTCAGAACCGAGATCATATAAAGGATCCCGATACGTTTATGGTCTAGAGTTGAGAGCCATGACCAGAGGCCCTTTTCACAATTGATGTAATTCTCATCCGCCGAAGCGACATGATTTGCAGCCATTTTGTCTCCTACTTAGAAGCTTTAATATATTCAATAACGCCAAGTAACTCTTGTTCCGAAATCTGACCCTGGAATGGCGTCATTGCATTTGGAAACCCTGCTACGATCTGTGATGCCGGATCTAAAATCGATTTTCTGATGTAGTTCTCGTCAGCTGTTACTTTCGTTCCATCTGCCAGAGCTACTTCGTGACCAAAAATTCCGCCAAGTCCCGGGCCAATTTTCTTCTCAGTCGACATATTGTGACAAGCGACACATTTCTGATCGAAAACTTTTTTACCAATATCCGCAACGCTCAATCCTTTATATGGATCATTCTGAAGCCATTCTTCATAGGCTTCTTTTGAAAGCACATGAACTTTAGCTAGCATGGCCGAGTGACCATCACCGCAGTACTCAGTACAGAACATTTGAAATGTTCCTTCTTTAGTTGCTGTGAAGTGAAGAGCTGTATAACGACCCGGCACCGCATCTTGTTTCACACGGAAGCTCGGTACGAACACGCTGTGAAGAACGTCGCGTGAAGAAATAATCAATTTAACTGGCTCGTTAACAGGAACATAGAATTCGCCAGAAGTTTTACGACCGCTCTTATATAAGAAGTCCCAGTACCATTTCTGACCAACAACGTGCACTTCATACGCATTCTCAGGCATTTTGCGCATATCGTAGTAAATTTTGAAACCCCAACCGAATACAATCATGAAGATCACAAACGGAATAAAGCTCCACAAAAATTCAAGCATAGCATTATGAGAAATGTAGGCCGTCTTATCGTTTGCAGTTTTACGTTTATACTTCATCGCGAAATAAATCATTCCACCAATAACGAGCACACATGAAATAAAGCTCGTGATGATCAAAAATTTATAGAGGCTGTCGACTCCAGCCGCAAACTCTGAAGCCTGCGGTGGCATAAATGAAGAGGCATACGCCTGGTTCAACCAGAAAATCATCCCAAGTCTCCTTTGACGGACAATGATGTACGATCTGCAAGGCGGCGCTCACGTCTCCAATAAGGGACTAAGAACGCTGCCAGAAGCAATGCTGTTAAAGCTCCACCCAAGCGCATGACATTGAATGCAGCGAGCGTGTATTTGTTCTTTGACGGATTGAACTGAAAACAGAATAGAACAATTTGATCTATAATGTTTCCGATTTTGCCTTGCGAGGCCTCAATTAATGAAAGACGTAAAGTTTGTGGTGGAAATTCGATACCGTAGAGGTAACGAGAAATAACACCCTGTGGAGTTAAAACATAAGCTACAGCGGCGTGAGCGTATTGCTGGCCCGCTTCGTTCCACTTAAATCTGAAACCTAATTCACCTGCGAGCTTTAAAACATTCTCTTCAGTACCAACTAAGAAGTGCCAACCTTTTTCTGCGCCCGGCTGGTTGAGCTCTTTTAAGTAGTTTATTTTTTTCTTCGCAGCTAATTCAGGTGTTTCGTTGTGATTCATGCTTACAGCCACAAGATCAAAATCTTTACCTACGGTCATTTTAGCTTTATGAAACACATCAAGTAGACCATTTAAGTGATAGTTACATAGGCTTGGGCAATTGTAATAAACCATGGTGAACAAAACTGGTTTTTGGCCATTGAAATACTGACCAAGGGTCACTTTTTTGCCCGCATCATCTGTGAACTCAAGAGAGTTTGAAAGCTTCTGACTTAAGTGTTCAGTCACACCCACATCAGCTAATTCTTCAGGAGTTGCATGAGAATCGGTGCCCGCTTTTTCAGCTTGCGTAGGCGGAGTATAGGCTACAGCTGTGTGTAGTGCGCCTAGAGATAAAATAAGAGCGAAAGCCAATTCTCGAAGATGCATATTTAGTCGGCTGCTGCTGAAGTTGCGAAGGCTTCAACTGCTGCTGGATCTTCCTTTGGTTTGTCTTGAGTGATTGAGTGAATAAACTGAACAAGGGCCCAACGATCCGCTTTAGCTAAGTGCTTGAAAGAAACCATCGATGTGCCTGGAATACCAGTTTGTAGAGTTTTATATTGAGAGATTGAATCGCCGCCCTGTTTCCATGGACCAGTAACTAAGTTACGTGGTTTTGGATTCAAGGCCGCGCCGCCAGGACCATCGCCTTTACCTTCTGGTCCGTGACAAACGGCACAGTTGTTAGCGAAAACTTTCTTCCCGTGAGCGATAACACCTTCGTTGTGCTCCCATGGCTTTTTTACGTCAGCAATTTTGAATACTGGAGTGCCATCAGCTGGCGCTTCAGAGACTTCTTTAAGATCGATACCAGGATGAACAAATGAGATATAAATGAAAAAGCCAAAGCAGAAGACCATTGAGAACACAAATGCAATAAGGCCACCCTTATTGTATTGGTCGCTATTGTTATCCATAGAGCACTTCCAAAGCTGAAAAGGTATTGAGAATTTTGTACTATCAAAAACTATCACCCCGAACTTTTCGTGTCACGCGCTCTAGAACATGGCCTTAGAGCCGGTTCGATATTTCCGCACCGCACAAATCATCGCGCTAGGGACACGAATGACCGACACTATTGAGAACAGGAGATTCATGTCATGTTTATAAAACAAAACGCCATTCGTGCTTTAGTAACAACTGTTTTCTTAGTGCTGGCGGCTTGCTCGAGCCCCGAAAAGAAGGCTGAACACAAGGTTCAGATCGGTATGGACAAGGCTGCCGTGCTTGATGCTCTCGGAACTCCTAAAAAAACAGGGCGCGTTCATGGCTCGGACCGCTGGATGTACGAAACGACTACAAATGGCCAAGTTGAGAAGACAGATGTGTATTTTCAAGAGGGAAAAGTCTCATATGTTGGAGCCCCACGCCCTGAAGATGTGAAGGCGCTCAAATCCGATAAGGGCTTCAAAGATGTGACGGGTTCAGATCCCGCTCCTGCCACTGAACCTAAAAAGTAATAGGCACCAGTTAACTTTTAACATTTCCGGACAGTGACCACTGTCCTAATTAATGATGGGCCGGCTTTTCAGCATGGGCTTCTTTTTTCTCGTCGTGAGCTGAAGGCGATGCTGGGACCACTAAACGAACACGACCCGGATCATCTACGCTCGCTGGAGTCCGCTCCCCGCCTTGCTTTCGCGCAGGCTCTGGCACAACTTCGGCTTTCTTAATCGGATTAAAAACCTGGTATTTTTCTTGGACCTTAATTTTCAAATCTGAAAGCTGACCGTCAAGTCCGAGTTCTCCCTCGATCTCATTTACAGTTTTTGGGCGAAACGGGTGGTACTTACGGCGAATCTCTTGTCCACGACTCGGGAATCGATAGGTCACTTCACGAAGCTCTGAATTATACTTCTCGCGATTATCTAAATACTCTTTATGAGCCTTTGTAATGACATTAAGAATATCTTCTGGCGGCCCTTTTTCACTTTTTACTGTGGCCACACCCATTTTCTTCTGCACGAGAAGCTGCTGAATCTGCTTTTGGCCTTCGTCGATCTTACCGTTCAACTGACTCATTTTATTGATGTGCTTATTATATTCAGCAAAGTCTTGGTTACTAGCTTTTTGCTCAGCACTCGGACCGCCCGCAGCCTCTGCGCCTTCTTTTGGTGCTTCAGCACCCTCTTCTGCACGTGCAAAGTTCAAAGCCATGAGCACTAGCCACACTCCAAATAAAATCGCTAACTTTTGCATCAGTTGATTAGGCTTGATGAATTGCATACTGCTCCCACTTAATATCGACCGGCAAAGTTTTAAGACGCTGAACAATCAGCGCCGACTTCACGGCAGAAAGATCATTGAGTTGTAAAACACCCTGATCGATTTTTCCGAGCAGAGATTCGAGATCCCACAAGAAGCGGGCATCGGTTAATGCATCTTTCACTTCTTGACGAATATCAGAAGAATCGATTCCGTAAATTGAAAGATTAAAACGATAGCCACCTTCGCGGGCGAGTGAGGCATCAGAATTTCCGAAAGCTGCCACTTCACGCATATCTGGATTTTCTTTTCTCACTTCAGTTCTCGCTGCCGCCACAATGGCCTGCGGCACTACAACTGGTTCATCTGATGAAGACAGACCAAAAAAATTATTCTCATCGTTGTTTGAGAAATCATCTGAGCTTTCACCGCTCACAGATTCACCAGAAGAATCATTCGCAGAAAAATTAACTGGCGCCGATAAATCTTCCATTAAAATATTGCTCAGCTGATCAGAAACTTGAGACGCAAAAGTTCCTGCTTTGGGAGCAGAACTCTCCGCGACCGGCGCAGCATCTGCCGCTCGTGCACTGCCATCAATTTCAATGAAGAAGGCGCGACCACAAGAAACGCAACTCACTAAGCCGAAATCGGCATCATTTTCTGTTTGGCAATTTGGACATGCGGTCATTCTTGTATTCTAATCGAGATATTGGTCAACGACTTCATGTTGGATAAATTTTGGGACTTAAGTTGTAGAAATGAATACTTGGAATAAATTTACGACTTTTATCTAGCCCTCTTGTTCTCGCCTAAAGGCTGGGACTTTCCTATTACATTGTTAACAACAAGGTGCTTATAAATAATAAAATAATGTCCACACACACTCGATCGCTGTTTCTAGCCGCCCTGCTAGTTTCGAATTCATGTTACGCATTTTTCGAAGGTAGTCGCATGTACACCTCGCTGGGGATCATGAATGAGAATTTAACCCGCACAACTGATAAGCCCAACGGAAAAGCCGGCTTTTTGGGTTCAGCCTTAGATTATCCAATTTTTTTTGGACTTGAGCTACCAGCAGTAGCGGATGCCACTGCTGGAGGTGAGGCGGTCTGGGCCCCAAGAATTGGATATACTTTTCTCCCGCGCAAGACAGCTGATAATGCCGCCAAAGTTGAATATTTAATTTTAAGCCTGCCCTACATTAAAAAACTTGGCTCTATGGGTTTCGACTACATGATTGGCACAAGTTACTTTCGCCAGACATATAAAGGTACAGGGGGCACAGTTTCTAGCTCTAACGGAGGCAGCGCAGCCACATATTATCAAGGTGACTACGATCAAGTCGCCTCTTACATGACCGTCGACTTCGGCTTAGGTTATAATTTTGCTCCTTACAAAGTTTCTAGTGAGTTGTTTGTGCTCAGCCCTCTGTCTGATAAGCGATCGTATAATCTATTGATAAATTTCACATATTTTTGGGAGTCTACTTCTTTATGATGAAGTGTTTATTAACTTTAATTATTCTTTTTGTGAGTTTAACAAGTTCGGCATTTACACTCACTCAGAACAATCTACGCGGCTTTCGTGATAAAAAACTGAGAGTGAGTTTAAACCCAGCCAACTGTATAACATCTATTGAGTCTGAACTCGATTTTGCAATTGAGCTTTGGAATAACGTACCCGGAAGCCGTTTAGAACTTATCAAAGAATCACAAAACTCTGTGGCTACAAGCTCTTACTCAAGCTTCGGCTTCGTTCAAACTATTCTGATTGGTTGCTCAACTAATTTTTCAAGCGATGCTGGTGGCGCCGGCCTTACTACTATTGGTGTTGGCAGTTCAACTATGCAAGGCACGGGTCGCCTCGTAAAAGGTTTTCTAATTCTGAACGAAGAAGGTGGAGCAGGTCAGTACTCAACTCAATCACAAGCCGTAAGACGATTTACGATGGCTCATGAATTAGGGCATGTTTTAGGTTTAGGCCACTCCTCTGTGTCCGAAGGACTGATGTATCCAAGCGTCAGCTCAAAAGCAGATACAAATCTCCATCAAGATGACATGGATGGAATCATTTATCTGTATCCCCTCGACGAAATGGATGAGGGGCTTTACGGATGTGGTCGAATTGAATCTGGAGGGCCATTGCTTCCAGGCCCTAAGAACTTAACTCTGCTCTTTGTTTTTCTACTGCTTCCGCTATTTTTATGGGCACGGTTAAAAAAATCTACCGGCCTTTCTTTCTCTTTTCCATTTCGCGGCGCTGAGCACGATTCATTTTGGGCCCGTCGTCCGGAGAATAACCCTCTGGCGGAAAGCCATTAGCAAATCCTGGTGGTGGACCCGGCTGACGTACCGGTTGCTTGAGTGCTCCTGCATTTTCAGAAGCTTCACTGCCCTGATATTGCAATTTTTGCGGACGACGTTGAACTTGCTGCTCAAGTAATTCTTCTGCAGCATCTTCATTTTGCATCACACGCACTTTGAGCATTTTCTCTACAACTTCGGCGCGAATCGTTTCATTCATTTTCTGGAAGGCTTCGAAACCTTCTTTTTTGTACTCAATCAAAGGATCTTTCTGCGCATAACCACGCAAATGAATACCTTCTTTTAAGTGATCGATGATTTGTAAATGTTCTTTCCAGCGCTGATCGATAGTTTGCAAGAGAAGCATTTTCTGAAGCTGCGTGAAGAACTCCCCAACACTCGCTTTTTGCTCGTCGTAAACTTTTTTAACTTCAGCTTTAATAGTCTCGATAATTTGATCTGCGCTCATCTCAGTCAAAGATGTAATCGGAATGTTTGTATTAAACTGCTTCTGAAGGGCCAATACCAATCCTTCAAGATTCCAGTTATGTTCTTTCGAACCTTCTGGAATGAAAGCATCGAGAGTATCCGAGAGAGAATCACTGAGCATATCAAGAGCGATGCGCTCAATATCATCACCTTTAAGAACGTCTTTACGTAAACCGTAAATCGCCATTCTCTGTTTGTTCATCACATCGTCGTACTCAAGAAGGTGTTTACGAATATCAAAGTTATGGCCTTCAACTTTACGTTGCGCACCTTCAATGGCATTTGAAACCATCTTGTGTGACATCGCTTCGTCATCCGGAACATTCATAAACGCCATAATTTTCTGAACGCGCTCACCGTTAAATTTACGCATCAAATCGTCTTCTAAAGATAAATAGAAACGTGATTCACCTGGGTCACCTTGACGACCCGAACGACCACGAAGCTGATTATCAATGCGACGCGATTCATGGCGTTCTGTGCCGATAATGTAAAGACCGCCGGCATTCACCACGAGTTCTTTTTCTTCAGCAGTTTGCTTTTTATATTTTTTAATTAATTGCTCATACAGATTTTCATCCGTGCTCACGCCATATTCAGCTTTCGCTAAAAATTCTGCGTTACCACCAAGAACAATATCCGTACCACGACCGGCCATATTCGTTGCGATTGTTACGGCACCTTTACGGCCCGCTTGCGCGACGATTTCAGCTTCACGTTCGTGATGTTTAGCATTGAGAACGTTGTGCGTGATGCCTTCGTTACGAAGCATGCGGCTGAGACGCTCAGATCTTTCAATTGAAACTGTACCAACAAGAACAGGCTGGTTTTTTTCAAAACGGGCCTTGATGTCAGTAGCAATCGCTTTGAATTTTGCAGCTTCAGTTTTATAAACAACATCTTGTTCATCCATACGCTGAATCGGACGATTCGTCGGAATCACAACCACATCAAGGTTATAAATCTTCTTGAATTCCACCGCTTCAGTTTCGGCAGTACCCGTCATGCCAGAGAGCTTCGGATACATTCTGAAATAATTCTGGAAAGTAATAGTCGCGAGAGTTTGATTCTCACTCTTAACGTCTACGCCCTCTTTAGCTTCAACAGCTTGGTGGAGACCATCGCTCCAGCGACGACCCGTCATCAAACGGCCCGTGAACTCATCAACGATGACCACTTCACCATTTTGGATCATGTAATCCACATCAAGTTTGTAAAGATGGTGGGCCTTCAAGCCCTGATAAATGTGGTGGAGCAGTTCAAGATTGCGAGCATCAAATAAATTCTCGAGACCCAAAAGCTCTTCAACTTTTGTGTTACCTTCTTCGGTCAAAGAGGCCGTGCGAGATTTTTCTTCCATTGTGAAATGGACGTCACGCTTAAGATGCGGAATGATTTTATTAATTTCATAGTACTTATCTGTGGCATCATCTGACGGACCAGAAATAATCAGCGGCGTACGTGCTTCATCGATCAAAATAGAATCGCACTCATCGACAATGGCGTAATTGAATGGACGCTGAACATAATCATCAAGATCAAATTTCATATTGTCGCGAAGATAATCGAAACCGAATTCGTTGTTTGTACCGTAAGTGATATCAGCGCCGTAAGCCTTCTTACGATCTGCATCTGTGCGTTCGTGAACAATTGTTCCTGTAGAAAGACCCAGCCAGTTATAAAGCTGACCCATCCATTCGCAGTCACGTTTCGCGAGATAATCATTCACCGTTACAAGGTGAGCGCCTTTTCCCGTCAAAGCATTTAAATAAACAGGAAGTGTGGCAACGAGAGTTTTACCTTCACCCGTTCTCATCTCAGTGATGCCTCCGCGATTGAGAACAATTCCGCCGATCATCTGCACGTCGTAATGGCGCATTCCTAAAACGCGCTTCGAAGCTTCACGGCAAACCGCAAATGCTTCTGGCAAAATATCATCGACCTTTTGCCCACGGCTCAGTCGCTCTTTGAAGTCGACTGTCTTCGCTTTAAGCTGATCATTTGATAGCCCAAGAAGACCTGCTTCGAGTTGATTGATTTGTACGATCAATGGCTGAATTCGCTTCATTTCACGATCGTGACTAGTGCCGATTACTTTGGTGATTAATTTCGTAAGCATAGGGGAAAAGAATACGCCCAAAACGCTCAGGCTGTCTAGACGAGCTTAGATGTGATCTGGCCACTTGCGTGAAGCTGCCTGAATCCCTCGCACATGACCATGGCTACGGTGTTGGCGAGATTAAAGCTGCGAATTTCCCCCGGAAATGGAATCTCATAAATACGATCACGATGATCGGCCAGGATATCCTGACTGATCCCCTTCGTTTCTTTACCGAAAATCAAATAATCATTAGGTAAAAACTGAGCGTCGAAGAGGGTTTTTGTACCCCCCGTTTCAAAGAAAAATAAACGTGCATCACTTGGGAGTGCATTTATAAAACCAGACCAGTTCTTGTGATATTGAAGTTCGAGGTGTTGCCAGTAATCTAAACCGGCTCGTTTCAGCTGTTTATCGTCGATAGAAAAGCCAAGAGGACCAACCAAATGGAGCTTAGACCACAACCCAACGCAGGTACGCCCGACATTACCGGTATTATTCGGAATTTCGGGCTCAACTAAAACAACATTGAACAAACGCTGCGGATATAAACTCATTCTGGTGAAACTACTAACTGAGATATTTAGCTAAGATATTTAAATACATCTTTACCTAACTTGGTTAATGCAAGGCGACGACCTTTATCAACAATGAGTTCGAGCTTCATAAGTTCGCGATACAAACCCAAATCAATGGGAACGATTTCTCGGCCCGTTGAAGCCCCTAAACGACGAACATATGTCACTTGTGCATCTGAAAGCTGGTGCGTCATGGCTGGATAGCTTTGTAAAGACTTCCGCCAGTCGCCATCTTCAAGATGAATCGATTGGGGTGGGAGCTTAGCTGGATTCACAAAATATGTCAGAGCCTCTTTAGTGCTGCCATCTTCAAATTCAATAGTGATCGGTTTTTTGAAAAACAAACTCTTCTCGAGTTGAACTGGGTTGAACCCATGAAATTCATCAAGAATTTTGAAAACAACATCGCGAGCTTCAATTTCAAGTAATTGACCATAAACACGTGTTGGAACACGGTCAGTTCGACCAGAATCACTTTCCAGCATAACTGGATATCCAACCGGCAAACGATAGCAGTGGGCTGTAGCCCATGCTGGCTGCACATTCTTAACGAAAGACTTAACTCGATCGTAGTGAACCATTCCCTCAGTTAAAGAGCCATATACAAATATGTTCTCAACATGATTCATGTTTAGACCTCCCCAGGTTTCGACAAGGCGGCTTGTTTAACAAAGTAATGACCCCAGCGTAACCCCCCTACGCAAAAAAACTATTTTTTGCCAATTGGAAAAATTTCTTGTGGGCGATAATATGAGTCTGATAAAAAGTTTTCAGGTCCAAAAAATTAATGAAAAAAATTGAAGCTATCATTAAGCCGTTCAAACTTGACGATGTTGTAGAGGCCCTACAAGAAATAGGCATCGAAGGACTTTCTGTCACTGAAATCAAAGGCTTCGGTCGCCAAAAAGGACGTACCGAAATTTACAAAGGCGCCGAATACGTCGTCGATTTTCTTCCAAAAGTAAAAATTGAAATTGCTGTAACTGACAGTTTAGTGGACGCCGCTATTGAAGCTATTCAGAAATCGGCGCATACCGGCAAAATTGGCGATGGTAAAATTTTTGTACTGCCAATTGAACATGTTCGGAGAATCCGAACAGGAGAAAAAGACGACGAGGCTCTATAAGAGCCTCTTTTTTTTGATAAAAATACCGCCGTCGCATGACCTATATGCATCCATATCATGCGACAACGGATGAAGATTAAGTTAAGAAAACACAACCGCGAACCGAAATTCGCGATTTAAAAAGGGAGCATAAATGAAACCGGCCGACGTCATAAAATTTGCGAAAGAGAAAAACGCTCGCATGGTGGATCTGAAATTCACAGATCTCATGGGTGCATGGCAACACTTTACAATTCCGACTTCCGAAATGACTGAAGAGCTTTTCGAAAATGGAATCGCATTTGACGGTAGCTCGATCCGGGGATGGAAAGGCATTGAAGAATCAGACATGCTGGCCATGCTGGATCCAGCAACTGCGAAAATGGATCCATTTATGGATGTACCCACGCTTTCAATCGTTTGTGATATCGTCGCTCCTGATACTCACGAACCTTACAATCGCGACCCGCGTCAAATCGCGAAACGGGCTCTCGAATATTTAAAATCAACAGGTATCGCAGACACAGCTTATTTCGGCCCTGAAGCTGAGTTCTTTATTTTTGATGATGTTCGTTATGATCAAACTCCATCTGGCGGCTTCTACCAAATCGATTCTGACGAAGCGAACTGGAACAGCGGTCGTGATGAAGGTGGTAAAAACTTAGGCTTTAAACCTCGCCATAAAGAAGGTTACTTTCCGGTTCTTCCTGTGGATGCCACTCACAACTTGCGCACCGAAATGTGCTTAGAGCTTGAGAAGCTCGGCATGATCGTAGAACGTCAGCACCACGAAGTGAGCACGGCGGGACAAGGTGAAATCAACATCCGTTTCGACACAATGGTTGAAATGGGCGACAAAATGCAATGGTTCAAATACGTTTTGAAAAACGTAGCTCGTCGTCACAATAAAACACTCACGTTTATGCCGAAACCAATTTTCGGAGATAACGGCTCAGGAATGCACACGCACATGTCACTCTGGAAGAACGGTCAGCCGATGTTCGCTGGAGATAAATATGCTGGTCTTTCTGAAACGGCGCTTTATTTTATCGGCGGTGTTTTGAAACACGCTCCTGCTACTTGCGCCATCACAAATCCAACAACGAACTCCTACAAACGTTTAGTGCCGGGCTTTGAAGCTCCGATTCGCTTGGCTTACTCTTATAAAAACCGTTCAGCTGCGGTTCGTATCCCGAACTCTCCAGGACCTAAATCAAAACGTATGGAATTTAGAACTCCAGATGGTGCTGCAAACGTGTATTTAACATTTGCAGCTCTTCTCATGGCTGGTATCGACGGAATTCAGAACAAGATTCACCCGGGCGATCCAATGGATAAAGATATCTACGGCTTACCACCCCAAGAACTTGCGAAAATTCCTTCAATCCCAGGAACTCTTGAAGAGGCTATGGATTGCTTGAATAAAGACCACGCGTTCTTAATGAAAGGTGATGTCTTCTCTAAAGACCTTATCGACACTTGGATTGATTGGAAGATCAATAAAGAAGTTCGACCTATGCAACAACGACCAGTGCCGTACGAGTTCTTCTTGTACTTCGACTGTTAGTTTGAGACGCCGGCTTTTAAGTCGGCGTTTTTATTATGTAATTCGGCAGTTGCCTCCGCGCTGAATTCATGGGATGACTCGTGTCTCAATTGATACAGAGAAAGGTCAGCTATGAGCGATGTCATCAGTTATATGGGTTATGAGTGGATCACGGTCGAAAACGGCGTGGTTACAATTGGAATTTCAGAAGACGCAGCCGAAGATCTTTCAGAAGATCTGATTCTGACGTTACCCGAACAAGATGATGTTGTAATGGCCGGCAAAGTTTGTGGCGATATTGAATCAGAAAATGGCAACCTCAACATTTACTCTCCAGTTTCTGGAACAGTGATTGAGGTTAATGATGCAGTTCTTGAGAATCCTGCTCTTATTTTTGAAGATCCGACTGATGAAGGATGGCTCTTTAAAGTTGAAGCTGATGATGCTGATAAGCTCGATCAAATCTCACTTCGTGCGAAGTCTTTTGAGGACGATGACGAAGATGATGACGACGAAGATGATGATGATTTAGATGAAGACGATGAGGGCGATTCAAAAGATCGCGACGAAGACTAGTAATAATCAAGCTTAAGAAAATTTAAGCACTAAGGGGATATATATGAAAACAGTAACGCAAAAACTCAACATGGTTCTACTCCTTAGTTTTGCTTTCTCTGCCTTTGCCGGCGGTATTGACGATCCAACTAAACCAACTCCTGAAAAAGATATCGAAACAATCTTGCGCACTCTCGATTGCGCCGGAACTGTTGAGGGCGTGAGCGTTCGATTAAAGCCAGGCGCAGTTAAACAAACTGAAGGTGAATACGAAATCTTAGTGGATACAACTCACGCTACATTTCCTAAAAGCTTTACAGCGTTAGGCACTTATACTTCTCGCGAACAGTATGTGGTGCATGGTGACACTCCTGAAGCCTTTATGCTCTTGATTGATAAGCTGGGTGTTCATGGCGCGCACAATGCAGCCTTAGAGTTTCCGCTCTCTCCAGGTGAACGCTATACATTTGAGTGCTATTTCTACTAAAACTTTATTTTTGGCGCCCAGAACCAATGGACGCCATGATAGACTTCACCCATGTCTTCTAATCCCCTAAAAATTATAAAAACTGATGTCGCTAATTTTGACTCGCTTATTGATTTAAAACGGGCACTTCAAGACAGCGGACATCCTTGGCTCAACTCTTATCCTGTCGAAAATGAGTCACCCAAAAATTACATCCGCCGTATAATTAACTGCGAAACTATACCCCCACACCCATTTGTGCCCGAAACAATCTATTGGGGCTTAGTTGGCGATACAATCGTCGGCCGCACAGGTGTTCGCCACCATCTCAATGAGAAATTAGAAAAATTCGGCGGCCATATCGGTTATGAAATTCATCCTGCTCATCGCGATAAAGGTTACGCCACCGAAATGCTTCGCCAGGTTTTACAAACAGATTTAGTTCGCCGCATCGGCAAGGTGCTTCTCACTTGTGCACCAGACAATGTGGCATCGAATAAAACTATTCTGTCTAATGGCGGAGTGTGCACGCAAAAGATCTATGTGGATTTCATCGAAGAGGATCGCAATCATTACTGGATAGATGTTACGCAGTCTTCTTAAGATCTAGTGTGTAGTATTTTGCAACCAGATAAATACAATAAGCCGACATCAAATGCCAAACTCCGTGGCCAGTTAGAATATGGTTTTGAGGATCACAAAGAATTCCATTTTGATCGAGCATATTAATTAAAAAGGCGACGGCAAAAATGGCGAGCGCACGATAAATATATCTCAACTGTCGCTCTGAAGGCTTTTGAAGGCGCTTGCGCACACCGATGATTTCAATGGTCGCGGCTAAAAGCGATTGAACAAGAAAAATAATTCCACCTGCTCTGCCAATTCCAATTGCTGGAATTGATACAAGTAAAAATGCCATATAAATACCCAGCGTAGTGCGCAAGCGTAATGAATATTGGCGCGTAAGTGATTCAGTAAGAATTAAGCTCGAGAGCATAAGCATAGCAGTGAGATCTAAACGCTTAGCCCACAAGGTTCCAGTCATGTGAAAGATTCCACTGCCGATAAAGAGACAAAATAAAACGAAAGCGAATAAATAACGCCGAGAAGTTAGTTTCTTATTGCTCAATAGGAGAATCGAAACAATCAGATATCCAATATTCGACCAAGTATTCGCTGGCTGGCCAATAATTGCGCACAATTGCTCTTCACAAAATGGAAATGGGTCGACCACAAACCCCGACCAAGGACAATTCTCCATCAGCTAAATCTCAGAATTTTCTCGGGATAAATGAAGAAGGGCATTGAGCAAGTGAAAGTCACTTTGCCGCGAGCCGTATTACTGAGGCCGAGTGAAGTTAAGGGCTGGACTTTTTTATCGTCTTTTATTTGGTAATCACAGAGACCTTCGATTTTTACGTCGCAAGCCTCTAGATTTGCAAATGAGAAGACTCCATCTATATAAATCTCCCACTCACCTGCTGAAAAGGCCCAGATTTCGTGATCAAAACGAACTAGGCAGCGATCTTTATTCTTTAGAAAGTGATGGGCTTCGCCGAGGTTCATAATTTCATGATCACGACGATCGCCTAAAAAACCAAAAGCATAAATCTCTTTAATATGGGGCGGGATATTTTTAAAAACGTAACTGAGATCCGAATAATCTTTGTTCTTCGGCAAAAGCATATCCATGGCAAAGGCTGATGAGTCTCCATCTCCAATTGCAACTCCACGCCCTGCCGCTGGCGGAGCCTTTTCTTTCCAGCGTGTGCCTCCGTCGACATAAATCACTGGCGCCTGCACCCCTGCGAGTAAAATTTCAGGAAAGTCCTGAGGACCCAGCAATGTAATAGTGGTTTTTGATTTGTCGAAGAGTTCGTTGAACAATTTAGTCGCTCTCTTCCTCTGAAGTTTTAATGGAATCATCTGTAGCCACTTTAGACTCACCGAAAGATTCATTTTTAAACTCTTTGCCGTCGTAGGTGTAAATGCGGCCCTCACCGTCCATAACTGTGGCTAAGTGAACAGGTTTTTGCCAAATGGCGTAGATATTCTCCATCGTGGCTTGCATGTATGTGGCCTGCATTTCGACTCCCTCAAAAAGATGCGTGAGCAGTAAATGCCCTTCGCCTTTGAAGTTACCATCGACGACGCTGATAATAGGCTGGCCTAAGTTTGTAATCTGAAATAAGAATTTCTTTTTAATAATCGAGAAATCACG
The DNA here is from genome assembly GCA_964360255.1 of uncultured Pseudobdellovibrionaceae bacterium. GTDB lineage: Bacteria > Bdellovibrionota > Bdellovibrionia > Bdellovibrionales > UBA1609 > CAYHVK01. The sequence goes on along the minus strand of CAYHVK010000009.1, from coordinate 36,701 downwards.
ATTGTCGATTTCATACTGATTTGTGCGCTTATTGAATTTATAAACAAACATTTTATGCTCAATACAAAATTCTTCAGTTAAAAACTCATCGATAAACGTCACATCGTTGTAATTACGACGCACATCGAAGATTTTCTGGCGACCCTGCCCGGCTTTTGTATCCCAATTGGCTTTCGCCGCCATGTCTGTGCACTCCGCCCACTCTTTACCGAATTGACCTTTATTCCAGCGCTCTTCGATATTTCTGAAAAGTTCGATACCAATTTTATAAGGGTTGAATCCCGATGGCGGCATCACCATGGCACCGGCATGGCGATCAGCAAAGTCGATGATTTCACAATCATGCAAAATGTGTTCAGTCATGATTTTTGAGTGCCAATAAGAGGCCCAGCCTTCATTCATAATTTTTGTCATACCCTGTGGGGCGAAATAATAAGCTTCATCTCTGATGATCGAGAGGACTTCATGTTGCCAAGCTTCTAGTGGGGCATGGTCGAGTAAAAATTTTAAAACATCGCGGTCCGGCTTATCGAGACTTAACTGCTGTTGTGAGTCCCCCTGCTTTTCTCCGTCAGTGCTCACACTACTACCATCGAAGTTACGCTTGTTCACAGGAGCGCGAGGCTTGAACACTCCATAAATATCGATCAAACCTTCAATTGAAAGACACTTGTCGATAAACTCTTCGACAACCTCAATACCCAAGCGATCTACCAGGCGGCGAACGCGCACACCGTGATTGGCCATTTGATCGATCATTTTTCTATTCGTTTGCGAGAACCACTGATTGTTTTTAAAGAAATCGCAGTGACCATAAACATGGGCCATCACGAGTTTTTGATCAACAAAGTCGTTGCTCTCAACTAAGTAGGCGTAACAAGGGTCGTTGTTGATAACAAGTTCGTAAATTTTCGAGAGACCATATTCGTAACTCTTAGATAAAGATTCGAAATCCATACCAAAACGCCAATGTGGATAACGTACGGGAAAACCCCCGCGAGCCGCCACTTCGTTCAAATGCTGAGCCGAAACAAGTTCAAATACCACGTCAAAGAAATCAAGGCCGAGTTCAGCGGCTTTGCTTTTAATTAATTTGTGAGCCTGATCCAGCTCTGGTGGCAATTGACTCATCTCATCCCTATCTTTTATCGACCGCGTCCGAGGAACTCTTTGATCGATTGCATGATCTTATCGCGATTCTCAATTTTACTCATAATTAAGCGTTCGTCGCCAGTGAATCCTTTTTCAAGATCTTTTAAGAACTGACCACTGCCGTATTTACTTTCAACTTGGCCATATCCGAATAGATTCACATTGGGCAAAAAGAAGTCTTTAAGTAAACCAAGGCAAAGGCGCGTGTCTTCTCCACTCCAATTATCTCCGTCAGAGAAATGAAAAGGATAAATATTCCATTCACGCAGCGGGTACTCAGCTTCAATAATGTTTTTAGCCAATTTATAAGCCGAGCTAATTAATGTTCCGCCTGATTCACTAGTGCTGAAAAAGGTTTTTTCGTCGACCTCTTTGGCGGCAGCATCGTGAATAATAAAACGAGTCTCAAGGCCTTTATAGTTGCGGCGGAGCCAAGTGTTGATCCAAAAACTTTCAAGGCGAACGATTTCTTTTTGTTCGTCACCCATTGAGCCTGAAACGTCCATCATGTAAATGACGACAGCATTGGCTTGCGGCTTGGTAATTTTCTTTGAAGTTCGATAGCGCATATCTTCTTTGATCGGCACGACAATCGGGTCTTCAGCATTATACTCACCGGCCGAAATTAAACGCTTCATAGCTTCTTTATAAGAATTTTTAAAAAGTCTCAGCGAGTTCGAGCCCACCGGCGAGCGGCCCGTGTACTTTGTTTGAACAGTTTCGATACTTTTATTGCCCTTGGGCTGAATGCGTGGAAGCTCTAGCTCTTCACCTAATATATCGGCCAATTCTTCAAGAGAGACATCGACCTCAAGTAAATGCTGCCCGGCAGAGTCTCCCGCTTGGCCTTTGCCATCGGATTGCTGGCCATTCACCGCTTCGCCGGGCTGACCTTGTCCTTGCCCAACGCCGCCTTGATCTTTTGGACCATAACGAAACTTCGGAATCTCAATTGAAGGAACCGGTATTTTAACAAATTCGTTCTCTTGTTTACCGATCATCTCGCCTTGAGTGACGTACTTCTTAAAGTTATGTTTTATCCGCCCCTTGATAATATCTCGGAAGCGGCGGTGATCTTCGAGAATCGATGACATATTACTTTTTCTCTTTCACTTCGCCACGAGCAAAAATACCAGTGACATATTTCAAGACTTCATTGGCTGAGATCTCGTCGTAACCAAATTCTTTCACTAAACGAGATTTCACCAGCTCAACCTTTTCTTTCATCTCACTATTTTCTACAACAGCGCTTGAAGTTGTAAGCTTGAAGGTGTCTTTCTGATCTTCAAAAAGCTTTCTTTCGAGAGCTTTGCTGAGGCGATCATTGGTTTTGTAATCAAATTTCTTACCTTCAAGTGCGCGAGCCGCGATCGTATTCATGATTTCTCGTCTAAAATCATCTTTACGAGACTCAGGAATTTCAATTTTGTCTTCTACGGCACGCATAAGGCGCTCATCCGGCTCTTCATACTGGCCCGAGTACGGATTGCGTACTTTTTCGCCCTGAGTGTAAGCCTTAAGGTTATCGATGTAATTGGCGCAGAGACGGGCGAGGGCACTTTCATCCGCACTCATCGCCTGCTGAACTTCGGCTTTAATAATCTCTTCGTATTCAGAGCGAACCATATTGATCAATTCTTTATAATCATTACGAAGCTCTTCGTTATTAGTTAAGCCCGCGTGGTGACGTAAACCTGATTCAAGCTCGTTCAAAACCATAAACGGATTCACTGATCCCAAGTTTTGCTGCTGAGCTAAAATAATCGCATTCGAGATCTTATCTTGCACGAAACGAGGAGAGATGCCTTCAAGACCTTCGCGCTTCGCTTCTTTGCGAAGCTCTTTCACATTGTCTTCAGTGAAGTTCGGAAGCATTTTACCATCGTAAAGTTTAAGTTTCTGTAAGCGAGTAAGGTTGGCTTTCTTCGGTTTTTCTAAACGTGTGAGAATCGCCCACATAGCGGCCATTTCAATCGTATGCGGAGCAATACTCACCCCACGTAAGCGGCGTGAATTGAAATCTTTTTTATAGATTTTTACTTCTGGCGTAAGGCGAGTGATGTACGGAATATCAATTTTCACCGTACGGTCACGTAGGGCTTCCATAAATTCGTTGTCTTGGAGACGGCGGAATTCAGGCTCATTGGTGTGGCCGAGAATCACTTCATCGATATGAGTCTGTGCGAATTTCTTTGGCTTCACTCGGTGTTCTTGCGAAGCGCCGAGAAGATCGTATAAGAACGCCACATCAAGTTTTAAAACTTCGACGAATTCAATGATCCCGCGGTTGGCGATATTGAACTCACCATCGAAGTTAAACGCACGGGGATCAGAATCAGAGCCATATTCGGCAATCTTACGATAATTCAAATCACCTGTGAGCTCGGTGCTATCTTGGTTTTTTTCGTCTTTCGGCTGGAATGTTCCAATGCCTACACGATCAGCTTCGCTGAGTACGAGACGTTTTACACGTACGTGCTGAAGAACTTTTTCAGTTTGGCCATTGTATTTTTCTAAGAGAGCTTTAAATATAAATCGGCTTGGCGGGCAAAGCTCCCCGACAATATTAACTTTAAAATCATCTTTCGAGCCACGATTAAGTTCTTCACAGAGACGGGCGCGAAGTTCATTCGGTATTAAAATCAGCGGGTCTTCATGCATCGGGCTTGGGAAAACACGAACACCTTTACCAAAAATCGCTTCATGTTCACCGGATTCATCAACCCATTCAAAAGTATAAAGTGCGCCCTGATCTGTACGCGAATAGGCTTCAACGCCTTTTTTTAGCATACGGCTAATTGTTGATTTCGCACTACCCACCGGACCGTGCATAAGAATCACACGCTTTTCAGCTCCGTAGCCTTGAGCGGCGGCGCGAAGAACATTCATTAATTTCATCAGCGGAACATCAAGTCCGAAAACCGCATCGCGGCCACCCGCAGCTTCGTCATCGAAAAATTTGTAGTGAATCACATGCTTCTTGAAGTCGAGATATTCTTCGGTACCCGCCTCAAGAACTAAATCATAGAGACGCTGAAACGCATTTCGCGCGATTTTCGGCTTTTGCTTTACCATGTTTATGTATTCGTTAAAAGTTCCAGCCCAGTTCAGATCTCTGAACTCTCGAGAATCTTGGTAACTTTTTAGCATCGAATTGAAATCAAACGCATCACGATCACGCATGGGCACCCCCGCCTCTACATAACATTATGCCGGAGAGGGACATCCCCTTGAAAGGAATTAATTTTTCGCATTTTACTAACCTAAATTAGCAGGGACTTGTGTCTCAAAACTGGCCGTTGGTAGAGCTGTATCTTTTTCTGAGTAGCTCTGGGCTTAAATTAATTTAAATGCATCAGGAATTTTAAGCGTAAACTTCGAATCCGTCGGGCTTACATCACCTTGATATTTATAGATATTGATCTGTAAAAAAGCTTTTGGATGTTCAATTTCTAGGACGCGAGCCGCTCCCTCACGTGACACCCATGTGATTTTCAAATCTCTAGTTTTGCACTCTTTTAACATGTCGTTTTTGTCTTTTGTGCAGGTCCAATTTTTTTCAACAATCGGCTGATCAAAGAATATATTATAAAGAAATTTTGGATTCATCGGCACACGAATGACCGGTACCATGGCTGAGGCGCTCGCCATTCCACGATAAGCTTGTTTTGTTTGCACAAGAACGTAGCTGAGCTCTTCACCGTTTAAAGCCAGGCTCGCGATATGAGTTTGAATTGGCGAAAGCACATCGAGACGAATCTTCTGATTTTTTACACCCTTGAATTGTAGATTTACAATACCCGATTTACCAGCGACTTTATCGCGCATTAAAACCTTAGCGTCGAATGCTGCAGTTTCCATTTCTGAGTATTTTTTAGAGGGCATTGATGAGCACCCAGAGAGAATAAATCCGAGCGCCAATAATGAAATCGCTGAAAAATTAGCGGTCTTTTGTAGCTTTAGGCAACGAAGCTGGCGAACGTTTTGAAGGATGTTCGATTGAGACAATTTTGTTACGAAGTTCAATTTTTTTAGTTTCATCTTTTTCTACCGCCACTGCTTTGATGTACATTTCGCGCGCTTTATCCGCGAGCTCGAATACATAATAAGCATCTCCGAGGTGCTCGGCAACTATGGATTCATCTGGCTTTAAGCGGTGCGCGGCTTCTAAATAACGAATAGCTTCTTCAACTCGACCCGCCTTGAAGTGAACCCAGCCCACAGTATCCATAATAAATGGATCATTAGGTTGAAGCTCGAGGGCACGCAGAGACATTTTCTCTGCAATTTCAAGCTCACGACCAAGCTCAGCATAAGTATAAGATAAGAAATTTAAAGCCTGAATATGATCTTTATCGATCTCAAGAACACCCTTCATAGCTGAGATTGATTTCTCTTTATCGCTAACGCGATCATAGAGAGAGCCTAAGTAGTATTTTACTTGTGCACTCTTCGGGAACTTTTTCGAAGCCTTTTCCATTAAAGCAAGACCACGTTTAAAATCTTTTTTCTCATCCAAGAGAGAGGCATAATAAGCATAAAATTGCGGAACATCTTCGCGCTCAGTGATGGCCTTCTCAACAACGTCAATAGCGTCATTTAAACGACCCGTTTTTTGATACATATAAGCTACGTGTACAGTCGCCTCTACATAATGTGAGCTGGATGAGTCAATTTTCTTAAAGTGATAGATCGCATCTGCGAAATTGTTCGTCTCTTCATGAACGGCGCCGAGGTAGAAGCGAACTTTATCAGACGTTGGCGAAAGAGAGAGAATTTCTTCGAGCTTTGTAATTGCATTGTCGTAGTCTTTTTGCTCGATCAAAATAAGAGCTAATTTCATTTTCACATTGAGGTTTTGCGGCTCAAAACTTTCTAAAGTCACAAGGTGTTTATAGGCCTTCTCGTACTTTTCTTGCTCTAAATATGTCTGACCGAGTTGAAACGCGATCATTTTCTTAGGGCCATATTGAGTCTGGAAACTCTCAAGAAGTGCAATAGCTTTTTCTTTTTTATTCTGAATTTCATAAAGCTCAGCATAAGCTGTCACAGAGTCTTCAAAATCTGGCTTTAGGCTTAAAGCTCTCTGAAAAGCTTGCTCCGCACGCTTGTAACCAGACGCACCCTGAAGAGTTCTCATCCGTCCAATGTAGTAATAACCTAAATGTGCTTTTTCGTAATCTGGGTCAGCTGCTGATTTGAGAAATTGCTTTTCAGCGGCGTCGTACTGAGATTGTTCAGCAAGGACGGCTCCCATATAAAGAGGAACTTCTTGATTCTTTGGCTCGTAAGCCATGATCTTTTCGTACTCTTTTAAAGCTTCAGCATACATTTTAATCGTTGAATAAATGCCGCCTAAGAAAAGGTGCAAATCTGTACTCTCAGGCTCTGATTGCAAACCCAGCTCAGCTTGTTCAATGGCCTCAGTCATCAAACCAAGCTTCATGTATTCGCCAGCTAAACGAAGACGAACGGTTGCAGCTTGCGGATCATAAACGGCCGTGAGTTTAAACTCTTCAACCGCGCGCTCGCTATTACCCTCAAGGCTTAACGCTTCGCCAAGTGCGAAATGATAATCTGCTTTTGATCGAACATACGTCGGATCAATGACCGTTTCGCTTGTACCCTCTGCAGGTGGAGCCATAGAAGCCGGAGCTGCATTCATGTTAGACAATGTGGAAGATTGGTATTGCGAACCGACCGAGGCACACGCTGAGAGAGCGAGCGAGAGCAGAATAGAAAACAGAAATCTGATTTCATTAGACATGTTTTCTATTCGGGGTTTTCGATTAGACGCTTGATATCAACGGCTGAAAACCGTACTGGTCGGCAGTCTAGTTTTAATCAATCTGAGAGAATAACGGCGCCTAAATCATCACCACCAAAAACGATGCCTTGAGCTGTAAGTGCACGTTCGTGACGAGAGACCATTGATTCTGGAGTATCACTTCTTTGGTCGGGGCCCATTGACCACACGATAGCTATCTTTTTACCCTTCGCTCCGGCGACGATTCGGTAGAAATAAGGCTGCCCCCATGGATCTTTCGAGATCTCCCCTGATGGGCCTAAAACGTCTAAAGGTCCAAGTTTTTCATTAGCTACTGAGGCTATTTTTCTACCTTGAAGAGCCACTTCTGTTGCAATTGTTTCATCTTTTGGTTTGAGACCGCTTAAGATTTGAGCTGCTATTTTCTCAGACTGAATACGAGCCATATCTATGGAAGAATCAGCAAAAACATTCTGTAAGGCACTAGCGATAGTGGCAGCTAATACAATTGCTAGTGCAATCGCCATTAGTGCATCGGATGTTTTAAACTCTTGATTTTCTTGCATTTTATCGTAACTGCTCAGTATGGGACAGTGTCTGTTGAGCACCTTCATAAGTATATTCGGCCACTTAGATGCTGGACTTAAGTCGTTAGACAGATTTTCTTGAAATAAAGGACCAGTCTTCGATTGAGACGATAACCTCTCTCAAAATGACGCGTGTCATAAGTGTGGGATTAATTTAAAACCCATGAGGCTTGACATGCTCTGACGCCCACGGCTATGTTGCGCCGATTGATACGGTATTCCAGAGGGAGGCTGTCTGGTGAATTTAGATACTAACATGACAGGAAAAGCGAATATGAGAACTAAGATTATTAAGCGCTATCAGAACCGCAAACTCTATGACACTCAGCAAAGCTGCTATGTGACACTAGATGATATCGCAAAGATGATTCGTTCAAGTGAAGACGTTATGGTCATTGATAACAAGACTAAAAACGACATCACTGCAGCGACTTTGACTCAAATCATTTTCGAATCTGAAAAGAAGGCAGCTGCTTACGCTCCACTTTTCACGCTTCGCGAAATCATCCAAAACGGCAACGGTAGCATTTCTGGCTATTTAGCTAAACTTGGTGCTTTCCCAGCTGACTACGCTGAGAAGCAAGCTCAAACTCAGAGCGCATTAGCGGCTGAAATCGCGGCACAAGCGACGAAAGCTTCTTATGACAACGTTAAGCAAACTCTTGATGAGCGTGTAGCTAACGCTGCAGTAGCTTCAAAAGCTGGCGCAGCTGCTCAAAAAGCAAGCTTCGGCGGCCCTCAAGTAGAAGTGACGCCTGATCTTCCAAAAGGTAATTAAGAATTAATTTTCTTAAATGCTGAAACTAAAAACCCGAGCTGAGAAGCTTGGGTTTTTTATTTTACGGCTTACGAATAAGACCTAAGCGCTGCTGATCTTCTAAAGAAAGTTGATTGATCGGGTCTGCATATTTTAGCAATAACTCACTCACTGAATAATTCTTCGCCGCGGCACCATTCAACTCTTGATAAAATGCCGGGGCCCAGCTGCGAGATGTTTGCATCCCTTCAACCACTTGCTGCTCTCGGGTTGCACGGATGAAACTATATTGTTTGAAAATAGCTTCTGCCGCTTTTTCTTTCTGATTAGTGATAATATTCATCACACCCATCAGCGGAAAGCTCTGCTCAACCCAAGAATAAAACATCTCATCGTTTGCAAGTGCCTCTTCTAATCTTTGAACTGCCATCATGTTACGTGCCTTGTAAGCTTTAGCTATAGTTGGGGCCTCTGCCGCGTCTACACCTACAACAGCAAGGATTTCGCGCAAAACTACATTCACACCATTCACATCTTTGTGATCAAACAAATAATGTCCAATACCAGGCTCAACAGTGACTTCAGCATTACGAAGGAGTGCTGAAATCGCACCTTTAAAATCATAAGTATTTGGGCCAGTAGGTGTGCGGCGGCGGCCACCAATTGGGCCCGGCACATACTCTTCACGATCACCACTGAGCACACGTACTTTTAAGTTTGGATTTAACTGCGTGGCATCGGTTTCTGGGCGACCTTGCGTCCATTTAAATTTCTCAGCGATAGTGCCCGCCCATTGCCCCCCCAGAGTACTTTCTGGGACTTCACCACCGAACTTCATTTTCTCAGTCTTCTCTTCTTGCCACTGTTTTAAAACTGGATTGAAGCCTGCAGGCGAAAGCAGAATGGCTCCGTCAATATCATTAGGATAATACATTAAATATTCTGCGATGACTTCAGGTCCAAATGAATGACCAACCATGTATACAGGTACACCTGGTGAGCGATATTTTTTAACTATCTTATTTAACCACGTCATAAAATATGGCACGTCATTAAAACGCTCAGATATCGGGCCATCCATATGAAATGGCATATCAAGAGCAAGACTCGAATAGCCAAGCTCAGCCAATTGGTTCATTTGACCTTTGAAATTTCGTCCACTCGACTTTGATGTGCCTGAACCATGAAAGAAAATAAATTGCGCTTTGCTGTTAGCGGTACGTATTTCAGGCTGCTGGGTTCGCATGTTGATTTTAGAGGACATCGAATAATAAATACGCGTACCAAACTCAGCGTCGTAGATAGATTTCATAACGCCGTCTGAGCTTGAACTTTTATAGCTATTGGCGAAGTCTCGATCACTGTAAAAATTGGGACGACTATTTGTAAGCTCTCGACCCGTAGTCAGGTCCGCCTCTAACTTTATCGGGTTCAGTTTTTCCTCGCAAATTGACACTCGTGCATGAGCTGTCAAAGACATGAACAAACTGACAAATATAGGCGCTAAAACCAGTATAGAATGGGAGTATAAATGCATCTTGCACCTCTACATCAAAAGAAGTGCTAATTAGCGGCCAAATCAATAAGCCGGCTAGAACAAGAAGCCCATGTTTAAGCTCGCACTTGTAGCCTGGTCGCTACCGCTCTTACGAGACGTAACGTAGGCACCAAAGAGGATGCGCGTCTCTTGACTCAGTGAAAGAGCGTATCCGCCCCCACCTAAAATACCTAAGCCGAAATCTCCGCTGTCTGAATCATCGTAAGTATAAGTTTCCACATCAATAGTGGCTCTTGCTACTCCCAAATCACCACGAATAAACCAACCATCTCCAATATTAGCACCGTAAAAACGCTGAATACTGTACGCATAAAGTGTTTGAGTTATGTAGAGTTCGCCGCCAGGTCCATCTAAAGAATCTGAAACAACGTTGATAATAAAACCATGCATTGTTTTTTTATCAGCCATTGGCCAGTAGAAACCGAACAAATCGTAGTTCGCAGTGCTACGATCTACGCCAGGCTCATCATCGGCATCATCCATAATGTCGTTCACTGCTTCTTCATCATAATCTGTGCTTGTGAAACCAAAGCCCCAAAGCGTGTACCAGTCTTCATCTCGAGATATAGTACGCCCACTAGTTTGTTGATTATCATTCGTCGGCATAGCCTTTGATGGTGATGGAGCCGGCGCTGTTGTACGTGTGAATACAAGCCCGGGCTTAAGGGCCTTTGCATTGTCACAATCAGCGAGATCTATAATCGCCGTCGCACCAGTGACTTTAATCACCTTCGCAAAACAGTTCTCATCGAACTTATCTGTGTATTTTACGTAGTCACCTTCGAGAAGAGAGCCTTGAACCTTAAGCTCCGCACGCTTGCCATTGCCACTGATTTCAGTGAGCGTGAATGAATCAGCTTGAGCAAAAGTGCCTGCGCCTAAAATTAATACTAGAAATATAAGTCTCGCTATCACGTAATCTCCACCAGTTAAATAAGTAAAAAAATTAACAATCCAAAAATTATCTCCAGCTTCTCCAGATGACGAATGACTTGCGGCCACTGCGAATTTCAACTGGAATCATTTCTGAATTTTCGCCCGTTTGTTCTTTACGAAGGCTTAAACCCTTGGCTTGAACTTCATACTTACCAACAGGCAATGAATAACGCGCCACTTGAATTGTTTGTGGGAGCGTAGACCACTGCCGAAGATCGGCACGGTCAGAGGCGTGCATAGCAATAAGTGCCACCAAACCAAGAGCTTCATTTTTCTTTCCAATTTGTTTTGCGGCTGCGTCTTTAGCAACAAAACCGGCGATTCGCTTCGCCACTAAGCCAGCATACTGATCATTGAGAGTCTTAATAGCCACGTCTTGAACGTTATAAGCCAGTTCAGTTTCATCTCTTCTAAATGGAATATTATCTTTCTTAATTTCTACTTCGGCCCAATGGGTGTGGTTTTGAACCGGCATTAACATCGGGAAGCGAGGTGAATCGGGGCGCGGAGCTTTACGTGGGCCAAAACCTTGTAAGTAAAATACAACCAGCTCCCCGTTCTTTGAATTCTCCCAATCTGGATTTTTAGGGATACCGAATTTCTTCGACCACTTTTGAAACTGTTCAGTTCTTCTCGCTTTATAAGCAGTACGAACCAGGTCTTCTTGAACAGCCTTTAGATTTGGATTCAATGTGTAGGCTTTTTCGAAATCGATGTAAGCGCTATCCCAATTGCGGTTAGCTTCCCAGATGTGGCCGTTGAGATAAAATGCGAAGGGGTTTTGTTCGTAGGGCTTCTTCTCTTCAATACGATAGTAATTGAGGCGATCTATTAAGCGACGTGTTTCAACGTTGGCGCCCTCGAGATCATTTAGCGAAAGATAGTTCAGCGCCAGCATCAGATGTACGAAAAGACGCTCGAAATCTTCACCTTTATATTGAACCATTTCTTCTGAGAGCAAAAGTGAACCCGCTTGGCGCCCAACGCTGGTGTAGTCTTTCTGCTCCCCCATTTTGTAGGCGACTTCGTACCACTTGCTAGATTCTTTAAAGTTTTGCGCGGCCTGAAGAGCCGTCGCGTAATCGTAAACGTAGATCAGCTGATCGCCATCGTCTTTTTCAGCTAGAGGCTTGAGATAATCAGCAGCCTCTTGAGGCTTGCCCTCTGCCAAGTAATGTCGAGCCTGATCGACCTTGCTTTGATAAGTCGCACAGCCAGATACACCTAAGGTTAAAATAAAAAGGCTAAGCACCAGAAACAAGTTGCCAAGAACGGGGCGGACGAATTGTTTGGGCTTAGCCGTTATTATCATTTGCATTTAACTCGTATGGCTCAGAGGCCAACGCGTTTTTTGCGGAACACTTTACGCATTTGTTTTTGATCCGTCCAAACGATCAAACCTGTAGAAAGGTTCGTCATATTCAAAGTGACTTTGTAATAGACAGTTTTGTCTTTACCAACTTCTTGCGTAATTGATTCGATACGGCCGTTCATGATCAGGTCGGCGCCGATCTGTTTGCCTTTACCTTTTTTAGTTTCGCGAGAAACTGAGCCACCGTCTTGGTACTCATATTCTTTTGCGATATCTTCGCGAGCCGCCGCATCGACGAACTGAGTTTTGCCCGTCTTCATCAATTCAACAGTGATCATGTCAGTGACACTTTGAGTATCAATGTGCTCAGCCGTTTTATTTTGAAGCCTTGTCACCATAACGATTGGTGGAGTTTTTGCCGCTGCAATCGCGGGATGCACAACTGCACTTGCCACAAGAGTCTTCACAGCATTTTGCATGTCTGATTCAGACCATTGGTCGTTAAGTAAGTTTGTCGCTTCGACGTCTTTGTCGTACTCACCCTTTACGAACGCGCGTGGTCCGCAACCGATAAGAGAAAGCGCAGATAGTAACAGCACAGCAACTGAAAGTTTTTTGAACATAAAATGTCCTCCAAGCAGACTATGCTGAGGGAACACTTGTGATAAGTAAATGCGTTTGGCTAGGTGTCAGAGGGTTTCTGCAGAGAATCAACGCCCTGAAGACGTTTTGGCATCTTGTGATGGCTGGGTTGGTTCTTGCACCGATTGCGGGAAGCGTAATGGCTCGGGCGCACCTATTTCACGGTAGTCGACCACTTCACCCTTAGCATTGAGCTTAAGTTCATAGCCTGCACGGCGGGCGTTCTCGATATACTGTTTCATAAAAGCATCTTCTTGAACCTTTTGATAATCGCGGGCGAATTCATCACGGTTGATCTTTTTATGGATTCGTTGTTCGGGAGTCAGGCTGTTATAACGCTGACTTGCATCGCCAGGGTTGTTCTCTTTGTACATGCGCTCACCTGGGTCTTCACCTTGCAGAACTATAGGAATCGGTTCTTTCTCGTCACTGTAAACTATGGGATCGAGGCTTTGTGCGCTAGGCACTGGCGCCTGAAGTTGATTTTCAACATGAGCGGTGTCTTTCTTCAGCTCTTCGGCGAAGCGCCCGGCTTTTAAATGGTTATCGATGGATTTCTCAGCCGCCGACCAACCCATTTTCTGAGAAGACATTTGCGTCTGCCCCTGGGGAACACTCTTAGAGGATACAGAAGGGCCTTGAGGCTCTTGCAAGAGGTACAGCCCCAATAAAAAAAGGAGAATGACTAATACGTTCCTTTTCAGGTCCTTCACTGACTTCCTAGTTTCTGTTCGCGAAGCGCTCAACTTGTTTTTGTGTCGCTGCAGATGGCGTCTTGCTCATTGAACCACACGCAGTTAACGAAAGTACTGTGATGACTGCTAGAAGAATTTTCATGCTGACCTCCTGTCTCTTATTGAGACAAAACTGTTGGCGGTTCCGGTGAATAAATCACGACCACAGTCCG
>CAYHVK010000009.1:12633-23073 GCA_964360255.1 uncultured Pseudobdellovibrionaceae bacterium | reverse complement strand
TCCGGATCGGCGCTTAGAAATAAAAAACTTAGGCTTTTTTACTGCGCACCCTTAATTGGTAGCAGAATGATAAACTCTGTGCCCTGGCCGACCTTAGAGCGCACAGAGATTTCTCCGCCGTGCTTTTCTATTATACCATAGGTGATACTCATCCCTAAACCAGTTCCTTGGTTGACACCTTTAGTTGTGAAGAACGGATCAAATAGCTTTTCTTGTACGTCCTGCGACATTCCGACACCGGTGTCTCGAATTGAGATTTCTACTCGACGCTTATCTTTTACTGCGGTGGTAATTGTGATCTCACCGTTCTTTTTAATCGCATGTATCGCATTCGTTATAATATTCATGAAAACTTGATTGAGCTGACTCGGATAGCAAACAACTTTTGGAAGTTTTCCATATTTTTTGTTGACCTCAATTCTTGGCCGCATCTCGCCAGCAAGAAGGTCTAAGGTGCTATTGATGCCCTCGTGAATATCCACCTCTTTAACTTTAGCCTCATCAAGGCGCGAGAAATTTCTGAGGCCAAGTACGATGTCGCGTGTGCGGCGCGCCCCTTCTTCACAAGATTGAATAAGCTTTGGAAGATCTTTAACGATGTAATCGAATTCAACTTTCTCTTTTTCTTTCTCTAGATCTTCAGGATTATCTTTTGCCACCTCAACAAGATGAATAAGGCGCTTACCGTAATCGCTTAAGTGCGAAACATTCGAATAAATAAAACTAATTGGGTTATTGAGTTCATGGGCAATACCCGCCACCAGCTGACCTAAACTTGCCATTTTAGCGGTATGAACAAGTTTGGCTTGGGCATCACGGTTCTCTTCATCAGCTTCTTCAAGCTCACTGATCTTGCCGCGCAAAAGACGCTGTGAATTCCTCACTTTCTGCGACATTTGATTAAATCGCTCGGTGAGTAGACCGAGTTCGTTGTCACTTGTACTTGGCACTTCAGGAATACTTCCATCCGCATCGACTTTTTCAATGGCGGCCAGTAAGTCATTTACTGGTCGCAAGAGAATGCGCGACATAACGAGGGACAAGATAACAAGTAAGAATACAATGGCGCCCACGACAGTAAAAAAGGCGTAGTTCACGTTCGCCAGCACGGCTTTAATGGCCTGCTTCGAGGCCCCAATAGCAATGAAGAGCCGGGCGTCTCCCCACTCAATGGTTTGAATTGTAAAGCCATAAGGCACGCCTTGTATTGAGAGTTCAAAAAGTTCGTTCTTAATATCTTTAAACTGTCTTGAGAAATAGGACTGTTTGACTTCAAGTTCGCGAAGATCAGGGTGAGTTGCCACTGCCCGGCGCTTCACCATGGCATCTTCATTTTCTGAAAAAAGCATGACTTCAATGCTGAGGCGATTTTTTAGGCCCGAGAGAAATGAGCTGTCGAGAGTCACAAACTCTTCAATATAACCCACAAGATTGCCATTGGGTGCGCGAATTTTAGCGAATGAAATTAAATCGATTTTCTTCTCTGATACGATATCGACCGTCATCAAGTTATTGCGGTCTTTCAACTTCTTTAAAAATGCATCGGTCAGTTGAACTTTTTGTTCGTCACCCTGTCTGCGTTGAATTTCACCATCGCTCGTGCGAAATAAAGAAACTTGTGCGAGACCATCACGGTCAAAGATTTGCATCTGCGAAGTGAAGTGACTTTTCATGAGTTGCGAAGCGCGCTCACGCACTTGATTTGAATTGCGAGAAGTTAGATATACAATTAGAGCGCTATCAGTTGAATGACGACGAGTTTTCTCGGTCATTTCATTACGAAACTCTTTTAATATCTCTTCAATCTCGCGGCGGTTACCAATAAGGCGCTGAGCGAGTTCTTGATCGATCGCTTGTTCGTATTTAACCAGAGAGTAGCCCGTGACGAAAGCCAGCGGCACAACCGAAAACATAATCAGCCACATCATTAAAAGCGTGCGTAAAGATTTTCGCGGCCGACGAAAATTATTAGCCGTCATAATTTACTCGCAATATAAAATCACTGACCTGTCGATGTTGTATCGTCAGCAGGAGGAGTTTCGGTTGATGGAGCGGCTCCATCTGGAGTCGCACTTGAGCCTGTATTTTCATTTGTGCTGCTCGCGTTCTCTGTTGCTTCTTCTTTTGAAGTAGATTCGGCGCTTGGCGCCGCTTTTCCCTTCGCGTCCTCTATATCTAGAATAATACGAATTACGCCTTCAGGCATGACTCTCTCATGGGGACCCTTGTAGATCCGGACTGGACCATAGGCGCCCAAAGTCGAGAGAAGTTTCTGATAGTTAGACTCAGGCATAGAAAAGTGGAAATAGTTGCTGTTCTTCTGACGGTAACCGATTTCCACCTGACCGGCTTTCTCACCGCCCATCGCGATAATCTGATCACGCAGGGCTGGCGCTGATTGCTGAATTCCCGCCACATTCATCATGATTCTATAAAGGAAACCTTTCGGCCCTGCCTTCTTTTCTGCAATAGCGGGTGACGGCGTCTTCACTGGGAGTTTCGGCTGCGTTTGTACTGGCGCAGTAGTTGTTGTTACAACTGCTGGCACCGGTGTTTTCACTTCAGTCGGCGGCGATTCGACCTTAGCTACAGGTGCTACTTCAACTGGCTTCACTTGTTCAGCTGGCGCCTTTTCTTCAGATTTTGTTTCTAGCGGCGGCACTACAACATCACTCTTCGTTTTCGCATCTAAATCAGCCAGTACAAATTCATTAGAAGGTTCGACCTTAAAAATATTCTGAATGGATCCCCATGGAATGATCCAACCAACAGCAGCGACGAAAATTGAAATAACAATGGCTTCACTCGACCAACGCAAAAGATCAGGCCAGTTTTTATACTTAATTTTTTCAGAGACGATTTCGGTCTTTAAGCGAATCTGCCGAAAATCATGGGTTAAAGTTTCGCGCGGCTTAATTTGAGCGAGCTCAGCACAGTAGTGGGCGGCTGAAATCATGGCGCCCAATTCATTTTTTAGTTCAGGATACTCTTTAAGCCCGGCTTCAACAGCCGCATGACGTTCAGAATCCAAGCGACCATTCATGTAGTCGTAGAGCATTTCTCGGCAGTGAAAGCGCGAAAAGCGCAGCGGTTGACCGCGAATACCTTCAGGCATTTAAACCGCCTAGAAGCCTGAGGCCTTTTGAAACACGAAACCGAACTGTGCCATTGCTAACACCCAAGCCGCGTGCCACTACATCTTCTGAAATACCTAGAATCTTATTAAAAATAACAGCAAGAAGATCGTTCTTATCCGCTTGGCGATGAAACTCAAGCCAACGCCCCCAATTTAATCCGGTTGGAAGAACTAAGTTACCTGACGAAAACACCGTGCCCATTGGGCGAGCTTTAGAGGCGTAATTGTCATAGACAGAATGAAGCGTCGAAATTAGACGCTCCAAATTCTCAGATTGTTCGGGATTATTTTGAACACCTTTTTTACGAAGACTCTTCACGACATCGTGAATAGCTTCTTTGGCTTTCGCCTCATCTAGGAGTGCTAAATAAAAAAATATAATAGCACGGTCTAGCAAGGCTTAAACCTAATCAACAGTTAGAGTTTTAAGAAGCTCGATCTCTTCGAGAACTTTTCCTGAACCAAGAACAACGCATGAAAGCGGGTTCTCAGCGATCGTTACAGGTAAACCTGTACGCTCACGGAGAAGAACATCAAGGTTCGCTAAGAGAGCGCCGCCGCCCGTAAGCACGATACCGTTATCAACGATATCAGAAGCTAATTCAGGTGGAGTTTTCTCAAGAGCCGTACGAACCGCATCAACCACTTCAGTTAATGGATCCATAAGAGCATCGTTAATTTGCGAGCTTGATACTTCGATAGTTTTAGGAGCACCAGCCACGAGATCGCGGCCTTTTACTTCCATGTATTTCTCTTCTTCAAATGGGTACGCATTACCAATTTTAATTTTGATATTTTCAGCAGTGCGCTCACCGATCAAGAGATTGAACTGACGACGAATGTAGTTCACGATCGCTTCGTCATATTTATCGCCAGCCACTTTAATAGATTTACAATAAACGATACCGCCGAGAGAAATAACAGCAACACCGGTTGTACCACCGCCCATATCGACAACCATGTTGCCAGTAGGTTCAGTGATCGGAAGACCGGCACCGATGGCGGCGGCCATTGGCTCTTCAATCAAATAAACTTCGCGGGCGCCAGCAGCGTGAGCTGATTCTTTTACCGCACGCTTCTCAACCTGAGTGATGCCGTAAGGAACGCAAATAATAATACGAGGTGGAACAGAAATTTTAGAACCAGTTTGCTCAACAGACTTTTTGATAAAGTATTGAAGCATTTTGCTCGTCACTTCAAAGTCAGCGATAACACCGTCTTTGATTGGACGAATAGCCACGATACTACCTGGCGTACGGCCGAGCATATCTTTCGCTTCTTTACCTACGGCAAGAACGCGATTTTGCATTCCACGATAATTTTTTTGAACAGCCACGACTGAAGGTTCGTTAAGGATGATTCCTTTTCCCTTCACGTACACAAGTGTGTTCGCTGTTCCTAAATCGATCGCGATATCGTTCGAGAAATAATCAGTTATCTTTTGCAAAAAGCCCATGTGTTCTGCCTATCTGGTGAATCTATTTTCATTATTAAACTGGAGCATAAAAGAAGAGTCAATACGGTAAGTTATCTCGCAATATTGACTTCTAGGCTCAAGTGAGGGAAATGGACTAGATGAATAACGAGCTTTTCACTTCAGGGCAGCATTTTTTTCAAAACACTCAAAGCATTCATGACTTGATGAAAGCATTGCCGAGTGATGTTGCAATAGCCGTTCGCCTTGATCGCATTGAAGGAACTCTCAAACTTGTGAATAACGAAGTCACATTTACTGAGGGTTATCCGCAAGATACAGATCTTGAAGTTTCAATCGGCACAGAAACTCTTCGTCGCTGGGAGAAATCGCCACCTGACGAGATCACCCAATTAGTCCTCGGATTTTTAAGTGAAGTGACTCTCGGTCACTCGAAAATTGTGACTCGTAAGCCTTTGGCCACATTGCGTGAAAAAGGTTACTTACAAATTTTTGAAAAATTAGCTCCTAAAGTTCAGGGGGAACTTCTGCAAAAAGGCATGATGGCTATTGGCACAGCGCAATCAACTCTACAGATGGGCGTTGAAACGGCAAAATTGGTGGCTAAATCTATGCTTTCTGAATATTTCGGTAAGAAAAAATAAAAGGTACCCCGCAAAAGGTGCCCGGTATCTTTTCGGTAAGGCACTGCAGCACTGAAAAAATACTAGGCAGGCACGTGCGCCCTCACCTTTTAAGTTAGCGCTGACTACTTCCAGACCATTTCTGTCTTTAAATGCTGGTGAACTTGCTCCACCTGATGCTTTCTTTGCTCTTCTGTTAAGCCCAAATATTTCTGAAAAACACTCGATAAGTCATGCGCCATAAGGAGTCCGTGGTCAGCGCGAGCTAAAAATAATGGCGTGCGTCGCAAATAGAAGTCGCGAAGGTTCACGCACATTGTTTCATTGAGAGCATGAAGGGCTTCAAAAATCCAAAGCTCATTCTCACCGCGTGGCACTTGCGCATTGTAAGCCTTCAAGATGTTGAATGCTTCTTCGCCATGTCTGTCGATAAGGGAGCGAACCGTCTTCAACTTACGGTCATAATCTTCAGCTAAAGATTCTGACTGAATAAAGGCACGAGAAAGTCGCTCGGTTGTGACAAGCGGATTGAGTGGCTCTTCACTTTTACTTCTCGCAAACTTCAAGCGATCTGAGTCATCAAATTGTTTCAGCGCTTCAAGCACAGCGTGCTCAGCAATCAAACGATAGGTGGTGTACTTTCCGCCCATAACAAACGTCACGTTACGTGCATCTGTGTAAATTAAATGTTCGCGGCTCGTTTTGCTTTCAGTTTCTGCACCATCATCGACAAGCGGGCGAATGCCAGAGTAGCTCGCCAAAATATCTGACTCTTTTAAATTCGCACCAGGAAAATACTGGCTGGCTACATGAAGAAGATATTTCACATCTTCTTTTGAAGTGTGAACATCGCGCGGATCGCCTGAGTAATCTGTGTCCGTTGTACCGATGATCACCATCTCATGGCGAGGAATTGCAAATACAATTCTCTTCTCATCGTCAGAAATCATAACGACGGCCTCTTCGAGCGGAACGCGCTTGCGATCAAAAGTTAAGTGCACACCTTTTGACGGGCGCATTTTATTTTTCCACTCACCAAGAATTTTTGGTGCCACGATATCTGTCCATGGGCCGACCGTTGAAATGAAGTGATGACCTTCGATGTAAAATTCTTTTTGCGTAAGTTCGTCTTTTACTTTTAAGCGTTTTAATTTTGGAGCAGAACTACCTTCACCATTCGCAGAAACCTCGGCACGCAAATCTCCACCAACTGCTGAGCAATAGTTCACTAACGTCGCCCCATGGGAGTGTGCCGAGCGAAGTGTTTCGATAACCAAACGGTCGTCATCCATGTAGGCATCTGAGTAAACATAACTGCCAAGCAAATCTGTTTGATCAAGAATCGGCAGGCGCTCTTTTGTACCTGCTTTTGAGAGGCGCTCATGCATCTTTGGGGCTTCGAACATTGAAAGGGCATCATATAGCCACATGCCGAGACCGAGCATGAACATTCCGACCCGACCGCCTTTATAAAGTGGCAATACAAAACGTAGCGGATGCACTAAGTGCGGAGCCATTTGAAATAAAAGTCGGCGCTCACTGAGAGCTTCAAACACTAAACCGAACTCCATATTTTCTAAATACCGAATTCCGCCGTGAATTAATTTTGATGAGCGAGAGCTTGTACCAGATGCAAAATCGTCAGATTCAACTAAGGCTACGTTCATACCGCGGCTGGCAGCATCACGGGCAATACCCGCTCCGTTAATACCGCCGCCAATAATGACGAGATCAAATTTCTGCGTTTCGAGTTTCTTTAAATTTTCTTGGCGAGTTTTAACTGAAAATGACATGCGGCCTCAACAGAGCGCCTTTCGGCGCTAGATACGTGAAGTTTTGATTTCAAATAGATTATCTTGGTGCTTTTCAAGCTTCAATGGCAATCCGGTTGATAGACCTTCATCGGTGGCGGCTGGTCGGATGATTAACTTCTGAAAATGTTTTTCGCGACAGAGTTTATAAGCGATCTCTAAAAGCTGATCAGATTGGGCTTGAGTTGTGGCGCTCAATTGCTCCATCCAGAGAGTTTGAGTTAGGCCGCGTGTGAAAACTTGAGGCTGCGCTAAAAAATAAGCCTGAAGCTGACCGCTTGCGCCGCTTTCTGACCAAAGAGAAAAACTCCAGCCTTGTGGCAAATAGTGTTCAAGGGCTTCTTTGCGCCATGGCGCGTGCCACTCCAGCATATCGATTTCAAAACTCGCCATTTCAGACGCGTTTGATTCTTCATGAGTTGCGGACGCTTTTAAACGGGCGCGCTCGAATTGCAAAACAGCGTCAAGATCGGAAGATTGTAAAATACGAATGTCATATGTCATAGTTTAGACTCTTAGCCCATTGGAGATGTTATGACAATGAAAGCTCTGCCTACAGAGAAAATGACTCAGATTAAAAATGACGTGCGCGCAGCTTTAAAAGCCGGAGCCGCACCAGTTGCAGCTTTTGATGCGGATGGCACTCTCTGGAAATGCGATATGGGCGAGAACTTTTTTCAGTACAAAATCGATAAGAAGCTAGTGCCTTTTCCGGCAGACCCTTGGGCGCACTATGAAATGTTAAAGAAACGCTCGCATCCTGAGGCTTATCTTTGGCTCGCACAAATTTTAGAAGGCAAAACTCTTGAGCAAACTCGCACGTGGGCGAAAGCCGCCGTAGATTCTATTCCTGGCGGAGCCCCTGTATTCCCATGGATGAAAGAGATTATTAGCTTTCTTAAGGCCGAAGGTATTGAAGTTTACATTGTCACCGCTTCGATTAAATGGGCGGTTGAGCCTGCGGCGCAACTTGCTGGAGTAGCTTTCGAGAATGTTTTGGGAATCGAAACGGAGGTTGTTAACGGAGTTGTTACACCAAAACAAAAAGGCCTGATCACTTACCGCGAAGGCAAACCTGCTGCTCTCATCGAGCGCACTGGCGGAAGAAAGCCTGTCTTCGCTGCTGGCAACACAATGGGTGATTTTGCACTCCTCGAATCTTCTTCACACGTAAGACTAGTTCATGTTTCAGATGTGCCAGGAGAAGGCAATTACGAGACCGAGCAAGAGGTTCTAGGCATTGCTAAATCTCGCGGCTGGAACTGGCATCAGGCTTAGGCAAATAACCCAGGATAATCTTGGCGATTACGCAGGTTTTGTTCCTCTAAAAGGATTTTAATTTGATGAACGTGACTGTGCATTTCCTCACGTAATGCTTCAAATTTATCGCTCATTTCATCAAAACTCTTATCAATAATTATGATTTTTTTGTCGACAGGTGAAGGCCGAATATAATCAGACGAACACCTTTCCATATATTCTGCGTGCATTTTTCTAAAAGTTTCGAGCTCAAAAGAAGCTCTCTTCTTATTTCTATAATATGCCAAGGAAATTGGTTTCGTCATATTGTCCTGCCGCGGCACCGAAAAGTAACCGGGCACCTTTTATTTTCCAATAACCGCTTCGAGTTCGTCGATTTCTTTTGGGCAGAGGCTCGTGAAGTTTTCGTGTCCTGTGGCTGTGACGAGAATGTTATCTTCTATACGCACACCGAATCCGCGAAGCTCTTTTGGAGCATCTTGATCGTCGAATGGAATATAAAGACCTGGCTCGATTGTTAAGCAAACACCCTCTTCAAGTGGACGAGGCTCGCCACCGATTTCAGTGAGACCGGCATCGTGCACATCAAGACCTAACCAGTGACCTACACCGTGCATGTAGTATTTCAAGAATGATTTTTTCTCGATGATGTCGGCTTTGGCGCCGCGAAGTAGATTTTCATCCATCATGATATCAACGAGTCCATCGATAGCTTTTTTCTGGATATTTTCGCGCGTCTCATTGGGTTTAACTGCCGCCACGAGTTTTTTCTGAACATCTAAGATTTTTCCGTAAACGCGTTTTTGTGCGGGAGAGAATTTTCCGTTCACTGGGTAACTGCGAGTGATATCCGCCGTGTAGTAATTGAACTCACCGCCAGCATCAATCAAGAGAATATCGCCATCTTTGCAAGGCTGATCATTAAATGTGTAATGAAGAGTTGTGGCGCTGGCACCTGAAGCTACGATTGAGCCGTAACCTTCGCGAGCCGCACCACGCTCCATAATGGCGCGCATGAAGACGCCATGAAGAGCGCGCTCGTTAATACCAGGCTTACAAGCCTTCATCACTTCAACGTGAGCCTCAGAAGAAGCTTTGCAAGCATTGCGCATGAAATTAAGTTCAGCCGCTGATTTCTTAATACGCATTTCACCGAGGACAACGCGGCTATCTTCAATAGCCAAATTGCCTTTATTGCTGCGCGAGCGAGAAACCGCTACGTTTTGCACTGTTTTTAAAATAGCTTTATCAACTTCGGTGTTCCAGAAAAGTGAGTATAGAAGTCGTTCCGTATCTTTCACTAATTTCGGCAGCATCTCTTCAAACTTATCAATGGTGTAAACCTCTTCAATACCAAAAAGATTTTTCGTGGCCTCAGGGCCGTACAAGAAACCATCCCAAGTTTCACGGAGCGGATCTTTCGGCTGAACAAACATCACTGTTTCTGGTTGTAGGCCGGGGCGAAAAATAAAAATCGAATCCGACTCTTCAAAACCAGTGAGATAGAAAAAATTTGAATCTTGTCGGTAAGGATAGTGAACATCATTGTTACGGATCACATGAGGATTCGAGGCGAGAATCAGAACAGCTCCGCGCATACGACGAGCGAGTTCTGTGCGACGATCTTTGAAAATATTCATATCGTACTGTGGTGTTCTCACTCAATTTCTCCTGAAGGCATCTAGGCCCTAATATTAAAAACCGTACTTATCAGCAATGGCTTTTGCCGCATCTCGTCCCACTTTTTCGGCATGAGATGTTAGACTTTTACGCTCTGATAAGTCGAAAAGTCCACCTTTTGTCTTCAGCTCAATTATATCAGTAACTTTAGCTTTCGCCGACCAGATATTGCGGCGTGTTTCTTCCCACAGAATTTCATTGGCCAAACGTTCAGGGTCAACTGCACCGCCCGGCAAGAGTTCGCCATCTGGCAGAACGTTAACGAGAATGATAACATTGTATCCTTCGCGTTTAAGGCGATCAGCAGCTTCAGTTGTCGAAATCGTCGCCGCCACAACTCCCCGCGAAGGGGACCAGCGCGGTGGATAGGCTAGGCAATTTTCAACTATGTTACAGGCCGGGATTCCTTTGGGCGATAGTCTTAAAAACCTCTATCGTCAAACTAGCAACAGTGTTTTAAAAGAAGCTATTTTTGAAATTTCAGCAGACATAGAT
>CAYHVK010000009.1:0-12623 GCA_964360255.1 uncultured Pseudobdellovibrionaceae bacterium | reverse complement strand
TGTCTGAAGCGTTGCCTTTTTCACTCCAACTGACCACTCCAGTTTTTAAGTAGAACTGTGGACAAGCGAACTTCATACGAAGTGAAGAAACGTCACGGCGACCAATATTCTCCTGCAAATACTTGCTAAGGTCTTTTACGGGCTGAGCTGATGAACTCTTAAGATTGAAAAAACCTTTTGATTCAAGTTGCTTATTATCTAGCTTGTAAAGTCGCCATTCAGCTTCGTGAGCTTTACCGTCTAAGGCGAAGAATACTCCTGCTAATGCGCCCCACTCAATGCCTACAACTTTTTCTACAGGAATTTTGGCTTGAATAAGTTCTTTAATCACTTGCGCATGGGCCAGGGCACGGTAACCACCTGGACCTAAAATCAAAGCGACCTTAGCTTCACCGCCGCCCTTGAATTGCACGCTGGGGGCTGGCGTCACGACTGAAGTCGAGGGAGCATCACTACCAGAATTGCTTGTCGGAACTTTAATCGTCACTGGACCTTTGCTCTGCCGATCGACTTCTTCGCGCGTTTTAAACTGCGCACAAGCAGAAAGAAGTAAGAAAGCCGATACGAAAATGACTCTAGAAGCAGGTTTTGTTTTGTATAAAAAATTCATCTTAAGAATCTAGTCCAGACTCTCTTCAAGAGCAATTCACATTCTGGAATTTTTAAGTCAAAATTAGAGAGTAGACCTTGAGTCTAAATGAGCGCTCATTATGCGGGGGAACCATGAGAAAAGTTAATCTTTTCGCCACACTTTTTACGGCCTTACTTTTAACTGTATTTTCACTAACTGCGGCAGAAGCCAAAGTTTATAAGAATACAGATAAGATTCGTAACGACTGGGCTGAAACGAAACCAGGTAAAGTTAAAATGTCGAAAGGCCTGCAGACGATCACTTACGATCAGCTTGCTAGCATGAACGATAAAGTCCGCGCGCAATATATTGCCGCAATTCGTAAGGCCGCACTTGATCTTGATAAGATTCAAAGATCATTCAAAGGCCTTCACGTTGTGGCGCTCAATGCACAACAACAACAAGAAGATATGTACGCTTACGCTGATGCCATCGATTTTTTATTCGGCCCCGAGGCTCAAGCGCAATCTGCAGCTGATCGCAACCAATGTATTTATGCTTTGGGGCTTTCAAAATATCCAGATGACCAAGTGAAAGATGGACGCGCTCCTTTTCAGTGTATTCTTCGTGAATGTACTTACGGCAAAAGAATCAAAGGCGTAAAGTGCGGCTGGACAGCTTCAGGTCTTGTGAATAAAGCAGATGTTGGTTGCTTACCAATCGGTAATGCGACAAATGCCATTGATAAAACTCACGCCAGCCAAGCTTGCTGGGAGCAACGTGGAAAACTCGAGCAGCGCAATCGCAGTGCTGTTGAAAAGCTCGTAGCGGATACAAATAAATTTTTCGGCTTCCCGAGTGGCACAATTAAATCAAATGCCTGCCAATCTGATACAGCTCGCGATTATATGAATGAACTCATTCGCAGCTCTTACAGCAATAAAGCTTACGGAACTCTCGCGAAAGTCGCATACTTCTGCCAAGTTCGTGGTGGCGGCATGCCAGATGGTTTAATTGAACCAGAAGCGGGCGGTGCCCTTACATTTAAAAACCTAACCGACAGCTGGGATGGTTTACGTAATGGCGCGAAAGAAATTTTCGCGGCCATCGAAAACCACTGCAAGGCTCCTCTTGCCGATTCAGTTATTAAAGATATTGAAACGGGTGCTAACCTTAAAAAAGTAGCCAAGAACACTGAACCCTACCAAATGGAACTCGATCGCCAAGAATATTTAAAACAAGCTCGCGCCAACGGCTGGACGGTAAATTCAGCGACGGTTCTTGAGGTTGAAGAATGTAAACACGCATTCTTCACTTACGAGGCTCTCAATAATGAACTTAAAGACCTTGAAGGTACGCTTCCACGTATCGATGACGGAACTCCGACTCCAGAAGTTCCACCAGGCCCGACAAATAACGAAATCGTTGATGTTGAACCAACTGGCTGTACAGAGAACGTAGCTAAAGACGAATCGCAACTGGCACAAGCAGCGGCTCGTTGCATGCCTTGCATGATTCAAGCTCACGAAGCTCGTAAAACTGGCGAAGGTACTTATCGCCCTTCACGTAAGTTCTTATCACTGATGAGCACGATGGCCTTAGCTTGCGGCGATGGTTTAGTGAACGACACATCAGTGAATCCAAAATTGATGATGGATTATTGGATGGCGTTTGGTCACTGCTCGAGCACAAACTATGAATGGAGAGGCACTGAAGACAAGTCTCTCGTTGAAGCTTGGGCTGAGAAAAAAGGTAAATCTGGCTTCTGGCGCAGCGGCAAAGGCGCAAAAGACGCTTCTACAAATCCTGATCGCGGTGGAGCTTTTGCGAAAGCCTACGGCTTAACCCTCGATACAGCAAAACAACTTTTCTGTGATTCGAAAGGCAGAAAATACAACTATTCAGCTTCTTCATCAGAAAAAGCCCGCTTTATTAAAGAGCGACGTGAGCAGTTCAACCGCGAAAAACGTGTGCTTGAGCGCGGCCAAGAGAACTCAATTGCCGACAACCTCATGGTTTGTATGAATGAAGCTAGCGCCAATGCTACAGCCTTCCACTCAGGCTCAGGAATGTGTTACGCCTTCGGTGATACAAACTCAGG
Organism: uncultured Pseudobdellovibrionaceae bacterium; assembly: GCA_964360255.1. GTDB lineage: Bacteria > Bdellovibrionota > Bdellovibrionia > Bdellovibrionales > UBA1609 > CAYHVK01. Next base: position 9,951 of record CAYHVK010000009.1, on the reverse strand, counting down.
GAACGCCCTCGCATCGGCAACAGCTGATTGGCTGGGTGATGGAAAAGATTCTAAAACTGGTGGCTACCCAACAGTTCTTAACCGAGGTGGCGCTTGCTACATCGCTAAACAGGTGGAGCGCTACAAGCTCGGCTGTAATGGCGCTGACGTTTGCTATGATAAAAACAGAGATGGTAAGGACGATAAATCAGGTTGCGCTTGCGGCGCTCCTGCTACGTTCCTCGTTTATGTAGACCCAGGATTTAACGATAAAGAATATCGCGTACGTGTTGAAGCTCGTGAAAATGGTCAGCTCGTCCCAGACGTAGCTCGTCGCCCTGGTCAGAAGTCAACTGACGCAGAATCTATCGCCTACCGCGATGATAATGCCTGCATGATCTCTTCAGCTGATGCTAAAGCGATCTCGCGCCCAGGCTCACCAGCAGGTTCAACGAAGTAATAAATTTCGTAAGAAATTCTAAAAATCTGCGACCCACATCTTTGATGTGGGTTTTTTATTTCAGTTCTGCCTCATCCCTTCATCGTGACCAGCTGATCTGTTGCCGGCAAAACAAGAGTTGCCTAGTTGAGCAAATTTTATTTGTACGCGTCTTTAATTTGATCTCAGTTCCATTTTAAGATGTCCACGAGCTGGTTTTGCTCAGCTAGGCAAGTTACCTTTTATGAGGCCACAAGGAACACAAAGGTTGATGATTCGAGACCATTTAGTCAGTTAACTCTTCATACTGCAGCAACTCGCACATTCGGCTAGAAACTTTTCACAAATCTTCGTCTAACTTGCCTAAAATTTAAGCACATGTTTTAAAGCTCCATTCTTATTAAAAGGAGCTTTTATGTTCGTCCGCTCAATGAAGCTGTCCCTCATTTTCGCTGTGGCCTTGTCGCTCTCGTTCTCAGTTTTTGCGCAAAGCCAGCAGAATGCCTTTAACCACGATATCGACCCTAACGTACCGTGGGCTTATGATGCTGGACCGGATCTTTCAACTCAAGAAGGACAAGAACTTGTAGACCTCGTGGCGCAATATCCTTTTATGCCAGAAGTTTCTGAACAGATTCTCGGTTCACAAAAATTCCGTTATCAATTCGGCCCTACTTTCTGGCGCCTCAGACACGATAACAAATCAAAAATTCTTTTTATCGGCCAAGATGCCACTCACATTGCTGAAGCAGCAAAACGGACAGCCACAGCAGGCTTCGGTGGGCGCGCGCAAGATCTAGCGGCGTACTTCGGTGTTGATGAAGGCGCAGCTTTTATGAACGTTTACCAGAACACAATTCGTGGTCAGTACGGCGCATTTAATTCTCCTTATATCGTATTAGATAAAAATGGTGTCCCTACAGTTCGCTTCGCAGGTTACGTCGACAGCAAACTTTGGATGATGACTCAAGATCCGCTCAGCCCAATGGTTCAGTGGCGTCACCGTTTCTTAGATTGGTTCTTACGTAATAACCGTGACTTAAAATTAATCGTACTTTTTGGTGGAGCGGCCCGCGACGCCGCCGGTTCTTTCATCGAAAGTCTCGGTGGCGAAGTCGGCACTCGCATGAGCGAAGAAGACATGAAGCGCACATTGGTGCCAGAAATGCGTGAGCAGTTCGCTGGTGCAAATAACACGTACCCAGTTCCATTTAATAAAGCTGGCCAAGATTTACTCGCTGAGATGATGGGCCGCAAACTTGATTATGAAAATGTGAAAGACCAGACCGAAGCGCAAGCCATGCTTAAAGCTCGTACTAAAGAATTTATGGAGAAAGCTGTTTTCTCTGAAGCGGGCCCTTACCAAAATGGTCTTTATCACCCAGGTCAACTTGGTGGTTATGATTTAGATAAAGTTAAAATCGCTGGCGTTCAGACGATTTCTCTTAAAGGTTTAAAACTTTCTGACGGCACAACTGTTGGTAACGTTTTAGTTGTTCAGTTTCCTCACCCGAGCGCTTTAAGCCGTATGGATAAAGCTCAAGCTTCTAAAACTATGCAAGAGGCTTTAAAAGCTTTTGATGAGTACGTAAAAGCCGGATGGAAAATCGAACCAGATGCGGGCCGTACAAATAAATTCGCTGAAGGCCAACCGTATGAGTACGCACGTACCGATATTGGCCCTGAGTATTATGACTTCGGAACTCCAGGCACTCGTATGCTTCCTGTATCTTTAGCTTCTCGATCTGGCGCTGATGTGATCGTATTCGGTACACGCGACCGCGCAAAGTTCGATAAAGCTGAGTTCGCTAAAATGGCCGAAGCAAAACCTGTGAAGCCAGTTGATGCAGGTAATATTTTTGCCACTCAACCTAGAACGCCAAAAGAGCGTGGCGTTTTTGATCGCGGCCCAGGTGAGTTATTTGCGAAGCTGATGAAGACGAACCTTGATTTCAAAAAAATCTTCGAGCTAAAACCAGGAATGACTTTTGAGAAGAACGGTATTGACGCTTACAATGTGAAAAATCATCCTGACGTAGCTGATTTCGGCCACTACCGCGGTACATTTAAAAAACCACGCATTGTGATCTTAGCAGACCCGCAAGGTTATGATGACCTCGTTACAGCTCGGGCTTTAACAGGAGCACGGGGCCAGTTCTTACAAGGTTTAGTCGAAGGAATGGAAATCGGCGACGATTACCTAGTTCTTAAAACTGTTCCATTCGGTATGGACGGTGCAACTGCAGAAGAGTGGAGCAAAACACTCGAAGCTACAGCGGCTTACCGCGAACAAGTTTTGACGATGCTTTTAAAAATGGGGACACCAGAATTAATTATCGCTGACGGTGTATACGCAGCTCAAGAACTTGAACGTATTTTACCTGCGACTTCAAAAATCCCAACTGTTTCTATCACTCGCGGTGAGACTGCAGATTCAGGACTAAAAGAAGCCTTAGCTCAGATCAAAAAAATCAAAGGCTTTGAGAAATCATCTTGGGATGGAACTGCTTCAAATATTCCGCGCGCTCACCTGCCCTACGGAGCAAAAGTTTGGGAAGGCACAAGCGGCGATAGCGTTGTGAACTCTAGCGATCTTAAGAATAAAGGTCTCGCATTTGCGGTTGTAGCACCGAAGTGGTCTTACGAGCAGAAACCAGGTCTTGATGTTAAAACTGCAAGCGGAGTTAAAAAAATCATCGATGCTTTAAAATATGGTGGCTTCCCACTTCCTTATGAAAAAATACCAGCGTTCTTAGAGCGCAAAGCTAAAACTGGCATTAATAAATCTGCGAAGCCTGACTCTGTAGATGGAATGTGTGAGAAGTTTATCGCTAAGGCTGGGTAGCCTATTAAGTCAGTCGGCTTTGATTGTAGCGAACTAAATCTACGAGGGGTTGCGACTTTTCACCGAAGGCTCGTAAGCTCTCGATCGCCGTCTCAGAAACCGTTCTCAACTGATCTTTAGTGCCTTGAACACCAATGAGTGCCGGGTAACCCGTACGCTCTGGTTTATCAGGGTTATAATCGTGTAGATCATCGGCTAATTGAAAAGCCATTCCTAAATTATCAGCAAAAGTTGAAAGCAAATCTTTCTGGAGCGTACCCGCTCGAGCAATGGTCGCAATGCCCATAACAGAGACGTGAATAAGGGCTCCGGTTTTAAGCCGGTGCATTTGCATCAGCTTTTCAACCTGAAGACTCTCGGCACTTTGTGCAATACCAAGATCAATCACTTGCCCTGCGATCATGCCCGCCCCACCACTGGCATGACTGAGGAGCTGAATAAGCTCAATAGCAATTTCTGGAAGATCTTTGTATTCACGAGCCAAGTAACCAAATGACTCCGTCAGAAGGGTGTCACCCGCAAGTAGCGCTGTCGATTCACCGAACACGATGTGGTTCGTTGGTTCTCCCCGGCGCATGCTATCGTTATCCATACATGGCAGATCGTCGTGAATCAGTGAATACGTGTGAATCATCTCAACCGACGCGGCCCATGGTAGGGCGCGCTTATGAGAAACGCCTAGCATTTCGGCTGTGAGAAGCGAAAGCGTGGGCCTAAAACGTTTTGAATTCTGAAAAAGAGAATAGAGTACAGAGTCAGTGAGCGTGCGCGCACCGGCAGGATAGCTTTGCACAACCGAAGTGATGCGGTGATGAAAGAAATCATCAAACAAAGCTTTTTGCGAAATCACTCTTTGTAATCCTCTGTCGTCGCTTTGCCATTAGCATCCACTTTTAAGAGGAGCTTTACTTTCTCTTCTGCTTTTGTGAGCTGTTCGTTGCATTCGCGTGAATTACGAATGCCCTCTTCGAATAATTTAAGAGAATCTTCAAGTGAAAGGTCGCCGCCTTCCATTTTCTGTACGATCTCTTCTAAGCGAGAGAGTTTCTTTTCAAAGTCCATTCTGGCCTCCGGTTTTTTCGTTCTGTAATAATTTTTTAATATCAGCAATCGCTTGGCCTTGAGCCAATTGAATCTTCACTTCATCGCCGACTTTAAGAGTCGCCGTCGAAGTCATGATTTTGTCGTTTTTCATTACGACAGAGAACCCGCGATCTAAAACTTTAAGTGGACTCAAAGATTCTAAGCGGCCCACTGACTCTCTGAAGCGCGACTGAAGCTTTTGGCGTTTACGCTCGAAGCCGTTTTGCATGCGCATTGAAAAATTCTCGAGGCGTTTTTGCAAACGCACGATTTTCTCAAGAGGTGTACCGATTTTTTGCAGAGCCAGCTCAACTTGAGTGCGGCGGATTTCAAGATATCTGAAAACACCGTTTTCTAAGCGAGTTGTGAGCTCATCAGCTCTGAGAATTAAGTCTTGAAGGTATCTTTGCGGATCTACTAATCGTGAACTGAAAGTGCGAACTTCACGTCTGAGATTATCAATTAACACGCGCATGCTTTGCGCTAAACGGCGCTCACTCATACGAATTTGTTCTAGTAAATCATCAGCATTTTTGCACACAAGCTCAGCCGCTGCTGACGGAGTCGGCGCGCGTAGATCGGCAACAAAGTCTGCAATAGTGAAATCAATTTCGTGTCCAACAGCGCTGATCACTGGAATTTTAGAGGCCACAATGGCGCGAGCGACGCGCTCGTCATTGAAACACCACATATCTTCAATAGAGCCACCACCGCGGCCGACGATAAGAACATCAACATCTTGAAGTTTATTGATCAGCTCGATAGCTGAAACAATTGAAGCCGCTGCCGTATCGCCTTGAACTACCGCGGGTGCCAAAGTAATTCGGGCGGCTTTATAACGGCGACGAAGAATATTTAAAATATCTTTAATAGCCGCGCCGGTTGGTGAAGTTACAAGACCGATGTGTTTGGGAAATTTTGGGAGTGGACGTTTACGTGTAAGCGCGAACAATCCTTCTTTTTCAAGTTTAGCTTTTAATTGCTCATAAGCTTTTTGAAGGGCACCGGCACCCACTGGCTCCATCGATTCGCAATTGATAGAGTACTGGCCACGAGGTTCATAGACTGTCACCTTACCGTGAACAAAAACTTCCATACCATTTTCAGGAGTAAATTTGAGCTTAGAGTTTTGGCCCCTAAACATGATGGCACTGATTTGTGAGGTTTGATCTTTTAAAGAGAAGTAAAAATGGCCTGAAGAGTGAGGCTTGAAATTCGAGATTTCACCGCGCAGCCAGACTTTACGGAATTGACCTTCAATGGAGCTGCGAATAAGCCCATTGAGTTCAGAGACACTGAGTGGTTTCGGCTCTTCTTTTACGAAGTCTTCCGTCTCAATATCTTCATCTTTTTCGGTAATTGAAAAGCCCAACTGGTCAGCCATTAGGGCGACACTAGAAGAGCCTATTTTTTAAGTCAATGCCAAACGTTTTGCAGCGTCCACAGAGAGCCAACGACGAGACAAATAAGTCCGAGTGTCCGGTGTCCGTTCATCTGCTGGACGAGGGGCTGCGGAAACCTTTTCTCTGCGATTTCCATCAGGTATTTGTTATGCAAAACGTAGGTCATCAGGACGCCGTAGCCCAAAACAAAAAATGGAAAAATAAAGTCAAGTTCTTGGTGTGTCATAGATGACTTTTCGGCGCTAAATTCTCGTAATGTAACAGGACTTAGTACTAATTCTTCTTAAAAGGGCCATTTAGCAGATTCGGCATGAATTTTGAGTTGTTGTGGACGAGGGGGGTCCTCTGTATTATTAGGGTATTACTTTCGTGGTCACACATGAAAAGTGAACCTTATAAACAGATATTAGGTGGCTGTCCCTGATGATGGTGAGCAAGCTCACAGTAAAGTGAGAAGCCTAAAGTCGTTAAATGGCCTACCGCTCTAGTAAATACGGGTTCAACTCATTGCTGATGATCACGAGGGTATTTTTTTTGCTCTAATTTTTCGTCTCAGGCTTATAGTCTCTAGGTAATTCCACTCGATTTACAGAATCATTTTTCACTTTTAAAATCACTGTTTTGCCGACTTTAATATCTTTTGGATTTTGAATTGTTGATTTGATGAGAGTCATTCTCTCACCCTGCTGTTCGATCACAACATTCTTATCGTCGAACGAGATCACTTTGGCTTCAACTTCGGCAATAGAGGCGTAAGTGGCTGGACTTAAATTCGCAGCAAAAAGCACGATAAAAAGTGACACGATTTTTGAAAATCTAAAAATACCTAGAATAAAATTTTTCGCTGATCTCTTCTGGCGCTTCACTTCGCACTTCCCTGCTCTTTGGGAACATTATACTTCGTACGTAGCATTTCTTCGACCGTTGCTGGGTCTTCAAAATACATCTCGCGATCGGCGCCACAAGTCATTGCATCCATATTGCAAGTCATCCCAGTTAGCGGGCAGTACACATAACTTACGTATGAAAGAATATGACCATTTCGCGGAATAGAGTTATTCCAATCGCATTTTACTTTCGCTGTGCAAAGCTCCTTAACAACTCTTGTCGAGCAGAGTTTCGCACCATAGTCTTCGAAGGTCTCTTTCTGCATCGGTGAAATATATTTACACGTATACGGCTCTATAAGAGTGCCCGTACTTGTATTTCGGCATGCTGGTGGAACATACTTTTTCACTGGCTTGGTTTTTGGTGTAGGAACTTTGCAATTGGCCAAAGTATGCTTATGTTCTGGCCCGACTGAGCAACTTTGCGGCTGTCCTGATGCTGGTAGCGGCGGAGTTACATCATAGAAATTATAAATGTGATCACAATCACCATCTTTTTCTCTTGAGAGATCGCATGTTTTAAACTTAAATGTTTTTGTCTTTTTAGCGAACTTCACCTGCAAAACACATTCACGACCGGTTAGCTTTGCCGTCATTGTCATCGGGAGCTCTGCATTTTCATGTCCTTGCTGCCAGCGAATCAAATTCTTGCGATAAATAAAGCGTCCATTCGAGTCTTCATAGTTCTCAAAAACCGGATAAGACCCACAACTAAAAATATCCATGGCTTTCGGTAGATCTTCCGCCGACGCTGACATTGGAGTCACGGAAATCGCCAGTACGCTAATTAGGGCAGCAAATAATAGAGCTTTAAACATATGCTTAATTTTAGCTTGGGGCATGGGTGTGGGCAACCCACTCCGATCGATGTCGAGGAATTCCTCGACATCGATCGGAGTGTTGCCAGACCAGCTTTCATAGAGACATTACTTCTCTCTACCAATGTCCAGTCGAGAATGTGGCGTCTCATTTTGAGACATCTATATTATCCGTGTAACCTAATTGGTACCGCTATTGCTTTATAATTAGGTTCGGGGGTTCACATGCAAACTATCAAACTTTCAATGATTACACTTTTGACAACTGTTGTAATGATGTTGCCTAACGCTTGGGCGATTGAGCTAAACGGTGAAGCCGTTAAGTTGCTCTTAGAAAGTTGTGCCTCTAAAACTGGCACGGCAAAAGATAATTGTGAGCGTGAAGTTCGAGCCGGAATCGGCGGTGGTGGAGCTGCTGCCCTCAAAGATGGTTGCGACGATAGCCTTGATGCTTTTAAAAAAGCGAGCGAACAATTTGGTAAAGCCTGTAGCAGTTTAAAGATGGGTATTGGTGAGAAGTGCGAGCAGGCCTTTGCAACATGTAATTCGATGTCTGATGATTTTGAAGAGGATGACGATGATGGTGAAAGTAAAGCCGGCAAAGAAGTCGATGTGGACAAATATAGCGATTGCCCGATTCCTGCCATTAAAGATGCAAAATTAGCTAAAGAGCAAATCAAAGAACTTAAAGACGAAATCAAAGAGTTAGAAGACAAAGTCGATCAAGCCAAAGAAAAAACTCAAGAGGCACAAAAAGATATTGAAACTGCTGAGTCTGAGCGCCTAGAGGCTAATAACGAGCGCGAAGCTCAGTATGAAAAAGAAAATAAAGCAATGGGCCTTGAACAAGATGAAAAATCTGAAGCGGCTCAGAAAAAGATTGATGCATTTGAGAAAGATATGCGTGATCTCGAACAAGCAAAGAATGATCAGGATGTTCAATACACTCTTGACCTCGCTAAAGTTGAATCAATGTGTGAAGACATCGCAGAAAAAGAATTGGGTGCTAAAATCGAAGGAGAAGCAAAAGCAGCTCAAGCTAACAATCTGAAAAAACGTAATTTGCAAGCACAACTTACTCTTAAATCAAATGGCAGAACAGAAGAGAATGAGGCTTTTCGCAAAAGAGCTATCGCCCGTTGCCGCGCCAATGATGCTCGCTGGAAAAAACCCATCGAACTGTTAAACTTAAACTATAAAAACAATCGCGTTAAGCTCGAGAATGCGATGAAAGAAGTCCTTCTTCAAAAAAACAAAGTGTATCAAGAGTTAGTTTCAACTCTTCCGCAAAAAAAGCAGCAAGAGGCACAAGAGCTTTTAACTCGCTATCAAAAGGATACTGCTACAATCAAAGCGAAATTTGACACTAAAATTGGCCAGTGCGGTAATATGCAAGCTATGCAAGGTGCTCAGCCCAATCAAACCGAATCACCTAATGGGTGCACAGGCTTAAAGGCTGTTTTCGCCAAAGCTGCAGCTCACCAAGCCAACCAAGAAGCTAAGTTAAAGGATAAAAAGTCTGATCTCGAATATTATACAAAGCTTCTTCGTGTCGCTTCGTCATATGTTAAAGATCCAGATGCTACAGATATGGTTGATCTTCGTGAAGCAGGGTCAGCTTATTTGTTAGCTTTGGATCCCGTTATTAGTTTGTGTTCAAGTACTACGAAGGTTTCTTCAAAAGCCTTAAGTGATTACCAAAAAAGCCAATCTAATTTGGGTGGTACGCCGACGTTGATCCAATTGAATGCGGATGATTTATCTGGGGCCTCAGCTACAGGAGCTTCCGGCTCTAATGGATCTAGCAGCCCAACTACAACAACTTCTGGAGGCACTACCACTGGATCCGGCAAATAAGCGGGTTGAGATTCTCACTGAATCTCAAGTGACTAGACCTGTCGTAAGGCCGCGCTCGCGGCCTTAGATTCTCGACAGGCTCATGTGAAAAGCGTAAGCTGTAGGACACATGAGCTTAAAAAAAATACTGACATTTCTAATCGCATTATTCTTCTTATCTGTCGCTGCCGTTGCAGCGGTCGTGATCTCTCTCAACTCTGAACTTCCGCAGTTGATTACGGTCGCCGATTACAAACCGCTACTTGTTTCAAATGTGTATGATCGCAATCAAGAAAAGATTGGTGAGTTCACGCGCGAGAAACGCCAACTTGTGGCTTACGATAAAATTCCGAAGGTTGTGATCGATGCTTTCTTGGCTTCAGAAGATGCTTCGTTCTTCAAACATGGTGGTATTAATTATTTCGCCATTCTCAGATCTTTCTTAGCCAACTTAAGAGCCGGCGAAAAAGTTCAGGGTGGATCAACGATCACGCAACAGGTGGCCCGCTCACTTCTCTTGTCGAACGAAAAAACTTATACCCGTAAAATTAAAGAAGTTCTTCTCGCTTACAAAATGGAGTCGAATCTCTCTAAGCAGGACATTCTTTATCTTTACTTGAACCAAATCTACTTGGGTCAATGCGCTTACGGAGTTGCGGTG
>CAYHVK010000008.1:0-156924 GCA_964360255.1 uncultured Pseudobdellovibrionaceae bacterium | reverse complement strand
AGAAGCAAGATATCAGGCTGACCGAAAAGGGCCTGAACAAGAAGAACTTTAATTTTGTCGCCGCTGGTCAGTTCTTTCATTTGCTTCTGATGCATTTCATCAGCAAGGCCTACTTGCGCAAGCAGCACGCTGGCATCTGATTCGGCCTCCCAGCCATTCATTTCACCAAACGCAGCTTCAAGAACGGCCGAGCGCTCACCGTCAGCTTCAGAGAAATCTGGCTTAGCGTAAAGCTGCTCTTTTTCTTCCATAATTTTGAAGAGCTTTTGATTGCCCATAAGAACGGTTTTTAAAACCGTAATTTCGTCATAAGCGTAATGATCTTGTTTTAAAACCGACAGACGGAGCTTCGGATCAATAATAACTTCGCCCGTATTCGGCTCGAGCTCTTTGGCTAATATTTTTAAGAATGTTGTTTTGCCGGCGCCATTGGCACCGATCAATCCATAGCAATTGCCCGGAGTGAATTTTACATTAACTTCATCAAAAAGCTTGCGCGCTCCGAAACGGAGACTGACATTAGAGGTGCTGATCATGGCCAATTTATGCCCTAAATTTGGCCAAACTCATAGGTAAAAGTCGTTTTCATATAAAAAGGTGAGGGCAAAAGAGTCGAGTCTTAATAGCTAAAACATTCAAATATTAGACACCGCAAGCATTGCCCCTTACAGTGAATCATGCTCCAAACCATGCCTACTCAACGCGTCCATTCTTTAGATATCCTGCGTGCATCCGGCATGTTCGTTGTCTTGCTCTGGCATTCGCCTAAAACTCTTCACCCTTACTATGGCCCTATTGGCGAGATTGGGTGGCTTGCCATCGACCTATTTTTTATTCTCAGTGGTTATTTAATTACGGCTCAAGTCTTTGAGGCTTTTGTAAATAAAAATGAATTCTCAATTACTAAATTTTATATTCGCCGAGGCTTACGAACCCTGCCTGTTTATTGGGTTATGCTCGCCATTTACTTTCTAGTGCCTCTAGCACGAACATCAAACGACACTCCGCCGCTTTGGGAGTATCTCTTGTTCACCGTCAACTTTCATCAGCGCCAAGGTATTAACTTTGGCCATGTTTGGTCGCTTTGTGTTGAAGAGCAGTTCTATTTTGTTTTTCCGCTTATCGCGGCGCTAGTTTTACCTCAGCGACGCTGGAAATTAGGCCTCTCAATTCTGATCAGCGTATTTATCGCCGGAATGTTTATTCGCGGCTATTTATGGCTCTATCATGTTGAGGGCTATCCTGACTTTCAAGCTCGACTTATGCGCTACCTATACTTTCCAACATGGAGCCGTTTAGATGGGGTTGTCTTAGGAATTGCAATTGCCGCATTACAAGTTTTTAAGCCGATATATTGGGAATATCTGACTCGACAAGGAAATTGGCATCTTTTGGCCGCTTTAAGTTTTTTTAGCATGTCATTTCCTATTCTTCTGAATGGCCCGAGTTTCATCTCTACAACTTTTGCCTATCCGCTAGCCTGCCTAGGCCTCACCAGCCTTGTGATGGCCGCGCTAAGCCGCAACTCTTACTTGGCCAGCATCTATATTCCGGGCGCTCGATCTATCGCTATTTGGTCTTATTCAGCCTACCTAGTTCATATCTCAGTTTTCAATGTAGTCTTCGATCAAATGTCACGGAAGTGGGCCATCTCTCCAAGTTTTTTGGGGCTCGCCATTGCTATTGCAATCAGCTTTGCCATTGCCGCTCTTTCTTATAAGTATATTGAAAGACCATTTCTTAAAATGCGGGCTCGTTACATTTAAGTCATTTTGCCTCAGCGAGGTGGCAATTCTCCTTCATACTGGCATTCCACCGCACTCAAGTCTCATAAAACCTCAAACTAAATGGTATGCCCCTTGAATAGCCTAATAGTGAGTCATTCACTAAAGGAGAATAAAATGAAAGACAAAACTTACAACGATCGCAAAAAATTAGGTCAAGACAATGAAACTATCGCTCAAAAACTTCACAAAGACGATGTAGCTCACAAAATTGGTGACATGATTGAACGTGCTGGTGAGAAAGTTAAAAATGCAGGAGCTGAAAAACTCGGCAACGCTATTTACCGCGCAGGCAATAAAATTGAACATATGAGCGATAACAAAAAGAGATAATTTTTTATTAAAGTCAGGTTTACAGGGAGAGCTCAGGCTCTCCTTTTTTTATTATTTTCGAATGTTAAAAATTCTGAAGCTCGTGACCCGTCGAACAAAAATACAACTGATCAATAACTCCACACGTGAAAACAAAATGAACGAGAGCAAAACATGTCAGCAGCTCGTCTAATTTTTTAGCGAAAAAGTGTTTCATATTGAAACTGTCGCAAAATAAGATTCTCTGAATTACTTATAAGTTGAGGATACTTAAGTTGGTTTTTTGCCTGCTGGCAGGCCGCTTGCTCTAGTAAGAGTCGTAACCGATTTTTATTTAAAACTTTTTTAACAATTATTATCAGGAGCAAGACATGACAACAATCAACACTGTAAAGACATTATTAGCCGCCACCATCTTAGGATTCTCAACACTAGCCTCAGCCGCTCAATACGAAATCAAAGTGAATGGTAACTTTGTTAAAGACCCATCATACAGTTCATCTTTCGGAGTAACAGTTGATTCACAGCCGGTGACTTTTACAATGGTTGTTGATGACTCATTAGGCGGAACTATGGTTTTTCCGGCTGGCACACCACTCGGCGGATCAGGCGCTAGCTTTCCGCAAGATGTCACATTAATTTCTGCTTCGGCGATTGTTAGCACACAATATGTAATAGGAAATACGACATTTACAAAAGCTGACTTAGTTGAACAACCTTTGGGCTCAACTGGCTCAACTTTCCACATTCTATTAGATGGACCCCTCAACTCAGGGTCAGTGGGACAAGCTATGTTTACATTAAACCAAACAGGCGTAGGATATGTTGGAGCGGGTTTTATTAGCTGCCCTTCAAATTGCCAAGTTGTAAACTCTGGAGACACCTACGACTATTCAAACGGTAGCCCTGGAATACTTGAATCCCTTTCTGCTACTCGCACGGTTTTAGTACAAACTCCGGTTTGCACAACCCGAGCCTGCAAAGCCATTGAGGCTCTCCGCGCCAAAATTGAAGCTTTAGGTTTAACTCCAGCAGTAAAAGAATTGATTCTTGCTAAAACTGCACTCGCCACTCGTAATGTAGCTCTTGCAAAACAACATGTGCGAAACTATATCAACATCATAAAATCACTTCGCGGCAACACACTTAAGCCAGCTTTAGCTGATTTCTTAATCCTCTTGGGTAAAGCGCTTCTCTTAATCATTAAATAAGTCAGTCAGCGAGATATAAAAGCGAAACAAACTTAAGGGCCTGACAAAGGCCCTTTTTCATTTCGCCCGGCATTTGGGTTAAAAAATATTTTGAAACGCCTCATTTTGAAACATTCTCCACTTCAGTTCAGTCCTGAAAATGTCGATTAACTTTAAGTCAATAACACTATCTTGGATGTGGATGAACAAGCGGTACGTATTCTCTTATTTGGGATTGCTTTTAGGATTGGTTCTGCCGGCTGTGGTATCTGCACAAGTGTCCCCTGCCTCATTCAGTTTCAACGGGCGCCTCACTGACACCAGCGATGCTCCTGTCACCAGCAGTAACGTTGTTTTTACTGTTCAAATTTTTAATCCTAGTGAAACCTGTCTCCTCTACGAAGAAACCCAAGCGTTAGACCTCTCTATTTCCGGCGGCTATTTTTCTTTGAGCGTTGGTGCTGGAACACGCACAGGAAGCGATCCGGGACTAGTGTTCTCCAATATTTTTAAAAATCCATCCGCTCTCCGTGCCTGCTACACATCAGCTGCCAACGATCAAAGAAAATTACGCGTTATTGTTTCTAGCGTCAGCGGCACTACGACGAACGACCTTCTCAGCTCGCTTCCGATTCAATCCATACCTTTCGCTCTCGCCGCTGATAATGCGAACACCGTACAAGGTAAAGTTGCTAGCGACTTTATTAATGTCAATGGCTCGGCCAATCTTACGCAGTCGAATATTGAGAATATTTTCGGCAATTACTCCACACTTTTGAATTTAATCAACGGAACGAGCACGCTTTATACCAAGCCAGCTGCCAACGGCACTTTACCCCTCCCTTCATATGCGACAGATCCTAGTGGTATGGCAGAAGGTCAACTTTGGTATGATACAACCGCTGACACTTTAAAATATCGTACAGGCTCAGGCTCAATTGTCTTAGACGGCTCTACAAACTTGCCTGCTATCGGCACCGCCGGCACCTACACGAAAGTGACCACCGATGCTCAAGGCCGAGTCACAGCGGGGTCTACTTTAGCTGAAAGTGATATTCCAACTCTATCAGCAGCCGGAAAAGTCAGTGGCAGCGCTATCAGCGGCACCATTGGTGGCGCGACGGTCATCAATACAACTGGGGCTATTACCACTACAGGTACTATCACTAGCGGTATATTATCGGCGACTTCAACTCAGACTCGAAATATACAAATTCACGATAATGATACCAATAAACTAACGCTTCAAACGGTCACTGATCTTACAAGTGATTTGACTTGGATATTACCAAATACAAACGGTACGAGTGGACAATTTTTAACTACAAATGGATCAGGAACTCTATCTTGGAGTTCGCCGGCCTCAGCTGGCATCACCGATTTAACCGGTGATATTACAGCCACCGGCCCGGGTTCAGCGGCAGCAATAATATCTGCGGGAGCTGTCAGTACAGCGAAACTAGCAGACGACAGTGTTACCTTTCAAAAAATGCAAAACATTTCAAGTGCCCGACTGCTCGGGCGCACAACAGCTGCCATTGGCGATGTAGAAGAGCTGCAAGTGAGTAGTGATCTCAATCTTTCAAGTGGAGTATTATCTTTAAATACAGTGCCGATCAATAAAGGCGGAACGAACTCAATCGCACCTTTAAACAACAATAGAATTATGGTTTCTTCTGGTGGTGCAATTGTTGAGGCGCCAGCTCTGACAGACGGACAAATTTTAATTGGCTCAAGCGGTGCGGCTCCGCAAGCCGCAAACCTGAGTGCTGGTACAAATATCAGTATTGTCTCTTCTCCTGGCGGAATCACGATCAATTCAATAGCTGGCAGCGGAACAGTGACAAGCGTAAGCGGGACACCTCCTATTAGCGTCGCGACCCCTACAACAACGCCCGCTATCTCGATTTCACAAGCCAATACCACAACCGACGGTTATCTCTCATCAACCGACTGGAATACCTTTAACAATAAACTGAATGCAGTTGCGAACAGCGCTTTACCGAGCGGACAAGTTTGGGTGGGCGACGCCAGCAACCAAGCTACAGCGGTGACGCTCGCTGGTCCGGTTACAGTGGATTCATTGGGTAATACGGCCATTGCCAATAGCGCGGTAACTTACGCAAAAATGCAAAATATGACTTCACAACGGCTTCTCGGACGCTCCACCGCCGGCTCGGGTAGCCCTGAAGAATTGCAGGCGGGAGCTGGGCTTACCATTAGTGGATCTTTTTTAAATCTCATTGATACCACAGATGACGATAGCTTCGCGGCTCTTCCTTGCGCGAATGGATTTCTTCCTTACAAATCGGCCGGAGCCTGGACGTGTATTGAAGCCATTGATACTTTAACAAATAGCACTCTCGTAAAACGTGATGCAGCCGGAAGCTTTGCCGCCAATCAAGGGACACTGAATTCTTTAAGATTAAATAATGCAGGATCTTTTGTAACAGTAGGAATACCTATTGGCGCCAACTACGCTCTCACCTTGCCAAATGATGACGGAACACCGAACCAAGTTTTACAAACAGATGGCAGCGGCTCTCTCTCGTGGGTGACACCTGCTGGTAGTGGAGATTTTAAAGCCGACGGTAGCGTGCCGATGACCGGTAATTTAAAACTGAACGGCCAATGGCTTTCAAACGATGGCGGCAACGAAGGCCTTCGCGTTGATAACTCTGGCAATATTGGTATTGGTGTCGGCTCACCTCTAGTAAAACTAGAAGTGGCAGGTTCAATGATACTCGGTGATGGCGCCGAGGCTTGCGGCGGTGGCTCTTATGCCGGTGCCATTCGCTATAATGGCAGTAACCTACAATTTTGTAATTTTTCTGGCTGGCAAACAGTCGGAACCGCTGGCACCGGCGTGACGGTAGTCAATGGCACAGGCCCTATTAGCGTTATTAATAATACATCCACACCCGACATTTCAATCTCTCAAGCGAGTACCACAACCGATGGTTATCTCTCATCAGGCGATTGGAATGCTTTTAATTCTAAATTAAGCGCGGTCACTGGTGCGGCTTTACCGAGCGGACAAATTTGGGTGGGCAACGGATCAAATGCAGCTACAGCAGTTGGTATGAGCGGCGACGTTTCAATGTCCTCTAGCGGCGCTACAACTATCGCAGCGAGTGCCATTACCTCTGCAAAAATTTCTGACGGCTCAGTCGCTCTCGCCGATCTAGCGAATTTAACTTCCGGATCAATTATTGGTCGAGGCACGGCTTCAACTGGCGTTCCAGAATCTATTGCTATTGGTAGCGGATTAACAATGACAGCAGCAAACCTGGGACTCATGAGCTGTGCCGCAAGCCAAGTGTTAGTTCACAATGGCACGAACTGGGGATGCGTGGATGCCTCTACGGGCTCAAGCGCCAGCACCATCGTGAAACGAGATGCTTCATCGCAGATAACTGCGAGTGGTTTTCAAATCACAAATGGTGGAACAGCCACTCTTATTAACGGATCTGGTATGACTTACACTTTAAGTCTTCCGTCTGGAATTGGCTCTAACGGACAAATCCTGGCTAGCAACGGCAGCGGCTCACTAGTTTGGGCGACAGATAATGCGGGTGGCGATTTCATGGCGAATGGCTCTGTGCCGATGACCAACCCACTTATTGCAGCTACTGCTTCATCAGCAGCTCCGGCGTATACATTTTCTGGTGATTTAGATACAGGTATTTATAATCCATCAATGAATCAAATTGGCTTTTCTTCAGGCGGCACTGATGCACTGAGAATAATTGGTGGCAGTAGCGCTACAATAAATGCTGGTTTATTCCGTGCTTCACCCGGCACGTCAAGCAATCCGGGCCACAGCTTTTCTAATGATACGAATTCTGGAATGTACTCGCTTTCATCCGGCAATATAGGTTTTGTCACCGGCTCAGTAAATAGAATGACCATCGATGCGTCGGGCAATATTGGTATCGGCATGACGAATCCGTCAGCAACCCTTGATGTACTTGGCCCGATTCGCTTCACCGGTGACGTAACTCCTTGTACTACAGCTTTGTGGGGGGCCCTTCAGGTCGATACAAATAACATGATTAAAGTTTGCGATGGCGGCTCTTTCACATGGGTTTCACCAGTATCACCTGACGTTAATGCAACTGCTGGATCTGCCGCATCACCATCAATCAGTTTTTCAGGTGATACGAATACCGGATTATTTTCTGCGGCTGCCGATGTCCTTGGATTTACGACAAGTGGTATAGAAAGAATGCGCATCGATAGTGCTGGTAATGTCGGCATTGGCTCAACTAGCGCAGGCTACATGTTTCAAATCGATCGCACGCCGGCTTCAGTTTCTGGTGGCGCAAAAGTTATGATTCGCTCACAAGGCGGCACTCTCGGCACCGCTGGGGGCGACATTGAAATCTCTGCTGGCACCGGAGCTGGTACCGGCGGCGATGGAGGCAATGTTTATATTAACGGCGGTGCAGGCCCGGACCTCAGTGGTAACATTGAATTAAAACCGGGTGCGGGCGCCAATGCTGGTAAAGTTTTAATCGGCATCAACGGAACTAGCTTTTTTAGAATGGGGGGCTGTAAGTTTAATGTTGCCCTCTCTGGCACCTGGAGTGCTAACCAAATATGTACAAATGTTCCAACTACTGGTGTGGCGCTCAACTGCACGTCGGACCATGCCAGTATCACTCCTGCGCAGATTGTAACCTGCGTGCCCTCTGCTCTTCACAATATTAAATGCGGTGTATCGTCTGGCACTCTTACCGCAAGTAATATCACTTGCATGTGGCTCGTACCGTAACCCCGTTATTCGAGTAGTTGAATTTTTTGCTTCAATTTAAAATAACCAGTCCACGGATCAGATCGCTTCTTTATCTGGCCAATATTTCTCACCGTAAATTGATCTGAACTTTTAATCGACCTCAGATCTTCCCACTTTATCGGCCAGGCAATTGATGCGTTGGCATGGGCACGTACCGAGTAAGGCAAAATGGCGGTGGCGCCATAACCATTTCGTAAGTAATCGAGAAATATTTTTCCCTTACGTTTGCGTTTGCTAATCTCAGTTGTGTAGAGCTTTGGCTCGTCCTCGACCATTTTCTCGCAAATCGTACGAGCGAAGTTTTTAATGTCGTCCCAATTGTATTTTTCGACTAGCGGCACATGAACATGGAGGCCTTTTCCTCCAGTGACTTTAATGAAAGATTTCAGCTTGAGCTGAAGGAGCAGTTTTCTTAAATCTAAAGCTGCCTTTTTTACTTTCAAAAATGAAACCGAAGGGTCCGGGTCAAAATCAAAAACGATAAGATCAGCCTTATCAATTTGCTTATAATGGCCACCGCGAACGTGAAGCTCAAGACTGCCCAGCTGAATCGTTTCTAAAATTCCTTCGATAGAATCGACGTAGAAAATTTCTTCAGTCTTCCCTTTTAACTTAGATTTAACTTCGGCTTTATGAATATTCTCACTTTCACCAGTCACATGTTTTTGAAAAAAACATTCCGAGCTCTCGCCATTGGGGCAACGCAATAATGATAACGGGCGGTCTTTTATATGCGGCAGAATCAATTTCTGATGATCGAGATAGTACTCAGCGAGCTCCAATTTCGTCACTTTCGCCTTAGAAAACAAAACTTTATTCGGGTTCGACAGATTTAAATTTCTATTCGGTTTTTCTTTTTTCATAGATTTAGAATTATTATGCCTCATAGAAGTTTTTAATTCTTCTAATAAAACATCTTTTACCTTTTTATCTTTTCGCAAACCTTGAAACGAAGCGTGACGTAAAACATGTTCATCTGTCCAATTTGAAAACTCGACATTTGCTACCAGCTTCGGCCTCACCCAAGTTATAGATTTTTCTCGTGGAACTTTCACCTCTAAGGCACTTTCAGCGACTTGATATTTCTTGAGTTCCGAAAGAAGCGAGCCGTGAGTTTTAAAATTAAATCCTGTCCCTACCCGGCCAGCATACTCAAGCTGACCTTTCGAGTTATAAGCTCCTAGTAGCAAAGCTCCCAAAGCTGCATTGTTTTTTTGTAGCGTGTAACCGACAATAATAAATTCTTGGGTGTTCTTGCATTTCGTTTTAAGCCAGTAACGGCTGCGCCCGGATTCGTAGCCACGCGTTTTATCTTTAGAGATAATGCCCTCTAAATTCAACTTACAGGCGCCTTTGAAAACTCTATCCCCCTCCTCTGACCAATGCTCACTGTAGTGTATGTTTTTCGTTTTTGACTTCGCTAAAAGTTCGGCCAAGAGATTTTTTCGATCAATAAGGGGTATCTCGCGTAAATCGTGACCATTCAAATAAAGTAAATCAAAGACGAAATAAGAAAGCCGATCTTGTTGATTGCTTTCAAGAGCGTTTTGCAATTCTTGAAAACTAGTTGCGCCATTTTCATCTTGAACGACGATTTCACCATCTAAAATAAAAGACTGAGCTTTTATTTTTTTTAGCTCACTCTGAATAGTCTTATATTTGGCCGTCCAATCAAGACCACTTCTCGTCAGCAACCTGATTTTTCGACCCTGTGCTTCTGCCAGAGTACGGTAGCCGTCGTATTTAACTTCATGAATCCAGCGATCGCCCCTAGGAGCTTTATCAGCCAAGTCAGCCAACTGCGGCCTAATTTCATGAGGTATCGCCCGCTTCACATTTTTAAGCAGATCTTGCGGAGTGGGCTCATTTTTTATTTTTAACTTTTTCGCTTTTTTGAGATCGGCGCCTTCTTTCAGCTCTTCAATAGTCACATCTGAAATAACGCTTTTGTCTAAATCCGTCACATCAATTTTATCTGTAGCGGCCGAATCGTGGCGTTTAATTAATAACCAATTCGGTTTTTTACTGCTGCTTCGTGCGGTTCTTACTAAAAGCCAATGACCTGAAAGTTTTTCGCCCTTAAGCTCAAACTCTAAGCGACCTTTTTTAATCTGTGCATGAGGATCTTTATCCGAACTCCAAACTCCACGATCCCAAACTATAACATGACCGCCACCATATTCATCGGCCGGAATCTCTCCCTCAAAGTTGGCATAACTCACCGGATGATCTTCGACCTGAACCGCGAGCCGTTTATCACCAGGATTTAAAGACGGCCCTTTGGGCACCGCCCAACTTTTTAAAACTCCGTCCATCTCAAGGCGAAAATCGTAATGTAAATGTGAAGCGTCGTGTTTCTGAATCACAAAGCTGTGGCGACGGAGATCTTTGGCTTTCTTACCCTCAGGCTCTCTCGTTCTCTTAAAATCTCTTTTTTTGCGATAAACTGCCAAACTCATGCGTGAGTTCTCGTTGTTTCAGAAGCTTTCTTTTTTGCACGTGAATGAGCGGCCGTTTTTCTCGCGACCTTCTTAGAAGGCGAGCTTTTTCCGCCCGCAGCAAGGCTTTTTCTAAGCAGTGGCATTAAATCCACCACATTGGTATTGGTTTCAGTGACCGTTTCAATTTCAGCGCCTTCCTCGACATCACCTTTTTTAACCTTACGCTGAATATACTTCAGAAGCTCATCTTGATAGGTGTCCTTATATTGCTCGGGCTTCCACTTACTTGTCATATCGTTCACAAGTGATTTTGCCATTTGCAATTCTTTGGCTGAAATACGAACACGATCGAGCTTAAAATCGTCTAGGTACTCGGCCTCGTGCACCTCTTGTATTTCATGAGCAAACCGTAATATTTCAAGAATTAAATAATCTCCCCGCGCCATAATAGTTACCAGATGCTGACGGTTTCTTAAAACAAACTTCGCTACGGCTGCTTTCTTCGATTCTTCTAAAACACGGCGAAGAAGAACATAACCTTTCTCACCATTTTTACCTGGCACTAGGTAATAAGGCTTTTCAAAAAGCAGAATATCTACATCTTCTACATTAACAAAGTCTTCTATGTCGATAGTTTGCGTCGCCTTTGGATTTGCTTTTAAAAAATCTTCTTCTGTTAAAACAACGAAAGCATTTTTCTTATGCTCATAAGCTTTGACTATATTTTTACGATCGACTTCTCGCCCCGTTGATTTGTTGTACTGCTTATAGCCGATAGGCGAGTTGTCGCGCTTGTCGAGCAGACGAAAGCTTAAACGCTCTTCTTCTTTAGAGCTCATTATAGAAACCGGGATGTTTAAGAGACCAAAGCTGATCGCTCCACTCCAAATACCGCGCGCCATACTTACTCCTTTTTAATGACTGAAATTTTTCCGTTAGCTTCAAGTACGGCTAAACGCACTTGCCCTATACTCCTAATACCCTTTGAGCGAATGGACTCTTCGAGTTCGCCCAACGTTATTTTTTCATTTTCGAGCGTTTTAGAATTTAGTTTTCCGTTTAGAATGATGACCTGAGGTTCACCATCGACGAATTTTTCAACTTTATGAGACTTAAATGCCAGATAATCCACACCGTAGCTAATGACCAATAGGCTCGCCGCTGAAATTAAACCGCCGCTGAGTGAATATTCCTCCCCAATTAAACCGCCGCTAACGGCTTCACTTACAATCAAAAGCAAAACAAAATCAAAAGATGACATCTCACCTAATTGTTTACGCCCTAGTAAACGAAACATCAGAAATAAGCCGATATAAATAATACCGGCTCTGACTATAATTTCATAAAATGGATAATTCGTACTCCACATAGTTCCTGCTCTTAGCTGGGGCCAATTCGTACGCACCAAGGCCGAATCGCCT
Organism: uncultured Pseudobdellovibrionaceae bacterium; assembly: GCA_964360255.1. Taxonomy (GTDB): domain Bacteria; phylum Bdellovibrionota; class Bdellovibrionia; order Bdellovibrionales; family UBA1609; genus CAYHVK01. The sequence goes on along the minus strand of CAYHVK010000008.1, from coordinate 144,978 downwards.
CGTAAAAAAGCCCAAGTAGCTCTTAATTGAGCCACCGAAAGGTGGTTTTTATAATTGCAATGGGTATTCCAGATTAACTCAAGAACATGGCTATAAATGTAACCGCTAAGCCGGCACCTAAACTTTTCAGAGCTAGATTTAAATAAATTGGCGAAGCAAATGCCATCATAAATCCAGTGATTAAAAGAGCGATCAGGCCTAACGCAAAGGCCCCGGCCAAAATTTTAAATGGTAAACCGCCCTTGGCTTTATGAAGTTGAACAAAAAAACGATGACCATTAGGAGTTTTATACTGTGCCTTGAGTCGAGCCGGGTCGTCTGTTGGCTCTAAAATAAAATCAGCTCCGGCACCCATCCATTCAAACTGCCAGCTGCGACCGGCTCCTTTTACTGTGGCTGAACCGCGGGGAGCTTTAAGCTCAGCCGCCTTTAATATCTCATCGGCTACACCTAAAAGATAAGGCAACTCTACGCTTAAGTTCGCTTCGGCTGGCACTTCCCAGGATTTTGTTATGTATGAGCCTTTAAACCCAAATGTATAAAGACCACCAGTGATAGCGAACATTAAACCAACAGGCAGAAAGAACCCGCCCAGCATAAGATGTAGATTCAGTAAATTTTTACGCATAAACCAAAGTTTAGACGGCTCTTCTAGCTTTTATCAACAAAACCTTTCAGTTGATTATTAAATGAAACCTAATGGATTGTTTAAAGTTTAGTCTCTACTTTTAAAAGCGCCGTTTCACTTTGAGACAAGTTAAACTCACTATAAGCCTCAGCATTTAGTAGAAGCTGTTTTATATGAGCCTATAACTGCTCAAAGATCTGACAAAGTCACTTCGCTCATCAATTTCGCTGTCGGCTATTTAGACACATGTTAGTTTAAATTTTTGATTTTGTTTCAAAATAGAACATCTATTACTTCAAAACGAATTAACCAAGAGCCCGCTGTTGGCAAACCTCTTGCTCTACTCATACGTATCCGGGGGGATTAAAATGAAATCATTCTATACAGTATTACTTGCCGTAACAGCTATTGCTAGCAACACCTTTGCAGAAACAACTGCCACTCCAGATAAACAGCTTCAAGAACTACGTCACTACATGCAGTGCGCCCAAACTGTGACTCCCGTAACCCAATATATATCGCAAGATTACAGCAAGAGCGTAAAAACGACTCCTGCTACTGAACATACCGATATTTTCTGGTCACAAAAAGACAACACAAACCTACAAATTCGCATCACTGTAAAAGATGAGGTATGGAGCCAAGTCATTACATCTATGGATCAACCACAATCAAGTTTACAGCCCGTTTCTCCAGAAGCAAAAGCCAATCTATTAACATCAGTGATCCATGCTTACCGCACTCAACTTATGACGCAGTTCAAAGCAGTGACTCCAGATGTTATGGCTTATGCCGCCAATCAACCCGCTGGCTTTGAAGTTGCGCGTGACAACTTTCGCAAAGCTTTTCTCTCTGGCAACCATCCTTGCGATCAGATTCGCGAAAAAACATTTGCAAGCGCCTTTGCCACAACAGAAGATACCGTGCTCGCCGGCTTGATTCAGATGAGTCAACAAGCCCGAGCCGAAACAGCTCAGCGTGGAGCCGCTAACACCAGAAAGTAATTCATGTCTTTAGATTGTGTTTTGTGTCAGTCAAGCAGCCCGATTTACTTCAGCGACACAAAACAGATCACTGATTATTACTGGTGCCAGACTTGCGACCTTAAGTTTCTAAGTCCGAAACACTATCTCTCTCCTGATAAAGAAAAAGAACGTTATAATCTTCATGTGAATGATCCTGCCGATGTAGGATATCAAAAGTACCTTGAGCCAGTTCGCCACATCATTCTTCAAAAGTACGGAGCTAGCACTCCTCTAAAAGTTTTAGATTTTGGCTCAGGAACTCACTCAGCTTTAGTGCCGCTCTTTCAAGATCTACCAATTGATTACACGGCCTATGATCTCTATTTCAAAGACGATAGATCTGCCTTGACCGGCCTTTACGATGTCGTTGTAGCCACTGAGGTGATCGAGCATTTAGCTGACCCAATGACTGTACTTAAGCAGTTGAGAGCACTTACAAAGCCTGGTGGCTCTCTTATAATTATGACTCAATTTTTCACAAATAAAGTGAACTTCAAAGATTGGCACTATCGCCGCGACCCCACCCACATCGCCTTCTATTCAGAGAAAACAATGAAATATATAAAAGAGTATTTTGGGTTTTCAGAGGTTGGTTTTGCCGCCGGCCGGCTGGCCTGGCTTAAGTATTAAATTAAAAACTCTTCGATCACTTCCTCGATGAGGCGTAGAGCTCGACCTACAAAAAGTAAGTTGCCGAGCTGAGCAAAATTCATGTGTATGCCTATTCTGTTTATTTTTAACTTAGTTGTATTCTGTTTAAAGCTGAATTTGCTCAGCTCGGCAACTTATCATTTGTCGGAGCCTAATAAGACAACCCAGAGAAATATAGCCCGCAACTCAGCCTTTAAAAAGTTTATATCTCACGTAAAGCGTCTTCTTAACTTCGGCCACCACTTCACCCGCTTCATTTTTGATTTCTACCGGAATATCAAAAACATATTTGCCGCTTTGATGTGATTTTAGGCGCACTTCTTCAATGAATTCTTTAGATAAATGAAATTTCGCCGTAATACGCCCTGTTCCTGGTTTCTTAAAATCAATAAAGGCGGCTTTGTCCCAAACTATGTAGTCGCGACCCAAATTCTGTATCAACATGAGCATATAGAAGGGGTCAACCATAGCGTACATAGAGCCACCAAAATGCGTCCCAACATAGTTACGATTGTACCAGCGCAAAGTCATTGAGACCTGCATGTCGCGGTAGCCATCACCAATAGAGTCGATACCTATACCTGCCGCTAGAAAGGGCGGCCACAGGTTCGCCAAGAGGCGGACAAAGTTTTTTGAGAAGAGACCGTTCATTCGCCTGAGATAATTACTGCTACCCATGTCAGAGAGTGTATCAAACTGAGAATGAAAAATATAAACTAGATCAGTCTTCAGTCGAGTTCTCCATTGTCCGATCTTATCACTAAGACGGAGAATCTTGGTGAAAGCGCATCTCGTGCACGCTTTATTACAGTTCCTAGCCAAGTTTTGGTTCACGCCAAAAAATTTGCGTTTGAGTCTGCAAAGAAAAATCTTAAATTTAAAAAATAATTCTATTAATGATTTCACTTTTAAAATTGTTGAGAGCGAGATTGAGGTTTTAGCCGCCCTTGAATTTTTAAAACGTACAGAGACCCATCGCTCCCAATTTGATTACTTATCAAAGTGGAAGATTAATAAATTTCTCACGCTCCCTTCTTGCACCCTAGTGATCGCGCTGCATAAAAAGAAAATGATCGGAGTCGGTGGATTACTTATCGATAATCCTCTCGGCTTGCCTTGTGAAGCTTCATCTGAAGTGGCGCACCTTCGTGAAAATGGTCATCGTATTGGTGAGCTCTTAGGCCTTTCTCTTTTAAAAAACGAATATCTGAATTCAGAAGCGTTAGGCTTAGCGATCAATCAATACCTTTGCCACTTCGCCAAAAACAATCTTAAAATTGACTATGTTATTGCGCCCATTCCGGACTCTTTAGAAGACTATTTTGAAGGAGTATTATGTTACACAAAGAATTCTTTCGAAGACGATAGGATCATTTACTCAGATGACAACACTCCGCTTACGCCTGTCTTTCTTGATTTAAATTCTGAACTCCTCACCCATCTTACGCCTGAGCAGAGAGATGATTTTGCTGCGCTTGCAACTCGCTTTCAAATGCCAAAATCTGAATTCTATGTAGGCACGTATTCATCTAAAACAATGCAGTACATGCAAAAACTTTATAATGAAAAGTCCGCGCTCTTAGAGGGTCTTACAATTAATGACAAGCTCACGCTCGATAAGATTTATAACATGAAGTCTTTTCGTAATCTCATTCCGCTGAGCAATTCTCTCGCGAGCAAACGTCATCATGTGCGTTATCCTTCGGCGTGCCCTGCCATGATTCATGACCACCACGAAGATATGGAAGCCTTAGCTATCGACGTTTCGCATAAAGGCTTAAGCGTAATGACTCACAGCCCGCTTATTAAAAAATACAAAATGGCTCAAAGTATTAAGCTCACCGTTCATCTCGCACCCAACCGCCAAGTGACTCTTGAAGGCGAAGTGATTTGGAAGAGCAGCTCGAAGTCTGCCATTGGCATTTCTTTGAATAAAACGCTTCCTAGCGAGTGGCTGAGTTTTATCGATTATCTTGAGGCAGAATTCTCTACCGACGAATATAAAAAAGTTGGCTAACCCAAGAACATCCTATAACTATTAAGGGTGCAAAAACTCTTAGTTATTCGCTTTTCAAGTCTGGGTGATATCGCCCAAGCCCTGACCGCTGCCCAGGCTCTTAAACAGAGCCATCCGCAGGCAACCATTCATTGGGTGACCCGCTCTGATTTCACTGATTTTGTAAAAATTTTTACCTGTGTCGATACGGTTTGGTCTTTTCAAAGACGCCAGGGTTTTATCGGCCTTGTAAAGCTTGCCTTAGAACTTCGTCGTCAAAAGTTTGATTTCGTTTACGACGCTCATTCCAATGTGAGATCTCGTATTATTAGTCTTTTACTTTGGACGCCAAGCCTGAATCTCATCCGTCGCTCAAAAGAGCGCTGGAAGCGTTTTTTACTTTTTAAAATGCGCATCAATACTTTTCAAATGCCTTATCGCGGAGCGTTTTCATACCTTCATCCACTTTACCAATTGATCGCCAATACCGAAGACGCTCCTTACCTACAAACTCAAGAGCAATCACCTGAATCCGCGACGGATACCCAGAAGACAATCCTTCTTGCCCCCTCTGCGGCCTGGGAGCTTAAAAAGTGGCCTACTGAATATTGGCAAAAGCTCATTCAAATTCTGCAGAACAAATTACCCAGCTACAAAATTGCTTTACTGGGTGGCCCTGAAGACGAGTTCGATGCTTTAGTGGCTGACGGCGGTGTTATCAATCTGGCCGGAAAACTCAGCTGGACACAAACGGCTTATGCGATCAAAAATGCACCGCTTTTAATCTCAGGTGATACTGGCGCACTTCATGTGGCTGATGGCCTGAAGGTGCCGGCGGTGGCGATTATAGGCCCGACGGCCTTTGGCCACCCCTCGCGCCTGAGCAGCTTAGTTGCTGAACACCCGCTTTATTGCCGACCTTGCACTAAAGATGGCCGAGGTCGCTGCTATAATGAGACATTTAAAAAATGTCTGCTTGAAGTCACTCCAGAAACAGTTTTTATGAAAGCTCAGCACCTGCTTGAAACCCGGTAACGCCCTCTTCTTTTTTATTTATCGCACTTTAGTTTTGCCTTTGTCTTTAGGGCTGCTGGCTCCATTTCTATTTATCTTTAACAAGAAGTTTCGCAAGGGAATGCTTCTTCGCATTCGCAGCCAGCAAGAGCAAAAAGAAGTGAGTGGGGCGACCATTTGGATTCACTGCGCTTCAGGTGAATTTGAATACGCCAAATCTATTTTACGTGAAGTTAAAGATATAAATCCACGAGCCAAAATCTTAGTTTCTTATTTTTCGCCGTCTTATAAAACGCAAATTGAGAAAACCAATCTTGTCGACTATTCACAGATTTTACCTCTCGATTTAGCTGGTCCTATTCAAAATTTTATTAAAAAGTTTAAACCCACCGCGCTCATTATCGCACGCTCTGATCTTTGGCCTGAACTTTTAAATCAGTGCGCGAAAAGTAACATTCCCACCTTACTTTTCTCTCATACGAAAAGCTCCGTGAACCCACTGTTAAAACCATTTGAAAAAACAATTTATAATCTTCTCACTGATATCTACGTGGTTTCTGAGTCCGACAAAGAGAGCCTAGAGAAAATTACCGATAAGTCGGTCGTCGTTGCCGGCGATACCCGTTACGATCAAGTTCAATTTAGATTGCAGAATCGTATCGCTAGCAGCAAAAGTCAGATATATGAAGGGCGGAATTTCTTTATCGCAGGCTCGACATGGCCTGAAGATGAAGCGGCTTTAATTTATGCTCTGACTCAAATACAAGACCTTCCCACTGTTTTAGTTCCTCACGAAAACGACGAAGCCCATTTGCAAAATCTAGAAAAAGAACTGACTCGTGCCGACCTTAAATCCGTTCGCTTCTCTCAAATCGAGACCTGGCCCGAAGATACGGTTTTGATTGTCGATCAAATGGGGCTTTTGGCAGATCTCTATGCTCATTGCAAATTCGCTTTTGTCGGCGGCAGCTTTAAAAAGAAAGTTCATAGTGTGATGGAGCCTCTGGGCGCCAAAAAACCTGTTATCGTTGGGCCCTTCTATAAGAACAACCGTGAAGCTATTATCTTCTCTCAAGTGCGCTTAGATTCTAATACAACGGCCGTTTCAGTGGCTCAAACCCAAGAAGAACTTCACTCTTTATTGCTACAGATCAATAAACTGCAAGACTTGCACAACGAAAAAACAGCGGCCATTATTCAAACAGAATTTACGATAAAAACTGGGGCCACGAAAATGGTCACCCAGTGGCTAAAGCAAAAAGGAGCCTTATCATGAGTCTATTCATCCCACTTCGTGAGCTTCCGAAATCTCCCCAGTATAAAAAGGGCGACGTTATGGTTATGTTCGGCGAACTTTTCACTCGGGGTTACGCCAACGGTATCGTTGAAGAAGCAGAACGTATCGGCATGAAAGTCATTTACTCAACCGTAGGCCGCCGAGATGCTGAAATGAATCTCAGACCTCTCACCGCTGAAGAGTTAGCTGAAAAAGCCCAGCCTTTAATTAACATTCCGCTTGAAGCCGGTTTTGATCTTGAACCCGACTCAAAGGGGCGCCGCCCTGTTGATCAGCTGAAAGAGTACGGCCTCACGGGCTGGGAAGCCGCTGAGCTCGACTGGGATAGCCTCAATGACAGTCGTAAACGCGGCACTGAGCGTTTTCAAAAGGCTACCCAAGCCTTTCTCAAAGAAGTGCAGAAGCTAATCCCCGCTGGCGCCAATGTTCTTTTCGTGCACACTATGGCCGGTGGTTTTCCGCGCGCTAAAGTAGTTATGCCTATTGCGAACCGCGTCTTCAAGGGCTCAGGAGCCCGCTTTCTCTCTTCAGAAACTTTCTGGAAGAGCCAAATCGGCAAGCTTTGTGATGTGAGCTTTAACGAAGTGACCGCCGAAACCTTAAGACATTTGATTCAACAATCTGAAGGACTCCGTCACGAAGTTAAAAATGGCGGCGGCCAAGTCAGTTACGTCGCCTATGGTTATCATGGCAACGAAGCTCTCATTGGCGGTGATTACAAATGGTATTCGTACTCACCTTACCTTCAAGGCTGGGCGAAAATTAAAATGGAAGAAGTGGCTGCCGAAGCTTTCAGTAAAGGCATTCCTGCTCACGTTATGAACGTACCTGAAATTCTCACCAACTCTTCGAGCATTTTCTTAGGTGTTGAAATCTCTCTTTACACCTTGATTCGCGCTATTAAAAAAGAAAATCGCGATCCGAAAAAAACACAAGAATTGATTGATGAATGCCAGGCTCTACTCAAAGATGGTTTTACTTTTGACGATGTAGATGCCGCCACTCAAGAGTATTTAACAAATCCAAAGGTTCTCAATTATCCATCATTTAAAAACTGGCCTCAGCATAATGCCCCAGAACAGATGGAGCTCATGCGCCAAGCTTCACAAAAGATTTTAGATATGCATAAAGATCAGAAGCATTTACTCACTGCTCACCTGAGTGAAATCGTATTCAAAGCCACTGGCAAAGTGATGCTCGCGGAATCTTATAAGCCCCGCGCGCCCATCCAATGGATGGGTCACGACTTGGTGGCAAAATTATTCTAAGTGAATCACTTCTTCGCGCAAGGCTCAGCGGCTTTATTCGCGTTGTTAAGCATAGCTAGAACTTCGACTAACCCCTGACGATCAAGCGCTAGCTTCGTCACTGCCGGGCGAGCCTGTGGCTTGAGCTTATCCATTTTAGCAAATGAATACTGCTCCGGATCTTTATCGAAATAACGATAGCGCTCGAGAGCAATTTCAGCTTTGTCGCCAAAAGATGTAGGGAATCTACGCTCCTCAACTAAAAAAGCGAAAATAGATTTCAACATGGCAACGTCATAAGATTTTTTCTTCAATTTCTGAACCTGCTCACCTAAAAATACATGAAATCTCGGAAAAGCGGCCATAATTTCGTAACCGTTTAAAGTCCCTGAGCGGTCGCGATCGTATATGACAAAAAGACCTTCTACGTAATGCAAGATCGTCGAAAACGTCGCCAGCTCTGCCTGCTCAATCAAAGACGGATTTTCACAGCGAATCTTCGCAATGCCCATGAGCGCGCTTTCGAAGGCCGCTTTTCTATCGCCTTTTAAATTCCACATATAATTTCTCATATGAGGTAAGTTAGCAATTTCAGTGAATCTATTGTCCGCTATATGATCAAAGAAACACTTCATATTCATTTTCTTATTACCGAAGATATCGTTCTCGATATTTGGCAATTCGCAGGCTTTCATTCCATTTTCATAAAACTGCGTGCGCACCTGGCCACCCGACCAAATAAAGGCCAAAAGCTCGAGACCTTCAACAAAACTGAGAAGATGCTTTCCGTCTTTAGACTCCGCCTGAAGACCATTGCCAGAGAAAGTAAACATATTCCCTTCTCTAAAAGAGCGAATTCCCACTTGTTTACTGCGCGGATCCATCAATTTGATATCCATGCCAAGATCTTTGATCGTCTGATAGAAGTTCTCCATCTCATCAATTGTTAGACCTGACATGTTTAAAGCGCGCTCGCGAGCAGCAAAGCCACGAATCAAAAGGCGCATCAAAGACCCAAAAATATTCAAACGACCTAAGTTCGCTAAATTATGGCGCACCTGGTATTTTTCACGTTCACTTTCAGGAACCAACCAAACCCGTGAATCTCGCTCTCTGAACATAGGCCTAACGTTCTTCACAATATAAGTGATGTGCTGGACGCGTGGGTCTTGCTCGTTGGTGAGACTGAAGAGCTTTGAAAGATCGTTTTTATTGAGATTCTGCAGACTTGGATAGAATCCTTTAATTGAAAAATCACGGTTGGCGAGTTCGCTGATATAGCGCTGAGAATCAGCCCAGATGTAAAACTCTTTACGAGCTTCATTGAGCGCCGGAGTTGTTAGGCCATTGGCCTCCCCACGACCCGGCTGAAGGGTCGGATCACGCAATACGCGGCCAAAAGCAGCACGTACCACTGGTTTTAACGAAGAAGCTCTTAATCCCATAGGTAAGAATTTAATTTTATCGAAAGAATCAACTAAATGATCAAGACTTTGGTAAGTGATCACATTGCCTGGCTGCTTTTGAATTGAATTTTGAATAACGGTGAAGATCTTCTCTATATAAACGATAAAATTCTCAAGTGAGCGCCCTTGAAATAGCTCTTCCTTGCGAATCACAAATTGGAACTCAACCACGGCACCTAAAACATCAGCTGAAGACGTAAGTAAAGACTCCCAGTCTGGAGGAGTAATTTGGTCCGCCGAAGTACCCGTCAAAATGCTTTTGTAAGCTCCGATCAATTGAACTAGGTCCTTGCTTTCAAAAACATCTTGGTGGTGCTCTCTCCATTTAAGAAGCTGACGAACTTCATCAACGAAAGCTTGAAGTGAACTTAATTTGTACGTGAATTTTGAGCTTTTAAATACATCGGCTACTCTTTGGGCGGTGGCTTTTAGGGCCGCTTGCGCCTGTTCCATTTGCTCATAAGAAACTTTTTCGCCCACCACTTGTTTCGAGCCGATGCCGTACATAGCGATAAATGGCAAATGTCTCTCAGCTTCTTCAGCCACTAGACCAATCATCTGCACAAAACATTCAAACTCTTCATGACTGATAAACTCAGCAGAACCACCCGTTAGCAAAGCTTTTATATTCATCGCCTCACGCATAAGACCCGGGCCGATTTTATTCTTAGTCAAAAAGTGCTTATTTAAAAAATCAACAAGCTCTTGCGGACGATAACCACGACTGTCGTCACCTTCAGCATAGTAGGCAAACGAGCGAAGAGCTTTCTGCAGGCAGGCCGCAAACTGCTGAAGATTTTTAAGCTTCATTTCTCCGCTCACGTATTTGTTCACTTCTTCTGAAATTTGATGGAGGCAAGCGAATTCACCTTCTGAAAACTTGGCCGTGGTTTTAGGCTCGCCCTTATCGCCCGTGCGCAGACCGCAACCTGTGAATAAAAGAAGCAAAGACATAAAAATACAAATTGAACGAGTGAATGATTTAAAAAACATGGGTGAAGCCGCCTTCTATTCGATCGTTATCACGGTATTTAGAAATGAAACTGAGCTTGTCACTTTCAACTTTATCAGGTGCACCAAGAACATCTGCTCCTAAATAAAAAGACCAATCTTTTTTAGGAGCATAACTCACCTGGGCCATAAGCCATTCCGCACGATCGCTCATAGAGTAGGTGTATTTGAGATCAGTAGCCCACTTTGTAAAAACCTTGGGGTGCATGGGATATCGAATACCGACATTGAAAAGACGCTCGAAAGCCACTTTCTGAATTGAAGTACTGAGTTCTTCGCCCATACCAGCAGGCTCATTGTCACCCACAACATCTTTGAAGACTAAACCTGAATAGATGACAGTTTTAAAGCCTAAAACTTCAGTGAGTTGTGATCCGCCGATACCGTAATAAATTGAATCTTCAAGCGGCGTTTCTTTCCACATCTCTGGGAGCTTTGGATCTTCAAAGCTTTCGCCTGTCACAGAAGCGTAGAAGTTCGTTGTAGAACCTTGATAACCCGCTTCTGCGGTTAAGAGACGGTGTCTGACGAGTTGAGGATGAATTATCGGGTGAACCTTTTTGTCGTCAGAAAGCTTAAGAGCGTCTTCAGGTTCAATACCAATATGAAGTTGATTAGCAGGTTTATCAGCCATAGCAAACTGAATCCAAGGCCCACTCTCCTCTTCACCAGCGCGCAAAGCAATGCCGTAAGACGGATTCCAAATAACGCTGGAAACGCTGGGTTTATCGAGTTCATAGTAAATATCGGACGTGCCTTTTTCGATTTCAAGCTGGGTCACTGGCGGTCGGAACCAGCGATTTTTTGAAACGAATTTACCATCTGTGACGTCGAACTCCCCTTGCTGATCAGGCAAGTAGAGCCCTGAAGCAAAGGCTGTGAATTTGAGCAGCTCTTTTTCTGTTTCGTAAAAGAGGCCCGTTAAACCCATTTGTTTGGGGCGAATGTAGTCGAAACGGAACTGAGGTTGCCACAGACCGAGTCCCCATTCTGTATCGAGACGGCTCCATGACTTGATGGCGCGACCGAAAGTCACTTGGGTTTGGCGCTTGGTCGTTGAGCTACGCAGACGATCACCGAATTGAAGATTGAGGGACGGAAACCAAACATGAAACTCTCCGCCTTGTTGCATGGGCACGATAGCGCTCATATCCCCTTCGGCGCGAACTTTATCTTTAAACACAGACTCGCTCATTTTAAAATTGGGAATAAAACTAGAAGTCTGATTGGCATTTGAAGAGGCCGAAGAATCAGTGACATACTGAGATTGAAAAACGCCTAAAGACAATGTCTGCTCTGACATTGCGGCTGCGCCATAACCAGTTATGGTCGCTGATAAAATCCAGCTTAAAATAAGACTTTTTGTAACTCTCATACCCGGTCAGGAGTTTATCAAAAAGGCGAAAAAACCGTCAGAAGAACTGAGGACTGATGTAAAAAGTCATCACTTCGTATTGAGGGATGATAAAATTTTCAAAATGATGCCGCGATCTGCAGCAAACTTCCATTTCGATTCAGACCACTTCCAATTTAAAAATCTGAGTAAAGATATAGGGTTACTTGGATTTGGTGGCTCACCGTATCTGAGCATATACGTAAAGAGAGCGCGCACATCTTTTTCGTCTTCTTTGGGGTCTGCCCCCAACATTTCAGCAATCACATTTTGAAAAAGCGGGAAAGCCGTTAAGCCTTCTTTCGTATCGAGAACACCGTCATGATTCACATCGAAACGTTGCATGATAATTTCAATATATTGACCCAAAACACCCATTTCATAAATATCACTATTGAACACTGGCAGGTCAGAAGCCCCGTCATCGCGATTGGTGATCTCCATACCCTTAAGAGTTTTCGCCCAGTCTTTATCATTTAAGGTTTTAAAGAACTTCACCATCTCAGGCATATTCGAATAACGATGATAGAAAAGTGGGCGATAGTTTTTTCTGAAGCAAGCCGCATTCACCGAGTGCATCGGATCAGGATTCGCCTCTTCTACACAAATCGTTTGTAGATCAGTCACAAGGGCTTTGCCCGTATCCACTCCGGCTAAAACAAGATGGGCATACTCCACCACTTCAAAGAAATTAAGGACAAAATCACCGTTAGAGCGCGGAACAAACAAATCCGCTTCTTGAAAAATACGCGGCCCAAGAGTCGTATTGTCTTCTTCAACGATATCTAAAAGTACTAAGAAGGGCTTAATCGCGTTATAGGCTTGCTCAAACTCTTTCTGAATCAAACCAATTTTATTCACGCGACGGAAGCTATCCGCGGCAAAAGCTTGAACCACAGGCCCGATCGCGGCTCGCATAAGATTCAAGCGTGTTTTAGTCTCCATATCCCAAACGAGATTTGGATCATTTGAGAAAATAATACGTTTGAGCTCGTCGACCGGTAGCGGGTGAATAGAAAGTAAAGACTTCATTTCTTCTACGCCGTTAGTTAATAACGGTCGCGAAATCCCGATCAAACTCATTTGCACTTCAAGCCACTCGTTAAAAATAAACTCTAAACGCTTGAGTTCGTCATGAGAAAATCCCGCTACATTGTAATTGTATTCAGGAATAATTTTATCAACGAGAATGACCCACAGCTCAGCTGTCTTTTCGGCAGTTAATTCAAGAGGAAGATCAAATTGTTTAGCAAATTCTTTTATAACACTAGCCACATCGGCTGATGGAATAATTTTATCCGGACGATACGAGAAAGCGTCACTCAAAATAGAAAAGAAGGTAATACCAAGACGGTCAACTTCATTCAGCAGAACCGCATTCGTCACACTATCTTTATTGATATAAAGTTTAAGACGAAGACCGGCTGACAATAAGTGCCCACCAAAACGAAAAACACCCTTCCACTCGCTGGGGCGAATGGACTCAGCAAAGCCGCCGAAGAGTAGATTCTTCGCTGATGAAATCAGGGGTATCATCTCAATAATTCGCGCAAAATCATCGCCATTGCCACGACCACGATAAATTTTGTCGACCTCAATCATGAAGCTCTTTAAATCAGCAAAAGTGTAGGCCACCTGATTTTTAGCAATGATGTCTCCAAGCTCAAGCATCACCGCTTGAAACTTTTCAAGGCCTATTGCCACCTTCTCTGGATCTGGGCTCTGCTCTGACTTCGATTTAAACAAAGTCGTGATATGTGGACGAAGACCGATAGTCATCTCTCTGAAGCGACCAAATAATTCGATACTCTGGTTGATCTCTTTATACGTGATCCAATCTTGATGGCCCCCGACGATCAATCGCTTCAGCTGCATAAACTGCTTTAAAAGTTCATCATTAATAATAATGGCATCAGGGCCGTTGCCCCCTAAGAAATTGGCCTGAAGAAAATTACGAAGCTCAGTAGCCTTATAACCACGAGTTGGATCTGAACCCACCACGCGATTTTTGAAAGTGGTCAGTGCGGTTTGCGTACAGGCCCAAAACCTTCTGAGCTCATCATCAGATGAGCGGCCATTGAGATAATTTTCGATAACAGCTGGAGTTTCAGTCAGGCAGTCCGTGCCCTTTAATTGCACATTCGGAATATTTGAAGGAGCCGTTTCTTCGTTTTTGCAACCAGCAACGACAAGAGCGATTCCGAGCCCCGCAAATCCGGCATAACAGGCTAGCTTATAGGCTATTTTTTTAGCTAACGTTTGAGCTGTTTTTTCAGCCGATTTATCAATACACATAGCTGATCCCCATGCTGACTCGGTCGTTGGCCCTGAAGTTTCTAATCACAGATTTGTCATAGCGGGTTTCGCGGCTGTCGAAAACAGCTAACGCATCAACCGCACCAGTAAGAACCCAGGCATCATAAACGTTGTACTCAACCTGACTCATAAACATCACGCCGTTCTGCATGCGATCGTAAGTGAGCTCCATAGTATTATAAAGACGCTTGAATTTTGTCCACATCGGGTAAGTTAAACCCACGCGATAAGCTTCATACCAGCGCTGACGAAGCTCGAACTGTGTATGCGCTGAGAATGTATCACCACTATCATCAGCAATGCCTCCCCACGATTTGAGAACGCCCCCATAAACCTTCGTCGCCGATGGGCCTTCGCCTTCAACATCATAAGATAACATGGCACTGGCCATGAGCTGATCATCGATCTGCTGACTAATTACCACTTCATCTTCTGGCATACGATCTGGACGCTCGAACGTAAGAGATAGAGCTGTATTCCATTTGTCTTTTTGACGGCGCCAATCGGTGGTCATAATATGGTGATAAGGAAATTCTGGGATAACAAGAATACGAGCTGATTGCGGAGTGGTAGAAATATCCAGCTTGTAATCATAAGTCGTCATATACTGATTGAGCGGTTTATAAGCGTAAGCAAAACCTAAAGTTTCGCGGCTCGCTAATGAATTTTCAAAGCGAAAACCTAAGCCCGGCTTAAAAATGATTTCGTTATTGTCTGGTTTCTCTACTGTATATTTAAGATCAGTGAGATTTCCTTTAATATTAGCTTGGCGTGGTGGCTGCTTAAACCAAGGATTATTTGAAGTGACCATTTCATTTTCGACATAATAACGCGGACCTTGCTCGGGAATATTCAAACCTGAAATGAAACCGAGCCATTTGCTCGAGCCTGAGTTCTGCCCTTGAAAGAAAACGCCAGTGAGGCCATTAGTCACTGGTTTCATTTTATCCCATGTGAAACGGGGCTGCCAAAGTCCCATCTCCCAAAAATCATCGGCATAACTGAACTCTTGAAGCTTGCGCCCATAGGTCACTGTAGAAGTTCGCCCCTTACGCTCCACATATAATTCAGTAGGATTTATAAAAGGTGCTTCTTCAGCAAAACTGTAGAAAGCGCTGAAATTAATATCAGTTTCGTAACGGCCTTTTGTATTGTGATAATCAATGGTCATTCCGGCTGTGGAAATTTGCGACTCAGTGTCTTTATTGCCCTCATTGCTGAAGTAACCTTGACCTGAACTGATGTAACTGTCGTGAGACATAATAAGTTCAGACTTGGTAAATGTGTAAGTTGACGAGGGGGCCGACAGCGCGAAGGACGCGCTGGGCAAGAAGAGCCGCAGAAGAGCTAAGTATATAATTAATCTCACTCAGTTCTCATTTGACCTCAACTCTCCCTAGACTTTCAAGAATAGAAATAGAAAACGTAATGCAGATTGTTATTGTTGTCTTATTTACAGGATTCACCGTTCAATAGTCCTACTTTTAGCGAGGTAGTATGGATCAAATCATTAAGACTCACGACCAGTGGAGTAAAAACGCCCTTATCGACAAAAAGAAATACCAAGACCTTTACGCCCGCTCATTGAGTGACCCGGATCGCTTCTGGGCCGAACAAGCCGAGCGCCTCACTTGGTTTAAAAAATGGAATACAGTCGAAAAGGTCAGCTATAAAAAGCCCGTCTCTATTGAATGGTACTTGGGCGGAAAACTAAATGTGGCCACCAATTGCATCGATCGCCACCTTAAAACTAAAAAAGACAAAGTCGCTTATATATGGGTACCTGAAGATAAGGCGCAAAAGCCTCTCTCTATCACCTATCAAATGCTTTCAGATCAAGTTGCAAAACTGGCCAATGGCTATCGTGAGCTCGGCATCAAAAAAGGCGACCGCGTCACTCTCTATTTGCCGATGATCCCTGAAGCTGTTTACGCCATGCTCGCTTGCGCCCGTATCGGAGCCATCCACTCCGTCATTTTTGCTGGTTTCTCGCCCCACTCAATCGCTGACCGTATTATAGATGGCGGCAGCGAATGGGTTGTCACCGCTGATGAAGGTGTTCGTGGTGGCAAGAAAATTCCTTTAAAGAAGAATGTCGATGAAGCGCTGAAGAATAAAGAAGCTGCGGCTTTAGTTAAGAAAGTGATTACAGTTCGCCACACCTCTGGCGCCGCTCAAATGTCCGCAGAGCGTGATGTTTGGTACCATGATCTAACAGAGAAACAAAAAACAGAATGCGAAGCTGAAGTGATGGATTCAGAAGATCCACTTTTTATTCTCTACACCTCTGGCTCGACCGGAAAACCAAAAGGTGTTCTGCACACGACAGCTGGTTATTTAATGTACGCGGCCTTTACCCATGAGATTGTTTTTGATTATCACGACAAAGATGTCTACTGGTGCGCAGCCGACGTGGGCTGGGTGACAGGCCATAGTTATATTGTCTACGGACCCCTCGCCAACGGTGCGACCTCTATATTATATGAAGGACTGCCCACTTACCCAACCGCCTCTAGACTTTGGGAAATCATAGATGAGCACAAAGTTAACATTCTTTATACAGCTCCAACACTCATTCGTTCTTTGATGAAAGAAGGCGAAGGGCCGGTGAAGAAAACTTCCCGGGCCTCTTTAAGAGTTTTGGGATCTGTAGGTGAACCCATTAATCCAGAAGCATGGATGTGGTATTACTCTGTCGTTGGTGATGAACGCTGCCCGATTGTTGATACTTGGTGGCAGACAGAGACTGGTGGAATTTTAATTTCTCCATTACCAGGCGCTACAGATTTAAAACCTGGCTCTGCGAGCTTTCCGCTATTTGGTATCGAGCCTCTTATAATATCTGAGAAAGGCGAAGTACTTAAAAAAGGTCAGACTGGGCATCTTTGCATCAATCGCTCATGGCCTGGTCAGATGCGAACTGTTTATGGTGATCACAATCGCTTTGAAGAAACTTATTTCTCACAGTTTCCGGGACGCTATTATGCTGGTGATGAGTGTCGCTGGGATGAAGATGGCTACTACTGGATTATTGGACGCGCTGATGACGTTATAAATGTTTCGGGACATCGCCTTGGCACCGCAGAAATTGAAAGTGCGCTGATTACACATAAAGGCGTGGCCGAAAGCGCCGTGGTCGGCTACCCACACAATATTAAGGGCACAGGAATTTATGCCTTTGTCACTTTGCGCAACGGTATCGAACCGACTGATCAACTCAAAAAAGATTTAATCGCTCAGGTTCGATCTGAAATTGGGCCCATTGCATCACCAGATATTATTCAATGGGCACCCGCCTTACCTAAAACTCGCAGCGGAAAAATTATGCGCAGAATTTTAAAGAAAATTGCGGCTAATGATTTTAAGGAGTTAGGCGATGTGACGACTTTAGCTGATCCGGCTGTGGTTGAAAATTTAATCTCAGAACGAGCACAATTAACTTAAAGCGTTTGGCCGACAAATCGCTGTCGGCCAAAAATAAAATCGTCAAAATTTCAACCATAAATTAGTGAAAAATTCTGTGATGACGCTCCTTTGACAGCTTCAAAGTGTTTCTAGCTCAGTTTTTTGACCAGACTGACAAATAGATGCTCTTGAAAACTAACTTCCATCCTGCCTATGATTTGGGCATGACTCTTTGATAAAAAATCGAGTCAAAGAAATAGACAGTATTGACAGTAAAGTATGGTGCGCTAACGTCTAAATTCTTGGGGAAACGCTGGCAGAATTGGGGTTCTTACAGCGAATCAATTTAGACGAAACGAAATCAGCGAAGATGCGAAAGCATCCTCGCTTCATGAGGGGATACTCACAAATGCAAAACGAAATCACTACACGTGACAATCAAACAGATTCATCAGTCAGTACTGCTGTACTGAACACTCCTGCGTATGATGAACGCGTGCTCGATCGCAAACACGAAGCGTCTGCGACTCCACCACAAACAGAAGACGAAAAAGGTGCGCCTCATATCATGCGCGTAAAAAAACGTGACGGAACATTAAGCCCGGTGGACGTAATGAAAATCGTGAACGTTGTTATCGCTTGCTCGTCAGGCCTTAAAGAAGTCGACCCAATGCGTGTGGCCACTAAAGTTATCAGTGGTCTTTATGATGGCGCGACAACTAAAGAGCTCGATGAACTCTGCATTCAAACGGCCTCTTTATTAATTGGTGAAGAGCCAACTTACTCTCGTCTTGCGGCTCGTTTACTCGCGCGCTTTATCGATGAAGAAGTTTCTAACCAAGGCGTTCGTAACTTCTACGCTTCAATTCAAAAATGCTTTGAAAATGGTATTATTTCTAAAGAAAAATTTGAATTCGTGCGCGAGCACAAAGAAGCACTTAATATTATCGTAGATGACACTCGCACTCGTAAGTTCGAATACTTCGGATTACGTACCGTTTATGATCGTTATTTGCTGCGTGACCCTAAAACACGTCAAGTGACTGAAACTCCGCAATACTTCTTCTTGCGTGTGGCTTGCGGTCTCGCTCGTTCATTCGAAGAGGCGAAAGAGTTCTATGAACTTATTTCTAGCCTTGATTACTTACCAAGCTCACCGACACTCTTTAATGCAGCGACAGTGAACTCTCAACTTTCATCTTGTTACCTTCTTGATTCTCCGACAGATGATCTTTCGGCCATTTACGAGAAGTACAAAGATGTGGCTCTTCTTTCTAAATTTGCCGGTGGAATCGGTCTTTCTTTCTCAAGAGTTCGCTCACGCGGCTCACTCATCAAAGGAACAAACGGCTTCTCAAATGGCCTTGTGCCATGGCTTAAAACTCTCGATTCGTCAGTTGCGGCTGTGAACCAAGGTGGGCGTCGTAAAGGCGCGGCGTGTGTTTACCTAGAAACTTGGCACGCAGATATCGAAGAATTCTTAGAGCTTCGTGACAACACAGGTGACGAAGGTCGCCGCACTCATAATTTAAATTTAGCCAACTGGGTTCCTGATTTATTCATGGAGCGTGTTGAAACTGATAGCTTGTGGTCGCTTTTTGATCCGAAAGTGACTCCTCACTTTGTTGATACATATGGTGATGAATTTAAAAAAGCTTACATTGAAGCTGAAGAAAAAGGTCTCTTTGTCCGCCAAGTGAAAGCTCGTGATCTTTATTCTCGTATGATGAAGACTCTCGCGCAAACTGGTAATGGCTGGATGACATTTAAAGATGCCAGCAACAAAAAGTGCAACCAAACTGGCGAGCCAGGCAACGTGGTTCACTTATCAAACCTTTGCACAGAAATTCTTGAAGTGACCAACGATCGCGAAACTGCGGTTTGTAACCTAGGCTCGATCAACCTAGCGAACCACATCGTAGACGGTAAATTCGACTACGAGAAGCTCGCACAAACAACTCGCACCGCTATCAAATATCTTGATCGCGTGATCGACATCAACTTCTACCCGATTCCACAATCTCACTCTTCCAACCGTAAATGGCGCCCGGTGGGCCTTGGTTTAATGGGTCTTCAAGATACGTTCTTCAAACTCAACTTGGCTTTCGACACTGAAGAAGCTCAAGAGATTTCGACGACTATCTCTGAAACGATTTACTTCAACGCTCTTAAAACTTCTTGCGACCTTTCTGAAAAGTCAGGACCCCATGAAGCCTTCGGGCTCACTCGCGCTGCTAAAGGCGAACTTCAGTTTGATAGCTGGGGCGTCACACCAAAAGACACGGCTAAATGGAATGCTCTTCGTGAGCGCATCATGAAAACAGGTCTTCGCAATTCATTGATGATTGCAATTGCTCCGACAGCCACGATCGCTTCAATTGCCGGCGTTTACGAGGCGACTGAACCTATGCTTTCAAACTTGTTCAAACGCGAAACACTCTCTGGCGAGTTTATTCAAATCAACCGCTACTTAGTGAATCGCTTAAAACAGCTCGGTATGTGGAGCGAAGAGATGCGCAACCGCATTAAGGGTCATGAAGGTTCAATTGCTGACATTAAAGAAATTCCTGAAGATGTTCGCAATGTCTTTAGAACGGTTTGGGAACTCCCACAAAGAGTGCTTGTTGATATGGCAGCCGCTCGTGGCGCCTACATCGATCAAAGTCAGTCTTTGAATTTATTCTTAGAAACTCCGACCATTGGTAAGCTTTCAAGCATGTACATGTACGCATGGAAGAAAGGCTGTAAGACAACGTATTACCTACGTTCTCGTCCTGCTACTAAGATTGCTAAAGTGACTTCGGGTGCATCAACTTCAGTAGGTAACTCTTCTGAAGGCGACTTGACGATGACGGCGGCTTCTTCAGAACAAGTGGCTAAGAAAAGCTACTCAGACTCTGAAGCTGTTACATGCTCACTTGAAAACCCTGAAATCTGCGAAGCTTGCCAATAAAGGAATATGAATATGATTTTGAACCCTGGTTTTAACTTAACTCTACGTCCGATGAAGTACCCAATTTTTTTCGAGATGTACAAAAATGCGATCAAGAACAATTGGACTGTAGACGAAGTCGACTTCACTTCAGATGTGACGGACTTAAAAAGCAAACTGAACGATG
Organism: uncultured Pseudobdellovibrionaceae bacterium; assembly: GCA_964360255.1. Classification (GTDB taxonomy): domain Bacteria; phylum Bdellovibrionota; class Bdellovibrionia; order Bdellovibrionales; family UBA1609; genus CAYHVK01. Next base: position 124,410 of record CAYHVK010000008.1, on the reverse strand, counting down.
CTGAGCGCTTTTTAATTAAGCGCTTAGTGGCCTTCTTCGCCACTGGCGATTCAATCGTAGGCAACAACCTTGTCTTGAATCTTTATAAGCACGTGAACTCACCTGAGGCACGTCTATATTTATCACGCCAGCTTTTCGAAGAAGCTTTGCACGTGCAATTCTATCTCACACTTTTAGATACTTATGTTCCGGATCATAAAGAGCGTGAAGAAGCTTTCTCAGCCATTGAGAACATTCCTTCAATCAAGAGAAAAGGCGAATTCTGCTTTAAGTGGATGGATTCAATCAATGATCTCGACAAGCTGAACACCGTTGAAGACCGTCGCAAATTCTTGATGAACCTGATTTGCTTTGCCACTTGTATCGAAGGTTTATTTTTCTTCGGCGCTTTCGCTTATGTTTACTTCTTGCGTTCAAAAGGTTTACTCAATGGTTTGGCTTCTGGCACAAACTGGGTTTTCAGAGATGAAAGCGCCCATATTGATTTCGCTTTTGAAGTGATCAAGACCACCCGCCAAGAAGAACCAGGTCTTTTCGATGCACGCATGGCTGAAATGGTTACAGTTATGATCGATGAAGCTATCGAATGCGAACTCGCATTTGCTGAAGAGATTTTAGCTCATGGCCTAGCCGGTCTTTCAATCAAAGATATGAGAACCTACTTACAGTTTATCGGTGATTCACGCTTAGAGCGTCTAGGCATCGCACCGAAATACAAAGTTAAAAACCCATTCTCATTTATGGAACTTCAAGATACTCAAGAGCTTACAAACTTCTTCGAAAGAAGAGTTTCAGCTTATCAAGTTGGAGTTTCTGGTGATGTTAGCTTCGATGAGACGTTCTAAAAGAGATCAGGCTGGCGTTAATGCTAGCCTGAAGTTCGTGACCTCTCTTGTCGCTTAAAAAATACTTACCTTATTTTGTTCAAACTGCTGGAGTTATTGCTCCGGCATGGACAGCTCAATTCACTTTTGATCTTTTTGTGACTCCACAGAGAATTCCTCGGCCCGGAAAAGAAGAAGCCTTTTGGTCGAAGTGCTCACCTGTTGCAACGGCGAGCGGAGCCTCTTGCCGCAAAATCGGCGAAGGCCCAGAGATTTGGTTTATCCACGGCTGGTCAGGCCGCGGCTCACAGCTTTTTGTTTTAGCTGATGCTGCGGTTAAAGCGGCTTTACCGCGCTTCTTTATGATGCTCCTGCTCATGGTGATACCCCGGGCAAGAAGGCTAATATGATTATGATCGCCACATGGATGCGCAAAGATATCGAAGCACGTGCAAAAGAAACTGGAGTCGAGCCTTTTGGTCTTGTTGGTCACTCTCTCGGCGGAGCTGTTGTCACTTACCTGTGCATGACAGACGTGCCAGTGCGCAAGTTGGTGTCTATTGCCGCTCCAGCGGCTATCGATCGCGTCTTCACCACATACTGGAAGAATATACATCTACCGAAAAAAGCGCAGGATATTTTTGCTCAGATTGCTTTTGATCTGACTGGCGTTCGCGTGAATGAACTTAATGTTGATCGACTGAAAGACAAAACGGGCACAGATGTTTTAATTGTTCATGACGATCAAGATAAAGAGGTTTCTTATGAACACACAGCCATTTATAAAAAAGCCCGGCCGGATGCTGAGATCTTCACAACGAAAAACCTAGGCCATCGCCGCATTCTACACTCAGAAACCGTAGCTGAAAAATTAGTTCAATTTTTTCTTCAGAAGTAAGAATAAATATCTAAGAAAAAGCCCGACAGTTAACGCTGGTATAAGCGTCACAAGCGGCATCGTGCCAGCCACAAATGTATTCGCGATGAGATCTTCGTAATAATCCCAAACAATGGGATCACCCGATCCTAAATTACCGGCCAAGGCGAGAGCAACAATAGCGAAGATGTATCCAAAAAATAAAATGAGAGCATTAATAAAAGCTGTAATTACACGATCAGAGAGAAGACCAATTAAAACTCCGAGAAGCGCTGGAGTGGCAACAATATCGCCGATAAAGTCATACCAATATCCGTAGGCCAGTAAGAGACCAACGGCAAAAAGCCAGAGCCTACGAAAAATAGGATTGCGAGTAAGAGCATTGAGTGCCGACATTACTTTTTCCCAGCAAGCTCAGGCGCCACTGCCCAACCCCCGATTTTCTGACCTGGGCGACGTATTGAATAAATCAAAATAGCTAGTGCTACGACGGCCATTGCTATACTCAGCCACTGGCCTCGCGTGAGCCCCAGCCATTGATAACCAATTCCGTAGTCTGGTAAGCGATAGGCTTCACCCACGATTCGAGCCAAGCAATAACCGAAACCAAAGGTGCCAGAGAGAACGCCAATCTTCTGCGGCTTTCTCCAGACCCAAATCAAAACTAAGAAAACTAGAAAGCCTTCGAGAAAACATTGAATCAGTTGCGATGGGTATCTTGGCGTCAGCACCGGAGCCAAGGCGTCGAGAAGAGCGGCATTGTGCGCCTGAGTGCCAGATACGATGAGCTCCTTCATATGATTGATCTGTTCACGGGCAGACTGGTCGTAACGGTTGATCCAATCAGCCCAAGTGGCCGAATTGGTGCCGAAAACTTCAGCCGCTGGCCCGAGAGACATCAGCTTATCCACTTCGTTGGCGCCCCAGTGATAAATCTCTTGAGGAAATTTAACGGCCCAGCTGAGGTCTGCCGGCGCTTCACGTCCATAAAGTTCACCATTGATAAAATTAGCAATACGACCGAATAAAAAACCAAGGCTGCCGGCGATCGTTGTGAGATCAAGCAAATGCATGTGCGGAATTTTATGGCGACGACCAAAAATATAACAAGCCAAGAGAACCCCAAGAATTCCGCCGTGACTGGCCATCCCGCCTTTATGAACTTCGAGCACGCCCCAAAAAGGAAATTGCCCCGAGAAATGTGTCAGTAGTTCAGGAGAATAAAATAGCGCATAACCTAAACGTCCACCACCGAGAACCCCAATGGCTCCGTAAGTGATAAAATCACTGACTTGATCGCGAGTCAGAAGAATCCGTTTTGTCTTCGCCATGTAGTCAATAAAGGCGTAAGCGCAGATAAAAGCCATTAAGTACGCGAGGCCATACCAACGAATACCCATGGTTTCAGTGAACTGGAGAGCAAAAGGCGACAATTGATGTATGTACTGATTCATAGATTTATTTTGTTCTGATCTTAGGGGTGATACAACTGTTTACTGAGGCGATTTGACACTCAGCTCAAAAGTTCGTTAAAACTACTCATGGTCATTTTAGCTTCTCAGTCTCGTTATCGCAAAAAACAGCTTCGTGATTTTGGCATTCCATTTCGTGCTGTGCGCCCGTCGGCCGATGAGACTTTGCTCAAACGCCAATGGATGGCTAAAAATGGGATTCCTCGAAAGCCAGCAGACTTTATCCGTCTCGTGCAATTCTTAGCCATGGAAAAAGCTGACAGTGTCGCCGATCGTTTTGTCACAAAAGGCAGTATTTTTAGCGCTCGTGATATTTTCATTATCGGCAGTGATCAAATGGCTGTTGTAGATGGCAAAAAGCTAGATAAACCAGGCTCTCACGGCAAAGCCATTCAACAGCTCAAATCTATGCGCGGTAAAACTCATTATCTTATTACCGCCGTGGCCGTCGTCAAAATCAGCCGCCACACCCGATCAATTCATTCACGCACAGTGACAGCAAAAATCAAAATGCGCAATTTTACTAAGGCTGAAATGTTGGCTACGCTTAAAGCGGATAAACCTTATGACTGTGCGGGCTCGTATAAACTTGAAAAAAGCGGACTACAATTAGTTGAAGAAGTTCAAGTGAGCGATGCCAGCGCCATTATCGGCCTGCCTCTTATTGCCACTTATGATTTGCTAAGAAAAGCGGGCTATCGAGCATGACATTTCCGTGACAAACCTAGAGGGAGCGGGAGTAAAATTAAAGTATGACTAAAAAAGTGAAAATCAAAAAGCTGCTAAAAAGTCGACCTCGCCGCTTACGTCAAACGGCTTCTATTCGAAGCTTGGTTCAAGAAACGGACCTTTTACCAAGACATTTAATTCTTCCACTTTTTATTACAGATGGTAAAGCCAGCGATATTGCCTCAATGCCGGGCGTGTCTCGCCTTACTTTAGACGGTCTTTTAAAAACGGCAGAAAAAGCCCATAAGCTTGGCATTCCGGGGATTGCGCTTTTTCCGCATATTCATGATAGCAAGAAAGATTCTTACGCCGCCGAATCGGCCAACGAAAAAGGCTTTTTGCAAAACTGCGTTCGCAAGTTGAAAAATGAACTCCCCGAGCTGACCATTATTACTGACGTCGCCATGGACCCTTACTCAACTGATGGGCACGATGGCGTTGTTAAACAAATCGGCAAAAACGCGATTATTGATAATGATGAAACTTTACCGATTCTCGCTCGCATGGCGATTTCGCAAGCGGCCGCAGGCGCCGATTTTGTCGCCCCATCAGATATGATGGATGGCCGAATTGGTTATATCCGTGATGCTCTCGATGAAAACGGTTTTGAGAATGTAGGTATTATCGCTTACTCGGCCAAATATTCCTCTGGATTTTATGGTCCTTTTCGCGATGCTTTAGATTCGGCTCCCCGCTTTGGCGATAAAAAAACTTATCAAATGAATCCCACCAATCAACTCGAAGCTTTACGCGAAGTTCGCCTGGATATTAAAGAGGGCGCCGACATTGTTATGGTCAAGCCAGCCCTTTCTTATCTCGATGTGATTGCTAAAGTGAAAGCTATTTCAAGCGTACCGGTGGCCGCCTATAACGTGAGCGGCGAATACTCAATGGTGAAAGTCGCCGCCAAGGCTGGTTTGATTGACGAGAAAAAAGTGACCTTAGAAATATTGGGTTCAATTCGCCGTGCTGGCGCCGATATGATTTTGACTTATCATGCTTTAGAAGCTGCGGGCTGGTTGAAGCCGTAAGCGCGGACTCGATCGCATCCGGTAGGAATCTTTGATATCGCAAATTGCGATATCAAAACAAGCTATCTAAGCCGCGATTCTGAGAATATCTTTAATCACAACTTCATCTTTGTTCGGCGCAAGAATCTGACCGTCGCTTTCCCATTTAGGTTGGGAAGCTAGATAAAGTTGAGCCAATTGTGGGTCAAACTGAGTGCCTGAGTATTCGATCAATTCTTTTTTCACATGATCCATTGTTAAAGCGTTTCGATACGGGCGCGTATTGAGCATGGCATCTACAGTGTCGACCACTGTGATAATACGAGCGTAGAACGGAATCTTTTCTGCTTTAAGACCAATTGGATACCCTACGCCATCGAAGCGTTCATGATGATACCGAACACCCGGCACTAAATGTCTAAAGAATGTGTTCTTCGTTAACGGGCGAATAATATCAACACTGATCTCAGCGTGATTTTTCATAATATTCACTTCGTGTAAATCAAGGCGGCCTGGCTTTAAAAGAATAGAATCAGGAATACCGATTTTACCGATATCATGAAATAAACCAGAAAATTCTAAAAGCGCCAATTCGTATTCAGGAAGATTGAGCTCAAGGCCCATTTGGCGGGCGGCGCGACCAACACGACAGCAGTGATAAAATGTAAACGGGTCTTTTTTCAAGACTGCTTGTAATAATGCCGCTGCCACATCGGTTGCCCAAAGTGGAATACCACTGTTAATTGCCATACTTATCTATCGGCTATTTTTGAGAAATTCGAGACACTTACTGAGATATCTTCATAAATTTTCTTGCTATTTTGAAGCTAAGACATCTTTCAGATACTTACCTGTCTCACTTCGAGACACTTTGACCAGGCTCTCTGGGGTTCCGGCAGCAACAATGTAGCCACCAGCCTTACCGCCGTCTGGGCCAAGATCTATAACGTGGTCACAGCATTTAATAACTTCAAGGTTGTGCTCAATCACAAGAACCGTGTTTCCTTGAGTGACCAATTCTTGTAGAAGGTCGATGAGCTTTCGAATATCTTCAAAATGTAAACCCGTTGTCGGCTCATCTAAAATATATAAAGTTTTACCGGTACCGCGTTTTGAGAGCTCGCGAGAGAGTTTAATCCTCTGAGCTTCACCGCCCGAGAGAGTTGTTGAGCTTTGGCCAAGAGCCAAATAGTCAAGACCAACACGATTGAGAGTTTCAAGTTTACGGTAAATAATCTGGTGATTTTTAAAGAAATCTAAAGCTTCACCCACCGTCATTTTCAAAACGTCAGCAATTGATTTATCACGGTATTTTATACTGCGAGTTTCGGGATTGTAACGGCCGCCATGACAAGTATCACACTGAACATACACATCTGATAAGAAGTGCATCTCAACGCGAATCATACCGCCACCCTCGCAAGCCTCGCAGCGACCACCTTTTACATTGAAGCTGAATTGTCCTGGTTTATAACCGCGAATTTTACTCTCAGGCAAATTGGTATAGAGATCACGAATATTAGAGAAAAGACCTACATAAGTTGAAGGTGTTGAGCGCGGCGTTCGACCAATTGGCTTTTGGTTGATCTGAATAATGCGATCGATCTGATCAAGACCTTCAATACTTGTGTACGGTGATGGTGTAACCCCTGAACGATTCAGTTTTTGAGCCAGAACTTTATAAAGTGTATCGATGATTAAAGTCGACTTGCCGCTCCCCGATACGCCCGTGACGCCGCAAAATGTACCCAGCGGAATTTCAAGGTCTACGTTTTTAAGATTATTACCAGTAGCGCCCTTTAATCTAAAAAACTGACCATTCCCTTTTCTACGCACTTCAGGAGTTTTTACGCGAAGTTTTTTCGATAAGTACTGGCCCGTAATGCTGTTTTTATCTTTTGCAATTTCTGCGGGAGTGCCACGAGCCATAATCTCACCGCCCAAACGACCCGCCCGCGGGCCAATATCGATGACATAATCGGCAGCCCAAATCGTATCTTCATCGTGCTCGACCAAGATAACCGTGTTGCCCCGATCGCGCAGCTCTTTGAGAATTTCTAAAAGACGGTGGTGATCTCGGGGATGCAGTCCGATTGAGGGCTCATCAAGAACATAAAGAACGCCGATCAAAGCGCTTCCAACCTGAGTGGCCAAACGAATTCGCTGAACTTCGCCGCCACTGAGTGTACGCGTCTGGCGCTCGAGCGAAAGATAGCCTGTACCTACACGTAGCATATAACTGAGACGATCTTGAATCTGCTGAATGATTTTTTCAGCAATAAGTTTCTCACGATCTTCAAGTTTTAGCTTCGAGAAAAAATCATGAAGCTCTTCTGCCGAATAACGTGAAAGTTCGGCAATATTTTTACCGACGAGTAAAAATGCGAGAGAAGATTTCTTTAAACGCTCACCGCTACAAGTCGGGCAAACCTTGTAATCTTCTTGCTCTTCTTCTTCGTCATCATTTTCAGATTCAAACGGGCGCTCTTCGTAACCAATAACGCCCATGCCGCTGCAAGTTTCGCAGGCCCCACGAGGATTATTAAAACTGAAAAGTCGAGGCTCAGCTTCTGGAAACGAATAGGCACAAATGGGGCAAGCTCGATGAATAGAATAAATCTTTGGCTTCTGCCCTTCGATAGATTTACCGGCATCGTTGACAACTTCGACTCCCACGATGCCGTTAGAAAGCGTCAGTGCTCGATTGATTGAATCGCGCAATCGACCTTTGAATTTCTCATCAACAACAAGGCGATCGACTAAAAGATCAATTTCGTGGCGTTTATGCTTTTCAAGTTTGCGGGCTTTTTCTAAGTCTGTCCAAACGCCGTCAATTTTGGCTTTGGTGTAGCCTTTTTTCATCCACTTCTGGAATTCAGCTAAGTACTCACCCTTTTCACCTTGCGCCATTGGCGAATAGATTAAAAACTTAGTGCCGGCCTTCAGTTTAAAAATTTCAGTGACAATTTGTTCAGGCTTTTGCGATGTCACAGGAATATTATGAATGGGGCAATTGGGCCGCGCCACGCGTGCGTAGAGCAAGCGCAAGAAATCGTAAATCTCAGTAATAGTGCCCACGGTTGAGCGCGGATTGGTCGAAATTGTTTTCTGATCGATCGCAATGGCCGGAGACAATCCGGTGACTGAGTCGGCATCTGGTTTTTTGAGCTGCTCCATAAAACTGCGAGCATAAGAAGAAAGACTTTCAATATAGCGACGCTGACCCTCAGCATAGATCGTATCAAACGCAATCGTCGACTTACCACTGCCACTCAGGCCCGTGATCACCGTCAATTTATTGCGGGGAATTTCGAGATCTATGTTTTTGAGATTGTGCTCACGAGCGCCGCGAACCACAATCCCTTCGTAAGGTTTCATGCCTGCCTTATTCCTGACAGTTGGGACAAATACCATACAACTCAAGAACATGACCTGTCAGCTGAAAGCCATTTTCACGCGCAACGTGCAATTGCAAATCTTCAATGCCCTTGTGCTCGAACTCCACAATCTTACTGCAACTCACACAAGTGAGGTGATCATGATGTGACCGAGGGGTTAACTCATAACGAGCCGGCAAGCCGCCCATGCGAACTTCAGTAACGTAGCCTTTTTCAGTGAGATTTTTGAGAAATCTATAAACTGTGGCAAAACCAATCTCAGGATAAGTTCTATGAACAAGTTCATAAACTTCTTGCGCTGTTACGTGGGCGCGACCACGACTGAGTGATTTCAAAATCGCCATACGCTGGTCAGTGACTTTAAGCCCCATTCCGCGAATGATGCGTTTAAGTGAGTTCTCATCCAGCTTATCACGCTGAACTAAAACTTCGTTTGGATCACGGTTTTGATTAAAATTCAGTTTTCCGCGAGCTAACTTCACCTTGTCAGAATCTGCCGCGTCTTTGCCATCATCGTTGCGGTCTTGAAAAGTCATACAATTCCCTTTGTTTGATGTGTGCTGATCTGGATCAATCTATCTAAATGAGAATGATTGTCAATTTCAAAGAGGTTTGCTGTGAGTGTGATAGCTTATGACTCGTGATGCATACAGACGACGTTCGATAATGAGCACGAGCAGTACCTGTCGGCTTTGCCCGCTATCGAACGTCGTCTGTATGCGCAATTCGCTTCGATTCACATTACTTTAAATGCCATCTAGAATAGAAAAATGCCTGATTTTAAGCCCAGACAGTTTGCTTCGGCCGATGAAATTATCGAAATTGGCCTCGGTCTATTAGACAAAACTCTGCCAAAAGCAAAATGGACTCACGAAGCTCACTTCGCCGCCCTTATTTTTCTTTTCGTTCATAAACCAAAAATGAATCTCAAGAAGGAAATGCCGAAACTGATCTTCGACTACAATATCGCGTCAGGTGGAGCAAATACAGATACGACTGGTTACCACGAAACACTCACTCAGTTTTACATTACTATTGTTGGCCAGTATCTTTTAAAAGTGCCCGATTGGGATATACTCACAGCCGTTAATCACTTTGTAACCACCGAAAAAGCGCGGCGTGAATACCCGCTTTACTTTTATTCTAAAGAGATCTTGTTTTCAGTGAAAGCCCGCCGCGAGTGGGTGGCTCCCGATAAACAAGCTATATCTATTGATTAAACCACATTAAGCGGTGTAGCCACCCTCAATACCTTTAACCGCAATAGCCACCGCATCATGCGCATGTAGACTCTCAAGATGCTGGACTTCTATTCGGTAATCTAAGACCTCAGGAGCCTGTGCGAATGCCGCTTGTAATTTGCGAGCCGCATCTTCACAGAACATAAGATTCTCACCATTGAGGCGAGCAAACTCTTGCTCATCAATACGTTTCACAGCGCTTTGCACCGGTGTGCCCACCGCTTTTTCAGCTAAATTGATTAAATCTAACGGAGAGAAATCTGTATCTGTAGCTAAAACGCTTGAGCTGAGTTTCACATTGATATCGGCTTCACTACGCTGAGAATGAGGTACCGCTACAATTGATTTTTCATCTTCAAGCCACTTCATTACGGTTTCAGCTGAAACCAGCGGAATCGTTTTAAAATCATCGATAAATTTCTCAGCCACTAAGCGACGAGAAAGGGCCGCCGAACACGGGCACGTACTTGAGTAAAGAATTTGAACTGAGGCTTCAAACTTCAAAACACCTTTGTCATACTCACCGCGCAAAGTAACGGGATAAGTTCTCCAGCCTTTTTCACTGCTGAGAAGCGCTGGGCGCTCTACTGATAAATCAAACTAAATAGCAATGGCGCTTTTATCAGAGAGACCTGTATGACCCTCAACAAAACCTTTAAGAATTTTTGCAATTAATGAAAAACTTAAAGTTTCTTGGCTTAAATCAGCGGCCACCTGACGATAGAGCCGAGACATATGAATGCCTTTGGCTTCTGGATTCATCAAATTAACGAATGCATCTACAAGCGCAGGAACTCGCGTCTTCTCTCCGCCTACGTTCAGCCAAATCGGAACTTCAATGCGCTTCATACCGACTCGCTCAAGAGTGCTAGCAAATCCGGTCTTCGCTGTTAGCGATACGTCGGGTAAATGAGGGTCGTTATCAATGTGGGTTGGTGTCAATGACATGCCGAATCTTTTATCAGGGATTCGCTTTTTTTGCGAGTGCTATTTGCTAACTAAAACCTTAGCAGTTACACTAGTTTACATATGTATACGCAAGTTTTAAGCAGTCTTTTCGCTTTTTTTCTTATTCTCAGCACAGCAACTCCCCAGGCCCAAGCCGAATATGACCATAGCCATGCCGACCTGGATAAGGTTTTAAAAGAACATGTGACGGTCAAAGATGACGGCAATACCTTCGCTTACGCGAAGCTAAAAAGAAAACCTGTCGACTTCATTCGTTACTTAAAAAATGCCTCAAGGCTGAGTGAAAAAAGCTTCAATGCTTTTACCCGTGAGCAGCAGATCGCCTTCTTAATCAATGTGTATAACGCTTTTACTATTCAACTTGTTATGGATAACTACCCGACTCCATCTATAAAAAAAATCAAAGGTCTGTCACCAAGCCCTTGGAAGGTGAATTTTATTCGCCTTCTCGGCAAGACAATGAATCTTGATAATATTGAAACGGATTGGCTGCGCAAAAAGTATAATGACCCACGTATTCATTTTGCTGTGAATTCTTCAACGATCAGCAGTCCTCGCCTGAGAAACGAAGCTTACGTCGCGGATCGCCTCAATGAACAACTCGACGATCAAGCCCGTCTCTTCTTAAGAAATCCGGCGCAGAATAAAATTAATCCTATAGATAAGAAGCTTGAGCTTTCAAAAATTTTCACTTGGTACAAAGACGATTTCACAAAAGATCAAATGACGGTGCAAAAATTTGTTTCAAAATACATCACTGATGAAAAAACTGTTCAGGCTTCTCTTGAAAAAGAAGAGTTCGCGGTGGATTATTTAGATTACAGCTGGGATCTAAATAGCACTAAATAAGCTGAATTTCGTTTTTAGAAAGAGAGCCTTTATAGCTCTCAAAAAACCAATCCTCAAAGACGTATTCTGGGCGCGCTGCTGATGCGCTTATCGCCGATGACTCTGCGATTAACTCAAAACCTTCTTCGTACTGCCTGTACATTTCATTGAGTTTTTCATTAGAGTCCGCAATAGCTTCAATAGTCTGGAAGAGTTCAATGGCTGATTCTTTTTCAATCTTAGGTTCAAGCCATGTACTGTCTTGGATTTGCAAAAGCGGAATTGTCGCTAAGCCTAAGAAGAAAGAGGTCGCGCAGAAGACTCGATAGCCATGCTCTTGAGCCGGGATCATCTTGATGTAAGTCAAAGTTTGCTCAGCATGCTCACGCAAAGACTTGAGCACCGCTCGGCGATCAAAAATAAAGAAGCGACCTTCTTTTTCGTCCTTAAACTGATCCTTTAGAATATTCACTTTCTGCAAGAAAAGACCAAAGTGAAAAGAGCGCAGGATATTTTCACGAGAGGTAAAATTGACGTATTTGGCGTCATGGTTTTCAGTGTCGGCGACAGACCGACCGCCTTGACCGTAGGCCCCTTTGTAGGTCACAAGATGGGTCATGGCTTCGCCTACGACTCCGGCCACAAAGAAGCAGTACTCATTCAGTTCAGCCAGGCTTGAAATTTTTTGCTGACCACTGGACTTAGCTAAGAAGTGGCTCATCCCGCTCGCCATACTGGTCATTAAATTACTTAAAGCCTGCCTGACCGGCGCTGGACATGTTTTGAAATCAGCGGCGAGTTTTGGCAGATCTTCGATAAGAGCTTTTTCAGCTGGCGTCACTTGATCAGAGAAGCCTTTGCTCCACTGTACGGCGAGAGCACTTGAGCTTTTACTTTCAAATAATGGTGCAAACTCTTGAATCTTCTTGAGTTGCGCTTCTTGAGTGGGCCAAGACGTATCTTCTACCGTATCTAGAGCTCGGCACAGCAAATAAGCTAAGCTGGTCCACTCACGAAGAGGCGCCTCCATTTGCTGGATACAGTAAGCAAAGCTACGGCTCACTTTGGCTAAATGCTGTTGATAGAAGTTAAGCTCTTGGTTCATTGGCCTGCATAATAACTTCTCGATGCGGGAATGGTATAGAAACTTTATTAGCCTCGAATAATTCTAATATTTTAAGGCGGATTTCACTGCGAATCGCACCTGCACCGTAATTAATATCGACTCGGTGCCAATAAATCAGCTCGAAATCTAGGCTTGAATCGCCAAAGTTGACGAGTAGCACCGTCACAGGGTGTTCTTTTAGAACCCTCTCGTGTGATGTCGCCGCTCTTGTTAAAAGCTCAATGACTTGTTTAACATTTGAGCTGTAAGCCACGCCCACACTGACTTTACTAGAAACGAGATTATCTGTGAGCGTCCAGTTTACAAAACTCACATCTAAGAACTTGCTGTTCGGAACGATGATTTGTTTATTCTCAATAGTCCGAATAATTGTGCAGCGGGTACCGATTTGCTCGATTCGACCTGTGCTACCCTCAAGCTCAATTAAGTCACCGACACGCACTGGTCTTTCGACCATGACAATAAGGCCGCTGATAAAGTTACTGATTAAATTCTGCGAACCGAAGCCAAGACCGATAGCAACAGCACCGCCCAAAACAGCAAACACAGTAATGGGAATGCTTAAGAGTTGAAGAACAAATAAACAGACCGCGAGATAAATCACATAGAAAAGCAGAGTTTCCCAAGTGTAAAGCAGCGATGGATCAATCTGCAGCCGAGATAAAAAGCGATGCCGAATAGAGCGGCTGAGAAAGCGTGAAACGAAGTAGCCCAGAGTCAGTAAAAATAAGCCAAATATAATTTTTCCGACGGTTATGCCCTGTCCATCGACGGCAAAAACCTCGAATCTCCAGACGTTCAGCATGAAGTCCCAGTAGGTATTTGGGTTCACCATTTCTTTCTCGAGTTGGCGCAGGTTTTCTTCCATTTTTGAGGTCTCAATTCGCAGTGCGTAATAAATTTAAGAAAATTAGAGTTAAAGCCTATCTAAACTCTTGATATAGTTCAATTTGTTTCACGAGACATTTTAGTTGCAAATTGGAGTCGTAAATTGAACACGAATAGTTACATGCAGCGCGGAAACCTTGAATATGTTGAAGCCGAGTACCAACAGTTTTTGAAAGATCCAAATTCAGTTGAGCCGAGCCTGAAGAGCTTTTTTGAAGGCATTGAATTCGCACAAAGTTTAAGTGGCGACAATCTCTCAACCAAAGAAATCAATGTACACAATTTGATCGAAGGCTATCGCTCTTACGGTCACGTTCTTGCGAAACTTGATCCTCTCGAATTACAAAAACGCGAAACTGAACTTCTTGATTTGAAAAATTTCGGCCTGACTGAAGGCGATCTTGATAACCGTTTTGAAACTGGTCGCGTGATCGGCAAACCCAACGCCACTCTTCGCGAAATTATCGAACACTTAAAATCGATTTACTCTGGCACTCTCACTTGTGAAGTGGGCGGCTGCGAACCTAAAGTTCGTAAATGGTTTCAAGAGCAATTTGAAACTCGTAAAGCTTTCGTGCAAATGACTCTTGAAGAGAAGAAAGCCATTCTCTACTCACTTGTTAGAACTGAAAGTCTCGAAAAATTTATTCACACTCGCTTCGTTGGTACAAAACGCTTCTCGGTCGAAGGCGGCGACGCTTTAATGCCGATGCTTGAAAATCTTGTCACTCGCGGAACAGCTCTTGGTGTCGAAGAAATCGTCATCGGTATGGCCCACCGTGGTCGCGTGAATGTTTTAGCGAATTTCATGGGTAAAGCACTTGAGCTTATCTTCGCCGACTTCGACGGCAAAGTGATCGACAACTCTGGCTACATGGGTGATGTGAAATATCACTTAGGTTATTCGACAGATAAAGAAACTCCAAATGGCACCTGCCACGTATCGCTAGCGTTCAACCCGTCTCATTTGGAGTTTGTAAATCCTGTGGCTTGCGGTATTGCTCGCGCCAAACAACGTCGTCGCAACGATACCGCTGATCGTAAAAAAGTGATTCCAATTTGTATTCACGGTGATGCAGCATTTGCTGGCCAAGGTGTTGTGCAAGAAACGCTTCAGCTTTCACTTCTCGACGGGTATCGCGTGGGCGGAACTCTTCATATCATCATCAACAACCAAGTTGGCTTTACAACTGATCCACGGGATGCTCGCTCAACTCGTTATTCAGGTGATGCTGCGAAATCAATTAAGGCTCCGCTTATTCTTGTTAATGGTGACGATGCTGAAGCTTGCGTCAGCGCTTTAGATTTAGCTCTTCGCTTTAGACAAGAATTTAAACAAGACGTGGTCATCGATATGATCTGCTATCGTCGTTATGGTCACAATGAAGGTGACGAGCCGGCCTTCACGCAGCCGCTGATGTACGAAAAAATTAAAACGCACCCAACTTTGAAAACTATCTATGCTCAGCAGTTAGCTGCGTCTGGTGTTCAAAGTGAAGCTGAGACAGATAAAATCTTCCAAGAGAAAATTGATAATCTTCAGAAGACATTAGAGTCCGCTCGTCAGTCTCCACCAGAATTTAAGCCAATGGCTTTTGGCGGACTCTGGAAAGGCATGCGCCGTGGTCGCTTAGAAGATTTCGATAAAAGCTTCCCAACTCCGTACGATAAAAAATCTTTATTAGCTCTTGGTGAAATTTTAACGGCCGCACCAAGTGGCTTTGCCGCTCATCCGAAACTTTTGAAGCTTCTTGAGGCTCGCAAGAAAATGATCACAGACAACGCCATTGACTGGGGTCTTGGTGAACTCTTGGCTTACGGCTCGCTCTTGCAAGAAGGCACATCCGTGCGCCTTTCAGGACAAGATGTGAAGCGCGGAACATTCACTCACCGCCACTGCGTTTATTTCGATACTGAAACTGGTAAAGAGTTTGTCCCGCTGGCGCAAGTGAATCCGAAAGCTGAGTTTGTTCCTTACAACTCATCACTTTCTGAGATGGCTGTGCTTGGCTTTGAATATGGTAACTCTATTGCGGATCCTACGTTCCTCACTATTTGGGAAGCGCAGTTTGGTGATTTCGCTAACGGCGCTCAAGTGATTATCGATCAGTTCTTATCAAGCGGCGAAGAAAAGTGGGCTCGTATGTGCGGCCTTACACTTCTTTTGCCTCACGGTTACGAAGGCCAAGGTCCTGAACACTCAAGCGCGCGCCTCGAGAGATTCTTGCAGCTCGCTTCTTCAGACAATATGCAGGTTTGCAACTTTACAACTCCAGCGAATTTATTCCATGCCCTTCGTCGTCAGATGAAGCGTGATTTCAGAAAACCACTTATCGTGATGTCTCCAAAGTCTCTTCTTCGTCATCCGAAAGTTATTTCAACAGTCGAAGATCTATCGAATGGTCAATTCCAAGAGGTGATTGGTGATCCGACTACGAAAGATCCGAAAAAAATTGAAACTGTGGTTCTGTGCTCGGGCAAACTTTATTATGATATTGAAAAAGCTCGTGAAGCATCGCCTGGTAAATCTGAAAGCATCGCTATTGTGCGTGTTGAGCAGATTGCTCCATTTCCGAAAGTGTTTCTGACTCCGTTCTTGAACGGCTTCCCGAAACTTAAAAAAGTAGTTTGGGCGCAAGAAGAGCCACAGAACATGGGGGCTTATCAGTATGTTGAGCCACGCCTGCGTAAACTGATGGATGAATTAGGTCTTAAGAAAGTCGATTTTGAGTATATCGGTCGTGTGGAGCGTTCAAGTCCTGCGGTGGGTTCTATTAGAGTCCACGGCGTTGAACAAAATGATATCGTAACTAAATGTTTGAATAGCTAGGAGTACAACTTGAAAACACAAATTAAGATCCCAACAGTTGGCGAGTCGATCACTGAGGCCACAATTTCTCAGTGGATGAAAAAGAATGGCGACATGGTAAAACGTGACGAAGTTCTTTTAATGCTCGAAACCGATAAAGCCAGCGTTGAAGTGGTGGCTGAAACAGCCGGCAAACTTTCAATCGCAGTGAACGAAGGCCAGACTGTGGCCATCGGTTCTGTAGTTGGTGAAATTGATAGCGACGGTGTTGGTGCTACAGCCTCCGCTCCTGCTGCTTCAGCAGATGTGAAACCAGCTCCTAAGCCACAAGCTCCACCGATTCCGGCAAAAGGTGCGGCTCCTGCTGCAGCGGCTGCCAGCGGCGGTGATAAACCACTCAGCCCGGCTGTTAAAAAATTAGTAACTGAAAATTCAATTAATACTGCTGCTGTTCAAGGCACTGGTAAAGACGGTCGACTCACTAAAGGTGATGTACTCGGAGTTATGAATCGCGGCGAGGCGCAAGCTCCTGCCGCTGCCGCTGCGGCTCCAGCGCTTAAAGTTTCAACTCCGACCCCACTACCTAAAGCTAAGACTCAAGGTGGAGGCAACGAAACAACTCGCGAGCCAATGACTAAGATCCGTCAAACGATTGCGAAACGTCTTGTTGAAGCTCAACACAATGCTGCGATTCTTACGACGTTCAATGAAATCGACATGACGAACGTTATGGCATTAAGAAGTAAATATAAAGACAGCTTCGAGAAGAAACATGGAATCAAATTAGGTTTTATGGGCTTCTTCGTTAAAGCTTGTATTGAAGCTCTTAAAGCCTACCCAAAAGTCAATGCGTACATTGAAGGTACAGATCTCATCTATCACCACTATTACAATATCGGTATGGCAGTTGGAACTGAAAAAGGTCTTCTAGTGCCTATCATTAAAAATGCAGAAGCACTTTCACTAGCTGAAGTTGAAATGTCGATTAAGCACTACGCTGATAAAGCACGTGACGGCAAAATTTCTCTAGATGATTTAAATAACGGTACATTTACGATTTCAAACGGCGGCGTTTACGGCTCGCTGATGTCCACACCAATTTTGAATCCACCACAAAGTGGTATCTTGGGCCTTCATAAAATTGAAGAGCGCCCGATCGCAGTGGCTGGCAAAGTTGAAATTCGCCCAATGATGTACGTGGCTCTTTCTTACGATCATCGCGTGATTGACGGCGCTCAAAGCGTTGGCTTCCTTGTGAAAGTAAAAGAATGCATGGAAGACCCTGCTCGTATTTTACTAGAGATTTAATTTTATCTGAGGCGGCGCTTGCCGCTTCTTGCTTCGGCGACTTCAATGCCGCCCTTCGGAGACTTTATGTCACAAAAGTTTGATCTTGTTGTTATTGGTGCTGGCCCCGGCGGATACGTCGGAGCCATACGTGCAGCGCAATTAGGCTTTAATACCTGCGTGATCGAGAAAGATAAAACTCTCGGTGGCACATGCTTAAACGTCGGCTGCATCCCTTCTAAAGCCCTTCTCGACTCCAGCGAACACTTCTCAGTAGCTCAGCACGAATTCACCGAGCACGGCATTGAAGTTTCTGGTTTAAAAGTCAATCTCGCCCAAATGATGAAACGCAAAGAGAAAGTGGTTTCTTCTTTAACCACTGGTATTGCGGGCATCTTTAAGAAGAATAAGATCACGAGCATTCAAGGCACGGGTACACTGATTTCGCCCAACCAAATTGAAGTTAAAAAAGCAGATGGCACTAAAGAAGTGATCGAAGCGACGAATATTATGCTAGCTACTGGTAGTGTTCCGAACAACCTACCTGGATTCACTCCGGATGGAGTGAAGATTATTACATCTACCGAAGGCCTTAGCCTTCCGACCATTCCAAACAAAATGGTTGTTATCGGCGCAGGCGCCATTGGTTTAGAGCTTGGCTCAGTTTGGTCGCGCCTTGGCGCGCAAGTCACTGTTGTTGAGTATGCAGATAAAATCTGCGGCCCAATGGATGCGGGCCTTTCTAAGAAAATGCTCACGATCTTAAAAAAGCAAGGAATGAACTTTGTTCTTTCGGCAAAAGTGACGGGCCACCGCATGACTGGCAATACAGTTGCGGTTGATTTTGAATCTCTTACTGACGGCACTAAATCAACTCTTGAGTGTGATGTGGTTCTTGTAGCAGCTGGTCGCAAACCATTCTCTGAAGGCTTAGGCCTTGAAGCCCTCGGCATTGAAAAAGACGCTCGTGGTTTTGTGCACGTGAATGATCATTATCAGACTAAATATCCTAATATTTTTGCTGTTGGTGATTTAACTCCCGGCCCCATGCTCGCCCATAAAGCAGAAGAAGAAGGCGTGGCAGTCGCTGAGCTATTAGCTGGCCAAGCCGGTCACGTAAATTACGAAACGGTTCCGTCAGTGATTTACACATGGCCTGAATTTGCTGCTGTCGGCCTGACTGAAGAGCAACTCAAAAAAGAAAACGTACCTTATCGTTCTGGAGAATTTCCGTTCTTAGCGAATGGTCGCGCGAAAGCTGCTGGTCAAACTGATGGATCAGTTAAAGTTTTGGCTCACGCTGAGACTGATAAACTTCTTGGTGTTCACATTGTCGGCCCGCGCGCTTCAGATATTATTGCTGAAGCCGTGACGATTATGGAATTTGGCGGAAGCTCTGAAGATATGGCGCGAACCTTCCACGCCCATCCGACCTTCCCTGAAGCTCTACGTGAAGCCGCACTGGCCGTAGATAAACGCGTTCGCCAGATGTAGTTTGCGGGCGCCAGTCGCCCGCAGAAAAATCTATCGGTCATATTTAATGTGTGTTTTAGGCCTACGAATGTAATTGTTGGTAGTGGTTTAAATCGCAATCTGTTCCTATCTCATCCGTATTACTTGTCATACTGACAGACGCCCATCAAAGACGAAACAACCGTATTCAGCAAAATAGGCTTCTATTTCCTTCTAATTCGCTTTTAGTTCAAAACTAGCCACTGGAGACGGCTATTTTGCTGAATGCGGTCATCTGATCCAGACCCACTAATAGTTGCCTATTAATACGTCCGATTTGCCCGCTTTGCAGTGTCCGTAATTTCATCCGCCGACCGCTCTCCTCCGCATAAAATGCTTAAGAAGGTATGCGCCATCATTGCAATGAAAACTTTAAAAAAGGAGCCTAGCGATGTCGAATGCAATGAAGTATATTAGGAGTCTTGAGGCAGCAGGATTTGAAAGAAATCAGGCTGAAGCTCAAGTTCAAATGGTTTTGGATGCAATTGAGGGAGATCTAGTGACGAAAGCAGATTTTTCGGTTTTTAAAGAACAAATAGATAATCGAATATCTATTGTTGAGCATCATATCGATAAGAAGATAATTGAATCAGAATTTAGAACCCAATCTCGTCTTGGGGTGCTTTTCGTTAGCAGCTTGTCTGTGGCAGTAGCACTGCTCACCTGGCTTATTAAAGTTTAATATCATTACCGTTTGCGACTGATCCTATTTCAGTCGCACTATTAAAGCTTGCTCGCTAATTCCGGTGCTGATGGCGACTAAGTTACCTTGGCGTTTTTCTACCCATAAACCCATGAACGTATCGGTATGGAAGGTAAAGAACGGCAAGTAAGTCGCGGCACCTTCAAGGTCGACAAAATTATGCCAGGGCTTAGACTTAACTGGTGCTACAGCCATCTTTGGCCAGCCATTCCACCATGATGAAGCGACGGTAAGACTCACAGGCAACTCTTGTCCGCTAGAGAAGTTTCTTATCTTTCCGCCTCCCTCACCGCTGAATGAAACAACGAATCCGCGGAATGCCGAAATAACCATCTCGCCGGCTTGTGCATACTTGTAAGTTTCAAAGCTTGTTCCATCAACACGATAGGCACCTAACGCTGAGCCAAATACGGCAAAATAATCGCCTGAGGTATCAAATCCACTAAATCCATATCCTGTAGAAACGGTTTGTGGCTTCAATTGAGAATCAAACTGAATCAGCTCGCTCAAACCAATAACATCGGTGATTTTCAGCACAACAAACTGAGAATCAGAGCGAAAGAAAACCATTCCATAGGTAAAATCGAAATGCTGCAAAAGGCGCCCTGTCTTTAAATCGACCTTTGCCATTCTATAAAGCTCTGGGTTTTTGAGAGCATAATAAAGTACGGCTTTATCGCCTGTGACACTGACGACTTTATTAATTCTATTTATATCAGCATCAGGATCTTGAACTGCCAGATGCTGCGGAGCAAATACCTCGCCGCTCGTCGAGAAATAATAGAGCTGCAACTCACCTTTGCTATTTACTTCTGTATACGAAAACCATTTCTGATCATAAGCCACCGAGTGATCATTAAAATATCCAATATCAAAATGCTCGAGGTCTTTAATAAATGTGATCGTCTCAGCTAAATCATATTTATAAAGAGAGGCTTTTGCGTTGTCTTGATTCGTCTTAACAACAAATAGGCTCGGGCCCAACCATCTTACAGACATAGCTTCGCCGTAGGCTGCAGTTAAAGTCGCTTTCTGACCTAAACTATTTCTTGCATAAAGCCCTTGTTCATTAAACCAAACAACTGATGAAGTCTTTGGATTAAAATGGCTTTTTAGTGGTGACATGTAGATTTCTTCCCACGCTGTCGTCATATCAGGCTTCAGAAGAACCGTAGCCTTTTTAGTTCTAACGAAAGTGTGGTTAGAATCGGATTCAATTAAATCTTCAACCGAAGAGTCTAGAGTCACATGAGGCAACTGCGAGCGCAAAGCTCCTTCGCGAACTCCTTTGCCATGGCGAGGATCTGAGTTCAGCCAAAAAGATATTTCTTTAAGTTCACCCAAAGATTTAGCATCAGAAAGATTTAATTTTTCGCCAGCCTCTTTTTTAGCTTCTTCACATTGCTCAATCTCTACGTTCAGGCAATAACCATCGACGGCAACGGCACGCTTACGTAAACCCGAATCAAGATCGTAAGTTTGATATTTGCTGAAAGCTTCTGAATCTGGTGTGCAGCCCGCATCACCGTAACAAGCGTTAACTGCAACGATCTTCTCGCGCTCATGATAAATTTCATTCGCTTGCAGCAAAACAGTTTTGGCAAAAGTGTTCGGGTCAAAATTCCAGCGCTCAGCAAGACTACGACGCGGATCAGAGCTGTAAAGTTCAGACTTCCAAACAAAATATAGCAATGAAATTTTGTAAGAAACATTATTTAAAGTAAAGATTGGCTTTTTAAGAAAGGCTTCCCACTCCGGAACAATTTCAGGAACCACAGTTTGAAGTTGATCCACATACTTTGATATGTCTTTGATAAAAGCTAAAATACGCTTATCGCGTGAAGGCGTAGACCAGTTTTCGTAATTGTCGCTCCCGGGAGAGCAATCATGAGTTGAGCAAAACTTAAAACCATCTTCAACGGCAGTGGCTCGCTCTTTCACTAGAGAATCAAGGCTATCGAAACTTTCTCTCACTCGTAAAAGCGGATCGAACTGAGGATTGATATGCTTGTAAATAGCTAAAGCAAAGGTTGTGTTGCCATTCATAAACGCTGGGTCATACTGCTCTTTAGAAAAATTCGGCATTGATTCACGAGATTTCAAAGTCCAACGGCCGGTAGAATCTTTAAGCGGCCAACGAATTTTCATAAATCCGCCATCTGATTCTTTAGGCTGCTCAGTGTAGAAAAATGAATATTCAGAGAGCTCACGCACGGCTCGCGGCATTGTTGATGCGATAATATAAACTGGCAATCGCGCATTTGAAGTTTCATTCACTTCACGAACGAGCAAAGTGTGGCCGCTGGCTCCTGATAAATGCAAGTGATGAGTGCCGGCTTTAAAAGAACCTGGTTTAATTTCTACTGGATAGCTATCACGGTAAAGTGAGTGTGTATAAGTAAGATTTAAAACGTAATCGAGGGCCGCTCGAAAACGACGATCTTTTGTCCAGTCCGCGTGAGCGGCGAGACGAGTCCATTCAGGGCGCATTGATTCATTGGTGAAAAATGCTTTACCCGAAGCTAAATTCTGTCCTGCTGGCAATTTGTTGATGCGGGCAAAAATCCAGCGTGTGGCAATTGCAACATCGGCGCAATCTGTTGCCACTTTATTATCATTGAAGAATGTTTTTGAAACTGAAGACTGAACCCAGTCGGCGTACTTTTGCTCCCAAAGTTCGTCCCAAACCTTCTCACTTTTCCAGATGACTTCACTGGCCATCTCAGTGCGGAACTGTGGCGTGACCTCGCTGAAGCTCTCGCGAAGCTGTAATTGTGGGCGACGATTTAAATAGCGCTCGATAAAAGCGGCTGAATCTGAGGCTTTTTGAAAGTACCAACGGTCCGTTTTACTCGGAAGTGTCGTCGCTGCTTCAGAAAAAGCCTCTACAATCCAAGCGCCTTCTTCTTGTCTTTCGATAAGAGTTTGGGTTTGAGATTCCCAGATTCTTTCGCCTGGCAGATCATAAGGTGCGGCTAGTGTAATCGATGAAAATGCCGTTAAAAGAATTGCACTTATTAAAAATGAAAGGACAGATAAAACTGATGTAGAAAATTTCATAAAGCCCCCGAGTTGAAACTACACAAGGAGTCTGGCGAATTGTCGAGTGTTTTTACAATGAGTCAGCGAACTGGTACGCCGATTAAAAGCCTGTGGCAGCTCGAACGCGGGCCATAGTTTTTTGCGCCACTTCTCGTGCGCGATCAGCTCCATCAGCCATAATACGATCAAGCTCACCTTTGTCGGCCAAGAGGCGATTAAAGGTGTCAGTTTTTTCTTTGAAGTGTTCTAAAACAGCCTCGAAGAGAGCCTGTTTAGCTTCGCCCCACCCAATACCTCGACGATAACGTGCGTCGAGATCAGCGATCTGCGCTTCAGTAGCAAATTCTTTATAAAGATCAAAAATCAAAGACGTCGCCGGATCTTTCGGCACTTCAGGCGGAGTCGAATCTGTCGTGATTTTCATAATTTGTTTACGAAGAGATTTTTCATCCTGAAACAATTGTATGTGATTGCCATAACTTTTACTCATCTTACGACCATCAAGCCCAGGGATATTTTTCTTCAGTTGAACATGAGCTTTCGGCAAAACAAGAGCTTCTGTATTAAATGTGCGATTAAATTTTTGCGCCATATCGCGAGCAAATTCAACGTGCTGAACTTGATCTTCACCAACGGGCACTACATTTGTATCGAAGAGTAAAATATCTGCAGACATCAAAACCGGGTAACTGTAAAGACCCATTGAAATACCTGCATCAACATCATCACCCGTTTTACCCGCCGCTTCGTTTTCGTGCACGCGCGCTTTATAAGCATGAGCTCGATTCATAAAACCTTTTGGAGTCACACACGAAAGAATCCAACTGAGTTCAAAATCTTCAAGAACCGCACTTTGTTTATAAACGATAGATTTTTTAGGATCCACTCCGCAAGCGATCCATGTGGCGGCGACTTGATAAGTGTACTCTTTCATATCTTTTGCATTTTGCACGGTTGTTAATGCGTGCGAGTCAGCAATAAATAATACTGAGCGATCAAAGTCTTTCATTAGCTGAACACCTGGGCGAATAGCACCTAAGTAATTACCCCAGTGAGGAATGTGTGTCGGCTTAACACCGGTAAGAAGAGTTTTAGACAAGTTCAGGTCTCCATCTATTTTCAACTTCAGCGATACTTCGCTGATTACAATTTTTCTACTGCACCAATAACACCGCAAGCCAGACGATCACCAGCTCCGCCAGTGGGCTGAGAAACCAGGTCATCTGGGTTTTTATGTACAATCATTCCGCGACCCACGATTGGACTCGCTGTACCTGAGAGGCTTATATTACGCATTTCAAGTTTCAAAGTGGCCTCACCTTTTGCATTTGATTTAATATTACCTAAATCTCCAGCGTGACGAGCTTCACTGTTTGGTGCGCCATGCTGGTGAGTCGCTGGATTATAGTGACCACCCGCTGATGAACCGTTCGCGGCTCGGCAATCGCCAAATTCGTGAATGTGAAAACCGTGCTCACTATTAGGCGGAAGACCTTTGAGCTTTGCCATAACTTTAACTTCTCCAAAACCTTCAGAAAAATGGACCTCTCCACTAACTGTGTTACCAGCAGTTGGATTTAAAACGGCTACAGCATAATAAACCGGAGTGGATTTGTCGGCTTTTGATCCTCTATCCTTGCCGCCAGATGCGCACCCACTGATAAGCGCTGTGCTAAAAAGTAGAGAAAAAACTGCTAATAGACTTTTGCTTTTCATGTTGCCTCCTAAAAAAATTGGATGGCGCCGAAACCGGCGCTTTCATAGAGCTCAAAAGACTACCTCGAAGCCTATTTCGTTACAAAGGCTTTTGGGAATAAATAGTAGAGTCGGCCGCGATTTTTTATGACTCCACTGTGCTGTTTCGCCTCTGGCCCAGAGCCCCAGAACAAATCAACCCGGCCTGGTCCCTTTATCGCCCCGCCCGTGTCTTGATCAAAGACGAAACGTGAAACTTTCTTAAATTCACTGGGCTCTTCAGAGGTCGCAGAAGCAAAAACTGGGTGATCAAATTCAAGAAGTGCAAGCGCCCCTTTCGGAAAATATTTTGCATCTGTGGCAATTGTTCTTCCGGCTTGAGCTTCATTACCAAAGTACGTCACCGCTTTTTTATCTGTTGACGTGAAAAATACATAGCTTGGATTTTTATTCATCAGCTCTTGCATTTGATCTGGTGGTAATGAGCGCAAATGACTTTCAATTTTCTGCAAACTCATTTTCTCTTTCGGAATCAGATCAAAAAGAAACTGACCAATAGCCGCGTAATCGTGTCCATTTTGACCAGCATAGGCGACGCGAATCTCTCTCGCCTTAGCACCTTCAATTTGCACGCGGCCCGAACCTTGAATATGTAAAAAGAAGGCATCCACCGGGTCGACCCATGCAATAATTTTGGATGTTTTTTTCAGAGGCATTTCGGTCGAATCTATTCCCGCACGAGGGTAATAAGGCACCACTTGCGGAAGAGACGGCTCTGTTGATTTCACCACCCGACCTCTTAAGCCTTCACGAAACTTTTGGCTGGCCAAAGCTTCTGGTCTCGCCAGCAGCTGCGGAAAGCGCTCTGCAAAATCGTAGACTTTTACGAACACCATATCTTCAGGCAGCCCATAAAGTGGCTGAGTGTACTTTTTCGTTTTTTTTAAGGCTCCTGAAATAATAGGCTCGAAGTAAGAGGTCATAAAAATATCACCCCAGTTATCACCACCATAGACTTCAAGCTGAACAAAATTTTCAGCAAGATTTTTTTGTGTTGAGACAAAAACAGGTTGGCCTGGGACATTTGCTTTTAAATCTTGAGTCACATTAGCTTTGAGACTTTCAAGTGCGGTGAGATAATCTTTTTTGTTAATGGAATACGGACCAAAAATCAGAGTCTCTTGATTATTTTTCTTCAAGGCTTCGATATTAATCGTTATCGCCTTTTCAAAACCTGCAAAACTGAGATCATCTTCATAGGTGAGGCCTGACTGACTGACTCTCATGGCTTTATCAACAGACTTAATGGGTGAGCGAGCGCAGCCCTGAAGTAAGACAGCTATAGATACGGCTAAAAGTAACTCAATCGTCCCCGTGGACAGCGACCATTTTCGGCACATTAGACAGCTCCTTTTTTGACCCCATTTTGCAACCTGTACTGAAAAATATTATAGGACATTTTTTCACTGTGAAATCAATATTTTAACTAATTTTGCCTAAGGGTTGCCCGAGCTCATAGCAAACGGTATCTAGGTGACCCTTTTGCATATTGTTATGCCTAGTACTAAATCTGGAGATTTTCATGAAATTGCACTCAAAAGCCTTCAAGCGCGTTTTAGCTTTATCTTTGAGCTTAATAATAGCTCTACCCGTACAAGCCCTTCAAAAACCACTACCTGCACTGCCTAAGCAAAACGCAGAAATTCCCACTCAATTTTCTAATGATCCAGTTTTCGAGAAATTTAAGCAAAGCTCTTGGAAGACACCTGCCTACGGTCCTTTTGATGCACAAGATCCTATTCTTGATAACTCGCCTTATTTTATGGCTGATCAAAATTGGTCGACGACCCAGGCTCATTCAGCTGACTTGACTCAATCTCGCTCAACTAGCAATGGCCTGCAAATTCAAATCAAGCAATCAAAAAGAGCACTAACAATTCATGCTCCTCTTCGCCCTTTATTTGAAACATCAGAATTTTTAATTTTTAAAGCTTCTTCAGAAGAACTTTTTAAAGCAAAAGCGGGAGGCGAATCGGATGCCGCCGACCAAGGATTGTTCTTTATCGACAAGTCGCTTCTTACTTATGAGTCAACCCTACGTCATCGTGCTCCTGCACCTGTACCTATTTTCTTTTTACCACTATTCGGACGAGGATGGGCTGGCACGGTGAATGCAACTCTCGATAGCGATTTCGAGGTTTTAGCTTTACGTACGAATAACGGCTCGAGCCAGACTCTAGATTTACAATCTTTAAGAGATCTTTCTAAAGTTTATCAAACTAATATTTTATCGATTCGCATGTCTCAACTGCGCAACGAGCCCAGCGTACTTAAGGCAGAGTTCGAGCGAGCCCGCCAATCAAAAACAAACGTTGAAGTCCCGCCAGTTAGTTTGCCTCGCGGCAGCACTGCTGTATTTGGAATGTACGCAACAGGATTAGACCTTGATCGTCCGAATCGATCAGAGTCTGAGCTTATCAGCAAATGGAAATCTTTAGATAAGTTAAAAAATCTTTTATTGCCGCAAGCTGTAGCCAGCGATTTATTAAGTCCTGATGTTATTGAGCGACTTCTTATCGTTTCAAAAATCACGAGCGCGGTGGCCGTCACTAGCATCGTGGCCCAATACACTGTTCTTAAAGAACGTATGAAAGAGCGTCGAGCTTTTATCGAATCCCGCCAAGACCAAGCCCGAGCAGAAAAAGGATTAGCTCCCATTGACCGCTCATCTGTTGCATTTAAAGCTAAGCGTGGCTTTAAAGAATCTATTGACGTATTTACTCATGGATTAGCCACTCTGGCTTCAGGAATCAGCACAGCTTCTGGTTATATTATTGAGTATGGAGCTGATAAATTCTTTGGTAAAGAAGGCTCGTCTCCTCATGGCCTGATTCGCAAATTTCTTGAATACACGTTTATCTACTCACGAAAACAGAATGAATTTATCGCATCCAACTTCCAAACATTTGTATTGGGAGTTTTAATCCTGGGTGGAATCGACACCGCCTTCGTTGTTCTGCAATTGCTATTTGTAAGTCCGTTTTTCTTTCCATGGGCTGCGCAAGTGTTTGGCGATAATATGCGAGAGCGAGTTCAAAAAGATTTCAGTGGTGGAAATGAAAATATGAATAATATTATCACTAGCGAAATTATGCGAAACCTTTCCGCCTATTTCGTATCAGGTGCATATTCATACTCTTCAAGCCAGCGTCAAAAAATTCTCGAAGACTTGCGCCCAGAAATCGAAGCTCAAATGCGCGCTGAAGGCAAGAACCCAGCTATTGCCACCAATGAATCAGAGCTCACTCGCCGCCTAGAAATTCGTATTGATAAAATGCTTGTTGAAAGAGGCTTACCATCGAAGAAAGAATTCCTCTTTAGCGCCCCTTCACTGGCGAGAAGTCTGGCCCAGTTGATGGGATTTAAAGTCGACAAGAATAAAATTCCAGAAGCTAAGAACGATAATTTTATTTTTGAAACAGCTCGCTGGGGTCTTCTCGGATCATCTGTTAAAAAAGCGATTCGTATGGCTGAAAAAATGTCTGCCACAACCCCAAGCCCAATCTTAACTGAGTCTATTGAGCTCTTAAAAGAACTGCGCGCAAAACATCAATTTCTTTTGCGCTCAATCATGAATCCTCTCGATATTAAAAATAATTGGCGTGAAGCAAAAGAAGCTCGTCAAATGTTTACTCTCTTAAGTTATGAGGGTGATCTCTTAGGTACGGTCGTTAAATATTCAGAGCTTTGGCCAGGAGCGCAGGATAAACCACAAGCCGCACTTTTAGCTTCACGCCTATTCCGTCAGTCACTCTACTCAAACTTACAAGGCGATGAGAATATTTTAATGCCAACAGAAGCTGAAATGAAAAAGCATGCTCAAGCCGTAGCTCAGAAGTTACCTGAGTTTATTGCTAGCGAATTTGGCAGCCAAGAAATCACTCCGTTCGATAGCGAAGTCGCTCGATTGAATTTAACAAAAGAAGCTATTGCGGCTGAAGCAAAACAAAAAGAAGTGGCTAATTGGAAGCCAGAAAAAAGAGATTGGCTTTCACGTATTCAAATAGCACGAGCTCATAAAAAAGCTCTGGCAGCAGTGAGCGAAAATCAGTTGCGTAACGCCCGCTCTCCAGAGCAAGAGCTGACCTCTTCTGAGCAGATTATTTACAAAGAAGCCTATCGTAAAGAGCTGAGCGCCATAGTAGGTGTACATCAGTTACCTGGTGAAGAAAGTCAGCTCGTTTCACTTTCAAAAGAAGCCGCACAAAAGGATGTTGAAAGCTCTTTAACAACAAATGAAGGGCTTAAAAACTATGTGAGCGCGCTCTCACCTTTTGAGCAACTGCAATTTACAGCTCACCTCTATGCAGACAGTTATCTTCAGAAGTACACAGAGATGACTGTGAGCAACTCTTCGGTAGTTTCACTCACATCACCTGAGCAGCCAGGAGTATTCCAGCGCTTACGTCAGTCAAATATAGCGCAATCTAATACTTTCGTAGGTAAATCGATTCGAAATACCCTTCGCGTTCTCGAGTCCCCAATGGATCCGTCTGCGTTCAAGCCTGGACTGGGTAACTGGGCTAAACGTAATATCCCGCTTTACCAAGATTTCGTAACTAGTATAAAACTCAAGATGAGAACTGTTTGGACAGCTATGACTGTTGGTTTTGTGGGTCAATATTATATCTGGCAAGTGACAATGCCTTGGACGACTTATTTGTTCTTCTTCTTAACGTCAGCGGCTACAGCCGTCTTCTCTTGGTGGCTAGATCGAATTATGATGTCTGTAGGCGTGCGACCTATGGACACCTTAATGGCGAAGATCAAATACAGCATTGTTTATTCTTGGCTGACTTATCCTACATATATTCCGTTCTTCTTCTTTCACCAGGACTACATGAGTTTCATAACATCTTATGGAGCTGCAACTGCTGGCGTGGCGGGAGTCGCAGCAGTGGGTGCAGCTGGTGCACAAGTCATCAAGCGACAAGCTGAAGATAAAAAGAACCTTCGCGAAGGTTTTAAAAATATATGCGATAAAGTGCTGGGACGCTCAGTGCCAGCTTCTTTATAAATTTAGCGGCAGATCAACGAAGTAGTTACGCATACAGACGACGTTCGATAACGGGCACGAGGTACACCCCTCGCCTTTGCCCACTATCGAACGTCGTCTGTATGCAGCAGAATGTTTTAACTTTTAAGCTATTGGCTCCACCGGTAATGGGCGCAAACTGTCGCTTATTTAGGCATTGGATTGTAAAAATTCTGCGCCCGAGCTTACCACCTCTAATATACGGCTCCCAGATCATGGAACACCGGTTGCTCAAGTAAGCCTGTTCGATGATTTAACGTTATGAGGTTTAAAATGGATATGATGAGTACAAGCTGCCCACGTTGCCAGTGCGAAGTGAACAGCAAACGTATGAGTGAAATGGTAATCGTTTGTGATAACTGCGGCTATACAGCTGAGGGGCCACAAATCCGTTATGATCAAAAAGTTGATAAAAAGAGCGTTAAAGTTATCAGCGCGATTTCAGCTTTTCTAGTCGTGGCACTTGTTCACAGCGGAAACTGGGGCGGAGCCGCCTCTGAAATTCTTCCGTTAAAATTGAAACAGTTTGCGGGCCAAGCCTCTTCTGAAGATTTACGCCGTATTGCTGATATTTGCATCTCGCGCGTTAAACAAGACTGTACTGAGACAGCACTGGCTCAATTGCAAGCTAAAGACCCGTCGAACCTAGAAATCACAGCTGAACTTGCAAGCTTTCAAGCTCGCTCAGGTCAAGTCGCAAAAGCCGATGCTAACTTTGCTCAATATTTCAAAGCTGGCGGCATCAGCTCAGAAGCTTCATATGAATATGCAAAGCTTTTAGAAAAACAAAATCGCACGGAAGAAGCTTCTCGTTATTACGATATCGCGCTTGTTAATAAGCCTGATTCACTTCAAGTTACAATTGTACACTCTTACGTAGCTATGCTTATGAAGACGGGACAACTTATTGAAGCTCGCACTGTGATCGATGCAGTTCGTAAACAAGGCGAATCCGCTAAAGCGTTCATGACTAAAGAGTACGATGAAATCAACGCTAGCTTAGTTGCTAAGAAGTAATCGGAGATTTTATGTTCAAGCCCGTAATTGCGATAATCCTCACCACTTTTTCACTTCAAGCTTTTGCTGCGAGTCAAAACACTAGCTTTCAATCATTAAGAAAGCAGAAGTTAGCACAAAAGAGCGCTGCAGCAGCTGAGATCAACAATTTGGTGTCTTTATCGGGCTCTGATTTAGCTAAAGAAATCGCAGTGCGTGGATTTAAAACCATTCGTTATTGTGGTCTCGATGCCGCTCAAATGGTTAAGCATTCGATTGAACAAAAAAAGGTTCTCATTCTTGAACACAAAAAATCAGCCGAATGCACTCAAGCCTCAAATAGCTTGAATAAAGCGATTGACGTATCAATTAGCAAAAAGCACGCTCTTGAAGCACTCTCAAGTCAAACATTACAATACCAAGCTACAATTTTTTACCCAAACTATACATCGTTAGGCATTTCAGAATCTTCTGGCGGCGACAGATGTTTATATATAGCTGCACAGACTTTCAGTCATTGGAGCGAGCGCAGAAACTTTGCACCGGTCGGATATCAAGCTCAAGACGTAGAACACCTTACGATTACTGAAACACTAGATTCTAGTACGAGCTTGAATTGGAATGCTTTCAACGTAAGAACATCTATATGGGAATTCGGAACATTTGATCCAGCAAATCAGCAGATTCAACTTATTAGCAAAGAGGTTGTAGCCGATTCTGACGATGCTGTAATAGTATATCGATACAGCTGGAACCTGACTCTTACGCCAGGTCAATCATTTGGTAAAATGACCTTATATGCTAATTACTCAGATGCACACACGGGCTTTGGACCGACTCGAGCCCAAGCCTGCCAGATTTCTATGCCAGTCGATGTTCGCATGAGTGCCCTCAAATAATTTAAGGAAATACCATGAAAACGAAAATCGCAATTCTAGGTCTCGCTTTGGCTTTTGCTCAAGGAGCATCGGCTGGCGACAATGGTTCTTACCTTAGCTGTTCTTCTGATAAAGCCGTAGTTGAAATCGACGAGCACCTTGAATACATCGTTTACCAAGATGTAAATGCTGAACTGGCTTTTGTAGCTAAAAATCCGGATGTAGAAATTAAATCAGCGACCGATTTAGGATTCACCGCCAAACAAAAATCTGTTGGCGCCTACTTAATGTTCAGAGAAAGATCTTTGTCAGCCGAAGATAAAGCGGCCGGCGTCGAAGTGCAGTATCACATTCAGGGCTGGTCATCAAAAATCGAAACAAAACCAAGCGGCAAATCAGCCACTGAAGTTTTGCAAGCTCTCGCGGAATTCGAAAAAGCCAAAGTCGACACAGTTGCAAAATGCAAACGTGTTCACCGTCCTATTTAATTAACGCATTAATTTTCGTTGATCTTGCAGACCCATTGCCAATAGGAATGGGTCCTTTTTTTGTCTTTCGACGAAATCGGCTTTTGAAGTGATATTCTGCCACTTGTTCTGAATTAAAATCTGGCCAATCGAGCCACCCAATGATGAGCCTGGTCCAAGTAAAACAATATTATCTGGGCAGAATTCTTTTAACGCTACCGTCACGCTTTTCGTAAAATCATAAGGGGCGTAAACTTGATGTCCTAAAGTGTATTCATAAAGTGAATCCACACGAGTCGAATATGGCTGCCAAATTGCTCCCCGGCCATCTATCATTGGGAGCATTGGCTTTTGAAACAAATCTTGTCCTAAGCTCGCGAAAGCCTTCTCAGATGTTTCTCTAAGAAGCGAAGTATGAAATGCCGCATGATTAATCAACTGAAAAGGATAATCGCCTTCTTTAGGTAGAGCCTTCATAAGCGCCTGAAGCCCACCAGAGTCCCCGCCAATAACTAAGTAGCCACCGAGTTCAATTGAAAGCTCAACGCGCCCTGCACCCGAAGCATTCACTGCCTCGATGTGATGAAAAACTGTACGGCGCTTAGACTCACTCATAAACCAGTTCTCATCTATGATCGGATATATAATCTGGCCCCCGATGATTTTTTCTTTCATCATCGAGCCCATTGTTTGAATCAAAGTAAAGGCCGCATCACGACTAAGGGCACCAGCAAAAGCTAGGGTTAAATACCAGCCCATTGAATTGCCGCAAACAGCGGCGATCTCGTATTTATCCCGATTGATCAGCTGAAAGTCAGCATACGAGCAAGCGTAAATCAGCGGGCTCGCATGCTCCCCTTTAGTGTGAATTTGCGGTTTAAATGTCTCAGCAGAATCAAGTTCCGTAATGGTGAGTTCATTCAACAGGTCACGTTTTTCATCGAGATCTTTCACAAAGCCAATAAGATGATCACGCATGGCGGGCGAGGCCTCACCTTTGGCTTTTTCTAAGTACCTAAGAGTCTCTTTTGTATAAGAGCCGCGGCCTGGGCAAATAACTACAATGCGTTTTTTAGCGGGAGTCGAACTAGTCACATTCGCTGCGCTCATAATTCTCCCCACAATCCATTCAAATCATTGCTGAGATTTTGCAGCTCTAAGATTTCAAAGAGTTCACCGGCAGCCTGCAAGATTTCATTTTTCTTAGGCAGACCTGCCGCCGCCGCATAACCTAGCGGAATAAAACAATCATCTGCCGCTAAAATACGAATCTGAGGGAGCTCATTCATAATCGAGCGCTGCCCGCGATGAGACATTGAGCGCTCAACTAAACCTGAAACAATATACTCAGAGAACGAACCTGTTTTACGGCATTCTTCAACGACGAGAAGTTTTTTACATTGCGAAACTTGTTCAGTGAGAACTTTCCAGTCCACGTTGTTCAGCCAGCGCATATCTAAAACACGTGCTTTGATTCCGTGTTTCTCTTCGAGTTCTTTAACCGCTTGAAGTGAATAATAAGTTCCGTTACCGTAAGTCACAATACAGAGATCGCGCCCATCGCCATGAATACCAATCTCGCCAATTTTAATTTCTTCATCAATATCCGGGTATGAAAAGCTCCACCCTTTATCGCCTTCTTGATGAAGATCTTTTGTCATATAAAGAGCAATTGGCTCAACAAATACAACAACACGGCCATTGGCATTGGCTTCACGCACACAAGCACGCATCATCTTTACAGCATCAGCACCGTTTGATGGAATCGCCAAAATCAAACCAGGAATATCTCTGAAAATAGCGAGCGAGTTATCGTTATGAAAGTGTCCACCAAAACCTTTTTGGTAAGCGAGGCCTGCCACGCGCATAACCATCGGATTTGTAAACTGACCTTGAGAGAAATAAGCCAGAGTCGCGGCTTCACCGCGCAATTGATCTTCAGCATTGTGAACATAAGCTAAAAACTGAATTTCAGGAATGGGCACGAATCCATTATGGGCCATACCGATAGCTGTGCCGAGAATCGAAGTTTCATCGAGTGGAGAATTCCAGATTCTACGTGCGCCGAACTTTTTAAAGAGGCCATCGGTGACGTTGTACACGCCGCCTTTTGCCGCTACGTCTTCGCCAAAAATTACAGAGTTTTTATAACGAAGCAAAATATCAGCTAAGCCGTAATTAATTAACTTCGCCATATGCTGCGGAGTCGTACTCATTTTTTCAAAATCACGACCAAACAGAGCCGCACGCTCAGCATCACTTGGAATATCCGGAGTGGCCCGAGGCTCTGTACAAGCTGTGATTGAAGCGCGCACTTCTTGTGGACGCTTCAATTTCGGGCGAGTCACTGCATAATTTGAAACCTTCGTGACTCGCTCGCGCACACCTTTATAGAGATCTAAAATTTCTTTTGAGTTCAAAATTCCGTTTTCAATTAAAATTCGTGCCGAGTGTAAAAGCGGATCATTATTCTCAGTGGCTTCAATTTTCTCCATGGCATTATATGTCCACTCCGGGTCACTTCCCGCATGAGCCATTAAACGCACTGTCGATGTATGAAGAAATACGGGTTGCTTGTGAGTGCGGGCCATACGCTCGGCCTCTCGACCCGCCAAATAAGTATGGAGAAGATGAAGACCATCCGCATACACATATTGCAAACCGGGTCGCGCTTCATAATTCTTACGAATCCAACCATCGGGAGTCGGAACGGAAATACCAATACCATTGTCTTCACACATAAAGATCAGCGGTAAACGCAAACCTTGGTAAGCCATCCAACCGGCTGTGTTAAAAGCGGATTGAGCTGTCGCATGATTCGAAGAGGCATCGCCAAAACTACAGAGTACCACGGAGTCTGAAGGTAAAAGCGAGGGAATAGCTAAATCTTTGGCCCGCTGAATAGATAAAGCGGCGCCAATAGCCTTTGGTAAATGTGAAGCAATGGTTGAAGTTTGTGGCGGAACCATAAGATTACGACTGCCAAAAACCTTATGCCTTCCACCTGAAATCGGATCTTCGCTAGAAGCCGCAAACGAAAGCAGGGAATCGTAAATAGAAGTTGAACCTGGATAAGCCTTTGCTCTTTGCGCCATAAACCCGCCTGAGCGGTAATGCAAGAAAGCCATATCTGTTGTGCGAAAAACCTTCCCGTAAACGGCATTACCTTCGTGACCACTTGAGCCAATTGTATAGTAACAAAGATTCTCGTTTTTAAGTTCTCTAGCACGAAGGTCTAGGCAGCGACTGATCACCTGCGACTCAAATAAATCTACGACATCTTCAGGTTGCAAATCAGTGTCTGAGAGGTAAATTTGAACACGCGCAGGCGGAAGGTTTTCACTTTCTACCAGCGAAAAAAAGCGTTTCTCAATAATCTCGGCACGATTGTAAATCGAAGACATTCCAAGTATCATCAGACCATTAGCAAACGAGGTCAAGCACATGGCAAAGTACGAATCACTCAATTATATGGATTTCGATTCCCTTCTTACTGAAGACGAGAAAATGGTCCGCCAAACAATTCGGGACTTCGTTGAAGATGAAGTTATTCCGCCGCTTCAAGAAGCGCACCGCTCTGAAAGCTTTCCGAAACATTTAATTCCCCGCTTTGGCGAAATGGGCGTTTTAGGTTCAAACCTTCAAGGCTACGGCTGTGCCGGACTCGGCCAAGTGGCTTATGGTCTTTTAACTGCCGAACTTGAACGCGGCGATTCTGGTATTCGCTCTTTCTGCTCTGTTCAGGGCTCACTTGTGATGTATCCGATTCACGCTTACGGCAGCGAAGAGCAGAAAAATAAATATCTTCCGCGTTTAGCAAAAGCTGAAATCATTGGCTGCTTTGGTTTAACTGAACCAGATGCGGGCTCAAACCCTGGCGGAATGCTCACTAAAATTGAAAAAGTAAAAGGCGGCTACAAAATCAACGGTAACAAAATGTGGATCACAAACGGATCTGTTGCCGATATCGCCATCGTATGGGGTCGTCTTGACGGAGAAGTGCGCGGCTTTATCGTTGAAAAAGGCACGCCGGGTTTTACGACTTCACTGATGAAGGGTAAATTCTCACTTCGCGTCTCTGTCACTTCAGAACTTCATTTTAAAGATTGTGTTGTACCAGAAGATGCAATTTTACCGAATGTCACAGGTCTTAAAGGTCCACTGGGCTGCTTAACTCAGGCTCGTTACGGTATTGCTTGGGGCGTTCTTGGCGCCGCTAACCAGTGTTATCACACCGCCCTTCACTACTCGAAAGAGCGCACACTCTTCGACGGCAAGCCACTCGCTGCTTATCAGTTAGCGCAAGCCAAACTCACTCACATGGCAACAGAGATCACTAAAGGGCAATTGCTAGCTTTACAAATGGGCCGCTTAAAAGAGCGTGGAGTCATGCAGCCACATCATGTTTCAATGGCGAAAATGAATAACTGTAAAATTGCCTTAGATGTGGCACGTGAAGCTCGCGATATGCTGGGCGGCAACGGGATCATCGATGAATATCCGGTAATTCGTCACATGCTGAATTTAGAAACTGTGAAAACTTACGAAGGCACTGAAGACGTGCATCGCTTAGTTGTGGGCCAAGAGCTCACTGGTATTCCTGCCTTTAGATAGACGTGCAATCACTGGCCGTCTGATCTTAAAGTATCAAGATAGTTATCTCGAGCTTCGGTCATACCCTGAAGGTCTTGAAGCTTCTTCAGAGCGTCTTCAGCAGACAAAATACCTGCACCGCCATCAGCGCTTACTTTCGCACGAGCCTTTTCGTAAGCGTTTAAAGCTTGAGCCGGAATACGATCTAAACCTGACTCTGTGTCTTTAACATCCTTCGTTGTTATAATTTTCTTATTATCTACGAAATAAGTTTTCACACCATTCACCATATAAATATGATCGGCACGATACTCATAGTATTTGCCATTAATGAGTACGAATTTTTCGTCATTGTAGATTTCGTGTTTTTCTTCGTACTTTATTTCTGGCACTTCTTTAACAGCAGCCATTCTACGGCTGCGGCCGTCAGCTCTCGGCACTTCAAGTGGGTCCACCACTTCGCCACTGGTATTAAAGCGACCATCAATAGCTTGTTTGTTTTTTTCTGCTGTTTTTTGAATTTCTTTGAGAGTTTTAACTGTATCAACAAGTTTTTGCGGGGCATTTGAAAAGCCCGAAAAAACCATCAGAACACCTGAGGAAATGGCTCCCCAGAAAAGCTTACGAAGATAACTCACGTCCAACCTCTAATAAACTAAAATAAATTATACTTTATTATCGGCCGAAGTTGGCAAAAAGACGAGGCTTTCTGGTCGCTCGTCTCATTTTGAAACATTCTGAATTGCAATTATATGCTTATAAGCTTTTTAAAACTTCTTCGGCATGGCCTTCAGCTTTAACCTTACGCCATTCGTTTACGATCGTGCCCTTTTCATCAATAACGAAAGTCGATCGTTCAATACCTTTTACTTTTTTGCCATACATGTTTTTGTCTTTAATCACATCGAAAGCATTACAAAGCTCACTTTTTTCATCTGAGATCAGATCAATGGCGTAACATTCTTTTTCTTTAAACTTTTCGTGTGATTTCATGTCGTCACGAGAAACGCCAAATACGACGGCGTTCTTTTTCTCGAATTGTTTTTTGAGTTGAGTGAATTCATGACCCTCAATTGTACACCCAGGAGTCATATCTCTTGGATAAAAATAAAGTACGACTTTTTTACCGGCGAGATCTTTCAGATTCACCGTTTGCGCACCGGTCGCTGGCAATTTAAATTGTGGGGCTTTTTTACCAACTAGCCCGCTTGAAGTTTGAGCCGATGTTTGAATTTTCGTTTTAGCCATAGAGCCTCCTGAAATAGATTAGGTTCGGGTTATAAATAGCAGGCTGCAGACCATAAAAGCAAAATAAAGTTGTCCCACCCCAGGTAAGCAGTTACCCTTATACCTCATAAAAAAGAGGTTCTTTTGCTCGATCAAATTAAAACGCCGGTCACGGAAATGTTAGGTATTCGCTATCCAATTATTGGCGCTCCTATGTTTTTAGTTTCTAACGAAGCTATGGTGATCGCTGTTTCTGAAGCCGGCGGCATCGGAACGTTTCCAACTTTGAATTATCGACCTGCTAGTGAATTTGCGCGAGTTGTTAAAAGCATTAAGCAAAAAACTTCAAAGCCCATTGGCATTAACATTATCGTCAATAAAAGCAATACTCGTCAGAACGAAGACCTGAAAGCCGCGCTGGATGCGGGAGTTAATCTTTTTATCACTTCATTAGGCAGCCCTAAAAA
Source organism: uncultured Pseudobdellovibrionaceae bacterium (assembly GCA_964360255.1). GTDB lineage: Bacteria > Bdellovibrionota > Bdellovibrionia > Bdellovibrionales > UBA1609 > CAYHVK01. Next base: position 86,277 of record CAYHVK010000008.1, on the reverse strand, counting down.
AGTCATTGAAGAGGCTCATAAAAATGGCGCCAAAGTCTTTAGCGACGTAACGAATTTAGAGCACGCTAAAAAAGTTCAAGATATGGGAGCCGATGGCGTCATCGCTGTGAGCGCGGGCGCCGGCGGACATGCCGGACCGATCTCCCCTTTAGTTTTAATTCCGTGGCTTAAAAAAGAATTAAGCATTCCGGTTATAGCCGCTGGCGGTATAGCGGACGGACCCACAATGGCCGCCGCTTTGATCTTGGGTGCCTCGGCAGTGAGTGTGGGCACACGTTTTATCGCCTCTAAAGAAGCACAGGTCGATCAGGCCTATAAAGATGCCATAGTAAATTCGAGCCCTGAAGATATTGTCATGACCACGCGAGTGTCGGGCACTCCGGCGGCGGTTATTAATACCCCGTACGTACAAAAAATCGGTACAGATCTGCCATTAGCCCTTAAAATCCTTAAAGACCACCCTCTCACCAAGAAATATGCGGTTCCGCTCATTCATTTTCTGGGCATGCGCTCACTTGAAAATGCCGCCAGTAACCCCACTTGGAAGACAGTTTGGTCCGCTGGACAGTCAGTTGGCTTGATACATGACATTTTATCTTGCCAAGAGATTGTAGAAAGCCTGGTAAAAGGGTATGAAAGTTCCATTAAAACAGCTCCAAAAAACTAATAAGCAACATTAAAGGCGCCAATGTCTAATATCCCTATTCGTAATATCGCTATTATCGCTCACGTGGATCACGGTAAAACTACTCTCGTTGATCATATTCTTCGTCAAACTGGTACGTTTAACGAACGCGCCGAGCTCACTGAACGTCACATGGACTCTATGGATCTTGAAAAAGAACGTGGTATTACAATTCAGGCAAAAAACGCGTCTTTCAAATATAAAGGCATTAAAGTTAACATCGTCGATACCCCAGGTCACAGTGACTTCGGTGGCGAAGTTGAGCGCGTACTCGACATGGTTGATGGCGCTATTCTTCTTTGTGATGCTTCAGAAGGTCCACTTCCGCAAACGCGTTTCGTTCTTAAAAAAGCTCTGGAGCAGAACATTCGTGTTATGGTTTGCGTAAATAAAATCGACCGTTCAGATGCTCGCGTACAAGAAGTTGTAAATGAGCTTTTTGATCTTTTCATCGACCTTGATGCAACTGAAGAACAGGCGGATTTCAAAATTGTTTACGCTATCGCTCGTGAAGGTATGGCGACTCTTGACCCTGAAGTAAAAACTAAAGATCTTTCAATTCTACTTGATATGATCTTAGAGCAAACTCCACCGCCAAAAGCAGATCCAGATGGACCGCTTCAAATCTTAACAACAAACATTGGCTACAATAACTTTGTAGGTCGTTTAGCTATTGGTCGTATTCGCTCTGGTAAAGTGCGCGTTGGTGACGATGTTCTTCTTTGCCGCGCCGATAAAAACGTAAAAACTAAAGTCACAGGTCTTTTTGCTTATCAAGGTTCTGACCAAATTCAGGTTCAAGAACTCTCAGCTGGAGACATCGGCGTCGTAGCTGGTTTTGAAGAGATCAACATCGGCGATACAGTGACGAGCGTGACTGATCCGCGCCCTCTTCCGCGCTTAAACGTTGAAGAACCCACTGTTGGCGTTCAATTTATGGTTAACGACAGTCCGTTCGCAGGTCGCGAAGGTAAACTCGTTACTTCTCGTCAGCTTAAAGATCGCCTTGATCGCGAACTTCTATATAACGTATCTATTCGCGTGAGCCAGTCTTCACAGATGGACGTCTGGAACGTTACGGGCCGCGGAGAACTTCAATTAGGCGTCCTTTTCGAAACTATGCGCCGTGAAGGTTATGAATTCCAAATTTCTAAACCAAAAGTAATTTTCAAAAAAGATGAGCAAGGCAACCAACTCGAGCCGATGGAAAATGCGGTGATCGACGTTGAAGATGCTTACTCTGGAGTTGTAAATCAAAAGCTCGGCGAGCGCCGTGGTGTTTTGATGAACATGGTTTCAAAAGGCTCTGGCCGTACTCGCTTAGAATTCAGCATTCCTTCACGTGGTTTGATCGGTTATCGCTCTGAGTTCTTAACTGACACTCGCGGTACTGGTTTATTAAACACGCAGTACGCTGGTTATGAGCCGTATAAAGGCGATATTAAAAGCCGTACTACAGCAGCCATGGTTTCTGACCGCGGTGGCAGCACGACTCCGTACGCCCTTGATACTCTCCAAGAACGTGGCCCTCTCTTCATCGGCACTGGTGTAGATGTTTACGATGGCATGATCATTGGTGAAGCCACTAAAGGTATCGACCTTCGCGTGAACTGTGTTCGTGAAAAGAAATTAACGAATCACCGTGCTTCAGGATCAGAAGAACAAGTGAAGCTTGTACCAGTTAAACCAATGACTCTTGAAAAAGCGATGGAGTGGATCAACGATCGCGAATTGATCGAAATCACTCCAAAAAACATTCGTCTCCGTATCAAAGATTGAAGGTACGGGATACCTTATGACGCGTCCGTGAATTTTAACGGACGGACAATTTAGATACAAAAAAAGCCAGCTTTGCAGCTGGCTTTTTTATTTCTCTCAAGCTGCGCCAGCCCCTTAAGGGCCGACGAGCTTATTTTTTTTGATTACGGAAGTAGTCCTAGTCCACGGCGCTCAAGTGAGAACAGAAGTTCTACCGGTGTCGCTGCATTAATCCAGCTATCGCCCTTTATGTACACGGCGTGCACAAGACGGCGATTGTCGAGCGGAATTACAATCTCATCGTTCTCGCTTAAGAGACGAAGCTGATTTTTTCTGACGTGAATATCTTTTAACACTTTAGATTGCGCAATGAGATCCACTTGAGTCCCGTCGGTGTAGTAAACTACAGCCTGCGAAATTCCGGCGATTCCATTTGCTCCTTTTAAGCCATCAGTGCCAGTGCTAGAGATGATTAACTCATCTACAACTACGGCTCCAGTTGGTGAGCTGCTCAGATTCCACATCATATCGTCGTGTGGTTTCGAATATCTAAATAGTGCTGTCTCATAAGCGAGAACTTCGTTTTGCGATTCACGTTCGCGGCGTTCACGCTCTTCACGTTCACGACGCGCCTGTTCTTCGCGTTCACGACGGGCGCGCTCTTCGCGTTCCCAGCGATCTTGCTCTTCACGACGTTCACGCTCACGACGCGCTTGTTCTTCACGCTCACGGCGCTCACGTTCCCAACGATCACGTTCTGCACGATCACGACGCTCTCTTTCCCAACGATCACGTTCACGACGCTCACGCTCTTCACGTTCACGGCGTTCGCGCTCACGATCTGGGCCAGGACGTGGCGGTTCTGGTCGCGGACGCGGTGGTTCCGGACGAGGACGTGGATCTGGTCGTGGCGGAGTCGGTCTTGGGCGTGGTTCTTCTCTTGGTGGCGTCGGACGCGGGCGTGGTTCTTCGCGCGGCGGAGTCGGGCGAGGGCGCGGCTCTTCGCGTGGTGGCGTCGGTCTTGGGCGCTCTTCACGCGGTGGAGTTGGGCGTGATTCTTCACGCGGAGGCGTCGGCCTAGGACGCTCTTCTCGAGGAGGAGTTGGTCGCGGCTCTTCACGACGCGGAGGTTCTGGGCGTGGACGCTCTTCACGTGGCGGCGGAGAAGGTCTTTCGCGACGCTCTTCACGCTCACGTTCACGGCGCTCATGTTCACGACGTGGATCACCTTCTTGTGCGTTAGCGTAAGGTAACCAGAATGCAGTTTGTAATGCGATAAGTGCTAAAATTAATCTTCTAACAAGAAGACGTTCTGTAGGTGCGGCTGGAGCGCGTTCGCGCAAACCAGTGACATTTGATCCCCAGTGCAGCATTTTTCCCCCTTAAAATTTGTTTATAAACGTTCTAATAACTCACGGACGCTCTTAGAGCAAAATGGATACCAACATAAAAGGGCCACTCTGACCCTTATGTAAGAACTTAAATTTTATATCTGATTTGGTACTGACAGCAGACAAACGCTCGTCCGGATATCGACCGTCCGTCCGAAAAATGTGAAAAGGAACCGGGTACCCTCTACTAAACGCGGAAGCTTTCGGCTTGGGCGATTTTCCAGGCGCGCATATACTCTTCTGGCACTGTGCTTTCGCTTTTTAAAACGCCGCTCTCTATATAGTCATAGATTTCGCCGTAGTGACGAACTTCAGTTGAATTCGTTCTGCGCATCACATGCCAAGGTCGTAGCTCACGACTGTGATCGAGTCCCATTGCACCCAAAAGCTCAGCTACTCCCCGCATGGTCTCGCGATGGAATGTGGCGGCCCGAATTCTTTTATCCGTGACCACTAATCCCGCCACAAGATTCGGGTTCTGAGTGGCCACCCCAGTCGGACAATGATTGGAATGACAACGCAAAGCTTGGATACAACCAATAGATAGCAAGAACGCTCGCGCCGAGTAGATGGCATCAGCGCCAATCGCCAAACGCTTAATAATATCAAAGCCTGACGAAATTCTTCCTGATGTCATAACTTTAATTTGATCGCGAACGCCAAATCCTTTTAAGCAATTGTGCGCAAACACCAAGGACTCAACTCCAGGCATCCCGACGTAGTTAGAAAATTCTAAAGGCGCTGCGCCCGTTCCGCCCTCACCGCCATCAATAGATATATAGTCAGGCATAATACCTGTTTTCTCCATGGCCTTACAGATCGAGATAAATTCACGGCGCTTACCAATACAAAGTTTAAAACCGACTGGCTTGCCGCCGCTCGCATCACGCAAACGCCCAATAAATTGCATCATCTCAATGGGATTATTAAACGCCGAATGGGATGGCGGAGAAATCACATCTTGGCCCATAGGCACGTGACGAATAGCTGCAATCTCAGGAGTGATTTTCTTCGCCGGCAAAATACCGCCGTGGCCAGGCTTTGCTCCTTGAGAAATTTTCACTTCAATCATTTTCACATTTTCATGCGCGGCTTTTTTCGCAAAAAGCTCTTCAGAAAAAGTCCCATCCGGAGCCCGTGCCGAAAAATAACCCGTACCGATTTGCCAGATCAAATCTCCACCATGCTCTAAGTGATAAGGACTGAGACCGCCCTCGCCCGTATTATGAGCAAAACCACCATCTTTAGCGCCGCCATTTAAAGCTAAAATCGCGTTCTGACTTAAAGAGCCATAACTCATCGCCGAGATATTTAAAATGCTCGCCGAGTAAGGCTGCTTGCATTTAGGGCCACCAATTTCAATGCGAAGTTGATTCGGATCCACATGAGAAGCCTGAATAGAATGGCTCAGCCACTCGTAACCATCCACATAGACATTCTTTTGCGTGCCGAAGGGCAAAGTATCTAAATCTTTTTTTGCGCGCTGGTAAACAAGAGAGCGCTCTTCGCGACTGAATGGTACTCCATCCGTATTCGACTCAACAAAATACTGATTGATTTCAGGGCGAATAGCTTCAAACAAATATCTAAAGTTTCCGAAGAGCGGAAAGTTTCGACGGATGGTGTGCTTCGTTTGCAAAAAATCGCGCCAGCCGACAAAAAGCAAAGGAGCAATAATAACAAAAGACCAAAAAACATTGGGAGTCACAAAGACTCCACCTAAAATCAAAGCCACTGTAATTGTAATTGATGACCAAACAAACTCGCGACGCATTTACTTACCTTTTGATAACAATTTATTTAAAATATCTAAACGAGTGACAATACCTTCAACCTGATGAGTAGCACCCACCACCGGAAGCCAACGAACTTTTGTTTTATAGAAAATAATAATAACATCTTTAATGGCTGTCTCTGGTGTAACCGTGACCGGATTTTTCGTGTACTCAATGGGCTGAAGAACATCTTTGAGTGCCGTTTGCAAAAGCAGATCGTACTCAGAAATAATTCCGATCAATTGATCATTAGCGTTCACAACCGGTGCACCCGAAATTTTGTGTGTCGCTAAAGTTTGAACCGCCGAATATATTTTGGTGCCTTCACGAATTTTAATCAGGTTTCGATTCATAAAGGTTTTGACTTGTATTTCTGAAACCTTGGCGCGTTGCGCCTCAGCCTGGAGCTTATCTAACGCATCTTTTTCAACCATAATACAAATATGGTCTGCGACACTTCTAGACTTGTCTAGATAAATCCCAGGATTTTGTTACTCTAACCCAATGAATTTTAACTCTTTGATTGTTCTTCTTGGCCTCTATTCAACTTTATCCCTTGCCGCTCCATCAAACAATAAACCGGCCTTAACTACCCCACCTCCCACCTCTTCGACCAACTACACCATTGTTGTTCTTGGAGACTCGTTAACCGACGGCTATGGCTTAGCCAAAGAACAGGCTTTTCCGGCGCTGGTAGAAAAGAAATTCCATGCTGAGGGGCAAAAGGACATAAAAGTCATTAATGCGGGCATTAGTGGCTCAACGTCTTCAAGTGCCCCACAGCGACTGAAGTGGTTTTTAAAAACAAAGCCGCAAGTTTTAGTGGTGGCTCTCGGCGCTAACGATGGCTTACGAGGCATTCCGACAGCTCAACTCTACAAAAATTTGAGCAAAACTATTCAAACGGCTCAAGACAGCCACATCAAAGTCATTTTATTCGGAATGAAAATGCCGGCCAACTACGGCTCCAAATACCAAAAAGATTTTGAGAAGGTTTACACAGACTTAGCGAAAAAATATAAAGTTGAACTCTTCAATTTCTTACTCACCGATGTCGCCACTATTAAAGAGCTCAATCAAGAGGATGGCATCCATCCCAATGCTAAGGGCCACGAGATTATTGCCGCTAATGTTCACCAATTCTTAAAAAAAGTATTAAAAAAATGAATCCACTGATCGAATTGAGCGCTGTTTCTAAAAGTTTTATCCAAGGCGATAAAACCATACAGGTATTAAAGAATATTTCTCTCGTCTTAAAGCCAGGCGAAACCCTAGCCGTTGTGGGCCCTTCTGGGAGCGGAAAGTCGACACTTCTCTCACTTATTGCAGGCCTTGATAGCCCCGATAGTGGGGATGTGAAAGTTTTGAGTCGCTCGCTTGCGAAAATGAGCGAAAAAGAATTAGCTCTTTTTAGGCGCGAAAACTTTGGAATCGTATTTCAGCAGTTCTACTTATTCTCTTATCTCACTGCCCTTGAGAATGTAGCCCTCCCGCTTGAGTTAATAGGAGACCACAAGGCTCATGCAAAAGCCGAAGAAGCTTTGACAAACGTAGGCCTTAATCACCGCATGCATCACATGCCCCATCAAATGAGCGGTGGCGAGAACCAGCGAGTGGCTATTGCCCGCGCCATCGTCACAAATCCAAAAGTACTACTTGCCGACGAGCCTAGCGGCAGCCTTGATCAGGCAAGTGGTGACTCTGTTATGAATTTAATTTTTGAATTGGCCGAGAAAAATAAAATGGCCCTGGTACTGATCACTCACAATCATGAACTTGCTGAGCGCTGCCAAAAATCTTTCGACTTTAAGACGTTTGAAACTCAAAAGGCCAATGCGTGAATTTCTTCGCTCTTTTAAGAACCGCAACTAAAGAAATAAAGAATAATAAAAAGTTCGCTTTATTTTTCATTCTCAATATCGCCATTGGACTCAGCGGCTTCATATTGCTCGATCTCTTCAAAGATTCTTTATCAGCCACTTTAGAAAGCAAATCTAAATCTATTCTAGCCGCCGATCTTGAGGTGGGCGGTCGCCGCCCAATGACCGAAGAAGAAAATAGAATCACACAAGACTTTTTAAAGCCTTATATTCTTGAACAAAGCCGAACCGCTGAAACTTTCACCATGCTCGCCAGCTCCACGACTTCTCGGCTAGTTGAACTTAAGGCTATTGAAGGCAACTTTCCGTTTTACGGAGAGATAGAGCTTTCTAACAACAAAATCATCGAATCGAAAACAGAAAAAGAAATTATCACCGCGCCTAAAGCTTGGGTTTACCCTGAGACTTTGCTTCAGTTAAATCTTAAAATCGGCGACAAAGTTCAACTGGGCGGCGTGGAGTTTACTATTACCGATACGATCTCTCGCGATGGCGGCAGCGTAGGTGCCGGTTTCTCATTCGCACTTCCTGTTTACGTCGGCCTTGAGCAACTTAAGAAAACTGAGCTTTTAAAAAGCCAAAGCACCGGATTTCACAGTCTGCTTTTTAAAATAAAAGAAGAGGTTGATTTAAAAGCTATCGCCGCTGAGCTTTTTAAAAAATTTAATGACCCCGCCATTCGTGTGAACACACACCATAATGCCAGTCAGCAAATTGGCCGAGCCTTAGGGCAGCTGAACGACTATTTGGGACTAGCCTCACTCGTCGCTTTATTTTTAACCGCTCTCGGCACGACCTTTTTATATCGAACTTTTCTCTCTCAGCGCTTTCAAGATATTGCAATTTTTAAAAGTCTCGGTTTCACCAGTGGTCAGATTGAGTCCATTTATTTGATTCAAATATTTGTACTCGGACTCTTAGCCAGCGTGCCGCTTTTAGGTTTGGCGGGGTTGAGCGCTCCACTCCTTGAAGATATAGCTCGGGCCACACTCAAGCTCGAACTCACCGTCGATTTTTCTTATAAAACTGTTCTTATTGTTATTTTTTCAGCCACATTGGGCAGCCTGCTCATTTGCTACCCTCTCATTCTTAAGGTTCGCAATATTCAGCCCAAAACCCTTCTTCAAGGCGGAGAATTTCAAGCTCAAGATTTTAATTTAAAAGTTCTAATCAGTTATGCACCGGCTCTTTTGGCTTATTGGCTTCTTGCTGTTTGGCTTTCGAACTCTTACCAAGTGAGTTCTTATTTCTTGGCTTCTTTTATTGCTGCGCTTTTTATTATATTAGTTTGCGGGCAACTTCTTCTCTCAGCCTTATCTAAAATTCTTGATCGCTCAATATTCAAACTCAATGTCCTATTTCTCTTAAGTCTGCGCCATATTACTAGGCAGAAATTTTCAAGCCTTTCGGTATTTTTAGCCCTCGCCATTGGCCTTATGATCATGAATTTGATTCCGCAAATTCAAACCACGCTCCGTGAAGAGATCGAAAGACCTAGTGGAGTCAAAATCCCCAGTCTTTTTCTGTTCGATATTCAAGATGAGCAGATCGACAAACTTAAAGAAATTACTAATCGGAACAAAGCCGAACTGCTTTATATTTCACCGATGATAAGGGCTCGCCTCGACCAAGTGAATGGTCAGCCTTTCGCTCGTGCTGATAAAAACGAAGAGGCTTTCACTCGCGAAGAAGAGAATGAAAACCGTTTTCGCAATCGTGGCTTCAACCTGACTTACCGAGATCATCTCTCTGATTCAGAAAATATTGTAAAAGGCGAGGATTACCCTGGCGCTTTTGAATCGACGAAACAAGAGCTCCCTTATATCAGCCTTGAGCAACGCTTCGCGGACCGCTTGAAACTTAAAATTGGCGATCGCCTGACCTTTGATGTTCAAGGCGTAATGATTGACGGCGTAGTGAAAAACTTTCGCCGTGTCCGCTGGACAAGTTTTCAACCTAATTTTTTTGTGCAATTTCAAACCGGCGTTCTTGAAGAGGCACCAAAATCTTATTTAGCCGGATTACCCAATATAGACCTCTCAATTAAAAATAAAATTGAACGTGAAATTGTAAATGAGCTTCCAACGATTTCAATTGTTGAGGTTTCACAAGTGATCGAGAGAATGTCAGGGATTCTCGAGCAAATGTCTGTAGCGCTTCAAGGAATGGCTTTTTTATCTGTTTTGGTGGGCCTTGTAATTCTTTTCTCAATCGCCAATCAACAAGCCCATGAACGGAGAAAACAAGTGAATCTTCTTAAAGTTATGGGCGCCAGCTTTAGGCAAATTGTGGTTCTATTCTTTTACGAATTTTCATCTTTAGCCGTATTAGCAGCCTTACTAGGAGTGAGTCTGAGCTTTATTATGACCTGGGGCCTGACTTACTTTATTTTTGAAAGCGACCCGGTGTTCAACTTATGGATTCCCCTAGTGACGGTTGCAATTACACTGATCCTCACCTTATCCGTCACTTGGCTGGCCATCTATCGAGTGCTGCAAGCCAAGCCTCGTGAACTTCTACAGTCGTAACCAAACGGCCACCGGCGAGCCGGCTAAAAACCAGCCATTTGCTTTAATTCTGCCAGTTTCTTTTTCTCACTAGCCGGGATAAATATTCCGGCACTACCTGAGAACCCGAGTACGATAGCCCGCTCATAACTCTTATAGCAACGCTTTGCGCTGGCCGTGCGAGGTTCGATCCGAACGCAAGCTTCATAATAAACTTGCGGTAAATCCCAAACGCCGAGATCAGAAACTACATCGTAGCTGTCACCGAGAAGAAAATAAATTTCAGCTTTAGAGGCCTTCGTTTTTGCTACTTTAATAGCTTCGTGCAAAAGATAAGTGGCTCTTAAATTCTCCACATAACCCGCCTGATAACTTCCCACTGATTGAAGACGATCCGCTTGCTTCAGCAGAGCTTTAGCTTGCGTTAATGCTGTCGCCTTTGTCGCTCTTTCTTTTTCCCACTTACGAAGACTTCTTAACCAGCCTTCCGCATCTGAAGCCACGAAGAACGGCAGTTTTCCATTAGATAAGAACGTTTCAAGAGTTTGCGCCGCTCGAGTTGGCTCTTTTCTGACTCTCACCATAAGCGAGAGATACTTTTTGATGGCAGAGACTTGTTCGTGTGGCTGCCCTTCAAATTGAGTTGGATTCATCAAGACACTTTCTAAAACATCAATAGCGCGGTCATACTGGCGAGTCGCCACGTAAAAATCAGCTTTCTCAGTCGGGTAAATTCTAAAATTGCTTGTTAATTGCGCTGTTGAGAAACCATTCTCTGGACCCAACTGAGTTGTCGTATGACAGTTAAAACAGGTCTTTACAGACTCTGCCAAAACATTCCGTGAGTATTCAAGATGCCCTTCTTTAAAAGCTTCCTGAGCTTGAACGGTGGCATCTTTTAAGTGATTCAAATTATATTTAACCATTGGGTCGTCACCCAAAATTTTTTCACCCACGTGAGTTTCAACTAAACTCACATTCTGTGAGTATTGATCGATCAAACTACTAATACGTGATTGGTTCGTACTGGCATGAAATTCACTCCGTGAAAAAACATAGGGCATTAGCATTTCAACGGTCTTTGCTATTCCTTGCATATCCTGAGCCCAGTTTCTTTCGGCCCGATCAGTTTTACCCGATCGCTTTCCTCCTGTGGCACAACCTACCCCAACCATCAGCAAAACTAAAATTAGACTTCTAAATATTATGTTACGCATAAAACCTCAAAATGAAAGCGGCCTGATAATCAAAACCACATTATCATCCGAGCTTCTTTTGAATTTGTAAATCTCTAAAGACCTGAATAAGTAGCGATTTGATAGACTAAAACTGCCAAAACATAGGCTAGTAGGTTCATTGAGGCCAATTGCACCAGAGCAAAACCTTTTGAGCGCATTTCACGATAGGCCACCGCCGTTGTCGTTGTGCACTGTAACGCGACCACAAAGAAAATTAAGAGGGCTAGAACAGACGGAATCGTAAATAGCGGCGCCCCATCTACCCACTTCGCCTCCCGCATACTGGTTAAAATCGAATTATTTAGAGACTCTTCATTGTCAGACTCTAGTGCCTCATCAGAAACGTGCATAATAATAGCTAAAGTCGAAACAAAAACTTCTCGAGCTGCAAAAGCTGATAGCAACCCCACACCCACTCGCCAATCCGCGCCCATAGGTTTAAAAATCGGCTCAATCATTTGCCCCATTTGCGACGCATAACTGGTCGAAATTCTCTCGTAAGAATCTTCTGCCTGATAATTCGGAAAGGTCGTTCCGATCCAAACTAAGATTGCAAAAAAGAAAATTACTGGGCCTGATCGAACTAAATAAGATTTTGTGCGCTTATAAGAATTACGCACCACCGTTTTCACTTGCGGGCGACGATAGATGGGCAACTCAAGCATAAAAAATGATTTCTCATTTATATTGATGAATTTATTTAAAATGCCAGCCAAAATCGCTGCCACAAGGATGCCCATTAAATAAAGCACCGCCAAAGCGCTTCCTGCGAGAAGAGCGCTTCTACCTGCAAATAAAAACCCTAGTAAAAGTGCATAAACCGGAAGACGCGCTGAACATGTCATAAGAGGAATAATAAACATCGTCAGCCACTTGGCCTTTTTAGAATTAATTGCTCGCGTCGCCATCATTGCCGGAATAGCGCAAGCAAAGCCTGAAAGTAAAGGCACAAAGGCTTTGCCGTTCAAACCGATAGCCGATAGCGGCCGATCAATTAAAGTCGCCGCCCGTGCCAGATAACCCGAATCTTCTAAAAATGAGATGCCAAGAAACAGAATAAAAATCTGCGGCACAAAAATAATCACTGCACCTACGCCCGCGATAATTCCGTCACTGATAAAATTTGAAAGAAGCGGATGGCTAACATGCTCTTTCGTCAAATCAATAAGAGCTGAAAACCCGCCATCAATAAGATCCATAAAAGGAGTAGCAAAGAAATAAATTGAAGAGAATAGCCCTACCATCGTGGCGATAAAAATCAAAAGACCGAAATAAGGGTGCAAAAGAACTTTATCAATCTGTGCTGTTTGATCGACAGCTTTCGGAATTTTTGTTTCTAAAAGATTTGAAAGCTGAGCTGATTCAGTGAAAATGTTTTTTCTTTTTTCTTCAGACCAAGGCTCGAGCTGTTTTATTTTCTGCCCTGACTCGGAGTGCTTGATTTTGACCACCGCTTGAATCAATTCCTTAACGCCGCCGCCCAGTAAACCATTGATCGGTATGACAGGAACACCCAGCATTTGACTCATCTTTGCTGTGTCCACTCCACCAGCGTCAACCATAAGATCAACCATCGTGAGAGCTACAACAATTGGGTAACCAATTTCTTTCAGCTGCTTCACTAAATGAAGCTGACGAGAGATCTGACAAGCATCGATGACAATAACAACCGCACTGATTTTTAAATCTTGATCGTAAAGCGCCCGAACCGTGACCTCTTCATCTGAAGATTTCGGAAACAAACTATAGGTGCCCGGAGTATCGACAGCCTCAATAGAGTTGCCATAAACCGGAAGCGAATGACCAAGAGAATAATCAACAGTTGAGCCGGGGTAATTTACAACCTTCTGACGCGAACCCGTGATCCAGTTGAAAAGTGTAGTTTTGCCTGAATTAGGTGTGCCGACTAAAGCCACTCGCTCGATCATTATTTGGCCTGCATTCTGATAGGTTCAACTTCAATAAATGAGGCTTCACTGTCACGGAGAGCTATAAAAGTCGCGCCGGCACGAACCACATAAGGACCACCAAATGGAATTTTTCGCACCAAGACGACATGACGACCAATGCTAAGCCCCATCTCTTCAAGTCTTTCGACGCTCAGAGTGTCACCATGAATCGCCGTCACTGTGGCCGAATTTGAATAACCCAATTCAATTAATCGCATAAGATATCCTATAACTAAAAGCTACCACTAGACCTTCTATCTTTAAACAGAATCCGCTGCTTAAGTTTGAATTGAAAACTACTTGAAATAGGAGCATATAATTCACATGACAACACCTTTACAAAGACCTGAAATTGTCTCTTATCTAAAAACTCTCCGTGATAGCATAATTAGCGGTTTTGAAACGCTTGAGACGTCGAGCCGGCGTTTTGAACGCACAGCTTGGCCCTATGGCAAAGGTAGTGGCGGCGGAGAAATGTCAGTTTTACGTGGCGGAGACACTTTTGAAAAAGCAGCCGTCAACTGGTCAGGAGTTGAAGGCTCTCGTTTTCCGGGTAGCACTGAAGAATCTCCGTTCTTTGCTACAGGTGTTAGCTTAATCACGCACATGCGAAATCCAAAAGCTCCAACTGTACATTTCAATATTCGCTACATTGAACGCGGCCAAGACTGGTGGTTAGGTGGTGGATTTGATTTAACTCCCATGGGCTTTGCCCGCACCGAAGACACTGAGCATTTTCACTCTATAGCGCAAAAATCTCTCGACCCTTTTGGAGCCGAGCTCTACCCTCGCTTCTACCAAGCCGCAAAAGAGTATTTCACTATCAAGCACTACAATCGCGAGCGCGGTGTAGGCGGCATATTCTTTGATCATTTTAGAACATCTTCAGCAGAGACCGATTGGAAGATGTGGCGCTCAGTGGGCGACAATTTTCTCGAAGCCATTATGCCAATTTGGAAAAAACGAATTCACGAACCCTTCACTGAGCAGGATCGCCAAACGCAACTGCGCGAACGGGCTCGCTACGTAGAGTTCAATTTACTTTATGACAGAGGAACTAAGTTCGGCTTCGAGTCAGGTGGCAATCCAGAAGCCATTCTTTGCTCGATGCCTCCGCTGGCGGCTTGGTAATATTAAAGCCGGCAGAACCGGCAGGATAGCAAATGAAAAAGCTCAAAAAAGCACCTTCAGGACTTTTTTCACGCTCGATGAATTTGCTCTCTATGGCGACTAAACTCGCCGCACGTGAAATGGGTGAAAAATTCTCACAAACAGATCCGGCTCAAAAAGTTTCGGCTAAAATAGAACAAGCCCGAATCGTGGTTGATCATCTCTCCCACTTAAAGGGAGCCGCTATGAAGGCGGGCCAAATGCTCAGTCTCGACACCAGCGATTTCTTACCTCCTGAAGCCATTCAAATTCTATCGAAACTTCAGGCGCAAGCTCAGCCGGTTGAAGCACAACCACTGATTCAGGTTTTACGCACCGAACTTGGCGAAGTTCGTTTTTCTGAAATTCAGCAATTTAATGAAGTACCATTGGCCTCGGCCAGTATTGGTCAAGTTCATACAGCGATGATTAAAGGCCAAAAAGTTGCCATTAAAATTCAGTATCCAGGCGTGGCTGAGTCTATTGATTCAGACCTGGCCATTTTAAAAACTGTAGCTCAAACTTTTCTCTCGTTCTCAGGCAAGCAGATCAACTTAGTAGAAACTTTCGCCGAGATCAAAGACGTCCTTAAAAAAGAAACTGATTATCTTCACGAAGCGCAAAATTTGAAAGACTACAATGCTACAGTCATTCAAGGGCTTAAGAACTATAAGATGCCCGCGCCACTCGATGATTACACCAGTGCACGCGTTCTCACCATGACATTTGAAGAGGGCACTCCGCTCCGCGATTGGATGACAAAAGATTCTTCTACGGCCGCACGCACGCAAATTGCTAAACTTGTTCTAGACCTTTACTGCCGTGAATTTGCTGAAACAGGACTTGTTCAAACAGACCCGAATTTCGGAAACTTTTTAGTGAGCCAGTCAGCTGATCAGAATAGCCTGGCCGAACCACATCCTGAAAACCTCACACTAGTTCTTCTCGATTTTGGCGCCACCATTAGATACAGTCGCGAATTTAGAAGAGGCTATGCTCAGCTTTTAAAAGATCTCGCTTCTGATGATGCCGAAGTTATTTTTCAATCGGCCGTTCGCTTCGGATTATTAGACCCGCGCGAGCCCACTGAAACACGCTTAGCTTTCAAAAAAATGATTCAAGTCTCCCTTGAGCCTTTTAGTCCAAACTTGCAGCCTTTCAAGTTTACTGATCCGGATTTTGAAAAACGCACTCGTGAAGCCAATTTCGCTTTTACCAAAGCTCTCGTCTATTCACCCCCACCACGGCAATTGCTTTTCTTGCATCGCAAGCTGGGAGGCGTCTTTAATTTAGTAAAAAGATTAGGCGTTGAATTAGATCTGAGGCCCTACTGGGCCAGAATGACTCAGACCCTAGATTAGTAACGAGACAAGCGAGTAATATCACGCTTCAAACCATTGTTCGCCTGCGCCAAACGTTTAGCTTGAGTGCGGATCTGACGAGTCTTCTTCTGATTTTTTTGCAATTGAGACTGAGCTACTTTTTTACGTTGCTCAAGCTGACGATTCTCTTTTTTCGCCTGTGCAAGAGCTTTTTCTGCAGCCTGACGGCGCTCAATTTCACGGATCACTTTGGCTTCGGCAGCTTGAACTCGGCTTCTTAAACCTTCGTTCTTAGCTTGAAGCTTGTTGTTTTCACGCTCAGCAGAATTCGCCTTAGCTTGAACTTTAGCCGCAGTTTTTTCTTTATTGCGGTACGCGCGCGCTAACACAATGGCTTTTTGACGAGCCTTTGTGTTCTGACGACGTAATGAATCGATTTTATTTTCAAGTGAACGAGTCTCACGCTTCAATTGAGCCACTTCTGTCTTCTCTTGTTGAGAGCCAGCCGCTTCACCATAAGATTCAAGAGTTTCAACCTCGTGCTCGAGCTCTAATTCATCGACTTTTGCAGCCTCAGCTTCAGATTCGATATCCGGTAGTGCAAACGCACTAGTGGCTACTGAATTGACTAGAAAAGCAGAAATTAATGTTAAAATGACAGTTTTTAAGTTAATTCGCATACGTGACCTCTTGTTGCTGTGTAAATAAGCAATCCAGGGTCCACCATTCCTGCTAATACATTTGACTTGAGGTGCCCAAGAGTAGAAGAATCCTCAAAAAAGCGACAAATTTCGTCGCTTTAGTGCCGCTCAGGAGACCCTATGATTGAGATCATCAAATGCGCGAAAAAGCCTCGCGTTCAATATTCTGAAAACCCAAAATTCGGCACGGTCTTCGCCCCTCACTACCTCCACATGAATGTAACTCTCGGTCAGACTCGCGACTTTAAAGCTGAAATTCGGCCTTACGGACCAGAAGATATTTACCCAGGCATGGCCGCCCTTCATTATGGCCAAACTATCTTTGAGGGCATGAAAGCTTTTGCCCAGCCCGATGGCTCGGCCGGTATTTTCAGACCTGAGCTTCATGCCACCCGCTTTAAACTTTCAGCTCGCCGCATGAGCATGGCCGAAATTCCTGAAGAAGTGTTTATGGAAGCTTTGAAACAGTATGTGAACTTCGAGCAAGAGTCGATTCCCCATGAACTTCATCACTCCCTCTATCTTCGTCCTCTACTTGTTGCCTCTGACAATGTTATTAAAGTTGGAGCATCCACCAATTACACTTTCTATATAATGGGCACTATTGCCGGTAATTACTTCGGCAGTGGCGGGAAAATTAAACCGGCACGGGTTATGGTCAACCGCGATTTTGTTCGCGCCACTCCGGGCGGAATGGGTGAAGCCAAAACAGCAGCTAACTATGCAGCCAGCATTTACCCACAAAAATTTGCCAGCGATTATGAATGCGATCAGGTTCTTTTTTTAGACTCTGTTAAACATGATAATATTGACGAGCTCGGCGGAATGAATTTCTTCGCTATTCAAAATGGAGCTTTAGTTACACCTGAACTCAATGGCTGCATCTTAAAAGGCGTCACTCGCGGCTCGATTCTTGAGCTCGCTAAATCTCTCGGCATTAAAACTATTGAGAAGGCGATGTCATTCACCGAGCTGATGAAGTCCATCGAGAGCGGTGAAACCACAGAACTCTTCGCCTGCGGTACGGCGGCTGTGATCAGCCCCATCGGTGAACTCGTTTATATGGAAGATTCAAAATCAAACCCAAAAGTTTTAAAACCTAAAGGCAACTCTGAGCTCTCGCTTCGCCTACTTGATACTTATTCTAAAATCCAACGTGGCCAAGAAAAAGCCCCAGGCCCGTGGATCTATAAAGTTTAAATAGAATTTACGCATACAGACGACGTTCGATAACGAGCACGAGCGATACCCTATGCCTTTGCTCGCTATCGAACGTCGTCTGTATGCGTAAATTGCCTCAATTCGCTTTAACAGCAAAAGACTTCATAACTCGGCTTGAAATTGGGTTTTCTATTTTTCGCGAAGCTGAAACTAAGTAATAGTTTTCAAATACTCCTGGCAGCACTCCGATCTCAACAAGATCATGATCGAAATATTCCTCTGCTACCGCTATCGGAATTGGAATCAATCCCACTCCTTTACGGCCCATTAAAAGTTGCAAACTCACGTCTTGGGTTTCAGTCACGCAATCCACGACAATCTCTTGGCCTTTTAAATAATGATCTAAATCATGACGCATTTTCGAGTGAGAGGTCGGCAGAACAAATTGCATCTGATGCAGAGACTGAGGAAAGTTTTTGCGTAGAGCTTTAAATTTCGGGGCCCCACAAATCACAACGGGCACTTGGCCGATCGGCTTCACATAAAGACTGTCAGCTTCATGAATGGAAGGCGAATAGTTAGAGATAAAAAGATCAATACGGTGATTCGCCAGTTCACGAATCATTTCATCGCCTTTACCCTCAAGAATTGAAACCGTGCAATCACCAGCAGCGAGCGCTTCTTTTACAACTGAATACACAATATCTTTCGGCACGCTATCGAGAGCTCCGATTTGCACGTGAGTGCGTTTAAGAGGCATGCGATCCTTTAATACCTCCACCATCTCGTTGCCCATTTTAAAAATGCCATTGGCGTAATCAAGGGCGATTCGGCCCGATTCAGATAAAATCAGCTTCTTGTGTTTACGCTCAAAAAGCTGAACCCCAATATTGTCTTCAAAAACTTTAAGCTGAGTACTGAGTGTCGGCTGACCTAAACGAAGTTTATCAGCCGCTTTTGCAATACTGCCTTCATTAGCGATAACCCTAAAGTAATAAAGATGGTGATAATTCAGCCATGGATTCATTTTTTACCCCTTTGTGAGCTGGCGAGTTAATTTGCATAAACATAATCAAACTTATTGTTGATTCGCTTTAACCTATATATAAAATAATTCATATGCAAGCTTTGAATGTGGATGAAAAATTATCGATAGTGATGAAAGACCTCTCGGAGGCGAAAAAAGATTTAACTATCGCTGAGATCATGAAGCGCTTTGGCAAACGAGGCCTGGCTTTGGCGACGCTATTTTTCATCGCCCCATTTCTTCAACCCATTCCCCTACCCGGCATTTCGACACCCTTCGGAATTCTAATTGGCCTCAGCGGTATCGGCATTGCATTTTCAGCTTCTGTTTGGCTACCCAAAAGAGTCGCGAACACAGTTTTAAAATCGGATTGGATTTGTAAAATCGGCGGCGCAGCTCATTACGTTATCTCAAGAGTTGAAAAATTCTCTCGGCCGCGCGCGACACATTTGGTTCAAACCACAAGATTCTTCACCGGCTTTTTACTTTTTTCCCTAGGAACATTTCTTGCGCTTCCCCTTATTCTGCCTTTTTCTAATTTCATCCCTGCAGTTATTATATTCATCTTGGCCATAGGGTTGGCAGAAGAGGATTTTTTGTTTATTTTGTTGGGATATATTTTATTTGCTCTTAGCGCGACCGGACTCTATGCCGCCGCCGATATAATTATAAAATGGCTCAAGGAGTACTCATGGCCGTTCTAGATAGTTCTTCAGAAACACGCGCAGCTCATATGCAGCTTCTCGAGAAATACTACAAAGCATTTAATGCGGGCGATATGCCTACCTTTTACAGCTGCCTAAACTCAGAAGTGATTCATGATATTAATGAGGGAAAAAGCGAAGTCGGTATCCCCGCTTTTCAAAAATTTATGGAGCGCATGAACACCTGCTACAAAGAAGAACTTCATAATATTCATATTATGTCAGACAATGCCGGAGAGTATTTGTCTGCTCGCTTTGTCGTACATGGCACTTATTTAAAAACTGATGCTGGACTGCCAGAAGCAAGAAGCCAGAAGTACATTTTGCCAGCTGGAGCGTTTTTTGAAATTAAGAATAATAAAATTGGCCGCATCACGATGTTTTACAACTTAGCTGATTGGCTCAATCAGGTTAAATAAGGCTTGAATGCTGAATAAAAAGAAATTTATCGGTGAAGACATTCGAGGAATTCAAAAAGCTCTGGCTGAATTACGCATTCGGGTTTTCAGAGACTTTCCTTATCTCTATGAAGGCAGCCTTGCTTATGAGGGCAAATATCTTGAGCGTTATATTCAATCACCAAAAGCCGCAGTGATAGCGGTCTTTGATGATGGCGATCTCGTTGGTGCAGCTACCGTACTTCCGCTGAGCGATGAAACCGAGGCGACGCAAGCTCCATTTGTTAAAGCAGGTCTTGATGTATCTCAGATATATTACTTCGGCGAAAGCATTTTACTTTCTCAGTATCGCGGACAAGGGCTTGGCCACTACTTTTTCGATGAGCGTGAAAAACATGCGAAACTCGACCCAAAATGCAAGATCACTTCATTCTGCGCCGTCAATCGCCCGGCCGATCACCCCATGAAGCCCGCCGGCTACCGACCTCTAGATGAATTCTGGAAATCCCGTGGTTATAAAAAGAATTCCGACTTACAGGCCAGTTTTTCATGGCAAGATATTGGCGATGCAAAAGAAACTGAAAAAACAATGACCTTTTGGTTACGAGAGATTTAATGGCAAAATTTAAAATCGCCTTAGCGCAATACCCCCTCACCCGCTTCAGACATCTTGATGACTGGAAAGTTTATACCCAAAGCTGGTGCGAAGAGGCCGCCGTCAAAGACGCCAAGCTTCTTGTCTTTCCTGAATATGGCTCGATGGAGCTGGTCTCACTTCTGCAAAATAATAAGAAACTCAAACTCTCTCAGCAACTCATGGGACTTCAAGCGCTTCACGATGATTTCTTGCAAACATTTATCGATATTGCCCGCTCTTTAAAAGTTAATATTTTAACCCCCAGCTTTCCGGTTTTAACAAAAGGAAAGTTTATCAATCGCGCCTACATGGTCACGCCCAAAGGTCAGTTCTCTTACCAAGACAAAATTAAGATGACTCGGTTTGAAGATGAAATCTGGGGCCTCTCGCCGGGTGAAAATAAACTGCAAATTTTTGATCTCGGCTATGTCAAAGTGGGTGTTTCGATTTGCTTTGATTCTGAGTTCCCCATTTACGCTTCACTTCTAGCGCATAAAGGCTGCGAAGTTTTGCTGGCTCCGAGTTGCACAGAGACAATGTGGGGTCACACCCGCGTTCATGTAGGTTCACGGGCCCGCGCTTTAGAAAATCAATTCTATGTGGCTGTTAGCCCAATCGTGCAAAATGCGAAGTGGTGCGAGGCTTTAGATAAGAACACAGGCCGCGCCGCTGTTTACGGGCCTTCAGATTTGGGTTTTCCGGCTGATGGCATTGTCAGCGAAGGCATTTTAAATAAAGCCCAATGGGTGTATTCAACTCTTGATACTGGCTTAATCTCAAAGGTCCGAAAGAGTGGAGGAGTCTTCAACTTCGCCAAGTCGCAGGAGATGAGGCTCCTCTTGAAAAAAGTTCAGGTTAAAACCGTCCGCTTAACATAAATTTGAAAATCGCACTCCCTTTAGCTTAGATTGATCTTAGATCTTCTGCTTAAGGGGTTTAGCCTGAAGAGTCTTTTTGTTAAATCATTTTTAATTTTCACATTTATTGTTTCATGGGCGACCTACGCGCATGCGCGCGGAAGTATTAAGCCAGCGCCTCTTTCTACCAAAATTCAAAACTCCCCTGAACGCACTCTTTTTTGCAAGCAAGCTAGCAATAAGGCCTTTTTTCAAAATCGCTTAGTAAGCACTGAGTCGCGTATTTCATTTAGCAATAGCAAAGACTACAGCGCCTTTAATTTAATCGGCATTGATAGTGTTAAAATTGGAATCTGCTGGTGGCACTCGCGCCTGCAGCGATCACTGACCTACTTGGCTCTTCCACGCGCGCTTAAAAAGGGCGAAAAACCCATGAGCTCAAAAGAGATCAACTTAGCTCTTGCAAGCATTATCAACGAAGCTCAAGTGACCGAACTTCGTGGCTACAAATCTATTTATGAATTTTCTGAGAAAAATAAAGAAGCTATTTTAAACCATCTGCGCTACTGGCAGCTAACTGAAGTCGCTCAATCAGTTCGCGGCATAGTCGGACATGTTGAAGTTTCGTCGCACGCCATGCGTGAAAAAATGGATCGTCTTTACGATTTGGTCGAAGTGAATAAAATCATTCCTTTTCAAATGCAGCAAATGGAAGGCCCAGATGCTCACTCCTGGATCGTTATTGGCGCCACTAAAGCCTATAAGAATAAAAAATGGGTGGGCTACGATCTATTAGGTGTTGATAGCAGCGCATCTACACAGCTTGAATATTTTAAATATCGTTTTGGTGACACTCAACTCAAAGATTCAAATAACCCGTCTGAAAACTTTGTGCCTTACACTCAGAGACCACAATCTGAACTTCGCTATTTTACAGCTTTGGCCTACTACTGCCAGCCGCAGAAAACGAAGGCTCATTTAAAAGCTAAGTTTCTTTTACCTCTCCCAACAAGCGGCTATATCGGCGATAGCGTACAGCCTTACGCCTTTGATAAAAGCTTTCTTACGCCCAAGACATGGAAAGCTTTTTTGAAATAGACTTACCGAGGAATGCGATCTTTCTTCCAGAAATTTCTGAAAGCGTAATACACCGGAATACCTAAGGCGATTAAGAAAATTCCAATGCCGGTATCTTTCGGCAGCTCCCAAATTGTATTACCAACTAAGAATATAGAAACGAGAACAAAAATCGCTGGTACAACTGGGTAGCCGAGAGTTTTATAAGGACGCTCTAAATCTGGGCGCTTCTTGCGAAGTACAAATACTCCGGCGCAAACAAGGCCGTAGAAAATCCATGATGAGAAGACCACGTAGTTGCTGAGCTGATCGAATGAGCCCATAAAAGCCATCGCTGAAGCAATCATACCTTGGCAGAGAATCGACACCACTGGCACCGACGTCTTCGGGTGAACAAAACCAAGTTGTCTGAAGAACAGACGATCTGAAGCCATTGCATAAGAAACACGAGCGCCAGTTAATACCGAACCGTTCATCGCACCTAAGGCTGAGATCACAAAACCAATAGATACGATACCTACTGCCGCCGGTCCCAAGAATGTAATCGCGGCTTTCGTTGCAATCGGCAAGGCGTTCGGATCAAGATCTGAGTTCGCTGATATAGCTTCAGTAAACGGAAGCGCTAAGAAATAACCAAAGTTAATAAGCAAATAAATCACAAGAACCGTGAGCACACCAACGATCAAAGAAAGCGGAACATTTTTACCTGGATTTTTTACTTCGCCTGCCGCCATGGGCAAGTTGTTCCATCCATCATAAGCCCAAAGAGCTGAAAGCATCGCAAGACCGAAACCAGAAATCGTCATGGCTGATGCTCCTTCAGGAGCAGTTAAATTTGAAAGACCTGCCGACTCAGAGAAAAATAAAACTCCGAAAATAAGAGCCGCCATCATCAAAAGCTTAACACCCGTGATGAAAGACTGAAGTCTTCCGCCCACTGAGACTTGCAGACAATTGAGGCTCGTAAAGAAAACAATAAAAACAAAACCGACAGCCACTTTGCCACCGAAACTTTGCAGACTGATCGCACCATCTAAAAAAGTTGAAGCCCCAACGGCGTAAGCCGCGATTGTCGCCGGGCCAGCAATCCAGAATCTTGTCCAGCCGTAGAGAAATGCCGGAATATCACCGTAAGCCTCACGCAGATACACATACTCCCCACCCGCGCGAGGAAACATCGCGCCGAGCTCAGCATAAGTAAGAGCCCCTGCCAAAGATAATAAGCCTGAGAAAATCCAAACAATTAAAACCCAACTCGGTGAGCCCACTTGCTGAGCCATTGTAGCCGATTTTAAAAATACACCTGTGCCGATGATAGACCCGACAACTAACGAAGTCGCATCAATAAGACTCAAACCGCGCACTAAACTGTTCGACGATGACATATAAACTCCTGCGAGTGATTTAAAAATAGCGTACTAAAATGAACCGAGAATAACAATCACTGCGTTTGCGAGGACCGGAAAGGCCACCGATACCATAAAAATATCAAAGTACGATTTTTTATGGGTGAGTCCGCAAATCGTGAGGAGTGTGATCACAGCTCCATTATGCGGAAGCGCATCTAGGCCCCCGCAAGCCACCGAAGCCACCCTATGCATGTATTCAAGCGGAACACCGGCGGCATTCGCCATCTCAACATATTGGGTGCCAAGAGCTTTAAGTGCGATACTTAAACCCCCGCTGGCTGAGCCTGTAATACCCGCAAGTGCATTCACGGCTACAGATAAAGATACAAGCGGATACTCAGGCATAATACCAAGCACTGCCGCTTGAATAGATTTAAAAGATGAAAGTGATGCAATTGTGGCCCCGAAACCCACTTCACTGGCCGTATTTAGAATCGGCAGCATACTGCCGTATGTACCCTCATTGATGGTTTGCTGAAACTGGCTTAAGTATTTTTTAAAGAAAATCAAACTTAAGAATAAAGAAATAGCTAAAGCTGTAATGAGCGACCAGAGACCAATCACTTTATCTAAAGATGTTGAGCCATAAGTGGAAAGAGCCAAATACTCAGCCGGCATACCTTTAAAAATAAAATTTGCAAAAATATAATTCAGCACTAGCACAGTTAGCAAAGGGAGCAGAGCCAAACCAAGGCTCGGATAGGCCACAGGAACTTGCATTTCTTTGAAGCTAAAAGAATCATCGACTTCACCCGCGGCGGCTTGAGCTCGACGGTTCAACCAAACAAGACCGCACAAGAGCATAATAGCAGAAGCCACAACACCCAAAACCGGAGCCGCAAAAGCGTTCGTCCCAAAAACAGGCATAGGAATCGCATTTTGAATGGCTGGCGTCCCTGGTAATGCCGTCATTGTAAAAGTAAAAGAGCCAAGAGCAATCGACCCCGGAATAAACCGCCGTGGCAGATTGGCATCTTTAAAAAGCTGAAGCGCAATTGGATAAATTGTGAACGCCACAACGAACAGAGAGACGCCACCGTAAGTTAATAAGGCACATGAAAGTACAACAGCCAAAACCGCATGCTTCGGGCCTAATTTAGCCGAAACCATTTTGGCAATACTATAAGCCGCGCCGCTGTCATTCATCATACGGCCAAAAATGGCTCCTAAAGCAAAAATCGGAAAGTATTGAAGCAGATATTGACCCAGTGCCGGCATAAAAACCTGCGTGTAGCTGGCCAAAATAGGCACATCAGGATGAAAGAGGCAGGCCACAAGCGCCATAAGAGGAGCTAGAAAGAGGACATTAAAACCTCTATAGGCCAAGAACATTAAACCGAATAAAGCCGCAAAAATACCTATAACACCCATTTTAATTCCTTTACGCGAGAAGGGTGTACGCAATATTCTAGTATATATCAAACAGTGATTGAGGAATAATGAGCCCAAACGACCCGTCTTTACCAAAAATCAGTTCGTACAGTTCGATTTTGATCAGCGCTTTTTTTATTGGCCTCGGCCTCTACTTTAGCAGCACTAGTGATGCGCTCTTAACTCGTTATACAAAAGAAGATGGATTTATTGAGTGGATGACCTTCTTACTGTACTTGAGCAGTTTTTTACTTATGCTCTTTGTCTTGCTTTCACGACGAATTTTCAAAATGAAAACGACCTGGATTCAAGACTTAGCAGTACTTGGTATCGGCGCCGTATTTTTATTCGGAGCCCTAGAAGAAATCAGCTGGTTTCAACGTATCATCGAGATTGAGGCCGGCGATTTTTTTATGAAGCACAACCGCCAAGCGGAAACCAATGTTCATAATCTGATCGTGGGCGGCGTCAACATCAATCGCCTTATCTTTGGCAAACTTTTTTTCATCGCTCTGCTCACTCATAACCTGATTATCCCTTTATGGGCGCGCCGTAATGGAAAGATTAAAAAATGGTTCTTAGATCTCGGCGTATTTTTACCGCCGACCCTGCTTGTACTCCCCTACTTAGTTTTGGCCGCTTCAGTAGACCTTTTTATTTCTCACTCGCGCGCCAAAGAACATCTTGAAGTTTTGGGTTCCATTCACTACTTCTCGGCACTTTTTTATGCTTACGGCCTGGGCTTCGGTTTCAGCGAGCGACCTAGCTTGTTCGTTTTTGATGATTTGAAATCTAAAAAACTTTGGTCCATCGCTTTTGCCATGTTCTTAGTCTTAATGACACTGACAGCTTGGATTCTGGGCAACTTCAGCCTTAAAGGTGTTCAGTTTTGAAACTCATTTGGCAGCTCTCACGCCTTAAACCTATCGCTCTCAATTTAGCTTTACTGCTGGTAATTTACTCTATCACTCGCGGTCTGTTTTTAATTTTCAACCCGTCGACTTTTGCAAAATTCACTTCTGCAGAAATTTTAGGAGCGTTTTGGACAGGGCTTCGTTTTGATCTTTCGGCAGTCGCTTTTCTCAACATTATTTACATTTTACTCGCGCTTCTGCCCTTCGCTTTTGTTTTAAGTAAAAGCTATCAGACATTTTTGAAGGTTGTATTTTTAGTACTCAACTTTCCAATACTGGTTTTTCATATTTGCGATATTGAGTATTACAAATTCACCGGCGCGCGAATGACCATGGCCCTTTCGGCTCAGGGCACAGAAATAATCAACCAATTTGATCAGTTTCTACTCAACTACTGGTACATCGCTCTCTGCTGCGTTTTCGCTCTTCTCGCTCTTTATTTTCTTTTTCAGAAGTTTGGCGTTGAGACATCTGGCACTCCATCAAAGTCTTTCTCTAGCGAGGGCAGTAAATCAGGTGGCGCAACCGTTGCCCTCCGCTACATCGCCATCAGCTTCGCCGTGATTATTGCCGTAGGCGTGGCCGCTCGCGGAGGACTACTTAAGAAAGTTCTCACTCCTTCATACGCCTTTACAGTCACAAGAGATGAGCTCGCTATTCTCGCTCTTAATTCTAGCTTCACGATTATAAAAACACACTCAAAGGATCATCTTCCTAACATTGCCTTCTATCCTGATCTTGCGACAGCGAAGAGTTTTTTGTTAAAGCCCGAGTTCAACTTTAAAGGCTATCCTCAGCAGAACGTTGTGATTTTAATGCTTGAAAGTTTCGCCACTGAATTTTGGGGCGCTGCTAATGGCGGGCAAGGTTACACTCCATTTCTTGATAGTTTAGCGAAAAAGGGGCTTTTCTTTCGCAACAATTTTGCCAACGGCAGAAGATCTATCGAGGCTGTGCCGTCAATACTTCTCAGCCTGCCCTCTTTAATGGATCACCCTCTTGCTAAATCTAAATTTCAATTTAATAACTGGAATGGTCTCGGAAATATTTTAAAGAAAAATGGCTATAACTCGGCTTTTTATCATGGCGCTGAAACTGGCAGCATGCATTTCGATGCTGTGGCAAAACTCGCTGGGTTTGATAAATATTTTGGCTCAGAAGATTACCCCAACCCAAAAGATACCGATGGCCATTGGGGTATTTATGACGAGCCTTATTTACTCTATGCTACTGAGCAGTTAAGCCGCCAGCCAGAGCCCTTCGTGTCGGTGATCTTTACTTTGAGCTCTCACCAACCCTATCCGATTCCACCTCAGTACAAAGGCCGTTTTAAAACAGGTCCGACGCCTTTGCATGAATCTATTGGTTATGTTGACCATGCCCTTGAAGAGTTCTTCACCCAGGCGTCTAAACAACCTTGGTTCAAAAATACACTTTTTATTTTAACTGGCGATCACACCCAGATGTCGCCATCGGTGAATTACGCTACGGAACTGGGTCGCTATATGGTGCCGCTACTGCTTTATCATCCGAGTCTTAAACTTGAAGCAGATACCACCAAGGTCACTCAGCACGCCGATGTGATGCCAACAATTATCGACTTCTTAGGACTCAAAAATATTTCAGTGCCTTTGTTTGGGCATTCGGTATTTCAAAAGGCTCCTGGCCGGGCTCTATTTTATGCCAATGGCCGCTACAGTTTGATTACACAAGGCGAAGCCGTTACCTTTGATTCTAACAATCAGACATTCAGTCTTTTAAAATTTAATCATGATCCAAACTTAGCGACTCCGGCTGAAATCACGGCAGCCCAAGAACCTCTTGAGAATGAGCTCAAAGCTTATATTCAATATTTTAATAATGGATTAAATCAAAATCAGCTTTATTAAGGCGCGTGAGCTGTTTATTAAAACTTTTGAGCTTTGGGTGCTTGAGCAGCTCTAGCTTCGATATTAATAAATGCCATCAAGTACTTCGCCACTCCGGCGGGATTAGATGCAGGCAAGCCATGATGGTCATTGGTGAACATTTTCATGCGGCCCCCTTGGGGCTTAAGAGTGCTGCTCCAATATTTTTGTTGCTGCTGAAGAAGAAACCTCTCGTCTTTTCCTGCAAGCACTAAACTTGTAGGAACTTGAAACTCAAACTTATTTAAATCAAAATTCTTAGTTGAATCGACCATGGCCTCTGTCGGCTCGTCATATTTTTTCACACCAAAACCAAATGGATTAAAAATAGAAAAAGCCTCCTGCAGATCACGCATCATCGTGTAAACAGTTGCCAGCTGAACGAGAGGCGCCCAAAAAGTAAGGGTGTTCACGCGCTCAGGATGTTGATCAGCAAAAACAGCCGCTACACTTGAGCCAAAAGAAAGCCCAACAAGATTGATTTTTTTATTAATTTTTCGATGAGCAAGAAGCTCTAACAAATCCTGCGCCAAGTCTTCAGTGGTCAGCCCTTTAAACCTGAGGCCTTTTTCTTTTGCTGCTTCTAAACTTTCATGTTGAGCGCGGTGAGCATAAGTTAAAACATTATAACCATTTTTAAGAAGCTCTTGAACGATTTCATTAAAATTTGGCAATTCATAGTGAAGACCGTTGGCAATGACCACCTGCCCTTTAGCTTTTGGCGTTCGGTAGTCTTTAAAATAAATGGGGTAACCAGATGAATTCATGAAATAACCATCTTGGTAGTTAATTTTCATGATCATCGCTTCGCACTCAGGACTGTATGGCTGTGCTGATTTCTCTTCAGCAAAAGCTGCTGAGGCACTTGCAAAAGCCAAGATGAATGATCGAGACAATAAAAGGGGTTGGGTCAGGGTTTTCAAGAGACCAAGTTTATATGCCTGCTCTGGAATTTTCCACTGCTTTCAAAAAACGAGCGAGATAAGAACTGCGACCATGAAAAATGTAGTTGATATGTAGCAGAATATGACAAGAACAAACGATGTTTTGAATCGATCAAACCCTCTTTCTTCTTCTGAATGTGTTATCTGTGTCGTTGGGCTCATTTATTGCCTATGAGTATCGATTGGGCCGCAGAACGGCGCTTTCAACATTGAATGTCTTCAGCGTAGTGTTTTAGGGCCTGGGCACTTTTATTACGAACATAGCTTTTGAGCGACTTTGCGGCTCTGAGCACGCTCACTAATTCTCACCGGATCCACTTTCTCAAGAGCCATTTCAACCACCCGCTCTAAAAGAACCTCAGTGCTAAGACTTGGGTTTGAGTGCGACCAAATAGCTTTTAAGTGATTGATCTTTTGATGAAGCTCTTCAGAAATCGAAAGACTGATTCTGAGTCTATTCTCGTTGATATAGCTGGCGGACTCTTTTTTATCTCGATCAGGGCTTAATGCTACAAGTTTACGCTCGACTTCGCGGGTGGATTTATTCAAACACGAGAGAGTCACATCCAGCTTCTCAAGACGTGAGTAGGCTTTATTCTCACGCTTCTCGCTGATAAAGAAGCCTTGAAGAGTCGAGGCTGCACTGAGCGAAAGCTCGCCCGACTCTAGTCTCTCTTCGATCTCTGGCAGCTCTCGCATTAGCTTCATTGAATTGATACGTCTTTGCGCAGAGCCTGCACAATAGCCAAAGTGTTTGACGGCCATTTCAAAAAGCGATGGATACCCCTGCTCGAGGTAAAGTCTGCGGGCGTAGATTTCTTCAAAAAGCTTCACCACCTGAGCTGTTGAGAGGCGCTCGTTCTTAACCGCTTTTTCTGTTTCAAGTAAAAGCTCATGAGAGGTGAGTGATTTTAAGTCGATCATTTTTAAATCTCCTGTCGCACCTTTTAATGCAGCGGTTTTCTTTATAAACAGCAATATAACATGAGATTTTAAAATGAAGATTTTTGGATAAGTGCCAAGATCGAATGGTTTTTTAAACTTGTAACAGCACCATTCTATTCCGCTAATATGGCTCTTTACAGAGAGCTAAAAAATAAAACATTAGCGTGCGTGCTCAGATAAAAAACTTTCTTTATTGCGAATTTATGCCATCAAAAAAGTCGTCAAGTTTTATTTACCTATATTTTCACATTGCACTTATTATTTTTTCTAAATTGTGCGCCGCAAGCTACCTGCGCGGGTAATGATGCCCGCTTAAATTAAGCAGACTCTCGCTCAGCATCCCGCAAGAAGAAATCGCAGCGTTTAATTAACGTGAATCGAATCTTTTCGCGATGATTAATAAGCTCTGCCCGCGCCGAATCTTGAGCCAGTTTATAGAGAGTGATTGTGCGAATCATATCCTTTAAAAATTGCTGCTCAGGGCCCGTCTCTACCGGATAATCTGGAATTTTCTCTCGCTCATGTACGGCTTTACGAACCGCCATCACCCAATCTATCTCTGCCTGAGGAATATTAACAAAAGTAGCTGGACGCAAAAGACTTTCAGCTTCAGCCGCTTTCAATCGCGCATTCATTTGATTGAGCTCTTTAACTAAAGGCTTAAATTCATGGTCGTATTTCTTACCAAAAAGTTTAAAAACTGCGCCTTCCCAAACTGAGCAGAAATCTTCAAATTCAATATTGTCAGCCTTTTCATGAGGCTGGGGGTTTGTAATACGAGCGAAAGCTTGCTTAAGCACATCTATTGAAATCACAGCCGAAGTCGTTTTGTACCCCACGCGCATAAGATTATGGGCCCACCCTGCCAGATCATGGACACTTTTTTCACTCACTACAGCCGTGCGAAAGTTCATATAAAATCCTGCGTATACATCTTGGGCCATTGGGCGATTGAGATAATAATCAAAATGACTTTTGCGACGTTGTGATCGTGGGCGAGCAAAGAATTGCGTGAGTCGCGCCGAAAACATATCAAAATTCTCAGACCATAAGTCTTCAGCCCGACAGGCTTTATAAAGCCTGTACGCCACGGTTGGATTCGGCTCAGCCGTCTCAAGCAAACCATTGATATTTTGCTCAAGTAAACGTGGAAAAGAGCGCCATAACTCAGAGATCATAGACTAAAGTATAGCAAACCTGTGTCGGTCCGCTCGAATTTTTAAGAAACTCTGTAATTCTGAGACGAGCGCCTCAGAATTACACTTTAAATTTAGAGTATTTTGTCGATGTTTTAGACACTCAATAGAGTATCCTTGATCACTACGATCAGCGCTAATCGCAATAGCCCATTGAGCAGCGCTCTGCAGGTCGGCAGTCACGGGCCGTCGAGCAACGACGAGCAAATGGATCTCTTTCACAGCGACCATTCGTGCAGCGCTCACCCGCTCTGCAATCATAAGGTCCGCCACGGCACTCTGCCATTTTGCAGCGACCGAATTCGCAGATATTACCATAATTGCACTCATAGTCAGATGAGCAAGTGTCTTTGTCGACACACGATCCGTACTTACATTTTTCGTTGAAGCGGCAGTCTGAATCTAAACGGCACGAAGTCAGTGAGGCTCCAAGAACGGCCTGAGCCGCCAAATCACTGGCTGTCGCTTGATTGTCAGTTAGGCAACTGAAATCCATTTGCTCTTCAGCCCATGCGGTTGCCGAAATCACTAACAATAAAGACACTAAATATTTTTTCATTTGAACCCCTAATTTGTGCTGATTGCAATCAGCCTATTACTACCAACTTTTACTGATTACATCTCAACGACAGGCTTAAAACCACCAAAAATCATGCGCTTCATATCGAAAGGCATATCTTTAGGCTTCATGTTAGAATAAATATCGAAGCGAGGATCTTTCATCACCTTTTTATTAATCCGATCACGATCAGCGCGAGATTTGTAAACAATCCAAGAGAAAAAGACTGTTTCGCTTGATTTTCGCTTCACACTTCGTGGGAATGAAGTCACTTTACCCATGTTTACGTCATCGGCGATACACTCTACATAATCTAATGCGCCGTAAGACTTCCAAACTTTGCAAGCCAACTTGGCCATCTTTTTATATTCTGCAATTTTACTCTTCTTCACTGGCAGGACAAATCCATCTACGTACATTTTCTCTCCTTAGAGTTAAATATCATCTGCTGCTCAATCGTACCAAAACATCGGCTCATCGCAATTAACTTTAAAAAAGTTCATAAAAAATGTCATTGCTATAGCGCATCGTAGCCAGTTGATCGTCAGAAGCGTACGGTCTAAACAGATTTTCTTTCTGGAGGATATATCATGAGAATTTTAATCACTGGCACATCACGGGGAATCGGCCTTGAACTCACTCGCTTAGCTCTCGAACAGTCGATGACTGTTTTGGCAGTAGCCAGAAACCCTGAAGGCTCTGAAGGATTGCAAAAATTAAAAGCACAATACCCACAAACTTTACAAACCGTAACCGCTGAACTCACAGATGACAATGCCGTTGAAATTATCAAAGAAGCTGCTGGCCATGACTCCCTCGATTTAATTATCAATAACGCCGGCATTTTTAGAAGCAAAGAAAACCTCACCGAAATGCTCGAGAGCTTTCATGTGAATTCGTGCATTCCTTTTTTACTCACACAAGCATTGCTTCCTAATCTAAGAAAATCAAAAGCTCCCCGCGCCATTCATATTACTAGCCTCATGGGCTCAATCGCAGATAATTCTTCAGGCGGGTATTATGCTTATCGCGCTTCAAAAGCAGCGCTCAATATGCTGAATAAAAGTTTAGCTGTAGATAATCCGTGGCTCTCAACTGTTGTTGTTCACCCGGGGCATGTTGAAACCGATATGGGCGGTAAAGGCGCTCCGGTAAAGCCGGGCGATTCTGCCGCCGGCATCTGGCAAGTGATCGAGAAGTCTAATGATAAAACCAGCGGTCATTTTTACGATTACAAAGGCAAAGAGCTGCCCTGGTAACTCTTCAAGCACCTTGAAGTGCGGCGGAGACCGACGAAATCAGCCGTGCCTTTAAAGCCAAATCAACGCAGGTGCCAGAGGGCCTTCTATGCCGCTTCATAGTCAGGTAAAGTCACCTAAACCCATAATATTTCGTCCAATTATTACAAAGTTCACCTTTTTGTGAATTCTGGTGTTATAACGCTCCATCCCACTCGTCATACGCTTTAAGGAGCCCCTTTGGACACTTTTAATGAATTAAACTTAAATCCCGCAATACTTCGAGCTGTTAAAGAACTTGGTTTTGAAAAACCAAGCCCAATTCAAGCTCAAACTCTACCGATTCTTCTCGGTGAACCGACAGATTTTATCGGTCTCGCAGCAACAGGCACAGGTAAAACTGCAGCTTTCGCAATACCCCTTCTCGAGCGTATTCAGCCTGAATTAAAAAGAGTGCAAGCGATTATCTTGTGTCCAACACGTGAACTTTCACTTCAGGTGGCAGGTCAAGTGAGCATCCTTGGTAAGTATCTCGATATCAAAGCCCTCACTATTTATGGTGGCTCTGGTTACGGAGAACAACTTTATGGCCTTAAGCAAGGTCTACCAGTTGTAGTGGGAACTCCTGGTCGTATTATTGATCACATCGAGAGAGGGACTCTTAAACTCGATGAAGTGAGCACCATCATTCTTGATGAAGCCGATGAAATGATCTCAATGGGCTTTAGAGAAGATATGGAAACTATTATTGCAGCCGTTAAAAACGAAGATCGCAAAACTTGGCTCTTCTCAGCAACAATGAGCGCGCCAGTTCGTAAAGTGGCGGATAAATTCTTGAAAAATCCTAAGCAAGTGCAAGTGAACCGCACTGAAACTTTATCAAGCACTGTTGAGCAAAAATTCTACATGACTCAGGAGAAAAATAAACCTGAAGTTCTTTGTAAACTCATCGATGCGGCTGAAGATTTCTACGGCGTTGTATTCTGCCAAACTAAATCTTTGGTTGTAGATCTCACTCGTTATTTGAATGAACGCAATTACAAAGCTGACAGTCTTCATGGTGACATGAGCCAGCCAGCCCGTGAATCGGCTATCGCTGCTTTTCGTGAGCGCCGTAAGAAAATCATCGTTTGCACAGACGTAGCGGCACGCGGTCTTGACGTTAAAGACGTGAGTCACGTTGTGAACTACTCTCTTCCTCGCGAAATCGACAGTTACGTTCACCGTATCGGTCGTACAGCACGCGCTGGTAAAGAAGGTATAGCTATGAGCTTAGTGACTCCGAGCCACCGTCACTTACTTAATAAAATTGAACACGTAACTAAGAGTAAATTTACTGAAGGCACCATCCCATCTCGTAAAGAGATCGGCATGAAGAAGCTTTCTTTCGCTTTACCAAAATTTAAAGAGCAAGAGCAGTTTCAGCGCGCCCTCGATTTGATGGATGCCGACTGGATCACAACAATTGCCGCGATGAGCCCTGATGAAGTTGCGGCTCGTTTCTTAGTTATGCAGTTCCCATGGATTTTCAGCGAAAAAGAACAGCCATCAATGAATCGCACTGATAAGAACGCCGAAGCTCGTGAAGAGCGCGGCGGTGGTCGCGGCGGACGCGGTGGAGATCGTCGTGATTTCCGCGGCGGACGTAGTGGCGGTGGACGCGAAAGAAGAGACAGCGGAGATCGCCGTGACTTCAGAGGCGGCTCACGCGATGGCGGCCCTCGCGGCGCCCCACGTAGTGGCGGTTTCGCAAAACGTTCTGAAGGAGCTGAGCGTCCTGAGCGCAGCGAGCGTGCAGAGCGTGAACGCCCAAGAAGCGCCGGCGCCGAAGCGCCTTCTTTCAGACGTAAATTTAAACGTGATGATCGCGGCCCGAGCAAAAGTCGCCCCGAGGAACGCTCTAAGAGATAATTGATAGAATTAAAGTTCTAAAACTTGAGGTGGCACTTTCAGTGTCACCTCTTTTTTTTGCGAAACAGCGGCATTGATCTTTTTTTGATCCGCCTTACTGAGCTTTTTCATTGGGATACGCTGCTCTTGCCCATTTGAGAGTAAAACAACATCACCTTTATCTACCTTTAGCACCCTGCCCTTCACTTCAATCGGAAAGCCGGCGAAAGCGAATCGTGGCAAGTTGAAATTAAAAATAAAAAGCATTAAGAGCGCTGAGTAAAAAAGAATTTTCATCGTGCTGATCCTGACTTAATTTTATTAACGGCTTGTGTGGATTTCCATTCTACTGAATTCAGCGTTTCAAGGAACTCTTTTGAAACTCCACCAACAAGACCGCCGCATCTAGTAATGCTCACACGTGGTGAATTACGAATCTCTTCTTCAGTGCGCGTTTCAGGCAACTTCAAACGAAGAAGCGAAGCGATCTCAAGAAGATTCTTTTGATTTTCAGGATTGAATTCGGCGTCAGGTTCTTTTGTCACCTGATACTCATGACGATCAAATGTAGCGATAAATTTTTTGTATTCACTGATAAAAGCCCCATTGCTCACACCAGGCTGATTGATAAGGAGAGCAAATTTTTGCAAACTGCCGTCACTGACTGTTAAAGCTGAAACCATTTCGGCTTTTTGTTCTGGTGTGGCTTCTAGCTGCGCTAAATAGGCAGCGCTTGTTTGTTCGCGTTTAAAAGCTGCTGACCGAGCGGCCGCTTTTGTCACGATTCTTTTCACTTCAGCCTGACAAGTAAGCGGCATCTTTTCAAAGCCTGCAGCTCTTTGATCAATCTGCTGAAGACAATAAGAGGCTGCTGATGTCATTACAATCCAGCCATCATCATCTTTTGTGAAACTCGGTCCTTCACTCATACTATCAATTTCTAATGTGACAACCTTACCAGATTGAAAACCTGATAATTGAGAGCCACCACAAGCTCCATGAGCCAAGTTAAAATTTGAGAGGATAAAAATGGTAGTGATAACATTATGTAAAAACATAGGAGTCCTTGTCGAATTGAGTGACTCCTTTATTTTGACGTGAGTCCCATTCTTCAGCAACGGGACTTAGGTCAGATTTAAGACTGAATTATCGATAATTCTCTAAACGGCTTTTGCCATCGATAAGCTTACGCTTGTGAAGCTCTTTAAGGACCATTTTTTCATTGGGACTGCGGCCATTCATGAGTGTATTTTTCAATGTGAGCACGACTCTCTTGTAGTTCAAGACCAGACTGTCATCTAAAATATCGAAGGTGACACTGATACAGTTTTCACTCGTTGCAATATAATCTTTTTCGTAAAGATTTTCGTGGGAATATCGAACTGAATTGAGGAGTAAAATATTTTTTTGATCAGCGCTCATATTCTTCATCATATACTGAGTGACCACGTCACCAGTATTGACCTCTTCAAGACGAGCACGATCAAAAGTATTAGTCAGGCGCGAAGTCATTTTATAAGTACCGCGAAAAGCTTCAACGGCACTGTACTCTTTGCCGGCCGGTAATGCCGCTTGAACTGTAAAAATAAGATCTCCGGTTTGAGTTGTTTTTAACACTCCGTCTTTTTCGCGATAGAGTTTGACAGGTTGATTCATTAAAAAACGAAATTGCGAATGAGCCAGTTTAAAAATAAGAGGGCCTTTAAAAAGAGCGAGTTGAAAAATTACATTTTTAACTCCTGATTTTGGAATCTCTGCCACCCAAAACTGGCCTTGGTTATAAAAGTGACTGACAAAATAAGCACCTTCAGTTTCAAGCTCAGGAATAAAACGGACCGGGCGCTTCACAGATTGATCAATGGCCTGGCCCTTGAAATTTCCGTCCTGATAGTAAACTGGATCAATGTGTAAGTAGGTTTTTATGCGCTCAGCAGTTAGGTCCGCCGCTTGCCCGATTTGAGCAAAGCCTAGAATCAATAATAATAGAAAATTTCTAACTTTCATCCCTGAAAGAGAATGCTAAAGCTGTTCCAGCGGGATGGCTTATAGCTTTATCTAGAGACAGAAAAGGCGTCTAAATTTCTGTAAAAAGCCGATAATTGGCACTACCCGAGACGGACCATCATTTGCAAATAAACAGAACTGAAATGCGAGCCCTAAGTTTAAACGTTTCAGCCAAAATGCATGGTCATTTTAGGGCTGAAATTAAGAAATATTACAGGACCCATAATGAAGTTTGCACTACCGAAAATTCTTCTTGTTGCGACCCTGCTTTCGCCATTCTCTGCCCATGCTGATCTTGATAAAGAAACGCGCCGAGAAATGATCAGTGGAGCTTATCAAGAAACTCAGAAATTTTTTGCGCTTTTCACAGCTGTTGATAAAAACTGCAGTAAAGATACTGCGAAGAGACTCGTTGGCTCAGCTCTCGTTACCTTTAAAACAGATTTTTTAGGACTTAGCCGTTTCGCTGACACCAAATCGACACCCCAGTGTCAGCTCGCCACAACCCAACTTAAAAGCCATATTTCAAAAGTCTACAAAGAGAATAAATGGCTTTTAATTAATCTTGTGAAATCAATGAATGGCAATCCAGAGTTTGACCAAGAGTTGGCTTGTGCAGATTTGCCAGTTGGTAAATCTCGTTATCCGATGATGAGCCCCTATCGCGTCAGCCACATGCGCAACAAAGAGTATCTCGTGCAGTTTAATATAAAATACATAGCTACAGCTGGCGTGGATAAATCACATGAACAAAGTGTGCGCAGCCGTGTTAACCAATGCTTAGCTCAAACTGGGTACTTTCAAGATCATACCGGTAATAAAATTAAACTTCAGCTGGTGGCACCTGGCTCAGCCCAAGCGCAAGGAATTACCGAGAAGAAAGTTTATCTCTCAAATAAGATTCGCTCTAATGTCTCTAACTATGATTTAAATATCGGGTGCCAAGCTATAATTCACGAAATGCTTCATATAGCTGGCCTATGGGATGAGTATGAAGAAGACGGCTATAACTGCCGCGCCCATGCTCAATCAATTATGGCCACTCATACCGACTACTCACACACTCGATTTGGCTTTTTAGGCATACCTGAAAGTACTTTAACTGGTGCGACCGGATTCCCCGGAGCTCATGTTCTTGAAGCTGTACTTGCTGCACAACCGAACGAAATTGAGCTCACTCGAGTGAACTCTATGAATTGCTCTAATGATAAGAATCAAGCTTGGTATCTACTCGAAAAAGACTCTGCCAACAGAATCGTTTTCAGAGAATCTAACGGATCGTTTATCTACAGCACAGAAGCTACGAAATGGTCTAATTATATTCCCTCGGCAGATATAGATGAAAGCGTGCCACTGGCTCAAAAAAATTATGTTACAAAAATGATGAAGATCAATAAAGCCACAGATAAAACCGCTAACTGGAATTGCAAAATTGCGGTTGATTCGGGTGCGGCTAAAATTCCTGGCTCTAAAATACTGACAAAATCAATTTACCCAATTCGCCCCGCGCATTTTCGCAAAATTGTCTACCCTTCTTGCATCGAAAAAAACCGTCGCTATGACACCTGCACAAAAGAATCTTATTCACAAAGTTTAGCTTCTGGCTATCAATGTCAGAAAGATAAATATTTAGCTTGTCAGAATGAGCGCTTCTTAGATTAAGCAGCTTGTTTTTTAACCAGCCACTTTTCGATGACCTGAAAGAGATCTTTCTCTTTAACCGGCTTAGAAATATAGTCATTCATACCGGCCACTAGGCACTTCTCGCGATCACCTTTAAGAGCATTGGCGGTTAATGCAATAATAGGTATAATTCTATTTCTTTCGTTCAAACTAGCTCGTATATGATGAGTGGCCTCATAACCATCCATGTCGGGCATTTGGCAATCCATGAGAATAAGATCAAATGGACTTTCTTTTACAGCCTCCAACACCTCTTTGCCGTTCGCCACAGCATGAGCCGAATAACCCAGCTTTTTGAGGATGGCCAGAGCAATCATTTGATTGATCCGATTGTCTTCGGCGACTAAAATTCTGGCATTGCGAGTTATTTTAATATCTGTAATTGGAGTTTCGATTTCCTGAATAGCTTGGCCGTGAGCCAGCTTAATTCTAAAACGGAACGTCGACCCAAGACCCTCAAAACTATCCACCGAAATATCACCGCCCATAAGAGTCACAAGCTGCTTAGAGATTGAAAGACCAAGACCTGTTCCGCCAAAACGACGAGTGGTAGTTGCATCAGCCTGTGAGAACGCTTGAAACATACGACCAAGAGCATGGCTTGGTATGCCTACTCCTGAATCAATGACTTCAAATAAAAAAGCACTGCCGCCCTCATCACTTGATTCAATACTTGCTTTAACAGTGACGTGACCTCGGTGGGTAAATTTAATCGCATTTCCCACCAAGTTACTGAAAATTTGCTGAATTCTTCCGGGATCACCGCGATACATGGCTTGTGCATCAATGGTCGTATCTAATCTCAGCTCTATACCTTTTTGCTGTGCAGAGATTGAAAACGAATTTTGCGTATCTGTTAAAAGCTGCATTAAATTGAAATCAATAATTTCAAGCTCAAGCTTGCCCGCCTCAACTTTAGAAAAATCGAGGATATCGTTGATAATGCCTAGTAGGCTTTCTGACGATCGGCTGAGCATTTCAGCGAATTCTTCTTGCTCTGGATTTAGACTAGAAGACCGTAAAAGATTGGTCATGCCAATAATACCATTTATGGGCGTGCGAATCTCGTGACTCATATTAGCTAAGAACTGTGATTTAATACTTGTCGCCGCGACAGCAATGCGGCGCTCTTCAACAGCAGATAACTCAGCTTCTTTAAGTTTTGTCACATCCTGAATAAAAAGAAAAAAGCCGTCATTAATTCCATTTCTGACATTTGGTTTGTAGATTACATTTACATAATGTTTAGAATTATCTAACGTACGCTTAACTTCGCTTTCAAAAGCAAGACTCTCACCTCGAGCCGCTTTAGCGTACATTTCTTTACGCGCGGCATACATCTCTTCGCCGACAGCATCATGAATGTACATTCCGACAACTTCTTCAGGGTTCAGGCCATGCCACTTACAAAAAGCATCGTTGGCAAATTGACAGATCATGTTTTTATCCCATTGGGATATCAGTGATGGAACACTGTTAGCAATATTGCGCAATTGGGATTGAGTTTTTTCTAGTGCTTTCTGAGCTAACTTCGATTCATTAATATCAATATGAACACCAGTCATGCGAACGGCTCGACCCAAACTATTTCTCTCGCTGATTTGGCCACGAGTTAAAACCCATTTCCAGTTGCCGTCTTTTGTACGATAACGTGTTTCAACTTCGTGAGAAAAAGTTTCACCACGTAAATGCTTAATTAATGAGACCTTAATCTTCTCTATATCTTCAGGGTGAACAAACCCCGTAAAGTCATCAATTGTCTCGGCATGAAGAAGCTGAGACCAACCATACGACTGCGCCAACTTTCCGCTGACATACATTTCGGATCGCTCGATATTCCAATCCCAAATACCATTATCAGAGCCATCCAGTGCGTAAAGAAGACGACGCTCGCCTTCAATAAATTTTTCACGTGATTCTGAAAGTTCTTGAGTCAAGCTGGCCGCCATTTCACGAGAACGTAGGCCAACCATTTGAATATTCAATAAAAAGCTGGTTAGAAAGAGACTTGCTAAGGCACCACAAAACCCAACCCAAGCTATAATTATATTCTGTGACGAAATAAACTTTGGACTGCTCTTCCAAATGAAAGTTAAATCTCTTTGTGCTAATTTCGCATGAATCACTTTATTATAATTGTTAGAGCCGTGATTATTATTTGAGAAATTGCTAAACATTAAATTTTTTTCGTCGATGGTATTGCCATCATAAACCCTCAGCTCAATTTTATCTGATGCTGCTCTTAAAGTACGACCAAAAAAGGATTCAGAAATTACGGCAGCCGAAACCCAACCTTTAAGGGCCTCACGTCGTTCTTTAACAGTATTCAATGCCGCTTTATTTTTATACATTGGCAAGAAAAGGACGAAACCGTCAGAAATTTTAGCGTTTGTATCAAGGCTGACTCGGTTTGAAATTGTAGGTCTTCCAGTATCGCGAGACTGATCTACAAGTCTGCGTATTTCTGGGTCTGAACCAATATCCATTCCAATTACACGTATGTTTTGTGCACGTGGCTCAGTATACTTTAAAATATAGTGAGGAGAATGAGCTTGATCGTATTTCAATGAATAGCCTGGAATTGGAGAAATTTTAAAATCTCTCAACCCTTCTCTTCTCATCTGAAGTTCGAGCTTAGATAATTGTGAATTATGGACTGGCCAAACCACACCCATGCCGTTGATGCCAGGATAATTTTCGTCTATCTCTAAACCGTTTAAAAAGTTTTTCCAATCATCAGCTGAAATTTTGTGTGAAGTGGCGTAGAGGCTCACACCGCCTCGCAATGCACCTTCGTAAATTTTCATTGAATCCGAAATATGCCCTTGAGACTTTAAAGCCAATGTATCAAAGGCCAGTTCTGTTTTACTTCTTTCAGATTGGTCAAAAGAATAAAAAATCGTGCCAGCTATAAACCAACAAATAAGCAATAAAACAGAAGGTAGACGAGTTAACTTTTCACTGCCAATACTGGCCAAGGCCAGACCTGTAATAGCCACTGATGCCAGAAAGAGCTGAATCTGCAAAAAGCGCTCACTCATCAACCCGTAAGCAAATGGCCCAATCCCTTGGGCCGTCGCAATCACAGAAATGATACATATCAACGAAGTGATTATAAGAACAGGCAGCGCCCCAGCTGTACGAGCCGCATAAAGTAAAACTGGAAAAATTAAAAAGACGAACGCATTGCCATGAGGAATCAAAAATACAATAAATAAAGCTGATGAAGACAGAAATACTGAAATTAGAAGCGCTCTGGTGTTATCAGCCTTATATGTATTTTTACAATATTGAAAAATGACTGGAATAATAATCAAAGCGCCGAGTGTACCGGCAATCCACCACGCGCTCCATAGTGAAAACGCAGTTTTTGTGGCAATTTCATCATTGAAAATAAGCGTGCCAATATTTAAGGTTGCATTCAAAGCGCTTGCAACTGTCGCTGCCGCTAAAATTGCCACCGTCTCAGTTTGAAAAGCGAAGTAACGACGATCCTCTAATATTTTTTTAAGTACTGTGGCTCCAACTAAGGCTTCAGCAATATCGCCCAGCGGAAGTACAAGCAGACTGATAAATGTTCCGCCTTGAGTGAATGCTAAAGCGAA
This sequence comes from uncultured Pseudobdellovibrionaceae bacterium, assembly GCA_964360255.1. Classification (GTDB taxonomy): domain Bacteria; phylum Bdellovibrionota; class Bdellovibrionia; order Bdellovibrionales; family UBA1609; genus CAYHVK01. Next base: position 44,396 of record CAYHVK010000008.1, on the reverse strand, counting down.
GGCGGCAGCTCCAATACTAAAAACTATCCTCCAACCGAAAATATAGACAAGTGAAATACCTATACCTGTCGCTGGCCAGATAGCTGTTACATTAGAATTTACTCCTGCAATAGCGAAAGCTGCTTTGCCAATGGCAAAAAGAAGTATCGCTGCGACAAGGTTGAACCCAATCCATTTGAAAGTCTCTTGGAGATTACGTTCCATGTATTAATAATCGGTAAAAGAAATCAATAAGTGTTTGCGAAAAAAATTGTGATTTCTTCATATTCTCAATTTGACACATTTAAGAGGCTATCTTTTTTAGCGCTTTTGATTTTTTTATGGGACACTATTCGGTAGCCCGTTCCGTGAACCACTTCAATAGCGACTTCCGAATCGATAATTTGCTTTCTTAAAGTGGCAATATGAGTATCGACCGTGCGCTCAGCAATAAAAGTGCCGTGACCCCAAACTGAATTAATTAATTGGTCTCGGGTGAAAACACGACCTTCATTTTGCGCAAAACACAGAAGCAATTTAAACCCTGTAGGGGTCAGCTGCAAACGACGCTCACTTTCTTTTGTTTTAAGATGAACACGGTGACTTGATATCTCAAGACGCAAATCACCAATTTTACATTGATCATCTTGTCGGCGGGTTTTCTCTTTACGTAAGCGAGCCTCACAACGTAGCTTTAATTCAGCCACATCGAAGGGCTTTACAATATAATCTTCGGCGCCAAGAGAGAATCCGATAGTTTTAGCTGAAAGATCACTCTTGCCAGTCAAAAAAAACACTGGAATATTCTTAGCCGTCGGATTCTGCTGAAGTAAAGCACAGAACTCAAAGCCGCTTCCATCCGGAAGCATCACATCAAGAAGAATTAAATCAAAATTCGATCTTTCAATTTGATCAGCAGCCTGAGCCAGATCATAAGCTGAAACCACGGTGTGTTCATGACCAAAAACAGCTTTAACTGTGAGGTGAATATTTTCTATATCATCTACGAGAAGTATTTTTGCCATAAGTTTGTGATCTACCTTCATAAATTTATCGGCAGACCTTACGAAGGCTCGGAGTGTTACTACCCTAGAACTCGACTCACCTTAACAATGTCCGGACTAGATCTACGGCTTGGGTGCGGCTAGGGTGTGACTTAGGCCCGAGAAATTAGACCCACCGGGTATTTCAAGTGAGCCATTGGCTTTAGTTGACATATGTATCCATCAACAAGCAAATTAGAGACTCACCACTCACTCGAAAGAGAATATATGCAAACAGGTAAAGTAAAGTTTTTCAACGCAGGCAAAGGTTTTGGATTCATCACACCCGATAATGGCGACAAGGACGTATTCGTCCACGCTAATGACACCGGTGGAGCTCCACTCGCTGATGGCGATAAAGTTGAATTTGAAGTTGTTCAAGGCAAAAAAGGCCCACAAGCCAGCAACGTTCGCGTTATCAACTAGTCACTGAGAAATCGCAACTCGCGATTTTAGACCCAGAATACAAAAAACCCGAGTGTTATTCACGCTCGGGTTTTTTATTAAGATTTGGCATAGACCTGCAACTACTTTTGAGCGGCTATCATCGCAATCCAAGAATCACAGTCTTCCGTGGTCTTATCTATTTGCACAAATTCGCCATCACCTTTTCCATCCTCCTCTGTACCCTCCCAGTAGACATATGTTTTTTTGAACCCGGCTTCGATCATGATTTCACGGATTTCAGGAATGCTCCACATGCGCCAATTGTATGAAAAAACGCGCTCGTATTTCTTGTCACCTTTAGGCTGAAAGTGAAGATGGTATTGAGTCAAATTATTTATCGGATCGAACCATTCTTGATCCCAAAAAACGCTAAAGTCTTCGCTACCCTCAACTTCAGTTTCTTCTTCGATAGATTGAAAAGAATCTGGGCCGCCAAAACAATCACAGATGAAAACTCCACCCTCTGGGAGTCGACGGTAACAGTTTTCAAAATAAGACCTGAGTTCAGCTCGAGTTTTAAAAATGAAAAACGAAAAATTGAGGGCCGCAATGCAATCGACCTTGGGCAATTCAGGGTTCAGCACATTTGAATTGATCACCTGAAGGCGACTTTGCTGATCTGGTGAAAGCGCCGCCAGGTAGTTTTTTCTTCCGTATTCAAGAGGCTCTTCACTGAGATCAACACCTACGCTTTTGTGTTTAGGATCTAATTTCACCCATTCACAAGAGATCGCAAACGTTCCGCAAAAATCTTCACCCAGGGTTAAAAGCTCTTGGCCGGTGAGCTCTCGATACATAGTTTTAAATAGAGCCGCATCTGTGTCGGGAGACTGGACGCCCAGGCGGTAGTATTCATAGATATCAAACGGGTAATTCATCGGTAGTTACATACACTTCACCGAAGGCTTTGGATAGCCTATTGGGCGAGAAACGCGAGAAGGCTCAATATTCTAAATATTCAATTTGACCCTTTGCACGGTTTTGTTGATAGTGTTCGCTTAATTTGACTAATAACCGGAGTTTTAAAAATGAAAACAGTCACAGAGTTTGCTGGCTATACATTATCAGCCGCCCTTACAGCCCGCGCCGCCCTTGCCGCCGAAGGCAAAGCCCCAGAAGAAGTTCAGGCCGGCCTTGCCGAAGCCTATAAACTCGAAGGTGAAAAACTCACCCATTTTGTTAATGCCCTCGATGTTGCGGCCAATAATCCTGAAAAACTTAAACGCGTTTTAGTTGTGAGCCTGAATGAAGGCGAACGCACTCCTGCTAAGGCCGTACAAGTTGAAGCTTTTCATTATGTTCCGGATTTCTATGTTGTGGCTAAGCCTGCAACTGAGAGCGATGGAAAAGGCAAAAAAGACTCGCGTGGTGGCGGCGGTAAAGGAAAAGGTCGCGGCGGCCCTCGTGGCGAAAAAGAATCTCCTTGGGGAATCTCGCCAGAACAATTAGCTGAGAAAAAAGCATCTCAAGCCGCAGCTGCAGCAGCAAAACGCAAGTAATCTTAATGATGATAGTGTCGGATTAATAATCCGACACACTTTCTACTTGCAGGCTTTGACCCAATTGCCTTGAAGAGAAATGACCGCCTGCGAAGGTAGTTTATGAAACTCTCCTTCAGCCTCGCCTTTTAAATCATATTTCGTATCCGTGATCGTGCCGCGCAAGTCGCCCTTAGCGTCGAGTCCTGACTTTTTGCAAGTCAGCGACACCTGAATATTCTGACCTTTGGCGCTCCACTTCGTAGCCTTGCAACCCTTCTTCTCTATTTTTTTCATGATCGCGGCTTTTATATCTTTAGCGTCTTTTGAAGAAATACAGTCTTCACCTTTCGAGTCAGGTAACTCTATACCGTTAATTGTGAAGCTTGATTCAGCTTTCCACAGGCCCGGGCGGACGGATTGAGCGTACGTAGTCGTCGATAGGAGAAGTAGTGCTAGGGTTAAAAGTTTCATGGGGCCTCCGGATGCGTAGTTATTATGGACTTAGTCCAAACATACATAAATTGACGTGTGCCTAAGCCGCCTTCTGCCTAGCCACCCAAAGATCGTATTCAGCCTGAATTCGCACCCACATCTCGGCAGTCGTACCAAGAACATCTTCAAGAATAAGAGCGAAATCCGGCGAAACAGCTCTCTTGCCATTCACAATCTCGTTGATTTTACGAGGAGAGCACTTGCATTTCTCTGCCAACTGAGACTGATTCAAATCCATCTCTTTCATGTAGATTTCGCTTAGTACAACACCGGGATGCATTGGTTTTGGGTTTTTAATCATAAATCATCCTTTGTGATAATTTTCTATCTTCACATCCAAGAACTCACCATTCTTGAATTTAAATGTAATACACCATGGTAACTTTATCGTAACGCTCCACTCATCTTTACGATCGCCTTTAAGCTTATGCAGGCGAATGTTTGGTGGCTGCCCTTTGATCTTTAAATCATTCATGTCGCTCGTACCATGCATGATGGTCAACAGCGCCTTAGCTCGCACCCTGGGTAAAACGACCTTTTGAATTTCTTGAATAAATCTCTCGATTGGCGATGGCCAACGTTTGAATTTCAGAAGCGTTTGCGTCTGCAATCATCAAACAAGAATATGACAGCTGCAGACGACCATCAGAGGCTCGCTCTAAAGAAGCCGCCGAACTCAACGATGCCGCAGATAAAGACAAAACTATTAAAATACATTTTAACATAAACTCTCCTGGTTACTTTTTTGACAGATGACAATTCAGGGCCTCAATAACACATCCCACATCCAAATAATGGGTTTAGATCTGGCTCTTAAGCACAGCACAAAACTAAGCATATTCGGTGCCATTTTGAGGACCCAAAATCACTGCGAATAGAACCCCGAGTCCCGTCGGCACCGCCGGATCTGTTTTGATTTTGGGCAATAAAAAACCCGAGTACTATTAATACTCGGGTTCAAATAAAAAATTTGGCGGAGCCGACGGGACTCGAACCCGTGGCCTCTCACGTGACAGGCGAGCGTTATAACCAACTTAACTACGGCTCCGCATTTTTTAGACCGGGCCAATATAATCAGACTCCGATCAGGTTTCAATAACAATTTTAAAGACCTTTAAACACCTGATATGGCGTCCTATTTCTTAGCGCCAGCACCAGTGCCTTCCATCTCACGAGCCGCTTGAACCGCCGGGCGAGTGTCGACTTTCTCTAGAAAGCCCATAACCTTCGGATAGCCTGAAAGGTCGATCCCGAGTGGCTTTGCCCATGAAAGAACCGTATACAAATAGGCATCCGCTGGCGAAAACTCGCTCCCCGTTAAGTAAGGGCCCTTAGCACCCAAAGACTTCTCAACATGCTCTACCTTTTTCAAAATATTGGTCTTGGCCCTTTCTAACACCTGTTTGCGAGCTCCTTCATCGGTGTATTCGTGAGACGCAGTAAAAAACACCGAAAAGGTTTTATGAACTTCAGAGGTTGTAAAGTTCAGCCACTCTAGAATTTTAAAGCGACGCAAATCACCTTCTGGCGGCAAGAATTTCTGATCTTTCTTTTGGGAGCATAAGAACTGAGAAATAATCGGCCCCTCAGTCAATAACTCTCCATTATCAAGCACGAGCGCTGGAACCGAACCCTTCGGCGAAATTTTATAATAGTCTTCGCCTTTTTCAGTCTTATGAGTTTTTAAATCCACTTTCACAGTTTCGATTTTTAAACCCAGCTCTTCGGCCATAATATGCGGAGCTAAACTGCAAGCGCCTGGTGAGTAGTATAATTTCATTTTTAATTCTCCTAATATTTTACGCAGATGGTTTTGATGTCGGAGTAGAACTGCATTGAGTATTCGCCGCCTTCGCGGCCCATGCCTGAAGCTTTAATGCCACCAAATGGAACTCGCGGATCACGCATCGACCATGAATTGACCCAAACCGTACCCGCCTGAATTTGTGCCGCAACTCGGTGGGCACGACTGCTGTTTTCAGTCCAGATTGAAGACGAGAGACCATAACTTGAGGTGTTGGCCCACTTCACCGCTTCATGCTCGTACTTAAAGCTCATCACTGTAATCACGGGCCCGAAAATTTCTTTCTGCCAGAGATCTGAACACATGGTGAGATCTTCGATAATCGTCGGTTTATAAAAATATCCGCCAGCCAGCTCACCGCCCAAATTCAATCGCTCGCCCCCACAGAGAATTTTACCGCGCTCTTGGCGAGCTTGCTCCATTGAACTTTCGACTTTCGCCAGCTGTTCTTTTGAAACTAAAGGCCCCATAAAAGTATCCGGGTCACCAGGGTCGCCTACTTTGAGCTCTTGCGTACGACGAACAAGCTCAGGCACAAACTCTTTATAGATATCTTCTTGCACCAGCAATCGCGAGCCTGACAAACAGACTTGCCCTGAATTTAAAAAGCTCGCGCGAAGCGTACCGTCGATGGCATTTTTCATATTGGCATCGCTGAAAATAATGTTGGCGTTTTTTCCGCCCATCTCTAAACTCATTCGCTTAAACTGACCAGCGGTGAGTTTTTGCAACTGCCCGCCCGTTTCAGTACTCCCCGTGAAAGAGAGAAGCCGAATACCCGGATGCTGCGCCAGCGGTGTTCCCACGTTTTTACCATTACCAAAAACTATATTTACAACTCCCGGAGGCAAACCCGCTTCTTTTAAAATATCGGCAAGCATAAATGCCGTCACCGGAGTCGTTTCTGAAGGTTTGCAAATGGCCACATTGCCCATGGCTAAACAAGGCGCGAGCTTCCAAGTGAGTGTGTAAAGCGGAAGATTCCAGGGAGCAATAAGAGCCGCCACGCCGACGGGCTGACGAACAACGTAGTTTAAAAAATTAAGGGGCTTGTCTGGATTCTCGGGATTTTTTTGATAAGAGATCGCCGACTGATCAGTTTCAGCGACAATTTTAGAAGCGAAATAACGAAAATTAAAAACCGTGCGCTGCAAATCAGATTCAAGGGCCAACTTGTAAGGCTTGCCGACATTTTGACTTTCAGCTTTCGCTAATTCAGGAGCTTTTTTCTCAATAAGATCAGCGATTTTTGCCAGCACCTGAGCGCGATCGCCAGGCGTCGTAACGGACCATTTTAAAAAAGCTTTGTGGGCACATTGCACCGCTTGAACCACATCGAGCGCGTCGCTGTCAGGTGTTTGAGCGTAAACTTTTCCGGTGCTCGGATCGTAAACATCGTGATAATTTTTAGTATTGGGTTCGACAAACTCACCATTGATAAAATTTTGAATCTTGATCATTTTTTAGGCCCCAAAAGTTTTGCTTATACATGCTCTAAAATGCTCTTTTAGATGTAGCACAAAAACGACCTAATATTGTCAATTTGCACAGCAAATCATGAATTAATTTTACGCTTTAGAAGGCCTCAAATTATAAAATTGCGAGTGATTTAAAGGTCCTACATAATAACCACGAATTGAGTGCAAATGGTTCCATATTGGATGGCTGTTTGCAGCTTAGACAGCGACACATAAGAAAGGGCCTAGGTGAGAAGATTTTAAAATGAATAAGTTCTTAAATATACTTTTCATTCAAACGCTTTTTTTCACCGCTAGCTTTGTTGCGGCCACGGCTCATGCCGACCCTAAAGATTTTAAAATTCAAGTTGTCGAACAAAACTATTCATTCGAAGGCTCGGCAAAAATTCCGGCGCAAAATATTAAAATTCAAATTCAGTTCGCAAAACCCACAACAACTTCGCAGCTTGAAAATGCTAAAACTTGGTTACGAACAGCCGAAGATAAATACCGCGTTGCCCCTCAGTACCGCTATACAGTCAATGTGGGCGAGCAGAACTTAACTGCAACAGCTCCCCAATTGATTCCGAATGGTGAGCGCGAAGAGATTCGAATCCCACTGTCGCGCTTTCAAAAAATTCGCAATTGGGTGGCGGGAATTACAGGTCAAGTTGATAATGTAGAAGAAACTCAAGCTGATATCAGCGCGCCTTCAAAACGTGCCGCTATCAAAAAATCTATTGATCAGTTTATTTACAAATTCTCCACCGATCAATTGCGCGTGCCACTTGTCGCAGGTCAGTCATTAAAACTGAATTACTTGCCGACCTTGGCTATTGCTCGCGCATCCGTTAATGGAACAGTTATCTCACTCAGCTTTTTGGCGTCGGATCTTCCTCATGCTGCGGCTTGGGTGACAGGTATGACCCTCGGAGCCATCAGCGGAGCTATTCAATACAAAATTAAGCCTTTCTCAGATTTCTTAGAAAAAAAAGGCTGGATGCACTCTTGGTATAAAAAAGCTCTGGCTCGTTATATCTACGTAGCGGCTCTCGCCTCTTCTTACCGCTCAGGCCTTAGTTATGATTTAGCAAAAAATGTAGCTCAGGCGAGCGAAGACGATTTCATGCAGCTGAAGTTCACTGACAGCGCGCTTTACAACGCCAACCTAGTGACAAAATGGTGGGCGGTTGAAGTGGCTATATTGGGCCTCGCTGACATTATGTTTAGAGTCGCAGGCTCACCTCTTGAAACTAGCATTCTAGCTTCGGTTTCTAGTGTTCTTTACACATCTACTTTGGCGACTTTAGGTCAAGGCACATGGGATTTCGCCTTCATTATTGATAAAGCAAAACGTGAAGAGCAACTTTTAAAAGATAATATTGATGTGCTCGACCCAAGCCACATCAATCATGCCAAAGCTCAAGAGGAGCATGGCAAAGGCTACGCCAGCATTAAGTTTAACTTAGCCATTAAGTCTTTTGCTATTTCAGTGGGCAGTAACGTTGCTGCAGCTCTCTTATTGGCCGGCGATGGCGAAGCCACCAAGCTTGTCGCAAATACTTTGATCGGTACACTTTCTGGCGCTGGCGCCCTTTACTACGGTTTTATTCAGCTGAAATACAATAACGCCCTTAAAATGAAAATCTCTCAAGCGAAACAAAAAGTGGCTCAATCATGCAGTAGCTTTCTGGCTGACGCTTTTCCGCCGCCACCGCTCTTACCTGGAATTAATCTCTAAGAACGTAGACATCCCAGATCTCTTTAGCTAGTTTATTTCAATGATGAAATTTTTCTGGCTAGACATGGAAATGACAGGCCTCGATGTGGACAAAGAGGTCGTGATCGAAGTGGCCGCCATTATAACCGACAACAAACTTGAAACTCTCGACACCTACCACAGCATTGTTCGCCAGCCGCAAGAATACATTGATCGTATGGATGACTGGAATAAAAAAACTCATGCCGCTTCTGGCCTGACGGCATTGATTCCGGACGGTAAAGATCCGGCGGATGTTGAAAACGATCTTCTTGCTTTAATAACTAAAAATTTTGAACCTAAAGATCGTATTATCTTAGCCGGCAATTCAATTGGCCAAGACCGGCTTTTTGTGAATAAGTACTTCAAACGTTTCGCTGAAAGACTCCACTATCGAATGGTGGATGTGACTTCGTTTAAAATTATTTTTAACAATATGTTTCAAATCAGCTATGCCAAGAAAACGGCCAATCACCGCGCTATCGAAGACGTGCAAGAGAGCATCAACGAACTCAAGCGTTACTTGGAGTTTGTTAAGTAAGTTCGCGGCAACACTTAGAATAATGTCTCACAACAATACACCCATGACCTATGACTTGCCTCAAAATGGTCCAGGACTACGCAGATTCTCGGATATTTTAAAGAAAGGAATCCAGTTCATCCGATAAGTTAGGTGTGAATTCTTTAATTAATTTAAGTTGAGTTCACAAAAGTAAGGATGAAAACTTTGCGTCACATTGTTGGACGTTTAAAAATTTTAATAGGCACCATTTCTGCGCTAGCATTTATTGCTGGGTGCAGCGGCGGATCTTCGAGTTCGCAAGAGTTATCGAGCGGCGATATTTTAGGTGTTACTCTTACCAAAATTTCTGGTGACGGACAAATTACAACTCCAAATGCTTCTTGGGCCCAGCCTATAGTTGTGCGAGTGACTAGCGGCGGAGTTGGTATTGCTTCAATTCCGGTGAGCTTCTCAAGCTCTGGTGTTTACTCAGCCACAGTTGTGAATTCAACAGTTCTTACAGACTCTTCAGGCTATGCCCGCACATCGGCTCTTGCACCTAACACTTCAAATGCACAAATCCAAATTGTCGCAAGCCTTACCGGCAGCAGTCAGGTGACTTTTAACCTTGAAACACGAAGTTATCCTGACACACCAACAATGACCTTAAAAGATCCCATCACCTTAAGTACCGCCTATGCACAACAAACTTTAGTAGATGTATCGATTATCGATGTATCAACGGCTATCAAATGGTGCTTATCTGAAACGCAAAACACACGACCGGCCGATGGCAATGTAGCTTGTCCTGGCACAGGCCCGTCGAATGGTTGGTTCTTGTCGAAACCAACAAGTCATACATTAACAAGTACGAACGGCGTTAAAACACTTTATATATGGGTGGCTGATCAGTTCCAACAAGTGAGCTTGAATCCTTCGAATGCTTCTATTTACTTAGATACAGTGATTCCTAGTATTCCGGTTGTGACTCTGGCCGATCAAGGCTCAGGCTCAACAACTGATACAGCTTCTTCAACCGTAAATTTAACTATCAGTAATGACGGCGACGCTTCTTATTGGTGTATCGTGACACAAATGGCGGCGGATGCGACTCCGGCAGCACCGACCCGCACATCTTCATGTTGGAGCCCGACAAAACCAGCCACGGTATTAATGTCGAATTTAGGTTTAAATCAAACTTATGTTTGGACCAAAGATTTAGCTGGCAACATCAGTTCTAATTACGGCTCGAACTATATTAACTACACAACCCTTGCCATTGCTGATCCGACATTTACGGTTAGCGATCAGAACACATCATCACAAGTTTACTCACGCTCTGGCACAGTGAACTTAACGATTGGTAACGATACAGCCGCAGTCAAATGGTGCGTGAGCGAAACTCAATCCGCACGCCCAGCGAATTCAACTCAAGCTTGCGTCGGCGGTATTGGCCCGCTCAATGGTTGGTCTTCGACTCGCCCAACATCAATGCTCTTATCTGGCGGCGACGGACTTAAAACAATTTACGTTTGGGTTGCCAACTCATTATTAAATACAAACTCAAATGTAGTGAGCCGCTCAATTACAGTTGATACGGTGGCTCCGGCAATTCCACTTGCCGATTTAACAGATCCAAATACGGGTCTGCCGAACTTTACAAATCAATCGACGGTGAATCTTTCTATTACCAGTGATACCGATGCTATTCGCTGGTGTCGTTATGAACGCGCCGCCAATGCCGCTCCACCGTCATTACCAGCCTGGAATGATGGATGCTGGGCCACTCCACGTCCAACAAGTCAATTGTTAGGTGCAACAGGTTCACGCCGTGTTTATATTTACACAAAAGATATTGCAGAGAACGTATCGCCAGCTCCGGCTGTGGCGCAAATTACTTATACGACGACTCCACCATCAAGCCCGGTGGGCGTGATTCGTGATCCAGAAACGAACTCAACAACTCTTGCTAAAAACCAAACAGTGAATCTTTCAATTAACTCGCCGACTGGCTCAATCCGTTGGTGCGTTAGCGAAACGCAAACGACAGCTCCCGCCACAGGTACAGATACTTGCACCGGCGGCGTAGGCCCCTCTTCTGGATGGCACACGGCTTCTCCGACGACTTTTGCTCTATCAAATGGCGATGGCCTTAAGACTGTTTACTTCTGGGTCGCTGATGGCGCGAACAACGTGAACAATGTCAGTTCGTCGACCCAAATCACTTTAGATTTAACTCCACCCGCAACTCCAACCGTGGCTGTGAGTGATCCGAATTCTGGCTCGACGACAACGACGAATCAAATTATTCCGACGCTGACAATTACTGGCGATACAGACGCTTACCGTTGGTGCCGAATTGTTGCGGACACTACGGCTCCAACACCTGCTACGCCTGCATTAACAGATGTTTGCTGGGTGGTCTCTCGACCTACTAATATAGTTTTAGATCAATCTGGTGAACGCCGCGTTTATGTTTATACACGCGACGAAGCTGGTAACGTCGGTACAGCTGGTTATGGTGATATTGAGTACGATACAAATGTGCCTTCAGATCCAACAGTGGTATTAGCAGATATTAATACGACGTTAACAAATTATGCCACTCAAGCTTCGACACAATTAAGTATTGGCAATGATGCAACAGCGGTTCGCTGGTGCGTGAGCGAAACACAAACTACGCGTCCAAATCTTGGCACATCAACTTGTACTGGCGGCTTAGGTGGCTCAAATGGTTGGTCTACATCTAAGCCTTCAACTTGGAGCTTATCTGCTGGCGATGGTTTAAAACGTCTTTATGTTTGGACGGCGAATGCAGCCAATTCCGTGAACAACAATCCTTCATCAGCGAGCATCACTCGTGATGGCGTGATTCCAGGCAATGCGACTCTCAGCATGGCTGATCCGAATACAGGCTCAACGACAAATACAAACTCGGCCACTGTTAATCTCACTATTGCTGGTGAAGACGCAGATGTAACTGCTTGGTGTATGCTCGAACAAGCTGCTGCTACGGCTGCACCCGCTCAACCACTCTGGAGCAATGGCTGCTGGACGACCTCTAAGCCAAACAATATTACTCTTGGCGCCACTGGCAACCGCCGCGTTTATGGCTACCTCAGAGATCGCGCTTATAATATTTCTGCAGCTGCTGGCATTGCCAACATGACTTACTCAACGTCGGCCGCCACGACTCCTGCATTAGCATTAACTGACGCAACAACTTCTTCAGCTGCATATATTAGACAAGTCGCGGTTGCGGTGAGTATTACCAGCGATACCGGCGCGACAAAATGGTGTCTCTCTGAAACGCAATCAACTCAGCCTTCTTTAGGCACCTCAAACTGTTTAGGTGGCCAAGGCTCTTCTAATGGTTGGTACACAACTCGCCCAACGACATTCAATGTAAGTTCAGGTGATGGCCTTAAAACTGTCTATATATGGACAGCCGATATAGCTAATAATACCTCAGCAGCAGCTGTAACAGACACAATCACTCTCGATACATTACCATCATCAGTTCCATTTGTTACATTGTCAGATCCTACGACCTCATCGACTTCTGTAACAAACCAAACTCCTGTAGATCTCAGTATTCAGTTTGATACAGATGCCACTCGCTGGTGTTTAATTGAACAAAGTTTTGCAGCGGCAGCTCCGTCTCAACCGGCATGGAATGCAGGTTGCTGGGTCGGCACTCGCCCGACTACAGTTGCCCTTGGTGCCACTGGTGTTCGTCGCGTGTTCGTTTACACACAAGACGATGCTCGTAACGTATCTCCGGCTGCTGGTGTAACGCAAATTAACTATACGACAACTCCACCGACAGACCCGGTTCTTATTTTATCGAACTCTTCAACGGGCTCGACGACTTTAACAAAAGATCTTTTAGTCACAACATCAATCACTTCACCAACTGGTACAGTGAAATGGTGTTTGAGTGAGACGCAGACAACTCGCCCTGCTAACGGTAGCGCGACTTGTACTGGTGGAGTGGGCACTGACAATGGTTGGTATACATCTTTACCAAGTACATTCACATTAACTTCAGGTAACACTTTAAAAACTGTTTATATCTGGGTGACAGATAACGCCAATAATACAAACGCAAACGTCTCGACAGGTACAATCACTGTCGATCAGAATCCTCCGGCAACACCGACGATTTCAATGACAGATCCGAACACAGGTTCGACAACTCAAACCAACCAATTCTTAGTTGATTTGAGTATTACAGCCGATACAGATGCTGTTCGCTGGTGTCCAATTATTCAAGCCGCAGCGGCTGCAGCTCCATCAACTCCGGCCAGCAATGATTCTTGCTGGAGATCCACTCGTCCAGTGACTCAGTTAATTGATGCCACTGGCTCACGCACTGTTTATGTTTTCACAAGCGATTTAGCCGGCAACATTGGCTCAGCTGGCTCAGCTTCAATTAATTACTCCATCACTCCGCCCAATGACCCGACTGTTACTTTAACTCATGCAACAACAGGGTTATCTGATTACGCTCGCACTCAGAGCTTAAATGTTTCTATCACTAACGACACTGGTGCTACGAAATGGTGTATTTCAGAAACGCAAACCACCAAGCCTTCTTTAGGTACTGCTTCTTGCACTGGCGGCGCTGGTGGATCAAACGGCTGGTACACAGCTCGCCCTACAGCTTTTGCACTTTCTGCTGGTGAAGCTTTAAAACGTGTTTATGTTTGGACAGCCGATGTTGCTAATAACGTGAATGGCAATGCCAGCTCAGCCACTATCACTCTTGATACGACTCCTCCGGCGGCTGCCTCTGTTACAATGACAGATCCGAATACGAATTCGAGTACGAATACAAACCAAAGCACTGTGAACCTTAATATCGGCGCAACAGCTGATGGTTTAGCTTGGTGTGTGATCGAGCAGGCAGGTGCCTCTGCCGCCCCGTCCGCTCCGCTTTATAATAATGCTTGCTTCAATACGACAAAACCTACAACTCAAGTTTTAGGCGCCACTGGTTCACGTGCGGTTTACGTTTACACTCGTGACCGCGCTTATCTCGTTTCTACAACTGCGGGCACAACTTCAATTAGTTACTCAACGGCTCCACCAGCTGATGCCAGCTTAGCATTAACTGATGCAACGACGTCTTCAGCCACTCACATTCGTCAACTCGCGACAGCCGTAAACATCACAGGTGACACCGACGCTACTAAATGGTGTCTTTCTGAAACTCAAACTACAGCACCGGCGCTAGGCACATCGACTTGCGTAGGTGGACAAGGGGCAACAAATGGCTGGCATACAGCTCGCCCCACTACATTTAATATTTCAAGCTCGGATGCTCTTAAAACAGTTTATTTATGGACAGCTAACATTGGCAATGCGGTTTCAGCTGGTACCGTTACAGACACTATTACTTTAGATACAGCGGCGCCTTCGATTCCGAACGTGGCTTTATCTGATCCAAATACGGCCAGTACGGCTTTTACAAATCAAAGCACAGCAGATCTTTCAATTACTTCAGACACTGATGCCACAGCTTGGTGTACGATTGAACAAGCGGCTGCGACAGCAGCTCCTGCCACTCCGCTCTTTAGTAATGGCTGCTGGGTTGGCACGCGCCCGACCACTCAAGCTCTTGGTGCCGTCGGCAACCGCCGCGTTTATGTTTACACAAAAGATATTGCCCATAACATTTCGTTAGCCCCGGCTTTAGCTTCTATTGCTTACTCATTAACAGCTCCGAGTGATCCGGCCATTGTGCTCGCCGATTCTGTGACCGGCTCGCGCTTCTATACAAACAATAGAACAGTTTCTATCTCGATTAATAATCCTGCTGGCGCCGTCAGATGGTGTATATCACAAACTCAAAGCACACAGCCTGCTAACGGCACTGTGACTTGTACTGGTGGAGCCGGCCCGAGCTCGGGCTGGTACGACTCTATGCCCTCGACATTCGATGTGAACGCAGGCGATAACCTAAAAACAGTTTATATCTGGGTGGCTGATGGCGCGAATAATACAAACACGAACCAAAGCTCTGCAACGATTAATTTAATAGAAAATGCTCCGGGCGCACCGACTGTTGCATTAGCGGATCCAAATACATTGTCCGCTTCAGAAACGAATCAGAACAACGTGAATATGACCATTACAAATGACACTGGCGCTACGGCCTGGTGTGCGCTTGTTGATGATGCAGCCAACCCAGCACCAGCAACACCTTCAACTTCAAGTACATGCTGGCTTCTCAGTCGTCCGACTTCAGTTTCATTGGGTGCCACAGGCTCACGCAAAGTTTATGTTTTCTTACGTGACCCAGCCATGAATATTTCTGCGGCCGGTAGTGCGACAATTGATCTTTCAACCACTCCACCAGTAGACCCTGTGATTGATATTTCTCACAGCGTAACTGGCTTAACAACTTATGCGCGCACAACAGCTATTAATGTGGCTATCACTGGCGACACAGGGGCCGTTCGCTGGTGTTTAAGTGAAACTCAATCCGTCAAACCCAACCTCGGTACATCGACGTGCACTGGCGGCAGCGGGCCTTCAAGCGGTTGGTATACAACCCGACCAACCACATTTACACTCTCAAGCACTGATGCCACTAAGCGTGTTTATATATGGACAGCTAATGTGGCCAACAACGTTAATGAAAACACATCTTCAGATACAATTATCTTAGACACATTAGCCCCAGATACATTTAACATCACCGGTTTAACTGGTAGTGGCGACATCACACCTGATATTTACCTCGGTACGACTTTAGTTCCGACAGCGAATTGGGCAACATCTACAGGTGCCACTTCATACGATGTCGAAATTAAAAACTCGGCCGGAACAGTCACAATTTGTACACTCAGCACAACTGCTGGCATCACTTACACATTTGCTGGTTGCAACCTTGTAGATGCAACGGCTTATAAACTTTATGTGACTTCACGTGATGATGCACAAAATACGCGTACAGCTACGAACAACGCTTTCGACTTTACAGTTAAATTATCACCACCAGGCGTGTTTAACATTTCAGGCCTTAGCGGATCGCAAGACACAACGGCCGATCAGTTTAGCGGCACATCTCTTCCAACCGTTTCATGGACAGTTTCAACTGGGGTCGATAATTATTTAGTCCGAGTCATTGCCATAGATGGCATTACAGTCATGTGTGCCCTTCAAACAAAAGCTTCAGGCGTTCTTTCGCATGACTACTCAACAACAGGTTGCTCAACTTTAGCTGATAACACACTCTACAATGCTGAGGTTTCTGCTCGCGATGTAGCCGGTAACGTACAATCTGCAACAAACAGTCTTTATGTTTTCCGAACAGATTTATCTGCACCTACAATTAATATTTCGGCAAATCCATCAGCTCAATCGATTTCTTCTGCTGCCAATTTTACTTTTGCTGGCGCAGATACAATTTCAGGAATCAATGCCGTTCAATGTAAACTTGATGCCGGGTCATTTGTCGCCTGCGATTCAGTGACAAGCATGGCTTACACGGGTGTTGCCGATGGCAATCATACATTCACAGTTAAAGCGATTGATAAGGTTGGGCTTACACAAACTGCGAGCTACACTTGGGATATAGATACGGTTCTTCCGGGAGCCTTTACAATTACTGGAGCCACGGGCACGACAGATGCGCTCGCTGACAATGAACTCCGCAACGACACAACGATCACAGCCAATTGGACAGACTCATCCAACGAAACATCTTATGATGTTACAATTTTAAATAGCGATGATAGTGTCCGCTGCTCGACAGTTACAAAAGCAGCCAACCAAACAAGTCATACATTTACAGGTTGTCCAATTACAAATCCTGGCACTTATAAAATCCAAGTGGTGGCTCGTCGCGGATTTGGTACGACTTACACGCCAACACCAATGACTATTAGTGCCGTTACTGACTCAATCACAGCGACAATCACTCGCAGCGCCTCTTCGACTCAATCTGGTTCAGCGGTTCAGTTAACACTTGTGGGCTATCAGAATGGCGTGCAGATGAGCTCGAACTTACTGAGTCCGACATTCACAATTACTAGCGGCTCTTCAACTGGTACATTCTCAAATATTCAGTATATTGGCAGCGGAACTTATACAGCTGACTTCACTGGTGTTGTCGCTGGTACAGCGGCTACAATTTCTGCAACAACGACTTATTTTGGCGGCTTCACTTCTGTCACCACCACAACCGTTCAGGTTTTACCAGGGGCCGTAAGTGCAGCCGTATCAACATTAACACTCAGTCAAAGCACGGTTGCGGCTGATAATATTACAACTGTTACAGCAACAGTTCATGTGCGGGATTTAAACAATAATCCTATTTCTGGCGCAACCGTTGTCGGCAGTCATAGTGGTGGTGTTTCAACCATTACATTTGATTCATTCACAGAGACACCTGCCAGCAGCGGTAATTACGAGGCAACATTTAAAGGCAATGTAGCTGGTAGCGCTACAAATGTTCGGGCCACTGCTAACGGCACTCTGATTACTCAGCAGCCGACAATGACTGTATTCCCAGGACCACCAGTGAAGATTGCGGCGAGCATGGCTTCGACAGCACTCACAACTCACTCTTGCTCTGGAGCTGTCACCATAGAGCTAAAAGATTATTACAACAATAATAGTGGAGCTCTTAATAACGTCCAAATAAATTTTGGTGGCTTACCGGCAGGTTACTTCTCAACATCGTCGACTTGTACAGGCTCAGCCGCAACAAACACAACTATCTTTCTCGGCAGCCCGGTGGCACCGCCAATTTATATTATGCCTCGTGGCCCTACTGCCAGCAGCAGCTTAACTTTTACTCACTCTCTAGGATCACTCACACAAGGAACATTAAACATCTCTGTTGCGGCCATACTTTCATGGATTGGCCAAGACGGAGCATTTAACTGGGGCTCAAATGATGGCTACATTGCTCGCTCTGTTAAATCTGGTTTAATGGAACCGCGAGCAGCGTGGTACAATTCAGTGAGCAAGTATCTCTACATATCCGACACTTACAATCACCGACTCGTACGTTATGATACGCAAACAAAAACATATCAAGGCTGGGTCGGAATTACCGATGCCGTTTCAAATATGACTTGCGGAGCATTTACTACGCCATCTTCTGGCGCCCCAACGCCAGGCTGGTGCACAGGCGGTACGTCTCCTCGTTCGCCGGCCACTGGCTTAACTAATTGGGATGGCATGCTCAACACTCCTGCCTCTATCACAGGAGACGGAACATATCTTTACGTGCTTGATGTGGGTAATAATCGAATCGTTCGATATCTTGAATCTACTGGTGAATTTAAAGGTTGGTATGGCCGCGCAGGTGCCGCTGGCTTTATCCCGTCGTCTTGTGCTTCAGGATCAGCCGCCATTAATACTGCCACTCCTGATTGGTGCTATGGGGGCCGCTCTATTTCACGGGCGACAGCTCCTGCCAACTCAACAAACTGGGATGGAATTTTCTCGTTGTCATTCAACAGTAACATCAGCAGTTATTATGATCCGACAGCAGCCGCTCAACTTCTAATTTTAAATGAAACAAGCTCAAATCGTATTGTGCGCATGAAAATTACAAGCACCAATATCACATGGGAAGGCTGGGCAGGGCGAACAAATGCAGTCGCTGGCATGACCAATGGTTACAATACAACTGGTTGTGACACGCCACTTTCTTCTGGCGATGCAACACCAGGCTGGTGCAAAGGCGGCACTTCACAGGCAGCATTCAACGGCGGCGCCCCAGGCGGCTGTACAAATCCAACGAACTGTTTTTCAAGTCAGACTCCGGTGACGAATTATGATAACTGGTTTAATGCCCCTGTTGGTCTTGCTATTATTCCAGGTGCCACTTCTCTGGCCTATTTCATGGATACAACTAACGGCCGCCTCGTACGTTTCAACCTAAATACAGGTCAAACAGCGGCTTGGGCTGGCAGAATGATTCGTGATCCTGGTTATCAAGGCACTGGCGGCCTCAACTGCACAGCATTGACTGGCGCTGATACCGGCTGGTGCGTTGGCGGAGTTCCGCAGTACACAAATTATCGCTACTATACAGGAACTGGAACTAGTTATAGTCCAAACGGCGACAACCGACCTGGACTCACAAGGAGCGTATACTCCATTGATACTGACGGGACTTATTTGTATCAAACTTTCAGTGATCACCGAATTATTCGTTTTGATCCTGCCAATACAACTCCACTCACATCATTCGACTGGATTGGTCGAGTGAATACTTCGCCATCTTCAGGCGCTACCGGCTGCTCAACGACCTCATCTGGTTTTGCCACACCTGGCTGGTGCATAGGAGGATCTTCTCAATCGGGTGCGTACGATGGTCAATTCAATGCTCCTTATCAGTTTGCTCTTGATCTCGTTTCGACACCAAAAAAGATTTACACGGCAGATATTTTCAACTCGAAAATTCAAATTAATGACCTCGATACAGGCGAATCTCTGGGCTGGATTGGCTCAAAACCAAATTCGCCAACAACTTGGGCAACGACATTTACTGAACAAGTATTAGGAGCCATCGGCTTAAGAAATGATGATCTTGGATTCGGAGCCGGCAGCTTAACAAACTCGAACACAAATGCATTTGCCGTCGCAAGTTTTATCTCTGGCGTACTTAAAGATGGCTCTTACTTATATGTTTCGGATACAGCCAACAACCGCATCAAACGCTACGATGCAGAGAATGGAACTTTCGCTGGCTGGTATGGTAAAGTAACAACGACTCCGACAAGTGACGATGACTGTACCGGAATTTCAGCTGGAGGCTTGACCCCGAAATGGTGTTACGGCGGCACTCCTGCCGGGCAACAAGCCAGTCAGGCGAGTATCAACCAAGGTACCGGAGAAATGCGCGAGCCTAGAGATTTGGCGGCTGATAGTAATTATCTTTATATTGCAGAAAGCACCCGCCATCGCGTCTTGAGAATCACAAAATCCGGCGCGGCGTTCTTCGGCTGGATCGGTTACACCGGAGCATCCGTGGCTGGTATGTCAGGCTTTGATTCTGCTGGAACGCTTCAATGTGAAAGTGTCGGAACATCAACATATACGGACGCATTCTGCTCTGGTGGTCAGCACACGAACGCTAACGTTGATGGAGCTATGAATAATCCACGCGGACTAGCACTCGATGCAACTAATAAACGACTTTATGTAGCTGATACCGGCAACAACCGTATCAGTATGTATTCAACAACCAACGATTCACCATCACCTGGTGATCGCGCCGGAAAATTTCTGGGTTGGATCGGCCGAGCCAATGGCTCTGCCACAGGCGGCTCTGGCCCAACAGTTTCGCCAGCACAAAATGCTTCGTGCACAGGAATGAACGCCAATTCTTCAACGACGTATTGGTGCTTAGGAGCTGGCGGTAAAGCAGCGAATGCGGCTACGACCATGCCGACAGCATCTCTCTTTATGGGATTCATTAGCCCACAAGGCGTAGCTTACAGTGGTGGATATATTTACGTCGCTGATACTGGAGCTCATCGAATTCATAAATTTGATTCAACATCTGGTGTTTACCAAGGCTGGATTGGCCGAACAAATGGCTCGAAGCCTACTGTACTCGGCCCAAGCGTGGGCGCTGGTCCTACGCTTGCTACTGATTGCGCGCCCGCCGGCCCAGCTGTTGGCACTTATGCAGTTTCTGCTTGGTGCTTAGGTGGTGGATCACAAGCTTCTGGAGGAACAGTATTCGACAATGCCTTCAATGCTCCGGTTGGAGTGTGGGTAGACCCGAATTCAAACTTTATGTATGTGGTCGACGCAGGCAACCATCGCGTCACCAAACATAACAAAGTCACTGGCGCTTTTGTTGGCTGGCGCGGAATGGTCTCTGTTCAGCCTACAGGTGGCGATGCTAATTGCGCTGCGACACTAGCCAACTCTGTAACTCCTGGTTGGTGTACAGGCGGCGCATCTCAGGCAGCTATGCCAATGGGAGCATTTAATGATCCCACTGCCATTACGGGCGATACGAACTTTATCTATGTTACCGACTCATCGAATAGCAGAATCCAAGCTATTCCAAAATAACAGAATTTGAATTGATGATTTGTTCAGAAGGCGGCACTAGGTTGCCTTTTATATTTTGCTCAACATCAGAATGAACAAAGACCAGCACTTTGCTGTACTCACCGGCTAAACGCTTTAACACCTTCGGTACGAGTTCACTCTCTTGAGTGAGCGTATCGCGTGAGATAACCAAGAGATCAGAACCGCCGATTGTTTTTTTCGCGATCCAAAAACTCAGGCTTAATTTGTTTTTAGCATAGTCGCGCATTTGTTTAGCGCCCACTTCGCTTTGCCCCACATCAGTCACAATAAGCGTATTCTCATTCTCGATTCGCGAATAGATATCTGAAGTCAAAAGGCCCATTTTTAAATTTTTGAGACCCGCTTCAGCGTAGCTCATCCACTCAATGCGCTCATGGGTCACGTCTTTTGCTTTCACTTTTGCCTTAACCTTTGTCGCCGCGCTACTCACGGCCGCTTCAGAGGCAGCGCTCTTCCACATCTGAGTGCGCTCTTCGTTCACTGTATCGGCCAATGGAGCGGGCAAAACTGCATTCGCCTGCGAAGCATTCAAGAGAAAGTTTTCGCGAGCCGCAGCAATATCCGGAGCCATTTTATAAATTGCATAGAGTGCTGAAAAACGACGCTTTTGCTCGTTAATAAAATTAAAAACATCGCTAGTCGCATTTTCTAAAGCTGATTCTCGAATTGCATCGGCGATAATTAAAGTTGAAACGGAACAAAGAAGAACACCCGTTACAACTGCAACCGGATTCGGATTCTGCGCGATAAGATAAAGGCCTTCTGCTGTTCCGATAAGAGACCAAACTAATTTTTTAACTGTTATATTTTTTGCCGAGATATTCATTATTGAACCTCCAGAGTCAGCTCAAGTTGATCGGGTGCCGTCGTCAAAAGACGACGTTCTACTTTTAAATTATTATAAGACTGAATGTACTTCTCGACGGCGATGATATGATTCTCGGGTACGCTAGAGTTATAATTGATATAAGCCGCTACTTTTTTACCTATAGAAAATGCGATAATGGCCGGAGACACGAGCTGCGATTTCTCAGAACTAATACGTGGCCGGCGATCAGTTAAAAGCATAAAATCAACATTGATATGAAGTTTCTCAATGGGGCCGGCATCGTCGTAATAAACGACAACACTGCCCGCTTTATTGTTAATTTTATCCGTAAGAGCTTTTAAGTCGCGAAGTGCACGATCATTAATTTTTTCTGCTGCGCCCGGCTCAACTGCCGCAATCTCACGAACTTTTTCAGCTTTAGGTTGAGAAGCTGCATTTTTAGCTTCTTTTTTCTCAGCTTTTATATCTTTCGCAATTTTATTAGCCACCTGAGTTGCAATCGGAGCAATGCTAGCGGAGCTCTCGATGGCAACTGCTGCTTCATTTGATGAATTCGAGTTATAAGTTAACGAAAACCATCCTATGCTGACGAGAATTAAAAAGGCCGTGGTAAAAAGATCATCTTCAAAATTAAACTTCTTATTAAGCATGTCACCCGCTCCTATCGCTACTTTGTCTCAGAATGACAGAGTTATAAGTCGTTTTCTACACGACTCGTCGTCCAGAACTTCATTAGACCTAGACTTACGTCATATCTAGCTGGACCAATGTCCACGATTCTGAAGGAAAATTAAGGATGCAGACAAGATCTTAGGTCAATCAACCGATTAATATTTCAAGGATAAATAGGTTTAATCGTGATGAAGTATATTTTCATTCTATTGTCGACTCTAGTCACCGGCTGCGCTGGTCACATCACTTTGAAATCGAACCCTTCTCAAGCCAAAGTCGAACTTGTAAGTGTAAAAGATCAATCAACAATTCCTATTGGAGAAACTCCTCTCCAAGTTATGATTGATGACATAGATAAAAAACAAAATAGCGGTCCTTATATTCTTCGCATCAGCAAAGAAGGATTTGCTCCCCGTGAATTGATTTTTGTAAGCTTGACCGGCCTACAACTCGATTACAACTTTGATCTTAAAAAATCCACTGGTGCCGCCGCAACTAATAAAATTATTGAAGGTTTGTTTCAGGCCCAAAGCTTGGCGCAAAAAAGTGAATATATAAAAGCCGTTAATAAACTCGATGAAATGGCGAAAGAGTTCCCGGAAGTTTCGGCTATTTATGAAATGCGTGGCTCTATTTACATGTTACGCTCTGAATTCGCTGCGGCAACACAAGATTTTCAGCGGGCTTTACAATTTGAACCTGAAAGTGCAGAGCTCAAGTCTCTTCTTAAAAGTGCGCAAGCAAAAGGCGGTCGATGAGACACCTAGTTGCACTCGCACTTTTAATCTCATTAAGCTTGATGTCTTTCAGCAAAGCTTTTGCTGCTCCTGAAGACTTCTCTTCGGCTCAAACGGCCTTTGAAAATCGTATGCTCAATCGTCTTGAGATGGTATTAGCCCCGTTAGTTGGTGCTAATAATTTCAGCATCAATCTTTCAGTAGAAACAAAAGAAGCTTCTAAAGCACGCAATGCTGATGAAGTTTACTTCTCAAAACTTGGTTTTACAGCTCGTATTACTGATAATAAAAATTACCGCTACGAAGACGATATTACGAATATGTCTATCGATGTATCGATCACCGACAAAATCAAAGGTCTTGATGAAGACATGTTGAAAAAACGTATCGAAGCGACGGCAAAAGCCGCTCTACCGCAACTAAAAAAATCGATACCAGTGACAATCACAGCTTTCACGCCGATGAAAGCGTCAACAGTGACAAGTGATCCACGTTTTTGGACGCCAATGGCCCTTATTGTTTGTGCGGCTCTTATTGTATTTGGTCTTATTACGGCTTCAGGCAAACTTTCTAAAATCAATTTAGGTGGAGCTTTAAACAGCACCAGCTCTGGCGATAAGACCAATGCTCTATCCAATGTTTTTGAGCAGAAACCTGTCACGAAATCAAATGGCGGCCATGGCTCTGCCCTTGATACTTTTGAAGGTATTGAAAAATGGGCTCAGTGGACAACAGAAGATCTGCCTTCGGCCTGCAACTTTATAGAAAAATTAAGTCGCTCTGAAGACGAAGCTGATTTAGCTCTTCTGGCTTATATCTTTCACGGCTCAGACCTCGGGAGCACCAAGAAAATGCTCGCAGGTCTACGTAAAGACACTTTAAACAAAGTTAAAAAAGTAACTGAGTACGAACTTAAGACCGAAACTTTTGCCGACTTAGATGCGGTATTAACTCAGCATATTACTCAGCATTTCGTTTATCAGTCGCTCGATTCAGAACACTTGTTGCAATACATTCATGATTTCACAATTGACGAAGCTGTCTATATCACTGGCCAAGATCCGTCGATGCTAGAGCTCTTTATGAAGTACTACTCAACTCCGCAGATGGAACAAATCATGGGGTGGGTTTCTTTTGAGGCGCTTAACGAATTCTTAAAAACTCGTGCGAGTAAACATTTCAATTTGAATGCCATGGCGAAACAAGCCCATCAAATGGTGCTTGAGCGTCGCAAATCAGAAGAAGGCAAAACTGAAAGCTCAGTGGCGAAGTGGCTTGAAGTCGCCTCGCAACTTGATTCTGAGCGCGAACTCGCTTTCTATAAATCATTGGCTGCCAGCTCACCTAACGGCGAGCTTGAAAGCATTGCTTTAGAAAGCTTTCCACAGTTTTTGATTGAAGAATTGCCTGAGAAAATTCTTAAACCCTCACTTAATTCTTATCCACTTGAAGAACGCGCTGATTATTTATTCACTCTTTCAAATCAACAGCGAGTTCACTTTTTAAATTTCTTTAAATCAGAACCGCGTGTGCGCGAAGTTCTTGAAATTGAAATAGAGCAGATTACGGCCGATATTGCTCGCCGAACTGTGATTGAAAATCGCAAAGATACCATTGTAAAAGAATTCAATCACCGCATTCGCAAATACATTCGCTCTTCCCCTGAAAATCAGCAAGTGGCCACTGAAGTCTTTAACAAATGGATTGCGGAGGCTCGTCAGAAAGATGCTAAGCACTCATCCGCAGCCTAAGTGGGCTTTATTTTTAATCGCATTACTTTTTAGCTTATCTTTTAGCACAGCTGTTTTAGCTGAAGGCAAAGATAGAAAAGAAATTCTCTTGCGCACCGGATTTATGACCGGCGAATTCCAAGGTCAAGATGTGAGCAATGGTACATTTACAACCGATGTGAATATTCAAGGCGAGCTTTGGCTTTACAGCTCCCCGCGCAAAGCTTGGATGGTCAGAGCTAATTTAGCCAATGAAAGCGGACTTGCCCGCGCTCGCTATTTTGGTGCCGGTCTTGGGCAGCGTTTCTTTTTTCGTGGAGACAGCCAAGCCGTTGATGAAACTTCTGACGGAGATTTTTTTCAATCAAAGTCGACTTACAGTTTGTATGCCGGCTGGGATGCAAGTTTAGCACAGTTTCTAGTCGTACCATTTGGTAGCGTTTTATCGTCTTATTCGACTTTAATTGAAGCTGGTGCGACAGGCGGTCTTAAGAAATCGGTTTCGCCGAATGTAAATATTGACGCTTGCGTGAGTTATTCTTTTGGCTCAAGCGTGGCTTCATCAGTGAGTGTGACAGCGACCATATTAAAGGTCTTTGTCGGTGTGGGTTATACTTTTTAGGAGTTGCTATGCGTACGACTACAGTTTTTTCTTTCTTTCTTGCGACATTCGTATTCGTAACCGCCGCCCTGACTTCAGCTGCCAACCCTTGGATTTTCGTTAATGGTCACGCCGCACTTGTCGTATTTGGTGGAACATTCTCAGCGGCCGCTATTTCTTTTGGACTCACTCGCCTCTTTACTCTTCTTCATGTTCTTTATCGTCGTATTTTAAAATCGGGCCGCGATCATCGCCCTCGTGAAATGATCGAGAAACTCATGATTCTTTCAGATATCTACCGCACGAACCCAGAACGTCTACGTGAAGAAGTGAAAAATATTGAAGACCCGTTTTTAAAAGAAGCTTTAGAGCTAGTTGCAGATAATTACATCGCTCACGAAGATCTCATGCGTATTCTAGCAACGCGCACGATGAGTGTTTACCAACGTTATCAAGAAGAAGCTTTGAAGTTTAAAGCTCTCGCTAAGTTCCCGCCAGCTTTCGGTCTTATGGGGGCCGTTATGGGCATGATTGGCATTATGGCTCAGCTTGGTAAGTCTGGCACAATGGGCTCAGTAGGGCCCAGCTTAGCCCTTGCTCTAGTCGGTACACTTTATGGTGTGGCACTCGCCAATCTGGTGATTTTACCACTGGCCGAAAACTTACAAGATTCAGCTCGTGAAGTTCGCTCAAAAAATATGATGATCACTGAAGCGGTTCGCCTGTTACTTCAAAAGAAGAATCCAGTATTAATGGCCGAAGATTTAAATTCATTCTTACTTGCTAATGAGCGTCTCGATTGGAAAGCCAACCGTCAAAAAGTTAAAGAGGCGGCATGAGCGACCTAGAACGCAAAGATCAACAAATTTTGCGCGAACTCAATCAGCCAGATATTACGGTTGATGATGACGAGACAATTTGGCTGTTGTCTTACGCCGATCTCATGACTCTTCTGTTCACGCTTTTCGTTATGCTTTACTCATCTTTAATAATGGATGAAGGCGATGCTCTTCGTAAAACACTATCGACATATATGCAAGGGAACGGCGTCAATAATGCTAGCTCGCCTGAGTTCAGCGATTTGCAAAATTCTATTAAACAAAGAATCAGCGACGAACAAATCTTGAACAACTTACAGTTCGTCGCCAATCAAAATGGTCTGACGATTACTTTTTCATCAAATCTTTTCTTCGATTCTGGTTCGGCCACTTTAAGTCCGTCAGCTGAAAAAACAATGATAGAAATGGCGAAGGTCGTAAAAGAAAAAGGCACAGGCTTTAAAATTCGTGTTGAAGGCCATACGGATGACACTCCGATCGGCGAAAAATCTCGCTTCGTCTCTAACTGGGAGCTCAGCGGCGCCCGCGCTGGTTATATTATTTCAATTTTTGAAAAAAATGGGTTCTCTGAAAAAGATCTAGTGGCGGTCGGCTATGGTGCCAGTCGCCCCCTTCAATCGAACCGCATGCCCAGTGGAGAGAAAAATCCTGAAGGCCAAAGGCAAAATCGCCGCGTTGTCTTAAGCATTTTTAATTCGAAAGTTGCACCGACTGAGAAAGCTCAGTAAGAGCCTCATCCAGTTGACGACTGTAAATGGCCATTTCATTATTAATCAGCCAAAACTTTCCTTTTTTTACGTACTCAATAGTGCCCGCCATTGTATCCTTGGATTTATCTTGAGTTGAGGCAGCAAAACTGATCGACCACTCCGCCGCATTTGAAATCTCAGCCAGACGTTTCAATAAGCCGGTGAAGCTCGCGCGATCTTTAAAGAAATCAATTTTCACTGTGCAATTGCGGCCTAACCATTTTTCGATAACGGTTGAATCAATCTTAGATTTTTTTTCGCCGTTTTTTACGTACCATTGTCCTTTTTCAATTTCGACCCTGAAAGGTACGCCGTCGCCAAGTCGACCATTGATAACCTGAGGTCGAGACACACACCATGTCCAGAAATGACTGTTGTAGGCATACTGGCCTTCTTCAAGAGCGTCCTGCGCTGACTCTGTAGCTGTGAAGCCAAAGCCTTTCTTCAAACCTTGTGTCCATACGAAACGGCCATCATCGTATAGGCCCTCGCCCATATTGCCCGCTCCAAAACCAACTTTAACCCGTAGACCTCCAGATGAAGCTCTCATTTTTTCTAATTGAGCCGTACCTAAAGCAATGAGGCGATTTTGCATGGCTGGGCCATCGGTGACCGGCGTCCAAGGCGTGCCGCGGTCTTTTCGTGAATGAAACCATTTTTTGCCGGCGATCTCCCACTCAATATCTTTGACGGCGTCAGGATGAAAATAGAATTCATTTCGCGTCTCGGGTTTTGATTTTGGCCAAATGGCGACAATAGCCAGGGCTAAAACTAAAGCGATAAGAATGCCGAGGCCAAATTTTACTTGAGCAGAATTAAGTGACTTCATAAATTAAAGTCTAGGGCCGTATTAATAATTTATCAAATCATAGATAAGCATATAGATGGCATAACAGAAGAGGATAAAGGTAATGGCTAAGGCCATACCAATACCATACTTATAGAGATCAGAGCTAGCGATCACTTCTTCGGATTCTTTTTCTTGTTCACTCACAAGTGACCTCAAAAAACTAAAGCGTAAGCTCAAGCGAAGACCTTACAGCCTTCGCCCCGATTTCGAAAATTACTCGAACGTAACTACGGCATTTAATACAACAGCCGACGGATCTTCGATATTGTCATCAAGGTCTCCAGCTACCATTTCATAGTAAACTTCCATTGCAAATTGTGGAGCCACTTTGAAATGACCGCCGAAAGAAAACGGAATCATGGTGCTCTTTGCGCCATCGCAGTCATTACCATCGCAATCATCTTTCATTTTGATTGAAAGACCTGGACCTACGAAAATACCGCCCATATCAGAAAGCGTGTACATAAAAGTCAGCGGGATATCAAAGTGCGCATATTCTACGTCAGAAGTGACTCCTGTTGCTTTAACTTTCGCCTCATAGTTACGCATAGAATAGATGAATCCTGTACGAAGTTTGAACTTTTCACCGAGTGGAAGAAAAGCTAAACCACCTATTTGGAATGTACCTTCACCATCAATTGATGTAGCAGATGATTTTGAAGAAGCGTCATTTAAGCGGTAACCCGCCAATAAACCCATATCCATACCCAATGAATTCGACCCTTCAGACCATGGAAGCGCTGAGGCAGAAATGCTGAAGAATGCACTCGCTAGAACTAGAACTTTAACTAAAGATTTCATGTAAACTCCTAAGATGGGCGACTCTTTCAAGTCGCCAATTATTTTCTAATAACGATAATGCCCCGGCTTAAACGGACCTGTTGGCTTAATGCCAAGATACTGAGCCTGTTTAGTCGAAAGCTTCGTCAAGTTCACACCGAGTTTAGCCAAATGTAAAGATGCAACTTTTTCGTCTAACTCTTTTGGTAATACGTAAACATCAATCTTTTTATACTTTTCTCTGTTCATCCACAGCTCCATTTGAGCCATAGTTTGGTTCGTAAATGACGATGACATTACGAAGCTAGGGTGACCTGTTGCGCAACCTAAGTTCACAAGACGACCCTTAGCTAAAACGATAATCTCGCGACCATCTTTGAAAGTGTGAATATCCACTTGCGGCTTCACTTCACGAACTTTTGTCATTTTATTAAGAGCGGCAATGTCAATTTCAGTGTCGAAGTGACCAATGTTACAAACAATCGCACCTTGTTTCATTTTCGCAAAATGCTTCTCTGTGATGATATCGCAGCAGCCTGTTGCCGTTACGAAAATATCACCTTCTGTTGCCGCTTGCTCCATAGTTACGACTTGGTAACCTTCCATTGAAGCTTGAAGAGCGCAGATCGGATCAATTTCAGTTACGAGTACACGAGCCCCGTAAGATTTCATTGAGTGAGCGCAGCCTTTACCTACATCGCCGTAACCAGCAACAACAACCACTTTACCAGCGATCATTACATCTGTTGCGCGCTTGATACCGTCAGCAAGTGATTCGCGGCAGCCATAAAGGTTGTCGAATTTAGACTTAGTTACAGAATCATTTACATTAATAGCAGGAACTTTGAGCTTACCTTCTTTATGCATGCGAACAAGATTCATTACGCCAGTCGTTGTCTCTTCTGAGATACCCACGATTTGCTTCAAACCTTTTTCATATTTCTTTTCGTGCATAACATTTGTCAAATCGCCACCATCATCAAGAATGATATCGTAACCATCTTTCCAACCTTCGATGGTTTGCTCGATACACCAGCGATATTCTTCTTCAGTCTCACCTTTCCAAGCGAAAATCGGAATACCAATCGCCGCAAGTGCTACAGCTGCGTGATCTTGAGTTGAAAAGATATTGCAAGAGCTCCAACGAATTTCAGCGCCTAAGTGAATGAGCGTTTCAATAAGAACTGCAGTTTGAATTGTCATGTGAAGACTGCCCGTAATACGCGCACCCTTGAGTGGTTTTTGTTTACCGAATTCTTGGCGAAGCGCCATAAGGCCTGGCATTTCTTGCTCAGCAATACGAATCTCTTCACGACCCCAACGAGCGAGTCGGTCGAATTCAGCTTTATCTTCCATTGCGGCTTTGCAAACGCGATAGTCGACAGGTCCGCTTAAAGTTTTTACTTTTGATTTATCTTTTCCGTTTGCTTTCACTGCCAAAATCCCTTTCGCTTTGTTAGCGCTTGATACTGAATTCGTTGTTTTCATTAATTTGTCTCCATTGTTATTATATTTGAGTTAAAATTTGGTGGCCCGAATCAGTCACGAGTATGGTGTGCTCATACTGAGCCGAAAGACTTCCATCGCCGGTCATATATTCAAAGTGTGAAGAGCCCGGTATTGGAATCTCTTTCATCGGCGCTGAAGTTTCATTGACCATAGGCTCAACGGTTAAACAAATCCAGGGCTTTAGTTTGTCGCCTTTACCTTTTTTGCCGAATGAAGGAATCCAAGGGTCATCATGAAAAATCTTACCGATTCCATGACCGCCAATTTCTTTCACAACCCAAAAACCATGACGAGTGACGAGTTTATTGACCTCGAAGCCAATATCGCCCGTGGTGGCGTTCGGCCCCACTTGCTCGATACCTTTATGCATAGCTTGAAAAGCCACATCGCAAAGCTTTTTAGCCTTCTCAGACACATCTCCAACAAAAAACATGGATGATGTGTCACCGTGAAAGCCGTCTTTAATTAAAGTGATGTCGATATTAACGATGTCGCCATCTTTTAAGATATAATCATCTGGCAGGCCATGACAGATGCAGTCGTTCACTGATGTACATAGAGATTTTGGGTAACCCCGATAGTTCAAAGTCGCAGGGGTCGTGCCTGTGCTCATAGCATATTCATAGGCCATTTTATCAAGGTCATCGGTACGCATCCCGGCTTTGACCTGTTTCCCCAAATAGGCAAGACCTTGCGCAGCCAGTTGGCCCGCACGTTCCATTTTACGAATTTCATCTGCCTTCATCGGAGTCATTGAAACCTTGTACCGGAATTGCCTCAGCTTGGGTAGTTCGACAGAGCCCGGTTTACGAAATTAATTAGGCCTTTTTTGGTGCCAAAATGGTTCGGAAACACACTATAGAGGTTTTAACCAACGCATATCTTCGAAGCAATACGAGGCGCCAAGGAGTGAGCGCGGAGGCGTGGCATAGCCACGTCGCACAAGCGACCGACGCGGGCAACGAAGTAGTGCGAAGAAGAGATGTGTTGCTTAGTTTAACTAAACTAATTTTGAAATAAAAAACCCGCCTTGTGGGCGGGTTTTTTTACTAAATCTGCCGCAAGGCAAATTAGCGTAGGTGCTTAGATACCAATTTAGTCATCTCGAACATAGAAACTGTGTTCTTGCCGAAGATTGGCTTCAATTTCGCGTCAGCATTGATGTTGCGACGGTTTTTAGTGTCTTGAAGTTTGTTAGCGTGGATATAGCTCCACAATTTTTTAACAACTTGTGTGCGTGGGATTGGCTTCGCGCCAATAACTTCAGCCAAAGCTGCACTTGGAGTCAAAGGCTTCATGAAAGCTGCATTTGGCTTTCTTTTAGCGCCTGACGCTTTTTTAACAGTTTTTTTCTTAGTCGTTGTAGCCTTCTTAGTGGCTTTCTTTTTAGTGGCTTTTGCCATCGCATCCTCCGAATAGGGGTTGTTGATTTTGGTTTTTTTCAAAACCGGTAACAGGACAATCATATGCATAATTATCCTCTTGTCCAATTTATTTTAGACCTTCGTCTTTTTTATGACTCTCTTCGCCAACAAGCAAAAACTGCCGGTTTTCAGAGGTAAAAACGTCCTCTCCCCCTCGAGAAATCTTCTTTTACATTGAAACGGCAAGATTTTCCCCTCTGAAAAGCCAGACTTTTAAGAGGTAACTTCATGTTTTCAGAGTGAAAACCGATAGAAAGCTATGACGGACACAAAGAGCTTTCAGAGTATTTTAGAAGAGGAAATGGCGAAGACAACCATCTCTGATGAGAGCGAAAAACCCCTATTTGTAGATGAGAAAGCAGCGGCGGCCCCTCTCGCTAGCGGCCCCGCCTTCGATTTGATGTCTCAGCTTTTAGGCACGACTGAAGCTAAATTCTTCGAGGGAAAATCGCATTTCTCTATTCTGAAAACACCTTACAAGACAGCAAAGCAAAAAACATCACCTCCGGCACCAGCGCCAGAGCTCACTGTACTCCTTACGCAACTCACACCAGCTCAGAAAACAGCTCTTCAGAAAATGATTTCTTTAGGGGCCACAGAGCTTAAAGATGCAGTTTTATTAGGCGAATCCCGTCTTAAGAAAAGCTTTCGCCGCTTGGCCAAATCGTTTCATCCCGATCACCAAACTCATTTTACTGCTTCTCAAAAACAAAGAAGCTCGCAGAGTTTCCGCGAGCTTCGTGAATCATATAATATTTTAATTGGTGCCTTCTCTAAGGCTCAGCAAGCAGCTTAAGCAGACGGCCTAAGTCGGCTGCACGACATCAGCTCGGTAGCTTACGATACTTAATACGTTTCGGTATCAAATTATCCACTCCTAAACGCTTCTTCAGATCGGCCTCGTACTCAGAATAGTTACCCGTGAAGAACTCTACTTTACTATCGCCTTCAAAAGCTAAGATATGAGTACAGATACGATCTAAGAACCAACGGTCATGGGAGATCACAATAGCACTACCACCGAACTCAAGAAGAGCTTCTTCAAGCGCCCGTAGCGTATTCACATCGAGATCATTTGTCGGCTCATCGAGCAAGAGAACATTGGCGCCTTGCTTGAGCATTTGCGCCGTATAAAGCCTGTTCTTCTCACCACCTGAAAGAACTCCCACTTTTTTCTGCTGATCGGCTCCACCGAAGTTGAACCATGAGCAGTAAGCACGAGAGTTGATTTCACGAGAGCCAAGCTTCATCACATCATTGCCATCTGAGAGAGCTTCCCAAACAGTTTTGTTCGGATCAAGAGAATCACGGCGCTGATCAACGTAAGCGAGCTTCACTGTTTCGCCGACTTTGAATGTGCCTGAATCTGGCTTTTCTTCACCCGTCATCATTCTAAAAAGTGTAGTTTTACCAGCGCCGTTCGGACCAACAACACCTACGATCGCCGCACGCGGAATCGTAAAACTGACGTTATCAAGAAGAAGTTTATCGCCGAAAGATTTCGTTACGTTATTGGCCTCAACCACGATTTCACCAAGACGAGGCCCTGGTGGAATGTAAATGGACATCTCTTTCATTTTTTCTGGAGTCGGCTCTTTGAGTAGATTCTCATAGGCTGAGATACGAGCTTTCGACTTCGATTGACGAGCGCGCGGAGACATTCTCACCCAGTCGAGTTCGCGCTGAAGATTGCTTGAGCGCTTCTCATCGGCTTTTTGCTCTTGACTCAAACGAGCTTCTTTTTGCTCAAGCCAAGATGAATAGTTGCCTTTAAACGGACGTCCTTCACCACGATCAAGTTCAAGAATCCAGCCAGCCACATTATCTAAGAAATAACGATCATGGGTGACGGCGATGACAGTGCCCGGGAATTTTTGCAAGTAAATCTCAAGCCATGCCACTGATTCAGCATCCAAGTGGTTGGTCGGCTCATCAAGAAGTAAAATATCAGGCTCAGAAAGTAGAAGGCGGCATAAAGCCACACGACGAACTTCTCCCCCCGAAAGATTTGTCACTGGCCAGTCACCCGGAGGGCAACGAAGCGCATCCATGGCGAGCTCAACCTTTTGGTCAATCTCCCAACCATTCATCGATTCGATTTTCTCTTGAACCTTAGCTTGTTTATCAACCAGCTTCTCCATGAGATCAGGGTCAAGATCAGGATCTTCAAACTTTTTATTAATTTCAGCAAACTCAATAAGTAGCCTGTTGATTTCACCGAGGCCGTCCATGACGTTTTCTTTAACCGTTTTTTTCGCGTCGAGCTTTGGCTCTTGCTCGAGATAACCCACTTTAAAATCACGCGCCGGAAAGGCTTGACCGATAAACTCTGGGTCTACCCCCGCCATAATCCTGATCAGGCTTGATTTTCCTGATCCGTTCAAACCTAGAACACCAATCTTTGCGCCGTAGAAATAAGATAAGTAAATATCTTTTAGAACAAACTTATTTGGCGGGTAAACTTTTGAAACACCCTTCATGGTGTAGATGATATCTTGTGACATACGAACCTCGTTTGAAGAGATCTCTTTTACTCTATGAAACAGCTTGTTTGCAATAATGATTTGTGTGGACAAGAGAGGTCTAGGCTCTTAAGCTTTTTGCCATGAATGATAAGACCTCCGCTTCTAAAGAAAGAATACAGCTCGCCTGTAAAGCTTTAGAAGAGGCTCTCAGCAACTTTGAAAAAGACAACTCTGAAGAGGAGCTTCGTCGCCTCAATCAGCTCAGTGAGTTGAAAAAACGACTTGAGGCTATTCGCTCTCAGCTCGACGACCTTTCGCAGTAAATTCATCATTAGTAAAAGTCTTAACCGTTAAAGAATGCAGCCCACTCGCAAATTCTTGTTTAACAGCATCCTTCACCATACGGTGACGCTCAAGACGGCTCATGCCGTTAAAAGCATCGCTGACGATTAAAACATTGTAATGAGTTTCGACAGCACCATCTTCATGACCTAAGTGACCAGCATGTTTATGGCTTTCATCTGTGACTTCTAAAACATCTGGTTTAAGCTGGATTTCTATGGCTTTTTCAATACGTGTTAGACGAATTTCCATTTTTGATTCTCACTCCTAAATTCCGTAGCCTTTTAGAAAGGCTCGCAAAACAATTAACGATAAAAGGGCCAGAACGCACGCCATATAACGGCGACGCATCACTTCAGGCATAAGCCCTTGCCACTTTCGTGCTTTTCTTGAAATAAATAAAGCTCCCGCACAAATAAAAACAACGTATTGAATTTGAATAGCATCAAAAACACTTCGCCCTTGTTGTACGGCCGCAATGGCATAAGCTATCACCGATGTGAACGTAGCAAAGATCAGAACCGCATTTGTTGTCGGACTCACTTTATCGTGAGGCAGAATCTTCTTCGCTAAAAATATCGGACTTAAAATTGCACCGGTACCAATACCAGTTAAGCCTGTGGCCATTCCTGCGAAGAAACCTGATGGCATGTAAAAAAGCTTTTGGTGTGCCGAAATCTTTTCAGTTTTAGGGTGACGAATGAGCGATAAACCTAAAAGCATCATCATTGAGAAAGTCGAGCCGCGCAGAAACTGTTCACTTAAGAATGTGGCAATAGTGCTTGCTGATAAAGCTCCCACTGCTGCGAGAACTCCATAGATGCGCGCCACACTCCAGTCGATTTTCTTCTCACGTGAGAAAGCCCAGACGTTGAAAGAAACCACCGTAAAAATACAAGCCAGTGATGTGGCAATTAAATCATGCTGAGAGATCGAAACCACTAATGGCAAAAGCGGAGTTATTAAAACTCCGCCGCCTAATCCGAAGATGTTCGATACAATTCCTACGAAAAGTCCAATCGCTAGAAGAGCGAGGACTAAAGAGATCGTCATTATTTTCTGTTTTGAACGAGGGCGCGATTCGCGTCTTCAAATGCCACTTCAATTTTTTCAGCTAAAGAGGTGATCACATAGCCTTCGCCGAATTTTGGGTGAGCGATCAGCATGTCAACGGCATAAGCATCGGCCATACGGTAGGGTCTTGGCTTACCTTCGCCTAATTTTTCTTTAGCTTTAAGGTAAGAGTCGTTGCCTGTTGGTGCTACGTCTTTTTTCGCTTTTTTAACTGATGGTTTTTTAGCCACTTTGCCCCCTTCATCGAGTTTGTATGTCTTCTTAGCCTTACAAATTTCGCATTCAACTTTTGCAGTACGACTATCCACGTGAGTTAAAACACGATGAAATCTTTCAAACCCACATTTTGTACATTCGAGAGCAAAACTCGAGGCGACTTTAGGAAGTGCTGACATATTCGTAGATACTACGCTTTAGGCGCAGGAGTGGCAAGGCGATAAACCTTCAAAGGTGAATCAAGGGGCTGAAGACGAATTTCAGAAGGCTTAAAATAAAACGGGCCTTCTTTGTTCTCGATGCGGCTCTGCAAGGCTTTCAAGCTCTCATCATTCTTCGGATCGACTTCAAAACCAGAGTCTATATAGCCACCATGATTGGTGGGTTGGCCCTTATTGAAGAATGCCGGCCAATAGTCGAGCGAAATTCGTGAGCGATAGGTCAATGTACGGGCATATGAATGCACCGGAGTATAGGCCGTCATAATCTCAAAAGGACCGTAATTTGAATGCAGGCGAATCGCCGGGCTCAACCACTGCGTCATGCCACAGAGATTTTCAACGTTCGCGTACCACAGGCCGAAGGCTTTAGAGAGAAAACCGAGGGCATAGAGCTGTGATTCTTTACCAACAAGCGAGTTCATGGTGCAAAGATTATGGGCCACCCACTCCCCTGGTTGAAGCGATGGAATAATAATAAAAAGTGAAATGGGCGTAAATTCGAGCGAATCATCCACTTCAAGTTTCTCACGAACTTCTTTATTGAGTTTGCTGGTGCGGTAAGCGAAACCACCGACAAAACCTGGCATTACAGCGCAGTCGTAGAAGACCCAACGGGGCATTTTCATGTCGGCTTTTGAAAACGCTTTACCTTCGAGTTTAAGGATCTGATCTGCAAAATCGACCTCTTTCATCAAGAGCGGATTATGAATCAGCGGCTTTTGCGGAAACCAATCTAAGGGCCGACACCCCGGCTTTGAGTAGAGCGCGAGCAAATCTTCACGCATAAAAACATAAGGTTTTATGTCGTCACTTTTAAGCCAATCTGTTTTCGCCCAATCTGCCATGCTTTAAGGGTAACAGTGGTTGGTAGGAGGCTCAAGGCGCGGACAGCGTGGGTCTAGGAGTGTGGGCGGCTGGCGGATTGGGAGCAGGAGATATTTTGATTTTCACAATTGCAACGCGGTCGCGGCGCACCATGCCTTACGTGTCTGATAAGGTATCGCTTGAATCGCCTCTAAATGGTTCTGCATTACATATTTAAGTGCGGTCTTAAAATCTCTTCCCCAAGATAAAACACGTGTCCAAGGGCGAAGGTGCCATTTGATTTTAAGCTTCTTAGCTAAAGAGCCCGTGAAGGCGCGGATAAATTTGCGGTAGTTATCTCGAGAATTAAAAAGTGCCGTAATATGGATGTGATTTGAAACTAAGGCTTTCTTATAAATCTTCACACCAAAACTCTTAGCAAAGATTAAAAAGCAATTATCAATAGTCGCGCGATACTTAAGTAAAGATCCAGATCTCTTGATATTAGCTCTTAAGACTAAATGAATAGCATTCTTAGATGATAGAGGTCTTCGGGCCTTACGTTTTGCCGAAGCTAACGCTCCACCGAATTCGCTTTTATAATCGCTAAGCTTAAAAAGTGTTTTCTGTTTCATTTATATACCTCATTTCCTTTTCACGAAATTTGTATCATAGGTTTTAAAAAAGCAGTTTTTGCTTGGCCAAATGAGTTAAATGTTTTTTAGTGTCCGGCGAATTCGACACACTTAATGTGCGCGCAAGACCTTCGCCCTGAGTTATTATTTAAGGGAGCGTACAGCTCTACGTACGAAGAAATACGCATCACGTAATGCAATTCTCAGAAGAGAAAACGACGTCAAGAAAAAAGTTACCGATCAGTTACTATGTTTCAGGTTGAACCTAAAATAAATATTTTAATAAAACTTAAATAGCTAGATAGCTTAGGTAGTTTTAAAAAATACTTAGATTTTGAGAAGCCGCTGAGATGATTTAAAGACAAGAGCAGTTTGTGAGCAGAACTTTTCTGAGGCTCTCGCCTCAATCCCCCTCATAAATCAGAACCCTACTTCTTCCAACAACCTTCAAGACAAGCCATCACAGCTTCATTGGTCTCACACACCGAGTACAATTCTTCTGGCGGCTGATAGATCATTTTTTTCAATCGAAGCTCATCGAAAAACTCAAAAAGTGGATCCCAGAATCCTAGAAAATTATGAAAAATCATCGGCTTCGGGTTTTCACCTAATTGTTTGAGGGCGAGAGCTTCCGTGAATTCATCGATAGTTCCGATTCCGCCTGCAAAAGCGATGGATGCATCCGCCAACTTCAGCATTTCGCGTTTTCGATCGAGCAAATCATCGACCACTATAAGCTCACTCAAACCCGGATGAAGAATCCCATCTTTCGCTAAGTATTTTGGTATGACGCCGATAACTGTTCCGCCCTCTTCAAGAGCTGCGTCAGCCAGACGACCCATCAGACCAGTCATGCCGCCGCCGTATACTATGCGGTAACCAGCATGAACTAAAGCTTTCGCCATTAATGTCATTTCGGAAAAATAAATTGGCGCCACTTCCGTGCTGGCACTGCAGAATACGAGAACTGACTTTGTTTGCTTTATTACATTACCCATGAATCCTAATCTCGCAGACCTTCGCCCCGACCGTAGCAACCTTCGCCCGGCAAAGGTGCACCACCACTCACTCGTCGCCCACTCTTCAAGTGGTCAACTTATCTATTCAAACCCAGGCTGAGTCATTTTCTCTGCGCGTACAACTTGATCGAACTTCTCAGCGGTTAATAATCCTGACTTCAAAGCTTCTTCGCGCAAAGTCGTGCCGTTTTTATGAGCGGCCTTCGCAATATTAGCGGCATTATCGTACCCGATTACAGGGTTCAGTGCCGTCACTAACATCAAAGAATTATCAACGTGCTTTTTAATCACTGGCAAGTTGGCTTCAATACCAACTATGCAATGTTCAACAAAACTGTCGCAAGAATCAGCGATCAAACGAATTGAATTCAAAACGTTGAAAACAATTACGGGCTTGAAAACATTGAGTTCAAAGTGGCCGTTCGAGCCTGCAACTGCCACGGCCATGTCATTACCAATGACCTGTGCTGCCACCATCGTCATGGCTTCACACTGAGTGGGATTCACTTTACCTGGCATAATTGAACTACCAGGCTCATTCGCCGGCAGATTGAGCTCTCCAATACCAGAGCGCGGGCCAGAGCCCATAAGACGAATATCATTAGCGATCTTCATTAAGCTGCAGGCGATTGTCTTGAGCTGACCGCTAAGTTCAACCAAAGCATCATGTGCTGCCAACGCTTCAAATTTATTTCGAGCTGTTACAAACGGCAAACCTGTCTCTTTAGCGATGGCCGCTGCTACTCCAACTGCAAAATCTGGATGCGTGTTCAAACCTGTTCCTACAGCTGTGCCGCCTTGAGCGAGTTCATAAACGCGAGGTAAAGTTGATTGAACACGAGCCACAGCGTTTTGCATCTGCATAGCATAGCCAGAAAATTCTTGGCCTAACGTTAATGGAGTTGCATCCATCAAGTGGGTGCGACCAATTTTAACAATTTTAGAAAACTCGAGACTTTTCTTCTCTAAAGCTTTTTGCATTCCTGTTAATGCAGGAATCAATCTTTTCACCGCTTGTTCAGCTACCGCGATATGCATAGCCGTCGGGAAGGAATCATTCGAAGATTGTGCTTTATTTACATCATCATTTGGGTGAATGCCTTTTTCACCAAGTTTACCGCCTAGAACTTCAACTCCACGATTGGCGATAACTTCGTTGGCATTCATATTTGATTGCGTACCGCTACCCGTTTGCCAAACTACTAACGGAAAGTGCGCATCGAGCTTTCCGCTGATCACTTCATCACAGGCTTTAACAATAGCCTCAGCTTTTTTGCCATCGAGCAAACCTAGTTGTTGATTGGTCATCGCCGCCGATTTCTTTAAAACACCAAAAGCGCGAATCATTTCTCGAGGAAAGCGATCGCCACCGATTTTGAAGTTGCCGATACTTCTTTGCGTTTGTGCACCCCAGTAACGGTCCGCCGGAACGCGAATTTCGCCCATGCTATCTTTTTCAACTCTAAAATTTGTGTCGTTCGTCATTAAAAACCTCGTTTTTGATGTAGCACAGTATAGTTAGGAGCCTTAAAACTGGTCAATCTTGTCAATTGAGACGCAGTCGGTTAACGTCGAGAACGTATGAAGTACTGGCTTATGAAAACAGAACCTGATGTCTTTTCAATCGATGACCTTGCTAAAAAGGGCGAATCGCTTTGGGATGGCGTGCGCAACTACCAAGCCCGTAACTTTATGATGAACGATATGAAGGTGGGCGACACCGTTCTCTTCTATCACTCTAATGCCACACCATCAGGAGTCGTAGGTCTCGCCAAAGTAGCAAAACCAGCCAAGCCTGACCCTTCGCAGTTTGATAAAAAATCAGAGTACTACGACCCCAAAGCCACGCCAGAAAAGCCGCGTTGGTTTTGCGTCACAGTTGGATTCGATAAAAAATTTAAAAAAGAAGTTTCGTTAGAAGTCATAAAAGAAACAAAATCACTTAAAGATATGATCTTAGTTCATCGCTCAAGACTCAGCGTTCAGCCCGTTCTCGAATCTGAATTTAAGACAATCTGTAAAATGGGAGGACTATAAATGGCAAAAATCACTCTTTATTCAGCCGACTGGTGCCCGTTCTGTGTTCGCGCGAAGCGTTTACTTGAAGGCAAGGGCGTCGCCTTCGATGAAGTCAATGTTGATAAACAACCTGGCAAACGCGAAGAGATGGTGGCTAAAACTGGTTACAAAACTATCCCGATGATTTTTATCAATGATAAATTTATTGGTGGCTTTAGCGAATTATCAGCTCTTGAAGCTAAGGGCGAACTCGATTCGATGATCAAACAATGAAAATAGGCATACTCGGCGGCGGACAATTAGCAAGAATGATGGCTCTTCGCGGAGCCGAACTCGGCCTCGAGATATGCATATTATCTGATAATAAAAATGATCCCGCGGCTCAGGTCACACAAAACTGGAGTGCTGGCTCAATCGATGACACCGTTGCAGTTCAAAGATTTTTCTCGGGTGTTGATGCGGTCACTTTTGAGAGTGAATTTATCAATACTAAGAAACTTGAATCAAAACTCAACACCACTTTAATTAAAAAAGTTCAGCCAACTCCTGAATGCATTGGTATTTTACAAGATCGCTCGACGCAAAAAGCTCTGCTGTTTGAAAATAAAATTCCAACCTCACCCTTTATCGTCAGCCCTGATCAATTTCAGATCATGGATTTCTTTAAAGCCAGCAAGAGTGGCATAGTGTGCAAGAAAAGAACGAATGGCTACGATGGCTACGGAACTTTTATTATTAGAAATCAGCAAGAGTTGAATACCTTTATAGCGAATAACTCAAAGACGGGTCAGTTTGATGGTCGCGAGTATATTGCTGAAAATCTCGTCACCTTCAGTCGTGAACTCGCCGTTTCTGCCGTTCGCGACATCAATGGCCATATTTTGTGGACTCCCGTTGTTGAGTGGAAAGCTCGTGATTCAAAATGTTGGTGGGTTAAAGGCCCGGTGAAACACAAAAACATTGATAAGTTAAAGCGCAACTTGAGCTCTTTGCTGCAAAAGATAAATTACATTGGCTTCATTAGTTTTGAACTCTTCGATACGAAAAAAGGTCTTTTTATCAACGAAGTGGCTCCGCGAGTTCACAATTCGGCTCATTATTCTCTCAATGCCCTACCTATTGACCAGTTTCAACTTCACTTAATGGCCATTGCTGGTTTATCTCTTAAGAAAATGGGTCCTAACAACTCGACCTTAAATCCTATTAGTAAATCCTTCGCTATGGTGAATCTTGTCGGCAAAGAAATCGCCGAGACCAGCAAGCTCGAAGTCAAATTAAAGCGCGCCCTGCCATTAATTTCTGGCGCTGGCTTTTTACATTGGTACAATAAAGACACTGAAAAACCAGGTAGAAAAATGGGCCACATCAATGTCTGCAGTTCAGAGTCAGCAGACAAGGCTCTTAAGAAAGCACTGAGTCTCGAGAAGGAGTTCTTTAATGAGTTCAAAAAATAAACGCGCTTCATCTAGCAAAACTCCAGTGGCCATTATCATGGGCAGCGATTCAGACTTTCGTGTTATGAAAGGCGCGGCCGATACGCTGAAACGCTTCGGCATTGGCTACAAACTTGAAGTGGTCTCAGCCCATCGCACACCTAAATACATGCAAGAATTTGCCGTAGGTGCCCGAGCTAAAGGTTATAAAATCATAATAGCAGGCGCTGGTGGAGCGGCTCACCTCCCAGGAATGGTCGCAAGCCTCACAACGCTTCCAGTGATTGGTGTTCCGGTCGCACTTACTCATTTAGAAGGTTTAGATTCGCTTTTATCAATCGCGCAAATGCCTAAGGGCGTTCCGGTGGCAACAATGGCTATCGATAACTCGGTAAACGCTGGACTCTTAGCAGCACGTATCTTATCTCTAGAGATGCCGGCAGTTCTTAAAAAGCTAACGGCCTTTGAAAATACACAAAGAAAAAAGGTATCAAAAGCCAATGCCCGCTTAAAAAAACTACGCTGAATTAATGAAAAGCTAAGAATAAGTAGCAGGCTACATCAGGATAAAACAAAATTATGGAAGATCTATTCACGACAGCAGCAATTGTTCCGTTTCTAACCCTCTGTGCCCTCGAACTCGTTCTCGGTATCGACAACGTAATTTTTATTTCAATTCTCTCAGGTCGCCTTCCTCCCGAGAAACGTAATAAAGCGCGAACAGTCGGTCTTTCTCTTGCCGTTGGTACGCGCATTCTACTTCTTCTCTCACTTTCTTGGATTATCGGTCTTACAGCTCCGTGGTTCACAGTTTTTGAACAAGAAATTTCAGGTCGAGACTTCATCTTATTAATCGGTGGTCTATTCTTGATCGCGAAAAGCACACACGAAATTCACCATAAACTTGAAGGTGATGAAGAGATCACACAAGGTAAAACTACCACAAGCTTTGCTAATGTGATTTTTCAGATCTTACTTCTCGACATCGTGTTCTCGCTAGACTCAGTGATTACTGCGGTCGGAATGGTTGAAAGCATCGCCATAATGATTGCAGCCGTATTAGTTTCTACGGCCGTTATGATTTTCAGTGCTAAAACGATCTCTGAATTCGTTGAGCGCCATCCAACTATTAAAATGTTAGCACTGAGCTTCTTGCTTCTTATCGGCGTGACATTGATTGTTGAAGGTTTCGATCAGCACATCTCTAAAGGCTACATCTACTTCGCAATGGCATTCTCGCTCTTTGTTGAGATCTTAAACATACGCCTGCGCAAGACAAACAAACCACCAATACATCTGAAGAAGGCGCTATAGATCGTTTGTTATGCATTCTTTTAAGAAGTATTACTTGAGTTTGGCTTCACACGCCGCGATCTGCGTGCTTGGTAAGGAATCAAGCCAAGCGCCTCAAGCACATTCTGAATTACATATTTTTTAACAGTTGTAAATTCTCGCCCCCAGGATACCACTCGCGAATAAATGCGCGTCTGCCAGAACTTATTTTCTCGTTCACGGGCTTTTGAGACTGTCTTAAACAAGGCTTTAGGGGCACCGCCCCCGCTCTGCGGTCGGTCACCTGGCTTAATTGGACACTGTCGTAAAATTTCTTGCGCGATATGACCGGCAACAACCCTGAAAAAATTCTGAAGATCTATTCTTGAGTGGCCCTTCACTAATAGGTGTATGTGATTTGAGACTACAGCCATCTCGTATATTTTAATATTAAAACGCCTTTTAGATTTTTCTATAATACGTCTGATAAGGGGACGGTGCCTCGTCAGCATTCTTTGGCCATAAGCGAAGTCTGATCTTAAAACTAAATGATGGGGCTGCTTCACATCCAACTGACGCCTACGACGTCGCCTTCCCAAGGTAATGTGACCGCCATGCTCTTTGCGGTTGAATTTCGATTTTGGCTTTTTGACAAGTGAGAGTTGCTTCATGCCTGATAGACATATGCAAATCTACGGTCGCGGGCGGTGCCCAGAAAAACTCAGTGTAGACCTGACGAACCGACACTTTGGC
Organism: uncultured Pseudobdellovibrionaceae bacterium; assembly: GCA_964360255.1. Classification (GTDB taxonomy): domain Bacteria; phylum Bdellovibrionota; class Bdellovibrionia; order Bdellovibrionales; family UBA1609; genus CAYHVK01. The sequence continues at coordinate 381 of CAYHVK010000008.1, read as the reverse complement.
GAGACCTGTCCGAGCGTCCACACAGGTAGTAACTCTAAGATTAGGTTATGAAAGCCAGGTGTTAAGACTGCAGCAGAGCTTAATACAACAAGAACGGCTTACGCTCTTTCGCCCATGGCTTTTCATTGGCCGTCAGCCACGAGTCGTAGTCTTTCCACTTCGCAGATTTATCATCGACCCATTCACGCAGCTTCGAATTACCACTTAAGATATCAATAGGCATATTGATCTTTTCGTATTCATAAGGCGGCGGAAGCCACATATCAAAATCTGGCTGCATTTCGCGAATGCATTTTAAAGCAGCGGCCACAATACGATAGGGCTTATAAGCCGCATGATTGTAATCTTTCTGATCGATATGTATTTGAAATCCAGAGCAAA
>CAYHVK010000007.1:0-165963 GCA_964360255.1 uncultured Pseudobdellovibrionaceae bacterium | reverse complement strand
CGAGGAAGTTCGCTGGGCTTTCGCCGTTCAGCTGAATGATATCCATTGTCGACATCGCTAAGCCCGCACCGTTCACCATGCAGCCGATGTTACCATCGAGCTTGATGTAAGCGAGGTCATACTTCTTCGCTTCTATTTCCATCTCGTTCTCTTCAGTTAAATCACGGTATTCCATGATAGAAGGCTGACGATAAAGAGCATTTGAATCGAAGTTCATTTTTGCATCAAGAGCGATAATTTCGCCGGCTTTTGTTGCAACAAGTGGGTTGATTTCAGCCATCGAGCAGTCAGAAACTTCAAAAGCTTTGTAAAGACCCATAAGGTTCTTTACCGCTTTATTGATCGAGTCATTTGGAATACCAATTTTGAACGCTAATTGGCGGGCTTGAAACGGCATCAAACCAGACACCGGATCAATCACAACTTTGTGGATTTTTTCAGGAGTGTGCTCTGCTACTTCTTCGATGTCCATACCGCCTTCAGATGAAGCGATCATAGTCACGCGACCGTAGTGACGATCAACGAGAACAGCCACGTAATATTCTTTGCCGATATCGCAGCCTTCTTCGATAAGAACAAGATTTACTTTCTTACCTTCTGGGCCCGTTTGCGGCGTCACAAGTGTCATGCCGATAATGTTCTTGGCATAAGTACGAACCTCATCGAGAGATTTAGCAACTTTAACGCCTCCGCCTTTACCGCGACCACCAGCGTGAATCTGAGCTTTTACAACCCAAACTTTTCCGCCCAGTTCTTGCGCTGCTTTAACAGCTTCATCAGCTGTCGTTGCTGTACGCGACTTGAGAGTTGAAACTCCCTGTCTGCGTAATACTTCTTTTGCCTGATACTCATGAATATTCATTGCTGCTCCTTAGCTCCTAAAAAATTAATACTGAATTTTATCTAACGCGCCGACGAGTTCTTTAACTGCGCCGATAGAATTATCGAGGCCTTTTTTCTCTTCATCGTTAAGTTTTAGTTCTACAACTTGCTCCATACCTTTGCCGCCGAGTTTGCAAAGAACGCCGACGAAAAGATCTTTCACGCCGTATTCACCTTGAAGCTCAACAGCGCACGGAAGAATTCTCTTTTGATCTTTCAAGATCGCTTCTGCCATTTGAACGGCTGATGCGGCAGGAGCGTAATACGCCGAGCCTGTTTTCAAAAGTCCTACGATTTCCGCTCCACCTTTACGAGTGCGATCAACGATAGCGTCGATTCTTTCTTTCGGTAGCATTTCCATAAGTGGAACGCCACCCACAGAGCAGTGACGTGGCATTGGAACCATTGTGTCGCCGTGGCCACCGAGTACGAAGGCATTGATATCTTTAACGCTCACTTTTAATTCTTCAGCGATAAATGTCTTCATGCGAGCGCCATCAAGAACGCCGGCCATACCGAGAACGCGTTCACGTGGGAAGCCCAAAGTTTTCTTCGCAACAAACGCCATTGCATCAAGTGGGTTACTTACAACGATCACGATTGAATTCGGAGCGTACTCACGAATGCCTTGGCAAACTTCTTTCATGATTTTTGCGTTGGTCGCTAAAAGATCGTCACGGCTCATGCCTGGTTTACGCGGAAGACCCGCCGTGATGATCACAACATCAGAACCAGCTGTGTCTTTGTAATCAGAAGTACCAACGATGCGGGAATCAAAAAGTTCAACCGGTGAAGCTTCGTATAAATCGAGAGACTTACCTTTTGCGGCGCCATCGTTTACATCAAGTAAAACCACATCGCCTAATTCTTTAGCAGCCGCCCAGTGAGCGCATGTTGAACCAACGAATCCAGCACCAATAACCGTTATTTTTTTTCTTGTGTGAGCCATAGAGGGGACCTTTCGGGCGTTAATTAGTAAAATATGTAGACGAGAGAGTATTTTAAGATTCAGAGTTATATATAGCAAGAGATTGGAATTAGAGCGTGGCGTCAGCTGTGATTGAACTTCGAAATGTTTCCCTCACCTTTGATCGAGAAGAGATTCTTCGTGATGTGAACTTGCGTGTGGAATCCGGAGAGCGTCTTGTCATTATTGGCCCATCCGGTCAGGGAAAATCTATGCTCCTCAAGCTTATGAGCGGAATTATTCATCCTACTCGAGGAGAAGTGCTCATTAACGGGCAAAATCTTGAAGAAATTTCGGCTTACCAGCGCAATCAAGCTCGACGTAAGATGGGAATGCTCTTTCAGAAGAATGCACTTTTCGACTCACTGACTTGTTATGAGAACGTCATATTCCCTCTGCAGGAAGTGACGCAGATCAGTCAGAAAGATGCCGATGCCAAAGTTTTAAATCTGTTAGACCGCGTCGGACTTTCTCATGCCGTAAAGCTTTATCCTGACGAAATCAGTGGCGGGATGCAGAAACGTCTAGGAATCGCCCGCGCCTTAGCACTTGAGCCGGATATTATTTTTTACGACGACCCGACGGCCGGACTCGATCCGATCACCAGTCGTCGCATTATCGAGCTGATTCTCGAGCTGCAAGAGCAGAGAAAATCAACTTTGGTGGCTATTACCAATGATATGAACCGGGCTTATCAGCTCGGCCATCGTATTTTGATGGTGACTGATCAGCAGGCACTAATTGCGGGGACTCCTGCTGAAACTCGGGCGACAACCAATCTGCAGATTAAAAACTTCATTAATGGCATTTCTTCAGAGAGGTCGCGATGATCTCTTTGAGAAATCTCAAGAAAGATTTTGATGGTCGCGAGATTCTAAAAGGAATCAATTTAGAGATTCCTCAAGGACAAATCGTTTTCATTCTCGGGACGTCAGGCACAGGCAAATCCGTGCTGCTTAAGCTTTTGGTGGGATTGCTTCGCGCTTCAGGCGGGGAGATTTGGATACAAGATAAAGAAACCACTCATTTGAGCGAAGACGAGCTTTTTGAAGTTCGCCGCGAGTGCGGAATGGTGTTTCAGCATCCGGCACTTTTTGACTCTATGACCGTGGCTGACAATATTGCCTTCGGTTTACGCCGTCACACCGACTGGGATGAAGAGAAAATTCAAAAACGTGTGCTTGAATGCTTAGATCTCGTTCATTTAAAGAATGTTTCTGATTCTTTCCCATCGTCTATATCTTATGGAATGCAGAAACGGGTGAGTTTGGCGCGATCTATTGCTGTTCAACCACAAATTCTACTTTTTGATGAGCCCACAACAGGTTTAGACCCGGTCACCACCCAAGCTATTAATGATTTGATCTCAGAACTCTCTCGTAAACTTAAAACCACTTCACTTGTAGTGAGTCACGATATGATCTGCGCCCTTCAGATCGCCGATCACATAATAGTCTTGGATAAAGGCGAAATAGTTGAACAAGGCTCACCGGCACAGATAAAATTAAGCCGTCACCCACTGGTTAAAGATTTTCTTGCTGAGGTTGTTTCGTGACCGCTGTTTTAACTCGCGCCGCTTATAAACCAATCGCTACTGCGCTCGCATTTTTTGAAGAGCTCGGTCGTGGCGTCCTTTTCTTACAAGATGTACTTCGCGTTGCAATTTATAAAAAGGTTTCTTTTCACGCTGTATGTGAGCAGATCGTCAAAGTCACAGGCCAGAGTTTTTTAACCACAGCCCAAGCCGGTTTTTTTGTCGGCGGTATTACAACTATTCAATTTACGATGCAGGTGAAAGAATTCGGGGCGCTCGGCTATCTCGGGGGACTTGCAACAAGCGGAACCATCAGAGAGGTTGGTCCACTTCTTATCGGTTTCATGCTGAGCGGTAAAATCGGGGCTTTCACTTCAGCCGAACTCGGTACGATGCGAGTCACAGAACAAATTGATGCCATTCGCTGTTTAGGTGCGGACCCTCTTCAAGAAATTATAGTTCCGCGCTTTCTCGGTATTATTTTCTCAAGTTTTTTACTGCTTTTCGCAGGCTTATTAATGTCGGTTTTCGGCGGTCTTTTGTTAGGAGTGTGGTTCTCTGGGATTAGTGCCGAAGAATACGTTCGCCACATTCCAACCATTGTGAATCCATGGTCTATATTTAGCGGACTCGTAAAATGTTTTACGTTCGCAGTTGTTCTTGCTTCCGTTTGTACATTTAAAGGTTACACAACACGAGGCGGCGCAAAAGGCGTGGGCCGTGCCGTAGTTTCAACCGCTGTTATCACAATGGTGGGAATCACCATGACAGATTGGATGACCAGCTATCTGGGCGACATCGTCCTCTATATAATAGAGGAACTATGACCACCATAGTATTAAAACCCGCTCAAGAATTTGTAGAGTTATTTATCGATACGGTGAAGAAAACTTTCTCTCCACCTTTTCGTATAGGCGATATATTCAAGCAGCTGAACTTTGTTGCCGTCGAAAGCGCGCCCGTTGTTTTATTCAGTCTGACTTTTGCGGCGGTTGTAACAATCATTGAAGCTTCCTTTCATATGAAGCTGGTTGTGCAAAATGATTCTCTGGTCCCAGGTTTTGCAGCGCTACTTATTATTCGTGAATTGGGCGCCGTTGTAACAGCCTTACTTGTTACATCGAGAGTCGGAGCCGGCCTTGCCGCCGAAGTGGGCTCCATGAAAGTTACAGAGCAAATCGAAGCCCTTGATATGCTCGGTATTGACCCCATTCGTTTTCTTGTTGTTCCGCGCTTTATTGCCTGCGTGCTTGGTGGATTCTTGCTGACAACTGTTGCCAATGTCGTCTGCTTATATTTTGCGATGGTCGTTAGTGAAATTAAGCTAGGCTATACTCCAGGCGCTTTTTTAATGGCCATGCGAAATTTTGTTGAAATGAAAGACTTTGGTTTTTCAATCATCAAAGGCATGTGTTTTGGAGCTGTTATCCCATTATTTAGCTGTTATTATGGCTTTCGTTGCCAATCAGGAGCGGAAGGCGTGGGGATCGCGACAACTAAAAGTGTAGTGTCGAGTTCGGTCGCTATTATTGTTATTGATTTTATTTTAACGTTCGTCTTCTCTAGATTGTATTAAAGACGAATAAGCGCGAGCCGCTTAGGACTCGCCGAAGGGGTTTATATGAAGCCGGAAGCCAAAGTTGGACTGATGTTTGTCGCCGCCATTGCCGGCCTTCTGCTTTTTGCACTCGCGCTGGGAGTTGTGAATCCATTTTCAAGCGCAAAAGAATTAATGGTGGCTTACAATTACGCTGGTGGCATCGAAGTGGGTTCACCAGTTCGAGTGATGGGTATTAAAGTCGGCAAAGTTAAAGATATCCAGTTCGATCCGAACTTTAAGCTCCCGAGTGGCGAAGAAGTAAAGCTTTTGATGAAAATAACAATCGATGACGAAGCTTGGGCGACTGTACGCTCCGACAGTCAGTTCTTTATTAACTTAGCCGGTGTCATCGGCGAAAAGTTTATCGAAATCTCGCCTGGTAGTGCTCAATCAGCGGAGCTCAAGTCCGGGCAAGTGGTTCGCGGCGAAGATCCACCACGAATTGATCAGTTGATCTCACAAAGCTACGGTTTGGCCGGAAAAATCTTTGAAATGGTCGAAAAGAACGAAAGTTCAGTTGTTGATACGGTCAAAATGATGAATGACCTAGTTAAGAACTTAAATGGTCTACTTAAACAGATCGATACGACATCAAACAAAGATGCGCGCGTAATTATCGGTAACTTAAAGACAATCACGTCAGACATGGCTTACTTCACACAAAAACTTCGCAGCAAAGACGGCGAAGAAACAATTCAGCTCATGCACAAACTCATCTGGCGCTTAGAACCGCTAGATTCAAAACAAGTCCGCAAGTTTTTGCAGGATGAGGGCATCCGCGCCCGAATGTTCTAGAGGTCGGCGGTTTAAACACGCCGGCTGCTTCGTTGCTTCCTCGCTCACTTCGCTGCGACGTACGTAAAGTACGTCTCACTCGTTCGCTCGTCGCGCCTCACATCCGGCGCGTTTAATTCCGCCTCTTTAATCAAACTATGATCAAGTCGGCGGCGATTTGGTTTTGAATTTTGATTAGTTTCAGCGAAAAAGTGCGCTTCGCTGCTTTTTTTATTTAGATGTGCGTCGAAAATGGATTTTTCTGCGGTTTGGTCGGCATTGAAACTGCGAGCATCGGTCTTCGCGAGGCGAAGACCGATGGTTCGTGAAGCACCTTTCTCATCGAAAGGAGCTAAAAATGATCACTAAGCACCACTTAGTTTTTGTTCGGATGTTGTTACGAATAATTCAAGACCTGTTGGTAGTTTTGTTGTTGGTCTTATCTTTAATCGAAAGATTTCAGTAGTTTCGGTTTCCTATGCTCCAATGTGTTCAAGCCGATCAGGAGGAGTCTGTATCATTTGGGGAAGTGTTAACAAGGAGTGGGTCTAGTCGAGCACTTTTGCATTTTCTCCTCTGAGAATTAAAGAAGAGTGGTCGGAAGTTCGGACGGACAATCGGACGTACAATAAAACTCACGGACGCAAAAATAAAAAAACCCTCGGTGATTAGCCGAGGGTCAGATAATTACTGCTAAGAAAAAACTAGCGCTTTTTCTTTGTAGCTTTTTTCTTTTTAGTAGTTTTTTTAGCAGCTTTCTTAGTTGCTTTTTTCTTTTTAGCCATGTGGTCCTCCTAGGGATCGCATTGTTGTTGAGATAACTCTTTCTACCTCAAGTGTATAAAAATGATTTCACTCGTCAATAGAAAATTACATATAGGCTAGTTCCGTATCAAATTCGAGCACATTTTTTGCTTTGAACACTCAGATGCACACGCTTGAGAGAATTCTTCTGCTTAATTTTGTCTTCGCAATCGGATTTGCGTACGTCCGTGCGGTCATTTGTCCGCTCCGACAGTTGATTTGCGCGCTTCTCTTCGCACTTTGGATTGTTTTCGGCGTGATGTTCGTCAAAAACTCAACACTCGGGCTCGTGTTGTGGTCGTCATTAGTGATTTTTTTTGCACAGAGCGCACTTTGGTATCTCAATTTTAAGAAAAAGAAGAAAATTTTGGCGCAATTGAACCCATTTCTACTTCGAATCCTGCTTTCACTGAAAGTTGGAAGCAGTTTGCGCGATACAATTCGCACGGAACTTGCTTATGAAGACAAATATTTCCGCGAGGTTATGCACGAAATACTTTTCTGCGTAGAAAAGCAGCAGCCATTTCGTCACTCACTTCATCAGATCACGCAATTCTATGAGCTTTTCGCTCTCCTAGACCGCGAACCGGCGAAAATTGTCACTCGTATCGAGCTCTTTCGCAAAAAAATCGATTGTGAAACGCAATTCTCTGCCAAAGTGGCACAGATTTTGAGCCAACCGCGCGCGCAAGCTCTAGTTGTAGGGGTTTTGTACTGCGCGCTCATACTTTTTCTGCACTTCAACTTCAAAACAGAGGAGTGGAGACCGCATCTGTATGTTTCCGCGCCTCTTTTCATCATCGGACAGTTTGTTTTACTTAACATGGGGAGAAAATATAGATGGAAGGTTTAGCGCCGCCGTTTGATTTTTGTATAGAGCTTGAGCTTCGTATTGAAATGGGTCAGTCGGTGCGCTCATCGCTGATTTATTTGCTCGGCCGCACGCAAACTGAGTTTTCTTTTCTTGTACAAGAGCTTCTGCTCGCTGCTGATCAGCTTCGCTCACCACAAAATGTATTTGCAAAGGCAGCGAGCTGTTATCAGCGTTCGCTACTGCAGCTCATATGGCGGGGGCTGCAAGGTGAACCAATACTCAGTGGTCTCCGTATGTTAAAGATTGAAATGGACACTGCCTCGCGCGTTGAGCTTGAACTCTACATGAGTCGTCTGCCACTTCTTGCACTGATTCCACTGCTTCTTTTTTTGTTGCCGTCTTTTATGCTGCTTTTGTTTGGTCCGATCTTATCACTACTTTCACAAGGGATGTTTCAATGATTATGCGAGTTCTCTTTTCTCTTTTTATCAGCACGCAGCTTCATGCTAGCTCAAGAGTTGATTTCAATGAGCTGAGGCTCAAGCAAATGGCGAAAGTAATGAATGCACGTGATTTTGATTTGATGATAAATACTTTAGACCAGCTCGAAGTTCTCGATCTGGCGTGTGAAAAAGAGCAAAATCAACAGGTCTTTCCGGTTTCGTGTGTTGAGCTGAGCAAAAAGTTGAAGAATGTGGGGGTGAAATACGATTTTACCCTTACCCCTGAGATGAAAATTCTCGCTTATAAGAAAAGTGGCAAGCGTTTTGAATAACTCTGGGCATGTCTAAGTTAAAATCTGTCCGTCCGATTGAATATCAGCTCGTCAGTCTTTTAGGTGAAGGAGCTTTTTCTACTGTTTACAAGGCGTTACGCCGCGATCTCGAATTTGGGCTCGAGCAGACGGTGGCACTTAAGATTCTTAAGTCTAAGATTGAAATCGAAAAATGGCGGGAAGAGTTCGCTTCTCTGGAGTGTGTCCGGTCAGAAAGATGTGTCCGGGTTCTCGGTTGGGACTATATGGAAGATCGTCCCTCGCTTATTTTAGAATGGATTGAGGGAATCACTTTAGCGGATTGGTCGGATTGGCAAAAATCGCAGAAGCGAACGGTGCAGAGCCTGAGGCAGTCTCTTCTTCTCATTGATGAACTTTGTACTCAAATTTATGAAGGTCTCAAAGATCTTCATGCCTCAGACAACGTTCATGGTGACCTGAGTCTGCAAAATGTCATGATCACTTCGCAAGGGACAATTAAACTTCTTGATTTTGGCTTATCACAATCGAAGGAAATAAACTTTACCGCAGAATTTGTCGCTCCTGAGCTGTTAATAAATGGTCGTGCCACATCAAAATCTGATTTATATTCGCTCGGCCGCATTCGTGAGTATCTCGAGCGTCAATTCAAGCTTCCTATTACGCAAACAACAAGAAGCCTTCTTCATCACGAACCCGATCAGCGCCAATATATCTGCTTATTTGAAGCCTCTTTAGAGGAGCGTACCGAGCGGCAAAATGTTCTGGCCAATCATTTAAAAGCTCACTTGAGCCATGAAAAAACTCAAGGGCCACAAAAAATGCAGCCTCAAACCCAAGTGATTCGGCATGTGACAACGAAGTGTCGCTCAAAAGAATGGCTTAAGAAGCTGGTGTATTTTTCGGGTATCGCATTTTCATTGAATGCGGGAAACGCCGCTCCTGATATGCGGCCAGCCCATCTTTTTATTAAAACCAAATACTGGGCCGAAATCTCTCTCGATGGGCGGAAAATAGGTTATGCCCCAGTAGATGTCGAGCTTATGCCAGGACGCAGTTATACGATTAAATGGCGGACTAAAACTCTCAATGGGCAAAGGTCTTTGACTCCTGAACCGGGTCAAAATATGGTCATATCCGATCAGTTTTTCGTGCCTTAATTGGCCAAGATCGGGAGTTTTTATGAAGCGTAATTGGTCTGAACAAGAATTTGGTTTCGAAACCCGTGCGATTCACGCCGGCCAAGAGCCTGACCCAACAACAGGCGCTATTATGACGCCCGTTTATTTGACGAGCACTTATGTGCAAGAGTCACCAGGTCGACACAAGGGTTATGAATACAGCCGTTCACATAATCCAACACGAAAAGCTTACGAAGATTGCTTAGCTAATCTTGAAGCCGGCAAGCACGGTTTTGCCTTTGCTTCGGGTTGCGCTGCTACAACTACAACGTTGCATTTGCTGAGCTCTGGCGATCACGTCGTTGCGGCGGATGATTTATATGGCGGAACAGTTCGTCTCTTCGATCGCGTTTTCAAACAAATGGGCATCGAAGTGACTTATGTAAATTTGGCTGAAGCCGGTGGTTTTAAATCTGCCGTTCGCGCCAATACAAAAATGGTATGGATTGAAACTCCAACTAACCCAATGCTTCGTTTGATCGATATTAAAAAAGTCTCTGAAGAAGCTCACGCTTCAAATGCCATTGTGGTTGTTGATAATACGTTTATGAGTCCTTATTTTCAGCGTCCCATGACTCTAGGTGCAGACATCGTTCTTCACTCAACAACAAAATACATTGGTGGCCATAGCGATATGGTGGGTGGAGCATTAGTCTGCTCGCGCGCAGACCTCGCTGAGAAAATCGCTTTCTTCAGTAATTCGTTAGGGGCAATTGCTTCTCCGTTTGATTCTTTCTTAGCTATGAGAAGCTTAAAAACTTTAGCCGTTCGTATGCGCCAACATGAAGTGAACGCAGCTCAAGTTGTGAAATTTTTAGCTGAGCATAAAAAAGTCGAAGGACTTATTTATCCGGGCTTGAAAACACATCCTCAGCACGAACTCGCGAAGAAACAAATGACGGGTTTTGGTGGAATGCTCTCATTCTATGTAAAAGGCGGAATTGATGAGACTCGTAGTTTTCTTGAGAAAGTGAGCGTGTTCAGCTTGGCCGAGAGTTTGGGCGGAGTAGAGTCTTTAGTGAATCACCCAGCCATTATGACTCACGCAAGTGTGCCGGCTGATCGACGACAAAAGCTTGGAATCACAGATAATTTAGTTCGCTTAAGTGTGGGTATCGAAGATGCGCAAGATCTCATCAAAGACTTAGATGGGGCTTTGCGTTAGTAGCATTAGAATCCACTTTTATTGACAATAAACACGGGGCTCAGTAGTTCTACTGTTCCGCAAATGTTTCCTGGCCGGGTAGCTCAGTCGGTAGAGCAGAGGATTGAAAATCCTTGTGTCGGCGGTTCGATTCCGTCCTCGGCCACCATCTATTTCACGCAAAATCGAATGGCATCTACTTCGTTGCTCGGTCGTCGCTTCACTGCGACGTGGCCTTGCCACGTCTCGCTTCGCTTCTCCCTCGCGCCTCGTATCTGCCATCCGCTTTTGCGTTCACCTAAGTTTAGGTTTTTTTTGCCTCGGTTGTTTTTATTTATCCCTTGGTTTTTTCTGGCTTGTTACTTACTTCGTTCGTAACTCGCTCTTTGGGTGGCTTATTGCTCGCTTTCGCTTGCAACTCGCTTTTTTTGTCCGCTTGTCTTCCGGGGTTTTGTCCGCTCCGACCGTTCATAATGAATGGAGTAATGTTTGGCTGGTGGTTTTGATCTTGCAATTCACGTTTCTATGATGAAAGAATTTATTTTTTGTATGCGCTATATTGCACATATGCTTGGTATGCGGTATATTGCATGAATGATTTGTTTGTGATCCGACGGACTATTGAATTTTCGGAATGGTTTGAAGGACAAAATGAAAAAGTTAAAGCTTTGGTTAGAAGTCGTTTCTCTCGTATTCAGATATACGGGCATTGTGGAGACTTTAAGTATCTAGGAGATGGAGTCTTAGAGCTCCGCTGGAAGAACGGACTGCGCGTCTATTTTAACTATGGTGCAAAAGTCATCACCGCCCTCATAGGAGGCACAAAAAATGGTCAGAAAAAAGACATTAAAAAAGCGAAAGCCATTATCCTTCGTGAAGGACTCTAAAGTGTCTTCTCTTCAAGATTGGAACCCTACGGCTGAGTTATTAGATGAAAAGTCTTTAGCACAGGCTCTTTTTCTTTGCCTAAAAGATGAAGATCTTGAGTCATTCAAAGAAATTTTATCTGCGCACTTGGATGCTAAAGTGAAAACCCGCCTTGCAAAAGAAAACGGCTTATCAACACGAACCATGTTTGAAGCGCTCTCAAAAGAGGGCAATCCTAGCCTTAAAACTCTGTCAAAACTTATTAAACTGGCATGTGTAGCTTAATTAGATTGTAGGCATGGGGAGACATTCCATCTAGTTTGGAATGTATTTTGCTTTGTCTTTGGATTGTTAGGCAAACCAATATTTTTTGGGCACTTACGCCTCAAAAAAACTCATTGCCGGGGGATTTATGAACATATTTAAGAAGGTCAGTTTTTTAATTATTTTGCTCAGTGGCTTGACGGCTTGGGCCGATGACAAGGATTACGCTGATCATGTGGCGCCTTACTTAGGTGAGTACACAGGGAAGTTTGATGGTGAGAAAGGTACGATTCGCCTTTCAATGGTTGATAATGAATTAATGGCTGAGTTTTATACGGCTGATGGAGCTACTGATTTGGTTCCGGGTTGCGGTGCTATGATTGGCAGCGTGGCCAAAGTTGATGTGGATAAAGATGATGGTGCTTATATCATCGACTCAGCTACTTTTGATTTTGATGCGGGCAGATGCAGTCGACGTATTGAGGGCCACGAGATCAAATTCGATTTTAAACATAAAGATGGAATGGTCTCGCGCGTGAATCTTTCGATTTTAGAATACACAGAAACTCGTTATGACAATTGTTATGATCGTGGTTATCCGTATCCAGGTTACCCGGGCGGTTATCCTTATCCATATCCAGGATATCCAGGCCGAGGTTATTGCCCGGGTCCGTCAGTGTATCCTCATTATATGAGCGGAAAATTCACAAAAGAATAATATGAAGCGCATTGTTTTAACTCTTTTCTTTTCTACATTCTGGGTTGCGAGCCAAGGGCTCGCGGCTCCAGAGTATTGCTCGAACTTTAACAATGCAGATCTGCCGGCCTGCTTAGAAGCAAAACCCAGTTACTGCAATGAAACCGCTTATGCTGATAAACTGGCTTGTTTCAAAGCCAAACCATCCTATTGTTCTTCTTCATCTTGGGGTAACACCCTTGCATGTTTTGAAACTAAACAATCTTATTGCGATGTAACGTCCAACGAAAACATGCTCGCCTGTTTTATGGCCGCGCCTACTTACTGTAATACCTCAGGTTACTTAAATAATTTGTCTTGCGTCGGGACCCGTCCATCCGCTTGTCAGCAAATGGGCAACTCAGAGAATTTAGCTTGCGTAGATACTCTTCCGTCTTATTGCAGTCTACCTGAAAACGGAACGCGGTTAGCTTGTCGAAAACTTGTTGAATGGGATCTGACTAAATTACGTGAGCTATGTCGTTTCACGAAAAATCAAAAGCTTTGCGATGCTGCGGCTAAGCTCGAGTAGTTTTATAACTCCGCCAGAAGTGAACGCTCCAGCGAATGATTTGGGCGGCGCCTAATAGAAGAAGCCAAGGTATATAAAGCCTGAGGTTGGCTTTTTCAATCAATAGCACATGACCCATAATTAAGAATTGCACGAGATAAATCAGGCGATGAAGCATTTTCCAACGTTTTGGCCCGAGCCGGCGTGTGCTGAAGTTATTTGAAGTGATAGCGAGCAAGAAAAGAAGAAAGAACGAAATCGAAGCAAAAATCAAATAGGTTTTCGTAAAGATTTGTATCCAAGCTTGAGCTTCAAATCCTTCGTTGACGAAATAAAAGGCGACGTGAATGACGAGAACAAGAAAGCTAACGATTCCCCACCACCGCCGCTCACTCACCCAAAACCGAATCCACGACGGAGCCGGCTTTAATAAATCGAGTAGAATTCCGAGGACGATATTTGCGGTGAGCAATGTAAGAACAATAAAACCGAGTTCGCGGCTGAGAGTTAAAGCCGGTGAGGCGCCTAAATCACCGATAAATATTTGCCCCAGCCAATAGAGGGGCCAAATCAAAATAGCTAGGCGCAAAAACCATTTAATAAGCTTCGACTTCATCGTATTGACAGCATGGCACATAAGTTCGAATCTGAAAACCTCGGAGGCCCTATGAACGATAAAATTTCATCAGACCAAGAAGATCTTCGCTCGCAAATGACGCCTGAAGAAGCTTATCTGAACCGTCGTCAGTTTATAAAACAAGGCTCTCTCCTTGCCGGAGCGTTAAGCGCCACCGGTTTAGTTGAAGAATGGGCCGAAGCCGCTCCACCTGCAGCTGGTGCCGCGAAATTAAACCCGAACTTTAAAAATCCAGATCCAGCCCGTGGTTTAACCCAAGAAAAATTAGCCACATCGTACAATAATTTTTATGAGTTCAGCCTTTCTAAAGATGGCGTAAAGCCGCTGGCCGAAAAATGGAAGCGTCCAGCTGTATGGAATGTAGACGTCGGCGGCCTTGTTGAGAAAAAGAAAACCTATAATATGGATGAGCTCATCGCCATGGCAGGCGGAGTTGAAGAAAGAATCTATCGCTTTAGATGTGTTGAAGCTTGGTCCATGATCGTGCCGTGGACAGGTTTTTCTTTAGCCAAGCTCATTGAAAAACTAAAACCAAAGCCTGAGGCGAAGTACGTTGCTTTTACTTCTTACGCCAGTGCAAAAGACTTTCCGAATATTACAGGGCAACCCAGCTATCCATGGCCTTACCGTGAAGGACTGCGAATGGATGAAGCCATGAATCCACTCACACTTTTAGCCACAGGAATTTACGGCAAACCACTACCGGGTCAGAATGGTGCCCCCATTCGTTTAGTTGTGCCATGGAAATATGGATTCAAAAGTATTAAGTCTATTGTAAAAATTGATTTTGTAGCTGAGCAGCCACCAACTTTATGGAGTACTCTGGCGCCGAATGAATACGGTTTTTATGCCAATGTGAATCCTGAAGTGGATCATCCACGTTGGTCGCAGGCTTCTGAGCGTGTCCTCGACGGAAAGCTTTTTCCCACACGTATTAAAACTTTGAAATTTAATGGCTACGAAAAAGAAGTGGCTGCAATGTACGCAAAAATGGATCTTAAGAAACTTTATTAAGGAGTCTTTGTGAGCCATGGAGTCGAAATTTTTCCTATGCAGAGAGTGGATTTGGCGAAGGTCGCAGATCTGGCTCAGCAATTAGGTTATAAAGTTTCTGAAGCCGAACTCTCTTATCGTTTTGATTCCCTCTTCGAGAAAAAAGACGAAGCTTTGTTTGTGGCCAAGCGACACCATGAAGTTTTGGGTTGGGTGCATGTCCAGACTATACCGGCCGCTTTAATAATGGGAGCCCGGGCCGAAGTTCACGCTCTCGTGGTAGACGAAAAATTTCGCAGTCACGGAATTGGCAGAAAACTACTTCATGAAGCGGAGAAGTGGGCTGGTCAGCAAGGATTTAAAACTATCCGCCTTCGCTCGAACGTCCTTCGCGAAGAAGCCAAGAAGTTCTATCTTCGCGAAGGATACGACATTCTAAAAATACAGAACACTTTCGAGAAGAACCTCAGCCTTTAGTTTTTATACCTTTTTTAGTGAGAAGCGCGCGAATGGCTTCTTTCTTATCACCTTGTATTTCGATGACGCCTTCTTTGCGATCCATGAGATAGGTTCCGCCGGTTCCACATTTCTTTTTAATCTCAGTGCAGAGTTCTTTTAAGAAGTGCTCAACCTTGGGGAGTTCATCAATAACCGTGACGATCTTTCCGCCGCGGCCGGCTTTTTCAATTCTTAGGTAGGCGACGAACTTGTAAGTTTTTAAATCCGGTTCTTTAGTGCATGTGCATTCAGAGACGAGCTCTTTACATTTTGGGCACTGCTTATTGAGAGCCGGGTCGGTTGAATAAACGAGCCGGCTGTATTGGTTTTTATTCTGCGACATTGTTAATAATTACTTAGGAGCTGAGCCATCTTTGCGCATCATCTTTTCAACTTCAGAAATGTGCGCGGATTCGTCGTGGATCATCGTGCGAGTGTACTCTTCAAGATAAACTGATTCGCCTTCAACAAGTTTCAATAAATTATGAAGTGCTTCAAGCTGAGCTTTTTCATGAGCTAAGCTCTCTTTTAAAATATCGCCAACAGAGTGCTGGTGGGTCTCGAGAAGTTTAGCGATTTTTAAAGAGGGATGACCACCAAGAGTTGTGATGTGTTCACCGGCTTGGCTGGCATGATCAAGAGATTCAGTCGCCTGGTCGCGAAGCCATTTCACAATCGGAATTCTATTATGACCAAAGATCATCAATGAGTAGTGAGTGTAGCGAACAACGCCGGCGAGTTCATTTTCCATAATCACATTGAGGGCGTCGATGACTTTTGCGGTATCCATGAGGGCTCCTTTTAATTTCAAAATGCTCACGCAAGTATGCTAAATTTTTCAAAAAAATGGAAATGTAAAGCATCAGAATCAGCATCTATTCAGCTTGAGACGAATCTTTAGACATAAACCCTTGGTCATTGGACGCCATGTGCTATTTGAGGTATGTAAGAAAGCCATGAATCTTCTCGAAGAGTTAAAGAAAAACCCATTCGTTCTCGCACCGATGGCCGGTATTACAGACCGTGCTTTTCGCTCGCTCATGCGTGAGTTGGGTTGTGGGCCTGTCGTCACTGAACTTGTTTCGGCCACAGGTTTAAAATATTCAAGCCAGAAAACTCGCAGCCTTATGGCTTTCGATGAGGTCCAGCATCCAATTGGAATTCAAATATTCGGTGAAGCCATTGAAGACATGGCTTTTGCTGCAAAAGAAATTGAAGACATGGGCGCTGATTTTGTTGATATCAACTTTGGTTGCCCAGTTCAAAAAGTCGTTAAAAAAGGTGCGGGAGCAGCGGCACTGAAAGATCCAGTTCACTTTCGTAATGTGCTTCGTGGCGTAAAATCAGCAACGAAAATCCCGGTGACAATTAAAGTTCGTACCGGCTGGGATGAAAGCTCGAGAAATTCTCATGAGATTGCACAAATCGCTTATGACGAAGGCATGGAGTGGATGGCCATTCACGGTCGTACGCGCGCTCAAGGATATACTGGACAAGCCGATTGGGATTACATTCGTGAAGTGAAAGCGAATGCAAAACTTCCGATTCTTGGCAACGGTGATATTTCAAATGCCCAAATGGCCAACGATCGCCTGCGTGAATCAGGTTGTGATGGAGTTTTAATCGGTCGCGGTTGTTTAAAGAATCCATGGATTTTTCAGCAAGCCTTGAGAATTTATCAAGCGCAAGAGAATGCCACAGCTCCCACTTCAAAAAACTTTGATTATCTTTTTGAAAGACTGCATTTTCATCTCATTCAAAACGGTGAGAGCCGCGTGACAGCTTTGCAGATTAAAAAATTGTCAGCTTGGTATTCGGCCGGCTATCCAGACTCCGCCAACTTCCGCAAATCTGTTTTTCAAATTCAAGACACTTCGGCGGTTCTCGAGGCCACGAAGTCTTATTTTGACAGCATTGCCAGCTATCTGCAAAAAGACACATCGCACGAGCCATTTTTAATGGGTGGCCACGGTTAAAGCTTGTCTCATTCAGATATGGTCCACATAATTAAACTATGTCGATCGTGATCTCAGCCGTAAATTTAGTGAAGAAGTATGAAACCAAAACCGCGGTTGATCGTATATCTTTCGAAGTGAATGCAGGTGAATGTTTTGGTTTGATCGGACCAAACGGTGCCGGCAAAACTTCGACGTTCAAAATGATTTACGGCAGTTCGGTTGTCACTTCAGGCGAACTTTTTGTTTTGGGCCTAAATGCTAAAGATCACATTAAGAAAATAAAATCACAGATCGGCGTTGTACCTCAAGAGAACGGGCTAGATCCGGACTTCTCGGTGATAGATAATCTTCTTATTTACGCTAATTACTTGGGCCTTGGTAAACAAGAGGCTTTAGCTAAAGCGCGTGAACTCTTAAGAACTATTCAACTTGAAGATTATAGCTCACAGCCCGTTGATAATCTTAGTGGTGGGATGAAGAGAAGATTAGCCATTGCTCGCTCGTTAATTAGCGAGCCAAAAGTATTATTACTTGATGAACCGACGACAGGTCTCGACCCGCAAGCCCGCAACTGGATTTGGGAAGAACTATCGGCCATGAAGAAAAAAGGCCGCACCATGGTTTTGACCACGCATTATATGGAAGAAGCAGAAACTCTTTGCGATCGTATTTTGATTATGAACAAAGGTTTGGCAGTTGCCGAGGGCAAACCACAAGATTTAATTCTCGATTACGTGGGCCGCGAAGTGATTGAATTTGAAGTCGAGCCCGCCGAGATGGAATATTACAGCAATAAAATTAAAGCGAAGTTTGAATACCAGGCCATGCGTAACCGACTTAAAGTTTTTATTCGCGGCCCGGTTGAAGTGAAAGATGTTGTGGGCGAAATTTCGAGTCGTAACATTGTGGTTCGGCGCGCTTCTTTAAACGACGTATTTTTAAGGATTTCAGGTCATGAACTCAATAATGGATGATATTTTATATTTTCCGAAGTGGGGCCGTGGCGTTTGGTGCGTCTGGCGCCGGAACTTCTTATATTTTCGTTATACAATTTTAACGGCGATGTCTTGGATCTTTCTCGAGCCGTTACTTTATCTCTTTGCCCTAGGTTATGGCCTTGGCAGCTTCATTCCATCAATTGAAGGCATGAGATACGCTGAGTTTATTGCGCCAGCCATGCTGACAACGACCGCTATGTTCGTTGGTTTTTTTGAAGGAACTTACGGCAGCTATACGAAGCTGAGCCGGCAAAATACGTTTCATACCATTTTGCTGACGCCGGTTATGCCGGACGAAATCGTACTCGGTGAAATTGCTTGGGCGGCTTCAAAAGCTTTTATTAGCGTTATGGCCGTCGGAGTTGTGATCGTTTCTTTAGGCTTAATAAGTGTGCAGGCTCTCTTTCCGAGCCTTTTGATTTTGGCTCTCTTATGCTGGACATTCGCGAGTATCGGCGTGTTCTTAGCAGCTGTAGCTAAGTCCTATGAGACATTTACTTATCTTACTTCTGGTTTTATTACACCAATGTCGCTTTTTTGCGGAACATACTTTCCATTGTCGCAGCTTCCGCAAGCGCTGCAGATGCTAGCTCAGTTGCTGCCACTGACCCATGGTTTATCGGCTATTCGAATTATTATTCGCGGAGAAGTAAATCCACAACTTCTCGTGGATGGATTTTATCTTCTTTTTGTGGGAGTTATATTTACCAATTTAGCCGCAGCTAAATTGCAGAAAAAGCTCATTCAGTAGTTTTAATTATCCAACATTGAATTTTCGAGCTCGATCTCTTCTTCCGGAGAAAGTTCGCGATCCAAATGCTCTTGCTCGCCTTCGATAGGCTTCGCCAGCATCTCTTCTAAATTTTCAGGCAACTCCTCGTCAGGTTGAAAAGATGATTCGCCATTGAGAGCTGCAATTTGTTCGCCGTCTAAACTTTTCCATGGAAAAGAGTTGATCATTTCTTTCGCCGCCATATATTGCGATTCTTGAATGCGCCCAAAACGATACATTTTATAACAGAGATCTTGAAGGCGACGACGCGAGAAATCTGTTAAGGAACCCTTATTATAAACTTTTGAATAGGCTTTTGGATTTGGCAGTAGGTAAGTGAGGAAGGCCGACTCAAGTAAGTTAAGACTTACTGGCGGTTTATTAAAATAATGCCAAGAGGCTTTGTTAATACCAAAAATACCTGGTCCGAATTCAATGACGTTCAGGTACTTCTCTAGAATTTGTTTTTTATCTAGAATCTGTTCAATTCGATAAGCTAAATAAGCTTCTTTTAATTTGCGAATAGGGTTCTTTGAAGCGGTCAAGAAAACGTTCTTCACTAGCTGTTGAGTGATCGTAGAGCCACCGCGAGCGAAAGCTTTTTCCCGCCAGTTGGTGCGAAAACTATTCTCCATCTCAAACCAATCAAAACCATCATGTTGGTAGAAAGAAGAGTCTTCAGAAATCACGACAATCTCTTTCATGTACTTCGAGATATTATTAATGCGTGTATAGGTTTTATTTTTTTCGCAAAGCTCAACCTGAAACATTTCAGTTGTTAGGCATTCTGTAATTGTATCTGGGTTGGGCATTGAAAGAAAAAACCAAGCTACCGTCGAAGTGCTTAAGATGAGAAAAGTAAGAATCGAAAGTAAAAATACACGCATTAGATAAACTTGTTTTCTTTCATCCACTCTACACTTGATTGAATCGCATCTTGGGCAGATCTGGGCTTAATTTTGAGTTCATTTAACATCTTATCATTTTTAAACCAATGATAAAGGGTAGATGTCCAAGCCGTCTCAGAATTTACGATAAATTTACCGCCTTTAGCCTCTTTGTAATCGCCAACTTTACCTAAAAGGTGCAACACGAAGTCAGGTAGGTAAATGGATGGGGCCTTAGAGCCAGCAGCTTGAGCAATATATTGAAAAAGTTGTTTGATGGTTATGTTCTCAGAACTCAATACAAAGCGCTCACCTGAGCGCCCAAGTTCAATAATTTTCAAACATGAATTGAGAACATCATCGATATGGATAATTCCTACGCCGCCACCCGTATAGAAGTGCATTTTACCTTGTGCAACTTTAAGCTGAGTTTTACGGCTGCCTTTTTGGGCATCGCCAGGTCCGTAAATAGTCGAGGGGTTACCCATAAAAACTTCTACATCACCTTTTTCATGAGCTTCTAGAGCTAGAATTTCGGCGCGATGCTTTGTTTCAAAGTATCCGAGATTTAAATGGTGAATATTGAACGGCGAAGTTTCGCTCAAAACCATATTGGATGTGAAGCCTGCGCCAATAGCGACCACCGAACTCATATAGAAAAGTTTCGGCACCTGAGCGAGCTTGCAGGCTTCAATAACATTGGCCGTGCCGATAACATTATTTAATACCATCGATTGGTGTAGCGCTTTTGAGTATCCAACTGTCCCTGCAAGATGAAAAACAATTTCATGATTTTTAAATGCTGAAACTAAGCTGGTGGGATTTGTAATATCACCCTTAGCGACGATTAAATTTTTATGCGTTTGAAGTGATTGCCCGTTGCGGGTTAGAGCCGTGACGTTATGACCCAAGTCCAGGAGATGTCGAACTAAGTTCGAACCTACAAAACCATTTGCGCCAGTAACCAAAGCTTTCACGACTTGACTCCGAAGTGTTCTCTATATGTACTAAAAAGTACGGAGAATCGATATGATAAATACAGCACTACTTAAAAAGCTCTATCTATTTAAGGATCTATCTGAAGCAGAGCTTCGTCACGTTGAAAAAGCAGCCGTTGATAAAACATACGCTACTGGCGACGACATCTTTTCGCAGAAAGACCGCGCAAAGGCGATGTATTTAATTCAGTTCGGTGGAGTCCGTATTCACCAAAAAGTTGAAAATGATGATTCAGTTGAAGTGGCTCGTCTTGGTGTAGGAGCCCACTTTGGCGAAATGCCGTTTATTGATGGAGAGCCTCGGTCGGCAACAGCGACCGCTATTGAGAAAACAGAGATTATAGAAATTCCTTACGATAAATTAACAGATCTATTTATTGCTCACCCAAGCATTGCCACTCATTTCTACAGACAGATGTCGCACTTCTTATGCGGTCGCTTACGTATGACAACGACGGATTTGGCGTTTGCCCGATCCCACATGTCCCACTTCTAGCTCGGCTCGCGCCTCACACTTTCAAGTTTTGAAACGCTCGACCTGGGTGAAATAGAAAACGCGCTTTTTTAGGGCGCGTCTTTATGTGTCTGAATTTTCTACGAGTATACGAAGCTGGCGTGCTTTGCGCGCTCCGTACTTTTTATTCGCGGGTGATTGTGATTTTTTTGATCACTACGTTCTCTAGAGGTCGATCATTAGCGCGGTTGGTTTTAACTTCGCCAATTTTCATAACGACTGGGAGATCTGCTGCTACAACTTCACCGAAAATTGCATGTCTTTTATCAAGGTGCGGAGTCGGCGCAAGAGTGATGAAGAATTGGCTGCCATTTGTGTTTGGGCCCGCATTAGCCATAGAAAGCATACCTGCTTTTGAGTGTTTAAGATCAGAGTGGAATTCATCGTTGAATTTATAGCCCGGGTCGCCAGTACCACCTAATTTAGGGTCAATACCAATTGGGTCGCCACCTTGGATCATAAAACCTTTGATAATTCGGTGAAAAATGAGGCCATTATAAAAAGGTTGTTTAACGGGAGCACGTGTTTTTGGATCTATCCATTCTTTTGTGCCTTCAGCTAAGCCGACAAAGTTCTCAACAGTTTTAGGTACATGTGTGTGAAAAAGTAGAACTTTGAAATTGCCCATTGATGTTTCGAATTGTGCGTACATTTTTGAAAACCTTTTTTTAATTGTTTTTTTTGGCTCTGGCGCTGCGACTGCATCTTTTGCTGGTGCTGCGTTTGTTTCTGAAGTTGTGGCTGTTGCCGCCGTGACCGGTTTTGCATCAGCGGACTTTGTTTCGGCTGGCTTAGCAGCTGAAGGAGTCGCTTTTTGCTCGACAACCGGTGCTTTTGTATCGGTTTGGGCTTTAGAGCCGGCTTCGAAAATAAAGAAAGCTAAAGCGTAGATGAATGCGCACAACAAGATAGATTTATAGTTCTTTTTCATATTTCCCTCTTAAGAAGCCAAAGTTAGCCGGGGGCAAAAATGGGGTCAAGATCTTTCACCAGAGCACTGGCTTCAGTCATGACTGTGGTCACTTTTTGGTCAATATTTGACTCATCTGTTTTTAAAAGCTGCGCGAGGCGCAGGCTCTCATTTGTACCGGTGCTCCAATGATGCAGCGTTGTGCCGCTCACCAGTGAGAGCAGCTGTTCTAAACCGCGGATATAAGAATAAGCTTTGATGAGGCGATTGTTTTTTAAGGCCTCTAGCATTGATAGGGTTGAGGCATTTTTACTAAGTATGTTCTTCTGTAAGCATAAAATTTGGGCGGTAAACTCGATATCGATAAGCCCGCCCGGACTTTGTTTTAAATCAATTCCGCGAACTGGGTATTTGATCAATTGTTGGCGGATATGACTGAGTTCTTTAAGATCGGATGCAGATAATTTTTTATCTAAACAAGCTCGATGTATTTCTTCTGTCCAATTTTTTTGCGCGCCAATGATTCTTGAGCGTAAGTAGGATTGCCTTTCCCAAGCTGCGGCTTCAGTTTGCAAATATTCTATAAGTTTGGTTTTTGCTACAAGCACCGGGCCAGCTTTACCTGAAGGCCTTAGGCGAAGATCGATTTGATAAATCATCCCACCTTTTTGCGCTGCCGTCAGAAGCGAGATCATTCGTCGTGCCACTTTTTGTTCGTTGGCACCAATCTCTGCATCGGTGACAAAAATAAAATCAAGATCAGATCTTAAGCCGAGCTCTTCGCCGCCCCATTTTCCTAGGGCTAAAATTTCAAGGGGTGCCGACTGATTTTCTTTAACTAAATAATTTAATAATAAAGTCACAATTTCGTCGGCATTAGAACTGAGGTTACGACCGACCTCCTCAATAGGCTGAAGATCCAGCAAAGCTATGGCAGCGAATATTTCACAGAGAAGCTTCTTCTCACTGCAATACTCAAGAAGACGTTCAATAGACTCTGGAGGGTTGGGTTGCAGACCGAACAAAAAGCTGTCAATCAGTTCTGGGCGTGAAGCCAAAACTTGGCCTAAATAAGGCGAGATGCTGAAGAGACGAGCTAAATCGCGAATGATCCTGGGTTCGTTAACGAAGAGAGAGTAAAAGCTGGCTTTAGCACGAGTGGCTTTTAAGAAATCAATGAGAAGTGATAGTCCTAAATCTTTATCAACACCGTCGCGGGCTAAGAAATGCATGAATTGAAATAAAAATTCTTTTCGCATGCTCTCATCATATTCAGTGCGACTCGATTGAGCTGAAAGCGACAAAAGCTGTGGCCATATTTCATTTTTAGCCCGCTCAGAAAAGCCGAGAGTTGTAATATCTTGGGTCGACAGATCTTGTTCTTTGGGGGCACCTAAGAGATCCGACACAATTGCATTTACGGCAGAGGTTTTCTCTTGAAGGCTTTTTTGAATGGGTTTCACGGCAAAATTAATAATATGGTTCTGCTCGTCATTGGCGGCCTGCACTTCATTTTCAAGAGCGCGAAACTCCCAATATAGATTCATTAATTTTGTTAGAGCAACTTCAGCATAAACTTTTGCGGCGATGAGACGGCTATAAATCTCATCTGTCCTTACACTAATGAGATCTGGCCGGCGCCCACCATGAAGAACTAATAGAGCGTGAGCAAAGAGCTCTATATCTCGAATTCCACCTACGCCGAGTTTGATATTAAAGAAATCCGGTTTTTTTGACCCATGATGAAAGTGGATCTGGGTGCGAATATTTTTAAGATCTTCTAGTAGGCTGTAATCAATATGCCGACGATAGATATAACGCTTGAGCAGCTCCATATAAGCATCGATGATTTTTTTCTCACCTGTGATTGGGCGTAAACGAATATTGGCGAGACGCTCCCATGTAGCACCTTGAGTCCAATAGTAGTCTTCAGCTTGGCCGAGAGAGATAATTGTCGAGCCGAAACGACCGCCGGGCCTTAAATCAAAATCTGTTCTTAGGGCAAAACCAAATTCAGTACTTTGTGTAAGAAGGCGATTGAATTCACGAAACTTTTTATAAATTTCAGGAGTAGGTAAGGTTTCAGAAATCACAAGAAGGTCCACATCAGAACTTAAATTGAGTTCAAGAGATCCGAGTTTGCCTAAAGCGAAAAGGGCGAGTGCCTCTGTATGAAGTCCACTCTGGGTCCAGGCAGATTTTAAAATTTCATCAGCACAGTGACTCCAATACTCGCAAATATCACGGGTTGAATGAGACTGTAGGAGCGTAGAGGTCGCCGCTGTAATCCAATACTTATGACGTTTAGCACGTAACTGGTCTTCAAATGTATCGGGAGTATTTTTTAAAATATCGAGATAACGAGCAATGGCAGGAGATAACTGAGAGGCCTTCTGCAGATCTTCTGGTGAAAGATCTGCGAAGTTTAAACGAGGTCCAGAACTCAAAGAGCTGGTCCCCATTTTGGTTTAGAGTAAAAACGTTTGTCATATGTAATACGGCGTTCGTTTGTGCCATCAATATTCACCATGTAAAGCTGACTGTTGATCGTGCGGTCACTCACAAAAAGAACGCGCTGACCATCCGGAGCAAATGTTGGAGCTTCATTGTTAGCCCAAACACCATTTGGTTTTTTAGCTGAAGTTAGGCGCTTAAGTCCTGTACCATCAGCATTGATTAAGAAAATATCAAACGCGCCCGTGCGGCCATCGCCTGAATCTTTGCCTTTATCAACACCAGCAAAAGCAATTTTAGTTCCGTCAGGAGACCAAGTTGGAGTGGCATTGTAGAAACCTGCAAAAGTAATCTGCTTCACGTTGCTGCCATCGATATTCATAACAAAGATCATTGGTTTGCCTGAGCGATCAGATGAGAAGGCGACTTTTGTTCCGTCTGGTGAAATCGCAGGCTCAATGTTCATGGCTTGGCCTGGGCCGTTTGTAATTGGCGTCGCTTTTTTTCCATCAAGGCTCATGCGATTGATGTTTGGAGCGCGGCCCGAAAGAGTTACAAGAAGCTCTTGGCTATTCTTTAAGAAGTTGGCGCCAGAGTTCATGCCATCACGATAAGAAACGAGCCAGCGTCTTCCGCTTTGCACTTCATACATAAAAAGATCGGCGTTTTTCTTCATAGGGCCTTTACCAATTTTGCGACTGATAAAAGCCGTATAGGCAATATTCTTTCCGTCAGGAGACCAATCCGGAGAAATTGCAATCGAGCGGTGGGTCGTGATCTGTTTTGAATTTCCACCGTCCCAATCCATTGTGAAAAGTTCGCGGAAGCTACGAGGGCCGTTATCAATACTCACAACGATTTGGTGAAGGAAGAAAGTATTTTTATTCGTAACTGCTTTAACGAAATCATTAGAGAATGTGTGCGCGAGTTTACGGCGGCCATGAAGGGGCGCTTCATATTTCTTACCAAAAACTAAATCACCCTTTTCTACGTTATAAGCGTAAATCTCAAGACTGATGTTTCCGCCAACAACACGATAACCGCCACGAATTAAAAACTCAGTACCGATTGATTTCCATTTACTAAAATCAAATCCGTTTGGTGCAAGAGGGGCGGGACGAAGTGCCAAATTTTTTGTGTCTTCAAGATAAGCATCAGGCTTAATGTAAGTGAAGTAGCCCGTTACATCTAGGTCGTTTGAAATCACGTCATAGAGCTCTTGGGCATTCTTTTGAGCGTCACCGCTTACATTAGAGCCGAAATTATTAAATGGTGGTAAAGCTAAAAGACTTTTGCGAGCTTTAGCTTCGCCCACATCTACTGTTACTTTAGTTTGCGCAAAGGCAAAACTATGCACACTTAAAATCACAAGTGCCGATGCTAGTATTTTTTTGAACATAAATGTTCCTCCTACGAGTTGTCTGGAAAGTTAAATTGTATAGTAAAACTACCCCATCCGCGAGTCAGACGTTCTGGCACGGCCGGGAATGGGTTAGATGCGTCTACTGCAGACAAAGCGGCGTTATCAAAGGTCGAGTTGCCAGATTCTTTAACCAAAGTTCGTCTTATAATTTTGCCATCAGCATCGATGACGACCTCAACAGAAGCTTTGAACTTAGTATCTTGTAACCAAGAGGGAAGCGAGAAGTTTGAGTTCACTGCGCCTTTAACTTGAGAGATATATTCATCAAAGGCGATGCGCTCGAGGCCGGTCACTGAATCCCCGCGCGAGAGTTGATTGCCAGCATTTAAGTTTTTCTTCGGGGCTGCAGCCGCCGCCGATGCAGCTGGCTCAGGTTTACTTTTGAGTAAGCGTTCAACAGCATCTTTTTGTTTGAGCTTATTTAAAGCATCTAGCTGAGCTTTTTTCGGATCCGGCTTTTTTGTTTCTTTAGGTTTTTCTTTAACCGGTTCTGGTTTTGCCTTTTTTTCTTCTGGTTGAGTCGGCGCCACTTTGGGTTGTTCTGGCTCAGGGCTTGGCCCTACTTGTGGCTCGGCCTTATCGGGAAGTGCTACCATATCCACGCGAATAGCGTTTTGAATAATGAGAGTTTCAGAGGGTAGGACAAGACTCTTAAGAGCAAAGCCGAAAGCGAGAAATAGATGAATCCCTAAAGAGATTGTTAAGAACCTCTTAAAAGAATCTTCTTTTTCTAAGTTTCGTAACTCAAAAGTATTCACAGTCTCGCTTTTGGTAATGTGATCAAGCTGATATTATAGATGCCGGCC
This sequence comes from uncultured Pseudobdellovibrionaceae bacterium, assembly GCA_964360255.1. Classification (GTDB taxonomy): domain Bacteria; phylum Bdellovibrionota; class Bdellovibrionia; order Bdellovibrionales; family UBA1609; genus CAYHVK01. The sequence goes on along the minus strand of CAYHVK010000007.1, from coordinate 139,283 downwards.
GAGCGAATTTCGGCCATCACTTCAGCTACTGTTCCGTAATCGGTCTTCTTGTCGGCCTGAATATAAACTTCTTTGTTCTGTCGAGTCGAAAAAATTGAAGAGAGCTTAGTGCGTAGAGTATCAATGTCGATAGTTGCATTACCGGCTTTAATTCGTCCACCTGCACTAATGCTGAGAATAAAAGGCTCTTCAGTTGTGGGCACACCTGAGGCCGCAGTCTCTGGCAGATTCACTTCGATTCCTTGCTGCATCATCGGAGCGGTCACCATAAAGATAATTAAGAGCACAAGCATAACGTCAACGAGAGGAGTCACGTTGATTTCGCTAAGAGCGACCTTTGATGATTTGCCTGAGCCTGACATTCCCATAGTCTAACTGTCCTTGAAGAAGTTACGCTTCGTAATATTTAAGAAGTCAGCAGCGAAATTATTCAAATCGAGTTCTTCTTTTTTGATTTTAGTTAAGAAGTGGTTGTAGGCCACAGTCGCCGGAATCGCCGCCGCCAAACCCACAGCCGTTGCAACAAGAGCCTCAGAAATACCTGGTGCCACTACGGCTAAGTTCGCCATATTCGTCGCGCCGATTTTATGAAAAGCACCCATGATACCCCAAACTGTACCGAAGAGACCGATGAACGGACCCGTACTACCAGTTGTGGCTAAGAAACTCATGCGTGACTCGAGCATTGTAAGTTCAGTATCGATCGATTTGCGAAGAGTGCGTTCAAGGTTGTCTATACCAGAAAGCATAGGCGCATCCGCTCCGCTCTTGGCATTCTGTGCAAGGTTAGAATCGGCAAGTTTTCGAAGCTCGATATAGGCGGCGCGAAAAATACGAGCGATGCTGCTGTTCGGGTGTTTGTCGATATTGGCAAAAATATCTTCTAGAGAATTAGCTCTCCAGAAAAGATCGAGAAAAGGCGCATTGGCCGCACGAACTGAATCTAAACTTTTTTTCTTCGTTAAAATAATCGCCCATGACGTCACCGACATAAGAACTAAAATTAAAAAAGTAAGTTGAACGGGCCAGCTGGCGGCACTCATTGCGCCGAGGATACTGAATTCAAATCCACCGGCAGCGGCAGTTGTTTTTGTAGCTTGTGCGAAGGCAATATTCATCTGAAGTGCTCCTAAAACATTAAGGCTAATATTCAGTGGGCGCCTGATCAACTATTTGCTGTAAAATGACGGTATCTTTTAGAATAAGACCATCACTTTTATGACTGATCTCAGCATTTGGTATTCCATCTTTTGGTCTGTAGATAAAACGCTTTTTTCGCTTGTGAAGTTCATCAACTAAGCGTTCGTTAGGCTCATCAGTGAAGACAACAAAATCAGAATTTGTTGTGGCTAGCGGCTCGATGAAGATCGAAGTGAAAAATCGAAGCTTCGAGATTTCAGATGTAGATGCGGCATAAAGCCACAGAGGCTCAAGTTTGCGGACTTCAGTGAGAACAATTTGGTAGTTGCTGCCGATCAAAACTTTTTCAGCCAAGTTATGTTTCTTAACTAGTGCCGTAATTTTATCAAAAGCGCGAACGCTAGAGTCTTCGATGTAAAGAAGAGCCGGACGACCAGGGCTGGCCGTTAAAATTTTATCAAGTGTTAGAACTCCATATCCACTGAGCTCTTCGGCGGTTAACGAGTTGAGAGGCTGAACTTTTTTTTCAGCACTCAGAATAAAGTTTTTTTCAGCTACAATCCATTCTGTGTCTTTTGATAAGTAGAGCTTTAGAAATAAAGACACTTTCGGATTTAAGTTTTGCACTTGAGCTTCGTTTTGAACTTCGGCAAAGGCCCACTTTTTTTGATTTAAAAGCGGGTGCTCGATGCCTGAATACTGCTGACTTGTACCCAGCATTCGCAGCATTGAAATGACCAAAAACATGAAGAAAAGACTGCAAAATGCGATTAAAAAGAGACGACCGAAGGCTTTGAGCATGTCGCTTAACCTAATGAAATTATTGAAATATGTCTACACTTATAGAATTTTAGTGCTGCGCCATTCATATAAGTTAAAAAAAGACGTATATTAATTGAAAACGAATTGAATATGGGCTAGTTTAGCGCGGCATGAACAAAATGAATCGCAAAGTTGAATATGCGCTGATGGCTCTGAAATTTATGAGCTCAAAAGAGGCGGGTCAACTCACATCAGTTAAAGAAATCTGCCAATCAACGGGTGCTCCGTTTGATGCGACTTCGCGTGTGATGCAGCTGATGGCGCAAAAGAAGATTTTGAAGGCCGAAATGGGGGCCCAAGGTGGCTACCAAATCACTAAAGATCTTTCAAAAACTAATTTTCTTGAAATCATAGAAACGGTTTTATCACCGGTTGAAGTGGTTCGTTGTGTGAGTAAACAAGAAAAATGCGAATTCATCGGTCATTGCAATATTCAATCTCCGCTTCAAGTCTTCAACAACAAGCTGACGGATTTTTATAAAACTCTATCAGTGGCTGAACTCTTACAAGTGAATGTGACGAAAGGCGAAAAAACGTGGCTGGCCCAGACTCTCCGTTAAATTCAGATCAAGGCTACAAATGGGGCTTTGTGACGGACATCGAAACCGATACGGTTCCGAAAGGTCTTAACGAAGACATCATTCGCTTTATTTCGAATAAAAAAAATGAACCGCAGTGGATGCTCGACTACCGCTTAAAAGCTTACAAGCACTGGCTCACTCTAACGGAGCCGAAATGGGCCGCAGTCGATTACAAACCTATCGATTATCAAGATACTCGGTATTATTCGGCTCCAAAAAAGAATAGCAATGACGGTAAGAATCTTGAAGATTTAGACCCAGAGCTTTTAAAAACTTTCGAGCGTCTCGGAATTCCACTGAATGAGCAAAAACGTATTAGCGGCGTCGCTGTAGATGCAGTTTTTGATAGCGTGTCAATTGGTACAACTCATAAAGACATACTAGAGAAGCACGGAGTAATTTTCTGCTCGATCTCGGAAGCACTTCAGAAGCATCCAGATTTGGTGAAGAAATATTTTGCTAGCGTTGTTCCGCACACAGATAATTTTTTTGCAGCGCTGAATGCAGCGGTCTTTACCGATGGTTCGTTCGTTTACATTCCTAAGGGAGTGCGTTGTCCGCTTGATCTATCGACTTACTTTAGAATTAACGCCAAAGACACAGGGCAGTTTGAGCGAACTCTTATCATTGCTGATGAGGGGAGCTTCGTAAATTATCTTGAGGGTTGTACGGCTCCGCAAAGAGATGAGAATCAACTTCACGCCGCCATTGTTGAATTAGTGGCACTTAAAGATGCTGAAATTAAATACTCAACGGTTCAAAACTGGTACACGGGCGATAAAGAAGGCCGTGGTGGTGTGTATAACTTTGTTACTAAGCGCGGTAAGTGCGTTGGTGCGAATTCTAAAATTTCATGGACGCAAGTTGAGTCAGGCAGTGCTATTACCTGGAAGTATCCAAGTGTAATTCTACAAGGCGATAACTCAAGTGGAGCATTTTACTCTGTCGCTCTCACTCACGATAAGATGCAGGCTGATACCGGAACAAAAATGATCCATATCGGTAAGAACACTCGCAGTACAATTATTTCTAAAGGTATTTCAACGGGTTCGTCTGTGAACAGCTATCGCGGTCTTGTGAGAATTATGCCTTCGGCAACGGGCGCGAGAAATTATTCGCAGTGTGATTCGATGCTCGTTGGGCCGAAAGCTCGCGCCAATACATTCCCGTATATTGAGAATAAATGTAAGACGGCTGTTGTTGAGCACGAAGCTTCAACTTCGCGGCTCAGTGAAGATCAACTTTTTTACTTACAGTCGCGAGGCGTAGATCAAGAAAAAGCAATCTCAATGTTAGTGAATGGTTTTTGTAAAGATGTATTTAAAGAGCTGCCTCTTGAGTTCTCTGTTGAGGCCGTGAAGCTGATCGAAATGAAATTAGAAAATAGTATTGGATAGGTATATATGATTCGTATTCGTAATTTACATGTGAAGTCTGGCGATAAAGAAATTCTGAAAGGTATTAATTTAGAAATTAAAGCCGGTGAAGTTCACGCCATCATGGGCCCGAACGGTTCAGGTAAAAGCACGCTTTCAAAAGTAATCGCAGGTTACCCGGGTTTTGAAGTGACTGAAGGTACAGTTGAGTACGAAATTAACTTTGAATACAAAAATATTCTCGATATGTCGCCGGATGTGCGGGCTAAAGAAGGTCTTTTCTTGGCTTTTCAGTACCCGGTTGAAGTGCCTGGAGTCAGCAACTTTGAATTCTTGCAAACTTCGTTCAATGCCATTTGCAAACACCAAGGTGTGGCAGAGATGAGCCGCGAGAAGTTCGAGGCTTTCTTAAAAGAGAAAGCGAAGCTTGTTGAAATGAAGTGGGACTACATCGATCGCGGAGTGAACGAAGGTTTCTCTGGCGGCGAGAAGAAGAGAAATGAAATTCTTCAGATGGCCGTACTCAACCCACGCTTTGCAGTTCTTGATGAGACAGATTCAGGTCTCGATGTAGATGCTCTTCGTATTATTTCGGCCGGTGTAAATAAGCTGAAGAATAAAGAGAACGCGATTCTATTAATTACGCACTACCAGCGCTTACTAGATTATATCAAGCCAGATTTTGTTCACGTCTTGGCGGGCGGACGCATTGTGAAGTCGGGCGATTCAAAACTCGCTCAGCAGCTTGAAAAAGAAGGCTATAATGAGTTCATCTGAGATCGTATGGCCAACAACTCGCGATGAGAATTGGCGTTATACGTCTTTAAAGAAATTTTTAAAGACTGAATATCATCCGGTCGTTGCCAAAAGTTATGCGGATGATCTTGAGCTTCCATCAGAAGTTCAAAAGCTCTTGTCGACAGATGAATCTGTTGTTGTTTTTTACAATGGTCAGTTAGTTCAGCACCTTTGTAGCAATCTAAAAAATATTAAATTCATGAACGCTCGTGAAGCGCTAAAAGACCCGTCTTTAAAACTCAGCGAAGATGTAAAGCAAAAACTTATCAGCACGGCTCATCATAAATTGAAGCCATTCTCTGTGCTTAATGAGAAGATGACCGAAGATACATATCTCTTGCAGATTGATTCAAAGGCCGCGACAAAGGCACACTTTATTTATCTCTACGGCAATATTCATAATCAAAAGACCGAAGCTTTCGTTAGTTACTATAAAACTCTCGTACTTCTTAAAGAGAACGCTCAGGCAGAAGTGATCGAAAGCCATTTTGCCGTGAATAACATTCAGTTTCACGTGAATGGCTCGAACGACTATATTCTTTCGCCGAATTCACAGCTCACACATATCAAGCAATCTTGGTTGGGCGACTATGCTGTTGGTATCTTTGAAAGCTATTTTGAAATTCAAAAAGACTCTGTACTAAAATCCCTCAACTCAACAGTTGGTGGAGCCTTAGTGCGCAATGAAATTTCGGCTCACATGCTTGGTGAGAATGCACAAGCTCAGCTGGATGGAATTTACCTGGGCCGCGAAAGCGATCACATCGACAATTCAACGCTCCTTCATCACCATGTTGGAAACACAAAGAGCGATCAGCTTTATAAGGGTATCTTAAGCGGCCATTCACGAGCTGTGTTTAATGGTCAGCTTGTTATCGCACTCGATGCGCAAAAGTCAGATGCCGCTCAGCTCAATCAAACTTTATTAACCAGTGACCACGCTGAAATGGATACTAAGCCTCAGCTTGAAGTTTATGCGGACGATGTTAAGGCTGCCCACGGTGCCAGTATCGGTCGCTTAAGTGAAGATGAGATCTTCTATCTTCAGAGCCGGGCTATTCCTCGAGCGAAAGCCTTCGAGATGCTGGCTAAAGGTTATGTCACTGAAGTTCTCTCTCGACTGAATAATAAAAACTTGGCGGCTAAAGCTTTGCCGTTAATTGAGCGGGCTATGCCGAGTCTCTTGCAAGAGGAGATACAATGAGCCTATTAATGTCTAGAGTTCGTTCTAATTTTCCGGCGCTTGAGCAAAAAGTTTTTGATCAACCACTTGTTTACCTTGATAGTGCTGCGACCACTTTAAAGCCAAAAAAGGTTATTGACCGTCTTCTACATTATTACAGTTTTGAAACGGCTAATGTCCACCGTGGAGCTCATTTCTTAAGTGATCGCGCTACTGAAGCTTATGAAGCCGCCCGTCTGACAGTTAAAAAATTTATTAATGTCGGCGATGCGGGTGAAATTATTTGGACTCGCGGGACTACGGAATCTATCAATCTCGTGGCCGCTAGCTATGCAGGCCTGCATTTAAAATCTGGCGATGAAATTATACTGTCTCAGCTCGAACACCATTCTAATATTGTGCCCTGGCAAATGGTGGCAGAGAAAAAAGGTTTAAAGATTCATTTTGTTCCGATGACAGCTGCCGGAGATTACGATTACGCGACCTACGAGCGTATGTTATCGGCGAAGACTAGATTTGTATCTGTTGTTCATGCTTCAAACTCGCTAGGTACGATTGTCGATGTGAAGCGCGTGATTGAGGCCGCCCATAAGGTAGGGGCTAAAGTTCTCGTTGATGCCGCCCAAAGTGCTCCGGCAATGCCGATTGATGTTCAAGATCTCAATTGTGATTTTATGGCTTTCTCAGGTCATAAAACATTTGGTCCATACGGGATTGGCGTTTTATACGGGAAAAAAGATCTACTCAATCAAATGGAGCCGTATCAAGGCGGTGGCTCGATGATTGATGCTGTGACTGAAGAGAAAACAACATTTTTGCAGGCCCCACATCGTTTTGAAGCGGGAACACCGAATATCTCTGGCGTACTAGGTTTAGCAGTAGCCATTGATTACCTAAATGATATTGGTTTCAAAAATATTATTGAGCACGAAAGAGCTTTGTTGCATTCAGCTTACGCACGTCTGTCTCAAATGAAAGACATTCAAATTTACGGACTTCATGAGACAGCCCCAGAGAAAGTTTCTAATATTTTATCTTTTAACTTTAAAAGGGCTCATGCTTCGGACATCGGGCATCTGCTCAATCAACAAGGCGTGGCTGTACGTACAGGTCATCATTGCACTCAAATTGTAATGAAGAATCTCGGCATTACCGGCACTATTCGCGCTTCATTTTCAATTTATAATAACGAAAACGACATCGAGCGTTTGGCCACAGGCCTTGAAAAAGCAAGAAGGATCATCAATGAATAAAGTCACAATTTCTGCAGACGACGTATTGATTCGCGCCCAAGACACTCCGAATCCAAACGCGATTAAATTTATCGTTAATTATTCACTGAAAGATGTAGGCAATGCCACATTTACTTCGCCAGAACAGGCGGCCAGCCTTCCGTTAGTGAAATCTATTTTTGATCTACCAGGTGTCGAACAAGTTTATCTGTTTCAGAACACGCTGACGGTTACTCACACAGATGAGCTGCCGTCTGACATTATCAAAGATCAAATCACTGCTATTTTAAAAACACGATTGGCGGTTCACCGTGCTGATTTTATGTCGCCTGAAGAGTCGACCATGAAACCAAAGGTGGATCGCTCTACACTTTCACCAGAGATTCAGCAAATTGAAGACATACTCGACCGTACAATTCGCCCAGGTTTACAGTCTGATGGTGGAGATGTTGAGATCGTAGAGTTTCAAGATAATCAGCTGAAGATTGTTTACCAAGGTGCTTGTGGGGGCTGTCCAAGTTCGATGATGGGTACGCTAGATGCCATTCAAAGTATTTTAAGAAACGAAATGCAGAACGAGCAGATTACCGTAATGCCGGTTTAGTTAGTGCTCGTGTTTGTGGGCTTTGTTTTTATCTTCAGCCTCTGAAGAAAGAACGGTTATGCCATCCTCCATCTCTTCGTGATAGATTTTTTGGCGCTCCATAATTTCGGCTGTTTCTAAATTAATTAAATCTTGATTCAGGCTGTTGTAAACTGAACTGCCGGCATTTTGCTGGCGCTCTTCGCCTTGATAAAAATTTAGATGAATCATTTCGTTTTTATTTGAAACTTGTCTAAAGCGAACCTGTAAAGTTTTTTGTTCGCGAGCGCTATTCATCTCTAAATAACCAGATGTTTGGTTATCTAAAAATTCAACGCCGTTGCCGGCTTTCCACTCCCAGCGGACACGGCCGGCCGTTAAGCTCGAGTTTATTGTCGCTACTAAAGTTACGATATCTCCTGGTTCGACTGATTTTTCTTCTAATTTAGAAATACTAATTTCAATAGGTGGCATCATTTTAATGGTGCGGCGAATGTGTTTGTAAGATTGGACACCTTGCTCAGATGTGCTCCACTGACTCAAGTGAGCGATGGCAAAAGCGGCAAATAAGAGTCCTAAAGTAGAAACTAGTATATTCTTGTTTCGCGGCATACGTCAGTCGCTCCAATTTTGAGAGTATAAGTGAGAGGTCCGCCAGCATTGATCCAGGCATTTTTTGCAATCGAATCGGTACCTGCTACGCCGGGGTCATCGCTAATAACTGAGCCAGAATTATTTCGGCCAGTATAAACCATGACGCGAATCCAGTATTTTCCGTTAGGAATATTAACTGTTTGTGTTTGAGCCGTACTGATCTTGTTATCAAAATAGCCGTAACTAGAAGAAACAATATCTCCATCAGCATTGAAAACATAAACGTCTAAGTCAGATTCTAATCCGCTTGTAGTTGTTGAAGCCACAGTGAGAGTTACATTGCCGCTTGAATTTTCGTAATAATACATATCACTATTATCAAATTGGTTTGTGTAAGCATCATACTGACTTGAATTATTGAAGTGATTTTTAACAGTATAGAGCTCGTTATTGTCTATAAATGGCGTCATTGAGAATGAGCATGAACCACTGCCGCTCGGCTTAATGTATTGTCCATAATCTTCGGTGCGGCCGTGGTCGTGCGCAGAACGCAAGGTCGCCCAAGACGGGGTCAGCTCTGAAGCCTGGTAATCATGAAGTAGACTAATAGATCTGAACCCTTCAAGTGGATTTTTGAGGCCAGTCGAAGACGTCATTGAACGCCAGATATCAATAAATCCGTCGTTGACATCATCATCTCCACTTTCACCAGTAGTATCGAAAACATCCCAAAGTAAGCGGGCCACAGAAAACTCTCTAAAATTACCTTCACCAGCTGCCGTTGGAATATCGCAACCGTTTGTGCAGCCCACAGACGTTTCAAGTGAAATATTAAATGTATTTGAAGCCGTACCAGAGCTGTTGCCCACAGAATCGACGTAATAAGGACTTCCGGTGATCGCCGCTTGAATAAAATTACCGAACCCTTCCGACCAAGCCAATCGTGGATCGATAATTTTATTACCGCTATGACTACCACCCGGGCTGTCTGTGTCCGAAGCGATGTCTTCAAGAAAGTGACCATACTCATGCAAAATAACTGAGTTATCGAAATGATCTGTATCTGTTGTATCTACGTCTCCGCCAATACCACCCAAAATAAAGAGCCGGCTATAACCAGGTATATAAAAACTCACCGGAGAACTTGCTGCATTAAAGTAAGCGTTCGGATTAAAGCCTTTTACCCAATAAGCTTGAATTCGAGATACAGTTGTCGGTACAGCTGTGCAATCGCCACTGCAAGTGCCAACTTTAGAGCGAAGAAACTCATTGGCTTCGTAAAATTGGTCGAGGATATTGAAGGCGGCGCTTAAAACTTCGCCTGTATAAGTGGCACTGATGGTCAGCGAGGCCGGAGATGCCGGATCATAAGTCCCGCTAACACTATAAGGAACATTCTCTTCTGGACAATTGAGTACAGAGGCGAGAAGTTCGGTTGAATTATTAGAGCGAGATTTTACCTTAACCGTTAAAGCCCCTAAATCATCTGGGACACTACCACCAAATGAGCCAGTAGCAGACGTTTCAAAGCAGGCGACGACTGCGCCGGATGCTGTCGTGACTTCTACTTCGGCAAAACGAATGGGGCGAGCACCGCTGAGAGTTGTTAATTCTCCCATACTATCTGTAGTACGAGCCTCGTAGTTCGCCTGTCCCATAAGCATATCTGTACTTGTTGGAACATAAGAAGTTGTACATTGGGCTGCTTCGGCTTTCGAAGTGTAAGTTGGGCTCACTCGGCTCGAGCAGCTGGCATTCGTGATAATATTGCTCACGAGCTTTTTACTACAGCTACTTAATGAAAAGCTGAGAAGAATAAATAGTAAAGCCTGCAAGCGGCGAGCTTGGGCCTGAGAGTTCCACACCATGAGAACTTATCGGCTAGTCTGGGTCTTGCGATTATGGTCCATGACAATTTAAAAAAAGTTTCTTAAACTGAGAATGTCTCAAAATGAGACGTTAAGGTTGGATATGGTCGAAAAAGGCTTGAACTCAGACATTTCGCACAAAGGTTTTACATTTCATATCCAGACTGAAGACTGGGGTCGAGCTAATCCTTTTATTGTGACCCAAGTTTTCAAGAGCGGAAAAGTAGTGAAGATGGTGAAGATTCCCTATGCGAAGGTTTTGCCGAACGGTGAAAAATCAGATCCGCACGCCGTACGAAGTGCAGTTCAATTTCAACACCAATCAATTCTAGACCTTCTGGTTTCTGGTCATCTCATTTCTTTTTGATAGACTGAGAGGATGATTGAATTCTCTCATGCTTACAAAGTTTATCCGGGTCCAGTTCACGCTCTTAACGACGTGAATTTAAAAGTAGAAAAAGGCGAATTTGTTTTTTTAACCGGTCCGAGCGGCGCGGGTAAAACTACACTTTTTCGTTTGATGTCGGCCTATGATCGCGCCAGCTCAGGACATATTAATATTTTAGGTCACAATTTGAACACTTTGAAAGGTGATCAGATTGCTTATTTCAGACGTCACATCGGCGTGATCTACCAAGATTTCAGACTTATTAAAAGTAAGACGATTTTTGAAAATATAGGACTCCCACTTTCAGTTCGTGGTGAACGAGTGAAATTTGTTGAGTCGCGTGTCCTCGAAATGCTCGATCACGTGGGTTTAGGTCATAAAAAAAATGATTTCCCCGAGCAGCTTTCGGGGGGAGAACAGCAGCGCGTAGCCGTGGCGCGGGCGCTTGTCCATCGCCCGAGTTTATTGATTGCAGATGAACCGACGGGCAATTTAGATCCGCATTTGACCCAAGAGATCGTTCGTTTACTTGAGAAGGTGAATGAGCAGGGTACGACTGTCGTCGTTGCGACCCATGACATAAATTTAGTGAAGCAAAAAGGCCGTCGTGTGATTGAAATCGAAAACGGCCAAGTGGTGAGGTGCTAATGGGAATCTGGAATCATTTTCTCAGAAGCTGGAGAAGTCAGACCACCGTTCAAGTGGCCACATTGGGCGTATTGATCGGAACTTTTGTTATCATGACTTTGTGTTTTACTATCCATCACAACCTTTACTCACTGCTCACGCGCTGGGGCAATGAAGTTCAGATTAGTGTTTATTTGAAGGATGGTGTTACGCCAGAAGAGCAAGAAAAGCTGCAAAAGGCGATGAACGAATCAGAGCTTTTTGAAAAAGTAGAATATCTTTCTAAAGATGGCGCGGCTGCACTTTTCAGCAAAAAGATCGGCAGCCTATCGCCCACGCTTCTGTCAGATAATTCTTTTGCTAATCCTTTGCCGGCCAGCTTTGAGGCTCATTTAAAAGCCGGCATTTCAGATACGTCGGGCTATAAGAAACTCGTTCAGTTTGCAAAATCCGTTACAGGATTTGGCGGAGTTGAAGAGGTTTCTTACGGTCAGGGTTGGATTGAGAATTACGCCGCTGCGATTAAAGTTTTTGCGACGGCGAGCTACACACTTGTCGCTATTTTACTTGCTGGTGGACTCTTTGTTATTGGGAATTCAATCCGCAGTTCGGTAGCGCAGCGACGTGATGAAATTGCCCTTCTTGAATTATTCGGTGCCACTCGCTGGACGATTCAATGGCCTTATGTTTTTGAGGGCATCGTTATGGGTTTTATCGCATCGGTAGTTTCGTTAGGCGTCAGCTTTTTACTTTTCAAATGGGCCCAAAGTGTATGGATTGAAGAACTTCAGTTTTGGAGTCAGCAGATCAGTTTCGAGTTTATTGGCGTGGGTCAGTTATTTCTCGTTTTAGCAGTGAGTCTAGTTGTTGGCGGCTTAGGTTCATTTCTCTGCGTAAGAAAAATCAACACCGGTTGGGCTGCTACTGAAAATGAAATATGGTGATTGTTTGTTTTTAAATTCAGTTAAAACCCTTTTTCTTTTAGCTCTTGTTAGTACTGCGCTGCCAGGCCGTGCTGATGTTATTGAGTCTATTAGTGAAGCTAAAGAAAAACTGTCTAAAAACGATGAGCAATCTCGTTCTGTTATGGGCGTACTTTACGATATCAATACAAAAATGAAAAGAATGAGTCGTAAACGTGATATTCTCACCAATCGACTGATTGATGTGCAGGGTAATGTCAGCGCCCTTGAGATCAGCACGAAGCAACTCGATGAACTCATCACAATGCAAAGATCTGTGCTGTCTAAAAAGCTACGCACTATGTACATGATAGGTGAAGAAAGCGTGGTAAGGGCTATATTCTCTTCGAGCAGCTCGCACGATCTAGAGAAGCTTTTAAAATACTTACGCCGGGTTTCAAATCAAGATTACAGAGTTATCAAAAGCTATGAAAAGAACTTAAGTCTTTTAATGAAGAAGAAAAAAGCTCTTGATATCGAACTTAGAAAGCTGGCCTCACTTAAAAATAAAATAAAGACTCAAGAAGGAATTCTTGAAGATAACCAAAAATCAAAATCGAAGCTTTTATCCCAACTCGAAGATCACCGTAAGAATACGATTAAAGAAATAAAAGGGCTTCGCGCCAAAGCTGAGCGCACAAGCCAATCGGCCGATTTGCGTAGTAGTTTCTTTGAGAAAAAGGGCGATCTCAGCTGGCCCGTCGAAGCTGAAATGATTCGCAATTACGGTCTTATTGAAAATCCTAAGTATAAATATCGTCTAGCCCATAAAGGAATCAGTCTTAACAGTCAGCCGGGTCAGCCAATCCGCGCGATTCATGACGGAGTGGTCAGCTTCATTGGTGATGTGAGCGGTTATGGCAAAACGATTATCATCGATCATGACGATCACTTTTACAGTGTCTATTCGAATCTAAAAGAAGTGCTGTTCACAAAAGGGCAGCCGATTCGCTCTCAACAGGTTTTAGCTAATAGTAGTGGTAATATTTATTTTGAAATTCGTCATTTCTCGGATGCGCTTGATCCGTTACAGTGGCTGTATATTAAGGGGAAAACATTATGAAAACGAAGTTGGCTTTGAAAGCTCACACAATATTTGCCGGCAGGGCCAAAAAATATATCCTCAGTCTCATTCTCCTTTTGGCTCTCGGCTTTGCCGCGACGCCAAGTTTACGATCATTCGCGTCTGACAGATATGTCGACTTGCAACTCTTCACTAAGGTTTTAAACCTTGTGCAACAATATTACGTTGAAGAGGTTGATCTTAAAAAGCTGATCTATGGCGGCGTAAAAGGAATGCTCAGAGAGTTAGATCCGCATACCAACTTCTTGCCACCAGATATTTTTAAAGAATTTGAATCTGAAACAAGTGGCGAGTTTGGCGGTTTCGGTGTGGAACTTACAATATTAAAAGGTGTTCTCACAATTATTTCACCAATTGAAGATGCGCCTGCCTGGGTGGCAGGTATTAAAGCTGGGGACAAAATTGTGGCTATTAATGGCGAATCAACGAAAGGCTTAAGTCTTGTTGAAGCAGCTCAGAGAATGAAGGGCACTAAGGGCACAAAAATTAAACTGGGTATATTTCGTGAGGGCTTTGATGAGCCGAAAGATTTCACCATCGCTCGTGGAACCGTTAAGATTAAATCAGTTAAATACACTGACCTTAATAATGGTTTTGCCTATGTTAAACTCACAAGCTTTATCGAAAATTCATTCCGCGATTTAAATAATGAAATGAATAAGCACATGCAGAAAAATAAAGGAACAAAAGGTCTTATTTTAGATCTTCGTAGAAACCCAGGCGGTCTCCTCGATCAAGCTGAAAAAATCAGCGATCTCTTTCTTGAAAAGGGTACGATTGTTTCAACTGTTGGTCGTAATAAGAAAGACCAAGAGATTCGTTATGCTAAATCTGAAGGGACGCTTCCGAACTTTCCTATTATCGTACTTGTTGATGAATTTTCTGCCAGCGCCAGCGAAATCGTAGCAGGCGCCTTACAAGACAACAAACGCGCTTTGATTATGGGCAAGAGAACATTCGGTAAGGGCTCGGTGCAATCTGTAGTGAAGCTTGGTGATGGATCAGGCTTAAAACTGACGGTGGCACGCTATTACACGCCAAGTGGTCGCTCGATTCAAGCTGAAGGAATTCAGCCAGATGTGACAGTTGATAATCTCAGTCAAGATATTATCGAGAAGGCTATTCAGCGCACTGAAATTCAGCGTGAGCGCGATATGAAGGGCCACTTGTTAGGTGAGTCAGAGAATGAGAGCAACGAGACTGAAAGCGCTCAGGCGGCAGCAACAGCCACCAAGGGTAAAGATAAGGGTCTTGATTTCTGGTGGAACCAAAATGAAGACCTTAAAAAAGACAGCTCTCCAAGAGCCAGCCTACTGCGTTCAGATTTTCAGGTTTTACAGGCGTACAATTACTTAAAAGCCTGGAATGTCATGAAGTCGTTCGACGAAAACAAAACTCAGGCGAAGTCGAAGCAGTAACTTATTTTTTATTCTTTAATTGTGCCGAGAGCTCGTGCAGGGCATCCATAACGGGGCCGAGCTCATCGTAATCACGAAGTTTGCGGCCCGAATCGTAATGGCCCTTTTTTAAATCCTCAATATAGCTCATAATCGCATACATCGGGCCTGCAATCCGGTGGCTGACAAGTAAGCCATAAAGCACAGAGGCAATCATAAACACAAAGAAGAAGAGAATAGAGATTTTAACGAGTGAATTCAGTAGTCGACCGATTTCAACTTGTTGCTCTAAAGGCATTCCTGAAATCGAGTTGATAAGAACTTCAATTTGTTGAACTTGAGTGAAGAAGATGAAAGTCATAAAGGCTGAGATGCCGAAGCCGAAAGCTACGAAATAAAGGCTGATTCGTAGCTGCATTTTTGGATTGAGTATGAAGTTCTTAATCGATCGTTTATAAGGCTTTTGCTCGCTCATGTCCCACCCCTAGATAACATAATCGTATCTAAGAATGGGCTGAGAGCAACAAAAACTACGGCTTATCGCTTAATTGATCTTTGCTGACTTCTTTAACATTGGCCGATTTTAGAAGGTGATCGACCACCTTTTCTTCAATAATTTGATACTGAAGACCACTTAAACCGCCTTGGCTGTTTTCATAGAAGCTGCGCACTTTCTGTGGCTCCATGCCGATTTGTTTAGCGTATTTTTCAATGCGCTCGTTGATCTCTTTGTTCGTCGCAGTCATTTTAAGAGTTTCAGACAGGGACATAACTAAGAAGTTAGCTTGAACCTTAACGGCCGCAGCTTCATTAAAATCTTTTTCCCATTTAGTTTTGTATTCCTCGAACTGCTCAGCCGTCATTCCACGTTGAGAAAGGTTCTTGAATGCATCTTGCATCATAGCTTCTTTTTCTTCATTTAAGATCTGCTCTGGAACTTCAATTGGATTCTCTTTAACAAGTTCTTGAATCACGCGCGAACGAAGGTCATTTTGAATGCGCTTTGTTTCGCCTTCTGTAATGCGGTCACGGATATCTTGTTTGAAAGCTTCAACAGTTGGGAACCCAGCCGTTGTATTGGCAAATTCATCATTAAGTTCAGGAAGAGTTTTCTTTTTGATGCCCTTAAGAGTGACATCAAACACAACGTCTTTACCGGCAAATTCAGCGTGATAGTCATCTGGAAAGCGAAGTGGAATCGACTTTTTCTGACCAATTGTCATACCCAGTACGGCCTCTTCGAAGCCTGGAATAAAGTTTTTAGAGCCGAGTTCAAGTGGGTAGTCCTGAGCTGAACCGCCATCAAAAGCGACGCCGGCGATGGTGCCAACAAAATCAATAACAGCGGTATCGCCATTTTGCACAGGGCGCTCTTCAAAAAGTGGAACCAGCTGCGCACCTTGCTGGCGGTAAGAGTCAACAATACGATCAACCTCAGCTTCATCTAAAGCCCACTTCTCTTTTTCTACAGAGAGCTTCTCAAATTTTTTAACATTCACTTCGGGATGAACCTCAAATTCGGCCGTAAAAGTAAAGGGAGCATTTTCACTCAAGTCGCCGTCAAAATTAACAGCAGGTTGAGTGACTGGCTTAAGTTTGTGTTCACGAATCGCATGAGCGTAAGTCTCAGAAAGGAGGTCTTGAAGGACATCTTTTTTAACGCTGTCAGCATAAATTGTCTTAATCGTTTGAATTGGCGCTTTGCCCTTGCGGAAGCCTTTGATAGTGGCATTTTTCTGAATATCTTTGTAGACTCGATCGAATGATGAGGTGACTTTTTCAGATGGGACTTCAACAGTTATTTTTTTATACAAGCCGGACTTGTTCTCGACGGAAGTTTTCATTATTGCTCCTTGAATTAGGTCATTCTTATAAGAAACCAAACCCCTGAAAGCAAGAAAATTAACGCGTGGCATCCAATCAAAAACAGCAGAAAATTTATATGGTTACGGGTAAAGGTGGGGTTGGTAAGTCCGTCATCGCTGCAGCTCTGGCTCAGGAGTGCGCTACTCAAGGGTTTAAAACTCTTTTAGTCGAACTTGGGGAGATCAGCTCTTATGAATACGTATTTAAAGATTCTATTAAGAAAACCATAGGTTATGAGCCCACGCCCTTAGATAAAAACCTCTATCTGGCGCTTTGGAGCGGTGAAACCTGCCTAAAAGAGTATGTTCAGTACTTGGTAAAGATCAAGGCGCTCGCCGATTTGTTTTTCGATAATAAAGTGATGCGAACCTTTGTCAAAGCGGCTCCGGCTCTTAAAGAACTCGCTGTTTTAGGTAAAATTACGAGCGGAATCCGCCATTGGGGTCCGCCCCTTGAGTTTGATCGTATTGTTGTAGACTGCTTTGCTACGGGTCATTTTATGGCCCTTCTTAAGGCGCCTATCGGAATTGCTGAATTGATTTCTGCGGGACCAATGGGTGAACAGAGCCGGGCGATGCAGCAGGTATTAAGTGATCCGCAATACACGAACTATTTTATCGTGAGTTTACTTGAAGAGTTGCCTGTTTCAGAAACTTTTGAGCTTCAGGCTGAACTCAAAAAGTGGATTGGCCAAACCGCAGTTGTTGTGGCGAACAAACACTTTGATTCTAATTTAACCAGTGAGCAGCTGAACGCTTTAAAAGCTGAAACACAAAATAATAAATTGGGTGAATGGTTTTTAGATAATATAAAGGTTTTAGAAGAGCGCAGTCGCACCGAACTGACTCGTCTCGAAAAATCGGGGTTTAAAATTATTAAAGTCCCACTGATTCTTTCTGTTCACACGGCGGATGTGATTCGTAAAATCTCTGAGAAGGTGAAGTTTTTATGACGACAACCTTGTTGGATATTCTTCAACAACGAAAAGTTTTGATTTGTATGGGCAGTGGAGGAGTGGGCAAAACCACGCTTTCAGCCAGCCTTGGTGTTTTAGCGGCGCGACGAGGGTTAAAAGTTCTGGTTATGACAATTGACCCGTCTCTGCGTCTTCGTGAAGCTTTGGGTTTGGCAGAGACGACCAGCAGAATTGTTAAGGTTCCTAACCAAAACTATAAGGGGCGCCTTGATGCCAGCCTCCTCGTTTCAGAAGAGATTTTTGAAGATTTCATTCGTAAAGCAGCTAAGCACCCAGGCCTTGCCGATAAGCTTGTGCGCAATCGTCTCTACCAACTTCTCTCTACGACTTTGAATGGCTCGCAAGAGTTCACTGCTCTTTTACAGCTCACTCGAATCGTTGAATCGAAAGATTACGATCTTGTAATTCTTGATACTCCACCCGCGCAGCACGCCGTCGACTTCTTGCAGGCGCCACAAAAACTTGAAGCTCTTTTTCAAGAAGGAATCGTCCGCTGGTTTTTGGGCGATATTGAAAATGTGAGTCTTATTCGCAGAATGGTTTCTAAAGGAACCCGCACCGTACTCAGTGTTCTTGAGAAGATTACGGGTTCAAAATTTATGAACGAACTCTCTGATTTTTTCTCAAGCATTCAAACAGTGCAAGAGCAAATTTTAGTTAAGACCTCTGAAGTGCAAGAAATTTTAAAATCTACTGATACCGGATTCCTGCTCGTAACTGGGTTTGATGAAGTGAAGTTGCAAGAGGCTGAAGATTTAAATGTTTACATCACACAACGCAATTTTAAGCTTGCCGGCGTTATTATCAATCGGGCTCTGCCAGATTGGCCAGAGGGCGATATGGTTCAGAGCAATGAAGGTTTTATGGGTCGCTTCAATGATCTGGCCGAACAATTTCGTCAATATCACGTGGCACGCCGCTCGATTTATGAAAAGTTTGTAGAAAAATGGCGACAAAAAGTACCAGTTTTCAAAATTTCAGATTTTAATATGGATATGGTCGGAACAAAAAGTCTCGAAAGGGTCGCAGATGAAATCGAACGCAATCAAACTCATTTGTAGTGTATTAGCTCTCAGCGGATTTATCTCTCAGGCGGGTTGCTCGTCGGCTCCGAAAGCTCAAATCGCGCGAGACAATCAAGAGGTGCAGAATAAATTTGAAGAGGCGAATCAGCTTCTTGATAATAAAAGATATGAAGATGCAGCGAAAGCTTACGACCGCCTTCGCGTAGATAAGCCCGTAAATCAGCTCGATTACTTTATTCTTTTGAATGCCGGTGTGGCCTATCAATCCATGGGTGATTGTATTACGGCCGGAGAACGTTATCGCCAAGTCATTCGTGTGACTAATAATAAAGCTCCTGAAACCCAGGCACTGGCGCGCTTGCGTCTCAGTGAAATGCTCACTTGCCAGGGCCAAGATAAACTCGCCATCGTGAATTTGGTGGAGCTGTATCGCAACAAACGTTTTCTTCCTACTGAAAGTGCGGATGCCGAGATTCCTGCCCGTTTAGCAGCGGCTTATGCCCGAGAAGGAAATAAAAAGTTAGCCGATCGTTATTTTAAAGAAGCTGAGATGGGTTACCGAAAAATAATTGGTAAGAATATGTCTGAAAAGCAAAAGCCGCTTCTGGCTAAGACGCTTTACTACATGGGCAATATGAGCCACATCAACCCGGAAAAAATGACCGGCAACGATTACTATACAACAGTTCAGTCTTTGCAGGGCTATCTCTACCGCGCCTTAGAAATTGGGGCAGAGAACTGGTCTGAATTGGCGGCGGTGCAATTAGAAGATGCTTATAAAAACGTTTGGGTTTATCTCGATAAACCCGCACCAGCAGGGTCCGATGATATTCAGCAGCGTGAGTTTGAGTCAGAAAAACGCGATGTAGCCAATCAAGCTTTAGTGGCTTTACGTCAGCTCTACCGCGAGAAAACTCCGGGCTCAGCGCAAAAGCCTGCGACAAACTCAGTGATGACTACGTTAAATAAAACGGAGAAGCAAATTCAGAATTTTTTAGCTACCAATCGAGTGGGTACGTCGTTAACAGAAGAGGCTAAGAAAGCGGGCGCTCTTCGCCAAGATTTACCTAAAAAAGAAAAGAAGAAATGAAGAATCAGGCGGGCGGAATTATCGAGCGTTTTCTAAATGGGTTTTTTATCATTTTTAATGGGATGACCTTGATCACCAAGAATAATGATTTAAAGAAATGGTCTATTGTGCCATTTCTCATTGGCCTCCTCATCCTGATCATCGGATTTGCGCTCACCATACTTTATATACCAAGCGCAATTGAATGGCTGATTCAGCAAAAAATGCAAGTGGATGGAAACAAGTCGGGATATTTTTATTATCCACTCGTTTTTATAGCCGGGCTGCTCTTTATCATTCTGAACGTTTATCTTTCTTATTGGTTCACTCAAATATTTGCAGCGCCGGTGTACTCTGTACTGGCTGAAAAAACTCTCGTCGTGACGGGGAGTCAGGTTATAAAAGCTCGAAGTGGTTCTTCAGTTATTTTTAAAATGATTATGGCGTCGATTGTGAAGGCTCTATTTTTTTCAATCATCGGCACAACCTTGTTTCTTACGACTCTATTTATTCCAGGTCTTAATATTCTTGTAAGTGCATTTCTCTTCTTTGTTATTGCTACAGATAGCGCGGATTATAGTTTGGAAATCTTAGGCTACTCATTTAAAGAACGTCTCAAATTCTATAAGCGGCACTTCATAGAATTCTTCGGATTGTCTATGTGTGTCGGCTTGACACTTGTTATACCCGGACTCATCTTGCTTATTATGCCAGCAGCTGTAGTTGGAAGTAGTGCTCTCGTATATAAGCGGGTCGAGGTCCGTAATACATGATTCAAGATCAAATTCACCAGAAAATCGTCGATAATTGCGACGCCGTAGATCAGTGGTTTAAAAAGAAAAGCGAAGGTTTAGCGTTTCCATTTTACTCAAGTTACGACATTCGGGATTCTGGCCTGAAGGTGGTTCCTGTGGATGCCAATATCTTTCCGGCGGGATTCAATAATATCTGCCAACAGGATAAAGAGTCGGCGGCACAAGTCGCCTTTGAATATTTAAAGTCTCATTACACATCAGTTGGCCAGCACATTTTTTTAGTTGCTGAAGAGCATACGGCAAATCCTTATTACTGGGAGAACGTAAATTCCATTCAGAAAATTCTCGCGGGCGCAGGTTACGAAGTTTTAGTGTGTTGGCCTAAAACTCTTGAGGCTCCATTTGAAGCACAGTCTATGACCGGTGCTAAAATCATGGTTTATGGCAGTGAGAATAAAAATGGTGAAATTTGGTCGGACGGCAAAAAAGCCGATCTGATTATTTGTAACAACGATTTCTCTCTCAGCTACCCGGAGTGGAGCTTGAATTTAAAAACTCCCATGAACCCACCGCATGAGTTAGGTTGGTATAAGAGGAGAAAAGACGAATTTTTCGTTCAGTACAATGAATTGGCTGGCGAGTTCTCGAAACTTATCGGAATTGCGCCCGAGCATATGCAAGTCAAAACACAACGCTTTGATGGCTTCGATGTTGATGATGAAAAAAGTCGTGGCGAGTTGGCTGACAAAGTTCAAACTTTTATTGATGAACTTAAAGTGTCCTATGCCCGTTTAGGAATCGAGCAGAAACCTTTTGTGTTTCTAAAAAACATCGCGGGTACTTATGGCTTAGCGGTTGTTCAAGTTCATGATGCCGATGAAATTCGCAGCTGGACTTATAAATCGCGTAAAAAAATGAAAGCCGCTAAAGGTGGGCGTGATGTTGAGAGCCTTATCATTCAAGAGGGGATTCCAACACGATTTACGACCGAAGCTGAAACCGCTGAACCTTGCGTTTACATGATCGGCCGTAAGCTGGTGGGCGGTTTCTTGCGTACGCACAATCAAAAAGGCCCAGAAGAAAGCCTTAATAGCCCAGGTGCTGTTTATAAAAAAATGTGCATGAGCGATTTAGAGCTGAACCTCTCAGGTTGCCCCATGGAAAACGTTTACGGTTGGATGTCGAAGCTGAGCGTACTTTCAATTGCGCTTGAGGCAAAAAAAGCGGGTGTTGCGTTTATGGAATATAAAGGTCTTTAAAGGATGCGTTCAAAAAAAAGCCTGATGAAGTTAGTCGTCGCATTTATTGCTCTGGGTTTCGCCCTTTGGATGAATTCTATCTACGATAAAACCAATATCTCGGGCCATACAGTTAGCACAGAAGACAGCGAAGATCTTATTCGCGAGATCAGTACATACTCTTATAAAGAAATTAGCGGGATATGTGATTCGGCGATAAAAAATAAATCCCTTAAATACGAAGAGGTGGTTTTAGATTTTGTACCTCCGGCACCAACCGAAGAGCGCAAAACTAATTGTCCCTGGTCACGAGGGGATAATTTAGCTCCGCGCGTGGGGCAACTCATGGCGAGATACGAGCAGTTGCGAGTGGCCAACTTGCCAGAAAAAGCTGTGATTTGTTCACTTGATATAAAAATTGATCCGGGAAAAGAAGCTCTTAAATATCAAGATTTCTACATTCTCACTTTGAACGGAATCATTCTTTCAACAGACGCCGAATTTCTATTCAAATTTTTCAGAGAAGACAAAACTCAAATTTCAGCAGATCAAGAAGTTAGATATTATCTCTATGATTGGTCGCGTATCTTAGGGGCAAGACGACCTGCCGCACTATCTGAAACGGATAGCCGAGAGTATTGCATCGGCCGCGATATTACGCTTTCAACCTGCAATATTTCGGATGAAACCAGCCCCTACTTTAAATTGAGTCCGCCCTTGGCTCAGTGGTTGGGCTCTCGCGGAGTCGGCCCCAATCAGCGCTACACAATGATCGTCACAGGCGATAAAGACGAAATAGCCGATTGTTCTCATTCGGGCTTTAAGCTCAAGGCGAACTACGGCTATGTTATAAACTAACCTTTTTTGTCGTTGGCTTTTACTTTTCTACATATACAAGTTTATACCTCGTAAAATTGCGGCTCACTCATAGGCTCAGCTCAAATACATAGAATTTAAGTGGGCTTTTAGAATGCTATCCAATGGCTTAGAGATTGCTCTATTCGTCTCGCCTATATAACTAAATGCCGGAGGACCCGTGAAGGTGATTCGCTTTTTATGTGCCATTTTAACTCTATCTGCAGCTTTGCAGATGCCCGCTGCAATAACTTTAGCTGCAGACAGCGATGTCGACACTAAGGCTCGCGAATTCAATCTTAAAGTACACAAAATTGGAGTTCTTACAGCAGAACTTCAAGATCTAGCTTATAAGAAATTATTGTTAACCAGCTATTTGCACAGTTCTTCGCGCAAAGAAGCTTTTCGTAAAGAAGCAGTTCGTAGAAAAATGCTTGAAGCGGCTCATCACGGATCGCAAATGACCTTAAATACAGTGGCCTCAATTGTTCTTAATGGAGTCGCAACTCGCTATAGCAAAACAGCAACCTCGCTTCGTCGTGCCGCTATTGGATTAGTAGCTCTAGCGGGTTCATGGACTGGATTCGGCTACTCTGTTTTCAACGGAATGAAGTTAGTTGCTGATGCTCGAGACATCAACAATATGCGTGATTTTGATAAAATGTCAGATGAAGAGCTGGCACAGTTTAGTGCCGTGCTAGATGTAAAAGCAGCGACTGTATCAGCCGAACGCGAAGCTCTTCGCCAAGAAATTTTAAAGTAATTTAGAATTAGTTAGGCCACTTGATTTGAACGGGGCGGCCACGAAGTCCGAAAATTTCTCTGTCATTTACAGAAATTTGTTTTGAATCATTGAAAATACGAACGGATTTCAGCGACCAACTTCTCGGCCAGCTATCGCCCATGTTGAAGAAGCTAATTTCAGTTTTATTGCGGTCAAGAACCTGAATTGTCGTCTCGCTTGGTTTCTCAACCAAAATTTTACGATAAGGAATAGTTAGTGAGGAGAGCTGTGAGGCGTCGATATCGGCCAAACAATCGCCCCGCACTTTCATTAAAATAGGCTCACCACTCACGACACTGTCGTCAGCGGCAAAAACAAATTCAATTCGATCATAAGTTTTGCAAATAGAGCCGCCATCATCTTGAAAATGACCAGCCGTTATAGCGTGTTGCATATCTTGAGCTTGAATATCGAGGCCTTCAATAATTCTGAGGCGAGCAGCACTAATAAATGAATCGCCATCAAGGTGCGAAAGATCTATCGAGGCGGGGCCGCGATCAGAATTTTTCTCCCAAATAGTTTGGCCCGCACGAAATAGAACGAGCACCAGCGGAATGGCCACCAGGGCTGAAAAAAAAGCCATGCGAGTTGATGTACTCTTCATGGCTTTTTTATCGGTATTTATGAGTGAAAACTACGCGTAATTCTTAGCGAGCTCGACGAAGGTCCGAACCATAACCCCAGAGGCTCCTTTGCGAGGGCAATAAGGCACGCGGTTGCCCACATGCCAAGCTGTGCCGGCGATGTCGAAGTGGGCCCAAGGAATGTCTTTTTCAACAAACTGCTCTAGGAAGGCGGCAGCAGTTGAGCTACCAGCGCCTTTGCTTGAAGAGATATTGCAAAGATCGGCGTGCAAACCCTTCATATCTTCAAGGTGATGATCGTTGATCGGCATTGGCCAAACCCATTCACCAGCCGCATCGGCAGCTGTTTGAATCGTTTTTACTAACTTCTGATTGCGAGTGAAGAAGCCTGTGTAGGAGTTACCGAGAGCCACAACCATGGCGCCGGTTAATGTAGCAGCATCGAAAATCGCTGCTGGCTTGAGTTCGCTCGCATATGAAAGCGCATCCATCAAAATCAAACGGCCTTCGGCATCGGTGTTATACACTTCAACAGTTTTACCGTTACGAGCGGTAAGGATATCGCCTGGTTTGTTTGCAAGAGGACCCGGCATATTTTCGGTCGAAGGCACAAGTCCAATGGCATTTACTTTCAACTTCAAGCGAGCAATCGCAAGAAGAGTTCCGATCACGTTAGCGCCACCGCACATATCGTAGATCATCTCTTCCATTCCGCCGGATGGCTTAATTGAAATGCCGCCAGAATCGAACGTTAAGCCCTTACCCACAAACACAACAGGGGCTTTTGATTTCGCGGCGCCATTGTATTCCATGATAATAAAACGTGGGTCTACATCGCTACCGAGAGAAACTCCGTAAAGTCCGCCCATGCGCTCTTTTTTAATTTTTTCTTTATTCCAAATTGTTACTTTCAAACCTGAGCCCTTAGCGGCTTTCGCTGTTTCGTCAGCTAAAACCTCAGGGGTCATCATATTGCCCGGCTGATCGCCTAAGCGACGAACAAAGTTCACGGTCTCAGCGAGCGTCTCACCAGTTTCGAAGCCTTTTTTCACTTGTGCCGAATTGAGAGAGCCATCAACAAGAAGATGAATGTTGAAGGTGTCTTCTTTTTTAGGGGTCGCCTTATCGTCTTTAGGTTTCGTTTTATAATCTTTGAATTCATAAGCCGTCAGCAAAAGCCCTTCAGTCAAAGCTTCTACGACATCGCCAGCAGTTTTGCCCGAAGCCCCTAGACCTTCTATATGAATGGCTGACTCAAAAAGTTTGTTCGTTTTGAGACTTTGGTAGATCGTGGCAGCTAGACGACGAAAAGTTTCTTTGTCTTTTTCTGGTCCGCGACCAACGACTAAAATATTTTTAAATTCGCTGGCCGTATTATTGCGAAAAAGGAGACCTTTTTTGAGATCGGCGAATTGAACGCCGTCCGCTTCTAGATTTGATACGAATCCAGCGAGTTCGCGCGAGGCTCCCATCACATTGAATTTCTTATTCTTCTCTTGAACAAACAGGACTAATGTCGAACTCTTTGTAGTAACTTTTTTAGATTGAGATAAATGGACTTGGATCATGTAACACCCCGGTATAAGTAGAAAATTTTTTTAGCACATGGGGTCGAAGTAATAAAGCCTTTTGTGTTTCAACCCGAAAAGAGTCTTGTCAGTTTCCAATCTGGACTCATATTCAAGTGTGTCCGATTGTAAACTAAACTCAAGGAGTCCAAATTGGCATTAATCCCTGTTGTCATTGAACAAACATCTCGTGGCGAACGCAGCTATGATATCTACTCACGTCTCTTGAAGGACCGCATTATTTTGCTGGGGTCTGCCATCGACGACAATGTGGCGAACAGCATCATTGCACAAATGCTTTTCTTGGAAATGGAAAACCCTGAAAAGGATATTTCTATTTACATTAATTCTCCGGGTGGCAGCGTTAGTTCTGGTCTCGCTATTTATGACATCATGCAATTTGTTAAATGTGATGTAAGCACAGTATGTCTAGGTATGGCAGCAAGCATGGGAGCATTTCTTCTTGCGGCCGGTGCAAAAGGAAAGCGCTACACGCTTCCGAATGCGCGCATCATGATTCACCAACCTCTGATCATGGGTGGCGGCATTCAAGGTCAGGTGAGTGATATCGAAATTCACGCTAAAGAACTTATACGCACAAAAGCAAAAATGAATGAAATTTTAGCAAAACACACGGGTCAAAGTACTGAAGTGTTAGAACGTGCAACAGATCGTGATAATTATTTAACAGCAGAAGATGCGAAAAAATTTGGTTTAGTTGATGAAGTGGTTGTAAGTCGCAAGTTACTTAAGACGAACTAAGAAAAGTAAGGAAATATGTCAATGAGTCGAGAAAAAACAGCAAATGGTTCACTCTCATGTAGCTTCTGTGGCAAAAGCCAGAAGGAAGTGAAGAAGTTAATCGCTGGTCCTGGTGTGTATATTTGTGATGAATGTATTGATCTTTGTAATGACATCATCTCTGAAGAAAAAGAGCGTGAGGACAATACAAGTAAAACAGTACTCAAAGTTCCAAAGCCAGTGGACATCAAAGCTCATTTAGATGACTACGTTATTGGTCAAGAGCCAGCTAAGCGTTCACTCGCAGTTGCAGTTCATAACCATTACAAGCGTATTAACTCGAATAAGAATAAGAAAAAAGACGACATCGAAATTTCTAAATCGAACATTCTGCTTATTGGCCCTACAGGTACTGGTAAGACTTTGCTCGCACAAACAATCGCGCGCATGCTCAACGTTCCATTCGCAACAGCTGATGCAACTGCATTAACTGAAGCGGGTTATGTGGGTGAAGATGTGGAGAACGTTGTTCTCAATCTCTTGCAATCAGCTGACTATGATGTGGAGCGTGCACAACGTGGCGTTATTTACATCGATGAGATAGATAAAATTGCACGTAAGAGCGAGAACCCATCAATCACGCGTGATGTGAGCGGTGAAGGTGTTCAGCAAGCTTTACTTAAAATCTTAGAAGGTACAGTTGCGAATCTTCCGCCAAAAGGTGGTCGTAAGCATCCACAACAAGAATTCATCCAAATCGACACAAGCAATATCTTGTTCATTTGCGGTGGGGCATTTGTGGGCTTAGATAAAATCATTGAAGGCCGTATGACGAGCCGTTCTTTGGGTATCAATGCTGATATCAAGACTAAAGGCGAGCGCGTCACTGCCGAAGAAAACCTATTAAAAAAATTAGAGCCAGATGATTTAGCTAAATTCGGTTTAATTCCAGAATTTATTGGTCGTCTACCAGTAGTTGCCGTACTTGATCCACTCAATGAAGCGACACTCATCGATATCTTGAGTAAGCCGAAAAATGCTTTAACTAAGCAATATCAGCGCTTGTTCGATTATGAAAATGTAAGCTTAACCTTTACGGACGCGGCTTTGCAGTCAATCGCAAAAGAAGCGATCAAGCGAAATACTGGTGCTCGCGGATTGCGCAGCGTAATAGAAAACGCAATGCTCGAGATTATGTATGAAATTCCTTCCAAAGCGAATGTTAAGGAATGTATTATAGATGAAGGGACTATCACACGCGGTGAGAAGCCTCAGGTCGTCTATAAGACGGAGCGAGATAAAGCCGATGAAGGCAGTTCATCTGGGAACTCAGATGATTCAGCAGAAAGTGCATAAATAGCACGAATTCATTAGCCAAATACCCCTTCCGAATTGTCAGATGATGAGAGGATCACGTCCAGCAATTTAGACCGAAGGGGGCCTAATGAGCGACAACAAAAAAGACATCAAACTTCCGCTACTACCACTACGCGATCTCATCATATTTCCACATATGATGATGCCGCTGTTTGTAGGTCGTGAAAAAAGCATCAACGCTCTCGAAGAGGCCATGACAAAGCAGACAGACATTGTTCTGGCCGCTCAACGTGATCCGAAGGCCAATGCTCCACAACCAGAAGAAATTTATAAGATCGGTACTCTTGGTACGATCATTCAACTTCTGCGTTTACCCGATGGAACTGTAAAAGTTCTCGTTGAAGGCAAGAAGCGTGTTCGCATTAAAAATTTCGTACAAACAGAGGGTCACTTCGTTGTTGAGGCAGAAGAAATGCCAGAGACAATCGAAAACGTAACTGAAGCGCGTGCACTTGTTCGCTCAGTGAAGTCGACTTTCGAAACTTATGTGAAACTCAATAAGCGTATTCCACCTGAAATCCTCATGCGTGTATCGACAATCGAAGATATCGGGGAGCTTGGCGATATTATCGTCGCTCAACTCAACCTTAAGCTTGAAGATAAGCAGCGTATCCTTGAAGTTCCAGATCCAGGTAAACGCCTTGAAGAACTTCTGAACCTTATGACCGGCGAGATTGAAATTCTTGAAGTTGAAAAGAAAATTCGCGGCCGCGTGAAGAAGCAGATGGAGCGTTCACAAAAAGAGTACTATTTGAACGAGCAGATGCAGGCCATCCAAAAAGAATTGGGTGAAAAAGACGACTACGCCGCTGAGCTTGAAGAGCTCTCTGATCGCTTAGAAGAAAAACGCATGTCAGAAGATGCGAAGAAGAAAGTCAAAAAAGAAATTAAGAAGCTTAAGATGATGTCACCAATGTCAGCGGAAGCCGCTGTAGTTCGTAACTACATCGATTGGATGCTTGATCTTCCATGGTACAACTACACGAAAGAAAAACATGACCTCAATGAAGCTCAAGCCATCCTCGATGATGATCATTGGGGATTAGAGAAGGTGAAAGATCGTATTCTTGAACACTTGGCGGTTCAGGCCCTGAACGATAAACTTCGTGGCCCGATCTTGTGTTTAGTGGGCCCTCCGGGTGTTGGTAAAACATCACTCGCTCGTTCAATCGCGAAATCACTCAACCGTCCATTCGCTCGTATCTCTTTAGGTGGCGTGCGTGATGAAGCTGAGATTCGTGGTCACAGAAAAACATATGTCGGCGCAATGCCGGGCAAAATCATTCAGGCGCTACGCAAGTCTGAACACGGGAACCCGCTTGTTCTTCTCGATGAGATTGACAAAATGAGCAATGATTTCAGGGGCGACCCATCGGCAGCCCTTCTTGAGGTTTTAGATCCAGAACAGAATGCGACATTCAACGATCACTATCTCGAGGTGGATTACGACCTTTCACAAATCATGTTTGTGACGACGGCGAACTCGCTTCACCCAATTCCGCGTCCGTTACTTGATCGTATGGAAATCATTCAGCTTGATAGCTATATCGAAGAAGAAAAATTCAATATCGCCAACAAATATCTCATCCCGAAGCAACTTGCGATGCACGGTTTGAAAGATTTCAAGATTACATTCCAGCCGGCAGCTGTTTACGAAATTATCCGTTCGTATACACGTGAAGCTGGAGTTCGTAATCTTGAGCGCCAAATCGCGAATGTGTGCCGTAAACTCGCTAAAGAAATAGTCACCAACCGTATGAAAGCAGATTTGAAAAGCGATAAGAAAACAGGAGCGAAGACTGTGAAGGCAAAAACGCCTAAGAAGTCTGAAGCTGTTATTGTCACTCAGAAAAAAGTATCTGAACTTCTAGGCCCAGATAAATATCGCTTTGGCAAAATTGAAACTCAGAGCGAGATCGGCTTAACAAACGGTTTAGCTTGGACAGAAGTGGGCGGAGATCTGCTTGTTGTTGAAACTTCAGTTGTACCAGGCCGTGGTAAATTCACGATCACTGGTCAGCTCGGTGATGTAATGAAAGAATCATGTGCAGCAGCGATGAGTTATGTTCGCTCACGGGGCCCACTCTTTGGTTACGATAAAGAATGGTTCCAGAATCATGATGTGCACATTCACGTACCAGAGGGTGCCATCCCGAAAGATGGTCCATCTGCAGGTATTGCGATCACGACAAGTATCGTGTCTTCAATGACAAAGATTCCTGTCAAGAAGACAGTTGCAATGACAGGCGAAGTCACATTACGTGGTCGCGTTCTTGCAATCGGCGGTCTTCGCGAGAAAATTTTAGCGGCTCATAGAGGTGGAATTAAGACTGTGATCATTCCAAAGGAATGTGAAAAAGATCTTAAAGACATTCCTAAAACTGTTTTAAAAGACATTAAAGTGATCCTAGTCGATCACGTGGACCAAGTGCTCGTAAATGCCTTAGAAATTAAGCACGCAAAAGAGCTATTCAAAGCTCGTGCCGAAAAATCATCAGGTATTCGCGCTCAGTATGCGGGCCACTCCCTTCAGCATTAATTGTTAAATAATTATATTTTTGTTTGACCCCCGTATGACAGCTTTTGTAAGAAAGCTGTCCACGGGGAAAATTTTAAATGTCAAAATCTGTTGAACCATTTCATGTTGAAACTCAGCACACAGCTCTTATTCATTCTCAAACAGATGAACGTATTGAAACTAAGCTCGAAAACCTGTCTGCATATGGAGAAGACTCCCTAGTAGAGATCGGGCGGCTTCATTACGAGCGTTGTGATTTTAAACGTGCTGAAAGTTATTATCGCAGAGCTGAAGAGATCTATTATGAACAAAAAAACTACCCACAGTATTTAACTGTCGTGAACCGTCTGCTTAGAATTTATGCAGAAATGGAGAGCGAGACAGGTATTGATGACTGCAAAGAGAAACTTCAAACTCTCGTTTTAAAAGAAAAAGTAAAACTAGATGCTCGAACTTACTATACGCTCGGCCTCTGCGCCGCCTATAAGGGCCAACAGAAGGTCGCCCTTGAGTATTTAGAGAAGTCCCTAGCTCAGGCTCTGGCTCACGACGAGAAAGAAAGCATTTGCTATGCCGTAAACGGTATAGCCCTTGTTTATTACTACCTTGGTCGATTCGAGGACGCTTTAAAAGAGATCTACAATCTTCAGGTCTTCTTTCAGGTTATGCCGCTCCCAGAACTGAAAATTACCAGCCAGATGCTCAACGGTCATATTTTGCGCCGTATGGGCAAACACGAGCAGGCTCTTGATATTTTCTGGAAGTGTTATGAAGAGTTAAGAGAACATAAAAATCTCTACCTTCACCTCAACCTACTTTTATCTTTCAGCAACACCTACTACGACATGGGCAGCATAGATATGGCCCGTATGTACGGGCTACTCGCAAAAAAATCGGCTGATCCAGAGAATGTGAAGTTCTTGCTTAAGAAAATTGATCACCAGCTTGAGAAGTTGGGTGCTAACCAAGCTGAAGAGTATGATCTCGTCTTCGATGCAACTAGCAAGTCTGTAAAAGAGCGCTCTAAAGGAGTTATTGATTTCGGTAATCAATTTATTCTCTTAGATCTTATGCGTCTTTTTATGCGTGAGCCGGGCGAAGTTTATAGCAAAGAAGTTATTGTTGAGAAAATCTGGCGCCAGTCTTACGACCCACGCGTTCACGACAACAAGCTTTACGTCACGATTAAACGTTTACGTAAAATGATCGAGCCTGATTTTGGCCGTCCTAAATACATCTTTAGGGCTAAAAATGGATATTTTTTAAATAAAAACATAAAAGTACTAATTCAGAAATAGAGGGGAAGATTTATGAAAACAGTATTGAGCCTTATGGCTCGAAAGTTCTTGTTGGTGGCATTGTTGGGAATGTTTGCCGGCACGGTATTCGCTAGTAGCGAACGCTATAAAGAGGGCGGCGACGGGGCGCCATGGCCATTTACTTGGGGTAAAGAATGTCCATTCCCATGGGATGATATCGAAGGTAACTGGAAAGTTGTGGGCGCAAAAGCGGGTCCAAACACAGGCGATAAGCTTGTATTCACAGCTGAAGAAGATGTAGGAGCGGGCGGTAAACTCTTATTTGTAGATCATTACAGCGGAGGCGGCGTATTGCTCGCTCGTGGTACAGGCTATGTGGATACAACGAACAGAATTACTAAAGCAGTCATGAGCGATTCGAAGTCTGGCGAGCGTTATAAACTTCTCGTGCGTTCATATTCAGCACTCAAATCAAATGTTTGCAGCAATCGCCAGGTTATGGCCGTAACTTTCTGTCCACTTCGTGGCAAAAAGTGCATGGAAACATCAAATTATACGTTGTCTCGTTGACAATATGAGGGGTGCCCATTAATTTGGGCGCCTTCTACAAAACTAGTAGAATGACAGCTTGTGGAGGGACTTAGCTCAGTTGGTAGAGCATCTCCCTTACAAGGAGAGGGTCATCGGTTCGAGCCCGGTAGTCCCTACCAATTTCCTTCGGAAATGGTATAGCTCCACAAGCATTGACTCCTAGATATTCAGCCAGCAAATTAATCCTTCAAATCTAAATTTGGGGGATCTATGTCTGCTTTTCCTTCTTTAACAAGAATCGTTATTTCTTCATTACTCGTAGTTGCTTTTGGCGCTTCGGCCTATGCGGCTCCTGCTGTTGTGAAACGTAAAAATGAAGATAACCTCACGGAAGCATTTGCTAACTTTCGTCGCGCGCAAATCAAACAAGTGGATTATGAATTAAGTGTAGATCTTAAAAAAGGCTCTGAAACATTTGGTGGAGAAGTTGTTATTAACGCTCAGCTCGCCCAACTGAAAGCGCCCTTGAGTATAGATGTAAAAGTAAAAGAGATTCGAGCGATAAAAATCAATGGTGCCGAAATTAAAGACTATGTTTCTCGTATCGGTAGCCTTGATATTCCCGTTAAATATCTCAAAGACAATATGCGTATCGAAATTGCTTATACTGGCGAGTTCAGTAAAGAGGGCAATGGCTTTCAGCGTGTAACTGACCCGGCTGATAAGTCTGAGTACACATATACTGATTTTGAACCTTACCAGGCTCACTACTTATTTCCGTGCTTTGATCAGCCTGATTTAAAAGCCAGTTTTAAACTCAAAGTAACAGCCCCAGCAGATTGGAAAGTTATAGGTAATGATCTTATTGAGTCGACAAGTGCGGCTGAATCTTCACCCAAAGAATATAAGTTAACGGTCACTCGCTTCAAAACTACTCCGCGTATCAGCACTTACTTATTCTTTGTCGGGGCTGGTGAATTTACACTTTGGAAAGATAAGCACGGTGATATTCCACTTGAGCTTTACGCTCGTAAGTCATTAGCGAAATACGTCGATCATAAACGCATTTTTGATTCGACTAAAAAAGGTCTTACGTTTTTTGGTGACTACTTTGGTTATAAATATCCATTTGCTAAATACGGCCAGGTTTTTGTACCTGAATTTGCATGGGGAGGAATGGAGAATCCTGGAGCTGTGACTCTGAACGAGCGTGGCATTTATCGTGGAACACCAAAACAATCGGACCTTGATGATCGTGACGATTTAATTCTTCACGAAATGGCCCACATGTGGTTCGGCGATCTTGTGACAATGAGATGGTGGAATGATCTCTGGCTCAATGAAAGCTTCGCCAGTTACTTAGCAAGTATTGCAACAGATCGTGCACTGAATGTGAAGGCCACATGGTTTGAATTCTTCTCAACGAAAAACTGGGGCTACTGGCAAGATCAGCTTGTTACAACTCATCCTATTGAAACTAAAGTTCAAGATGTTCGCACAGCTAAAGGTAACTTCGACGGCATTACTTATGCTAAGGGTGCAGCCTCACTTAAACAGCTTCATTTCTACGTAGGTGAAGAAGGTTTCAGAGAAGGTCTGCGCAATTATTTTAAGAAATATGCTTTTAAAAACACTCTTCGCGAAGATTTTATTCGAGAGATTGCAACAGCGTCTAAAAAAGATCTTAGTGGATGGACTAAGACTTGGCTTCAATCAGCAGGTCCCCAGCGCGTGAAGGTGGATTGGTCTTGTAAATCTGAAAATGGTGTCAGCAAACTTTCTCGTTTTGCTATTCAACAGACCGCAAACACTTCAAAAGTTTTATCGCCACATAGAACACGAATTGGTTTTTTCAAGCGTATGAATAACGGTAAGTTTGAGCAGATTAAAACTATTGATGCTTCTTATGAAAAAGCAACGACGGTATTAGCTGAAGCCAAAGGCTTAGCATGCCCAGACTTTGTTTATGCCAATGTCGATGACCAAGATTATGCACTCTTTTCGCTCGACGCGGTTTCTTTAAAGGCTGTGCAAGATGTTCTTCGTGGTGGAATCGATCAACCACTCACTCGCTTAATGGTCTGGAGCACGCTCAACCAAATGGTCCGTGATACTTCGCTTCGTGTAAGTGATTATTTCGAAATCGTTCTTGCGGGATTAGAGAAAGAAAGTGATCCTGCGGTTCTCTCTGTGGTTCTTGGTAATCATAGTACAATTCGCGATAGTTACTTCCAATACTTAACTCGTGATCAACGTACAGAGATGGCTCCACGTCTTGAGAATCTCGTTTGGCAGAAAGCATCAGAAGCCCCGACAACTGGGGGTTTAAGAATGATCTATTTTGATTTCTATAGCACGATCGCGAACTCTCAAGCCGCTGCGACTCGTATAGAGGAATTCTTAAAAGGCAAAGCCTCTTTGAAGGGTGTCGACATCGATCAAGATCGCCGCTGGAAATTAATTAGCGATTTAGCTCGTACAGGTGCTGGGCCAGCACCAGCGATTATTGCAGCTGAAGAAAAAGCTGATCCAAGCACAACCGGAAAGCGAAATGCATTTGCCGCACGTGTGAGTTTACCGACAGCTGAAGCAAAAAAAGAGTTTTGGACGAATCTTGAGAAGTGGAAAGAAGTTCCATACTCAAACTTACGTGCCGCGAGTGGTAAGTTTAATCACCCAGACAAAGTGGAATTATCTGAACCCTATGTGAAGCCATTCTTTCAAGCTGTAAAAGCTGTGAACTGGGCCGACAGCGAAAATGATAATTTGATTGAGATCTATTTTGAGAGAATGTTTCCGCAAACGATTTGCTCGAAAGGTCTTTTAAAAGAGAGCCAATCGAACTTAAAAGCTTCGGCGAATCTGACTCCGCTTGTGCGCCGTTCATGGCTTGAGGCCAATGATGAGCTAGGTCGCTGCGTGGCTGTTCGGGCAGCTGATAAAGCTAAGGTGAAAGAACGTCAAAAACAGCTGGATTAAGCTTTTCGGCCTTGCTAGTATGCCCCTCAGAATTCGTATTTAAGGACAAGGGTAAGGGAATGAAAAAGCAAGTTGTTGTCATTGGCGGTGGAATCATCGGAGTGTCGACTGCGCTTGAACTCGCGCGCCGTGGTTATGCTGTAAAACTCATCGAAAAAAATAAAATTGGTCATGGTTGTTCTTACGGAAATGCCGGGTGGATGACTCCCTGTTTTGCGATGCCGCTGCCTATGCCCGGAATGTTATTTAAATCGATGAAGTGGATGCTGAACCCAGAAGGCCCGCTTTATATTAAGCCTCTGCCGACTCCGCTTTTGATGCGATGGCTTTTTTATTTCATGAAGAATATGAATGAGAAACAAGCTCTGCGTGCAGTAGAAGGTCTTGTTGAATTATCAAAAATCAGTCTGCGTCGCTACCGTGAAATCGCCACTGAATCAGGAAATAAAATTAAGCTTGAAGAAAAAGGTCTTCTCATGGCTTCACGTGGTGAAGCGGGTGTGAAAGCCGCCGAGCAAGAACTCGCCTACGTAGAGAAGTTTGGAATTCCTGGTAAAAAAATGAGTGGCGAAGAGCTTAAATCTTTTGAGCCCGCGCTTAAGGGCGATCTTCTTGGTGGTGTTTACTTTCCTGAAGAAGCTCATGCTGAACCTTTGCAGACTGTTTTGGTTATGGCCGATATGTGCCGTAAACTTGGTGTGGAAATTCTTGAAGGCTGTGAATACACAGGCGTTCATATAGAAAATGATAAAATTAAATCGATTCAGACAACTCAAGGCTCAATGGATGCTGAGGCTTTTGTATTAGCAACAGGCAGCTGGTCTGAAGATTTAGCGAAAGCTCTTCGCCTTCGTATTCCGATTATGGGTGGCAAAGGTTACGCGATGATTGTGCCACCACTTGCGGTACAGCCGAAGCATCCAATTATGCTTATCGAGCGCAAGATTGCTATTACTCCTCGTGAAAACTCTCTTCGCATTGCTGGAACACTTGAACTTGTTGATCAAGACTTCTCGGTAACGCAAAGACGTGTGAATGCCATTCTTCGTGGTGCTCAAGAGTATTTGCACATGCCTGAGCAACTTGAAATCAAAGAGACTTGGGCAGGATTGCGTCCCTGCACTCCAGATGGAGTCCCGCTTATTGGTTGGAGCAAAAACTTGAGCAACCTTATGCTCGCCTGTGGTCACCAAATGCTCGGGTTTCAAACAGGCGCTGGTACCGGGATCATGGTGGCCGACATCATGGATGGCCGTCAGCTCACAGTGAAGCCAGAGCTTTTCGATCCGATGAGATTCTAAACGCGCAAATTTGTCCGGCATTTAAAATGCAAAAGGGATTCATGCTCTCGCGCTGAATCCCTTTTTGCTGGGAACCCTTCTGACCAGAAAGGAGCCCCCAATGAAAACAAGTACGTATGTTTTTATTCGGAGAATTTTGAGAATTGCTAAAGAGGTATTAGTGATTATAGTGCTGTTGCTTATAGTCGTTATGAAACTGAAGTTAATTGGATAGATGGGCTCCAACGTGTTCACCCGGACTAAAGTTGGACTAGTGGACGGTCCGGTAAATATTAACCGGTCAGTGGTTCGGACAGCATTCGGCGCGAGGGCACTTATAAATTCTTAAGTAATGCGAGTTCTTTGTGCTTTAGCATTGTGGCCATATCGGCGCCAATGACTACATTGGCGATATTGCTGGCTCTGATGAGATAGTAACTCGCCAAAAGAAAGCCCGCTGCGCCTATACCACCGCAAATTAAACTAATCGTCGCTACTGTTTCGATCACAATCATAGAAATCAATGTAGTTGTTGAAGCTCCAATAAGTGCTAACAAAGACGCTAGGGCAAAAGCACCAAGGCTTGTATAAATTGAGCGCAAAGCACTCAAGAAATATCGAGACTGGGTATGCGAAAGCTCAATCTGCCGAACCAAGACGTCTTTCACCTCTGGTGAGTGGGGCTTATCTAATTCTAGATTAAACTGATGGATGCGATCGATACATTTCATAAACCGAGTACTGGTACTGAGGCTGAGAACGCTTGAAGCGTTAGTCAGAATAGCTGGTGCTGCAATAATAGTTACAACTGTGAACGGATTTTGTACGAGAGAAATTGAAGCTAGGTCCATGACCGCAATCTAAGATGATTGTTTCGAAAACTCAACAATAGAAGAGTTGAGTGAGTAACATCAAACATGAAATAGTATCTCGCGGAGATTTATGAAAACACGATTACTTATCTTTATTGCTTTAGGTCTGACTTTAATGGCGCAGCTGGCTCGGTCAGCACCTAACGAAAATAAAACTTACACATCTGAGGGGCAAAAATTTAAATACGAACTTCTGAAGCAACTTGGCGATAGTGCTGTTATTTGGGGTTTTGATTTTCTCTCAGACTCAGA
Organism: uncultured Pseudobdellovibrionaceae bacterium; assembly: GCA_964360255.1. Taxonomy (GTDB): domain Bacteria; phylum Bdellovibrionota; class Bdellovibrionia; order Bdellovibrionales; family UBA1609; genus CAYHVK01. Next base: position 102,119 of record CAYHVK010000007.1, on the reverse strand, counting down.
AATCATTTTCACTGAGCGCTCAGGCGCCATTAAAATTTTAAATCTTAAAGACAAGTCTGTAGTTGAAGTAAGGGGTGCACCGAAAGTTTGGGCAAAAGGACAGGGTGGAATGCTCGACGTGCGTGTTCACCCAGCGCAGAAAGATCGCATCTACCTCACATACTCAGAGCCAGTTGAAAAAGACAAAGCTACAACAGCCTTCGCTGTGGCTACGCTTAAAAATAACGAACTTATAAATTTCAAAAAAATTATTTCTGCAGCTGACCCGAGCGATGAAAAAATTCACTTTGGTTCACGAATTGAATTTGATGGTAAGGGTCACATCTTTATCACCGTTGGAGAACGTAACGCTCGCAAAAATGTTTTGAAGCTTGGCTATCACACCGGGAAAGTTTTGCGTTTTAATGAAGATGGTTCGGTGCCGAAAGATAATCCTTATGTAAAAGAAAAGGGTGCACAGCCTGAAATTTGGAGTATTGGTCACCGCAATCCACAAGGTCTTGCTTATAATTCTGAAACAGCGGAGCTTTGGCTTGTCGAAATGGGCCCGCGTGGTGGTGATGAGCTCAATCTTATTAAGCCTGGCCAGAATTACGGATGGCCAGAAGTGACATACGGTCGCGAATATTACGGACCAAAAATTGGTGTTAAGAAAAAAGCCGGTACCGTCGAGCCTGTAGAATTCTGGGTTCCATCAATTTCACCATCAGGTATGGCTCTTTATCGTGGATCAGTTTTTCCGAAATGGAAGGGCAATTTATTTATGGCGACTCTCGCGACCACACACGTTCGTCGCTTAGTTATGAAAGACGGAAAAGTTGTTCAGCAAGAAGAACTTCTGAAAGACATTGGTTCGCGCTTTAGAAATATTCGTAGCGGACTTGATGGAAATCTATATCTCTCTACCGATGATGGACAGATCGCTCGTTTAGTTGCGGTAAAGTAAAAATCCTCTGACCTTTATCTCGTCTAGTCTGGCGACTTTAGCCAAATACTCATTCATATTTCTAAATAATGTTTAATATTTTTAATATTAAGTGCTCATCTAAAGATGAATCTTAAATAATTCACGGAGTTGCCAGTGAAACTTTTGTTCTTTGGAATCAGCCTTACTTTGTTTTTAAGCTTCAATGCCAACGCAATTGAGAGGTTAACGGATGACGAAATTAGTCAACACGAAGTCTTCTACAAGGCAGAAAAAGCTCGTAAGTCCGCTGACTTTAGAGCGGCTATAAAACTTTATAAATATGCTTACTCGGAAAAGTTAAATCGTCCGGTGGCTTTAAAGGGTTTGGTTTCAACCTACTTAGAAGCAGATGATAATTTTGCGGCTCAACAGTTTTTAATCAAAGACATCGAAAAAAATGAGTTCGATGTTGAAGCTCGTATTTTGCTTATTAACGTCTATTTAGATTCTGATTCATTTAAAGAAGCTGAGCAGCAAATTAAGATTGCAAAAAATATTGCTCCTTCAGATTGGCGTCTAAAAGCTTTATCAGGCAATTCTTACTTGCTGCAGTCGAAATATGCGGACGCAATTGCAGCTTATAGTGAGTGTTTAGATACAAAGGACTGTTCAAGTGAAGCGGTATTTCACCGTGGCCTAGCATTCTATAATTTGAAGCAGAGCGATCGTGCCTATGCAGATTTTAAATCGGTTTACTCAAGCCACTCAAATCAACTGGAACTGCTCATCCCTTATATCTCTGTCATGCATAGTATGAATAAGTATGATGAATCATTAGCTGTAATACAGAAGTGTCAGAGCGTTGATTCAACAAGACCCGAGTGCTGGAGCTTATTGGGGCACTATTACGTCAAACAAAACAACTTAGTAACAGCTGCACAGAATTTTGAGAAGGCAGTTAAGCTTGCTCCTTATAATTTTGAAATGAGAAAGATTTTAGCCGGATCATTAGTTCAAATTGGCCGATCGGCTGATGCCGATGTGCAATTTGAAAAGGCTCTCAGCTTGAAGCCAGGAGACATTGAAGTTTTAAGAGCTTGGGTGACAAGTCTGAAGGCAAGAAGTATGCAGTCAAAAATATCAAGTGTTCTACAGCAGCATTATAATCAGAAAATACCGAATCTTTGGGCTGCACAAGAGTTGGCCCACGCCTACAGTATCATAGATAAGAAGCAGAATGCCCTTGATGTAATGGAATCGGCTCGTGACAAACTTAAAACTGTCGATGCCGATATTTACTACTCTTATTTTTTAGTTCAAGCAGATGAGTTCAGTGATGCTTTAAAAGTTATGAATCGTTCTAAGATTGAACAGGATCGTAAAAACTATTACTTAAGTTTAATTAAGTCTCTAGAGAATAAATCAGAAAAAAGAAATGTTTCGTCTCAAGACAGCCAAGTGCCTGACAAAGTTAACTCTATTACAGATTGGAATCTGCCTAAATTATGAAGACAGCTCAATACTTTTGTATTTTCACATTTTTGATTTCGGCCAGCTTAGGGCTCAAATCTCAAGCCAGCGATTTAACATCAGAAATTTTAGAGCCAGACAGTTATGTAAAGCTTATGGGCAGCCTAGATGTTATCAATTCAGAACTTCATGGCTCAGGTTTTAAACATGATACGAGTTCAGATTTGGGTGCTGGTTATATTCTGAAAATCGATCATGCCCTTAGTAGTGAATTTGGGCGTATCGGCTTTCAATATTCAAATACAGATGTTGAAGCTGAATCTCCAAATTCTATTTCTCCGACAAGCGTAGATATTAGGCGTACAGAATATTCTCTTTATTATAAAACAGCGCCAATCAAGTCGGGATTTTTTAAAGATTCTCGCCTAGGCGTTGGCTACTTCATTTTTGAATATGATGCGGATCAAACGACTCCAAATATTTTAATTACAAATCAGCAAGTGCAAGGCTTCTCGTTCTCAATTGATCACGACATTATTATTAACTCTAGTCTCCTGGCTAATTTAGGCGGCGGACTTTATGTTCCGTTCAAATTCAATGAAGAAGAAGCCAATACTGGTTATTATCGCGAGTATTACGCAGTTTATCTCAGCGGAACAGTTGATTATAGCTTAGGTGAAACAAGCGATTTCGCGCTTACGGCGGGATTTCATTTACAGAGAGATTATGCAAAGTTTGAGGGCATGGGGGACCGGGGCTCTTCAAACAGTGAAGATATTCGTTATTTGTTTCGTATACCAATCGGATTGAAATACAGCTTTTAAGAGGTAGATATGTTCACAAAAAAAATATTAGTTCAGTTCATAATGCTTATCACCACAGCTTTGAGTTTATCAAGCTGCTCAGATAACAAGGCCTCGAACTTGTCAGACGAAACTGTCGCCTCATCATCTACAACCAATACATGTTCTGCGCCGACGACGAAGATTATCGATTATGGAGCCCGCCAAACAGCAGGTGCCGGAGTCAACATTCGTGGTGCATTTTCAAGTGTCGAGATAAATCCGGCTGAAGATTATGCCGCTGTTGTCTACAGCGAGACCAATGCCACTGCTGGTACTGGATCAATGTTAAAATACATGTTCTGGGATGGCAGTAATCAACAAATTGAAACTATCACCTCGGGACTGACAACAACTTTTGTTAAATTAGTTTTTCTTTCTAGCGGTAAGCCACTTGTCTTTTGGGGTAACGGGGCCACTGCGCTTTTTATGGCGGTGAGAAGTACTGCGTCCATCGACGAAGTCGGTACATGGACAGTCTCGGCTCTTGATACAAGCAGCACAGCAATTCGTGCGGTTGATGCGGCGGTTAATGAACTTGATCAAGTCGTGGTAGTTTTTGAAACTGCAACAGCGGCATCAGCAAAAGCATTGATATGTGATGGAGCGCCGACAACTTGTGATAATGCTAGTGCTTATACGACAATGACGGGGCAGATAGATGCCGGTGTTGGAACTCTAGCCAACTCTATTGGTGTAGCTTGGTGCCGCTTGAACAGTACTACGTATTATCCAGCTATTGCTGCGGGAGATACTGCTAACTCGATATTTTATATGTGTAGAAATGGCACCCTTGATAACTGTGCAACGGGCGCAAACTGGTCAACGACTGGTGCAATCCCAAATACGGGTGCAAATGCCGTATCGACACAAATGTATATTGATACATCTGTAGATAATGGGACGATCTATGTGGCCGCCAAAACCACTGGAGGCATTCGTGGTTACACAATGGCGAACTGTGCAGCAGGAGCCGTTTCATTTACGGATCCGGGTGCAAACAATGTTATTGGCACAGCGACTGTAGGTAATGCTTGGATGAATTTAAAACGTAGTGCTGATGGTAGATTTCACATTATTGCCAATGATGCTCAGACAATGGTGAAGTATTACAATCAGACGACGGCGGCTTTCGCAACAGGAGCGGCCGGATCTTGGAATGCATCGACAGCTCCACACGTTGATACAACTGGCGCAGCAGGTATTGCGGCAGCAGGTTCTACACGTGGTGGTCTTGCTATAGATGAGGCGAATGATCAACTTTTGGTTTCATGGGGTCGTACAGCGGCAGTTACGCCGACACAAACTTGGGCCAATTTAGTTTTGTCCTACAATGAGTGTCCAACTGGAACAGGAACTTGTGCCGCGACAGTTTTAAATTCACCTGCGAGCTCGACAACAATGGTGTGGGGGAATGCTCCTTACGATACAACTGGGCAAATTCAGAAAATGCTTTTGCAGTTTCCGAATACTGCAATTGCATCTACAAGTGATTCAGTACCTGCTGTTGCTTACATAGATTATTCTGCTGGCGGTACAGCTGAGCCTGTTACCGGTGCACGCTTGAAATATGCTTACCGTTTGGGAAGTTTGGCTTCAGACAATTGGGCGATTTCAATTATTCCATCTACTTCAGCGCCGCAATCTCCTTCGATTGCGTTTGATCATAACAATCAGCCTTGGGTGGGTTGGTTTGAATCTGCGACGAGTGGACTCAGATATTATCTTGCAACCAATACCCAAACAAATGGTTCTGGAGCTTGGATTGTTTATCCATTCCCAGCAGCTGATGCAGCGGCCGGAACTTTACCTGTGATGAATCAAACGGCCCTTGCCATGTATTACAGTGCTGGCGAAGCAAAACCAGTCCTTGTTGTTCTGCGAAATCCTGCTGCTAATAAAGAAATCCGCGCAGCGATGCTGAATCCAGTAACCGGAACTTGGTCTAACGTTGGACAGGTCATGTCAGTTGCCGGAACAACAACCCCAGGTGGATCAAATCTCACGGCCGATTTCGATGAAGATGGAAACATTGTCGTTGCTGTCCACGATATGGGAACCGGAGCTGGCGCGACTTGCACGCCGACAACGGCTCGTTGTGCACGCTTGGCGTACTCAACAAATGGCGGTTCAACGTGGACGAGTGGACAAATTTATTCTGGAGCCGCTGAAGGTTTGAGAGTGGCCATCAATAAAACTAATAACCGACCTGCGGTTTCGTTTTTTGACCGTGCGAATAACTTAGTGAAATATAAATACTGTAGTACAGCACTTGCTACTTGTACGACTTCGACAAATTGGGCTGATATTGGTTTGGGTTTAGTCGATGCTTCTGCAGGAGTCAGTACTCTCACTGATACCGGTGCTGCCACAAATTATGGTCTGTTAAGTATTGGCGTTAGCTTCAGCGAAGAAGGTTATCCAACTGTTGTATGGCCACGTGGCTCTGCAAATACGACAGCCGCCAACTTAATGTTCTCATCAGTATTGAGCACGGCAACAACAACATTTACTTCGCCATCGGCACTTTATACGAATGCTATTGCAAATATCGCAACTCCAGTTGCAGCAGTGAATGGAAATTTCGGTTTGAGCTGGAATCCATCATCTGTTCGTACGGCCAGCGGTAGCTTACATACAATCTATAATGGTCCTGGTAATTTCATGTATGTTACGAGTTGCGGTAACTAACCGCTGATCAACCCGTGAGTTCGCCGGCGGCCGCGCGATATGCGGTCATGCGGGCATCGCAGTGGTCGCAATCTATGTGAATCGGATAAGTTTCATTTTGGGCTTCAATGTGATTCACTGTTCCGCAACGGGCGCAGGTGATTTCGCCCGACTCAACTTTAAAGACATCGAAGAGGCCGTTCGCTCCCATAAAAAGCGCGACTAAAATAAATGCCGGGACCAAAATAAAATGAAGCATTGGAATAAATAAAGAGATGAGGGCGGCCAGCATCCAAAGAAAGAAAGCCTGAACCGCACGCACCACACGCTCTTGCGGCGTTCGCTCACTAAGAACTAAATATCCTTCACGAATGCTACCATCTCGAGATAGAATCTCGACTTCAAGGGGATGTTCTTTATCGTGGTCAAACTCTTCCATCGAGTTAGTTTATACCGCCGGGAGGCTTGTGATGTCTAGGCTCGATAGAGTCGGCGTATTAACTGCAATATTGAGCTATACCTTCTGGGGATTTTTTCCAATTTACTGGAAACTTTTAGGGCACTTAGGGGCTTTTGAGATTCTGCTTCACCGTATTATTTGGTCCTTCTTTTTCTATGTGTTGTTATTAAAGCTCACATCCAACACCAAGATTATTCAGCTCTTCAAGCAGAGCCCAAGAGACTGGTGGATCTCGTTTTTTGCCAGCCTTCTGCTGAGCCTTAACTGGGGTCTTTATATTTATGCAGTGAACGCGGGTCACGTACTTGAAGGCAGTTTAGCCTATTTTATCAATCCACTTTTGAACGTCGTTGTCGGCGTTATGATTTTTCGCGAAGCCCTACCGCGAGCTTTGCTCATGGCTGTTTTGGTGGCAGCGGTTGGAGTTCTTTGGCGCGTAGTGGCCAGTGATGTTCTGCCATGGATTTCGTTAGTGCTGGCGCTTTCATTCTGCGGTTACGGAATTCTTAAGAAAATGCTGCGAATTGAACCACGACTTTCTTCAGTTATGGAAAGCTTAGTGATTCTTCTGCCAGCGGCCGCCATTGCGGTTTTTCTGCGTCAGCAAAGTGAATATACATTAGTGGCTCGAGACTGGGCTTTGCTCATTCTGTCGGGAGCGGTCACCGGCATCCCACTCTTTTTATTCTCTGTAGCTGTGCAGCGCGTACCTTACAGTTTTTTGGGGATGACTCAGTTTATCGCGCCATCATTACAGTTCTTGGTGGGTTATTACATGTACCACGAGGCCGTCGACACCGGTTCTTGGATCTCCTTTGGCTTTATTTGGGTCGGAGCGAGTCTATATTTGATCTATCAGTTTCAGCAAATGAGTTGCAAACAGCGGGTTGAAAAGGCTCCGTAATCGGGTTAGAACCCTGCCATGAGCGAAATTGAAACTGATGAGCATTTAGAGTTATTGCACGACCTTCTCCACCGTGATGAGGCTGAGCGCGATGAACAGTGGGAGAAAGACTTTCTTCACGCGTTTCCACATTCTCGTTTAAATATCATCAAAGAAGAACCAACGGGTGGACCCGATGGTTGGCCTTACCTATTAGTAGTCACTGACCCCATCGGAACAGAACCAGCTCCTCGCGTTTTAGATTGGCTCGCCGACAAAGGTATCGGTCTTGTTGTGAACCCACAGAAATCTGTGCCAGATTATGTTTTCACTTACGGCATGCTTTGGAATCAAAAAGTTACAGGTCAGTTTTTATCTGAGGCACCGGGTGGAGAAGTTCGCCCAGGGCAGGTAAAGTTCGAAGCTGGCGAAAAAGTGATTGCTGGTCCTCCGACAAAAGAATATTTGCCAGATTACGCGCGCACTATTTTAAGAGAATTTTTTAAGCAGCAAAATGTTTTAGAGCCGAAGATTCTTGTGATGGGCACTGAGGCCCGTGGCTATGATCTTTGTTTCTCAGTGGAGTCATTGGGAAATCCGGCAAAAGGCGAACACCGTGGTATCTTAGAAAGTATCGCTTGGTTCTTGCCGGCCCATTATCAAATTCTTCTCGTGAGCGAAAAAGGGCTTCCGCCCTTTCACGCATTATAGTTTTTAATATCCTATCCGCGAGTCTTAGATAGCTTACGCTTACTCGCGGACTTACTGACCGGCCATCTTTCTTACGCTTTGAGCGTAGAAGCCTGAGTCTTGTAGAGCACCGTTTAAGAACATTTCGATGAGCGAACCTTCAACTGCGAAGATTTGTTTTTCGAATTCGCTGGCGCCCTCTTCAAGAGTCTTTCCAGCTTTCTTAAGCTCGATCACTTTTTGAATTGAGCCAACAATAATCTTTACGCGCTCTTCTGGAGTCTTAGCCGTTACACCTGCAATTGCTGATTCAAGAGTCGAAGTGGCTTTGAATTTGCTGATCATCGCAACTGCTAATGGACTTGTCTTATGAGCTAAGAAACCATCGCCACCGATGGTGACTGTTTCAAAGTCACCAATCGGACGACCATCTGTTGGAACAGTTGTGAGAACTTTCATCGAGTTGAGTAATGAACTTGGGTCGTTCATTGTGCTCTTCGATGGAAGGTGCGTCTTGAGTGCACTAATCAAGTACTCATTGAACGGAACCGAACCATTAATGCCTAAGTGTTTAGCTAAGCCTTCTGAAAGCGGCTCTTCAATTAAGTGACCGTTCTGTGCATCAGCGGCGCTGTAAAACTGAACCGGAATCTGACCTTCAATCACTTGGCCATTGCTTGTGACTAAAGTGATATCACTCACCACTTCGTCATTGAGCACAGACTCTAATGTTTCACGGATCGGACCAGAGAGATCAGCAATATCAAGCATGTTATCGTTGAGCTCGTCGAAACTTCTGATTCCAGTTTTACGTGCAACTAAAGTATCAACAGCAAGAAGCTTATCGATCCAGATGCCGCGAACATCGATTTGATCAAGGTAGGGATTGCCGTTTCTCGGGTCTTTCGCGCTCTGGAAGAGCTTACCGCCTTGAGCTACGATCACTTCGTCTTCATCTGGGAAAACGTTAGCCGTATCGAAGCAAGTCGCAGCCCCATTTGGAGACATTGACTTCAGTGACTTGAGTCCTGAGATCGTTGTCGGATCGCTCTTCTTAACAACTGCGCACAGAAGATCAGAAGTCGTGATTACTTTCTTCAAGAACGCTGCGGACACTTCAACCGCTCCTCTTAAATCTTTGAGGAACTCATTCGTCTTCCAGATTTCGTGTCCATCTGGAATGCCGTAAGCGCGCTTGATCTTTTCGTATCTTTCGAAAGTGGCACGAATTGAATCAAAGTGTGAACCCACTGAGCCCATGTATGAGCCGTCTTGGTAGAGTGAGAAATTCAATTTGTTATTTCTAAAGTTACGTTTTGCGTAGCTCTCTTCGTACGCTTGTGCGTGGTGAAGAGCAATTTCAGTTAATGATGTACCTTCATCGAATCTATTACAGTTCGGGTTGATACCTACGTGTTCATCGGTGCAGAAATCGTAAGGCTTAAGCTCTGGCTTTTCTGCACGGTATTGCTCAAGACCAATTACGTTTCCATCTTTCAGTTCTACTTTTTCAGCGTAACCGAATTGTAGAGCCGCGATATCGTATTTGCCCATGATCTGAAGTTCGTTCGTAGACTTGTAGGGGTAATCCATAACTGAGCTATAGGCAAACTTACGTTTGATGCCCATGTCTTTACGTTCTTCATCTGTATAGAAGTTCGCTTTATCTTCAGAAGCACCAAAGTTATGGCGAAGACCTAAGTTGTGACCAAGTTCGTGAACGAAAGTTGGAATCCAAACAAACGGCATAAGTGCATTGATCACTTTCTCTTGCTCTTCAGCATTCAAAGCAATCCATGGCTTAAGACCCACTTCAGCGATCACTTTTTCAACTTCGTCTTCAATAGCTCCAGTGAAGTTAAAGAGTTCAGCATCGTACATGCAGTTCGCAGTTAAGAAGGCATCAAGTTGACCTTTAAGATCTGATTGTGCACGAGTCACTTCTCTTAAGCCGTGACTGTGCTGGCCATACTTATCGCTGCCGTGACGATGGGCGCCTGAAACTTTAAGAAGTTGAGCCGCTTTACTGTATTCAGCTGCGAGCATTTTAAAGCTGGGCTTTTTACCAACATGACCCGGAACACTTACTGCATCTGCGCCAGCTTTCTTAATGAAAGACTGAATAAGTCCTTCAGAGAATTTAAGCTGAGCAGGAGTTGCGTTAGCGGCAACGATACCCTCTCCTGTACCTTTTTTCCCAGCTTCAGCTGCGAGTGCATTTAATTTTTCATGTACAAGTTCATCGTAAGAGTTCTTCAAGTACTTCTTCATAGTACCGATGTACATAACTGTACGAGCATTTACGATTTCACCAGTCATCGGATCAGCAATGCTTGGACCATAACCAAGAAGACCAGTCGCAAGTGGATCTTCTTCAAGAATGATCGAGCTCAAACGCAAGTCACCTTCAACATACTTAGTAGAAGGCTCTGCGATTTCAAGAACAAGACCAGCACCAGCTTTAGCTAAACTATTATTGATAGTGGCCACAGCATCGATGGTCGCTTTCTTAATTTTCGCATTACCTGGTTTATTGAAATTTTCGCTCAAATGGTAAACAACCTTTGAGCCTGGTCTCCAGCGATTCACGAAACCTTTTTCGCCTGTCACTGTCTGGTTGTTATCCGAATCTAAAGTTTTAACTCGGGTATCGAAGAAACCGAAAGTGTTCTCTTCACCTGGTAAGTAAGGCAAAGCTTTGTAACCGCTCTTCACTAAAGAGTTCAGCTTAATAAGTGAGAAGTGGTAACGCACTTTGAATGTAAGATCAGAAAGCGACTCTACGTTACCCGCACACATAATGTTAGCTTGGTAAGTTTTTTCCATTTGGATGTTTAATCCATCTGGTGAAACATCGTAGTGAGCGAATTCCTGACCAATCACGTTGTTGCACGGGAAGAATAAGTTCGAGAGCTGCTCAGGGAAGAAGTTCACTTCTTCAACTTTCATATCGTTCACGAGCACCTGAAAGTGATCTTTTTGTGACCAGCTGATGTCATTATTCTCAGCTTCTTGGTTTGTACATTTGCCATCAGCATCTTGTACACACTTGAAGGATACGTGTTTCACTGGGATTGATAAAACCGCAGCATTATTCAAATCATTATCCTGAAAGCGTGGATCTTTTTCGATCTCTACAACTTTTAGAGCGTCCTTTGTGAATTTGATCTTCACAAGTTTCGCATCGCCAGCCCAGTGAGGACGACTCGCTGTAGTTGTACGACTCACATTCACCGTTGACGGAAAGTAAAGGTAGACATCATCAGGATAAACCTGGCCTTCTTTCTTTTGCCCCTTACCAGCTTCAGTCAAAAGTGACTTCGCAGTGTGTGTATCTTCGTCAACGAAGACCGCCTTGTATGGGCGCTCTTTCGTGCAGCCCGCAGCGAATAAGCTTAGAACTGTGACAGCAGAGAGAAATGAACTCTGCAGATGTTTGATTTCGAATGCCTTTAAGATTTTCATAACGTCCCCTTTAAAATTCTTTAAAAAATTAATAAACATAAGTTAAGCTAGCGGCGAGAGAAGAGTTGTGACTGTCGTAAGCCTCAACGTTCCAATCTTTACCGTTCTTCTCAAAAGCCGAACCTGAAGTACTGTGAAGTAAGGCCACTGAGAATTTTGAATCTATTGCGTACGAAAGACCTTGCTCGAGATAAAAAATCTCGCGGGCCACATTGTCGTAGGTAAAACCACTTTGAAAATAAGCGGCAAAACTAAAGCTATACTTTTTTGAAAGCTCGACGTCGTAAGTGACGATATTACGAAAGCGATAGCTGATATTAGCTTCACGAGACGTATTACGATCGAAATCGTGTACGTATTTGAAAGTATTAAGTGAGTAGCTCACAGTCGATGGCTTTTTAAAGCTTGAAAATTTGTAGTCCACTTTTACGATGCCGCCCACTCCACCTTCTAAAGAAGATTCCTGACGAGCTCTTTCTTCTGTTGGGAGCAAACCCTGCAAAGTTAAAGAAAATGCAGAGTCTTCGTTGAGCGCAATAGGATCACGACGAAGATAAAGAGTTGTGTTAAGGAGCTTTGTCTCTTGTAAACCACTCAAGTCACGTTGAGCGGCGATAAGAGCTGCAACCTTAGCTTTGCTCGAAACTCTATATGATGGGAGGAGTTCAAGAGTCGCTGAGCTCTCATCAGTATGGCTCGATTCTTTTTCAAGATTTGATTCGCTCGTGAGAACCGCAGTGAGACTGAATTTTTTCTCAAGCGCCGATACATTCATATCTTCGATTGTCGAAATAATCTGTCCAGGTACGGCAGATGAGCTACTGCTGACATTTTTCATTGAACTTGAAGATGAATTTTCTTCAGCGCGAGCACTGTGCAAGATCGCAGCTAATATGACGGCAGAAGTAAGTAGTATTCTACAAATGCCTGTGAATTGTTTCATCTTGCCCCCTTCAGTAGCTAGTTTGACACTAGCACTACAGGGGAATAGCACTTGTGATGCCAACGTAATCAGTGGCAAAACATCTCTAGGGTAGAGCTATAGGATGGTATTAGTTTTTCTTTGGTTAAGAATTTTTATTGAGTGGATAAGCGCGAGATAATACGGTTGCCTGTACGAGAGGACAATAGTGTATCACTCTCGCGACCTCGCGACAGATCGGCAGCGTGACGCTGCCGATGATTATTCCTCTTCCTCAGAATATTCAATTTCTCCCGGTGCCGGTAGAAGATCGATGAGGCAATCGCGCCAGTAAACAGGAACCTCGGACGAGAAATCAATGGCGACCACAAAGCGTCCGCGGCCCATATGTGAAGCACGGGTGATTGTTCCGTCTAAATCTAAATTCATTTGCGGTAAATAAAGCACCACTTGCTGACCTAGGGTCGAATCAAGGGTGAGATTTTCTTTTAAACCAGGTGGTAGAATATCCTTACGATCAATTTGTAGTAAGAAACCACTCGCTGAAGCATTGATGATTTGGCCCGTTTGCGCGATCACCGAATAATCCATAACAGCTGTTAAATCATTCACTTTTATGAAGTCGATATCTTTGCGGTTCGCGACTCTTTTATCTTTCGACATACATCCCTCCGGCCAAGTGTGGCCTGTACATAATTGATCGGCGGGACTGGACTAAAGTTAAGCCTTTAACCAGGCGATTCCCATAGTGGTATCTCGCAGGTTAAAAACGCAACCCCAGCCTAAATCTACTAACTCACTGTTTTTGCTAGAGATAAAAGAGAATTTGAAGGTTTTTGAAGAAATATTTTTTTTCACACCTCTAATGTTTATCTCGCTTATAGTGCGGATCTTGTAGAGAGCAGAATAGGCCTTAAAGGCGGATTCTTTGGCCGCCCAAATCTCGATAGGTGTGAGTCCCAACTCTTGTTCTTGAGGGCTTGCAATGCGCGCCAGTACACGTGCGCTAATCACTCGCTGAGTCTGCTCGATATCGATGCCGATGGGCTGTTTGGCGGTAACCAAAGCTCCATAAGAGGGATTGTGTGAAATCGAAAAGTAACCTGAATCCCATTTTGAGACAGTCGACAATTCTAGAACTTGGGGGTCTTTTGTTAAGGCGAAAAGCTTCTTGCGAATGAGTTTACGATGTTCAGGTTTATTGGCCGCCCATTTCTGAGTTATAAAAGCTCTTCTGAAGGGAGCTTTTACAGCCTTTAATTTCTTCTCTAAAAGATTCGGTTTTATCTGATGTTCAGGCTTGGCCTGGCGACCAGCCTTCACCCGCGAAATTCTGTTGGCCATTCGACTTTCAACCCTGCCGTAATATCGAGCATACGACGTAGTGGGATTCGGCTTTTCTCTATTATATCCGAAGCCACTTCAATCTGCGGCTTCAAATCACGAAGGGCATTACGAACTTTCTCGAGGGTGTTCATCTTCATATAAGGACATTGATTGCAGGCGCAGCTGCCTTCGGCCGGTGCCTGAATAAACTCAGCATCAGGGCGGGACTTTTTCATCTGGTGAAAAATACCCTCTTCAGTGGCCACGATAAATTTTTGAGCGGGGTTCTTTTGCGTTTCTTCTAATAAGCGAGAGGTAGAGCCAATGACATCAGCCTGCTCGAGGACAACTTCATCACATTCGGGGTGGGCGAGAACAGGGGCGCCAGGGTTATCTCTCTTGAGATCATGAAGCTTTCGCGCTGAGAATAAGACATGAACCTGGCAGGCTCCGGGCCAAAGAATCATTTCGCTGCCGATTTTTAACCCAAGTTTTTTTGCTAAATAACGACCGAGATTACGATCGGGGCCAAAGAGAATGGGGCGTCCTGGTGGAATGGCCGCGATGATTTTCTCAGCGTTACTTGAGGTGCAGGCCACATCCGTGATGCTTTTTACCAAAGCGCTGGAATTCACATAAGTGACGGCAATGCCCGTCGGGTGCTGTCGGCGCCATTCCAGATACTTATCAAACGGGGAGTGGTCGACGAGGGAGCATCCCGCTCCCAGATCAGGTACAAGCACAGTTTTTGTCGGCGATAAGATTTTGACCGTCTCGGCCATAAAAACAACGCCGGCCATAAGAGCCACATCAGCGGTGAGTTTTTCACCTTGCTGAGCAAGATAAAGGCTGTCGCCAACGTGATCAGCAATATCTTGAATCTCACCATCTTCGTAATAGTGAGCTAAGATCACAGCATTTTTCTGTTTTTTTAGAGAGAGAATTTCTTCTTTGAGAGAGGTAAGGCTGCTCATAAAAGGTTTGTACACCTAGATGGCAGCCGGTGCAAAGGGTGTGGCTGGTAGCAGCGCTCCACCCATTACGCGAGCTTATTCAGCTGGGCCGACTTCGCCATAACCTAAAATGCGGCCTTCCTGGGCACCCGGAGACGTCAAAAGGTTCTGATCTCGAATATAGCCAGTGAAGCCTTCAAGGCAGTTCACTTCGATCCACTGCTCAGAGAACTCATCATCTTGCGATTGAGCTGTCTTTTTAAATAAAGTCACATCTTCAACTTGGTCACATGAGAAATCAACTTGAGCTCGTTTGAGTTTTGGAGCGAGCACTAACTCACCCGAGCAATAACCTTCAGATAAGTAAACAACACGAGTGAGAAGATCACTTTTGCGAGCTTTAATTTCTACAGTCGTAGGGTCACCAGTTTTTTCGTCATAAACAGTCGCATCGAAATTCATAGTTTTAAGAAGCCGATATTCTTGAAGTGGCACAATCGATAAATAGTTTTTGACTGAGTTGGCTGTTTTTGACCATGGGTGATAAATACCATTATTAGCTGTGCAAAGAGCTGTTTGACCTAAGTTATTAAAGCTTTTCTCAACCATAATGGCTGAGTTGCCGCCAATTTCCGTGGCTAAATCGATAACGGGCATTGGGTACTCGCCGCTCCAGAAATTATAAACAACACGAGCTGAAATTTTACCGTCACGATTCACCTGCGTGAGTTTTGAATAAGGGGCATCAGCGAAGCTAGTTACAGCAGATAGTAAAACTAGCGATGAGAGAGCGAGGGCAGTTAAAAATGCTTTAATCATAAAAGCTCCTTTTGGCTAAGGGCTTTCTAACAAAATATGACTCTGGTCAGGTAAGAAAAAAGTAGGAATTGTACAACTTTCTTAGATCTCGCCACCCTTAAGGGTCGTAATAATAGCTTTAGATGTAGTTTTGAGAGCTTCGAAAACACCAGCGCCCTCATGAGCGCGGCCTTCAAAGTCAGGAGCATTGAAGCGATTGAGAGCCGAGCGAAGCTCAGCAATTGGTAAAGCATTAGGGAGATCGCGCTTATTATACTGAATAGCTAGAGGAATCGTATTGATATCGGTGCCTTGTTGCTCAAGATTCTTCTCGAGGTTCGCCAAGAACTGAAGATTGTCATCCATACGCTCAGCTTGTGAGTCGGCCACGAAAATTATGCCATCAACGCCTTTAAGGATGAGCTTTCGACTGGCATCGTAAACCACTTGGCCCGGAACTGTGTAAAGGTGAAATCGAGTTTTAAAGCCGCGAATTTCACCTACTTCTAAAGGTAAGAAATCAAAAAATAATGTGCGCTCAACTTCTGTAGGAATCTCAACGAGTTCAGACTTATCTTCAGCGATGGATTTAGCGTAAACCCATTGAATATTCGTCGTTTTGCCACTGAGTGAAGGCCCGTAATAAACGATTTTGCAGTGAATCTCTTTAGCGTTGTAATTAATAAATGACATTAAAGTTCAACCCTGTTTTCTAATGCGCGGCCTAATGTGCGATGGTCGATATAATCAATATCACCGCCGATTGGGATTCCGTGCGCGATTCTCGTTACTTTAATATCCTTATCTCGTAACTGTTTGGCAATATAAAGAACGGTCGTATCGCCCTCAAGATCAGCATCTAATGCCAAAATTACTTCTTTAACACCACTTTCAAGGCGGGCAAAAAGTGGAGCGAGGCGAATATCGGCTGGCGATATTCCATCTAGGGGTGAGAGGGCTCCATGAAGAACGTGGTATTGGCCCTGAAACGCTCCAGAAGAGTCGATGCGTGAAATATCAGCAGGATCTTCAACGACGCAGAGAAGGTCTTTGCGGCGAGACGAATCTTTGCATAAAACGCAGAGGTTTTCTTCTTCAGTGTAAGTGTAGCACTGCGAGCACTCATGAACGGTCGTGCTAACGGCCTCTAAGGCAGATTGAAGACTTTTATTGTAAGACTCGGGACTTTTTAGAATGTGATAGGCCAAGCGTGCAGCAGTCTTCGGCCCAACTCCCGGTAATTTCGAGAGCTCATTGATCAGACGATCTAATGAAGGCACATTCTGAATCATTAAAACATTCCTGGCATACCCATGCCGCCGGTAATTTTAGACATCTCTTTTTCGGATGTTTCTTTAGCTGTCGTTAAAGCTTGGTTCGTCGCCGTTACAATTAGATCTTGTAACATTTCAACGTCTCCAGAGCTCATCACATCAGGCTTTATCTGAATTGACAAAACTTTTTGTGCGCCACTCACTTTAACAACCACAGCGTCACCGCCTGAAGTGCCTGAGAACTCTTGAGTTGCTAGTTCTTCTTGTGCTTTTTTCATTTTCATTTGCATTTGGTTGGCTTGTCTCATGATGTTCTGCAAACCACCGGCTCCGAAACCCTTCATTTTTGGCTCTCCTTGATAGAAGTAATCTGTGTACTAAAAATATTCTTAGCTGATTTCACTAAAGGATGATTTTCGACTTCGTCCTGAAGTTTTTGTTTATCATCAGCTGTTTTTTTTTGAGTGAGTTGATTGGCGCTTTTGGTATCGCTTTTTTGCGCCGCAATTTCTTTAAACGTAACGGCGAGGTTCACACCCCAGAATGTCGTCACGTAGTTGGCCATTTTCTTTTTGAAAGCCGCATCGTTCACTTGCGCTGTTAGGAATTTATACTGCTCAGGAATACCCAGCTCAAGCGTATCAGAAGTTAATTTTAAAACGTGCATGTGCTCAACTTTAGCCGCCACAACGCCGTTCACTTTTTTAATCTTATCTACGAGATCTAACCACTTAGCTTCATCACTTGAAATAGCCGGTGAACCTGTTGAAGCCGGGGCTGACGGCGCCATATTTTGCAGAGATGTTCGGCCTGATGATTGAGGGTGGGTCGAAGCAGAGTTGATCTGAGCACGTGTTGGCGCTTGCGACCCAGCTGTAGGCGCTGACGCTCCTACAGTGAATTGCATATTCATTAAGCTTTGAATTCTTGGTGCCACAGACATGCGAAGCAGAACCATTTCTAGAACGACGCGAGGTTCTTGAGCTTTATGTAAATCAGCTGAGCCTTTAAGTGCCATGTCGAAAAGCAGGTGAATATCTTCGGCCGAAAGATCAGTGCTGATCTTTTTAAGGTGCTCAATTTCTTCGGCTGCGAGATCAACTAAACCTTCTGATTTGTCCGGTGCCACTTTTAGAACCATCACATGACGAAGCTCTTCGAGCAAATCGCGCATGTAAATGATCGGGTCGTAACCAGAATTGAAAAGACGCTCGATAATATCGGTAATTAATTTTTGATCGCGATTTACCAAAGCGATCACGGAATCAACGATAAGCCCACGATCAGTCAGACCTAAAACCTCAGTGACTTTTTTCTGAGTCAAAGCCCCATTTGAAAAGCTGATAGCTTGATCGAGGAGTGACTGACTGTCACGCATTGATCCATCACCTTGGCGGGCGATGATCCAAATAGCTTCGTTATCAGCTTTAATACCTTCTTGTGCGCAGATTGTTTTTAAATGATCGGCGATCAGGCGAGTGGCAATACGGCGAAAATCATAGCGCTGACAGCGCGATAAAATCGTATTCGGAATTTTCTGAACTTCAGTTGTCGCCATAATGAAGATCACATGCGGCGGCGGCTCTTCAAGAGTTTTTAAGAGGGCATTGAAAGCGCTGCCAGAGAGCATGTGCACTTCATCGATGATATAAACTTTGTATTTACCGGTTGAAGGCATGTAGCCAACGCTATCGCGAAGTTCGCGGATGGCGTCGACGCCGTTATTACTGGCTCCATCAATTTCGATAACATTGACGGCGCGGCCGCTGGCAATATCTTCGCATTCAGAACATTTTCCGCACGGGATAAAATCTTTCGCGTTTGGGCAACGTAAGCTTTTGGCTAAAATACGGGCGCTTGAAGTTTTACCGGTACCGCGTGGGCCGGTGAAAAGAAGCGCGTGAGGAAGACGATCATTCTTCAGGGCATTGAGCAAAGTTTCGCTGACATGGCTTTGACCCACAAGATCTGCAAAACTTTTTGATCGCCATTTACGTGCTATAACTTGATAAGACAGAACCCCTCCAGCTTATCTTTTGAGATCACTAGAATTTAAAAAAAGTGGCCGAGGGTCCCATGTCACATGAAATCCTGAGTACCGTTGCTCCCTTTCGGGCCTAGCGGGATTCGTCAAGACCGTCATTGCACGGGTCTCGGCCGTCCGCAATCTAGCAAAAGCAGGAGGGTGAAGCAAAAGGTACCTGAGCTGGGTGCGAGTGCGCGGCGCGTAAATTGGTTTGCCTCGCTCTGTACGCTGATCTACCCGAGCCCTCGCGCAATCCCTTCAAGCGCATCGGTCTCTGCGGCCCAATAATTATAATCTGAAAAGTTAGGGAAAAGGCGAGGAAAGCTCGGGTCTTTCCAGCGTCTTGCGATCCAAGCGGCATAGTGAATAATTCTGAGGCCTCTTAATGCCGGGATCACTTCTAAATCAGCATGATTGAAATGACGGAATTCAGTGTAACCTTCAAGTAAGGCAGCCATTTCGACTTTCGTATCTTCTTCATTGCCAGGCATAAGCATCCAAAGATCTTGAATAGGATTTCCTGTGGCGCAGTCATCAAAATCGACGAAGAAATATTCGCGGACTTGATCGGCCATATCCACTTGCAAAAGATTTCCCTTATGAACATCCGCATGAATACGAATTTTTTTAAGCGGATCTAATCGGTCTTCAAGAAAATATAAAATATCTTCGGCGGCATTTGTATACCGCGAACGCACTTCAGGTGAAATCCAGCTTTGAAGGTGGTCAATATTATCCCAGCCATAACTTTCCGTATCTAAAATCGGGCGGTGCTGAAATTCTTTTTGCTCGCCAATATTGTGCATTTTCGCAAGGCTTCGGCCCACGCGCACAAGTTCTTGATCATTCAGTTCTTGCACTAAACGTCCCCGAGCTTTCGGAAAGACGGCCATCAATATCCCGTTTTGTAGCGAGAGACTGCTCCCGTTTGGTTGAATCAGCGGCGCGACAACGGGCAGGTCATTTTGCAGGAGGTCGAAAATGAACTCGTGCTCTTCAAGGATACATTCCTCGCTCCAGCGCCCGGGGCGGTAGAATTTAGCGATAACCTTAGAGTGTGGGCTGCTATCAGGTTCAATAGAGAGTTCAAAGACCCGATTTTCGTAACTATTGAGCTGCAAAAGCTCACCTGTAGTTCGGAAGCCGGCGGCATCGACCGCATCTAAAACGTAATCAGGTGTTAATGAGTAAAAGTCTTCTTTTGACATATCAATTTTCAAAGTGAAATTATAGTACCCTATGGAATTTCAAACGACACTTCCTATTCCGGGCGCCCAAGCAACAAAACCTGAGTTGTCTGTTTATACGGACTTCAGACAGTATTTGAAAGACTTTTTCGGTTTCAAAGTTCATCTCCACAAAGATTCTTTCGGCAGTTACACCTACAAAAACTTCTCTGCCGCTGCTGATATCAAGTCGCCAAACTATTTGAAATTAATTATCGATGGGGAGCGTAATCTCTCTCCGGCGACCGTTCGTAAATTTGCTAAAGCCATGGCCCTCGATAAGCGTGAGACAGAAGAGTTTGCGCTTTTAGTTGAGTACGGCCAAGCGATGGATCCACTTGAGAAAAACCGTCACCTTCGTCGTCTCAGCGAATATCGCATGAAGAAGAAAGTAAGAACGGGAGAAGTGCGTGCCGATGCGGTATTAAATTCTCCGAATTGGGCGGCTTGGGTTCTTTCAGCAATGGCTGATCAGAAGAATATGAGCTTTGCCTTAGATTCTTTGCGCGAGCATTTACAAGGCATCATCAAAGAAGACGATTTACGTAAAGCCCTAGAAATCTTGTTTAAGAATGGCTCACTCGTTCGTGATGAACAAACAGGTGAAGTCAAAAAAGGTGTGGCGGCTGCGCCGAACCAAGAAGAGATTCCAACTGAATTGATTCGTAAGCTTCAAGCCGAGCTGATTTATCTCGGCATGGAGTCTTTACTTTACGGCAAGCCTCAAGACCGCGAGTTTGGCTCGCTCACAGTTTGCTTAACTGAAGCTGAGTTTGAAAAATTAAAGTTCGAGCTTCGTCACTTACGTAAACGTATTTACAAAGACGCCCTCATGGCCCGCGAAAAAGAAAAAGGCGACCGCGTCTTCCAAATGAACATCCAGCTATTTCCGCTCACGAAGTAGAGCGCCGCTAAACTCTAAGCGCTTATCCGCTGCTCCGATGGTTTTTCGCGGTCACCAAACATCTGGCGCTGAATTTCGGCATCGATAATTTTATCGAGATCGATTCCCAGTGTTGATAACAACGTTTTGAAATCACTTGCGCGTAATTCTGTATGCTCCTTGAAGAAGCGGTTTACAGAAATGCGAGACATTGAACAGCTCTTCGCGATCTGTTCTTGTGTTAGGCCTTTGAGTTTCGCTAGTAGTGAAAGTCTTTGCCCTAAGCCTGTGCCGTTTGCTGCTGCGTCCATATTAACCCCCGGTCGCTGTGGCGCCGAAATGACGCCAACGAGTGACATAGAATTCTTACTGAGCAAGGCGCATGCCGGATTCTTTGGAGTCAAAGTGGCCACAAAAGTAAAGCGTGGAAGTGCTGGCGACTGCGCCGACGCAACTACGCGGTGAAGACCCGGTTGAGGTTATCTACTTTGATTTTGTTGGCGAAGAGCGAGAAGGCTAAATAGGCACCAAGGCTATGGAAATTTTGAATCCACGGCGGTAAATATTTGGGAGGATCAATAATCTTCGTATCCTCGTGTGAAGTTAGACGTACAGCGTCTTCAAAGGTCATGCGACCTGAGAAAAGCACCCGAGCTAAATCAAGGCGGTGGTTCTTCATGGCCCATCTGAAAAATGAGTGAGCGGTAAGTAGACCATCTAAGTAAACAGAATCTTTGGTGAAGACGACTCCACCATTAGGGTCGCCGCCACGAAAAATACGACGAGCCGAGCTGAAGCTTTCATGATCCGACTGCTTGTTGGCGGTAAAGAATTTATAAATCTCGAAAAAGTTCGCACCTTTCAAAGCCATATCCGTGGCAATCACTCGAAGTGCAATACGTCTTAAGCGACCTAAATCAATGGAACCTGTTACGAGTTCAGCGAATGTGGCAAGACCCTCTTGTGTACCGGTCGTGCGGGGAGAGCCCAGGCGCAGACTTGTAAGGCTTTTCTGATTACGGCCATTGATCGCCGTTAGAGTGTGCACGAAAACTTCGTGGTGTAAGAGCTGCTGAAAATCATAACGTGAATAACAAGTGCCAGAGCGCAAACGAACCCGTGTGACACCGGCCGCAGCCTTAGGCACAAGATTGTCGCTGATAATGATATCAACCTTGTCATCTGTGATCACAAGTTTAGTGGCCGCCTCAAGCTGATCGCGAATGGAGTCAGCGAGTATGCAGCTCTCTTCTTCGCCCAATTGGTAGGCATCATCGAAAAGATCGGCGGATTCAATAAAGAATTGAGCCGCTTCAATATTGGTAATGGCTGTGCCTTCAACTTTATCCGTCGGCTGACCGTAGATTCGAATGGAATTCTGGGTCATAGCCGGTCGACCTAAGTTCTCAATCATCTGATAGGCATAGAAATAACTTTTTGCCGTTTGATGAAGAAACTGAGCGATCGGGTGCTGGATATCGGTGCGTTTGATAATGTTATCCAGCTTGTCGAGCTTCTCTTTGAAGTCGTGCTTAGGATACTCAATGGTTGGAATTTTTGGGCTTCCGCTCTTCCAGCTAGCGATGAACTCGTCTTCTGCCTTCTTTGGCCATTCGACGAGCGCTAGAATTTTAAAGTTCTCGGCGATACTAACAAGCTCCGCATCGAGCTTTAAAAGTTCAGCCAGCTCATTCGTCATGCTGGCGTTTTACTTTTTTAGGCTGAACGATATTTTGGTAAGCATTAGGACCAAAGTGTTTAAGCGCAGCTTTGTTATAAGCAACAGCGGCGTCGCTTTCGTTTGAGAAATGGCCGATGGTTAATGATTGCCCATCAACTTTAAGAGCCGCTCTCCAGCGTTTTTTAATTTGGATGTAAGAAACACCTTTATAGCGAGAGCTCGCACCTTTACGGGCTTTAGGTAAAATGCGTTGTCTTTCAGACATTGTGCAAACGATCAAATTATCTTTGCGATAATCGAAACCTTCCATAAAGCGACGTGGGTAAACCATTTTGCCTTTTGGTGGTTTCATTAAAAATTGGCCTAAAGAGATTTGGCGATTGCGACCGTCTTTTTCGATAATATTAGTCACAACTTTTTTGCGGCCGGTTTCTTTTGTTACAATTCTCCAAGTGTGTTTGTTCACACGAGCGAAATCTTCTTTATCGATTTTTGCTTTTGAATCAGGTCGAACGTTAATATAGGTCCACTCTTTAGCCATAAAACCTCTGCTGAACTTGAGTATGTGTTAGCTAAAAGTTATCACTCTTTCTGATCACGCGCAAAGGCTTCAATGAGTTGGGTAGAGGCTAGTTTTGATGCTGCGATCATATGCTCCTCTGATTTATGATTCTTATATTGCTCGTTAAGCAGCTGTTCATCGTTATCCTTAAAAAAGTTTAAGGCTATATCAGCCGAAAGTTCAGAATCTCCGAGGCGCATAAGTGTAGACTTGGCAGCAAAGAGACTTGAGTGCAGGGTATCCCGTACCGTTTCTTGCACACCAAGATCACGCAGTTCAAAAACATGCTGCCGGTTGCGGGCCCGCGCTAAGATATGAAGATTAGGGTAGTGCTGGCGTACGACCTGGGCCACTTTAAGTGAACTCTCAATATTATTAATAGCAAGAACAAGAAGCCGTGCTTTGCCAGCACCCGCAGCTTCTAATAAATCGAGGCGAGAGGCGTCTCCGTAGAAAATTTTATTACCAAATCTACGCACACCCTCTACGTTTTCAGAGTCGTTTTCGAGCGCGGTAAATTGCAAGCCCTTCATTCTCAATACGCGTGCCACGACCTGACCAAAACGGCCAAAACCTACAATGATGATAGGGTGTTGATCAGAAATACTGTCATATTTTTTCTCTTCTGCAGTTACGACAGATTTACGAGCCAGCCAATTCGTGAGCTGCGCATATAGCAGTGGACTGAGCCCCATACTCAAAGTGACCGCAACCGATAGCGGAGCTACCTGTTCTTGAGAGAGAATGTTCTGTGATGTGGCCACTCCGAAAAGAACAAAAGCAAATTCTCCACCTTGAGCGAGAAGGAGTGAAAACTTAAGAGCCGGCATATGAGAAATATTATTGGCGCGGGCAATCGCGTAGTGAAGGCTGAACTTCAAAGAAATAAGTCCTATGACTAAAATTGCAATTTGACCTGGAGTTTCAAAAATTAAACTTAAATTAAGCGACATTCCTACCGAGATAAAAAATAAACCGAGGAGTAAGCCCTTGAAAGGCTCTAAATCCGCTTCGATTTCGTGACGGTATTCGCTCTCGGCCAAAAGAACGCCGGCGATAAAAGTACCGAGGGCCATAGAGAGACCTACAAGATGCATAATCGAAGCGGTGCCGATCACAACAAAGAGGGCGAGGCCGGTGAAGAGTTCGCGGACATGAGTCGCCGCCACAATTCTAAAAACATAACGAACAACGTAGCGACCGGCGAAAATGATTCCGCCAATGGCCAAAAGACTGCCTACAATTTTTGTCGGATTTATAATAGCACCCTCACCAGTGCTTAAAAATAATATGGGTAATAGGGCGAGGGCCGGGATGACCGAAATATCTTGAAATAATAAAACAGAAAAAGCCGAGCGGCCTTGTTCGGTGCCGTTTTCAGAAAAATCTTTCATAAGCTGAAGGGCAAAGGCGGTTGATGACATAATTAAAGCAAATCCGACCACTAAGCTTTGATTGAATGAGAAACTTTGCCCCGATAATAGCGGTGAAGCGATGCCTAATAAAAGTGTACCGATTAAAACTTGTGAGAGACCGAGTTTTAAAACGGGTCCGCGCATGGACCAAAGTTTTTTAGGTTGAAGCTCGAGGCCGATTAAAAATAGAAGTATAACAACGCCAAATTCAGCGAAATGAAACACGGCTTGAGAATCTTTTACAAGTTTGAGGGCGCTCGGCCCGATCAATACACCGGCCATTAAGTAGCCAATAATTGAGCCTAATTTTAATCTTAGCGCTATGGGCACCAAGAG
Source organism: uncultured Pseudobdellovibrionaceae bacterium (assembly GCA_964360255.1). Taxonomy (GTDB): domain Bacteria; phylum Bdellovibrionota; class Bdellovibrionia; order Bdellovibrionales; family UBA1609; genus CAYHVK01. The sequence goes on along the minus strand of CAYHVK010000007.1, from coordinate 77,330 downwards.
AAGTGAAATGCCAAGATAAATCAAAAGTTGCTCGAAAAACTGCTGTTGTACTTCCATTTCTAAAAATGTAGCTTGAGTCCGCATGAAGCTCAATCACAAGGCTGTTTTGACGGCCGTTATTGTTCAACAAATCTTAGGGTTTATCTGGTACCACCCCAGTTTCTTCGGAAAGCTGTGGATGAACGGAATGGTACAGCCTATTGCTCGCAATGCCGGTAATTTACCGTTCGTGGCCGCGATTTTTTGCTCAATTTCGTTTTGTTATCTCTTATCTTGGATGTTTCAAATTGCCGTGATCGAAGATTGGCAGCGCGGCCTCACTCTGGGCCTTATGGTGGGTGTGGGTTTTTTAGCTCCCAATATTTCTATGCACTATATGTTTATGAACATTGATTCTGTTATGACCCTGATCGACGCCGGTCATGACATCGTAGCCTCAGGTTTGGCGGGTATTATCCTCGCCACCTTTCGTGCCGAGCGTGACCCCGAAGCCGAAATCGAAGGCGCTTAGGGTAGAGGGTACCTGGTTCCCGTTCGTAAGTTCCGGACACTTTAAGATATTTGCCCGCGATAAAACCACTTCTTAGTAGAGAGCTCGATCTCAATATGATGGAGCGAACCGTTCGTCACAAAAATGCGCTCTTGCGGCGGATTCTCGCAGTGATGAATAAAGCGGTGCACAGACCCGCCATGAGTTGAAATCGCGAAGCGATCAAGGTGCGAGTGGGACTGAAGCAGATCATTAATGGTTTTTATAAGACGCTCAAGGTGCGCCATTTTCGTCTCGCCATTGGGAAAAGCAAAATCCACGTGTTTTGGGTCAAACCAGCGCTCGATAAACTCTTCGCCATAACGCTCGATAATCACATCGCGCTCGAGGCCTTCAACGTCTCCAAGATGAGCCTCTCTTAATAGTGGAGTCGTAATAATTTCGATTTTCGGTTGAACTGCCAGAAGTTTAATGGCCGCAATCTTCGCCGTATTGTGAGCGCGGCTGAGATCTGAAGATAAAATCACTTGCGGATGAACTTGCGCTAAAACCGATTGCAGATTAGCCGCCTGCTCACGGCCAAGGGCATTCAGGTCAATATCACTATGACCTTGAAAGCGTTTGGCTTTATTCCAATCAGTCTCGCCATGCCTGAAGATGTAAAGTGACTTTTTACTCATCAATTGAGCTTAGCTCTTTGTGTGCTCTTCTTCAAGATGGCGAGACTGAGGTGCGCTTATCGATTACAGAGCTTCAGTTTGTCTTCAACGCCCATCCAAGATGGGGCATCGTTAAAGCACTTCACACGGGCGGTAGTGCCTTGATCTGAACAGAGCCGAAGTTTTTGCTCGGCACTGAGCCAGCTGGGAGCGGCGTTAAAACATTCGGCCGCCTCTTCTGTTCCACCACTTTTACAAAGATCAATTTTCTGATCACCGCTCAGCCAACTTGGGGCCGAGTTAAAGCACTTTGCCGTGCGCTCTGTTCCGCCATCTGTGCAAAGATCAATTTTCTGATCGCCACTAAGCCAGCTTGGGGCCGCATTAAAGCACTCAACTGCGGCTTCGGTACTACCTTGGCAAAGACGAATTTTCTGATCGTTACTCAACCAGCTCGGTGCTTTATTATAGCAAGCAGATGGACTTGATGAGCCCGGCTTCTCAGCAATTTCAATGGCGAGATCGAGGTAGCGGCGAATATCCTGAGCTTGATCGGTGCTCAAGCGCGTTTCATTTCGGTTGAGGAGAGTTGATAACTCGGTGGCTTGTTGGCTTAATGCTCCAGCAAAAGCTGCAGCGCTGAAAAGAAACATAGCCAGAATTTGTCGAGCGAGATTCATATTTACCCCTTTTTAAATCAGATCAGAGTCATTTTGACCACTTCTGTGGTTTTACCACCTATGAAAGGCAAAAGGAGTGCCAGGGCGAAATGGGACCGGTCTAAAATATTAGGCTTCTTTTTTAAGATCAAAAACTAAAGATGTGACGGCATATTTACTGCCGCGACGAAAAAGGAGATCGTTGGCTTGAAGCTTTGAGCCCATCTTTAGTTTGTAGAAAAAGTTCGATATATAAATTTCACATCTTTTTAAAAAACTCGCAGGCATTTTACAGCGAGGATCATTATCCGGTGTGCGTTTTATATGGCCAATAGAGTAATCAATAGGCTGACAGTGAAACTGGCGAGACTCATCCCAATAGTGATAAAACTTTGCTGTTTTAAATTTTGACTGAGCTACTATCTCTTTGATTTTTGAATAAGTGGTTAATGTAAAGTGATCGGTGTGGCGAGGATCATTTCCCATCTTTAAGAATGGCATATCTCGTGGATGATTATAATCAGGTACAGCCGCACGTACTATTCCGCCGGGCTTTAAAATACGGTAAAATTCATTAAATATTTTAGTCATGTCTTGAGGAGTCGTATGTTCAAGGAAGTGCTCGGTCAAAATACGGTCGACCGAGTTATCATCTAAAGGAATAGGTTCTGTGAGATTATGTTTAACAGATGTGGTGGCCGTACCACTCATGTCGACAGATATATAATTGAGATAATTGGGGCTTGGATCACAATCCATATAGCCGCCAATATTAAGATATAAAGGTTCTCGTATTTTAACTTCAGACCATTCCATTGGCTTGAGTTTCCAAATCGCAGCTAATTGTGTCAAATATATTTAGTTAGCTATGACTAGAAAAGATAATAGCCAGAAACAAAAAACCCAGGATTTCTCCTGGGTCTTAAAGTGTCCGTCCGTGAAATTCTCACGGACGCGTTATAAGGTATCCCGTACCTTAAGCCTTCGCTGTGCTTGCGCGCTTAGCGTTGGCTGCGCCTTCTTTAACAGTCTGAGTAGTAATTCTCATGCCGTAGAAAGAGCGCCATACGAAGAAGAGGCCGATGACGAAGAGCACGATACCGAAGTACTGCGCTACTGGGCCAACTTCGTGAGCCATTTCAACTGCTAATAGACCGAAAAGTGTTGTGAACTTAATGATCGGGTTCAAAGCCACTGATGAAGTATCTTTGAATGGATCACCTACAGTATCACCAACAACTGTTGCTGCGTGAAGCTCAGTGCCTTTTTCGCGAAGATCAACTTCAACCACTTTCTTCGCGTTATCCCAAGCGCCACCGGCGTTAGCCATAAACATAGCTTGGAAGAGACCGAAGGCTGCGATTGAGATCAAGTAAGCTGCAAAGTAAGTCGCATCGAAACATGCAAACGCAAGTGTGAAAGAGAAGATCACACCGAAGATGTTCACCATTCCGGCCTGAGCGTACTGAGTACAGATTTTCACAACTTCTTTTGATGATTCAACTGAAGCTTTAGCTGTTGAATCAAGGCGGATGTTCTTTTTGATGTATTCAACTGCACGATAAGCACCAGTTGTAACAGCTTGCATAGATGCGCCAGTGAACCAGTAAATAACCGCTCCGCCAGTGATCAAGCCAAGAAGAACGCGTGGGTCTAATAGATCGAGTTTAATTTTCATCAAAAGGATGATCGAGAAGATCATTGTTGTAGCACCGATAACTGCAGTACCGATCAATACAGGCTTAGCTGTTGCTTTGAACGTGTTACCAGCAGAGTCGTTCTCTTCTAAATACAATTTACCTTGGTGGAAATCAGGTTTGAAACCCAATTGTTTCTCGATTTCTGCGTGATCAGCTGTGTTGGCTTCGATCTGTGAAAGCTCGAATACTGACTGAGCATTATCTGTCACCGGACCATAGCTATCCACTGCGATTGTTACTGGGCCCATGCCCAAGAAACCAAACGCCACTAAACCGAATGCGAATACCGCTGGGTAAACCATGAATTCGCCGAGGCCTGTGTTAGCAGTTAGGTAAGCGATGAACATAAGGCCAACCATTGCCATACCTTTCCAGAACGCTGAGAAGTTACCTGCAACGAGACCAGAAAGAATTGTTAGAGAGGCTCCGCCTTCGCGTGAAGCCGCTACGATTTCAGCAACGTGTTTAGATTTTGCTGAAGTGAAGATTTTTGTCATTTCAGGGATGATCGCAGCAGCAATTGTACCGCAGCTGATGATCGTAGAAAGTTTCCACCACAAGTCGCCTGCGTTACCCATGAGCATCCAGCTTACAGCGTAAGTGACGACGATTGAAACGATTGAAGTGATCCATACAAGTGAAGTCAGTGGAGCTTCAAAATCGAAGTGGTCTTTGTCAGCATAGAGAGCGCGAGAGATCGCGCCGTTGATCCAGTATGAAAATACTGAAGTCAAAATCATAAGAGCGCGCATTGCGAAGATCCAAACGATGAATAGCGCCTGTAGGTAGCTGCCATTTTCGCCAAGAACAAGATTGCCGTCAGCTGTTGGAGTCATACCAACTGCAAGTAAGATAAAGCTAATAAGAGCAACACCAGTTACGCCGTAAGTTTCAAAACCGTCAGCTGTGGGGCCAACAGAGTCACCCGCATTGTCACCAACGCAGTCAGCGATAACACCCGGGTTACGAGCATCATCTTCTTTGATGTTGAAAACGATCTTCATCAAATCTGAACCGATGTCTGCGATTTTCGTGAAGATACCACCGCAAATACGAAGTGCAGAAGCACCCAGTGATTCACCGATCGCGAAACCGATGAAGCAAGCGCCGGCTTTATCAGCTGGTACAAGTAGCAAGATCATGATCATAAGGATGAGTTCAATACAGATAAGAAGAACACCAATCGACATACCTGATTGAAGTGGAATTCCCATTACATTGTACGGTTTTTTGCTGAGGCACGCGTAAGCTGTGCGGGCATTTGCGTAGTTGTTGATACGGATACCGAACCAAGCCACACCGAATGAACCCAAGATACCCGTTACTGACCACATCAAGATGAGGGCTACAGTTCCGAAGTCTTTGCCTTGCAAGAAGCCGAAGTAAAGTACGATACACGCGCCGATAAGGAGCTGAAGTACCACTAGGAATTTACCTTGCGTCACCATATAGGTTTTGCAAGTTTCATAAATCAACTCAGAGATTTCTAAGAGTGATTTGTGCGCTGGTAATTTTTTAACTCTAAAAAATTCCACGAGGCCGAATAAGCAGCCTAAAACGGCTATGAACATTGAAGCCCATAGAATGGTAGCGCCCGAAATTTCAGTGCCATGTACATTGAACATGACATCGAGATTCGGCAAAATTAAGTCGGCTTCGCCTGCCCAAGCAGATGAGCCTAACAAGGCGGTCGCTAAAAATGATAGCAATCGTATTTGCATTTGGTTGTCCTTTTTATGGAGTCTATTTGTTTTTGTTATCCCAGCTTTTTTAGAAGACCCCGAGCGGGGTGTCAAAGGCCTAAGCTTTTTAAGCACTGCATTGAAGTTCAATAGATTTCCGTTACTATTCCACTTCATGGAAAATCTTAAGAATCACAAGTTGGCAAAATGGGTATGGATGGTCTTGTGCCTTTACGTGGTGGCTTTGACCTGTTCAATCGCGGGGATGGAGCTAGGTGCGGCGCTTTTGACCCTCACGGCGGTGTTCGTAGTAGTGAGTCGTCTGATCCGCAAAGAAAGTCTTAAGTTTCTACGCTTTCAGGGGGATTTTCTACTTTGGGGCTTTATTTTCTTTATTGTGCTGGGTGCGGCCCTGATCCCAGATTTGTCGATTTTCGAGCGTCGAGAGATCATTCGATCATCGCGTTTGATTCTTACCTTATATGCTCTTTTGATAGCCTTCTGGGTCTTAAGAGTGAATGCGACTGAGAAGATCACGCTTTTTTTGAAAACTTTATTCAGTGCTATGATTATGGTAGCGAGCTACGGAATAGTGCAGTTCTTTACCGGCATCGATATTCTACGTAAGGCTCAATATACCGACCTAATCTTTTCTGACCGAAGCGTGGCTTTGTTTCGGGTAAAGTCATTTTACACGAACACGATGTCTTATTCATATATTTTCGGAATGCTTTTCTGTGTGCTTGTGGCGTTTTGGTACCTGAAGGGTATTAAGTTTAAAAATGAGTGGGTTTTGCGAATCGCAGTACCAATTGTGCTCACCAGTCTTTTTCTAACTTTCACAAGAGGCTTATGGATTGGCTTAATCGCAGCACTGTTAGTGATGTCCGCTCTCTTAAGCTGGCGGTTGGCAGTTAAAACTCTTATTGGGATTGTTTTCATATTTGGCATTCTAATGGCGGTGTCACCATCATCGCGCGAGCGCATTGCAGGTATTGTGACTATTGATCAATCAAGTTCTGAGCGCTTGCAGATTTGGCAAAATCACTGGGCAATGTTCAAAGATCATCCACTTTTAGGAGTGGGCTTCGAGCAAAATGGTCGTCTTATGCAAGAGTACAATCATAAGCTCTTTGGTCATGAGTGGAGAGTTGTGCACGCCCACAATCACTTTTTACAAATCCTCACTGGTGTTGGCATTTTTGGATTTTTATTTTTCTTAAATTTTAGTCTTTGTATGTATTGGTTAGCTTTCAAACTCTGGTTTGAAAGTTCAAGAACAGACCATTTTTCTCGTGCTATAGCATTGGGTAGTATAGGAGCTCAAACAGTATTTCATGTTGGTGGCTTAACTGAAGCCGTATTTGTAGATCGAGAATCCAATCACGCTTATCTATTGGTGATAGCACTGACCATTGCCACTTATAGTTTTATGCAATACAGTAAATCCAATGAGTTCAAACATATCTGAAGATCGCCCTTGGGGACGATTTGAAATTCTGAAAGATGAAAATCATTTTAAATCAAAAGTGATTCAGGTTAAACCACAGCAACAGATTTCGTATCAATCACATGCTAAGCGTGAAGAGCATTGGATCATTACTCGTGGTTTTGGAGTTGTTATTCTTAACGAAAAAGAAATACCTGTTAAAGTTGGTTCATATATCCATATACCACTTGCAGCCAAACATCGTATTCGCAACTCAGGCACTGAAGCCTTAGAGTTTGTCGAGGTTCAGCTTGGTACTTATTTCGGTGAAGATGATATTGTTCGATACGCGGATGATTACAATCGTAAATAGAATTCGTAAATCATTTAAATAGGATATTTGCTGCTTCTGAGAAACTATCTCGCCAATTTTTAATACTAAGACTTAAAGCCTCTTTAATTTTTGATTTATCTAAAACTGAATAAGCCGGCCGGCGTGCTGGAGTCGGATATTCAGAGGTTGATATAGGTAGAATTTGTGTTTTGGAGGCAGAGGCCTTTAATGTTTCAACCGCCAAGTCATACCAACTGCAACGACCCTCATTTGAATAATTATAAATACCAGGTGCTAATGCGCGCGACCCTTGAGCATTTGATCGATCAATCATCTGTTTCAGTAGTTTTGCTAAATCTGGCGCCCAAGTCGGGGTTCCGATCTGATCATTGACAACCTTTAGCTGCGGCCGAGTGGCCCCAAGTTCGGCCATGCGTTTCACAAAATTAACACCGTAAGGAGAGTAGAGCCATGAGGTACGAATAACAAATGTATTTATATTTGCGGCACGAGCTAAATTTTCGCCAGCTAACTTTGTTTCGCCATAGTAATTGACCGGAGCAACCGGGTCAGTTTCAGAATAAGGACGATCATTGGATCCGCCATATACATAATCAGTAGAAACATAAAAATAGCGTTTGCAATGGCTAGCCAACTCTTCAGATGCAAGGGCATTGATAGCGTAAGCTGCTTCACGTTCAGTTTCAGCCTTATCTACTTGTGTGTAGGCCGCAGTATTCAGAATTACATCGGGCTTTATCGTCTGGCTTGCGAAGAACTTACGAATGTTTTCTACGTTTGCGAGATCGAGTTCCGAACGTCCGATAAAACGATAACCTAGGTTTAAATCTTTGAGACAAGAGGCGAGTTGGCCAGATTGGCCGATAACCCAAATATTAACCACGTGCGAGATACTCCTTAAGAGTTGGAAGAGCTTTATCTTTATCAGAGATCACCAACTGATCAGCCGGAAGCTTCCAATCGATGTTGAGTTCAGGATCATTATAAATAATCCCGCCATCACTTTTTGGAACGTAAAATTCATCACACTTATAAGATACAAGTGCCGTTTCGCTTAATACTACGAATGCATGGGCAAAACCTTTTGGTACTAAAAACTGCAGACCGTTTTCATCGGACAGTTCGCAGGTGAAAACCTTTTTGAAAGTCTTCGAATCGCGACGCAAATCAATGGCCACATCTAAAATCTTACCTTGGACGGCACGAACGAGCTTCGTTTGCGTGTACGGAGCTGATTGAAGGTGCATGCCGCGCAAGACGCCTTTTCTAGAGAATGATTGATTGTCTTGAACAAAAACGTGGGGAAGGCCATGAGTCCTGAACTCATTCAAGTTGAACGTTTCAACAAAGTAGCCACGTGAGTCCGCAAAAACTTTTGATTTAATGATGCACAGACCGTCTGCTTCTGTTTTAGTAACTTCAATCATGGCTAGCAGGCTCCTAAGCTTTAGTTAAAGCTTTCACATATTGGCCATAAGTAGAATCTGGCATCTGTTCAGCTAGGCGTATAAGTTGAACTTTGTTAATGAAGCCCTTGTGGTAGGCGATCTCTTCAAGACATGCGATTTTTAAACCCTGACGAGTTTCAATGGTTTTTACAAACTGTGAACTTTCGATTAATGATTCGCTAGTGCCGGTATCAAGCCAAGCCATACCACGTCTGAAAGGTACAACTTGAAGAGTGCCTTCTTCAAGATACATACGGTTAAGATCAGTGATTTCTAGCTCGCCACGCACTGAGGGCTTAATGGCTCTAGCTTTAGTAACAACAGTTTCATCATAGAAGTAAAGACCAGTCACAGCCCAGTTTGATTTCGGAGATTTTGGTTTTTCTTCGAGACTTTTCGCCTGGCCATTCTCATCAAAATCAATAACCCCAAAAGATTGTGGGTTTGGAACGTGATAAGCAAAAATAGTGGCGCCCTTTTTAAGCGCTACGGCTTTTGCCATCTGCTCTTGCAAAGAATTTCCGTAGAATAGATTATCGCCTAAAATTAAACAGGCCGGTGAACCATTTAAGAATTTATCGCCAATTAAAAAGGCTTCAGAGATTCCTCGTGGAGCAGTTTGAATCGCATATTCGAATTTCATACCAAAATCAGAGCCGTCACCTAGAAGACCTTGAATCAAAGGGATATCGCGTGGAGTGCTGATAATCAAAACTTCACGAATACCAGCCAACATCAAGGTTGAAAGCGGGTAGTAAATTACAGGCTTATCATAAACCGGCAAAAGCTGTTTACTAACACCCTTAGTGAGTGGGTAAAGACGTGAGCCACTGCCGCCAGCGAGTAGAATGCCTTTCATGACTTAACCTTTCGGACGCGCTTTTACGCGGCTAATCCACTGAGAGTTGTCGAGATACCACTGAACAGTTTGCTTCAGGCCATCTTCAAAGTTTTTATATTTTCTAACAAAGCCAAGTTCTGTTTCAGCTTTTGAATCATCAATTGCATAACGCCAGTCATGACCCGCGCGATCTTCAACAAAAGTAATAAGGCTTTCGTATTTTTCGCCGGTTTTCATTGGGCGAAGTTCATCTAAAATTTTGCAGATCGCTTTAACAACGTCGATATTTTTACGTTCTGAACGACCACCGAAGCAGTATGTTGCACCCTCTTCTCCTTTTTCAAGAGCGAGTAAAAGGCCTGTTGCATGATCTTCAACGTGAATCCAATCGCGGATGTTTTCGCCTTTGCCGTAAACCGGAAGCTTCTGGCCGGCAAGTGCGCAATCAATCATGCGTGGAATTAACTTTTCAGGAAATTGGCGAGGGCCATAGTTATTTGAACAGTTTGTTACAACTACAGGTAAACCATATGTATGTCCCCAAGCGCGCACTAAGTGATCAGAGGCAGCTTTAGAGGCCGAGTATGGAGAGTTGGGAGCGTAAGAAGTTTTTTCAGTGAAATGGCCTGTAGTGCCGAGCTCACCAAATACTTCGTCTGTAGAAACGTGAAGGAATCGGAAGTTAGCTCGATCTTCAGGTGCAAGTTCTTTGTGGTAAGTACGTGCGGCTTCAAGCATAGCGAAGGTGCCACCAATATTTGTATCGATGAAAGGTTTTGGGCCTTTGATGCTGTTATCGACGTGGCTTTCAGCTGCCAAGTTCATAACTGAACGAACTTTGTGTTGCCGCATAACTTTTAATACGAGTTCGTAATCGCAGATATCACCACGAACAAAGTGAACATTTCTTGCTGGTGAAATTACCTCTTCGATATTCGCCAGATGACCCGCGTAAGTCAGTTTGTCTAAAAGAACAGCAGGACCTTGGTTTGCGACCATTCTAGCAAGGGTGCTACCGACAAATCCAGCGGGGCCAGTTATAAGAGTCATTTTGCATCCTTTTGTTGAATCAATTCTAGTACCTATAAAGCTTCATGGGGTCTAGGCCGAACAGAGTGTCAAACAGCTCGATCTAGTGCGATAGATTGAAGTTCTTTAAAAATCTGATACATTTTTTCGATGAAAAGATAGCTGACGTTCATATTTAGCTTTATGTTTGGCCCTCACTTTGGTTTTGATCTAAAAGTACCAAGTGTTAAAGTCGCAAGTCCCAGGACACGAATGAAAAAAATAAAAGTTCTTATGCTTGGCCGATATGATTTTCACCAAAAAGTCGGAGGTGTTCAATATTATGCGAGTACAATCATTGATAACCTCAGCAGTGAAGTTGTAATTGATTCTGTAGTATCCTCAGAAAAAAGTCTAGGAGACAGTCTAGCTTTACCATCTGGCAGAATGTGGAGAATGGGAACATTGTGTACTGTCGCATCCACTCCAATTTCTTTATTTTATCCCTTTAAAATATGGAGCTTAGTCGGAAAAGGTAATTATGATATTATTCATTTTAACTTTCCTGACCCGCTTTCACTTGTGACGTTTCTGCTTCTTAAAAAAAGAAATGTTAAATACATCCTAAGCTGGCACTCAGATGTGGTTAAGCAAAAGTGGGCTTTTAAGATATATCTGCCCCTTCTCAAAGTTTTTCTTGATAGAATAGATTTGTTTTTAGTTGCAACAAAATCTCATTTTACGAGTTCGACTCAACTGCCATCAAAATACGCTGAAAAAGTAGTCGTAGTTCCGTATGGGGTACCAAGTCCTCCGCAGCTTGAAATTTTAGCTCCAGAAGCTATTTTACAAAATGAGAATAGAAAAATTATATTAGGTGTTGGTAGACACGTTTATTATAAAGGTTTCGAATATTTAATTGAAGCGATGAAGCAGGTTGATAATGCCGTTCTCGTACTTGTAGGTAAGGGTCCGCTAACCCCGATCTACGAACAGCTCATTGAGAAATATAATCTTCAAGATCGAGTTATATTAGCTGGCTTGCTGAGTGATCAAGATCTATTGGGCTGCTTCAAGCACTGTGATGTTTTCTGTTTGTCGTCAGTAGAGCCATCTGAGGCATTCGGTTATGTACAAGTAGAAGCTATGCGATTTGGAAAGCCTGTTGTAAATTTTCAACTAGGTAATGGAGTCAACGAAGTTTGTGCTGATGGCATTTCTGGGTTGACTGCTGAGCTGAGAAACTCAAAAGATCTAGCATTAAAACTCAACCGATTGCTAAGCGATGCACAGCTCTACAAAAAGCTGTCAGTAGGCGCAGCAGATAGGGCTAAAGACTTTAGTATGGAAAAACTGAAAGAGAATATTTTTAGAATTTATTCATCAGTGATCAAAAATTTTTAGACAGTAACCTGCGATAAAGTCTTTCAATGCCTCGAAGAATTAAAATTTTCCCTTGTGGTAAAGCAAGGGTGAGGCTAAGAAAAACACTTAAAGATATAAAGCATGCTGACGCTAAATCTGCCCACAAGTTTTGTTTGAAGATGAGAAAGTATCTACCCGCGCTGAAGATCACGGCAGAAATTAACGCGGGGTAAAGTACGTCCTTAAATAGCCACGCACTATATTCGCCCTTTAAGTAATAGCGATGAACAATTGGCGCTTCAATAAAAGTATTTAATGAATTTAGTCCAATCCACAGGCATGGGCCAATCATAAGGCCGTAAACTGGGTAAAATAAGAAAAACAGAGCAACAAACAAAAAAACCTGAATAATGTTCATGCGTAATTTGAGATTTGTCCAACCAGCTGCAATTTGAAGTGTATAGGGCATTGAGTTTATAGCATTAATTGTACTGCCTACAGCAATCCAAGGAACAAGTTGTAATGCAAGAGGCAGCACAGGAGAGCTCATGCCTAACCACAAAGTTAAAATTATATCTGAAAAGAAAATGAGTGGGCCGATAAAAGTGAAAATCACTATTGCATTAACTTGGCTGAGTTTATGGTACTCATTTGCCAGCATTAACGCATCATCTTTCTTTATCAATCCCGCAAAGAAGGGCTGAAGAGTAGCCATAAGTGGGCCGGCAATTATCATGCTAATTTGGCTAATAAAAGCAAAAGAGACTGAGTAAGCACTAAACTCATCTAGTTTTGCAAATTTTGAAATAAAAATTTTATCAATTTGAGTTAGTATGGCTATTGTTATTCCAATTAAAAATGTGCCCTGAGCAAAGTTTCTGACCTTTAAAAAATATGAAAAATCATAAGTTGGTCGCTTTGAAACCGGTGGCAGACATTTCAAGATGCGTTTTCGTATAAAAAATAAAAGCAAAAATGAAAAAAAACACTGAAGGCCGAGAATGAATAAAACGTTACTACCAAAAAAGCCAAGATAAAGAAGAACAAATACAGCCTGAGTGTAACTTAATGTAACTGACAGAGTGGCTAACGAAAACTGCTTTTGCATGCCAATAAAGCAGCTACCGTAAAATAATGAAGGCCATTGAAAAATCATTAGCAAGCCAATTAGGCGTACAGCATTTGTTAGAAAATCAACGGATAATTTGTCTGATTTAAGCCAGGCTTCAGCGATCCATGGCGCAGAAATAATTATTGATGTGCCACAAACTATGCCAGTTGCAACAGACAGCTTTTCAAATGTTAGAAATAGTTTCCAATGATCTTCGGCAGTGTCTTTACTGCCGCTTAAGAGACCAAATTCTCTGATTACTACTGGGCTTACTGCATGATCTAGAAGAAAGAAAAAACTTTGAACAGTAAATGAAAAAGCAACTAGGCCATACTGTTCTGAGCCAAGATGAAAAATTATGAGCGGGGTAACAAAAAGTTGTAGAAAAACTTTAGACGTATTTACTGCAACGCTCGAAAAAACATTTGTAGATAAGCGTTGCTTTCGGTCAGTTGAACTCGTCAAAGTTTCCTTCTTTTCGATCATGGAAAAATTTTGGCTCATTGTGATTTATAGCATTAATGCCAGCAACTTTTATGTACGAAGTTCTGGTGTCGACAAACACATTCTCGCCATTGAAAAAATCTTGAATAGAATGAATTTTACATTTTTCACTCATCCAGTGAAAAACCATACTGTAACGACTGCGCTTTTTATCGGTGCGATCTGACCCACCATGAAGCAATTGCGGATGCCAAATAAGAACATCACCTTTTTTGGCATAAAATTTTTGTAGTTCTAACCCAGATTCTTTAGCCATTTTGTAAAGTTCAGCCTGATAGCTATCCGAATCTCTAAAATCTGTTCTCATTTCGAAATCGTTTTTGAGTCGATGACTTTTAACAAAATATTTCAAGGGTCCTTGTGTATCATCGATATCTTCTAGAGCAAACCAAACGCCAAAAAATTGATTAATAGGGTTAGTGAAAAATGCCGGGGTATCTCTATGAAAGTCTTGTTCTGTTGATTTTTCAAAAAATAATGAACCTACAAGGTTTGGGTTTTCACCTAACAGCTGCTTTAATAATGTTACAACGGGGGCGTGATGCAGAAGTGTTTGAGCTTCTTTAGATACTAAATGAAAATTCGATAGTCTTTCATGAAGCCCATAACTATTTTTATATTTTTGTGCAACAGTATCCGTTGCACAAAAATCTCTGAAGCTTTTAATTAAGTTATTGCAATCGGCTTCTGGCAACGTTTTATTTAAAATTCCAAAGCCATTTTGATGCAAAGAGCGCAGACAGGTTTTAATTTCTTCGGATATATTCATGTTTTCTATTTTAATTAGTGCATTTTCGCTATCTAGCCAGTGAGGCACTTCTGATAGAGGTACTTTTGTCGCTATCATTTTATAAAAATGGCGCTTTAATTTATTTGAGATACGAGAGAGAATCATTTTTTCCTCACAATATTTATTTATACTTTTTTAAAGATCATTACGTAGCAAGAGCCATGATCGGCTTTATCTTCCCAGAGACTAAAAAATTTGCCAACAAAAAGACCTAGTCGCCAAAACCCATTTTGCACTCGAGCTGGAGCGCTTTTAACGAAACTTTTTGATATCATAGCCCATGAGAACCGATTCCAATAAATACTTTCTGGGTCTGTTGTCGTCTTTAGGGCCACAGTTAGACCAGCCTTTTTCATTAACTTCTCGAGCCAGTCCATTGGTAGACCATAAAGATGGCGTGGTAAGTCGTGGTGAGGCCAGTACTTACCCATGAGAAGAGCTTGTCGGCTGTTTGGATTTGGTGCAGCAATAAGTAAAACACCATTAGACTTTAAAAGCTTAGCGCAAGCTTCGAGTGTAATCCAAGGGTCTTTAATATGCTCGATAGAGTGCCAAAGACAAATTGCATCAAACTGCTGATCCATTTTGGACATTATCGCGCTTGGGTCTTGTGACTGAATTGCGTTGATCCCAAAGTTAGATTTCATAAAGTCGACGCAAAAGCGATCATACTCGATGGCCGTTACATTAAAGCCAGCATCCTTAGCTAGTGCCGAAAAGTAACCCACTGAAGAGCCAATTTCTAGAAGGTCACCAGAGCTCTTGTACTGTTTTAAAATTTCTAATTTAGGTTGCTGAGATTTTAGCGCAAGATTTAAGTTCTCTTTATTTTGTGGCAAGGCATGATAATCCTGTACATAGTAAGGCCCTAGATCCTTTGGAGGATTAGAAATAAAAAGCAGTCCGCAGCTAGTGCATTTATACAAATGAAAAAGATGTTCAGTAGTGTCTCTGTTTATATCTTTTTGACTCAAGTAGAGATTCGATTTTCCATTGCAGAATGGGCAAGAAATATTACTCATCGACATTGCCGTTCAGTTGAGAGATTTTTAAATAAGCATCTGTAACAGACTTAACTTTATTATCAAGTAATTTATGTTGCCACAGCAGAGTGGTCTCTCTAAATAATATTTTAGCTGTTATAAAAACGATAAGTTGCAAAAAAAACTTTTTTCTAGATTTGTACTGACCTGCAAGCTTAAGAAAAAAGTCATACTGGTCTCTTTTAAAGAGGCGTATCATAGGCCAGGCAATGACAGCAACAATGGCAATTAAGACACACTGTATTTTTTCAATTAAACTTAGCATCGGCGACATCTCAATTAATGATCTTAGCGCGGAAGTTTTAGATGGTCGCGGTCGAAACATGTAGCTAATGACTTGAAGAAGTCTATACCTTTTAATGCCAAGTTTTAAATTTTTTTCAGGTAAGTGGTGACTGACCTTGGCGACAGATACTAGCCACTGAGAATTCATTTCGTTACCCGGCAGAAGGGCATTTTTTAATTCAGTATTGGCATATTTAGCATACTCAACATTCGCCAGAAAGCTGATGCCACCTTTTTCATCATTATTGAAATGGAAATATCCGTATGACTTTGGTGAGATGCCAATTATGGTCATTGGAAAGGGCAAAAGACCAATTTTTTCGGCTTTTAAAAAACTCAGATTAGATAAGTAAAAATCTGGGTACGGACCCTGAAAGACCGGGCCATATTCTTTAAGACGCATTAAAAACGTTCTACGAAATAAAAAGTACTGCATATTAAAACTAAAACTAAGGCGCATGTCTAGTGCGGCTCGTACTATTTTTTCAGCCTCATCTTTAGGGAGCATGCAAGGCATGTAACGGTTATCAAAAATAGGCTGCATAACTGTAACATCTATAAGTGCCCCGTTGGGATAACTTGTAAGTACATTTGGAAAAGCCAAATGATAGGCGCCATGATAAATAAGATCTGGCTTATCAAGCTGGTTTATATAACTAAACATACGCTCGAAATAGTTGGGAGTTAATCCGTCATCGTCACCAAGCATAACTATCCACTCGCCATCAGCTGCTTCGGTAGCCTTATTCCAGTTCTCAGTGACTGAAAGTGGTTCGTCAGAACGGATATATTTGATTCTTTTATCAGAAAGCGAATCAACGTATGATTTAATATCTGATTTAGAGGCGTTATCTGAAACAACAATCTGCCAGCTCTGAAATTTCTGTCTTGTTACTGTAGAAATTGCTTCTTGTAGCAGTTCAAGTCTGTCTTTTGTAGGCAGCAGAACTGAAAACATAGGCTGATGCTGAGTTATCACAAGGGCTCCGTATAAATTTGGCCCCAGACATCTAATTCTAAATGTCGTCGCCGTCCGGGTGAATGGGATTCATAGTAGCAGGTCTGGTTATCTGCGACCAAATATTTTAGGGGGCTTCTTGTGTAGGTGTGGCTGTGCGGCCATTCTGAAAGATCAAAGGCCATACCATCGCTGTTGACGGTCAGAGCCCTCATGTTTTGAGCTAGTATGAAGCGCGTAAAGCTATTGCGGCCACTCTCAAGTGCATAAGTTTCTATTTTTGTTTGGGGAATGCTTTTGCCGGTCTGGTAGCTTTTAAAAAGTAATTTATGCGTTACAAAGGCATTCGATCTAACATGTGGATTCGGAAAACCTGGGAAGAATATTACGTAATAGAGTCGACGAGCATAGATGGCTAAACGAAATACAAAATTTAGAATGGCTCGACGAAGCCCTCTTTGTCGATAGACTTCGTAAACGTGAGGTAAAATTAAGCGATATGAGGGGGCGATGCTTTGATAGCTTGCGGTCGCGCCGACAATTCCTACATTAGCGTTATCAAAAAATGGTCTTGTCAGATATTTTAACCAAAAATTAGCCCTTATTTGACTGTGAGTATTTAAAAAGCAAACAAGGTTTTCGTTGATTTTATCAATGCAGCGAAAGTAGGCGCCCCAGTCATAACCGTCATCTGGTAGTTCTACTAGTACACTTCGATTGAGATCAGAAATTTTTTTTAATGTGGCAAATTCATTTGGCTGATCCCAACCTTTTGCTAATATATAGAGCTTGTGTTCAAGCCCTGGCTCAAATTGTTGGTAGGTTTCAAAAAATCTATTTACAGCCGCTAGTCCACCATCACGACCACGAGCTAAGAAGACTACAGCAAGAGTTAGTTTTGTTTCATTCGCCATTTTATAAAATCTCGTAATTCATCTTCTAGTTTATGATTTAAAAAATCAGGCCAAATTGCTTTTAGGCGATCAACCTTTGCTACAATTGCTAATGGCTCGTTGGGCGGCATGGTGCGCTGGCCTAGTTGCAGCAGATCTTTTTTTCCAATTTGTTTTTCAACTTCTTGTAGTATTTCATAAATCTTTTTAGGCCGGCCTGAGCCAATATTAAACGTGCCACTCACGTCATGATCACAAAGTTGGGCAAAAGCTTCGCCAGCATCTTTGACGTTCATAAAGTCACGAATTTGAGTGCCTGCAGTGGTGGCGAATGGCTCATGACTTAGTAGCTTGTCTACAGTGTCGCGAATCAATCGCCCGGGTTTCTCGCCCTCACCGAATAAAAAAAAGATTCGTCCCCATGCTAAAGAAATATTATCTTTTTCTGCCGCCTTCGAAAGTATTTGATAGAGACTGAGTTTTGAAGCGCCATACAAAGTAGAGGGTTTTAAGGTAGACTCTTCTTCGTCTAATACGCTTTGTGAAGTTAAGTTAGACCAATCATACTCGGCGCATGTCCCCGCACTAACGATTCTACGGCCACCAGAGGCTACAAAATTTTCATATAATTGAAGAGATGCCCGAACCCAGCTTAAGTTTTCGCGACAGCTCCAAAATTTACCTGGCTCTACTGTCCAGGCTAAATGCAGGAGGTGAGAGGGTTTAATTTCATTGAAAAGAGCTTGAGTCTTTTTTTCTTCGGTTAGTACATCAACAGTGTGTTCATGAACGCCCTTGATATTGAGCGATCTGTTGCGGCTGAAGGTATGCACTTCAAAATTTTTATTGAGTAGAGGTTTTAAAGTGTGTTGTCCTACAAAACCAGTCGCGCCGGTGACAATGATTTTCTTTACCACTCGATCTCCTGTTTTGTGGGATCGAAATCTTCGTATGAAGTATCTCTACTTGATATCACGCTCACTTCTAGGGGCCATTTAAAATCAAATTTACTATCATTCCATTTGATACCACGTTGGGATTCAGGATGAAAAAAACTACCCATGAGATATAATACTTCCGTATTATCCTTTAAGGTTTGAAAGCCATGGGCAAAGCCAGCGGGCACATAGAGCGCGTTGTGCTTATCTGCACTCAATTCAACCATAAAGGTTTTGCAAAAGTGCGGCGACGTTTTGCGAAGATCGATAACGGCATCGCAAATGGCTCCGGCAGTACAGCGAACAATTTTAGGTTCTGGATGTGGTGGCACTTGATAGTGCATGCCTCGAACGGTTCCTTTTTTATAATTAAATGAAATATTTGACTGAGGCCATGAGCCTGGAAGTCCGGCGCGCTCAAATTCTTGAATGCAAAAGCTTCTTGCGAAAAACCCTCGATCATCTCTGCTCTGCTCTACCTCGAGTAAAACCGGACCATTTTCAAAGAGCTTTGTAAATTTCACGTGCTAAAATACCTCTAGCTCAGGAATGGCAATAACGAATTTCCCGCCCCATTCGCGAACATACGAGAGCTGATTAACGATCTCAGCTTTAAGATTCCAAGGTAAGATAAAAATATAGTCAGGTTTAATTTTTTTTATTTCTTCAGCTGAGAGCACAGGAACGCGGCTGCCAGGCAAGAGTGTATTTTGCTTTGCAGGGTTAAGATCAACAACAAAATTTAAATGGTCGGGGCCAACACCACAGTAGTTAAGAAGAGTGTTTCCTTTAGCGGCGGCACCGTAACCAACGACAGTTTTTCTTTCTTGATTTGCATCGATAAGAAATCGCCAAACCTGATTTTTAACGGCAACTACACTTTTTTGAAATCCTTGATAAGTTTCAATTCGATTAAGGCCGTAATCTAGTTCTTTTTTCAAGACTTGAGAAATACCAGGCGCTTCTTGGTGTGTAGAGTGGGTGTGACAAACAAAAACGCGTAAAGATCCACCGTGAGTAGAGATTTCACTAACATCAAATGCGCGCAGATTGTTTTTGGTTAATATTTCTTGAACTACAGATAAAGATAAATATGAAAAATGTTCGTGGTAAATAGTATCAAACTGATTGAGCTTCATGAGCTGAAGAAGGTGCGGGAATTCAAAGGTCAAAACACCTTCATCTTTTAACATAAACCTAAATCCTGAAACAAAATCATGAATGTCCGGAACGTGTGCTAGTACATTGTTCGCAGCCATTAGGTCGGCTTGGCCACGCTTTGCTGTAATTTTTTTCGAGCTCGTTTGACCCCAAAATTCAATCTCTGAGTGAATACCAAGCTTTTTTGCGGCTTCTGCACAGCCTGATGCTGGTTCAATTCCGGTAACTTTAAAGCCTTTTTCATGAAAGTGTCGTAGCAAATAACCATCGTTGCTGGCGACTTCTGCGATATGCGCTTGAGGAGAAAGTTTGAGCCGACTAATCATATCTTCAGTGTATTGACGGGCGTGATTGACCCAGCTCTTTGAAAAAGAAGAGAAGTAAGCATAGTCGTGATTAAAGATTTTTTCTGGCCCCTCAAATGAGGCGAGCTGAACTAAAAAGCAGCTGTGACAAACAAAAGTATGAAGAGGGTAGTATGTTTCTCCCATATTTGCTTTTTCGAGAGAAACATACGAATTTGAAAACGGAGATGTTCCCAAATTTATGAACGTGTGAATTAAGTTTGTATTGCAGTTTCGACAAGTTAGTTGATGGCTCATGTTGGCTCCACGGATGTGTCACAATAAGATCGAATTTGTTCTAAACATAGTTCTTTAGGATTTTTATTTTCTAGATAAAATGATTTGTACCAGGTCGTTGTCCAGCGCAAAGCTTTTTCCACAGGTAGGCGATGGGCCCATTTCAGTTCTTTTTTTGCTTTAGAAGAGTCTACTTTTAAAAACAATGCTTCATGAGGATGGCTATTGGTATCAAGTTCCCATTTCGCGCCATTTTCCCAGAACGCTACCATTTGACTCACGATATACTTCACGTTTTTAGCGTCACTATCTGAGGGACCAAAATTCCAAGAATCACTAAAAGTTTTGCGAGTAGACTTTTCATAAATTTTTTCTGCCAACAACATGTAGCCACTGATCGGATCAAGTACATGTTGCCATGGACGTGTGGCGCTTGGGTTTCGAATGACAACAGGTTTGCCCTGTGAAAAGGCCCGAATACAATCGGGTACAATGCGGTCGGTAGCCCAGTCGCCACCGCCAATAACATTACCAGCTCTGACTGTTGCTAACCCCATTTGATCTTGGTTTTCTTCACTAGATAAAAAAGACTTTCGGTAAGAGGCAGTCAATAACTCAACACATCCCTTAGAACTACTGTAAGGATCATGGCCACCCATTGGATCATTTTCTCTGTATGCCCAATGCCAATTTTTATTTTCGTAGCATTTATCTGAAGTTACATTAATAAACGCACTCACGCTGCCAGCTTTTCTAGCCGCTTCAAGTAAATGAATGCTACCCATAACATTAGTTGCATATGTGCTGATCGGATTGACATATGAATCTCGAACTAGAGATTGTGCTGCCAGGTGAAAAATAATTTCTGGTTGAGTCTTCTGGACTATATTTTGAATGTCTTCAAATTTTCGGATGTCTCCAGATGTGTGCTTAATATTCTTTTCATTTAAAAGTTTAAAAAGACAAGGTGTGCTCGGGTCATCAGGCAATGAAAATCCTGTTACGTCAGCGCCGAGTTCAGAAAGCCAGAGGCTTAGCCAGCTGCCTTTAAAACCAGTGTGCCCGGTGACGAGTACTTTTTTACCACGCCAAAAAACTTGAGATGGATTTAAACCCATACTCGCCATGGAGCTTTTTGTGTACTCCATGCATCCTCTAACTCATGTTTATCTCTGAGTGTATCCATTGGCTTCCAGAACCCGTTATGAATGTAAGCAGACATTTGATTGTTTTTTGCTAAATTTTCCATTGGCTCGCGCTCCCACACAGACTTGTCATCGCTGATGTAGTTGAGCACTTCAGGTGAAAGAACAAAAAAACCACCGTTTATGTAAGAGCCATCACCTTTAGGTTTTTCACTAAAACTATCAACTCGACCGCTATCAATTTTAATGGCGCCGAAGCGTCCTGGTGGTTTAACTGAAGTCACTGTTGCTAAGCGACCTTCTTTTTTATGAAAGTCGTAGAGCTCTTTTATATTAATATCAGCTACGCCATCACCGTAGGTCATGAAGAAATCTTCAGAGGGGTTTAGGTATTGACCAATTCTTTTTAATCTTCCGCCGGTCATTGTATCTTCACCGGTATCTACCAAAGTGATGCGCCACTTATTGTCGATTTTGCGATGAACTTGGATATCACCAGTTTCAGTATCAACGGTTAGATCGCTATTATGTCTGTAATAGTTGGCGAAGTATTCTTTTACAACGTAGCCCTTGTAGCCCAAGCAAACTACAAATTCGTTAACACCAAAATGACTGTAAATTTTCATGATGTGCCAAATGATGGGATAGTGTCCTATGCGAACCATTGGTTTCGGAATTGATTGTGTTTCTTCAGATAGTCTGGTGCCAAATCCACCAGCGAGAATGACAGCTTTCATTAGGTCTCCCTACAGTCCTCATGTGAGACTTTACATACGGAAATAAAATATCGTCACGAAGACGGAAGCATATAGTACAGAGAGTTTTAATTCAAAAGGAATTTATGCACCCTTTAGAGTGTCTTAAAATTTTGGGGGGCTGATGATTTTTGCGGGTTTCCCTTAACAATGCAGGGCGTCTTTCTCTATTTTGCCAAGAAGATCAGTCACAGCTTGTTGCCACGTAATTTGCTTAAAATTTGAGGCTGATTTTATATATCGGCCCTCTAAAAGTAAGCGATAAAGTGAGTTAACCGATTCCATATCAAAACTGAAATAGGTGCAGTTTTCGCTCCCAATTTCACGGAAAACAGGAATGTCGCTGCAGATAACAGAGGCTCCGTTAGTTAGCGCTTCAACGATTGGTAGGCCATAACCCTCATCATATGAGGCGCAGATCACGGCCTTCGTGTTTCTATAATACGCATTTAGCTCATCATCGCTGACGTTTTTTCTCCATAAAAATTTGTCTGGATATTCGATAGAAAGCTTTTCTATTTCTGAGATTATACCCTCCATTTTCCAACCTAGTCGGCCAACGAAGACTAATTTTGCGTCGGAGCCAGATGCCCAGAGTTTGCGAAAAGTTGCCATTATATGCAGATGATTTTTTCTTGGTTCAATTGTTCCAACTGATAAAAAGTAAGAGTTCTTTAAGAAATCAATTTTAAGTTCGTTCTGTGGAGAGCTGTTGCTTATATCTGTACCAAGATAAAAGTAATCGACGTCCAGTGCGGGGTTTAAGCCTTTTATTTCGTGAGCCACTTTTTTCGATATAGCATAAATTTTCTTTACGTAGAGTGGCCAGCTGTTAACAATCTTATGAAATCGGTCTACATCATCTTTATGAAAAAAGTCTGGAAAGGTGATTGGTAAGATGTCATATGCAATTTGGTAAATGCTATGGCCAGTAGTCTTGAGGCCGGCCAGTTTTTTTACATACTGCTCGCTGTGAATCAAATCAGCGATTAGTAAAACGTCACCTTTTTCGAAGCGAATTGCTTCATTGTTATGTAAGGATCTACTTAGGAATTCAAAGCCTTTTGCTAGCAGCAAATAAGATTTTTTAATTTGTAAATAAAACCATGTGGCTACAAGGGCGTCTTTGCAGTATTGCACGAATCGACTAAAGTACGATGAAGTGTGTATGCGCTCTGATTTAATTTTAATAAAGTCGCGCCCATCAAATCTGACTGGAATGATCTTAAACTTTTGTTCTGGTTGGTGCTGAATAATTTTTTTGACTACGCGCTGTATGCCAGTCGTTATTGCGCGGCCGTGACTTAAGGTGCAGTCGACATAGATTGTCATGAGTTACCCCAGCGGTTTTAGCCACCTTTTGAGTTTGTCTATCTTAAATAGCGCGCCAAAGTAACTCAAGTAAATCCTTATTTTGTAATTTCTGAAAAGCTTTGAGTCCAAAAGCGCATTTATCTCGGGTGAAATTTGAGCTAGCTTGTGTAAGGTTGCTGAGTAGAGAATAAACCCAGATATCAGTTTGCGCTTGCATGGTGTGCCCGAAGTGCTCGCGTTATGGAGTCTATATTTAAATGAATACTCAGGCGAAATTGCTATGCTCCCGCGGCTATTCAAAAGATTGAGCCACAAAATATCATCTGAATAAAGCAGCGCATTTTGCAGCGGAATTCCATTCACCTTTTCATAGTCTAAGCTGCGCATGACATAACCAGTTCCAAAAGAGTCTCGTTTGCGCATGAGACGAGCCTTTATAAAATCTACTGAGCTTTCTAATGCGGGCATTTGAAAGCAAGTTCTGATGAGTTGGCCATTACGGTCAATTAACTTGAAGTGAGAAAAATAGAGTTGGGCTTTGGGCGCGGTTTTTACCAGCTCGGCATTTGTATCTACAAAGTTGGGTTCTAGTAGGTCGTCATGGCCGATGACTGTCATGTATTGTTTTTTGTTTTTATAGGCAAGAATTCGACCCCAACTCTCTTCAATAGTTAGCGGCTTATCTGAAGTAACTAAAGTTATCCTTTTATCGGAGTAAGACTTAATAATGCTTATTGTTTCGTCTGTGCTATGGTTGTCCAGGATAACAAGCTCCATTTTCGAGCTGTTTTGTTTAAGAACGCTATCAATGCATTCTTTGATGTATGGCATTCCATTTCGCACTGGTAGAAATACCGTTAATTCTAATTCACTCATACAATTCTTTCTCTGGACTTGTTTTTTCAATTACTATTTATTGTTACATCAGTTATTAATCAACGAGACTAACTGAATAAACTTTAAAGGGTGTTGTATGCCAAGAGCGTTAATTACAGGTATTACGGGTCAAGACGGATCTTACCTCGCAGAATTTTTATTAAACAAGGGCTACCAAGTCTACGGTTTGACTCGTCGCTCCAGCACTGAAGTCACAAGCCGAATTGAACATATATTGCCTCAGGTCAGTATTTTGTCCGGTGATGTTTTAGACCAGGGCTCACTCCTCGATGCGATGGAAGAAAGTAATCCAGACGAAGTTTATAACTTGGCGGCTCAAAGCTTTGTGCAAACTTCTTGGAAACAGCCCGTACTAACCAGTGAGTTTACGGCTATCGGTGTGACCCGAATGCTTGAAGCTATACGCAGGGTCAAGCCGAAGGCTAAATTTTACCAAGCTTCAAGTTCAGAAATGTTTGGCAAAGTTCAAGCTGTTCCACAATCAGAAAGTACTTATTTCTACCCGAGATCTCCTTATGGGGTGGCTAAGCTCTATGGCCATTGGATAACAATAAATTATCGTGAATCTTTTAACATGCACGCCTCAAGCGGAATTTTATTTAATCATGAGAGTCCACGGCGTGGGTTAGAGTTCGTAACTCGTAAAATTAGTTATCACGCGGCTTTAATTAAACACAATCTAGCTCGTGAAATCAGATTAGGTAATCTTTCTGCTCGCCGAGACTGGGGCTTTGCTGGAGACTATGTTGAGGCTATGTGGCTCATGCTTCAACAAGAGCAGCCCGATGATTATGTCATTGCTACAAACGAAACACACTCGGTTGAGGAGTTTGTTCAGCTCGCTTTTGAACGGGCTGACCTTGACTGGCGTAAATATGTAAAAATTGATGAACGTTTTATGAGGCCAGCAGAAGTCGAACTTTTAATTGGCGATTACAGCAAAGCTAAAAAAAGTTTGAATTGGGAGCCAAAAACTAGTTTTAAAGAATTAGTTAATATGATGGTCGATGCTGATATGAAACTCGTAAGTGAAAAATTATCAAAAAAATGAAGATACTAATCACAGGTGCTGGTGGTTTTCTGGGCCGAGTCCTGACCCAACAATTAATAACTTGTGGGCATGAGGTGAATGAGTTTTCTGGCGACATAGTCGAAGAGAAGAATGTCGCCAATAATTTTTTGTTCAACCCTGATTATGTTGTTCACTTGGCAGGCCTCAGTAATCTGAGTGAATGTGAAAAAGATCAAGCAAGCTGTCATCAAATTAATGTTCAAGGAACAATTAATTTGGTCCATGCTGTTAATAGCCTCTCCCGCCCATGCGGGCTACTGTTTGCCAGTACAGCGCATGTTTACGACCTCAGTTTAGATAGGCGACTAATTTTAAGTGAAAACTCCAGAGTGTCACCCACCAGCTTTTATGGACATTCCAAGTTAGAGGCAGAAAAATTTATTATTCAGAACATCAAGGCTAATCACCGCTATGCAGTTTTACGCTTCTTCAATCACACACATAAAACTCAAAGCCCTAGTTTTTTCTTGCCCTCAGTTTACAATCAAATTTTAAGCGCCGCTGCAGATGAGTCTGGGATTAAAACAGTTCAAGTAGGGAATGTAGATATAGATCGAGACATTGGCGCTTTAAAAGATATGGTCGCGGCTTGTTCTGCAGTTATTCAAAGTCGCAAAAGCTATCGCGATATTTATAATGTTGGATCAGGTCAGGCTAAAAATTTGAAAGATATAATTCATGTGCTGAGTGATAAGGTCGGGGCCAAAGTAAAGCTAATAGTAGACCCAGCGAGGGTACGCGCAAATGAGCCACTTTCAATTTCCGCAGACATCACAAAATTTTCTCATTACTTTGATTGGAAGCCATCTGCGGGAGTGGATGTTGAATCGTTCATAAACTCATTTTTGTCAGACGATTACCTGTGAGCATGACTATTGGTAAAGAGGATTCAACAAACTGTGGTTTAAACAAAGCCAATGCAAATGGCATGATTGTTAATGGACAAATATTCCAATTCTTTGCTCAAATTCGTATCGAGGGGTGGGAGGGCTAATCGGCCTTTACAAACCAAGCCTTCAAATAATCACCTTCTTCAAATCCAGGTAGGGGAGCATGATCGGGGCTTGGGCCCGAGCGCTCTAGGATGTGAGTCGTTCGTCGTGTTTGGTGGGCGGCTTCACGTAACACACTCATTAGGATTTCATCGGTAATCGCCTGCGAGCAAGTGCAAGTCACAAGCAGTCCACCTTCATTCAAAAGTTCAAATGCACGGGCATGAAGTCCCACGAGTGCTCTAACAGTCTTATCTAGATTCTCTTTGCTTTTAGACAGAGCGGGTGGATCCAAAACAATCACGTCATATTTTTTATTGTGAGCCTTTAACCACTCAAAAATATCGGCTTTTTCAAACTTCAATAGATCAGATGAAATTTCGTTTTTGCCACGATTTAAGTCAGCAACTTCAAGAGCCCGAGAAGACTGATCAAGTGCCAGGGTTGAAACACCAGCTTTCGCAAGATGAAGTGCAAAACCACCCTGAAAGGTAAAAAGATCGAGAGCTGTTTTTGCTCCGAGACGTCGTGCCCATTCAGCTGCTTTGCTATGATTAAATTTTTGATCGAGATAAAACCCAGTTTTCTGCTCACTCGCAGCTGAAATCTGCCACTGTAGTCCATTCCACTTTAACCACTGCGCCGAAACTGAATCTTCAAGAGCAATAAGCTCTAAACCTTCTTTGCGCCGAATCTCATTGCCACGACTTTCGATTAAACGAACTGACTTCAGTTGTTCGCGAATAGCAGTCGGCAGTGTTTCATTAGTACTGAGAGTTTTTATCGCCTGTTCAATCTGCGGACGGAAACTGAGCCAGAAGTGCTCAATTGGCGCAGTTGTAATATCAGCAACAATCACGGAGCCGAGAACATCTAAAGTTAAGCCAGGGATTAAATCATTTTCAGAAAAGATCCAACGTAATGCTAGGTCATCACCTTCAATATAAGTCAGATGCCATTTGCTTAGAAAAGTTTTTTGCAGGTGATCTTGTAACCATTCGCCAAAAAGCTCTATAAACTGTCGACCATCAGAGACAGTAACAAGCGATCCGGGGTTCTTCCAGTTGCGTGAAGAGGGTCCGAAACGACGAAGGCGAATCTGACTTTCAGGTGAGTGAAAAAACCAGTGTTCGCCAAAGAATGTAAGGCCAGAACGCGAAGGCAGGCTCTTTTTGTCTTCTATATCAGCAGCCATCACCCAGGGATGACCTTTAGTGAGTTTTTGAAAACCGCGAGATGAGACCAGACCTTTTTTCATAGGCAAGATACACCATATTGGCAGTGGATAAGTCTAGGTAAAGTTCGAGTTGGTAGTCACCATAATGGTTGTGGTACGTCCGGATTACGGCGGACAAACGCAAGGCGGACACAGGTTCGACCACTTAGAACAATTATATACGGCTCTGAGCCTAGGTCGGAAGGTTGCAATGGCCGGTACATGCTTTATTTTCATTGGGATTCAAATAAAAATCGCAAAAAATATTGAAAAACACAAAGTCGAATTTTCTGAAGCAGCTAGTGTTTTCTTGGACAATAATGCTATTATTTATCTTGATTCAAAGCACTCGAACGACGAAGTCAGGCAGATTGTTATTTGTAGTCATAACTAAATGGAGGACATCTGGATATGAAGAACAAATTAATTCATCATCAGGTTTTAATTAATCAAATATTAAGAAAAGCTATTTAGTATCAGCTTACCTTCAGCTGAATTTTCGGGTTGAGTAGGGGTTATTTTAATTCTGGGTGGGCGAGAGCAAGATTAACCGGACGACCGTCCGATGGCGATAGCAGTTTACAAAATCTCGATAAGCGGCAAAGATAATCTATGACCATTCACTCCCTCGACGTCGTTCTCACAGATCTATTTATCACCGTCATCTGCGTGTACTTCGTAGCTCAGCTGGCCACCCAAAATTCAACTCACGCTGACCTTAGATCATTCTTCGTAGGTCTTTTCTCTAGCATAGGCATCGCCGCACTAGCCGGAGCCATCTATCACGGCATCTATCAGCACAACTCAGATCTAGCATATGCCGCCGAGATCACACCCTTTCTCAAGATGTTGGTACTTTTACTTCTGGGCTTAACTTCTTATTACATCTGGCGACTCTTTTTTTTCTTCGCTCTTCCTCAGCGCTTTCGCGCAGTCACTGCAGTTCTACTTTTTGTTATGCTCACAGCTTATTTCACTCTCGTGCTTTTTGGCCTCGAGGGTTTTAAAGTGGCCATTGCAGCCTACTTGCCCCCTGCACTTTTGCTCACATTTACATTTGCGGTAAAATGGCTGAAGAAAAAAGATGCTCGGTATGCGCTGGGTCTGCTTGGGTTATTACTAACTTTGATAGCAGCAGGAGTGCAGGCTTTGAAGATCGGAATTCACCCTGAATACTTCAATCACAACGCTCTTTATCACGTGATTCAAGCTGTCGGTTTGTATTTGATATTTAAATTCGCTCAGCGAATCATCGCTTGGCAGTCTTAAGCATCCGGCCGGATCACTAATGTGTCCGCCGGACAGCGTATCGGCTAGTTAAAACGAATATATAAGGCGTTCAGCCTGAATATGAGATTTGCATAGCCCATCTCATGCTATATTTTCATTGGGACTCAAATAAAAATAATAAAAATATTGAAAAGCATGGGGTGGGTTTTTCTGAAGCGGCTAGCATTTTCTTAGACCCTGATGTTACCATTGTTTCAGACCACAAGCATTCGTTAGATGAAGTCAGGCTTGTCGGGATTGGGTGGTCACAAAACAGCCGTGTCTTATTTGTAGTAATAACTAAAAGGAGATCTGATCATTATGAAGAAGAGATCTATCGAATTATCAGTGCCAGAATTGCTAAAAGAGCTGAGAAAAGAAAATATGCTAAAGGGTAAAGGCACTATTAAAAAGGTTGGCCATCCAAGAATTGATATTGATACAGCGGAGTTCGTAGAAATAAACAAAACGACAATGCGTAAGTTAAAAGCTAAAGCTCAAAAAGAAAAAATTCACCCGCAGGTGCTAATTAATCAAATTCTAAGGAAAGCTATTTAATCCTCATGAGCATGAAAGTTAAGACGCCTTTTGTATTTGTACTTTATAATTCAGATGGCATTAGATTGGCTCTAGGCGATCGGTACCATGGTCGGAATTAAACGCCGGACATCAATTCGTCCACTCTATGCAAACTCTATTCGAGCGTCCCAGTTAGCACTAATTCTTACGACTCTGCTCAACCTTCAGCGCTTGAAACTCTTCAAAGATTTCGATCTCATCGGCATCGTAGCCAGATTGGGCGCGCAGCTCGCGAGACACTTTAGCTCCACGAGCGGGGAGAGTTGCGGATAAATGATTTAACCGTTCGCGCAAATGCACTTTAGAATTAATGCCGGCCTCTGCACAGTAATGCTGAAACCAGCGCCGACCGAAATCAACGTGGCCGATTTCATCACGCACGATTTTACCAACGATGGCGGCGATCTTTTTATTCGCTACGCCTCCGAGGCGATTGAGTAAAATATCACCGGCATCAAGGCCAGAGCCTTCTAAATAACAATGAACAATTAAAATACGGTCAATTAATGAGTCTTCAGCAGAAGTGGCATCCCACAGAGCGGTTTGAATATGCCAGTCGCCCCACTCATGACCTAAATCTTCGAGCCCTGACAAGCAAAGCTCAAGATGTGAAGCCTCTTGCAAAGTGATTCGCGCTAGCTCTTCGCGAAATTCGACTGGAGTGTCAGTAAACTCATGCAAAGTGCGCAAGCCAAGCTCTACAGCTTGTAGTTCAATATTCGCGAGATCATGAAGCAAGCGGGCCTGACCGGTTTTCGTCTGTAGACCATTTTTACCCGGCCAGTGCGCGGCTTGAAAAGAAATATCGCGGCCCGGGCGAAGGGGCATTCGGTGGGCGGCGCTCGCAATAGGTACAGAAGATTTCGATAACAACTGATGAACTTCAGTCTCAACAAGCTGAAGTTTGCTAAACACAGACGCAGTAGTGATAACCGATGAGCTTGGGGCCGTAATAATTGATGAGCTTTGAGATGCTTGCGAGTCTATAAATGTCGTAGTGTCTAAAAATTCCATAAATTAATATCTGAAAAGGCTGGCGCCCCAAACGAAACCAGCACCGAAGGCGACAAACGCAACTAAGTCTCCGCGCTTGATTTTACCTTGCTCTACAGCTTCATCGAAAGTCAGTGGAATGGTCGCCATGGTCGTATTACCGTAGCGATCAAGGGTGTGGTGGGTTTTCTCAAACGGCATGCCCAATTGCTCAAGTACCATTTGATTGATTCGCATATTCGCTTGGTGAGCAATAACAAAATCCACGTCGGCTGGTTTAAAGTTATTGCGTCCAAGAATTTGCAACATCACTTCAGTCATGCGGGTTACGGCGTGTTTGAAAACTAAACGGCCTTCCATTACTGGGTAGCAAGCTGGGTCAAAAACTTTATTTGGGCCCACGCGCGGATGATCATTACTGCTCGGTTTTTTAATCGCTAAAACTTCAGCAAACTCACCTTGGCTGTGAATGATGTGATCAATAAATCCTGAATTTTTATCATCTGTGGCTTCAACAATCATGGCGCCAGCGCCATCACCGAAGAGAACTGAAATATCGCGACCAGTAGGTGAGAGATCCATCGTTGTTGAGTGAATTTCAGAGGCGACGATCAAAATGCGCTTGTACATGCCCGAGCGAATTAAGCTATCCGCTAAAGTTAGTGCGTAAACAAAACCAGCACATTGATTGCGAATATCGAGGGCTGGCACATTTTTCGTAAAGCCCAAAGATTTTTGCAATAAAACCCCAGTGCCCGGAAAGATATAATCTGTAACTAAAGCACCGAAGATAATCATATCTATATCGTCAGCCTGCAATTTCGCGCGCTCTAAAGCTTGCTTGGCTGCCGTTGTCGCCATTGAAAGTGTCGTCTCACCACCAGCCGGTGAAACCCAGCGGCGCTCTTTAATGCCCGAGCGCTGCTGAATCCATTCATCAGATGTAGATAAAATGGGCTCTAGTTCTTTATTGGTTACAACTCGTGATGGTAGACACTTTCCGGTTGTGACAATGCGAGTTTTCATAATGCTCCTCAGAAGCTAAGTGCAATAGATATACCTAATTTAGGTTAAAATGAACCTAAATTAGGCTACAAAATAGTATACTAAGCCGGCCTCACGTCTTGAAAAATGAAGAAGACGGCCCCGAGAAGGCATGCGCTCGCCCAAATAAAGTTCTTAGTTAAGGGGACGTTCATATAAAACACGGCAAAACCTGCAAAAACGGCGAGAGTGATGACTTCTTGCATGATTTTAAGCTGGGGTAGAGTGAAAAACTCAGACCCCATGCGGTTCGCCGGCACCTGAAAGCAGTATTCAAAAAAGGCGATTCCCCAACTGATAAAGATCACCATCCAAAGTGGTGAGGACTTCAGACTCTTTAAGTGCCCGTACCACGCAAAGGTCATAAAGATATTCGAGATAATCAAAAAGATAATGGGTAATGAAATTCTCATTTATATTTTCCCCTCTACTGATCGCAACCGTGTCGCGATTAAAATGGCGGTAAAAGTAAATCCGCAGGCCAAGTATCCCACATAATTATAGTGGAGCAGTTTGCCCGTGCCGGGCTCAATGAAAATAATCGCACCAGCTAATAAAGAAGCAATAGCCGATGAAAAATTTTGTGCTGAGCTGACGAAGCTCATAAACCCGCCGCGCTCGGCAATATTCACTGTCGAAGTCACAATCGTCTGCGCCGGAATAATTCGCGCGCTCATCGTAATGAAAAATGAACACGAAATAAGTAGTAGAACATAAAGCGGTAAAGTCTGAGTGTGAGTCAAAATTAGAATGGGGGCGAGGCTGGCCACGGCTCCGATATAGAAAAGCCGCTTTTTACCGAAGCGATCTGATAGGTGGCCCGCCAAGGGTGAGGACACAATCGAGCAAAGACCGCCCACGAGATAAATCAAAGGTAACTGCTCTTCGCTGAGGCCATTATTCGCCACCATCGAAGCGCTTAAGAACGAAATCACGCTGAACTGACCGAGAATAATACAGCCCATGAAAATCAAAGCTAAAATTTTATTGGGGTCACGGGTCACACTGGTAAAAATATCGCGATGAGTTCGCCGCGCGGCTTTTAAGTGCTCCGTCATTGGCGGAATAAATTTGAAAACAAAAATCAAGGCCACGCACGAGACGCCTCCCAGTAACATAAAAGGGGCATGCCAGTCATAAATGTTCGAGAGATAAAGTCCGAAAGGTAAGCCGAAAACTGAGGCGAGAGAAAATCCCAGCATCAGCATGCCAATAGCGGTGGCGCGACGATCGAGAGAAATTTTATCGGCAATGATGGCGAGGCAGATAGAATTTAAAACTCCACCAAAAGCACCGGTGGTAGTGCGCGCCATTAAGAGCGTTGGATAATCGGGTGAAATTGCACACAAAAGAGTGGCGATTCCGAACCCACTGAAGAAGAAAAGCAGGGCTTTTCGACGGTCAAAGCGGTCTAGAAAAAAGGCCGAAAGAAAGCCCATGGCACCGGCTGAAAAAGTATACGATGACAACAAGAAACCAAACTGAGTCGAAGAAATCTCGAATATGCGAATCATTCTAGGGGCTAAGGGCATCATAATGACGAAATCCATGACGTGACTAAAGTTCACGAAGGTCAAGATGGCGATAATCATCTTTTCGTCAGCAGAAAATTTGGCGGCGCTTTTCATTTTTTAATGTTCTCGAGGGTTTAATTAGTTTAAAGTAGTATAAATCAGCATGGAATCAACAGAATCTCATCGACCTTTAGCAACTCAACAGCAAGCCTTTCTTGTCCTCACGGCTATTGGGATTTGCTTTGGTGATATTGGTACAAGCCCTCTTTATGCTCTTCGCGAATGTTTTCACGGCCCTCATTCGATTCAACTCACTGAAGCCAACCTTTTCGGAGTACTTTCCCTGATCTTTTGGTCATTGATCTTCGTTATTTCATTTAAGTATTTAGTGTTTGTCATGCGTGCTACCAATAAAGGTGAGGGTGGAGTGCTCGCTCTGACAGCTTTAGCTATATATCGTCAGAAAAGACATCTGCCTTTTGGTCTTAGGCCACTTCTTCTTATGGGTCTTTTCGGAGCTGCACTTCTCGTGGGTGACGGAATGATCACTCCTGCCATTTCGGTTCTTTCGGCAGTTGAGGGTATTAAGCTTGCGACGCCAGCACTTGAGAATTGGGTTGTTCTGATCACTATCGGAATTCTTATCGCTCTTTTCTCAATTCAAAAACATGGCACGGCAAAAATCGGTAGTCTTTTTGGGCCCATCGTTATTTCTTGGTTTGCAGCTATCGGCATTCTCGGAGTTTTTTCAATCGTACAAAGCCCAGGGGTTCTTCAAGCTCTAAATCCACTTTTTGCTTTTCAATTTCTCTATACGCAGGGTTTTGATAGCTTGGTTATAATGGGTTCGGTGTTTCTCGCAGTTACGGGTGGAGAAGCTCTTTACGCCGATGTAGGTCACTTTGGCCGCAAAGCTGTTGTTTTGGGTTGGTATTTTTGTGCGCTTCCGGCTTTAGTGCTGAATTATTTTGGCCAAGGCGCTCTACTGCTCCGTCAACCAGAATTGGTTGAGAATCCATTTTTCTATTTAGCACCAGATTGGTTTTTATATCCGCTCATTGCTTTAGCTACGATGGCTGCGGTGATCGCATCACAAGCTTTAATTTCAGGGCTCTTCTCGCTGGCTCAGCAATGCATTCAGCTCGGTTATTGCCCGCGCCTTCAAATTATTCACACTAACGAAGAGCATATCGGCCAGATTTATGTTCCGGCAGTGAATTGGACATTAATGGCGGGTACGATCTGGCTAGTTCTTGAATTTGGCTCTTCAAGTAATCTTTCGGCCGCTTACGGTATGGGCATCTCGATAATTATGGTTGTGACATCTATCCTGGCATCAGTTGTGGCATGGTCTCTCTGGGGCTGGAGCACATGGAAGACTTATACAGTTTTAACGGTTTGTATGATCTTCGACCTGGGCTTCTTAGCTGCAAACTCCCTTAAGCTTGATGATGGCGGTTGGGTTTCTATCGTTATCGCGAGCTGCGTATATTTTATGATGACGACTTGGAAGCGGGGCCGGGAGATTTTAATCAGCCGTTTACGGGCGAAATCCTATCCATTTGCTCAGCTTCAGAAGGATATTTTGCTCAATCCGCCCGCTCGAGTGCGCGGAACAGCTATATTTCTTGTCGGGGATGTTGAGATGACCCCGCCAGCGCTTATGCACAATCTGAAACACAATAAAGTTCTTCATGAGAAGATTGTTTTCTTAACGGTGGTGAGTAAAGAAATCCCTCACGTGCCTGAAAATGACCGAGTTGAGGTTCATCAGTTGGCTCCGAGCTTCTTTAGGGTGATTGCTCACTACGGTTTTAGTGATTCTCCGAATATCCCAGCTTTACTTAATAAATGCGCCTTGAACAACTTTGGTTTCAGGCTAGAAGACCCTACTTATTTCTTGGGTCGTGAGATTCTAACCACCGGCGCGGGCCGATCGGGTGAGCTCAGCTTCTGGCGCAAAAAAGTTTTCGCTATCATGGCTAAGAATGCGACTGTTGCTAGAACATTTTTTAAACTACCACAGCAAGATGTTATTGAAGTTGGTATGGAAATCGAGATATAGAGAGACTCTATGCGTTTTACAGTTTTCGTGGGTATCGACCAAGCCGGTGCCGCCAATAAAAGTGGAAAGCCAAAGCCTTTACCGGCGGCTATTGTTACACCTGCTGGTCGCCAGCTTCTTCTTAGCGTGAGTTCACTAAAAGGGCTTACAAAAGAATCCATCGACAGTTTTGTAGAAAATGAAAATCTAGAGCTCACTCGTTCAGGTGAATTAGCTATCATCGTGGATTGTGTTCTGGGGTTACCTGAAGAAGTTTTTCCTAAAGGTGATACGCTTTTTGATCTTTTTCACCAAGCCAATGTTTATAAACATGAAGGCCGTGCTCATGGCCGTGAAGTGGCCTACGAATTCTTCAAACAGTTTCTTGATGGCCGAGAAGAAAACGATCATCCGCGCCGGCAGTGTGAACACTTAGCCAAAGCCAATTCAGTTTTCGCTCTGCGCCCGTATCAAAAAAACGTCGGCTGCGGAACCTTCAGAATCTGGAAAGAACTGGGTTCTAAAAACAAATGGTTTCACCTTTGGCCCACAGAGCGTTTAAGTCTTGTTTTTCCGACCATCTTCGAGGGATATCCCTCTCTTATCTGGAAGAAAATTTTCGGAATGAAATCTCGTAAGCCAAAAGAATTGATCGAAGCCGCCGAGAAGAAATTAGGTATTGAAATCGCGGTGAGTGAATCCACTCGCACTCTCATTGAGAAAAATCCAAACTACGCCGATGCCGCAGCCCTCGCGCTTGGTGCTTATTATTTGCAAGAATGCGATGATCTCACATCGACTTCTGACATCCCCGACAAGGCCAAAGAAGGCTGGATCGTCGGACTTAAGCCTTAACCTTCTTGGTTAAGGTACTCAGTTGAAAAAGACAGAAACTTTATTTTCGTTTCACTAAATGTACAGAATGTACAAGTGGTTGACACATTTGAAACAAAAACCGTCACCAGCCATGTAACTAAAGGCGCGGGTAAACGTTACACACGAAAAAATTTTTTCAAATAGTTATATTGCGTCTCTTGAAAGATATTAAACGGCTCTTTTGTTTGTGGGAATGTTTCTCGCGGGTGATTTTGAGCCAAATTTACTGGAGGCAATCCATGTTGAAACGAACTCTCTTGTCACACGCACTTGTTGCGGCTGTGATGATCTCACCTTTGGCGGCACTTGCTCAGCCAAACTCTTCTGTTGTGGCTCAAGCCGAACAGTATCGCTCGGCTGAATTAGCCGGCATTACTGAAGGTACATACCGCGCAGAAAATAGCGACGTAAGAGTTATCATTAAGAAAGAACTCTCTCGTTACGCAGTCAACTTCTACGCTCTTATGACTGTAGGATCTGCGAAAACAGCTCTCTTTAAAGTTGATCCAGTTGATGGTGCAACGCTCGCGTTCACACAAATCAGTATGGGCGCTCAACACGTTTTGAAAACAAACGATCAGTCACAACCTTCATACGCAGCACAAACTATCAATTTTGATGGGCCGGTGCTTGTATTAACTGCAACTAACCATGGTGCCAG
The DNA here is from genome assembly GCA_964360255.1 of uncultured Pseudobdellovibrionaceae bacterium. Lineage (GTDB taxonomy): Bacteria > Bdellovibrionota > Bdellovibrionia > Bdellovibrionales > UBA1609 > CAYHVK01. The sequence goes on along the minus strand of CAYHVK010000007.1, from coordinate 41,059 downwards.
CAGCGGTTGCCCACAATCACTTCGTCTTAAATTAGATAAAGGCGCTGATGATAAATGGGTGAGCCTTGCTGATATCCAAGTTCAAAAATTAAAAGTGAACAAAGATGCAGAGATAGATCTAGTTATGACTTATACAGGCCCGATGAGAGAGTACGCTCTTAACATCGTTGGTGGCGATGATTTCAGACGTTCATGGTCAGGTAATTACCTAGTTCGTGAACAAATCGCCGGTATAGGTCTTATGAGAAAACGCCAACTTGATAGCATGCAAGCATCAGGTTTCGCACTTTCTCGTCACTCAGATGCAGTATTAGTGGCGATGCGCTCTAGCAGCAAAAAGCCAGTTCTACGCTTCGTACAACTTCAATCAAACAGCTGCTTGGGCTCAAGCTCAAACATTAAATAAGGACGAATAACATGAAAAAACAAATGAAAAAAATCAGTGTTGTTGTTGCAGGTGTCATGTTAGGTCAAGCCGTGTTCGCAAATACAGGAGCTTTCTCAGAAGGCACTGGCGTACAACAAGGCTCTTTGCCTAAAGCAGATGGCGTTAACCCATTCACAGAAGGCACAGGCCGTCTTCGTTTGTCACCAGAAGAGCGTTCATCGCTTCTTCAATATGCTGACAATGCATATAGCTTAATCCGTTCAGCTTTAGAAGAAGCGAGCGGTAAAGACTTCCGTGAAGCGAATTCGATTTACGCTGGTGTTATCCAGAAGGTGATTGCTCAGTCTTTTGCACAAAAAGCTCGTCAAGAACTTATGATGAGACACGTACTTAACCAAGCTCTTGAGCTTACAGTTGGTTTGCCAAATGCTGGTGGTCAATCTTTCGGTGGTCTTCTCCACGGAACAGTAAACCAAGAATTAATGACTGTTGTATTAGAGGACTCAATGAGACTTGCTATGCAACTTTACTCTGATGACCGCATTGCAATTCAATCAGGCAGCATTTCGCTTCTTCCAGTTATGGAAACTGCGATCGCTCGTTTGACACTTGCACAGAAGTGGAACTCATCAATCATCGAACAAGAAGTTTCGTTTGATTTTCAAAAAATGGCTCTTCAGCATTTCTTGAATACTTCAATCAACGCCAACAACCTTCTTAAGAAGACGTTTGCTGAAGAGTTGATCCGTGCTGATGACATGCTTAACAAAATCGAAAGCCTTTCTGGCCAAAACCAGCCGCTTTCACAAGTTTTGCGTGGAGTTCGTGTACTTCGTAACGAAACTCGTATCATCGTTCGCGATACGAACTCGAAACTAAGTCAGTTAAGCGGAACTTTTAGAACTAGAACTTTGAAATATTAAAAACTAATTAATAGGAGGAAATAATGAATTTCAAGTTAATCGCGCTAGCTGTCCTCATCTCGACGACAAGCTTCGCACAAGTAAGAAACGAAGAAGACCGTTATATGGATGGTCTAGAAACTAATTACGGCCGCGTTGCTGGTACAGTCTCTTCAAGAGGTTCTGCTGCTGATCAATACGACGTAGTTATGAACTGGTGCCAAAACCAAGTTGGAGTTTTACACTCTGCTTTGGCTGTGTTCCGTAATCACCTTTACGCCGGTAACAACGTTGCAGCTTTTAAAGCCCTTCAATCAGGTCTTTATCGTGTTAGCACAAGTCGTTCGTTCAGCGCTCGTCAATCTCCGTTTGTGAAATTGGCTTCTGATCGCGCGCTTCTTGTAAGCCGTAAGCTTCAAGCCCGTGCTACTGATCTTGGTGCGCTTCACGCTCTTGAGAGCTTGACTCGTAACGTGATCGATCTCGCGTATAAATTCGACCGTGATTACTACGTTCCATATCGCTATGGACGTTGTGGTGGTTATTGTGACGAAGGTTTCGTAGAGCGTATGGAGCGTGAAGCTCTTGAGTTCGCACAGAACCAAGTTGATACAGTAGTTGATAAATTAACTACTAACGTTGGACAAGAATACCGTCCAGTGGGCCACGCTGCAGTTTACTTAGCTGCTGCTGAAGTTATCGCTATCAACACAGCTAACGATTTGAATAACAATATTTTTGCTAGTCAGATCCCATGCGCTATCGCGAAATTTTATGAAACTGGTTTACAACTCCGCGCTTTCAACCAAGGTAACGCAAGTTATTACGGTTCAGTTCGCGTAGCAGTAAATGATTCAGCTTATAACTTATCTGAAGCGTCAGCCGATGTTTACGGTGCAGGCCGTTGCCGTCGCTGGTAATCCCAAAAAATGATGTGCTCTCGGCCCTTAGGGCCCGAGAGTGCTCCTTTAACTAAAAGTTCAGGGTATTAACGAGGAGATTTTTTATGAAATTTTTAAATGAAAAGATGGTCCAGATTTTATTAGCTGCAACTCTAGCACTTCCTTGTGCTGGTCATGCCGGTGATAAAAAAGAAGAGAAGGCTGCCGCTCAGGCTGCTGCCGCCGCTGCTGCTGAAGCCGATGCGAAGGTTGTGCGTTCACAATCCATCGTTCCGGGCTTTTACACAGATAGCAAGGGTGGACACCAACTTTATATTAAAGAGGTCGTAGAAAATGGCTTTGCTTCTTACTACGCTGCAATTATCTGGAAGGCGAACTTCGTTTCTCTTTACAGAATTGAAGACGTTGACGGCTCAACTCAAGCTTGGGTGAATCTTTACCAAGATAAATACAACCAGATCGCAACAGACGAAAAACAAACGGCTACTTACGCCGTTACTTCATTAAAAGCTGATGGCAAATTAAGCCTTCGCTTCACTTGGACAGATTTCGCGGCCAAGATCGGAACAAACGTTCCGTGCTCAATTATCCCGGCATTTGAATATCGTGGAAAGGGCAAAGCTTGGGGAGATTTCTCTTCAGTGGCTTCTGGTCGCTACCAAGGTTCACGCGCTCGCGCGGGTGCTAATGTGGCTGTTGAAGGTAAAAAGAAGCTCGATTCAAAAACTGAATTGATCTTAAGCTCAGCTGGTACTTCACAGGACTGGAACATATTAGCAACGAACATGATTCTTGAATCTCTCAATATCAAAACTTGGCATAACCCTGTGGCTAAGCGTGATCAAGCGCCAGAACAAATCGTTTATAACGGTGAGTACAAAGGCACTGAGCTCATTCCAGGTATGATGATCATGAAACGTAAACAACTCGATTCAATGACGGCCGCAGGTATTTCTTTAGATAGCGAAATTTCGATGTTTGCTCTTCCATTTGTAAGCGGAAGCGGTAAATCACTTCGTCTCGATAAGCTTATGGTTGTCCGTATGCAAGCTGGCGATCTTGAGTGTGCTTACTTACGTAATGAAGTTAAAAGAAAATAAGAAGAAGGAGAATTTGTGAAAAAATCAATTCTAGTCGCATTAAGTATAGTTCTATTCGCAGGCGCTGCTTCTTCGCAAACGCCGGTGCCGCAACAGCCGATGAATCCGTTTACGGACGGTACGGGTCGCCAACGTCTTTCAGTTGAAGAGCGTCAAACGCTCCTCGCATACGCTGATAATGCTCGCAATTGGCTTATGGCGGCTAAAGATCAAGCTCGAGGTGTAACGCCAGAAGATAAAGTTGATATTTATCTTCAAGCGATTCGCCGAGTTGTCGTTGAATCTTTTAAAGATAAGAAGCGCCAAGAGTTAGTTTTACGCCAGGCTTTAAACCAAGCGCTTGAGTTAACGGTCGGTGTGCCTCACTGGAATGGTCAATTGAATCCAGCTGCCGAAGTTTTGAAAGTACCTAAGAGCCTAGGTTTAATCGTTATGATTCTTGAAGATTCAATCGATATGGCTCTTCGCTATTACAGTGACGACCGTTTAGCGATCGTTCAACAAGATTTAACAAACTTGCCACTTATGTCTTACGCCAACATGCGCTTGCCATATTTAACGAAGTGGAACTCAGCAGTTTTAGATATGCCCACTTCGCACAAGTTCTTGATGATCGGTCTTCAGCAGTGGTTGAACACGGCCATCAATCCGAACAACTTATTAAAAGTCGCTTTTGCTGAAGAAATCACGGGTATCGAATCAGCTTTAAACCAAGTTGAAGCATCACCGGTTCAGCAGTACCCACAACAGTTGATGCAGCAGGTACGTTTTATGCGTTTAAAGCTCACAACTTTGCAAAGAGATGCAGTTTATAAGCAAAATGCTCTCGATGTTAAGAGCGGTAAGAGCAAAGAATATTAAGCACGTAAGTGCCTAATATTACTTAAATTTAGCATTTTTTAATGAGTCGGTACTGATATAAAGTGTCGACTCATTTTACATTCCAATCTTCTTTACAAGCCGTCTTTTAAAAAAAATTCACCCCACTATAATGACCTCAAATATAGAGATCAGAAAAGGTGGATTTTTTATGTCAGTAAAAGCATTTGTTCGCTCATTACTTGTTCTATCAATGACTAGCAGTGCGATGGCTCAAGGCCCTCAAAAGCCGCAGCTTCAGTATGCTTTGAATGGTGCTCCACTTCCAGTCTCTGGTGCGGCCGCTCTGACGCCGAAACCACTTCCAAAATTGAGAGTTTTAGTTTCGGCGTTCCGTCCTTTTGGTAAAGGCGAAACGAACATGGCTATGATGGTAGCAGAATCTATTCGTGAGCTTTCAAAAAGTGATTATCGCTATAACAATCTGTTGGTCGACACAGTTGATCTTGATGTGATTTACAGTCGTTCTTCAGAAGATTTAATTCAAAAGATCCGCTCGATTCAAACTCCTGATTTGATTATCGGTATCGGTCAAGGCAGCACAAAAGGTGTGATGGTTGAAACGGGTGCAGATAGTGAGGCTTCACGTATAGCTGATATTCGCGGTTCAGGTCGCTATTCAAACTTCCCCGGTCTAAGTGATGAAATCGGTTTTAACTTTCCGGTTCAAGACATGTACTGCGGAGTTGCCCCTGAAATTCGCCGCAAAGTGAGTATCAGCTATAAAGGCGGATCATTCGTTTGCAACGATCTTGCTTATTATATGGGAAATTTCGTAAAGCCGAAGTCAGAAACTGATCGTGGCTTTGATAGTTACATCGCGCAGTTAAAGAGCCAGTATGAAAATAAAGTTCGTAATATCGAATTTCAACTTAAAAACCAACTAGAAGCGAATCGTATTGAGCTTGAAAGAATCAATAAAGAAGAGGCCGCGGCTCGCGCCGAACACGATCAGCGTATGCTTGGTGTTCGTCAGCGTAATGCTTCAAGAAAGCATGCTATCGATGCTCAATATCAAATTGATCTTCGTGCATGGGAGGCCGACGAGGCTCGCATCAAAGTCGAAGAAGATCGCCTGCGCCGCGAAGAACAGCAGTACCAAGCTTCTGTTGAGCGTACGAGCAATGGCGGTCAAGTAACGGTTTACCGTGGTAATGGTAATAATGGTGGATGGAGCACGAGCTCTTATGGTCCTCCTGCGCCGGCTCAGTCGAATAACTATCAAGGCAATTATGGAAGCCAAAATAATTATCCAAGCCAAAATCTTTCACAATCACGTAACAAGCCATATGCAAATTACAGCTCTCTTGAGCCCGATTTTCCATTCCCCACAAAGGCCAACGATCAATCAAAAAATTTAGAGTATCAAGCCAGTGCCGCAAAATCTCGAGCGAACAATGAATTGCAAAATGCTGCACGTCGTGTGAACGAGTTGAGAGAGGTCATGAATAACCAAGGCGCGAAATCACGCTTTGTCTTTATTCACGTGCCGGTTTCTGACGGTGTGGCTTATCAGCCGAAGTACCGTCTCTTAGGTGCGGCTTGCCTCGTGCGTGGAATGAAACTTCCGTCTGCGCAACAGTGGATTCAAGAAGAATCTGCATCGCAGTACTTAGGGCAATCAGTTTCTTCACTTAGAACTAAAGCTCGTGCCTACATTGCTCAGACATTTAAAGAGTTTCGGCGCGCAGAAAAAGCAAACGGTGCTGCGGCTTACCCATCAACGCAAGCCCCAGAAGTTTGTGAGCAACCGGGCGGACCTGATTACCAAGAGGAAATTCTTGATTACTATGGGAAGCCAACAGCGAAGTTCCGTAATGTAACGCCACCGCCGAAAGGCCGCTACGCTTACGCGATTGAAGCTTACACGCAAAAAGCTGAGTTGAAAGAGATGAGCGAGTCAGATGGTTACGCCTCTACAATCCTTGCTATGGTTAATGCAGCCGTAGCGAAAGGCCAAGGGCCAGTGGTGGCTTCACTTCCGCTTCCGACATTTAAAAATGATTTGCGTATGCCACGTGGAGAATCTGAGCGCCAGCAAGCGATCGCTACACTTAAAAACTTAGGTTATGGTTACAGCCAGGTGTCACAAGTGGCGCGCGTCGGCGAGCCAGGCAAGTTTGATACAGTAACGAAACCGATTCCGCCAATGATGGACGCGGCAACGGCCGATTGTTATGCCGATGTTTTAAAGAAAATGGGCCAAGATCAAAAAGAAGATCGCGCAGCAGGCCCACGTAAGTGGTAGTTATTTTTTATTAATTAAATTATCCACAGCCAGGAAGAAGCTGTAGTACATGGCATCTTCCTCGATTGATTTAAAACGACCGGTCGCGCCCGAGTGGCCCGCATCCATATCGGTTTTAAACACGATTTTTTTATCGCTCGTATTGAGTTCACGAAGTTTTGCGACCCATTTAGCGGGTTCCCAATACTGCACTTGTGAATCGTGATAACCAGTGGCCACAAAAATATTCGGATACGCTTTCGCCTTAACATTATCGTAAGGCGAGTAACTTTTCATATATTTGTAATACTTAGCTTCATTCGGATTTCCCCATTCATCATACTCAAAAGTTGTGAGGGGAATGGTGTCATCGAGCATCGTCGTCACAACATCAACAAACGGAACGATCGCAACAACTCCGTTGTAAAGATCAGGTCTCATATTTAAAACGGTACCCATCAACAATCCACCAGCGCTACCGCCCATGGCATAAACGCGGTTTTTCTGACCATAACCTTTTTTAACCAAAAATTCTGTCGCATCGATAAAATCGTTGAAGGTGTTTTTCTTCTTCATCAGTTTGCCGGATTCATACCATTCCCGGCCTTTTTCAGAGCCGCCGCGAATATGTAAAATGGCATAAGCGTAATCACGATCTACCAAGCTGATCACCGTTCGATCAAATGAAGGGTCAAGGCTGTAGCCATAAGAGCCGTAGCCATAAACAAAAAGTGGGTTTTTAGCTTTCGGCTTAAAATCTTTTTTTACTAATATAGAAATAGGAATCTTAGCGCCGTCACGAGCCGTTGCGAATAAACGCAGCGTTTTGTAATCGGCGGCGTTGTAATTCGGCACATCTTTAGTGTGCACAATAATGGATTTATTGGTTTTTAAATCGTAATCGTAAGTCGTTGGTGGCTGAGATAAAGATTCGTACTCATAACGAAAAACTTCGGTTTTGTATTCGGCATTGGCACCGAAAGCAGCCACATAAGCTTCATCTTTAAATCGAATCGGAGTTTTCTTCATTGCTGATTTTTTATCTGTACGTTTGTAAACGACCAGTTCGGTTAAAGCATTTTGGCGCTGACCTAAAATAAAATATTTTTCAAAGGCATAGATATCTTCGACAAAAATCTTCGTGCTGTGGGGAATCAAAACCTTCCAGCTTTTTTTATCAAAAGCTGAAGGGGATTTTTGACTCTCTTTTTCTTTTAAAACTTCAAAGACTTGAAAGTTTTTAGCTTTCCAGTTCGAGATAACATAATAGCGATCACCCGCATCGGTAACACTGTATTCATGTTTCTTTTCACGCTTCAAAAAAACACGGGGAGCTTTTTGCGGCTCATTCGCATCTAAAATCTGAACTTCGGTTGCGAGTGTGCTCGAAGAATTAATTAAAATCGTATCGAGCGTCAGCGACTTAGTGAGTCCAACATGAAAGGCCTCGTCTTTCTCTTCAAAAACAAGTTCAAATTTATCAGAGCCTAATTGACCGCGATAAATTTTATCCGCACGCAATGTCTTTGGATCTTGTTTGGCGAAGAAAAAGGTCTTGTTATCATTGGCCCAAGCAAAAGAACCTGTCGTCGCAAGAATTTTATAATCGATAAACTTCTTATTCTTTAAATCGCGAAAGTGAATGTCGTAGAAGCGGCGCCCGACCGTATCCACTGCGTAGGCCAGGATATTGTGATCTGGTGATAAAGACATTGCGCCCACTTGAAAGAATTTTTCATCTTTTGCTAAAGCCGGAATATCTAAAAGAATCTCTTCGCTCTCTGATCCTATGGGTTTGCGGGCAAATAGAGGGTATTCGGCTCCCTTATTAAAACGCGTGAAATAATAATAAGAACCTTTTTTATACGGAACAGAAGCCTCGTCATCTTTCATGCGACCACGAATCTCGTTGTAGAGATCGGTCTTCAATGAATCGAAGGGCTTCATCTGTGTATCATAATACTTATTTTCTGCGTTGAGATAATCGAGCACATCTTTCGAATCGCGCTTATTCATCCAAAAGTAAGGGTCTACACGTTTGTCGCCGTGTTTTTTAAGAATCTGATTTTCTTTTTTAGCGATTGGTGCTTTTTGGGCCGAAGGCGAATTATCTGAGGCGAAAGACATAGTGGTAACTCCGAAGAAAATTAATAAGACGAGTGCATATTTCATCTTCTAAGAGTGTAGGCCCTGTCTTTGACAGGGTCTAGCTGGCGTTACGGTCTATCTTATCTTTTTCTAAATACTGGCCACAGTCTTTTGCGGCTTGCGTTGTATCATTTGGGCCCGCGCCGAGGAGTTTCATCATCTGTTGTCCGCGGCGCTTCATACCTTCAGAGGTTTTTTTGAATACATTTTTAATCCCGTTTAAATAAAAACTCGGGAAGTAATAAGGTACGTCTTCACGGATTTTAAGTCGCTCAGCTGCGTCTTTATGCTTCTTATAGCCCCAATAGTTCATCCAGTAAGTGCTGCCGATAACAATTGTCCAGAAGCCGGCCATAGAAATAAACGGAAAGTAAGGCGGCAGTGTGCCGTTAATAGCCGGGCCGATTGTCGTACCAAACCAAACCTGGTCGACGAATTTTGTCCAGTTCACGGGCAGATAATAAATAATCTGTCGGTTAATGAAGCGCTTACTAATAGCCACTTTCATATCCCAAGTTTTAACTTCAAGTTTATCGGTCTCAGCATTTCTCTGAATGCCAATAGGGATTGGAATATCTTTGCTATAAACCTTAAGGTCGCGACGTTCGATCTCTTGAATTCTTTGTAGCCAGTAACCCACGTTCTTAAGTTCGTTGTTAGCTAAGAAGTTATGATAGAAGTGCATTTTCGCGGCGAGTGCTAATGAGCCTAGGCCAGTAATACTGGTCATCCATTTTGTAAATGATGAAGCTTGGTCAGCTGCGTATTGAGCTGGGTCAGAAGCAATGGCATCAAAGAAAGCTTGAAAGAATCCAACCGTCTGCGTGAGGCTCGTACTAGGGTCAATCATTGTCAGTTGCTGAACGCCGGCACCTGTCACTACAGAAACACCGAAATAATAAGCTAAACTGAGAGACATAGCTTTTAGATCACGTGCCCATTTGGGTCCGCGTGCGCGCCAGTTTTGATAGAAGCTGTTCCAGATTCCGATCACTGTGCCGAAAGCAAACGTAAAGCCAGCCACCATCAGTGGTGTATCACCGTGGACGTAACCTGGTAAAATATGAGAAACCATTTCCGCTAAAGCATATGAAGAGCCGAATTGTAAAATGCCAGAGAAGAAACCTTCCATAACGTTTCTTTTCGTCGGAGTTTTATAAGTGGCATGCCACCAATTTTTAATGCCGCGTTTACGAGCAGAAACCTCAACATTGACTTCTCGTGATTCAGTTTTAATTCCCATAAGAATGATATCGCGGCCCGCACGAATTTTCTGCTTCTTACCATTAGCATCTATATAATGTGTTTCTTTGCGAGTGGCACCGGCATCATAGTGCTGACGGGCAATGTAGATTTCTAAGTGTTTTGAAGCACGGGCGATTTCATTTTCATCATAAACTAAGAAGCTTACGCCAGAAGGTTGGTGCGTGATCTTGCCAACCGGGAACCCATCAATATTAGTGAATTCCATTTTTCCGTACTCACCATCAACATGGATCACTTTATTCGCATCTAAATAATCGAGACGGAATTTTTCTTCACCCACTTGGGCTATCAAAGCGTCAATTTCAACTCGGGCCGCGGCAAAAATATCGCGGTACTTGAGCATCAGCTGAACGATGTCGGGTTGGGCCTTTGCCACTTTTTCTAAATTTGTGGGCTCAGCTGTTTTAATTTCATTCGCAAGAAATTCTGCCCATGCTTTCTCATCGCTTTCGAGTGGGCGTGGAAAGTGATTTACACCTTCGTAGCTCTGACCAGAAAATTGCGGTGTATATGTAGCGGGCGGAATTTTCGCAAGCGCAGGTTCGATGGCTATTACAGACGAAATAACTAGGGAGAGTATGAATCGAAGCATGACGCTTTATATCAAATTGGCTGAAATAATCACTATCTGAATAGCTAAGTATAAGAAATCAATGGTTATTAAGTAAAAGATTCAAAAGTGCCGCACAGTTGCTGAAAAACAAAAATTGTTTTATCACTTAAGTATCTAGAAATTCTTCAATTATTTGTCGATTTGGATGTGGATTTTATGGAGCCGGCTTGTATTGAAAAGGTGAATCGCCTCGCTGAAGAAATTGGACAGTTCATTCAGTACTGGGGCTTCAAAAGTATTCACGGAAAAATTTGGACTCATATTTACCTGGCTCAAGAGCCTATCGATGCGGCTGAGCTCATGAGTCGTCTGAAAATTTCTAAATCACTTGTCAGCATTACGATCGCGGATCTTTTGCAATATAATGTGATCACTCAAAGTGGTAAAAGCGCACGCGATACGTATGTTTACGTAGCCAATCCAAACATAAAAGAAGTGATTATCGAAGTGCTCAAACAACGTGAGCTCAAGATGATGATGAAGCTAGATCAAGAATTTAAGCAGGCCATTGATAGTTGCACGGCGAATGCTTCGAATTTAGCGAATTTAGAGAAGATGAAGAATTTGGGGCAGATGATTCATGTTGCGACCACCACCCTCACTGCTGTTGTCGAACTTCAAGCGGTCGATTTCTCGACCGTGAAGCTTTAAGCGGCTTTTTTCTCTGCAGAGATTAATCCGAGAGACATAACTTTCTTTTTGCAGATGGGCCAGAACGTTTCTTTCATAGGAAGTTCTTTGGCACTCAATCTCATTTGCCCGAAACCTTCTGAATTAAAACACTCTGTAAATGCAGCTTCATCCGCGCCTTTAGCTAGTTTAACTAAGAGTCGAAAGTGGCCGTCTGTTAGGTCAGCAGCTACTAACATTTTGCGAAGCGCGCCCTCTGGCGTTTGCTTTAAAAAACTATATAAGTTCGCGATATCTTCATTTGAATGCATCATTGCCTCCGATACCTGCTTATCGGAAGAAACCACGTTTAAATCAAATCTCAAAATGAGACGACCAGTTTGTTTTCAGGCGACTCTAAGGGCAAAAAAAGGTAATAATTTTGTAATCTACTAACGAAAAGAGAGCCCATGGACTTTAGTCTGCTTAAAAACAACCTGATGAAAACTCTCGATAAAGCGGTCACGCAAAAACTTTCGCCAACGGCCAAGTTAAAGCTTTTTGGGCTAGCGCAAATTCCGCTTCTTTTCATGGTGAATCCAAAAGTTTTAAAAGTAGATAATGAAAGCTGCGATCTTTATGTTCCCCTCAATTATGTGACCCAGAATCATTTAAAAAGTATGTACTTCGGGGCTCTTGCTATCGGAGCGGATGCGGTCGTGGCCATTTTAGCCCTGAATGTAGCTGAACAATATAAAGACAAAGCGACAATGGTACCGGTTTTCAAAAATCTGACGGTTGATTTCTTAAAACGAGCCGAAACTGGTGTAGTTTTTCGTTGCGAGCAAGGTGCAAAGATCAATGGAATGGTTCAAGAGGCATTGGCAAAGAACGAAAGAGTGACAGCTCCCATTGATGTGGTGGCTTTCTCTAAGAAAAATCCAGAAGAGATCTTTGCGCGCTTCACTCTCGGCTTATCTCTGAAGGCGAAGCTTAAAGTTTAATAGCCATCTAAACGCTGACCATAGGGCCTCTAAGCCCCCGAAATAGTGACAGAATCTGGTACCTCGGTGGAACAAATTATATTTGTAAGAAGTTCACGACTGTAAAAGCATTGGTCTTTTTGGTCTTTTTTGAAATTTATCCAGTGGAATACGGATTGGAAGTACTTGGTTCGGGATATTTTCGAATCAAGGAATGAAATGGGCAAGTTACAACAAGATTTTCTTAAGTACATACTAACAATCGCTATATTGCTGGGCGGGCCAGCTCCATTATTTGCGGCCGATAAGAATGACGGTAAAAAAGAAGACAGCGACATTAAGTCAGCTGTGACTGAAGTTCTTGCTTCAACGGCGACAGAACGCCTCGCGGGTCCAAACGGAGCTCAAGCTGATATTTCAGTTTCTACAATTGAGTCGAGCGATGAACAAAAGGTTCTTAAAGAAATCGTTGAAGCGGCCAATGGCCCCGTTGTTATTTTTGATAACGGCGAAAATCTTGAAGACATCAAAGAGGCTATTGAAGAGCTCAATTTAAAAGAAGGCCAAGACGTAAAGATCATTGAGATCTCGGCTCCTGATACAAGAAACTGGGCGCAGAAGTTCAAAGATAAAATCAGTCAAATTCGCACCGGCGTTAAAGCTAAAGTTGAAAGAGCCAAAGAGAATAAAAAAGAACTCAGTGCCACTATATTAGTGAATCTTGCAGTGACAGGCATAGCGGGTGGAGTGACTTATGCCTTCACTAAAGATCTCACGACAACATTTGGTACGGCTTCAGTTTTATTCTCAGTATCGATGTTAAGAATGGTATTTACGCAGCAATGGCTCAAGTACTTAGATTTCGGTGGGCGCGCACTGACCAAGCTGTCTGACAAAGTTGCGTTTGCCGTTGATCGTGTTTTCAACCGCTCATCGAGTCGCATTTACGAAATCAGAAATCGTGTTTATGGCCATGTTTATAATGAGCCTCCGAAAGAGGCGATTCAGATCGATGCACAAGCTTGGTCGAAGATTCATGAACATGCTCTTGATGTAACGGGTTCGATTATGGCTGCGGCTCTAGCTGGCGCTGCCACGTATATCGGCGTTATCTATATCAATGGCGACCTGCATATCACTTCACTAGCTAGCGCTTTTGCCATTGGTTTATTGGGTGCGGCTTCGGCTTACGATTACGTGTTCTTCGATGTAGCTGGCCGCTATCTTTTTAAAGCCGGAGTCATTGATTACAAGACGTACAAGAAAATGCTTCAGACGGCTGCCATTGTTTCGCCATCTATTGATTCGATGTATGTAGCGGCCCCTCACTTTGCGCCAGTTAAGTACGTTGTTAGCGGTCTTGGCGTGAGTGGTTTAGTGATGGCTTATAAAGGGGCGCAAGTGGTGCGCGCTATTAATACGGCTAAAACTAAGGCGATCACTTCGCTGAACTCTTACTTTTCAAAACGCCGTAAGCAGGCTTCGCTACCACCGACTTGCGAGGCTTTGATCACTCGCGATGACCAAGCAGCTTAAAGATTTTCACTCGCTTTAAGCTTTTAGAAATCTGTAATAAATAGAGTTGCAAACCCATTCATAACCCAAGTTTTGATAGATCTTATTTGAAGTTGGGTTCATTGCGTCTGTATACAGCACGCAGCTCTTTTTACCTTTAGCGAAAATCGCTTCACTAGCTGCGGCAGTAACGGCCGATGCATAGCCTCGCTTGCGATGCTCTGGTGGAGTGTACACGTACCGCACTGACATTGAATTTTCGGTTGGGCGGGCTATCTGCGCGCTTGAAACATCGACTCCATTCACATCCCAGATAAAGGTGTCTTGATTTACGATGGCCATTTGCGCGGCCTTTTCGGCATCCATACGCCTTATAGGCTCATCAGGCATGCTTTCATTACGGAAGGCAATATTCCACTCCGTTAAAATATCAAAGTCTTTTTTCTCAGCAATTCGGGCTGCGCCTTGCACTTTTTGAGGCGGCTTCAGTGTTTTCATTTCATAGAGCATTTGCTCCATTACGATTTTCGCCGAGGTTTGGACTTTCTTAACCCAGATTTGAACAAATGGCTTTACTAACTCTTGCGTGCCGACGATGCCACCGAGATCGAGCTTTAATTCTTCACATTTTTTGATGAGCTCGGACGGATCTGTCACGGAAGTATGGCTGAGAACTAAGTTGCGATAGGGCTGATCGATGTAGGCGGCGACTAAAGTGATCTGCTGATTTGAATCCCGCAAAACTATAAGGCTGTTCGATTTATTGAAAGACCCCCAGAGTCCTAAGAGGAGGCCATTCTGGGCTTCGTGCTGATAAAGATAATCTCTTACTGACTTGTCCATCCACCATCCAAAACAAATGAGGCACCAGTAATAGTTTCGCTGTAAGGCTGCGAAAGATACAAGCTCAATTGTGAGATGGCTTCGAGAGAGACGAACTTTTTAATGGGTTGTTTTTTAAGCAGAACCTTTTCGATCACTTCAGATTCAGAAAGGTTATGGGCCTTCGCCTGATTCTGAATCTGCTTATCAACGAGGGGAGTATGCACATACCCTGGGCAGATCGCATTGGCTGTTACACCGGTATTAGCCGCTTCAAGGGCCAGAACCTTAGTGAGGCCGACAACAGCGTGCTTAGCGGCCACGTAGGCTGATTTAAACTCAGAGGCGCGAAGTCCGTGGACCGAAGAAATATTGATAATGCGGCCGAAGCCTTTTTTCTTCATCGGCGTCCATACGAATTGAGAGAGATAAAATACAGAGCTTAAGTTGATATCAATAATCGACTGCCATTTTTCATAGGGGAAGTCTTCGATAGGGCTCACAAACTGAATGCCCGCATTGTTCACAAGAATATCCACATCGCCCATAAACTGCGTGGCTTTGCGGAGGGTATTAATAGAGTCATCACGGCGAGACAAATCGCTTTGAATGTACATGGCTTTATTACCGAACTCTTTTTCGATCTCTAAAGCGAGTCCGAAATCAGCTTCGATGCCGTGAAGAATAACGCTGGCTCCTGCTTGCGCGTAGGCGCGAGCAATGCCGAGTCCAATGCCTGAAGAGCTACCAGTGACAAATACAACTTTGTTTTTCATGGGCAGAGATATAGCCATGATGAGGGTGGTTGTCTAGCATGCACCCAAATGGATTCTGCGTGTGTCATATTGATACAGACGTATCAAATAAGCATGAATATTTATTTGATAGCTGTAGGTGCGAAAACCAATATACGTGTCTCTGGGAATGTCTCAAAAAGAGACCTCATCAATTTCAACAACTTAGAATTGGCCCAGGCTTTGTACTAATAGGTGGTATGAGAACTATTTATTTTGAAACAATCAAACTAGCGAAGATCGGGTTCATAGCCAGTGCTATCATGCTTCCTGCTTTTGTGAACTACAATCGTATGCCGAATCTCACTCCTGTAGATCATGCAGAGAGACTTCAGTACGCTCGTCAGATTTTAAATAATAAAGAGTATCTAGCTTATGCTTTTACTAATACTGAGAACGGTGCCATTGAATCTTATATCTTAAGCCAATTTGAAAAAGCATTTCCGAACTCGACGAAGAGTAAAATCTATGGCTGGGTTAACACTTTAATTAATGAATCGAATCGTGCGGGTTTAGATCCGCTTTTTGTGGTGGCTATTATCCAACAAGAGAGCCGCTTTAAAGCCGACATTGTGGGGAGTCACGGTGAAATTGGCCTGATGCAAATTCGCCCCAAAACTGCGGCCTGGATAGCAAAAAAGAACAACATGGATGGGTCTGAGAGTGAGAGCCTTTTCAATCCAGATGTGAATATCAAAATCGGTATTTTGTATCTTGGCTATTTAAACAAGAAATTTAAAAATGCTAAGCACTCGACTGCGGCATATAATATGGGTCCACTCAATGTTAAGCGTATTATTGCCAGCAATCGCGCGCCGCAGATTTATCACAACCAGGTCTTTCGTCACTACAAACGCTTCTACAACGAACTCAATTCACAAAAGCTACCTTTGGTAGTTGCCTATCAATAAATTCCTGATTCAATATAAGGTATGTCAAACTTAGAAGTCGGCGTAAATTTATCTGGTGGCGGAGCTCGTGGCAGCTACCAAGCCGGTGTCCTCAAGGGACTTTCTGAAATCCTCAAAGAACAAGGTCTCTTAGAAGGCGGTCAGAATCCGCTGAAGTATTGGTCTGCGGTGAGTGCGGGCTCCATCAATGCGGCTGTATGCGCTGCTGGTATTCATGATTTTGAAGGGGCTGCGAAACAGCTTTGTGAGTTGTGGACCAATGTGACCCCCGAGCAAGTTTATTTAACGGACATTAAATCTCTCACGTCCAATGGAGCGCGGTGGGCTCGCGATTTAACCTTTGGCTCTTTTACCAAAGAGAAAAGCGCAAAATCACTTTTAGATACCAAGCCGCTATGGGATTTAATCGACAAGAATATTAGTTATGATCAGCTCGATGAAAATATTAAACAAGGACACGTTAAGGGTCTCGCATGTACCGCTTACAGCTACTTCAATAATCGCACAGTGACGTTTTTAAGTTCTGCTCATGATACGGGTTGGAATAAACCAAGACGTTATTCGGTAAGAGTGCCCATTCGCACTGAACATATTGTGGCTTCATGTTCGATTCCTATGCTCTTTCCGTCGGTGCGTATTGGTAATGAGTTTTTCGCTGACGGTAGCTTTCGTAATACTTCACCAATTAGCCCGATCATTCACATGGGTGCTAAAAAAATTCTTGTGGTAGGTGTGCGTGGGCCTAATGAGTTCTACGATAAAGAGTATCGTGAGGAGCCGAGCATCGCGAAGATTTCAGGTTCGATTTTAAATGCTCTTTTCTTCGACACAACGGATGTGGATCTTGAACGCGTGACTCATATTAATGAACTTGTTGATACGTTCAAACGCGATATCGTGACCAAACGCTCTGACTATTCGGCCATCCACTTTCATGTGATTAGACCTTCAAGGGATGTGAGCAAAATAGCCGAAGAAAAATTTCAGTATTTTCCTAAAATGCTGAAATTTATGATCGGTGGTTTGGGCCCGCGCACAGAATCGGCGGAGCTCGCCAGTTATATTTTGTTCGTCACTGAGTTTACGAAAGAAATGGTGAATTTGGGTTATGACGACGTGATTCGCTCGAAAGCTGAAATTATCAAGTGGCTTGAGCTATAGTCTAATTTTCTCTCGGATCTAAACTTACAAATTTAATTAAATCTTTGAGTGTTTTGAGCTGTGGCCCTGACGGCAGTTCAAAATTTTCGGCGGTATAGGCGGCCCACACAAATTTATAGCCAGCTCTGAGAGCGGCCGACTGATCTGAAGGGGAGTCACCAACATAGAGTGGATTTTTAAATCCGTGATTGGCTTTAAGCGCTTCGAGATTTTTCTGCTTTGAATTGCCGTATTTGCCGAAGTGAACAGTTTCTTTAAACGGGTTCTTATCGAATGCCTCTAAAAACTCTTCCATCTGCATAGGATGGCAGTTGCTGACGATGTAGAGTGGGTATTCGACGCTGAGTTCGTTCATTACCTCTGGCGCATCAGGGTGGGTGCCCGTAGGCAGCGTACGGGTGGGAGCATCCAGCCATAGGGTTCCGTTGAGATCAAAAACTAGTGCATCATAATGCTTCATTTCGCGAGTGCCTTAAAAAGCTGATCAATGTCAGCAGTGCTTTGATAGTAACCAAAACCAAATCTGACGAAATGGCCTCTGGCATCTACAAAGATATCTTGTTCGCGCAAATCCTGCACCACTTGCTGCGGCGACGAAGTTTTTAGACACAAAAAATGAGCCCAGTCGGCGTGCTCTTGAAAACCAACCACATCCGCAGGTGTCCAAAGAGTTTTATGGCTTGAAAGCTGCTGGATAAAATACTTTTGTAGGTCGCGAACGTGAGCGTGAATGCTTTGCGGAGTGAGGTTGTTTTCGCTCCACCATTTGGCCACTGCATTGAAGCGATACCAAGGTGTAGGGTCGTAAGTGGCACCTGCGAAACGTGAAGCATCAGGGGCGTACGAAACCGTGTCGTGCACGCCCTCTTCGAGAGATTTGTAATCGGCAAACCAGCCGGTTTGCCAAGGACGAAGCTGGCAGTTTTTCGGGACGGTAAGAAAACAGGCGCCCTCACCGGCACTGATATATTTGTAACCGCCGCCGATGAAGAAAATTTTCTGGCTGTATTTTTCGAGCTCGAGAGGAATGGCTCCGTACGCGTGGTAAAGATCGACGGCGATTATTGGAGTTGGTGTATCTTTAGCCTGCGAAGCTACATTTGATCGAGAGTCTTTTGCTTGCGAGGTGCCAACTTGCGTTTCGGTTAAGGTAAGAAGTTGTTCGAGAAGCTTTGTTGCGTAAAAGCCTGAGTTGAAAAATACGAGACTAGAAAAAATGAAATCATATTTTTGAGATTTTGCTTTTTCGATAAAGCGCTCTTCAAAATTATTGAAAGGTTGCGTGGCGATTACGTCGACTGTGATATTTGGATTTTCTAAAAGCCGGCGACTGAGCCGGGTGAAGCTGTAGAACTCGCTGTCGGTGGTGAGAATTTTAACGGGCTTGGAAAAATCTAAGCATGAAAGCAGACGACTGACGAATTCAAAAGTGTTAATGCCTTCAATAATTTGGCTCGGGTCTTTAAGGCCTAAAAGCTGAGCTATGTTTTCGCGCGAACGCGGCAGAACCTCGGCAAAAATATGATCCCATTTAGAATCCAGATACTTTGTTGAGTCATCCCAGTATTGGTTGTGCGCCGCCTGCGTAACATCAGGCCAAGGGTGATGGGAGTGGGCTGCAAAGTGCAAGCGACCTTTCGGAAGCGACGAACTAAAGCCAGCTTTGATTTTTTGAAGCGCTTGTTGGGTCATCATGGTGGATGATTAGTATAGGAAAGAATAGTCGAGTGGCAAATAGGAATTCAGATCTGCGAGCGTGAAAGTCAAATTTCGCTCACCAATTCATTTAAGCTATTTTATGTAAGCTATCTCAAGGTAAGGTTTAGCGACTTGAAGCGCGGTGCTGCTGGTGGGCCTGTGCAACCAGTAGCATGGGTAACTCCGTTCAACCCAGAGATGGCTGAGTCATCTTTCGTCGCTGAGTCCGTGTATGAATTCTCACCGGATCCACTTTCTCAAGAGCCATTTCAACCACCCGCTCTAAAAGAACCTCAGTGCTAAGACTTGGGTTTGAGTGCGACCAAATAGCTTTTAAGTGATTGATCTTTTGATGAAGCTCTTCAGAAATCGAAAGACTGATTCTGAGTCTATTCTCGTTGATATAGCTGGCGGACTCTTTTTTATCTCGATCAGGGCTTAATGCTACAAGTTTACGCTCGACTTCGCGGGTGGATTTATTCAAACACGAGAGAGTCACATCCAGCTTCTCAAGACGTGAGTAGGCTTTATTCTCACGCTTCTCGCTGATAAAGAAGCCTTGAAGAGTCGAGGCTGCACTGAGCGAAAGCTCGCCCGACTCTAGTCTCTCTTCGATCTCTGGCAGCTCTCGCATTAGCTTCATTGAATTGATACGTCTTTGCGCAGAGCCTGCACAATAGCCAAAGTGTTTGACGGCCATTTCAAAAAGCGATGGATACCCCTGCTCGAGGTAAAGTCTGCGGGCGTAGATTTCTTCAAAAAGCTTCACCACCTGAGCTGTTGAGAGGCGCTCGTTCTTAACCGCTTTTTCTGTTTCAAGTAAAAGCTCATGAGAGGTGAGTGATTTTAAGTCGATCATTTTTAAATCTCCTGTCGCACCTTTTAATGCAACGGTTGTCTTTATAAGTGCAACATAACATGAGGTTTTAAAATGAGAATTTTTAGATAAGCGCCAAGATCGAATGGTTTTTTAAACTTGTAACAGCACCATTCTATTGCGCTGATATGGCAATTTACAGCGAGCTAAAAAATAAAACATCTGCGTGCGCGCTCAGATAAAAAACTTTCTTTACAGCGAGTTTATGTCATCAAAAATGTCGTCAAGTTTTATTTACCTACACTTCATATTACACTTATTATTTTTCTAAATTGTGCACCGCAAGCTACCTGCGCGGGTAATGATGTTGGTATTGGTACTGAATGGGATTGATTTGGTATCGGCATTTGTATTGGTGCTGATGCTGGTATTTGTAATCGTAATCGCAGTTTTAGTCTTAGTCGCAATCGTAATTTCGTACTCATACTCATATTCGTACCCATCTCCATAAAAACCATTCAGAGAGAACGCTTAAAAAGAACCTTAGAAAGATCCTGGGCTATGAATATCCTGAGCCAGCACGGGCGCAATAGCGGCAGGGAGAGCTGTCGTTTTTACATGCTAAAATGCCGTAAATTCGATCAGTTAGCTCTGCAGCCTGGAATGATAAATGCTCAACTCCTAGACATGCAGAGAAACTTTTTCAAAAAATCTATCGCTCTTGCTCTCCTTCTCACCTTTACCGGTATCGGTGCTCATGCGGCACTTGGTAATTACGACTTAATTTGGCCCCAACAGTTTGAGCAGTATTTTAAATATGTTGATGCAAAAGCTGAGTCTCTTCCGCCTCAGACAATCAATCAGTGTAATCAGCACTACGCTGCGATCGCTGAAAAAGGGACCCTCGATTTTAGATATGCTCTTGGTTACTTCGATGAGTCTCATGGTTATTCATCTCCACAATATGGTTTCTCTCCGAGTATAGATGGCTCGAACTTCAGTGCGCTACGCGAGTTCTTAACGAAGCCTTGCGCCGCAGATTCAAAAAGAATGTCATGTGGATTTGCCGAGACAGGTTTGCCACAAACCGGTGTAACTCAGCTTTCGAAATCAATCACGCTCTTGGGGCGACCAGTAAATGTGACTATCACTCTGACCCATTCTTCAGCATCCGAACTCTTCGATAATAATGTAGGCCCGCTCATTCAGCGCCAAGAGACTTTGACCGCCCAGTCTGAAGATAATTTTTTTGACGGTCTTTCAAGTGCAGATATCGTGTTTTACAACGGTCACTCTCGTAATGGTGGCGGGCCAGATTTCAAGCCGCCAGTTCTTAACGCTCATAAAAAAGCCGACTACTCAGGTTACTACCAGATCAAGCGCGAAGGTTTTAAGCACATGATGACTTCACTGAAACAGCAGCATGCACCGGCATTAGTCGGCATTTTTTCATGTTTCTCGAAGAAGCACTTTCACGCTACGATGATGAAGAATAACCCAAGGCAATCAGTTATTCTTACTGGTGATGCCATTGATTATTTGAGTACTACGCAAGCATCGCTCGGGTATCTTGAAGCTATATTAAGAGGCGAGTGTGGAGCGCGTCTTGATGAAATCGCTAAGCAAAGCCCAAACATTCAAAAGCACTTTTTTGATTATAATTTTAAGTAGTTAATTTTTGCCACCGCGAATAAAGGCGATCGACTTCAGCCTGGGCGGCGGCGAGTTCATTGACGATTTCGGTGAGTTTCTTCGCGTCGCTGCGAACGTCTTCTGAAACGCTTTTCTCAGTTAACAAAACTAAATTCTGCTCAGCTTTAAGAATGTTCTCTTCGATTTTGCTGAGTTCAGCCTGTTCTTTGCTTGAGAGTTTTTTCTTTTTAGGCTCAGCCGCTGCGGCATCGTTATTGGCGCGCTTCTCATCAAACTTAGCAGTAGGTTTTTGATTCTTCAGCTTCTCTTGTAAAGTCATCTGTTGATCATGCCAAACTTCCCACTGAGAAAGCCCAACCATCGGGTCGATGATTCGATTGCCTTTTTCATCGATACCGAATGCCAAAATTAAATTTGAAATTTGATCCAAGAAATAGCGATCATGAGTAACAATTAAAATGGCGCCATTAAACTCAGCTAGAACTTCAGCCAAAGAATCAAGGGTGGCCATATCTAAATCATTGGTCGGTTCATCGAGAACAAGAAGATTCGATTCAACAAGCATGAGGCGTGCGATCAAAAGACGGCTTTGCTCTCCGCCTGATAATTTATAAACCGGCTGATCCATTTGATCAGGTCTGAATAAGAAACGAGTAAGATAGCTGCGGACATGAACTTTATTGCCACCGTAATCAACGTGATCGCCAAAAGGGCAAACCGTTTTCATAACCGTTGAATTTGGGTCTAAGCTATCGCGATTCTGCTCGAAGTAAGAGACACGCAAGCGCTCAGCATGCTGTACAGAGCCTGTGTCGGTAGCAAGATCTTGCGTGAGGAGCTTAATCAGCGTCGACTTGCCGCAACCATTAGGGCCCATTAAACCAATACGACTTTTAGGGCCGATAAATAGATTGAGAGGCGGAATCACAACTTGTCCGCCGAAAGCTTTTGAAATGCCTTTGGCTTCGATCAGCTTCTTCGGATTTTTCTCCATTGAAACAAAATCAAATTTAATGGAAGACGTGCGATTGCGGGAAGCGATTTCATTCACTGTATCTTTGAGTTCACCGGCGGCCTCAATACGCGCCGATTGTTTCGTTTGGCGGGCAATAGAACCACGACGAAGCCATTCTGTTTCGCGCGTAAGCGTGTTGCGAAGCTTTGACTCTTTGCTCTGTTGAATGGCCATTTGATTATTGCGGCTTTCAAGAAAGTCGGCGTAGCTGCCTTTAACACTCAGAAGGCCGCCTTCATGGCGAGAATCGAGTTCAATAATGCGTTTTGAGATTTTCTGTAAGAACAGGCGATCATGGGTAATCGTCAAAGTTGCAAAAGGTGCCGAATTCATAATCTCTTCAAGCTCGAGAATGCTCTCAACATCCAAATGGTTGGTCGGCTCGTCGAGCAGTAATAGATCAGGCTGGCGAACCAGTTCACGAGCTAAAGCGACGCGTTTTTTCCATCCCCCAGAAAGATTGGCGACAGGTGTCTCTTGATCGAATTTAGAAAGATTCAGTTTTGAGATCATCTCTTGAACGCGCGACATTTCTTCCCAGTCGAGGGGATCAGAAATGCCTTCGTTTATAGTCGAGAAGATAGTGGCGCCATCCGCAAACTTAGGGACCTGCTCGAGAAAACCTATTTTTAGGCCCTTCACAACCGAGAGGCGACCCTCATCGATATCTTGTTGGCCGGCTAAAATTTTAAGTAAAGTCGATTTGCCAGCGCCGTTAGGGCCGATTAAACCAATGCGCTCACCCTTTTCAATTGAAAAAGTGAGGTCTCTAAAGAGAGGTTTGGTAGCATAGGTTTTGCTGATTTCGTGAGCGCCAATTAAAATCATGATCGACTGGCATTATGAGTCAGTGTAATCTAATGGTCAATGAGCATCATAGAGATCAGCCCCAATTTGCGTCTGCCAGAATATGAATTGATTTTCAGTTTTGCGCGTAGTTCAGGCAAAGGTGGCCAAAACGTAAATAAAGTGAATAGTAAAGCGGTTCTGGCCTGGAGTCCGTCAAACAGTCGTTTTCTCTCGGCGGCAGTGAAACAGCGTTTTATAGAAAAATATGCCAATCAGATTTCTCAAGAAGGTTTGTTAATTATACACAGTGATCGTTATCGCGATCAGCCGATGAATATCAAAGATGCTATCGACAAATTAAAAGAGATGTTGCTCTCGGTTGAATTTGCTCCCAAAAAAAGATTAAAAACACGTCCGACGAAATCATCGCGGCGAAAAAGAATTGAATCAAAAAAAATTAATTCTGTAAAAAAACAGCTCCGCCAAAAAGTCGGTTAGAGAGCGCTTCTTGTAACAGCATTAAAACTTTTCATATTTAACGAGTCTAGGAAGTCTTAAGACCTAGGCCTTAATTTGTTCAGACCTAGAGCTAGAAACAGGTCCTGAAATCCGGCGTTTTCCTTATTTTAAGTCAAAATAGAAAGATCAAAAAATAAGGAGTGCAAATGCACATGAAATCTAAGCTAGCAGCTGGCTTTGCGGTTTTTTTGATGATGACCACTGCCGCATGCGGAGAAAAAAGTTCTCCTGAAGCAGCAGGTCCGACAAAACCAGCTCCCGAGCAGAAGTCACCCAATACATGTTGGTTGTACGAAAAGTATGAGGCCGCAGAATGCGTGGGTTTAGCCGCACTATCTTCTTTCAGCAGCAGAGATAAAGCCCAATATAATTATGTCACTTCATCTGATAAGCGCTATCGTAAGCCTACGCATCTCATTGATTTAACGAAGATCAATCTAAATCAGCAAGTCACACGCAATTTCAAGCTCAGCGAATTTATGCAGGCCTCAAAGGGGCGCTATGCCTTTTTTGCTGAACATGTTTTTGGATTTGTGCAAAATATTCGCGATCAATTGGGTACAGTCATTCGCGTGAACAGCGCTTTTAGAAGCCCTGCCTACAATAAAAAAATTGGTGGCGCCTCTATCTCACGCCACATGTACGGCGATGGTTTAGATTTATCGGGCTCGACAATGGCGAAGATGCAGGCGGCTTGCCGCGCGCAAGGAGCTTCGTTCATTCAGCTCTATAACGATGGTCACATTCACTGTGATTGGCGCTCACACACGCTTGATGGAACGTTCTATCAAACTGCCGCACCAGCGCTTTCAGCCGCACGTGTAGCGAATATGTCTGAAGATCAATTTAAAGCGATGCAAATCGATTCTGCTGGTCAGCCGATCATCGCCTTTGAAGGTGATGCAAGGGTCGGACAAGAGATTCAGCTGACCGCTTCTTTAGAAACACAAGAAGAAGCTGAGCCACTTTTAACAGAGTGGATCATTCGTGCACCCAATGGCCAAGTGGTGATGTCTAGCGAGCCGGTACTCAAATATAAATTAGAGCAATCGGGTGCATACACAGTGTATGTAAAACTCGGCGGATATTCAGACATCAGCTATCAGCTCGATGTTCCGTAAACTGCGGGTGGCTTTTTAAAAGTCGCTCGATATTTTCTTTATCATTTAAAAGCTCTGGGCTCTCTGATTTTCGTAATCGATCAGCCCAGCGTATTCCCAGAGGCTCAGATAAATTTTCAAATCGTGTCGAAGCAATTGTCGTATCGGCTTTCAAGCCAGTAGGTGAGCCCACTCCCACATAAAAGCCCGCTTGTAAGAGACGATAGCGCACGGGTGTGGCTTGTGAGTAAGTATAAAGCTCGGTGGCTGGCTCAGCACCGACGTGGGAGTCTGACTTAGGCTTCGACCTGTGGCAGGCACGGCGAAGATTCTTTAAGCATTCAAGGGACCACATCTCGTTATTCACCTTCGGTGAGTACGGATCAAAATAAATAAGGTCGGCGGTGTAAGTTTCTTTTTGAATCAGCTTGGTGAAGTCGCCATGGCGAAGAATCCATTTTGTACGCAATTGCGGGTTGATCCATTCCCCTTTTTCAAGGAGCGTTTCAATCGCAGTTTCGTAGCCGCTAAAATGCTCGAAGTGATGGGCATTTTCTAAAGCAAACTTAAGAAGGTCTAAATCTCTCTCGAAGCTAATAAGTGTGAGTTCTGTTGAGAGGCCGGTTTGTTGGCCTTGGCAGTGAAGTGCGGCGAGTGAGTTGGCGGCGGCGCCTAATCCTACATCGAAAAGTGTCACTGAAGCTTTTTGTAAACGCTCGGCGAGGCGAGATTGAGCGATGTAAAGTTCGTTGGCTTCTTTCCAGGGCCCGACGGGGTTGTGCATGGTCTCATTCACCACATTATTGCGAATGGAGACGGCTCCCGCTGTGGTCGTGACGATTTCAAATAAGGCCTGAGAATCATTCTTATGCATTGCTGCTTTCTAGTTAAAGCTAACTCTTATAGATTAGCGGTTATGGATGCAAACAATCGTTATAAAAATTTGAATTCAGTAAAATGGCTGGCTCAGCTTTTAGACTCTCAGTTCACTGGGCCTTGGGGTATTAAATTTGGTTTGGATGCAATCATTGGGCTTGTTCCGGTTTTCGGTGACGCTTTCACCAGTTTATTTTCATTTTATATTATAGCTCAAGCAGCGCGCTCGGGCTGTTCGCCTGTGGTGCTTATTCGTATGGCTCTCAATGTTCTGTTAGAAGATTTTATCGGAATTTTACCGGTGATCGGGAATATTTTCGATTTCTACTGGAAATCGAATAATAAAAACGTGGATTTATTTGAGCGTTACCATCATTCACCAGAAGCGACAGCTCGTCATTCCGCTTTCGTTGTTGGTGGGACTTTGGTGGCAATTTTAGCTACCATGATCGCACTTTTTGCCGGCGCTATTTATATCACGCTAGCTGTTATTTCTTTTTTAACGGGCCAGCATTAAGCTGACCTCTCAGCCTTGGCGTTTGTGCGTATACTTCTGTCCCCAAGTTTTTGAATTGGGTAAGAAGTAGAAAAGAAACGGAAGCAGAAATCTTCGCGGCACCCAGCGGCGCACGTAATAGAATAAAGTGGCATCGAAAGTCGCCGCGATCCAAAGTGGCGGATCTTCTGTTTTAATAACTTTAAGAATCGTACGGGCAATACTTTTAGGATCAGTTGGACTCTTCTTCATCAGCTTCTCAATAAATGGAGTCATATTGCCGTAGTAATCACAGTAGGGGCCATCTTTGCCGGCCTCTGGTTTCGATTGCTCGGTGTAATAAACATTTCTAAACGAATTTGAATGAATAAACCCAGGCTGAATTAAACTGACGTTAATTCCGAGTGGTTTCATTTCGTACCATAAGGCCTCGCTCATACCTTCGAGCGCATGCTTTGAAGCACTATAAGAAGCCATCGTCGGCATAGCTAGCATTCCACTGACCGATGAGACATTAATAATTTTTCCTCGACCCAGTTCACGCATGTAAGGAATCACCAGGCGAATTAAACCAACCGCGCCAAAATAGTTTGTGGCCATTTGATTGTATTCATCTTTTTCGGTCATGTGTTCGATGACCGAGCGATAGCTGATTCCAGCATTATTAATAAGAATGCTGACTCCGCCCCAACTCTCTTGAATTTCTTGAATTAATTTCTTTCTGTCATTTTCAAAAGAAACATCTAGAGGGCGAATAATAAAACGTTCATTTTCTTTAAAAGCGGCGGCTAATATTGGTAAAGATTTTTCACGCGCTGTAATAACGACGCGATAGTCTTCAATATTATAAAGTTCTTGAGCGAGGGCGAGACCAATACCTGAGCTGCAACCAGTAACGAGCACGACCGGCTTAAACGTTCGTGGACGATTACGTCTTTTTAAAATTTTCCACCAGTACCAAAAATGTAACAAAGCGATTCTCTTTCGGCATTTGATTTGCTAGTTAATGAAACTATATCTGAGGAGATAATGATGTTTAACAAAAAACAGTTTTTCAGTGTCATTTTGACTTTAGTTTGGACTATGACAGCCTGCGCCCACGTTACGACTGGTGCGGAAAGTTCATTTGTCGAGCGGGGCTTAACGGCGACTCAACGTTTAAGTGAAGGCGTACTGATCCGCAGTGATTATGCTCCAGGAGAAATTACTGCACTATGTAAAGCAGCAGTAGATCAAGCTTCTGTAAACTTAGATGCAATTGCAAAAATTAAAGCTGATACAGCCACTGTTCAGAACACGCTTTTGGCTTTTGAAAATACCCTAGCTGATCTTAATGATATGACAAACGGCCTTACTTTTATGGGCTACGTATCTTTAGATGAAAAGCTTCGTGCAGAAGGTTCGGCTTGTGAAGAAGGCCTGGGCCAATTCTACGTTGGGTTATTCACACGCAAAGATATCTATGCCGCTCTTCAATTGGTGAAGCCAACGGCAGCAGATGAAGTTCGTTTAAGCTCTGAAACACTTAAGGCATTCGAGAAGAATGGTTTAAAGCTTCCGGATGCTGAACTGGCTCAATTAAAAACTCTCTTGAGCGAAATTAGCCGTAACGAAACTAAATTTTCGGCAAATCTTAACAATGATGTAACAACAGTTAACTTTGCCGCTAGCGAACTTAAAGGTGTACCTGAGTCCTTCTTAGCTCGCGCTAAGAAATCAACTGGTGGTGAATACATCATTACAACAAAGAGCTCTGATTACACTGTGATCATGGAGAACGCTTCAAACGCGCAGACTCGTAAGAAAATGCTCGTAGCTTATTTAAATCGCGGCACGTACGAGAACACTGAGCTTCTTGAGAAGACAGTTCAGCTTCGTAGCCAAGCTGCGAAGATTTTAGGTTACAACACATGGGTTGATTACAAATCTTCAGATCGTATGGCGAAGAACCGCAAAACAATTGAAGAGTTCTTGGTTGGTTTAAAGCAACGTGTGGCGGCTAAGACAAAGCAAGATCTTGATTTATTATTACCACTTAAGAAAATTGAAGACCCTTCAGCTACGGTCATTAACCAAGAAGACATCAGTTATTACCTCAATACTTATAAGAAAACGAAACTCAGCGTTGATAACGAACTGATTCGTGAATACTTTCCAGCCGCGACTGTGGTTGAGGGTATGTTCGCTGTTTACTCAAAACTTCTTGGTGTGAGTTATAAAGCTGTAGCGAATGCTAAAGTTTGGTCACCAGATGTAGTTCTCTATGAAATCACAGATACAAAAACAAAAACTCGTATCGGTTATTTCTACGCTGATTTCTACCCACGTGCGGGTAAGTACGGTCACGCAGCTGCCTTCACTCTAGTGAGCGGCCGTGAAGTCAACGGAAAATACAATGAGACAGTTTCATCAATCGTTTCTAACTTCACGCCGGCAGGGCCTGGCAAGCCAGCACTCTTGTCACATGACGAAGTTGAAACGCTTTTCCACGAGTTTGGTCATATTATGCACCAAACACTGACGCGAGCTAAGTATGCGAGCTTATCAGGCTCTTCTACATCGCGTGACTTCGTAGAAGCTCCATCGCAAATGCTTGAGAACTGGGTTTGGGATGCGAAAATCTTAAATCTTATTTCTGGCCACTATACAGATACGAAGAAGAAATTGCCGAAGGCACTTCTTGATAAAATGCTTCAGGCTAAAAACTTCGGCCAAGGCTATTTCTACAGCCGTCAATTGACGTTCGGTCTCTTCGATATGGAGATCCATTCGACTCCAGGCGCGGTTCGTGTTGATGACGTTTACAATCGTTACTTTAAAGAGCTGATCGGTGTAGACCCAATCGCCGGCGTTCACTTTCCGGGTACGTTTGGCCATATGATGGGCGGCTACGATGCTGGTTACTACGGTTACTTGTGGTCTGAAGTTTACGCGCAAGATATGTTCTCGATCTTCGAGAAGCGTGGACTGCTCAATGCAAAAGTGGGCGGCAAATACCGTCGTGCGATTCTTGAACAGGGTTCAATGAAGGACGCTATCGATTTACTTCGCGAATTCTTAGGACGCGAACCGAACTCGGACGCATTCTTCAAGAAAATTGGAATCTAAGCAAGGCTTGGCGCCATCTAAGCGGCGCCAGTGCGCGGATTAGTAAATACCATTCGCTGATGAGGCCGCTTCAGGTGCGGCTTCGTTCAAATAACCTTCGCGTTTAAGAGCTCTTTGAACCATAGCGTTTTGTTTGTAAGAGTCTTTCGCAAAATAAAACTGCTCACCTTTTTTATAAGCCGTCATCGGTAACAAATAAACTTTCACACGTTGAGATCCAGCAAGAGGAATGACTGTAGGAGGTAATTGTCCGCTCGGTTGGCCCTTTTGTGGAACCGTCGCTAAAATGCGATCTAGAGTCCACTCGGTTCCTTGCAGCAAATAAGTCGCCAGTTCAATTGGGTGTTCAACGCGGACACAACCTGAGCTCTTCAGGCGGTTGTTGTAGATGTAACGGCCTTGCGTATCTTTGCCGAAAAGATTGCGCTCATTTGTATCGTGTAAGTAAATGGCATAAGGATTTTTAAGGTTAAATTTTACTACGCCAAGAGCGTTATCTGACCCAGTTGATTGTACAAACTTAAATGAGAGGTTAGAAGCTGAAATAGTTTGAGACTGAACCGGAAGCCCTTCGGGCGAAATGCTGACCCCAGTGATCGTCGCCCAATCGATTGAATAAGGGTCAATTGCCATATTTGTGGCGCGATCAAGAAGTGAAAAACGCATTTTGTCCAAGTACGCAATTACGCCCTCGACTCCGCTTTCAAGAAAAGCTTTGCGCATAGCTGGAAGCTTATCTTTAGCCACTAAACTTTCAGGAACTGTCCAAGTTGGATTCAGAATAACTTGGTAAACTTCATCCTGTAGAGACGGAGTCGCACGATCAACGCGGCCATTCACTGTTTTCTGCAAACGGAGTGGTGAAGTCGTCTCAAGATTTGGATCGTGCAACGTAAGTTCTTGAACAGCCGAGTTTAAAAACAGGTAGCGATCGCCTAGGTAAGTTGGCAACCAACGGATCTGCTCCATAACAAGTTCGACTTCTTGTGCCCGTGTGAAAGAATCAACGTTAAAAAATGTAAGAACGTCTTTATTAACTGGCGAAACAATACCATCTGGTAAGCCTAGATTCGCTTCTTGCATCTTCTTTAGTGCTTCTTTTAAAGGCTCATCAAAATTGTTATCAACGTAAAGATTAAAACCATAAACGTTGAGGATGGATTTCATCTCAGCAACGATGGGGTCTATCACTCCAACCCTAAACATTTTTGGTAAAACCTTGATGCCGGCATATCCACCGCGACTATTAATAGCTTGAAGACGAGCCAAAAGTTCAACTAGATCCTGGTACATCTTATGTTGTGGTGCCAAGGTTTCAAAAGATCTGTCATTGGGAGAGTTAAAGAAATTCACGACGCGAGCATCAACATTAAAAGCTCGTGGTGCAAACTTCACGTTATCACGAGAAACAGAGCGTGGATCTTTCAGGCGTCCTACACTTACATCTTTAAGAAGGCGTAGAACTTCAGTGGTAAATTGAATATCAAAAGCATTAGGGTCAGAAGCTAGAGTTTGATAAATAGCATTGAAGCGGTAATCGGTAGGACGAAGACCATGCTTTTGGATTGAAGGTAGAAATCTTATGAATTGATTTAGTCGTTGTTGATTCGTCGAGTTGCCATACCAAAGAGCTGTTCCGCCCATTGCATTATAAAGTGCTGCTGCAGGGCCTTGCAGAACAACTGTCGGCGTTGTTGGCGTGGGTTGAGCTGGTTGACTCGGCTGTGAATCAGTTTGCCAACCATAAGGCTGAGCAAGGGCCTGAGTTGAGAGGGCGAGTGAAGTGAGAAATAAAATATTTCGTGTGGTTTTTTTCATACTTTTTATCTCCGAATTGGTTGTAATATAATCCAAATTCATAAAAATGGGTTGAACTAAGGAGACGGCATGAACCGATTACTAAACTGTCAAAAAATTAGACATGTACTTTGTATAAGTTTGTTTATTGGACTTTACACTTTTTCTCTTAAGGCTACGGCGACGCCCAAAACTGTCACTGTTAATGGTGTCATTGAGAGTCTCAATGAGCTCGATAATGCTTACGAAATTCGATTAAAAGATAACAAGCGAACCTTCAAAATTACCAAAGCCACGGCCATGAAAGAAGAAGATCTTGTCACAATGAAAGATTCATTTGAGAAAAAAACCGCAGTTGATCTGACCGTAAAAGGTTCTGAGGTTTTAGGTATTAAAACCGCAGCCTCTTCCGTTGAACCTTCGCCAGCTGATCAAGCCGCCGCGGGTGGAAAAATTCCGGTGCCAGGTAAAGCCGTGCTCGGGGGAAAAGCTCCAGATTTTGTTGCGAAAACCCATGAAGGCCAAGATTTTAAACTAGCGGATCGGGCGGGCCAATGGACGGTCCTTTATTTCTATCCGAAAGCCGAAACTCCAGGTTGCACGAAACAGGCTTGTGCTTTCAGAGATTCGATCAAAGTGATTCGTGCATTAAATGCCGATGTTTTCGGTATCAGCGCCGACACGGTTAAAGAGCAAGCGGCTTTTCATAAGAACCATAATCTAACTTTCACATTAATTGCAGACCCTGATGCAAAAATCATCGAGCAATACGGAGTTAAAATGCCGATGATGAAAATGGCGAAGCGCTCAACGTTTATTCTGGACCCAGATTTAAAGATCGCGAAGATTTTTGTGGGCGTCGACCCAGTTAAAGATGCAGGTAACGTAGCTAAAGAACTAAAAAAGCTTCAAGCGAAGAAATAGTTGTGATTGCAATAGTTGCGACTGCATAAAAAAGGCGCGCCAGTACAATCCAGCGCGCTAGTATAAGCGTGTCCTTTATGCCTCTACTTTTTGATTGGTGCGACTTCGCTCAAAAAAGTCTGAAGGGCAGCCCAAGATCTTTCGGCAGCCACTTTATTATAAGCCGCACCTTTCTTAATATCATGACCTGCCGCTGGCTGTGTAAATGAATGAACGGCCCCAGAGTAAGCAATAAATTGATAATCTACTTTTGCATCATTCATTTCATTCATAAAACCTTGAACTTCTGCTGGCGGAACGTTCGGGTCGATGGCTCCGTGAAGAACTAAAAGTTTTCCTTTAATGTTCTTGGCATCTTTCGGAGCTGCAGAAGCTAAGCCACCGTGAAAACTGACCGCTCCCACAACCGGAAGTCCGGCGCGTGCGGCTTCAAGTGCGCCGGTGCCGCCCATGCAGTAGCCCATAACGACCAATTGTTTCTTATTCACCATTTTGTTTTTAGCTAAAACATCGAGCGCGGCTTTTTCGCGTTTGCGGAAAAGTTTTGTATCTGATTTTAATTGCGTCGCGAATTTACCGGCTTCACTCATGTCCTTTGGTAAATTGCCTTTACCATAAACATCGGCGGCGAAGGCTACATATCCAAGAGCCGCTAATTTTTCAGCGCTGCCTTTTTCATGATCAGAAAGTCCCATCCATTGGTGAATAATTAAAACGCCAGGACGTTGGCCCGTTATAGCATCGTCATAAACCAATTGGCCTTCAAATGTTGTATCGCCATCTTTGTACTCAACCATTTCTTTTTTAATTGCGGCATGCGCGCTGAAGCCTATGCATAAAACTACGAGCAATGCGGCGATCGAAAATTTCTTATTTATTAATTTATTAATCATTGAATGACTCCTTTGTTCATAATCAGGGTAAAATGGTATATCTTTGCTTAGATTTATCGAAGGAGTTTTTCATGGTGCGATCAAAAACGATTTATCAAGGCGATAAGCATTGCGATTTAACCCACGAACCCTCTGGGGCCCATATTTCAACCGATGCACCCAAAGATAATCACGGTAAAGGTGAGGCTTTTTCTCCGACGGATTTACTAGGGGCGGCATTAGCCAGCTGCGTACTCACAACGATGGCCATTCAAACTGAGCCTGAAGGTTTCAATATTAAGGGAGCGTACGCCACAACAGAGAAGCATATGACTCCTCCGCCGCGTCGTGTGGCATCGCTGAATATGGAAGTGTACTTACCTCAGAATTTAACGGCCGAGCAGCGCACACGTCTTGAAGAGATCGCGAACAATTGCCCGGTGTATCGTAGTTTACATCCGGATGTGAAGATGCCGATGCAGTTTCATTATGTAGTGTAGTGCCGTCCGGACCGCCGACGGCACACATTTTGCGTGAAGCACTGACCTCCAACGTTGAAGTCGCATCGAGTTATTTAAGATTTTTATAAATCCGCTTTCACTAACTCTGACTTTCTAACGTTCTGTATATGTGCTGATAAAATATTTTAACTGGCATTAATTTTAACGAACGGAAATTTTTAATTCTCTTTAGCGGTGAGTCCAGCGAGTTCATCAGCGAGTTTCATCCACTCGGCTTCAAGTTGTTCTATTTCAAGGGCATTATCAGAAAGCTCTTTGATCATGTCGTAAGAATTAGCAGGGCTTTCGCCCACGATCTTTTCATTGAGTTCGGTGTTTCTATTCTCAAGTTTTTCAATTCGATTTTGTACTTGCTCAATACGTTTCTGAGTTTGGCGTAATTGTCGGGCATTTTCTTTGCGCTCCAGGGTATTTGTGGGAGCAGAGCTGCCAATGTTTTTAAGACCAGAAATACCTGACTTCCCGCCAGGTTGTTGACCTTGCGCCGATTGCTGCGGCGTCGGTGGTTGTGATGTCGCTGCCTTAGCTTTCTTCTTTTGCTTCGACTCAATCACGTCTTCATTCACAAGACGCTGCTGAAGACTCCAAACATATTCATCATAAGTGCCAGGGTAAACTTCAACTTCACCAGCTGATACCTCAAGAATCTTCGTGCCCACGCGTCTAATAAAATTACGATCATGGCTTACGACGATAAGCGTGCCGGCATAACCAGTCAGCGCTTGGGTGAGGGCTTCAACGGTTTGAAAGTCTAAGTGATTCGTCGGTTCATCAAGAAGTAAGCACGGGACTTTTTGTAATAAAATGCGGCCCAAAGCGACGCGAGATTTTTCGCCCCCAGAGAGAACTTTTATTTTTTTCTCAATCTGATCAGAAGAGAATAAAAGCGAGCCCGCCATATTTTTAATTTCTTGTGGAGTCACCATCGAGCCTGTTGTGCTCTCAAGAGATTGGTAAATTGTGTGCTCAGGATTCAAAACTTCAACCACATGCTGATTGAAAATCGCGATCTTCACTTCGTAGCCCACTTCGCGTGTGCCTTTGATGGGTTCAAGCGTGCCAGCGAGACCTTTGAGAAGTGTGGACTTGCCGGCGCCGTTAAGTCCAATTACGGCGACGTGATCGCCTTTACGAATTTCAAGATTTACTTTTTCAAGTACAACTTTTTTTTCGGCAGACCCTTGATACCCAAACTGCGCGTCGGTGAGTTTTAAAATGGTTTTACCCACGTGGGGTGGTGGAGGAATCTGAATGCTCGCTTTGATCGGAATAGGCTTGAACTCAATAGTCTCCATTTTTGCTAACATTTTCAGTCGGCTCTGGGCTTGTTTGGCTTTTGTCGCTTTAGCGCCGAAACGGTTAACGAAATCCATGACCGCTTTGCGTTTTAAAGCTTGTCCTTGAGCTTGCGCTTCAAGCTGCGCGCGAAGAAGCTCTTTCTGCTCGAAGTAATCGTCAATGTGGCCATTGTATTTAATGATCTCGCCACCTTCAACCTCAAGTGTGTGATCAGTCGTGCGACGTAAAATTTCGCGATCGTGAGAGATTAATAAAAATGCGCCTTCATAGCTTTGCAAAAATGATTCGAGCAACAAAGTTGTTTCAAGATCTAAATAGTTGGTCGGCTCATCGAGTAACATAAGATTTGGATTCGTACCCAGAAGACCAATAAGTTTAATGCGCATACGATAGCCGCCGCTTAAACTTAGAATTGGTTTTGCGAAATTCTCTTCACTCACTTGTAGCGATCGGCCAGCAGCTTTAGCTTGCCACACCGGTATTTTGCAAACACGCTCTAAATAATCGTTGCCGGTTTCGTTCGGCTCCCACTCATCGTGCTGAGAGAGGTAGCCTAAGCGTAAAGCTTGAGAGCGAATGATCTGGCCGCTGTCGAGTTCATCGGGATGAATTAAAACTTTGAAGAGAGTCGACTTGCCTGCACCGTTGGGGCCGATGACTCCTACGTGTTCGCCTTCATTAATAGCAAACACGGCGTCATCGAATAACACCTGAAGGCCGTAGGCTTTGTGACCGTTTTGCATTTGTAGAAGATTTGAACTCATAGTGAATGACTGTTTACAATAAAGTTCTCTAAAAAGCGAATAGAGCGAATGCCAAACCAACTAAAATTCTCACCGTCGACGAGAACTGATGGATAACCCAGTTTTTTTAACTCTTCTTCATATTTCAAAAAAGGGTAGGGCTCGCTGCTGAAGAGAATTAGAGTCTTAGATTTCTTATAGTCATTAAGTTCGAGCACCGGGTACTTCACTTCAAAAGTCGGCAGAATGAGGCCCAGCTTAGCAAGAACATCGCCGATAAAAGTATCACGGCCAACGCCCATCCACGGATTTCTCCAGATCATGTAAAGGATATTAGTCGGCGTATGACCCTCTAAGCTCCAGCCTTTTATTTGTGGAACTTTTGAAGCGGGTAATGTGGCTAGCGGTTTTGTATCGGCTAATTTTTTGGCGCGTTCTGAAAGTTCAATTAATTTCTGATTTGAAAGCTTTTGACCCAAAATTTTTAAATCTTTTGCTAGTGAGGCTAAGTCAGTCACATGGGTCGCATGGTAAGGGAGCGTGCACTCCTCGGCCATTTCTTCAGTATTCTCTTCGCGATCAAAAAGAACCAGGTCTACATCTAATTCATAAACTTTTGACCAATCGGCTTGCTTTGTCCCGCCCACAACAGGAATGTCGGCGATCTGATTCGCGGGATGAATACAATAACGAGTACGTCCCACAACTTGAGCGCCACATTCAAGTAGAGTTTCTGTGAGTGAAGGGACGAATGAGACAATTTTCATCACCAGAAGCTACCTTTAAAAGCCTTTAAATTCAAACTCATCACGACTATGATGTGAGGATGATTTACTCACTCTGCCTTTATCTGATGTCGGCCCTTTATATTCTCGCCGGGTTCAATCATTTTAGAGCTCCGGCTTTTTACTTAAAGATCATGCCGCCCTGGATTCCGCTCCATCGAGAGATGGTTTTTTTAAGTGGAGCCGTTGAAGTGGCGTTGGGAGTTTTGCTTTTAATACCCGAGACACGGTCTATTTCAGCGTGGGTGCTTATATTAATGCTTCTGATTTTTATGAGCGTTCACATTTACATGGTTCAAGAGAGACACACTGTCTTTGCCCATATTCCCGAATGGTTAATATGGGCCCGCTTGCCTTTACAGCTGGTCTTAATAGCCTGGGCTTACGCGTATACAATTAAGGCATAGGTGGCGCCATGATAAGCACGCCGCCTAAATAAAGAGCAGACCGAGATGATCTTGGGTAGAGTCTTTTGTACTTAAGCGTTTAAAGCCTCTTCGACTTTAGAAACGATAATCTCATCATCTGGAGTCATATCCGGCGCAAATCTTTCGATCACTTCGCCTTTTTTATTAATTAAGAATTTTTCAAAGTTCCACATGATATCTTGAGGGTTGCCTCCGAGAAGACCGGCGCCTTTTAATTTCTGCGCAAACCCACTGAGGGCTTTGGTCGTCGCTTTTGGCTTTAATGTAGTGAGTTCTTTATAAAGTGGATGTTGGCCCGGACCTTTCACCACGATCTTTTCCATAAGCGGAAATTTCACGCCAAAGTTGAGTGTACAAAATTCTTTAATCTCTTCATTAGTGCCAGGCTCTTGACCTTTAAACTCATTGGCCGGGAAACCTAAAACTACGAATCCTTTTTCAGCGTATTTTTCGTACATCTTCTCAAGAGCTTCATACTGCGGAGTGAGGCCGCACTTAGAGGCCACATTTACAACTAGAACAACTTTGCCTTTGAACTCAGCAAGAGTTGTAGAAGTTCCGTCAATTTTTTTAACTGGGATATCTAATAATGCAGCCATGAGTTTCCTCTCATAAAATATTGAGAACCCGACTGTAGCTGAATTTTTTTTGAAGATCGAGGATTAACTT
Source organism: uncultured Pseudobdellovibrionaceae bacterium (assembly GCA_964360255.1). Classification (GTDB taxonomy): domain Bacteria; phylum Bdellovibrionota; class Bdellovibrionia; order Bdellovibrionales; family UBA1609; genus CAYHVK01. Next base: position 3,730 of record CAYHVK010000007.1, on the reverse strand, counting down.
AAGGCACTAAGTCGCGCACAATCACTTTGCCACTTTCTTGCACATAGCCACTCGGCATTGGCGCCGCTTTAGACGTAGCTAATAGAGGCTGGCCTTTTTTATCTACGGCTATTAAACCACCGCCACCGCCTAGTTTTTCAACTAGATTCAAACTTTCTATTACGGCAGATTTAAGACTTCGCTTTGTATATTGAATGATATTTGAAATGCGCACACCTACGTTAGCGCGAATAAATTTCTCGCCTTCGCCGGTCGCAGAAACCGCCGCAGTTTCATTGTTCGCATAAGTGCCGGCACCAATCACCGGCGAATCGCCCACGCGGCCAGGGCGTTTTCCGTAAAGTCCGCCGGTTGAAGTGGCGGCAGCTAAGTTGCCGCATCTATCGAGAGCCACAGCCCCTACGGTGCCGTGAGTTTTGGGAGGCTGAGTTTCATTGCGGCTGTGAATATAGGGAGAAGCCGTAAAATAATCTGGTGTTACAGTTTCTAATTCAAATTCGCGAGCCAATGCCGAAGCACCAGGACCCACCATAAAAACGTGTTTTGTCTTGGCTTTAACTACGTAAGCTAAGCGAATTGGATTTTTAACATCGACCAGCGAAGCCACGGCACCGGCGGATAAGTCCGAGCCATCCATAATCGAAGCATCAAGCTCAACGGTATTTTTGTTGGTGCGTGTACCGCCGCGGCCAGCATTGAAAATACCCGAGTCTTCAAATATTTCAGCGGCGTGCTGAACGACAAACATGGCATCGACGCCATCTTTTAATTGCTGATGACCTTCCGCTAAAATTTTTCGAATCACTTCGCTTTGTGCGGCATTGGCCGTGTATCCGACTCCACCATGAACGGCGAGAGTGAAATGACTTTTCTTCGTGCACGCCGCCAGCGCAGGGCGCGGAGTTTGAGGGGGTTGGTAAGGGGCACGCTCATCGCTCGCCACCTTTCGGTTTGAGTGCGAGCAGCCTAAAATGCCGAGAGTTAAAAGTAGCACTAATAAACTGGTTCGCATAAAGACCTCTTAATTATATTTTACTTATTATTTCTTTGGTAACCAATGCATAACAATATCCAAATAGAGAACTGAGTTAGAAACTTCGAGTCCTTCAAACTTAGACTGTTCATTACACGTAGAGCCATCACTATTGCAGACATTAGGGCGATTACATTGCAGCTTTGCATCTGTATAATAGTCGACTGGATGACCACTGACAAGAATGCCGATCACTTCATTTTCATCATTGAAAACTGGACTTCCTGAATTGCCACCTTGGGTATCGAGGTTCACCTTAAACGAATAAGGATTTTGGTTATTTATAATTTCTGATTTGCCGGAGTATTTCGCTGGCATGCCGCTGGGGTGTCCGATGGTGAAGACTTTATTTTTCACTTTGATTTGGCTTCGGTCGGCGTTCACTTTTAAAGGTTCAATTCCTATAACGGGCCGATCGAGTTCAATCAATGCAAAGTCGTTTCCGTAGTTTGCGCCCGGCAAACCAGGGAGCTCGATATTTTCAGCACGAATCATTTTCTTGCAAGTGTAGTAATGATGAGGCGGAATTCTTTGGTGAGTGGTTTGGCCAGAGCCATCGACATTGTAATTAAAATACCAGCTAAAGGCTTTGCAGAAGGGATTGTTTTCATCTTCGCCTGTAGTGCCCGTCGCTAAAGCACAGTGACCAGCCGTTACAAGATAGCGGTCGCTAATTAAAAATCCTGTGCAATGACCGAGCGAAGGTTGATTCGCAAAGCGTTCATCTTTGCAAAGATTTACGCCCCAACCGCCAGCCATAACGTCAACTTCATCAATACGAAAAGTTCCGTCATCGTTTTTTAAAACAAAAATATTGGGAACTGCTGCGGCCGTAGCTGCCGCCTGTTTTTTTAACCAGCCAGTAAAGAAAACATCTTGGCGATTGTCGGCTCCATAAATAGCAGCCGAAGCCGAAGAAGCGGAGAGAGCTAAAATCAAACTCAGAATTTTTTTTGTAAAGAACTCTTTCATAGCAACTCCTATAGATTCACTATCGACACAGGGTGAGAAAGTTCAGTGTTGAGCCGAGTCGTATCCAACTCATTTTCCCAACGAGAAACGACGATGGCGGCAACGCCGTTGCCGATAAGGTTTGTAATGGCGCGGGCCTCAGACATAAAGCGGTCGATGCCCAAAATCAAAGCTAAGCCGGCCACTGGCACAGAAGGTACAACCGCCAGCGTAGCAGCCAGAGTGATAAAGCCCGCACCGGTAACGCCCGAGGCGCCTTGTGAGGTGAGAGTGGCCACTAAGAAAATACTCAATTGCTGGCCCCAGCTGAGGTCAATATTTAAAGCCTGGGCGATAAAAACAGCCGCCATCGTGATGTAGATATTTGTTCCATCTAAATTAAATGAATAGCCCGTTGGTACAACCAAACCCACGACCGATTTAGAGCATCCGAGCTTTTCAAGTTTCTCCATCAGCGGTACGAGCGCACTTTCAGATGAAGAGGTACCTAGCACAGTGAGAAGTTCTTCGCGAATATATTTGAGAAATTTAAGGATGCTAAAGCCATTGTAGCGTGCAATGGGGCCGAGCACTCCAAGTACGAAGAGAATGCAAGTGAGATAGAACGTTCCCATCAGCGAGAGGAGTGGACCGAAGGATTCAGCTCCGTATTTACCGATAGTAAACGCCATGGCGCCGAAAGCCCCGATAGGCGCAAGAAACATCAGCATGTTCACCATGTTGAAGAAGATCTTCGAAAGAGATGAAAACATTTCGCTGATATTTTTGCCTTTTTCACCCATATGATTCAAAGCAAAACCAAAAAGCACGGCGACCAAAAGAACCTGAAGCAAATCACCCGAACCTGTAAAAGCGTCAGTAAAAGTTTTTGGAATAATATTTTTGATAAAATCGACAACTGTTTGGTTGTGAGCTTTTTCGGCGAACTGAGCTACGGCTGACGCATCAAGAGTCGAGGGGTCGACGTTGAAACCTTTTCCGGGTTTGAAGAGGTTTACCATAATAAGGCCGAGCAAGAGAGCGAAGTTGGAAACGGTTTCGAAGTAGAGAAGGGCTTTGCCGCCCACGCGCCCCACTTTTTTCATATTGCCGGTATTATTGATGCCCGCCACGACAGTTAAGAAAATAATCGGGCCGATGAGCATCTTTAAGAGGGCAATAAAACCATCACCAAGAAATTTCATTTCTACGGCCCAGTCTGGTTCAACCAGACCTAAAACAACACCCAAAGCAATGCCAATCAGAACGCGGACGTAGAGATTTTTAAATAGTTTCATAAGTAAGTTCAGGCTTAGCATGAGATCGTTTAAAAGCCTAGACTTTGATACGCGGCCTAGTTGCTTTTGAATCGCAAGAGTCGCTAAAATTTATCTATGCAAACAGCTTTTAAGATCCTGAGTTTATTTGTCCTTGGACTCCTTGTTGCCTCGCCAGCGCAAGCCTTCAATAAAGACCGCTGCTCAAAGTTGTTTCCAACTTTTGACGATGATCATCCTCCTTATGCAAGTCCGATCTACATCTCAACAATGGTGCCTTCAACTACTTCTTATTTTTCATCCATCGGCCCTTGCGCCATGTACGGTAAAAATTTAGCTGTAGCCCGCCGCTTTTTTATTGAAGACTCATTGGCCGATATTCAAGTGGATGTGGCTCGTGGCAAAGGAGAGCGCCTAGAGGCCCTCGCGTTCTACTCAGGTTGTCCATCAGGTGCTCAAGGTCAATTCG
>CAYHVK010000006.1:44654-178180 GCA_964360255.1 uncultured Pseudobdellovibrionaceae bacterium | reverse complement strand
ATGAAATCTATATAAAAGCCTAGGGCTCGTTACGCAGCTTGACAACAACTTTCTTAGAGTAGCGAGCATCGATGACACGGCCAGTTAATTGTTCCGAGTCCAGGTACTGGACCACACGAGAAACGTAACTTGCGCGATTTTTGAAATTATCAAGTCCCATTAGAACTTCGATACCTGATTTTTTTAAAACGACAGCAAGACCTTTTTTGGAGTCTAAATACATTTCAGAAACATGATTGCGACTGAATGATCCTGTCTCTGGCAATGACTGCAAAAGCTCAATGGCTTTTGCGCGCAACTTTTCATCTTTCAGAAATTTTTCGCCGCGAAGAATTGGTCCGTCTGCCGCTTCTTCAGCCGCTACTGAAGGGAGCAAATCTCCCTCTGGTGAGAGCGGATAAAACGCCGTAGAATCGCTGCCCATAATATTGGCATAAGCGCTATGCGGCTCGATAATAATTTTTATTCCATTAGGCAGAACACGCGTAACAAAAACATCTTTCACGCGACGATCAGATTCGGCAATTTGCAAAACTCTTTCAATATCTACCGACCAAACATATTGACCTAAAAATGGTTTCAATTTCATTTCAAGCTGGGATTTTGTTTTTTCAAACAGGTAGCTTGGGTCTTTATGCTCACCTAAAGTGATATCAACAGATTTCACGCGAAAAAAACTTCTCGTCATAAAATAGCTACCGCCGCCAATTAGCGAACCGATAAATGCCAGTGCAAAAAGATACTTAAACCAAACCTTCATAATCGAGTGTTGCTCTTTCAATAAGTGTGTCTATAAGCTGAGTAAAACTAATTCCATCATGCTTTGCCGCTTTCGGAAGAAGCGAAGTCGGTGTGCACCCAGGCAGAGTGTTGATCTCCATTACATACGGCTGACCTGATTCGCTCACACGAAAATCAATGCGACCATAACAGCGCAGACGACAAACTTCGAAAGCCTTGAGGGCGTGTTTCTTGGCCTGCTCAATCACCTGAACGCTTGTGCGAGCTGGTAAATAGTAATCAGTAGCACCGGCTGTATATTTATTTTCATACGTGTAGAAATCCATTTTTGGCACGATTTCAATTGGAGTCATAACTTTTCCATCAAATATCGGAACTGTTAACTCCATGCCCGCGATAAATTTCTCAACAAGAATCATATGATCGTACTTAGCAGCATTCGTCAGAGCTGCCGGAAAATCTGCTGGTGTTTTCACAATAGAAACACCAACACTTGAACCTTCACGAGATGGTTTAACAACCACCGGCCAGCCCATATTCGGGAGCGGAACAGTCTTAAGATCAACTTTTTTAGTGTCGACTAAAAAATATTCTGCTGTGGGCACACCATTATTAATCAAAATTTGCTTCGTTAGAATTTTATCCATACAAAGAGCAGAACCAAGAACGCCTGTGCCCGAGTAAGGAACTTTTAAATACTCACAGATACCCTGCACGGTTCCGTCTTCTGCGTACTTACCGTGAAGAGCGATAAGAACAACATCGACTTTGCCTTGTCTTTTCAGTGCACCTAATTTTTCAACAAGATCAGGGCCCGCATCGAGCACTTCGTGTGGGTAGCCCAGTTCAACAAGAGCCTGCGCGAAACCTTTTGCAGTCACTAGACTTACGTCGCGCTCAGCGCCCATTCCGCCTTGTAAGAGAACAATTTTTTTAGTCTTCATGCCTAAAATCGTAGGCGCAGAGGATAGAAATGTACAGTCCAAATTACCGCACGAGCCTTAGACAGCTTTGCTTACTCGTGCTCCACACAAGTCTCAGACGGCTGATGCTTACTTGTGTTCCCAGCCACCGAACAAAATGACTTCGGTTTGCAGCGAAATAGATTTCTGAACTTTCACTTCGTTTTGCACTTCTTTAATTAGAGCGAGAATATCATCTGCTTTTGCATTTTGATCATTCACAATAAAATTCGCGTGCTTTGTTGAAACTGAAGCTCCGCCAACTCTTCGGCCTTTTAAGCCACATTGATCAATAAGACGTGCGGCTTTTTCACCCGGTGGATTTTGAAAAGTAGAACCACCACTGGGCATATCAAGTGGTTGTGATTGCACGCGCTTTTGGGTCGCCTTACGCACATTATTTAAAACTTCAGCATCAGGCTCAAGAGTCCAGCCAAGACCGACACGAACAATAATTCCAGGCTGCCAACCACTCGTGTGTCGGTACTCCCATTTAATTTTTGAGCTTTCAATTTTTTCTAAATTTAAATCAGGGCGAAGAACCTCAATCCAATCGACAATCTCGCAGAATTCACGGGGGCGAATGGCTTCTCCAACACCTGCGTTCATAACAACTCCGCCACCTAGATCACCCGGTATACCCGTCATAAAAACTGCAGGAGCTAATTTGTTTTGCATAAAAACGCGAGCCACTTCAGCTTTCGGCGCTCCAGCCCAAGCTACAACTTCAAGCCGACCATTCACTTGGTTTTGTGAAATCACGCCCTTTAAAGCATGAAGTGAAAGCACAAGGCCTTTTATTAGGCCTTCTTTGACTAAAATATTTGAGCCACCGCTCAAAATATGAACAGGCCATTTATTTTTTAAAGCTTCGCCATAAACAGATTTTAGATCTTCAAGATTTTCAGGTGCTGCAAAATATTCAGCTTCGCCGCCCACCTTCCACCAGTTGAGCTTTTTAAGGCTGATGTTTTTTTGCAGGAGTGAGTTCTCACTCATTGGTTTTTCTCTTTAATAGCGCGAAAAATTTCATCACCAGTTTTGTAAACGTCACCGGCGCCCAGAGTGAGAAACACATCTTGTGGCTTTAAAGAAGCGACGATCTTTTCAACAGCCTCAGACTTACTTTTTACGAAAGCGGCATTCTTGTGTTTCATCTCGGCTATTAACTTCTCAGTCGTAACCCCAGCTATGGGAGCTTCTCCTGCCGGGTAAATATCAAGCATGTAAAGTTCATCAGCTAAATCAAAGCAAGTTTTAAAATCATTCCAGCAGAGTTGCGTGCGCGAATAACGATGAGGCTGAAATAGAACTTTTATTTTTTTATCTGTTTCATTTTTATTGGCAATCTTCTCGCGCAAGGCTTGAAGAACCGCACGAATCTCAGTGGGATGATGACCATAATCATCGTAGTAAATATAGCCATTTTCATCGAGACGTTTTTGCAAACGACGATCAACACCGTTAAAAGTCTGAAGACCTAAAAAGGTGTCGTCTTTATGTAATCCCGATTCACGTGCGGCTAAAATTGCCGCCATTGCATTTAAAGCATTGTGACGACCTGGGACGGCTAATTTAAATTCGCCCCACTTCGTTGCATCGAGTTTGCCGGCCTCACTATAGAAAATTTCGTAATTTGAATTTTCTCCTCGGAGAATAAAATCATTACTCTCTTCGAAACCATAAAATAAAATTCTTTTCGGGAAATCGTGGAATAACTCTTTCGTCGCCAGGTCATCGCCGCAAACAATAGCTAAGCCATAAAATGGAATGCGCGAAGCAAATTCATAAAAAGCATTTTGCAGATTTTCAAAAGTTTTATAGTGATCTAAGTGATCATTGTCGATATTAGTAATGACAACGATTTCAGGCGAGAGACGATTGAAGCTACCATCCGACTCATCGGCTTCAGCGACAATCCAGTCACCACTACCAAGTTTAGCAGTTGATTTAATTAAATCTAAACGACCGCCCACAACGATAGTTGGATCTGTTTCGCAAGCAAGAAGAATCGCCGCTGTCATACTGGTCGTTGTTGTCTTACCATGACTACCGGCAATACCGATACCACGCTTAAGGCGCATAATTTCTGCTAAAGCTTCAGCGCGCGGAATTAAAGGAATACCTAAGCGACGAGCATTCGCATATTCAACATTATCTTTTTTAACGGCGCTTGAGTAAACGCAGACATCGATATTTTCAACTTGGCGAGCGTGATGACCGATGTAAACTTGAATTCCAAGCTCTTTCAAACGAAGGCTGTTGGCATTCTCGCTCATATCACTGCCCTGCACATAAACGCCCATATTGTGCAAAAGTTCTGCGAGGCCGCACATTCCGATACCGCCAATACCGATAAAGTGAACGCGCGACTGAGCTAATCTCATTTTAAATTCTCGATAATTTGAGCCATCTTAGCCGCGGCCTGAGGCTCATGAAACTTCTTCGCCGATTGCTCGAGCCCAGAGAGTTCAGTTGGATTATTTTGAAATTCTAAAATCATTTGGCGTAATTTTTCAGTGGTGAGCTCTTTTTGCAAGATCATTTTAGCCGCACCGGACTGCACCATAACCTCAGCGTTTTTACGCTGGTGATCGTCAGCTGCTGTTGGCAGCGGAATCAAAATTGAGGCCTTACCAGCAGCTGAGATTTCAGAGAGAGTGCCTGTACCCGAGCGAGCAATAACCAGATCTGCCCAGCGATATCTCTCAGGCATATCATGCAGAAACTCATGAGTGGCCACTTGTTGGCTGCTCACAGCAAGCTTGGCGTATTCATTGGAAACCCGATTGAATTCGGAGCTGCCGGTCTGATGAACAAACTCAGTTGTTTTCAGCCATGCTCCACCCTGGCGAACAAGATCGATAACGGCGTCATTGATGGCTTTTGAACCCTGACTACCGCCGAAAACAAGAATGCGAAAATTTGCCGTTCGTGGTACGCGCTCACGCATGTTTTCGACTTCTTGACGAACAGGCATTGCCACACGAATCACTTTTTTAGCTTTCATGTGTTTCGCCGCCGATTCAAAAACTACGCAGACAATATCCACCCATTTAGAAAGAAGACGATTCGCAAGACCTGGGAAAGCATTGGGCTCCCAGATGACTGTTTTGAAACCCAGAAGTGCTCCCACAAAAAGCGCAGGGCCAGAAGCATAACCACCAACTCCAAGAATGACTTGCGGACGTAATTTTAAAATTAGAATTAACGCCTGAAAAAATGCGAGGGGTAATTTAAGAATGGTTTTAATCTTTTCTTTTGTCGAAACTTGGTTGAGTTTACCAATAGAAACAAAGTGCAGAGGAAAACCTTCACGCGGCACAATCTGCGACTCTAGACCCACGTGTGTACCGACGAAGTGAATCTGCGATTGTGGATTATGCTTTTTAATTTCTTTAGCAATAGCTAATGCTGGATATAGGTGCCCACCCGTGCCACCACCGGCAATGAGAACCTTCATTTAATTTTGTATCCTGAGAAATTTTTAACCGTCACTGGCATCCGGCTTTGGCGCTCGAAGTTCATTATAATTCCGACAGCTATACACGTGCACACTAGTGAGCTACCACCATAACTTAAGAACGGCATCGCTAAACCTTTTGTTGGCAAAAGACCCATCGACATACCGGCATTAATAAAAGTTGAAAGGGCTAAATTTAAAGTGAGACCCGTTACAGCGAGTTGCTGAAAACGACTTTTTGCATGAACAGCGACTTGCAGACCGCGAAAGATCAAGAATGCAAAAAGCATGAGTACGCAGAACACTCCGATGAAACCAATCTCTTCACCTAAAACTGCGAGAGTAAAATCAGTGTGTGCTTCAGGTAAGAAGAAAAGCTTTCCTTGTCCTTGCCCGAGCCCCGCACCAGTTAAGCCGCCGCTATAGAAACTGAGCATACTTTGAATCACTTGGAAGCCCTTTTGCTCAGGGTCCGCCCACGGATTCAAGAAGGCTGCTAAACGGGCGCGACGATAACCTTCGTTGATGATGAGAAAGTAAAAAGCACCTGCACCCAAAGCGACTGCTGCCGTCACATAACGCCATTTCAAACCATTGGCGAAAAGAATTGAGAAAAGAATAATTGAGCAGATCGCAAAGGTACCGAAATCAGGCTGCTTCAAAACTAAAACGAGCGGAATAAATAATCCTGCTATTGAGAAAAACCAAAATGAAGGTCTTTTGCTTTCTGTTGTCGCAAGCAATGCCACCATCATCGGGAACATAACTTTCAAAAACTCTGACGGCTCAAAGCGCATACCCATAGTTAAATTGAGCCAGCGGTGGGCCCCGCCCACCTTAATACCAACACCCGGGATAAATGTTGCGGCCACACCGATTGCAGCAGCCCCGAAAAGAAATGGCAGAGATTTTTTTAAAAGTCCCGCTGGTATGTAAGCAAAAACCAGCATGCTGATGATGCCAAGAATTGAAAATATAAACTGGCGCCTAACGAAGTAGAGTCCGTCGTCATACTTTTCAATGGCGAAGATGTAACCCGATGAATAGACTTGAACTAATCCAAGTCCGATTAAAAATATAACAGCTAAAAAGATGCCTCGATCGACGTGTGTGCGCATGCTGTTATGTTATGTGATTCGGAGCCCATGATCTAGTAGGACCATAGGCTAGGTTTTATTTTTCTGATTATTTCTTCGGCTTACCAAGAAAAGAGTCGCAAGTGGCTTTTTCAACTGGTTTTGCCGGAGCAGGCGACGTTTTAGCGTCAAAACCGCTCAGGTATTGGATTTTAGGCGAAACCTGAAGTTTTGTGATCTCAGCTGCACGTTCAGCCTCAAGCTGAGCTACAACATCCACCACAGAATTCTCCGGAAGAATCGCAAGTGTGTTTACAAATTTGTACTTCAAACCTTTACGAGTACTAGAAGCTTTTTGTACGTACTTACTCTGACCCGCTTGTGCTGCAGCATCAAAACCTGAATCTGTTTCAACCACAAGGCCGACTTTTTTATAAGTCGCTTCGATCTCTTCACCTGATAATAAACCTTTAGCTGCAAGTTGATTACCAAGAGCTTCAAAAGTTTTAGCGTTAGCTACGATCGCATCTGTTGCTAATTTCTTGGCTTCAGCGAAAAGTTTATCGATCTCTTGTTTAAGAACAACTTTGTCTTGCTCAGAAAGAGTGGCCTTATCTGCATTACGAACTCCCCAAACTTCAGAAAGACCTAATTGTAAAATACCAAGTTCAGCTAAGTTCGTGGCACGTTCGATATCATTTTGCTTACCGTGAGATGAATAACCGCCGTCGATAATCAAATCTTCAGCGATAAAACCACCAAAGAGTACAGCGATCTCACGAACAAGATACTCACGAGTGAGTTGAGTCTGAACACGCTTCATTGAAGAAGCAACACCTGCATAGTGAACCCATTTGCCACCGATATGGGCAACACCAGGAATAACTTTAATACCCTTAGGCTGGAAGAAGTCTTTCAAGAAAACAGCGCGCACAAGCTCGTGGCCCGCTTCGTGATAAGCCGTAACAATTAGATCCGTCTTAAGCTCAGCGGGCTCAGTCACAAGCTGCTTGCCATCCATACGGAGTTCAAACTTCTGGCCGCTATCAGCTTCAACGCTAAGAACGATAACATTGCGCTCGTTCTCTTCATCAACGCCGTCGCCGTCTGAAAGACTCTCGATTTTAACAAAATCAAGAATCACTTTAGCATCAGATGGAATTCTCTGTGCTAAAAGTGCTTCACGTAGGCCGTCTTTGAACTTCTTCGTTACAAAGTGATCGATCGATGCTCCCTGCTCTCGTGCTATAAAGCCTTCCCTTTCAATCCCATCGACGATCTGGCGATACGTTTTTTCATTTCTAAAGAATACATTCCAACCACGACGACCTTCTTTCGTGCGTAGATCAGCAATCGATCCTTCGATCTTCAGCTGAACAAGTTGGCTAGCAGCCAAATAGCCTAATGGTGCGAAATCGAAAATACGATCTTCGCCCACACGGTTAATGAAGGCTTCACTAAAATATTTGCTGAGAACTTCACGGCGAAGATTCGGATTGCCCGAAGACTTACGGTGAATCTCAGTTAAAGCCGCACGACGAACAACCTCAGGCAAGTTCGGCGGCAGCTCTGTATAGAGCTCTTGACCAGCATTACCAGTGATCAAGAATGTCACGTTCGACATCGCGCGCGGAACCCCGTCTGAGAAAGTCGTGACCACTGGCTCACGAATCAAATCATAAAGCATGTTGAGAATTTCTTTATCACGTACGTTGGCGATCTCATCGAGCATCACCACAACTCGGCCACCATTACGGTCGAAGTGTTTCATAAAATCAGAAGCAATCGGGTTCCCCGCCGCATCTTTTAAGCCAATTAACTTGGCTCTGATGTCATGCCCCGACATATCTGGAGTGAACTGGATAACAAGAGTTGAATCCGCCGACCCCAAGAGCTCTTGCCCCACTGCTTTACCTAGTTGACTCTTACCCGTCGAAGATAAACCTAGAAGCATATACGCACGAGCCGCTTCTTTCGCATCTTCTGGATTAACAATCCCTTGGCGCCCCTCTTCTGAAAGCTTTACGGCTCGCGCTACTTGTTTTGTAACTTGCTCTTGTCCCACCACATGAGTGTTGAGCCGACCTTCAAGCTGATCGAGCTCATCTAAACGCGCATCCGAAATCGGCGCTTTAGTTTTTTCGCCTTCTGTTGCTTTGATTGGTAGAGTTTTAGCACCCGCTGCGCCGTCACCAACTTGTAGAGCGAGGCTGTAAGTTTTGTCAGCATTCAACTTAATTCCAAGTTGAATTGTTACTTCTGTGTCTTTCTTAATTAAACCATCAGCGAAAGCCTCAAATAGCGGAGCCTCAATAAGTTCAGAAATTTTCTGATCTAAAGCACGAGCACCATCTTCAGCTACATATTGATAGCTCTGAATGAATTCAAGAAGCTCTTTAGAGTAAACCAATTTCACTTTGCTAAAGCCAGAGCGGCTCTTAGCCAAGTTATCAAGACGAGCACGAATTTTATTGTCTGCAATGGCCTGCAACTGAGCTGGTGAGTGCGGACGCATAAGTCTGAAGGCTTGAATTCGATTGAGAAGCTCTTCAGAAGTACCGCGAGCGCCCTCTGCACCTTTTGAATCATTAATATTACCGTTACCAGCTAAAATCGCATTTTTGATCGCCACTAGATTGTTAGCTGAACGCTCATAACGAACTATCATCTCTTCGTAAGTCATTGGCTTACCGAAGCGCTGACCATTCTTTTCACGAGAGGCTACAAGCTCAATGCCATCATTTGAACCAATAATGAATGTTACCGGAACTTGAATTTTATCAAGACCACCATTGGGATTATTAATAACAAAACCACCATTTGGCTCAAGAGCTTTTTTAATAAAGAGATCTTTAAGCTCTTTTGCCCATGCATGGAATTCATCTAAATAAACGACAGCTGTCTCTGGAGCATAATACCCCTCAACAACATCGCCCTCATTCCATGATTCATTCAATAGAACTTTGTAGTGAATTTTTCCGTCTTTGTCTTTGCCAGATTCAGCTTTAATGTACTTACCACCTGAGTGCTTCACTAAGAAATCTAAAAGTGGCGGAAAGCTTTCAGAACCCACGTAACCTGTTGAAGAACCTAAGTACGTCCAGATATCGGCTTTATTAATAAGTGGATACACTTTGAACATATGTTTCTGATGAGCTACTGAAGATTTAAAAATCGCGTTAGAGTAAGCCATTGCCGACGTATCTTTACCTGTGCCTGGTAAACCTAATAACCAAAGAACGGCGGGTTCTTTACGGTACCCATAGATTAAATCTTTGCGACGGATATCAACAAGGGCGGAAACTACTTCTGGCTGACCCTTAATTTCTTTATTTAATAGCGCTTCGTATTCTGCAAGTGACGCTTTAATATCAGTAACGGCTTCCGGAGCATCAGTCACTGGACTGTCGTAAAGACTCATTAATTTAAGATTTTTGTTTGAAGCAATGCGCTTTAAGTAAACCGCAAAATTCTTTTCTAAAGCTGGGATATCAATCCTAGTTTTAGAATCTTTCTGCGCTAATGAAAGAGTTGTTTCTACGACCACAGACACGAGATCGGCGTAAGATGCCGGAGCAATAATGCTCAATACATTAACAATGTACTCAAGAACTTTGTAGTGCGAACTCATATTGTGTTTAGCATTATGGACTTCATCTGTCCCTTCAGCGGCACGTTCAATGAGAAGCTCAATCACTTCTTTTACAGGTTTGTTTTCAGTCGCAGTTAAAACATGGTCAATATTGAGTTTTGCACTCGCTGAATCCTCGAATTTAAAATTCTTTAAAAACTTGAGAACTTGATCTGCATTGACTGCAGATCCGACATTCGATCCGTTGTTTGCGAAAGCGCTTGGTATATAACAATTGCTGCTGATAAGTACTATCGCCAGAAGTGATCGTGCCAAAACCATGAGTTGTCCTTTGTTGGACCCAAGGCTATTGCAAGCAATGGACCAAAAATGGCACTACTGTAAAGTTTTGACACGGCGACTCCCGTTTATTTTTGACAATAGATTTTCAGAATATGATTTTCTTTAAACTGAATCATTTCAGGAATTTGACTTCTGATATAAGCAAAAGTTTTCGCTCACAATAACTGTGTTTATAGTTGGTCAGGAATTTGCAAAATGGGCAGGCTGAAAAAATTATAACGAGGTGAGAATAAAATTTATACAGCTTTTCTGGATCTCTTAAAGCTTTCAATCTTTTCGTTTAAGAAGTTTTGCACGCGATAGCGTGACAAATCGCTTTCAGATTCTTTGCGAATATGAATTTTTGCGTGTCCCTTACTTTTAAGCCGATCTTTCTGATTTGAGTACATAATACCGTTTTGTGGAGTGTAGCGAACGTACTTCGCATTAGTTGGCAAATAGATATAAATATCGAACTCAACTGGCTCGTCGGCTTTAATTTCATCGATAGTCATCTTCGCCATGCTAGCTTGAGCTGATAGTTCAAGCGGAGCTTCCTTCTTCTCATGCGGAAAGAACGCTAAAGCAATTTCACTTCCTTCATGAATTGTTGTCATCAAAAAATCAGCTTCGCGAATAGACCACTCTTCAAAGTTCACTTCTTTAATTTTCAAAGCCGATATATCTGCCGTCTTTACTTCAAGACCATTTATTTTTAAATACTCAGCTAAATACGCTTGAATGTTTTTATTGAATTGTTCATCAATTTTATCTTTTTCACCGAAAGCAACTATGACGTAACCTGAGAACTTGCTCGACTCAAGATTGAAACAGCTCACTTTAGTACACGACTGAATTTTTGAAACTTTACTGCCTTGAATAAATCTAGACGAATTTTCAATGGCATGCTTTGTGCCCTTAATTAAGAATGAAGCATTATCATCAGATTTAAATGTAAGAAGGTTTACACCTTTTTTAGCTAATATTTCGGCTGCAGTTAATTCGTTATCAGGAGTTTCAATTCCTTTACGCATATGACTGTTCGGTGTGCCAGTTGGCGTGAAGGCAGAGGCATTATCTTCACTTTGTATATTCGGCGTATTTTGGCCCACCACCATGTCGCCTTTTTTATTCATTCCAACAAATTTCGGAAGACCTATACCAGGTTTTTGAGATGAATCTTCATTAGCATCTTCAAGACTATCCGAAAAGCCACCAGCTGATTCAGAATTATTATCTTGGCGCCCCGATGCTGTGCCGGTCGACCCGGAAAATCCAGGCGTACCTCCACTTGAATCTTCATTAAAGTCTGAATCTGCACCTTGTGCTCTTGGTCTCTTGGGACCCTTGTCAGGGCTAAAACCGGGCGTACCCGCTGCTTCGCCATCTGTTTCTTTATTTAAATAATTGAGCACGACCTCAGCGTCATCACCGTCTTCGGCTTCTAAACCCGGAGTATAAGCACGCGAGTTCGGCCCAAAGCCACTAGCGGACGTATTACTATCCCCCGAAGCCTCATAATCTGAAACTGAAGTATTAGAGTCCACTGGCGAATCATTTGAGAAAATTTTATTAAATTCTTGTTCAGCTCTTTTACTTTGCATGATGATATCATCATGCGATCCACGATTGGTGCCCGAGAATTTCATTGTTGAGTGATCTTGCTGATGGTCTGCCGCCACGTGAGCTTTACCACCACTGGCTTCTACCTCAGTTTTTTCTTTTCGATCACGTTCAATTTTTAAAATCATACGCTCAACTGCAGGACCACTTACTGGTGGATAGAGAATATAAGGATGGCGTGATTCTCTAAGTGCCGCTGCACCTTTTGGCGAAACACCTTCTGAGAAAATAATTATGGGCGTATTGAAACTGGACTGAATAATTTTAGGCAATTGCATAACTTTTGGATTTGAGTGGTCGGTACTAAGCATGATGATAGATGCATGACCGCCCAGAATCGTACTGATCGCGATTTTCATATCCGTGGTCGAGACAATTTCAAAATCTCTATTTTTTAAAAACTGCTCTGCATTCTTAAGATTCTTCGCTTTGGCTTTTAAAATAAAAAGCTTCTGCTTAACAACAGCCCCTGCATCTGCGGTTTGTTCGCCGGCAGATTGGACTTCAGTACCAGTTTTTGCAGAATTACTTTTCTTTTCGCTCATCTCTACCTTAAAGTAAGTTAAGAAAGTTCCGAATGACTTAACGGTAAAATCTGAAAGTTTATTAAGATTTTTTACTGTATCGCTAGACTAAGGTGGGGTTGTGCTAGACCAGCTCGAAGAGAAAATAAATGAGTTAAAAGTATTAATGCGTGAGGCTCCGACCCTCATCGACAAAAAACTCCTTCAAGCCGGTGAAAACACCGTGGGTGTTTACTTTGATAAGAATTACGGCTCTGGAATTGAAAATTACAAAAGCTTAAAAATAAAAATGATTCAGACAGCTCTCACCGATCTTTCAAGCGGTGGTTTCCTTCTCAAAACGCGAAAAATAGGACTCATTTTTCGTGATAATAGGCTTTTAGAATATAATGCTCCATACAATGAGAACAATCCTAATGGACAGCTAGTGGCTTCAATAAGTTTGAAAAGTATGCGTGCCTTTGATGGCTTCAGAACCAAGACTTACGATGAGCAAATTTTGACTGATGAACAAAAAAATGCAGCCATCTATTATTTGATTTATCTATTAACAAAAAGCGAATAACGCTCATTCAACACGACTAAAATTCAGTCTAGAAATATTAAGCTATTTAAAGAAGATTATTAAGAAATCCGAAATATTGGGTATGAAATCTAAGATTTTCTTCGCAATTTCGACCCTGCTTCTTGCTTCTTGCGGCACCGAAGATTCCCAATCTTTTAATGACGTTGTGAAAACTTCTGAGGATTCCGCTTTATATGTAGCAAGTGGAAATTGCTATGCTGGCGGTGTTGTAACTTCAACGGGCGTCAACACGGTGACTTCTTTTGATACAAAAACTGGCAAAAAAATTCAGGTGATTGTTGATTACAACCAACTCATGCCAGGCGACTCGCCGGTAGGAGTTGATGAGTACGATGCTGATCATCTTTTAGTTCTCGTTGAAAATACAACCGGGCGCCGAATTGACTTAGTTAAAAAAGATGGCAGCTCCATCTCGACTTTTATTCTCAATGCAACGGCACTCAGCGCTGTCGGGCGAAAATTACGGATGGCAGTTGATGGCAGTGGTTATTTAGTCTCAAAATCTTCGGCTATTGAGAAATTTACTCCATCGAAAGCCCGCTTAACTCAAGGTGCGAATCCTTACATTAGCGCCCCAGGTTCAACCTGCGCGACTTCAGCTACGTTGATCCCTGATTTTATTCAGCTTTCAAATGGTAAACATTTATATATCCACGCAGCGGCTACACCTAACAATAAAATTGGTGTTATTTCTGCTTCGGGATATGTCACCACTGCTGATTGCTTAGCAGTTCAAGCAGCGCCAGCCACTACTGCTTTACCCACTGCAATTTCATATATGAAGCCCGGTCGAGTTTTAGTGAGCTACGGCAGCCTAACAACTGCCAGCAATTTTATTTATTCATACGACATAGATGAAACTACGAATGCCATCTCTAACGTTACATCGGCTTACCTAAATACAGGCATAGTGAATGGTCCAACAGCTATGGCTGAAGACCCAGTAACAAATGAAGTGTATGTGGCTACCGGTAAGTTCAATGCAATTGAAAAATTTATTTACGATCGTACCACTCGACTCCTTAGCTTGGTCGGTAGTTCATCATTTATTCAGCCCAATATTAATACTCGTTGTGTAACTGCAATGAAGGTGGCGCCGCGATGAAGTTAGTAACGGCCCTGCTTCTTCTCTGTTTTGTCTTTAAAGCCCAAGCTGAAATCGGTAGTCAAAATCCCCGAAAGATGGGCTTCTTTTACGGCGGCGGAATGCAGAAATCTTTAGCGAACATTAAAGATACTGCAGGTGAAGCCCAATTTGAAGGTTGGGGCTACAGTCTTGAAGCTGGGTTTGATTTGCCTTTTGATCGCACTTTCGGCGCAACCTTAGCTGGCGAATACAAGGCTGCAGATCTGACAAATAAACAAAAAACTGATGATGCTATAGAAGACGCTGATTTAAAATCAACAACTATAAAAGCGGGATTTTTCTTTAAAAATTTTGGCTTTGGTTACGGCCAATCAAAAGATAAGGCAGAAATTCGTCAGGTGTCTACAACAACTGGCTCTTCAAAAAGTCATATCAGTGGCGATATCACTGAAATTTATGCGAACTACAACATTCAAGTACAAGATGACTTCAGAATCACTTTTGATATCCAAAAGCGTGATGGTGATTTAGATAACTATAAACTTGATGAAATTAAAATTCTAATGAAGTTTTTTGTTCTCACTGCGCTCTAAAACCAAGCTCCTACTAACACTTAAATTCAATTCTAAAACAAGCACCACCCAAATGAGATTGGCTGTAAGAAATTTGTCCGTCGTATTTCTCAACAATATCTTTGGTAATACTAAGGCCTAAGCCTGTACCTAAACCCACTGGCTTGGTCGTAAAAAAAGGTTGAAATAGAAAGCTAAGACGATCCTCAGAAACGCCATCCCCATTATCATGAATTTCGTAGCCGATTTTTCTAGCTTCAGAAAAAATCTTAACTTCAATAATGCCTTTTTTCTTTCCATCGAGGGCATCTTTCGCATTATTGATTATATTTAATAAAGCTTGAGTGAGCTGAACTCCCCGACAATTAAGAAATAGCTCTTGAGTCGGCCCTTGGACTCGCAAATCAATACCTGCCAATATAATTCGCGTGCGGCAAAATTTTAAAGCATCGTTAAGAATTTGCCCAAGAGAAGTCCGCACAATCGGCTCATCTGACCCTTCACGAGCAAAACTTCGCAGACCACTGATAATATCCGCAATGCGAGAGGCCATAGTTTCAATTTGCTCGGCCATTGAAAAAAGCTGCTCAGAATTGATCTTGCCATCATAAGCCATTTTTTTAATTCGACTGGCTTGCCCCATAACTATGGTCAATGGATTATTTATTTCATGAGCCATCCCCGCAGCCATGCGGCCCACGCCGTTGATTTTAGAAGCAGCTATCACTCTTATTTTTTGATCAGAAATTTCTTTTTCAAAATTTTTGTCGTCGGTTATATCTTCAAAAAGTGATGTGAAATGTAAGGGCTTTTTATCCGGAGTCAAAGTTAACGTGGTCGTCACTCGCACCCATATAACTTGGCCGCTTTTAGCGATATACCTTTTTTCAAATGAGACGGCTGCACCCTCTGTCGCCTCAAGAACACCCCTTAGATCGAGACCATTACCCTGATCCTCTTTGTGGGTAATCGATGCAAACGTTCGCCCCTCAAGCTCTGAGCGTTTATAACCAAGAATTTGGCAGAGTTTCTCATTAACACGAAGAAAGGTACCATCAAGGGCCACCAGCCCCATTCCGACAGCCAACTCATTTTCATTAAATACATGACCGGATTTTGAACCTGGGCTCAAGCAAACGACTCAAACTTAAAAACCAAGCTATAACCACGTCCATACACAGTTTTAAGCTCAGCGTTCGTCACTTTTAGCTTTTTACGTAGTGATGTGATGTGCGGATCTAGAGCTCGATCAGATGGAACTTCTTCAGCCCACACAAATTGATTTAATAAGTTACGATCAACAACTTGACCGTGGTCAGAAATAAGACAATTAAAAATTTTGAATTCGATCAAACCTAAGTCTAGGGGTTGATCTTTATAGAAAACGCGCATTTCATCGAAATTTATTTTGAACCCGCCGACTTTCAAGGTCTTACCAGAACTTGGGCGCTCTTCCTTACTTCTTTTTATTTTAGAGCGAACGCGCGCCAAAAGCTCATTAGGTAGAAACGGCTTAGAAATAAAATCATCAGCACCCGAATCAAAGGCTTCGATGCGAGTTTCAACCTGATTGGCAGCTGTTAACATAAGCACTGGGATAGCAGCCGTCGCCTGGTGTTGGCGAAGAATGACACATGTTTGTATACCACTTTGTTCAGGCATCAAAATATCTAAAACAATGGCCGACGGTCTTTCGCGTTTAGCGATTTCGATACCTTCGGCACCTGAACTGGCAAAATATATTTTATAGTGCTCAGATAAAATTTGACCAACAAATTCACGGATGTACGACTCATCATCAATGATAAGAATCTTTTCTTTTTCTGCTTTAGTCATTTGCGCTGCCAACATACTCTACCTTTCAAATACCTATAAATAGTATGTTAAAGTTAGTTAATATTGGCAAGCGTCCAAAGCTATACGCCACATTAATAGTGATGTGAGACAGTAGGCGTAAAACTGTTCTTGTTTAGCGCCTGTTCGTCTTGCTTTTCAGCTAATAGCATAGAGTCTTCAATTTTCGATAGATTTGACCGATCTGACAGCAATTCGTTCACCCAGCTCCAATTAATGTGATCCCAGAACTGATTGAGGTACTTCTCACGGTTCATCTGGTAATCCAGGTAGTAAGCATGCTCCCAGACATCTGCCGTAAGAATAGGTAGACAATCATGGTCATACTGCAGCGGATTTTGTGCATTTTTGCTGGTTAAAACTTTAATGGCAAAGTCACGATTTAGCACAATCCAAACATAACCCGAGCCGAACAGCTCTACGCCACGATCAATAAACTTCTTTTTAATACTTTCAACTGAGCAGCCCCGGTTCGATAGTAAAGACCCGAAAAGCGGGCTTATATCTTCACTTTTCTTATTAAGACAGTTCCAGAAGAAAGTGTGGTTCCACGCTTGAGCCGCATTATTCGCGAGCTTTTTATTGAGGCGGCGCTGGCTGCGCATCAGATCGATCAGTGACTGCTTCTCAAGAGCCGTGTTACGGATTTCTTTATTTACCTTATCGATGTAAGCCTTGTGATGACCATTGTAATGGCAGTTCAACTGGCTATCTGTAAACAACTCGCCTATATCAGATAAATTGAAATGTAATTCAGGTAATTGATACTTCATAAACCCTCTCTTCGGTCGTGCGACCTATATCTCTATGTAGCAACTGGAGTGCCATCGACAGAGCGTTCAAGAATGGGCTTTTGAGGATTGCGCGGGGCTTTTCTCCACCCCGCATAAGTATGACGTACGGATATGTCACTAAGACTACTTAAATTTATTAACCATCTCTTTAAAGTAATTACCACGCTCAATATAGTTCTCAAACATATCAAAGCTTGAACAGCCCGGAGATAAAAGAACAGTATCAGCTATACGGCTCTTTTGATAAGCAATCAAAACCGCTTCTTCAAAAGTACCAATTAAAAATGTTTCAGTAAAATCACCAATATCGCGATTGATACGCTCTTTTGCTTCACCGATTAAGATTAAGCTTTTCACTTTACGGCGGATCGTTTCTGCCAGTGAAGTGTAAGTGAGGTTCGTATCTTTACCACCCATAATAAGAATAATATTTTCATCGAAAGCATCAAGAGCGCGCTTTACAGAATGAACATTGGTCGCTTTTGAATCATTATAAAACTCAACGCCACCCACTTTACGAACATATTCAAGTCGGTGGGCCATGCCCTTAAATGAATTCATCACCGCCTGAATGGCATCATGAGTGGCACCATGTTCGCGCGAAGCTAAGATCGCGCCCATAATATTTTCGACCGAGTGAGAGCCGCGCATCTTTATGCCCTTAATATCGTAGTATTCAATCTCTGGGCCCGTGCGAACGTGAATTTTATCTTTGATTGCGACGGCTCCGCCAATATTCATGATTTGAGGCTCAAGAGAAGCTTTGCGTGAGAAGTAGAAAATACGTCCACGCTGAACCGCGGGATCACGAGCGAGCTCGACCACGGCGTTGTCATCGGCGTTCAAAATGCTGGTTGTACCTTGGTTTGTATTTAAAAAGATTTTACGTTTCGCATTTACGTACTCTTCCATATTACGATAACGATCAAGATGGTTTTCAGCTAAGTTTGTGAAAATCACGTTTTTCGGAGTGAATTTCTCAACGTGTTCAAGCATAAAGCTTGAAACTTCGCAGATTAAAACTTGGGCCGCTTCACCTTTGAGAAGATATTCAGCGAGAGGCGCACCGTAATTACCACCGAGCCAAGTCTTAATACCCGACTCTTTTAAAAATAAATCAGTGAGATGAGCAACGGTTGTTTTACCATTCGTGCCCGTTAAAGCGATGATGGGCTCTTTTACAAATTGGGTGCAGAATTCAAATTCGCCAGTAACTTTTACGCCATTCTGCCGAGCGTAATCGAAAAGCTTTAGATTCGGCGAAATACCTGGGCTTAGAACAATCAAATCTTGTTGCAAGAAGGTTTTAGGAGTGTGACCACCAAGTTCATATTGAACTTCAATGTCCTCCATTTTATCGAGGTGAGCCGAAAGCTCTGCCTTAGATTTGTGATCGCTCACCGTTACCAACGCACCATTTTTAACTAGAAAGTGTGCCAGTGCTACACCTGTGCGAGCCAAACCCACAACAAGAATACGCTTACCTTTTAATTCAGAAACATCTGTCAACATAACAACCTACCTCAATTTTAGAGTCGCGAGACAAAGCACCGCGAGCAGAATAGAAATAATCCAAAAACGGACAATGATCTTGGTCTCATCAAGTCCTTTTAACTCAAAATGGTGATGGATCGGCGCCATCTTAAAGACTCTTTTGCCTGTGAGCTTAAAAGAAGCCACCTGCATAATGACCGAGAGGGCCTCAACAACGAAAACTCCTCCTAAGAGAATTAATAAAAGTTCGTTGTTTGTCAGAACCGCCATGATTCCTAAAAATCCCCCGAGAGAAAGTGAACCCACATCCCCCATGAAAACTTGTGCTGGATAAGCATTAAACCAAAGAAATCCTAAACCCGCTGCGATCACGCAGGCACAAAGTGGCGCGAGCTCCCCTGCTCCCGCGAGATAAGGAATGGTGAGATACTGAGCGATTTCACGATGACCTGTTACATAGGCGAAGATGGCAAGTGTCGTTGCTGAAATAATCACCGGCACAATCGCCAAACCATCTAAGCCATCTGTTAAATTCACAGCATTTGCACAACCCACGACAACCACCGCCGCAAAGAACGGATACGCATAGCCGAGATCAAAATAGATCTGCTTGAAGAATGGTAAATGGAGCTGTGTCAAAATCACATTGAAGTGCACAAGAAGACTCACGGTGATCAGAACGATGGCAAACTCAAGAAGAAGACGCAAACGTCCCGGAACACCTTTGGTGTTCTTTTTACTCACCTTCATCCAATCGTCGGCATAGCCAATGCAACCAAATCCGAGAGTGATAGCCAGCACAGCTAAAGTCAGCGGATTAAAAATATCTATCCAGAGAAGGGCAGGAACTAGAATCGCCACCAGCATAATACTGCCACCCATGGTGGGCGTGCCGGCTTTTTTTAAATGGGATTGTGGCCCGTCATCACGAATCTGCTGGCCGAACTGTTTCTTTTTTACGATTTTAATAAAGTAGGGACCAAAAAAGTAACAGACAAAAAAAGCCGTAAAAAATGAAATGAACGAGCGGAATGTAATGTATCTGAAAACGTTAAAGATTGGGTTGTCGTCAGCGAAGCTAAAGAGCCATTGATAAAGCATGTGTCGTCGATTCTATGTTTTTAGTTTTTTGCTGTACTAAAATTCGGCGACCAATTCTGCATGACTTTCTCAAGCTTCATCCCGCGCGAACCTTTTATCACAACAACGTCCATGGGATTTAGCACACTTCGTACTTTCTTTGCAAGCTCTTCGTCATAACTATTTGAAATATATAGTGTTTTTGTAGAACTTGAGCTCCTGAAACCACGCTCAAAATCACGGCTGCTCGCACCGTAGAACCAAACAACCTCGGTGTCGGTATTACCGATCAGCTCACCAAGTTCGTAATGAAGTTGGGCGGCACCCGCTCCTAGCTCGAGCATTTCAGCTAAAACACAAACTTTTTTACCTTCAACTTGGGTTTCAAAAAGGTTTTTAATTAAGATCGACATGCTATCAGGATTGGCATTGTACCCATCAAAGAGAACTTTTGTTCCATTAGGTAATTGCACGAGCTGATTGCGTCCCCATCCACTTTTACAATTGGGAAGACTGGCCCAAATTTGTTCAGGCTCCATACCAACTGCAAAAGCGATCGAGGCGGCCGCCATTAAATTCACAATATTCTGTCGTCCATAAATCGGAACTTTTGATTCACCTTTAATACCACCGATATGACCCACAACTTGTAAACTATCAAGAGTCATAAATGTCGCGCGCAAACCCACCTCAGCACCAGCAGCAAAACTTGAAAAGGCCCGGCAATTATCCGCACCAATTCTTTTAGTCGCACGCTCGAACATAGCGATGGTGTGCTCATTATCACAGTTAAAAATCTGCAAAGCTTTTGGGTTCTCAATATAAATTTCTTCTTTTGCGGCAGCAATTTCTTCTTGCCCGCCTTTAAAGTTACCAATGTGCGAACGCCCAACCATTGTACAAACCACCACATCGGGCTGAGCAATGTGCGAGAGTTCAGCGATTTCACCCGCATGATTCATTCCCATTTCAATAATGGCAAAATCATCAAACTTAGAAATCTGTAAAAGCGTGATCGGCACACCCCAGTGATTATTAAAGCTGCCCTTTGAAGCGCAGACCTTGAATTGTCGAGAGAGAATAGTGGCCGTAAATTCTTTGGTTGTGGTTTTACCGTTAGAGCCGGTGATTCCAATAACCTTCGCTTTAATTTTTTTGCGCCAATATTGAGCCAAATCTTGCAAGGCTTTAAGCGTATCACTCACTTTAACAATCGTGACTTTTTGTGAGAGCACCGCTATTTGCGGACCGTCTTCATGAACGATCAAACATTTCGCGCCGGCCTGCTCTGCTTGTGCTAAAAATTTATGAGCATCGTAGGCTTCGCCTTTTAAAGCGACAAAGATTTGTCCTGAAAGAGATTGCCGAGTATCGGTGCCGACACCAAAGAAATTCTTCTCGTGAGAAGAGATAGCTTTGCCGCCCGTGGCTTCAAGAACTTGTGAAAGCTGAAATTCACAGGCCATTCAAAACCTCTTCAGCAACAGCGAAATCGCTAAACGGAAACTTTTGGGCTCCAATGATTTGATAATCTTCATGTCCCTTACCAGCAATCAGCACAACATCTCCAGGTTGCGCCATCTCAATCGCTTTGCGAATCGCTATTTTTCTATCGATTTCTACGACGATATGGCTCATTTCAGTTTGCATGACTCCAGATAAAATATCATCAATTATTGAGCCTGGACTTTCGGTCCGTGGATTATCAGAAGTGATCACGACTTGATCGGCACCAGCTATAGCTGCCTTTGCCATCAGAGGCCGTTTGCCTTTATCGCGATCGCCGCCGCAACCAAATACAGCAATGATTTTGCTCGTAAGACCCGCGGTCTTTCTCACTTCGTGAAGCGCAGATAAAACTGTTTTTAGAGCATCATCGGTGTGAGCATAATCAACAAATACATTTAGACCTTTAGAGTGCGGCACGCGCTGAAGTCTTCCTGGTACGCCTGTGAATTTGTTTAGTCCTGCATGAGACACTTCAAGTGTAGCACCCATGGACACACCAACGGCAATGGCCGCCACTGCATTGTACACATTGTGTTTTCCCACAAGAGGAATATGTAATTTTTTGGTTTCTTTTTCCGTTTTAAGTTCGAATTCTGTACCAGCAAAATCACATTTTAAAATTTTAAACTGAAAATCGCTCTGAACTTCGCCATAACTGAGCAACTTCACATTTTCCGCCACGCGAATACGCGGCCCATACTCATCAGAATAATTGATAATGGCTACAGGCTGATTTTTTTTCTGCGTTTTAATTTTAGCTGGCAACTCGAGGAAGAGCTTCTCTTTGGCGAGCAAATATTCTTCCATAGTTTTGTGATAATCGAGGTGATCGCGAGTGAGATTAGTAAAAATCATGGCATCAAAGGCAATTGAGCCCACGCGATTTTGACTGAGAGCGTGGCTTGAAGCTTCGAAAGCTACAGCCTTTGCCCCCAGCTCTACAAAATCAGCGAGACGCCTTTGTAAGGTCAGGGCATCAGGAGTGGTCAGCTCTGTTTGCCAAACATGATCACCGAGATGATGATTTACGGTACCAATGACCCCAGTTGGCTTCTTGAGATGATTCAAAACAGCCTCAACCATATATGTAGTACTGGTTTTTCCGTTCGTGCCCGTCACTGCCACTGAAAATAATTTTTCGGCCGGGTCACCATAAAAAACTCGAGCCAAACGCTCGAGCTCGACTCGAGTATCTGGTACTTTTACCACTGTAACTGCGGAAGGAACTGAGGCCAATGCATGTGTTAGAGTTTGGGTTGAAACTGAGTCTTGCGGCCCTTCCGATATTTCAATAACTACTGCCGCTGGATTCTTCTTTAGAACTTCAGCCAGAAAACTATGCCCATCGGCTTTCGCTCCACGAATAGCAACGAAAACTGTGGAGTCGTTCACTTGACGAGAATCAAATGTAATCGCCGTGACTTCACGGTCAGGGCTAATTTTCATTTGCGGAAACAGCTGCGAAAGCTTCACTTATTTTTCACCCATCGATTTCAAACCTGACTGCGCTAAAATAAATGGTACCGCATCTATTATATTAGGGAAGACCCCAGTAGGCGGCTTTAGCTTAGGAAAGTCAGAAGCCTTTTCGCGGGGGCCAACCATGATTGTCTTAACACCAGCGCGATGTCCTGCTTCGACATCGATCATTCGATCACCAATCATCCAGCTTTGAGATAAATCAACATTGTAGTCTTTTGCGCCTTGTAAAATCATTCCGGGATTCGGCTTTCTCATGGGGTGCTCAGAATCAGTGGGATAAGGAGCATAATAAAACTCTTGCAAATCAACGCCGTTCTCTGAAAAAGCATAGCGGATGCGACGGTGAATCTCGTTTAAATTATCGATGCTGACAAGACCGCGAGGAATTCCCGATTGATTGGTGACGATAAGAAAAATAAATCCCGCATCACGAAGCTCACGGAGAGCTGAGAAAACCCCTGGTAAATATTCAATTTGCTCGGGATCATTGAGATAAACTTTATCAACGATGAGAGTTCCATCGCGATCGAGAAAAATGGCTTTAGACGGCGGCGTTTTGTTCTTCAAAGGTCAGCTGATCTTTCAAAAAAATGTTTAGCTCTTATTGTCTTTTAACTTTCCTTTAGATTTATCACCCAAAGGATGGTTGTTCTCCATGGTGCGCGCGAGTTTGTCCAAGCTGAGGTGCAGATATTTCTGCGTGGCTGTTAACGATTCGTGGCCCAGGAGTTCTTGTAGAATTCTAAGATCTGTCCCACTTGAAAGCAAATGTGTCGCGTAACTGTGCCGTAGAGCATGAGGATGAAGAGGCTTTAAAAGCCCCGCATAAGCGCCGGCTTGACGAACTATCTCGTAGGCTGAGCGAGTATCAAGAGGCTTTTCACCGAAAATATAACGAGTGTGATTATCAGATTGTTTCTGATGACGGCCTTGATCAAACTGCATTTTCTGCAGAGCTTGAGCCGCAATATCAACAAGAACGACCTTTCTGCTCTTTCCGCCCTTACCACTTATTGTGAGAGAGCGCTGCTTAAGGTCGACTTGCTCCCACTTGAGATTGCAAGCCTCACTCACTCGCAAACCTCCCCCATATAAGAGAAGCAGAAGGGCTCGATCACGAATTTTCGTTTTACTTTTTCGTGAATCTAAAGACTTTAAAAGGCTCATCACCTCATCAACGCTGATGAAATGGGGGATTTTTTGAGGGACTTTGGGGGATATTAAGAGCTCCCCAAAATTCTCTTCAAGATACCCTTCTTCACGGGCCCATCTAAAAAAGCTTTTCAAGGTTGCGTATTTTCGATTGCGAGAAGCAGGAGAAAGCCCACCCCATTCGATCTGAGCCTTACGAATCAGGCCTTGAAAATCGACCTTTTTTTGGCTCGAAATGCCGTTTAATGGCACCTCACATGTAAGAAAAATAGACTCGGAGTCTTTGAAAAATATCCTACCTACCTTTAAAGGGGTGAGAAATTGATTCAAATCATTGGCATAAGATTTGGAGGTTAGATTACTTGAGTTTTTAGTGAACAGTTGAAAATTCAAGAACTTAGCTATTAGCTTCGTTAAATCTTGTGGTTTCATAAGTGACCTTTATCGGCGCATTTGAAGCAAAGATTTTTTGAAGAAAATAAAGATAGGCCTTGCAGATTTTTCAAGATCAACGTATAAACGCATTGTGTCATAATAACGCAATGCATAAAATGCAAAGAGGTAGCACGTATGTCAGATTTCGACAAAGCCCCGATTCTCCCAACAGCTGATCAAGGTCAAACCTTAGTTCCACAAGCTAAGATGTTAGAAGATAATCCAATCATTTACAAATCAGAGATGATGCGTCAGCTGATGAAGATGGTTGAACGTGTTGCCCCGGCTCAAGCCACAGTGCTTGTATTAGGTGAGTCTGGAACAGGTAAAGAACTTATCGCTCAACAAATCCACAAAAAATCAAACCGTCGCGACAAGCCATTTGTAGCCATCAACTGCGGCGCTCTTCGTGAAACGTTACTTGAATCTGAATTATTCGGTCACGAGCGTGGCGCTTTCACCGGCGCGTATGCACGTAAGATCGGTTTAGCTGAAGTGGCGACTGGCGGAACATTATTCCTCGATGAAATCGGCGAATTGTCTCCGGGCATTCAATCTAAACTCCTTCGCTTCTTACAAGAAGGCGAAATCTATCGCGTTGGTGGTAAAGATCCAATCAAAGTCGATATCCGTCTTATTTCTGCAACGAACCGTGAACTTGAAAAAGAAGTTCTACGCGGTAACTTCAGAGAAGATTTATTCTATCGTATCAACACTATTATGGTTCAAACTCCACCACTTCGTCGTCGTAAAGAAGACGTTCAAATCCTTGTTGAGCACTTCTTGGCTAAAGGTACAAACGGCATCTTGGGTCGCGGTCGCCAAATGAGCGAAGACGCAATGAAGATTTTGATGAAGTATGACTGGCCAGGAAACATTCGTGAGTTACAAAATACTTGCGAACGTTTACAGATCCTTTCAGACGGTCACATGATTATGCCTAATGATCTTCCGGATCATATTCGTAATCCTGAATATAAAGCCGTAATGGAAGATTATGATCCAACACTTACGATTTATGAACTTGAGAAGCGTTATATCATTAAAGCTCTCAACTACTTCGAAGGTAATAAAACTCAAGCGGCTAACGCTTTAGGTATTACTATTAAGACTCTTTATAACAAACTCCATGAGTACGGTGAGTTTGATAAGTTCGCGGTTCACACTCGCGTAAAAGAAGAGTAGTTCGACGAGAAAAGCCAGTCCTCGGCTTTTCAAGTCTTGAATATAAAATCTGTTTTGGGCCGTGCGCGCCGAGCGTGTGCGGTACCCTTTTGTGATAGAAAGGCCCTTGTTATGAAAAAAATCTTATCTGTTCTCGCTCTTGTTTTGCTTTCGTCTTCATCGTCATTCGCATTTTCAATGATCTGTGAACTTAACGGCAAAAATGAAGTCATCGGAAACTGTAAGCTTGGCAAATACAAAATTCATTGCATCAATGATGCGGCCTTCACTATTTTTTATACTTTTTTTGAACAAACAGCTCCCGGCACATACACAATTGAACAATCAACTCTAACTCAGCCAGTAAGCGCTTCAGGTTATGCAGAATCAACTTTGCTTCCAACACGTACAAACGTGAAATGCTTTGTAAGCGAAACTCGCGCAAAATAATCGAAGCAATAATTACGTTACACTCATTACAATAAACAATTTCATACACTTAAGATCAATGTAACAGTTGCGACCCAAGCGGTCGTGACTCTGTCGCAGGCCTTCCTTACCCTTTTTCTCTAAAAGATTTTTTTGAAAAAAAGGAGACTTCAATGAGAATGAAGTTGTCAGGCACTGCCCATAATAAGTTGGTTGGGGCGGCCCGTACGAAGTTTATCGAGATGGCGCGCGCATTTATTGTTTTATTTTCTCTCTTCATCGTGATCAACACTTACGCTTCAAACCTCAACAGCTATGCGGCCCCGTCAATTCGGTATCAGCTGAGCGTTCAACCGCCAGAAGTTTACTCTTTAGCTGAAGCCATCGATCATATTGAATCACTTTCTGAATTCGCAAATGACAAATCTGGATTGTTTGATCTGTTTGATCGCGGACTCCCCGATGATTTCGATGCACGCGGCGCGAACTGCAATTCTTTTATCAAAGAAGACAGCTCTTACGGCCCGCACGGCATCAGCATAAGAAATGCTTTTTTAAAATATACGAATCCAAAACACATCAATCGTCTTTTACAAAACGAAAGTGCATTGGCCTACTCAATGCCTCAGCTCTGCCCAAAGTATGCCAGCTTTGATTTTGAAGGACGCGTTCGCTTCTGGGTTTGGACCATGGCCGCCATTGCATGGGAAGAAGCCACTTGTCGTGATGGAGCCATCAATCGCCGCGGCACAAACGATGTGGCCGTTGGACTTCTTCAGCTTGAAAAAACAAAAAGTAAACGTTACTGGCGCGGACCGCTTTGCAATGTGACTGAAGTAGAAACTCCTGCAGCAAATTTAATTTGCGGGCTAGAAATCATGCGTGGGCAGTTTGATGGAACTTACGGCAGTCCGGCTGGATTATCTATACCAAATTCTTATTGGCAACGTCTGCGCGCCAAGTGGTCGAAGATTGATTACTTGATTAGTTTGTATCCAGGGTGTGCTTAGTATTCGCTCTCGAATGAGAGCGAAGTATTTTTCATTGAAAGCGAAACTGTCCGAACTGTCCGGATCTTAAATAACTCGATGCAACTCCACGGTGGAGTCGCATTGCATTGAGAGAAAAGTGTGCCGGGCGCGGTCCGGACAGATAAAATAACTTAGGTCAGTTAGTATGAGAAACAAAATAGTCGCCAACAACAAAGCGCCAAAGCCACCAAGAGTTACTCGCCTCCGTGGGTTTTAAGCCCACACAATTACTCTAGAGCCCTCTCACTATACGTACAATTTCCCACACGATTTTTAAAACAACCAAGGCTAGACCAAGTGCTTGTTTCAGAAAAGCGATTACAGATATCTTACGCTTTCGACGATTAAGAACTATCGCGAGATAATTCATAAGTCCTCCATTTGTTGTTTGGAAACTTTCGCAAATGGTGACTTTGGCAGAGACGGCTATTGCAAAACAATGGCCGTTTTTTATTTTGTGTGAGAGCTGTTTTAGACAGCTTGTATTCGATTTAATATTTTATTTATATAAATTTGCGTCCGAACCGGACAAAATAAAAAAACTCGAACTCGTACAGAGACAGCTTCGCACAACCTCCAACGTTGAAGTCGCTTTGCGTTGAGAGAAAAGTGGGGCGGGCGCGGTCCCTACTCCAGCCAAACCTGAACATTCTTAGACCGCGGGAGCTCATCTCCCGCGTTAGGGTAAGAAGACTTCACCATTCCTCGACCACTCACTCGAATGCGGATATCTGTACCACGCACGCGATCATACACTTCACGAAGAGAAAGCCCTTTTAGATTTGGCACTTTATTCTGTTCATGCATTGTCATCGCCGAAGCCATATTGCGAATTTGCGTAATCGCTTCTTCTTGCACAACTTTTTCAGTTTTATCTTGAACCATGTTTTTCTCACTGATGATCACCGGTGAGAGACCCGATTTACGAATCGCATAACCAGCGACACGTGCAAATAACGGAGCCGCTGTTTCTGTGCCGTAGTATTTATTTCTTGGATTGTCGATGGCTACATAAATCACATACTTCGGATCATGAGCCGGAATAAATCCAACGAAGCTTGAGAAGTACTGATCTTTACCGTAACCGCCGCCAGCTAAAACTTTCTGCGCCGTACCTGTCTTACCGCCGACCGGGAACCCCGCTACTCGAGCCGGTGCACCCGTCGATTTCTCGCTGGTCGCCTGCTGAAGCATCATGCGCATAATAGCGGCTTGATCTTGTGAAAGCACTCGACGAATCACTTGCGCTTCATGCTCAACTTTATCTTCACCCTCAACTTGCGAAGCCTTCACAATAAATGGACGCTTCAGTAACCCGCCATTAGCAATGGCCGCATAAGCCGAAGCAATTTGCAGCGGCGTGGCCGCCACACCGTGACCGAAAGAAATATTCGCAAGTAAGTGAGCTCTCCATGGCGGAGCTTTTAAAATACCACGCGCCTCTCCCGGAAGGTCGACACCCGTGCGCTCACCAAGACCGAAATCTTGAATGGTGCGGTAAACATTTTCTTCACCCATTGCTTGAGCAATTTTTGTTGTTCCGATATTTGAAGAGTGAGAAAGAATCTCTGTCACTGTTAAATTGCCAAAAGCGTGCTTCGCATCAGCCTCACGAATAAAATAAGGACCGACTTTATATTTACCTTCTTCACAATAAAATTTCGTATTTGGCTTAATGAGCCCCATACGAAGACCGCCAGCAATAATCAAAGTCTTCATCGTACTGCCCGGCTCAAAAGCATCTGTCACACTACGGTTGCGTAAGAAATCCATATCGAAGTCACGAGGACGATTGCCATCAAACGTAGGAGCATATCCCATTGCCAAAACTTCTGAAGTCTGTGCATCAAGTACAATACCAATAGCTGAATCGGCCAAGTGAGTGTTCACAGCCTCTTCTAAATGCTTCTCTAAAACGAATTGTAGTTCGCTATCGATTGTCAGCTGAAGATCTGCACCCGACGGCTGCTCAGAGAAAAGACGTCCTTCAACTAGAAGTGGACGCCCGCGAGCATCCCGCTCCACGCGAACTTTAACCGAGTCACCCTTAAGTACCGAATCATATTTTAATTCTAAACCTTCAAGGCCTTTGTTCTCTCCACCCACGAAACCCATCACTTGCGATAAGAGATTTTCGTTCGGGTAGACACGGCGGCTTTCTTCGATAAAGCCAATACCCTCGAGTTTCAATTTCTTAATTGAGTCGGCCTCACCTTTATTCATCCCTCGCTTGAGCCAAACAAAACGCCTGTCAGTGGCTTTACCGCGCGGGCGAATTTTATCCATAATAAAAAGTGGTGACCAACCCATTTTCTTCGCGAGCGAACGGGCGAGCTGGCGTGGAGCTTTAACAATTTTCGGGTCAACAAACATTGAGTAAGTCGGAATCGTGACCGCAAGCTCTTTACCACTGCGATCATAAATAGTGCCGCGACGAGGCTGAAGCTCGACGAGAGTTCTATAAGTGCGTTTTTGAAGTTCAGCCAGACGACTATCGGGCAAGATTTGTAATTGAGCGGCGCGAAGGATAAGAACCGACCATAAGGTCGTCACAGCAATAAGGATTAAAACAATTCTCGAATTAAGCATGGGCCCCAAACATTAAGTCATCCTTTTAAATCTATGCACGCGACCTATTGTCTAACGGCAATGCGCTCACCGGCCATATGAATAATCTGATTTTGCTTGGCGGCGTTTAAAGTTAATTTTGTAACGGCTAATCCACGAACGCGCTCGGGGCGAGTCACTTTCGCGTACTCCATTGTTTCTAGGCGATAACGATCGAGGTGGAGCTTATACTCACGAGACTGCTTCAAAACCACGTAACCCATTCTTCGTACTTCCATTTGCAAGAAGACGAGGGTGAAAAGACAGAAGATGATAATCATCACACTGAAAAGCGGTTTCAATTGATTTAAATGATGCCGACTCATGTTGCTTCCCCTAGTTATTTCGCAAACACATCCTGTGTTCGCGTTCTTTTATTTAATGTAATTCTCTCGATCTCTACGTTTCTTTTCTTTTACGGCGCCCTTCTCAAAAATTCTGAGTTTGGCACTTCGAGCTCGTGGATTTTGCTTTTTCTCAGCCCAATCCGCTTGGATTACATTTTTATTCACGCGAAGACCCTGCTTCGTGTCTTCAAATTCGCGAAATAACTCTTTAACAATTCTATCTTCGAGAGAATGAAATGTAATCACTAAAATTCTCCCGCCCGGAATTAATTTTTCAAATATTTCAGGTATCACTTTTTGCAAACGCCCAAGCTCATCATTGACGCGAATTCTCAGCGCCATAAAATAGTTCGTCGCTGGGTGATAACCTTTTTGCTTCCAACCATCAGTTCTTTCAATCAGCTCAGCTAGTTCGCCAGTAGTTTTGAAGGGTTGCTCTTCTCGACGCTCTAAAATTCGCGACACGACTTTAGTCGGCTTATAGATTTCGCCATACTCTTTAAAAAGTGTGATGAGATCAATTTCTCCCCAAGTGTTGACGATCTCTGCCGCAGTTTCAGCTTGTGATTGATCCATACGCATATCAAGAGGGCCATCGCGCATGAAACTAAAACCCCTATGACCTTCGTCGAGTTGTGGGGAACTCACGCCTAAATCTAATAGAATCCCAGAGAGTGGGCGCCCCGCTAAGGCTTCAGAAAAATCAGAGAAGTTTTTGCGAATAATTTCAAAACGCCCCGCTGCCGCCTCATCAGCAAAATGAGTTTGCGCATACTCAACCGCTTCATGATCGCAATCGAGACCAATCATTTTGATCTTGGGATATTTATCGAGCACAGCTTTAGCATGACCACCGCGACCGAATGTACCGTCGATGTAGTAACCATCGAGTTTCTCAAGCGCGCCAACTCCCTCGACGACATCTTTTAAGAGAACCGGTAAGTGTGCAGCTTTATTTTTACGTAGTGGTTTGGCCATTATTTTTTACCCTTCGCGGCTGAAGCATCGGATAAATCTGCCAGTACGTGAGTGATTGAATCAAAGTCTTTTTTGAATTCAGAGAAAACTTTATTCCATTGCGAAGAATCCCAAATTTCAAAACGATCGCCCATTCCGACGATCACGATGTCGGATTTCAATTTGCCATAGCTACGAAGATCGTAAGGGACGAGAAATCTCCCTTGCGCGTCCATTTCTACTGGCGTGCCGCTCGCAAGATAAAATCTTTGAAAGGCCTGAACTTCAGGGCGAAACTCAGGCAGAGCATCGATTTGTTTCTCGAGCTGTTGCCATTTTTTCTGAGGATAAACATCAAGAAACGGAAGACCTTTGAAGAGACTGTTCGTGATCACGATGTCTTTGTTCTCAGCAAAACAATCACGCAAACGTGTTGGCAAAGCCATACGACCTTTGGGATCTAATTTTACCGAAAAACGACCACGAAATTTATCTACCATTGATCTGATCTGCCTCGGTCATCCTGACCTATTTCACTCGTTTTTATACGAGATGTGAAAAAACGAAGCCCATCCATGGACTCCGGTGAAGCTGATGAATCTTAAGCTGACGATTCGCTTAGATTCCACTTTTCTCCACTTATTTCCACTTTGACTGAATTCGCGAGCCGCGTCAATAGCAACAAACTCTTATTGGACCTCGTGCCGGAGCTTGTTACGATATTTCTACCTATGATGATGGATTGCCCGCGCTGCGGATTTTCTCAGCCTAAAGACCGATACTGCGCCAACTGTGGTTTGGACGTGGATAACTTCAAGCCAGCGGCTGAATCTAAAGTAAAAAAGCTAGCTCAAAGCACGGTCTTTCAAGTGGGAATCGTCGTTATTATTGTCATCGCACTCGGCTCAGGAATTTACACCGCTCAGAAAAAAGAAGTGGCTCAGCAGCTTGAAATCGCTCAACAAAATATGGTGGCCCCTGATGCGACCCCAGAGAGTCCAACCGGTTTTGTCGCCACTCAAAGCGCTGGCGGCTCACCCGTTCCGCAAGACAATGAACCAGTTGCCGCTCAAGCCCCTACACCCACAGGTGAAAGCCAGATCATTGAAACTACAGGCACGCAAGAAGTTACCGCTGAAAGCGCCCCACCGGCAGAGGTGGCTCCTGCAGCCGCGGCCCCTGCCACTCGTATTAAAAGTTTAAGCGTTCAATTTATTGAAATCCCTCGCCTCGTAGCCGAACAACTCGCTGCTGAAAATCAGATTTTAGATCGCTCGGGCAATACATACTCATTTGTTATCTTAAGTCAGCCCAGTGTTTCTTCTCTGGGAGCGGGAATTCGACCGTTACCAGGTGGCACCACTCGCCCCGCTCAAGCCGGGCGAAAAATTGAACTGTCATTTCAACCGCAAGCTTCGGGCGGCACTGGCATGATTATGGACCTTTCAACTCTGAATATTGGCGAGCAAGATATTGAGTTTGATGTGGTCAGCCAAATTGCTCTTTGGGATCCAAACTCAGAAAAAGTTTCGAGTATCAATTTTAACGGAAAATACACAATTCCACGTGGCTCAACCCTAGTTGTAGTCGGCCTTCTTCCGCACCAAGCGCTTCGTCAAGAAGATATCCAGATTTTTGGCAGTACGCCGCTCTCCATCATGACTTCTGCTGCCTTTAAAAACAGCACTTCTGAATTTGCGCTTTTTATTCAACCAAAATAGTTGCAACTTAAATTTATTGTTCTCTAGAATGGGTGCCCGAGGGATTCTTATGAACGATTTGCATTCACCATATTTTTCACGTCCAGGCATTATTGAAGTCATCAGCGGCTGCATGTTCAGCGGTAAAACCGAAGCGCTTATTACACAGCTTCGTCGAGCAGAAATCGCTAAACTTCGCTTTCAAGTTTTTAAACCTATCGTTGATACTCGCTATGCCATACACGAAGTGGCTTCGCACAATAAGACACGCTTTCCAGCTATTAACGTGTCTTCATCAGCTGAAATTTTACGTAAAGTTGAGCCCTCAACTGAGCTCATCGGCATTGATGAAGCACAGTTTTTTGATGAAGAGATCGTTCGAGTGGCTCAGCTTCTAGCTGATGCCGGCAAACGAGTTCTTGTGGCTGGATTAGATACAGACTGGAAGGGCGAACCCTTTGGCCCCATGCCGCGAATTCTAGCAGTGGCCGAAGTGATTCATAAGCAGTATGCCATCTGTATGGTTTGCGGCTCTCCAGCCACTCGCACTCAGAGAATGGTGGCTGCGCAAGAGCAGTTCTTACTCGGCTCAACGGACTCTTATGAGGCTCGTTGCCGTCGTCACTTCGACCCGGAACTCAGTCTGCGTTTGCCAAAATCGGCCCCAAGCCTGAAAACTACCGAAAATACAGAGCCTGCGCACGTTTCGCCGTAGGCCATTCCTAAAACTTGCCTAAATTCGCTTGCCACCCTTAGGGCTTTTTGTCAGAACTAGATGTCTATGGAAAGACTAGAGCTGAGCACCCTTATTTCAGAAAAAGAAATCCAAAAACGCATCGCTGAAATGGGCGAAACCCTGACTGATAAGTTTCGTAAAAAACAGGTTGTCGCGATCTGCATTTTAAAAGGTTCTTTTATCTTTTTCTCAGATCTGATTCGCAAAGTTGAAGCCGAAATGGTTTGTGAATTTATCGGTCTTTCAAGCTACGCGGGCGGCTCAAAAAGCTCTGGCGAAGTGAAACTCACTATGGATATCAACACATCTCTTGAAGGTAAACATGTTCTTCTTGTTGAAGACATCGTTGATACCGGCCTTACAATGAACTACATCCAAAAACTTATAGAGATCCGCAAACCTGCAAGCGTAACTTCGGTGAGTTTGCTCCATAAACCGGATGCTAAAAAAGTGGACTGCAAACTTGATCTTGTTGGATTCAAAATTCCAAATGATTTCGTTGTAGGTTACGGCCTTGATTATAATAATAAGTACCGCCATCTTCCGTATATTGCCCAAGTGAGCAATCTGAACTAGAACACGTCCAGTCAATTGAAGATTTCATCAAATGTGCGCCGCGCGCGCTTCAGCAATATCATTTTAAACTGACAATTTCAGGTGCTGCTTTGAGAGGCCATCCACACCCATTATTATGGCCTTAGTTTTGTAACGGAGGAATTCAAGTGAATCGTCTTATGTATGTTTGCGCTATCGTAGTTATGCTTTCTGCTCAGTACGCTTTCTCGGCTGATTATTCTTCGCAGGTGAAGTTCACTCCCGAGAAAAACCCTCTCACGGTGAACGCAGATCTGACTGTTATCGATGATAATGGCGATAAAGCTCTCGTTGAGGGCCTGTGGTATAAATTCAATTATACGATGACGAATAATTCTCCCCATGTACTGAAGGTTCAGACTTTCAAATTCACAGTTATCGGGAGCAAAAACGGCCAAGTGACTCGTGGTATTTATCAGTTTGATTTAGCCCGAGAGATCACATGCCCACCGCAATCAGCCTGCGAAGCTTATGATGGAATTTACGTCGATAAGCTGCCTGAAGACGATGACTTTGTTTTAGATGTCACTGTTGAAGCGGAAGGAATGTTCGAAGATGCCATCGACGGCAAAGCTGTTTCATTTTATCGTGGCACTGGTACACAGGTGACTCAGTAGGGCGCTTACTCAGCGCCCATTCTCGGAACTAATATCTTCTGACCAGCGCGAATGCGGCGCGGATTCTCAATATCATTCATATCCATCAAGCGATTGATGCTAATACCTAATTGGTTCGCGATCTCGCTGAGAGTTTCGCCTTGGCCAATCACATAATTCTCAGTGCCCTTACCCTCGGCTTTGCCTGAACCGCTTGAGCGGCCCGCTTTAATTTGCGGCGGCTTTTCGATTTCTGCGAGGGCCAGTTTATACTTATTATTCGGCACGCGAATAAAATCTTTCTGTGTAAGCGAGCCGTAGCCCGACCAGAATGTACGAGTTAAGTGCGGATTCAAATCACGCGCCTTAGTCTCGTTGCCATCAAACCAACCAAGAAGCATTCGGCGATTCACTTTATTCTTCGGCTTAATTTCGCTCGCCGGAACTGTTCCATCCCAGTAAACATCACCGAAATATTTAGCTGCATCTTTTTCAGCATGAACGGCCGCCAAGAAGCTGGCGTAGAAATTCGCCGAAGCAAAACCGAAACGCTTATGACGCTCATCAACTAAAGATGAAATATCATCTGTCTTGAACTTCTCCACCATGCGAGCCACTCCGGCCGGCCCGTGGTTGTATCCCGTTACGGCTAATGGCCATTTCTGAAGCATATTGTAATTGAGCTTTAATAAACGAGCCGCTGCACGAGTCGCACGAAGCGGATCATTACGTTCGTCAGCGCTTGAATGGATGCGCATAAACTTCTTACCTGTGTAACGCATAAACTGCCAGATACCACTGGCTCCAACGCGTGAGCGAGCTTTTACGTTAAATGAACTCTCAACGAATGGAAGACGAGTGAGTTCGATGGGCAGACCAGCTTCAGTATAGATTTTCTCCATCTCTGTAAGATAACGGCCTGAGTAGTAGATACCTTGAATGAAGCGATCTTTTTGCCCAAGCTGAAAGCGCAGACGGCCCTTTTCGCTGGAAGCTTTGAATTTCTTGTCTTCATCTATCTTTTCAAACATCTGCCAATAGCGAAGATCTTCACCAGTTAAAGTTTTCGCATCAAAGCCTTCGGTGGCCGATATTTTCTCGAGTGCTAACAAACGCTCTTTGATTTCTTTCTTCTTATCTTCAACCATTTTACGGCGAGCTTTTGATTTTTCTCTCTCGCTCAGGCCGACATTTTTCTGAATACTTGTGAAATCAACAGGCTCATAAACAACGCCGACGTGAAGGCTGTCGTGTAAAACACCTTGGTCAGTTGTGTATTTGGTATAAATATCGAGCCAAAATTGAACACGATCTTTTAAACCCGGTGGAATCGCGAAAGTTTCAGCATCATAGCCTAGAGGCTTTTGTGCAGATTCTAATTGCTTGGCGTAATTTGGCGCCTGCCATTTTCGCTCTTTCTCGTTTGGATTCGGCGCCACCGCTTCTTCAGCTTCCGAATCTGTGGGCTCACCTTT
The DNA here is from genome assembly GCA_964360255.1 of uncultured Pseudobdellovibrionaceae bacterium. GTDB lineage: Bacteria > Bdellovibrionota > Bdellovibrionia > Bdellovibrionales > UBA1609 > CAYHVK01. The sequence continues at coordinate 142,197 of CAYHVK010000006.1, read as the reverse complement.
ATCTACGACCTCTTCTTGTAAGTGAGGTTTACCTGGAGACTCTTGAATTTCTAAACCCCTCTGCATTGGATTCTGCTCAGCTGTTGGCACACTCAATTCTTTTTTGGCTGGCCCGTCATCTTGGCTGAAAGCCGCGAAGGCCAGCGCCGAAGTTAATGCGATTAAGCCAAAAAAATATTTACGTTTCATTTACTCTCCTAGAGTCACTTATTACTGAGCTACACGATCAAGAATTTGGTCGAACAAATCGCGGGCGCGAGCTGATTCTTTATAGTCCCCATTGTAGAGAAATACGAAGGTCACGGTTTGTTCATCAGAGCGACCCACATAACCAGCTAAAGAAGCAACGCCAGTGAGAAAACCAGTTTTTGCACGAACGCGCGCGTAAGCTGGAGTATCAGTGCGCTTTTTCTTTAAAGTTCCGTCCACTCCCATAATTGGGAAGGCTGATACAAACTCGGGGTAGATTTTAAAATTCTGCTTCACGTGAGAGAGAACTTTAAAAATATCATTCGGCAAAAAAAGATTGCGGCGAGAAAGACCCGATGGCGAAGTGATTTCAAAATCTGTGAGACCAATGTCACGTAAATGCTTTTTGATAATCTCGAGACCACCAGGCATCGTCCCAGGAGATGTCCCAGCATACACAGATAAATTTTTAGTTAGTGTCTCTGCTACGAAGTTATTTGAGTACTTCATCATATCACGGACTTGATCAGCCACTGGCTTACTTTTCACTTCAGCTAAAGTTTTTGCGCTGGTCGGGGCCTTACCCACTTTGATTTTTCCTGTGACAGTGATTCCGCGTTGCCTGAGAAATTCTTTTAAATTGTAACCGGCCCAAATTTCAGGCTGCGTGATACTGCGATAATCATTCACTTCAGCGCTTTCGACACCGATTTCTCCAGAGACGTAAATCTCTTCGATAAAATTCTTGTCCGTTGAAGGGCGGCGCGAGAATGCAATACTGTTGCGATTACCTTTTACGGTTTTAGATTTATTGACGACGCGCAAGTAAGAAGTATCAGGATCTAAAAATATTTTAGCCGGCTGACCCGCCTCTGCTGCCGGACGCGCAAAGATACTGACCGCCGACCAGTTAAAGCTCATTGCACCAATAGGAGCATCGTAAGGCTCATCATTACGTGCGGGGTCTCTGCCTGGATCGAACCTAACCGTATCAAAAAACGAATCATCAACGGCAATATCACCCTCAATTGTCGTAATTTGATTGCGGGTAAAGTTATTCACCAAGAACCACATTGATTCAGAAACAAAACCTGCATCACCACCGCCGCGCAAATACAGATCACCCTTCAGCGTATTGCCGCTGACAGAGCCGCTAGAACTTAAGGTGGTGGTGAATTTGTACCCGAGGGGCAATTTTTCTAAAGCTGTGGCTGCTGTCATGATTTTTGTGACCGATGCGGGAATCATTTTCTTTTTGCCATTGAGATTATAAATAGAATCTTCGGTGTCTCCAGAGAGGCCAACAACAATACCCAAACGCTCTACAGGGATTCGACTGCGCTTAACCATAGCTTCGATAGCTTGGTTGAGTTTCTTTTTTTGCGCTTCTTCTTTTGGATCTTGGGCCTGCACGAAGGTCGATGTCGCGAGAATCTGAGCTACAACTGCAAGCGTAAAAAACTTTTTCATCATAAGTTTTATTGTCATTCAAAAATATAAAAGTCAGAATGACTATTGCACTGCGTTTTGAAACCAATTTGATTTTTACGGGGTAAACACATCAATGAAGCGCCAAGATTGGGCTCTACACTTTATAGTTGTGTTCGTGATTCTCTTTATTGATCAAGTTTCGAAGGTTCTTGCGAACAACCTGGTGTCTGGCATCACTTTCTGGGGACCTTTCGGCCTTGTTCTTCATCACAACCCTGGCGCCATGCTTGGAACCTTCTCAGATCTTCCTCCCATTCTGCGCGTCGTTTCTCTTTCAACAGGCGGAGCATTTCTTTTCTTTATTTATTTGGCGATTCAATATCTCATCTCACGTCCAGCAAAACTTTTGCGATTTGGTATGTCGATTCTTCTCGGCGGTATCATGGGCAATGTTTTCGACCGTATTATGGCCGGAGCCGTCACCGATTTCTTACTCTTAAGAGCTCTGGATAAAACCACTCCAGCCTTTAACGTCGCCGATGTTGTGCAATGGGTGGGCTACGCTATGATCGTGATTTGCCTCGTTCGTGATGGCAATATTTTTTGGCCAGAAAAAGACAGTCGCAAAAAAGTATGGGTGAACCCACATTTTCAGAAAAAATACATTCTCACAGCTCTCGGTCTTTCCGTAGGTTTTATCTCTATTATGGGCGTGTTCTTCTACACGTATTTAAAAATCACAATTGATTCTCTCGTCATTGGTGCCGCACCAATGGTTGAGAAAAAATTCCTCACGCCTTTTTTCATCACCTTCTCGGTGATTGCTTTAGGGTTCTTCTTGATGGTGTTTATACTCGCTCGCATTCTCTCGCACCGAGTGGCGGGACCACTTTATGCTTTCGAAAAATTTATTGATGATCTCTTAGTCGGAAAATCTAAAACTCTAAAGCTTCGTAATGGCGATGAGTTTAAACATCTTGAAGAGCTAGCAGTTAAACTCAAAGAAAAGTTTGATCCACACCCACCACCTGCCGCCGTAGAGGTTGTGATATCAGAAGACGGTGAAACCGTAACTGACGTCGTGATCGATCCTACAAAGCCGAGCCAATAATTCTTTTTAAGAAATAACGCTTAGGTACTGCATTCGGCTCATCTTGCGCCACCAAAAAGTCATCATCAAGATTACGTACGATTCCTAAAGGCATAATCGTGCGCGGCTCACCAGGGCGAGAACCACCAGAGTAACTTATTTGCAGCTCAGATTTTCTATCGAGCGCCTCAACAATTCGCGCGAAGACCGGATTCGATTTCAAAGTCATAATTGAAAACTGACTCCACGGAATATCGCCGCCTTGAATTTTAAAGATCTCTGTCACCTTAGCTTCAGCACCGGCGAGCTCGAAACACTTAAGACCTAATTGTAAGCAGGCTTTTGTATCATCTAAAGCTCGATGGGCCTGCCCTGTATCAATACCAAAATTTTGCGCGAGTGTGGCCAGACGATGATTCGGCGACTCAGGCACCAAGCGACGAGCGAGTAAGCAGGTGCAGAACACCGGCTTTACGGGTAACGGCAGACGAGCTTTTTCAAACTCAACCGTTAAAAATCCCATATCAAAAGGAGCATGATGGGCCATTAAAAAGCCGTCTTGAATAAACTGATGAAAAGTCGGCAATACTTCTTTAATCGACGGAGCGTTCGCCACCATTTCATTAGTAATATGGTGAATAGCAATCACCTCATCACCCATCGGGCGCGAAGGTTTTACTAAAGTTTGATACTCATCAATGATTTGACCGCCACGCCATTTAACGGCGGCGATTTCACAAATCTCGGCATCTAAAGGATACTTTCCGGTAGTTTCGAGATCAATTGCGATGAATGTGCTTTCAGACCAAGGACGATCGTGTTCCATGCCCTATTTCTTAGCACGTTTCTTAGGTTCTGCCATGCGATCTGCAAAATTATCTAGAGCCGCGTCGTCAGTCTGATCTGCTTCGCCGTCCTCATCAGAAATAATTTCAGGGGCTACAGCGGCCGTTTTACGGGCTTGGCCAGGGGTCTCATTGCGAGTTCCTTTTTTAGAGCCTTCTTCTTTCATGTCTTTTTGTTTGATTCTGAACTTAATGACACCGCGATCACTTGATCGACGCTCAACTGGATTGATACTTTCAACCGTCGTTTTGCCAAACATATCCACGTTCTGACCTTGGATCGAGGTTTCAATCTTAGCCAAGATAATATCTAAACGCTCTTCAGACACATTACGCGCCTGTGTCTTGCTGAGCGAACGTGTTACCGGCAATTCTGAGTTAATGAAAATATCAGTGTCTTTTAAGCCTTCAACAATGGCACGGATACGCTCCATAACAGCGACGAAATTCGCTGATGGACGAGCCGTTCCTTTTAAGAAGAGATTTTCATCTGGTACTTCAAAAGTAATTTCATCCGGGTTGATATCGACGTTGGATGCGAAATCCCCGAGTTTTTCAGCCATAAAGTGAAGCTGAATTTTCTTCGTGCCCATATCCATGATATTTGGCAGGCGATCAACTGGAGTAATAAACGACTCAAATGCTTTTAATGGTTCGTTCATGAGATCCATAAAAAGTTTTTCGAGAGTTAATTCAACACCGTAATTTGAGAAGTTATATTCAATAATACTAGGAGTAGAGAAATAATCAGAAACGGATTTCTTTACTTCTTCAGACTGATTCACAAGCCACATCACGAGGAAGAAGGCCATCATAGCTGTCATAAAGTCGGCGAAAGCCACTTTCCAAGAACCACCATGTGCTGCCGCAGCCGCAATGGTGATCTTTTTGATAACTATAATAGGTTTCTTATCCGCTGCCATTTGAATCCTTCAATTAGCTTTAAGCTGCTTTTTTACCAGACTTCGACGCTTCATCCATTTCTTCGAATGACGGACGTACTGCTGGATAAATAGTTCTACGAGCAAACTCAACACACACTAACGGAGGCGCGCCTCTTTGTAGTGCAACGAGTGCTGCTTTAATGACCATTAAATAACGACCTTCAACGTTCATATCGTCACCCATTTTAGTGGCGATCGGAGCGATGAAACCGTAACACATCAAAACCCCGAGGAACGTACCAACGAGGGCGGCAGCAACGAGCTGACCGATCTTCTCAACACCCGCTGTTAAGTAATCCATCGTATGCACAATACCCAAAACCGCGGCCACGATCCCGAGACCTGGGAGGGCATCGGCCACCTGCTGAATCGCGTGCTGAGCTTTATGTTCTTCTTCGTGAATCACTTTAATATCTTGATCTAAGAGATCATCCACATCGTACTGACTGAGATCCGCTGACAACGTGATTTTCATCGTGTCACACAAGAACTCAACAGCATGGTGATTTTTTAAGAATGTTGGGAACTGTTTGAAAATCTCAGAACTTTCTGGCTCTTCGATATGTTTTTCAACCGCTTGCGGACCGTCTTTTCTGAAGATTTGAAAAAGTTGAAATAGCATTTGCAAAAGCTCGAGGTAAGCTTGCTTGCTAATACCGCCGCCCGTAAGAGCGTGAATAACCATTTTAATACTGAGTTTAATCGTGGACATAGAGTTCGCAATGATGAAACCACCAGCAGCAGCACCACCGATGATGACCACTTCGAACGGCTGCCAGATCACATGTAAGTGACCGCCAGCGCCTAAGAAACCGCCGAATACACACACTATAACGACTAATATTCCAACTATACCCATGGACTACCTCATGAAAGATATCGGCTCGGGTCGCCTGTGACTTAAACCGATTACGGCTTTGGCGACTGAGAGCTAGACCTAAGTGCAGCTCACCAACTTGACCTCTTATTTGTTAAGCCTAGACTAAAGAAAGCCGATAAGCTTAAGAGGACATTAAACAGCAATGAACGCATTATTCACATACTTTGGTCTAGCCGCTTTACTCGTGCAATTCGCACTCGTGCCGTCTTTATCGGCTCAAGGGTTCGGAAACAAAAAGACCGGTGAAGAAAAAATCAACCTTGATCCACTCACGGTTGAGTCCATTGAAACTCCTGAATATAAAATCGGCGAGAGCAGTGAATTTAAAATTTATTTTGATCTCGCAAGCGGACATCACGCCTACATCGATCAATTTAAAGTCGAGATTGAATCTCCCAACTATATTTATATTAGTGAAGTTGAGGTTTCTCCTGTCGTCGATTTTATTGATCCGGTGACGAAGAAGAAGAAAAAAGGCACTGAAGGTCACGGCTCTCTTAAAACATACATTCAAATTTCAAAAGAAGAGTTAGATAAAAACCCAGCGCTTAAAAATCGCGCCTCTCTCCCTGTAAATTTGTTTCTTACTTATCAAGCCTGCACCAAAACTTACTGTTTATTCCCCAAAAAAATTCCGCTTCAAACGACTCTTAAACTCAGCGGAACAGTGGCGACAACGGTTCCGTCTGGCGCGCTTTTATCTTTTGAAGATGCTCTGAGCAGAGGACTTCTCGCGACCTTTCTCATCGTATTTTTCGCAGGAATTTTAACGAGCTTCACGCCTTGTATCTTCCCGATGATTCCAATTACGCTGGCCGTTTTAGGAGCTCAGCAGCTGAAAGGCACTGCGGCAAAGTCATCGCGCTCGCGCTCTTTTATATTAAGTCTCTTCTACGTTCTCGGTATCGCCATCACCTATTCAATTGTCGGAGTCATTGCCGCTAAAACGGGTGCGCTCTTCGGTTCATTCTTAGGTCATCCCATGGTTGTGACCGCCATCGCACTCATTTTTGTAGCGATGGCTTTCAGTATGTTTGGTTTCTACGAAGTTAAAATCCCTGACTCTTTAGCGACTAAAATTTCTAATAAATTCTCAAGCGCTTCTGGTGAGAAAAATTTCATCGGAGCTTTCTTATCAGGTATTGTTGCCGGCGTTGTTGCAAGCCCATGCGTGGGGCCAGTTCTAGTCAGCATTCTCACTTATGTGGCTCAGACGCAAAACACTGTACTTGGCTTCTTTCTTCTTTTCACATTTGCACTCGGCCTCGGCCAAATCTTCATCGTTATGGGAACATTCAGTCACTTGCTGAATAAGCTCCCCCGTTCAGGCAACTGGCTGAACGGCGTTAAATATGTTTTCGGAACAGTTATGCTTTTGATGGCTGTTTATTATGTACTCCCGATTTTACCGAAAGATAAAATTTTGAATCAGCTCGGAATTTCTAAGGAAGAAACTGGCACAGAAAGTTATCTAAAACCAAAATGGCTACCGTACTCAGAAGAGAATTTGGCAAAAGCCAAAGAAGCAGGGATGCCTGTGATCATCGATGTCAAAGCTGATTGGTGCTTAGCTTGCAAAGAACTTGAGATGAATACTTTCAGTCACAAAGAAGTTCATGACCTAGGTAAACGTTTTATCTGGCTTGAATTCGACGCCACTCAAAATTCTCCTGCACTAGATGCGCTCAAAGAGAAATACACGATTCTAGGCTTACCGTTTGTTGCATTTATCTCAGCTGATGGAAAATGGCGCGATGATCTCACCGTCACTGGCTTTGAATCTCCTGCACAGTTTTTACCACGCATGCAGAAGACCTTGACGGGAAAGTAAGGTATCCCGTACCTATCGTCTTATCTCTCTTAAAATTTCATCGATAGTGGCTTGATACGTCATAAGTTTCATCTCTTGTTCAGATGAGACCTTGTGCATGGCTGCCATTCTGATTTCAAAATTTTGCACGAGTGAATTGTGGCGATCGACCATCTCTTGGATTTTCGCATCAGCCACACGGCGCTCGTTCATTTTCGAAATCGTATTGGCTTGATTCTGTGCCATTTCTTGGAGTGAAGACTTAAGACTCATCTCAATACTCTTCTGCGTGCTTTGGGTTTGAGTCATACGCTGGTCGAAACTGGCAGATAATTTCTCAATCTTCTGCTGCAGCACTTGAACTTGATTCTCAAGGTCACGAATTTTTCTCTTCACCGCTTCTGGCGTTTCATACATGTGTGAAGGCGACATCGTGAGAGAAGGCAGGCTCGTGGCCCCTGCGTGCATCTCAGGCGCTTGATAGCCTTGTGGTTGCAACGGAGTTGCAGGTTTTTGACGAGTTCCAAATAATTCAGGATTGAGCTCTCTTGGCATAATCACCCCTTACTTTCATATTCTTACACTTTTTCCTTTACTGTGAAATAAAATAAATTACCGTATTAGATATGTTAACCATCGGACAGCTTGCGAGCCTTATTTTAACTCTCGAACCACAGAAAAACCCGGCACGCCTTGCGTTTTATCATTACTTAAAAAACTTTCTGCCTCTCGAAGCGCAGTTCAACCCTCAGCATCTTGATGGGTTCTATGATCGCTGCATGACTATTCAACATTGGCAACTTCACCGAAAAGACCTAGCACAGACAGTTCGCCAAGATCTTGAGATAGTTGCAAACCGCCACAATCTTGGCTTTGATAAATCGATACTTGTTCATGCCGACGAAGTTCAGTGGATTGATATTGAGCTTGGCACTGATTTCGAAACCCTTCTTTCACGCGAGCAACAAGCTCTCGAAGAGAAAGAAGAGATCGTTAAGCACGTTCCGCTTGAGACCAATGAAGTTCTTCGTATGCGCCTTCAACAAACTGGCGAGATGATTGTTGAGACAAAACCGAAGATCGCATTTATCGATCAAGGCGATCTTCGCCTCGTTCGCCCGGGTAGCCGTTTAGTCTATGATTCTGATTATGAGCTCAATGCGGAGGCTTTACAGGTCCTCAACATCTCTCACACTCGTACAGCCCTCTTTAAGATGAATAATCAGAAGATTTCAGGCTTTATCGTTCAGGGTTACACCTTCGTTAAGACTGAAAACATCAGCGGCCAAGTGCAAGATCACTGGGAGCTTCTACAGGCTCTTAAGCGTATTGAGCGCCACTATATCAACCCTGTGACAGATAGAGATTACGCTCACTTGGTCGATCAGCTCGAAAAAACCATCACAGTGATGAAATCTTACCACCCTGACCGTGAAATGATTGCGAATGAGATGGTCAGAAAGGGTGACTCTGCTCTAAAAGACCTCTTTCCGAATGACAGATTCCTTTACCATCTGGTATCCACTCTCCGATACCTAATGACCTCTAAAGGAAGCCCTGAACAATGGACAAAAAGCAGCCGAAGCCAACAACCAAATCTGTAAGACCTGAATCGAAAGATTCTGCTCGCCGCCGTCCATCACCTCTAGCTAAAAAACCTAAAGAGTCGACTGTTGTTCGTTTGAACAAATTTATCGCCGATTCTGGCGTCTGCAGCCGCCGTAAAGCTGATGAATTAATTCGTGATGGAGCCGTACGCGTGAACGGCAAAACAGCTGAATTCGGCATGAAAGTGAACATTACGATTGATCAAGTTTTTGTGAATAACAAACAGGTCAAGTCAGCACCCGAGAAGGTTTACATCCTTTTCAATAAACCTGCACAAGTCATGACGACGATGAGTGATCCTCAAGGTCGCCCTACTGTGGCCGATTTCGTTGAGCATCTCTCTTACCGCGTATTCCCCGTGGGTCGTCTCGATTGGGACACAGAGGGTTTACTTCTTCTTACAAACGATGGCGAATTCGCCAACCGAGTGATGCATCCAAAACATGGTATTGCTAAAACATACTTAGCAAAATTAAATGGTCAGCCCTCTGAAGACCATCTTAAAAAATTACGTTACGGAGTTACGATTGAGGGCGGTAAGGCCCGCGCACTTTTAGCTGAGAAATTAAACCGCCGTGGTAGCGAACAATACGATTGGATCAAAATTGTCATCGATGAAGGCCGCAACCGTCAGGTTCGCCGCATGATCGAGAAAATTGGTTTTGATGTTAAGAAGCTTCAACGTGTGGCTATCGGTCGTTTAACTATGGGTGACCTTGAGCGCGGCAAAATGCGCTTCTTAGGCCCTAAAGACATCATTCGTATCTTTATGACCGAAGAAGATGTGGCTCGTCGTGAAGAAGCGAAAAAGAGTCAACGCATCCCTAAATCTTCTAAAGGAACCGGCGGACCCGTGGCTGATGAAAGCCATATCCATCCGGCCCGTCGAACAGGCGCTGGTCGCCACAAATCGACGAAGAAAACCAGCTACAACCCTAAATATCGCAATAAAGGCGGAGCCGGCGGTGGCCGTCCTCGCAGTGGAACTCGCGACTAATATCGATGTTGCAAAATTATGCAACATCAATGCGAGCACTTAAATATTACTCCGATCGAAGTCGAGGAATTCTTCGACTTCGATCGGAGTAATATTTAACACATACATCAAATATTTTTATTTCAGCTAAAATCTGATTACTTTTTCTTAGCTGCAGCTTCTTTGGCTTCGCGCTCTTTTTCTTTCATTTGTTTTTTCCAATCGTTGTAACGATCGGTGTAGGCTTTGAGTTCTTTGCGGAACTCTTCAGATTTTTCGCGGTATTCAGCATTGAAATCTTGTTCTTGCTGGCGCGCTGTTGATTCGAATTCTTTGCGAGCATCACGCTCTTGATCGAAGTACTCTTTACGTTTTGAGTCTTGAGAATCGTAGAACTCTTTGCGTTTGTCTTTATCTACATTGCGTTTCACAAAATCTTCACGTGAAGATTTTAATTCTTTAAGAAATTTGTCGCGCTTTGTGCGTTCATTTTTGCTGAACTCTTGGCGAGTCTTTTGACGCTCTTTGCGTTTCTTCTCGCGCATCTCACGCATCTTGCGGTCGAATTTTTCGCGATGCTCTTGCGGTGATTTTTTCACTTCGCCCAACAAAGCAAGACTCTCTTTTAAAGCGTCATTTTCGGCACGAATTTCAGGTGGAATATTTTGGCGCAACTCTTCAATACTGCGACGATCATCTTTAAGCGAGACTTCTGCCTCGTCGGCCGCAAGACCAAGTGCGGGAATAGAGGCTAGGCCAATACTGAAGAGGAATATTTTGCCGACTGACTTAAGCTTAGAGTTCATGAATATAGCCTAGAAGAGCTTTCGGTAAAACACAAGGGGCCTTAGACTTAAAGCATGTGGTCTTCTCAGCGTCCTCCCCATTTAGATTCATCAGCCTATACTCGTCGTGAGACGAAGTTTGTAAATAAAGAGTTTCAGCTGGGCTATACGAAGAAGACTGTATTTATGGCCACTATTGGTGCCTTAATTTTTTTGATACCCGTACTTTTCTGGACAAATCAAAACTACGAATTTTTCACTGAAATGGCTTATACAATTCAGCCCAATCTTGTTAATCACATTGAGAGTGAACGCAATACGCTCAATACCCTTTTCTTCGCGAGCTTGCTGGGTCAAATTATCTTTCTCGCTTTAATGGGTCAGCGTATGACGGATAAAATTGTGGCTCCGCTAAAGATTTTGCGCAACCACATTCGCCTCTTATCACGTGGCCATTTGAATCTGCCGCCGATGAGAGTTCGTGCGACAGATGAATTTCATGATTTGATTACGACTTATAATTATTTCTACTCGGTACTACGCGCTCAAGCAGAAAGAGATCTGCAGCGCATAGAAGAAGCCCGAACGCACGCCACGCACCCAATGGCGCGCGAACTCCTTAAAGAAATGATTCTAGAGAAAAGAGAACAGCTCGATCTACCTATCGAGAGTGTTTTAACGAGCGAGATATCTCACGATTCGCGTCACGTTTCTTAGACGTTTCGCGCTTATCGCCTTTGTTCTTACCCTTAGCTAAGGCGATTTCGACTTTGACGAAGCCCTTCTTAAAATAGAACTTGAGGGGCACGCAGCTCATGCCTTTTTCTTCAATACTCGCTTGAATTTTTGCGATCTCATTTTTTTTCAGCAAAAGCTTACGAACTCGTTCAGGCTCATGATTGTTGTAGCTGCTGTACTTATAAAGGCTGATATGGGCTCTATAAAGCACGCAAACGCCGCCCTGAAAGCCGACAAATGAGTCTTGCAGCTGACAGCTGGCCGCACGCAAACTCTTCACTTCACTGCCTGTAAGAGCAATGCCAGCTTCAAAGGTTTCACCAATGATATAATTGAAGCGAGCTTTTCGGTTTTCAGCGATGATCTTAATGCTCATTTAGTCCTGTTTTTTATTAGTGCGCATTTTCGCTATAAGTTCGCAGAAGTGCTCAACAGAGATCTCCTCGGCGCGCACCTTCTCGTCATAACCTAAAGTCTGCAAAAGTGCCAGTAGCTGCTCTTTTTCAGGGCCAAAGCTTTTCAGCATGAACTTACGGCGCTGGGCGAAAGCTTTTTTAACGAACTCTACGAAGAATTCATCAACCATCGGCTTTAAACGCTCGAATATTAGCACTCGGCTGGTCACCTTGGGCGCAGGGTAAAAATCGTTGGGCTTAGCCTCAAGTAAGAGGCGAATCTTCCACTGAGCTTGAGCCACGACTGTTAAAAAGCCGTAGTCTTTTGTTGAAGGCGTCGCCATTAATCTTTGCGCCACTTCTTTTTGAAACATGAGAATCATTTTGGTCACTGAATCAGGGCCCAGCGATCGATCGATCACCACCCGTGCGCCGATTTGATAAGGCAAGTTACTGACCAAAAGAGTTGCAGGATTTTTAACTATTTCATTCCAGTCGATATGAAGGGCGTCGGCTTCAGAGACTTGAACTCCGCCAGCCACTGACGACCCGATATTCGCCCCTTGGGCTGCAGTCTCTCTTTGCTTCCAGTAGCGGGCATATTCACGATCGAGTTCAATTAAATGAATGGGCACGGCCATAGCCAGTAATTTTTCGGTGAGCGAACCTAAACCCGGGCCGATTTCAACAATCGCTTTGGGTTTAAATGAGCGCACTTGAGAGATGATGTTTTCAATCACATGCTCAGAGACAAGAAAGTTCTGACCTAGCGAGCGCTTCGGCGCGACTTCCATCTCTTGCAGACGTCTCATGATTTGTTGGCGTTGTTCCATTAATTAAAATCCCCGGGCAGTGATGAGGCGAGTGGAGCGAGGTTTTGCTCGTCACGCTCTCCTTGGTTGAGGCGAAGTATTCCCGCAAGGCCGATCATCGCTGCATTATCAGTACAATATTTCAGTGGCGGCACCATTAAAGTGAGCTTACGCTTTAAAGCCCATTCTTGGGCTTTTTCGCGAAGTCGTGAGTTGGCACTGACTCCGCCCGTGAGAACAATGTTTTCATATTGAAAATGTTTTTGCGCTTTATCTAAGCGGGCGAGCAAAACATCAACAATGGCCTCTTGATAAGACGCACAGATATTTGATTTATTCTGTTCGATTTCGTCTTTCGACATTTTTTCAATCAAGCGAAGTGCTGAAGTCTTAAGACCTGAAAAACTAAAATTAAAATGCTCTTCATGAATCATCGGTCGCGGAAAAGCATAAAGACTGCGCTGGCCGCCTTGCGAGAGACGATCAACAGCCACTCCCCCAGGAAATGGCAGGCCCAGCATCTTTGCAAGTTTATCGAAAGCTTCGCCAGCGGCATCATCGACCGTGCGACCCAGTACTTTATATTTATGTGGAGCCGTCACTTCATAAAGCTGGGTGTGACCCCCACTAATAGCGAGAGCTAAATAAGGCTGATCTTCAGCCAGCAGCTCTTTTAAACTCACCTGTGGTTTATAAAGCTCGTCTTCGAGAAATGGCGCCAGCAAATGTCCTTCAAGATGGTTCACCCCTATTAAAGGAATCTCGTGTGTCATCGCGAGAGTTTTAGCAGTGACCACTCCCACCATTAGAGAGCCCATAAGACCTGGGCGCGAAGTGACTGCAACGCCCTCAATGTCAGACCATTTCTTTTGCGATTTTTTCAAACACTCTTCAATAAGTGGGAGGAGTGTAAGCGTATGATTGCGGCTTGCGATTTCGGGCACAACTCCACCAAAGATAGAATGAGCGAAATCTTGGTTGGCCGAGACCATTCCTTCAACCCAGCCATCGTGTCTGATGACTGCGACCGACGTGTCGTCGCAGCTAGTTTCAATGGCGAGGATGGTTTTTATCATTTTTTCTTAAGTCGAAGCTTTGCCTTACCAGCGGCTTTTGATTTCGGGAATTTTTCTACGACTTCGTTGAAGAAAGGAGTGGCTTCATCTTTCATTTTGAGTTCTTGAAACGAAAGTCCCATTTTATAAGTGGCTTCAGCGTAGTCAGAACCTTTTGGGTTCGCTTCGCGGTACTTTTGGTAGCTCACGATAGCTTGGCGGAAGCTCTTCTTTTTGAATTCTTCTTCGCCTTGAGCAAAGAAGTTCACTTTGCCTTTTTTAGCTGGAGCGGCCTTCTCTTCTTTATCAGAACCTTTGGCGCTTGATGCTCCTGCAGAAATTTGCAGGCCTTCTACTTTTTGCGAAAGAGCTAAATATTGATTCTCCATTTTTGTGAGAGCCTCTTCATAAATTTTAAGGCGAGCTTCCATTTGCGCCCGCTCATTCTCGAAGCGGCTTTCAAGATTGCGTTTTTCAGCGCCGGCTGTGCCGAGAGAATTTTCTAAGCTCGCGATACGGCCATTGAGCCCACGAATTTCACCTTCAAGATCAGAATACTGAACTTGCTGCTGAGCTATAACCTGTTGCTGCGTCTCACGCTTTGTATCTTGCTGCTTCAATTGATCGCGCGTTGCCAAACAAGCTGTTGTCGCTAGAGATAAAATCGCGATAAAAATTAAATTCTTCATTCTGGAACCTCACCTGTTTGCGCCCGCTTGAGAGCACTGTAGTTTTCTGCGCGTTCTGCAAAAAGTTTCGCCTGCTTGAAAGCAAGAGTGGCTTTTTCGTATTCGCGGTCTTTGTAATACTTCTGAGCCTGTTTGTAATAGTCGTTGGCTTTTGTGTAATAGCCGGTTGCAAAACGTGTCGCTCCCGCTTGTTTAGCAGAGTTCATCGCCGTGTACGCTAAATTGTATTCATCGATGGGAGCTGGGCCCACACAGGCTGTGATAAGAAAAATCGCTAGCAGGATAAGAAAAACGGCTTCGATTTTTCGTACAGTATTAAAGACTGTAGCATGAAGCCGTTTTTTCATAAATCCTCGTGAGTCCCTAGATTAGTTCGCGATCGGAACAAAGTTCGCACGACGGTTGCGTGTGTGAACTTCTTCTGTGTCGCCGATTTCGAGTAGTTTTTCTTTACCGAAACTGATGATCGTCATGCGATTTGCAGCAACGCCAAGGTTGACCAAATAATCTTTTACGGCTTTTGCACGACGCTCACCAAGAGCCAAGTTGTACTCAACTGAACCACGAGAATCGCAGTGGCCTTCAACTTGTACTGATACATTCGTGTTCTTTTTAATCCAGTCTGCGTTTGATGCCAGAGTGGCACGCGCTGAAGAATCAAGAGTTGATGAATCGTAGGGGAAACGAACCGTGTTCAAACCATTGATTTGACCGCTGTCGCTACCGCTTGAGTTGAAAGAGAAGGCCTCTTGACTCACTTGTGCAGAATCTGATCCAGAGCCGTCGCCCATTTCGCTACCATCTGCGTTTTTCTTTTTTGAGGCACAAGCAGTTACGAAAGCTAGAGAGAGGATCGCCAATCCAAGTGTAAATCGTTTAAGCATTTAAAGGCTCCTTCATTAGAGAGAGTTAAAAATTCAGCGGATAGTTTGCAAACGGACCCTATCAAAGTCAATTTTATTGTCCTTTGTTTGTCCGGCCGTGTCCGAGATGTGAGGCTTCGTCTCTTATCCTCCTTGCTAATTGAAGCTGAGCCTGTGCAAGGGTTTTGCATCTACTCCCTAGAAACAATAAACAAGGAGATATTATGAACGGATTTAATAGAATTTTTATTTTGGGGCGTTTAGGTTCTGAACCTGCCATGCAGGTTTCAAAAAATGGCCAAAATTTCACCCGTCTCAGCATTGCTACACATCGCGCTTCTCGTGAGACTGAACTCGCGGGTGCAGAGAACGAAAACTCACGAGATAGCCAAATCACTGATTGGTATTCAGTGAATGTTTGGGGCCATCAGGCTGAAACCTGCGCCAAGTACTTAAAAAAGGGCCAAGGGGTCATGGTTGAAGGCTATCTTTCGAACTTTCAGAGTACGAAAGAAGATGGCAGTACTTATAAGAAAATAGGCATTAACGCCATGAAAGTGGAATTCTTGGATAGAAAGCAGGCGGAGATGCAATAAAAACTAAGCTCAAAGTAAGCTCCCCTCTTGACTTTTGTTGAGGCCCGCGCAACGATTCATATTGTGGTGCATCAAGGGGAGCTAGATGAGTCATATTGATTGGATTAAAGATCTCGTATTAGCAGAACAAAAAATGGAAGATTCTGGACTTATTGATTTGTCCGGAACCGACCAGGATCGTTTTCTTGAAGAGCAAACGCTCGACTATTTACGTGATATCAAAACTGCATTTATCGAAGCCTCATCTGCGTTCAACCAGATGAAGGGTACTTCTCTTGGAACAGCCAAAATCTACGGAATTTCTAATACTAAAGCGGACTTCATGCTTTTTAGAAATGGCTTTAAATTGATCTTCTCTATGCGCCGAGGCGGCGAAATCGAAATCTACCACAGCTTAATCGGTAGCCACTTCTTATCGAATCCAATTGGTGATAACGAAACTCTATCTGAAAAAGATGTTTTAAAAGCTCAGTGGGGCGCGTTTGCTGACCTCAACTGGAACTACAAAAACATGCCAGTTCGTATCGACTTCTTAGTCCGTCATTATTTCTCAAGATTTATTCGCGAAAGCGCGAAGTAAAAAGCTTTTTCAGTCTTTATTAAGGCGTGGTATGGTCTTAATCCATGTCCACGCAGATACCTCAAGAACTCATTCAAAAACCCATCCGCTACTACATTAAAGAAAAGAAGCGGATGTTTATCATTGGCGTACTCGCTTTGGGTGCGACTAATGTTCTTGATAATATTTCTCCATTTCTAATTGGTAAGGCCATCGATCTTCTCGCGCAGAAAGCACCGACGAGCGAGATACTGAAAATGATCGGGATGATTTTTCTTGTCACCCTGATGCTGGCCCTCACCCGCTTCAGTTGGCGCCTCAGTTGGGGAAAATTCTCTCACTCATCGGCAATGGATTTGCAAAATAAGATCTTCGTTAAATTCACTCACCTAGGGCAGAGCTATTTGAAGCGAACACCTGTTGGCGAGCTTATGAGTATTATTATTAACGACACTCAAGCGTTTCGTATGGCTGTGGGCCCTGGCATTTTAATTATTCTCGATTCGATTTTTATTTTGCTAGTCGTCGTGCCCATCATGGTTTCAATTTCACTTAGCTGGACGCTGAAGACTTTGATACTGATGCCGCTTCTGCCGTTCTTCGCGAAAAAAATTATGGATCTTCTTGAAACCTACTACGAGAAGAAGCAGACGAAGTTTGCTGAGCTCTCGGGTTTCTCGCAAGAGATCATCTCTGGTATGCGCGTAATTAAGAGCTATGGTCAGCAGAATGATCACACTCGCATGTTCAATCACTACAGCCGTGATTATGAAAATGTGAGCAATAAGACAGCACTACTAGATGCCTCGTTTGCTCCACCCCTAGAGTTTGCTGTGACTTGTGGCTGCGTAATTCTACTCATCGTTGGTATTCCTGATGTTATGTCAGGCGCCATCACTGTCGGCAGTCTCTTCACCTTCTATCAATACATTCAGCGCATGGAGTGGCCAGCTACTGCAATTGGTCTTGGCATCAGTCACATTCAACAAGGTCACGCTTCGTTCAGGCGGGTTCGTCAACTTTTTCAAATCCCGGATGAAGTTGTGGATAGTGGCGATAAAACCATTGAGAAATTTGAGTCATTGCGTGTAGTGGGACTTTCTCATCAGTATGAAGCTCCACGCTTTTCGGTGAAGAATGTGAATTTTGAATTAGCCGCTGGTGAAATTCTTGGTGTGATCGGCCCTACAGCGAGCGGTAAAAGCACTTTGATTGATTTACTCGCGCGCATTATCAACCCGGCGAGTGGTGAAATTTTAGTGAACGGTCGGCCGATTCAAGAAATTAAAATGAAATCTCTCCGCAATATGGTGACGGTCGTGCCGCAAGAGTCTTTCTTGTTTAGCGAAAAGGTCGCAGAGAATATTTCTCTCGGAGCCGAAATCAACCATCAACAGATTGAAGCTTTCGCTAAAGCGGTAGAACTCGCCGATGAGATTCGCTCGTTTCCGATTCAGTACGATACTTTTTTGGGCGAGCGTGGAATTAATTTATCTGGTGGCCAGAGACAGCGCTTAACTTTAGCTCGAGCTTTGGCGCGGCAAACTCCACTTATTTTAATTGATGACTCTTTAAGTGCAGTTGATGCACAGACTGAAGAGAAAATTTTAAAACAGCTGCGCAGCCTACTCACTACAGCGATTGTGATCAGTCACCGTGTTGAGAGCGTTCGCTGGGCTCATAAAATTTTAGTTCTTCGCGATGGCGAGCAAGAAGCCATCGGGACTCATGATGAACTTTTAAAAATTTCGCCGACTTACAAAAATCTTTATCAATTGCAAAAGGAGGGCTCAAATGAGTCACCCGCGCCAGTACATTGATGAAGATAAAGTAAAAAGCCTCATGACCCTGCGCCAACTCTTCTGGCGCTTGTGGCCCTATATGTCTCGGTACAAAGGCTCGGTCTACACTATCGTCGCCATGGTTTTAGTTTTCACCGCTCTCGGCCGAGTGATGCCTTACCTTTTTGGCTATGCCGTCGATAATGGTGTGGCAGTTAAAGATATGAGTATCGTTGTGAAAATTGCTATTGCTTATTTTCTCTGCGAGATGACTCGAGTGACTTTAGGTCTCTTGCACACCTTCCGTATGGAGAAGTTAGGCAACAGAGTTCTTTTTGATCTGCGCGAAACGCTGATCAATCACGTCCAACGTTTACCGACGCAGTATTTTGATCGCAATCCAACCGGGCGAATCGTAACACGAGTGACGAACGATGTTTTGAGTCTTGGCGATTTATTTAATCAAGGTTTTACGGCCATCTTTGTTTGTACCTTAGAGATGGTGGCGATTAGCGTAGCCATGCTTTTACTCTCACCTGTTTTAACGGCATGGACATTAGCACTGGCTCCGCTCGCCGCTTATTTGTCGATTAAAGTGAGTCAGCGCGCTCGTTTCTATTTCAGCGAGACGAAAAAGAAGATGGCACAGCAGAATGCTTTCACCGCTGAGAGTTTGAACGGTATGAAAGTGCTGCAGCTTTTTGCTCAGACTCACACTCGTCAGAATCGCTTCGGCGAACTTTCAAATGATTACAAAGAAGCTCAGCTCAATACTGTGAGGCAGTTTGCTCTCTTATGGCCGATCATTGGCTTCTTTAATGTTGTCACCGTGGCTTCAGCTCTCCTCTTCTGCTCTCTCTATCAAGAGAGTCTCGGTCTCACGATCGGCCAGATCACAACGTTCTTGTTATTAGTTCAGAGCTTCTATCAACCCATTCGCACTTTGCTTGAAAGATACAATCAATTCCAAAACAGTTTAGCTGGGGCGGATCGTATTTTCACTTTGCTGAGTGAGCCAACCGAAAGCGAAGCCGGTCAGATGATTAGCGTTGGTGATATTGAGTTTAAAGATTTGTCTTTTAGATACTCACCGCAAGACCAGTATGCTCTATCGAATGTGAATATGAAAATTGAGCGCGGACAGTCTGTGGCCCTTGTCGGCCGCACTGGTAGTGGTAAATCGACGTTTATTTCGCTCCTTCAGAAGCTCTACCCCATTAGTGAAGGAGCTATTGAAATCTCTGGTGTGCCTTTACACGATATTTCGATTCTAAGTCTCCGCCGTCAGCTCGGAGTGGTTCAGCAAGATCCATTTATCTTTAAAGGAACTTTGCTTTCAAATATTACGTTACATGACGAATCTATGAGTGAAGAGCGAGC
Organism: uncultured Pseudobdellovibrionaceae bacterium; assembly: GCA_964360255.1. GTDB lineage: Bacteria > Bdellovibrionota > Bdellovibrionia > Bdellovibrionales > UBA1609 > CAYHVK01. The sequence continues at coordinate 122,771 of CAYHVK010000006.1, read as the reverse complement.
GAAGATTGCTTTACTTCGCGTCGGTGGCGGTAAGATTTTGAATCGCAGCGATGCGGGAATGAAAATGCGCATTGAAGAACGTGGCTCGAACCTCAGCGTGGGCGAGAAACAAATCTTGTCGTTCGCTCGTGTGCTGGCTCATGACCCTAAGATTTTGATTCTAGATGAAGCCACGGCCAACGTGGATTCTGAGAGTGAAAAGATCATTCAATCGGCGACTGATGAAGTGATGAAGAATCGCACTTGCATCGTTGTGGCTCACCGTCTTTCGACTATCGTGAAATGCGATAAGATTGTTGTTCTTGATAAGTCTAAGATCGTTGAAGTGGGCCGCCATGAAGAGCTACTCGCTAAGGACGGTCTCTACGCCAAATACTACAATGCAGGCCTTGCCCAGAACGACTTAACTATTTGACTGCCAATTATCACTTTTAGCTAGCACCGACAAGTTAGCAATAAAAAAGCCGCCTTAGAAAAAGCGGCTTTTTTGTCCGGAAAAATTTCTCGGACGCGTTATAAGGTATCCCGTACCTAGTCGTTTAACTTCTTATGTTTGTTGAATGTGTCTCGAGAATTCTGAGCCTGAGTCTGCCACTTCTTCGTTTCAGCTTCGTAGTCTTTACGTTTAGCTGTCCAAGATGACTTCTCTTCACCCGCTTTTTTCTCTTTATCTTCTAATTGCTTCTGGAGTGAAGCCATTTGCTGAACTTGTGTGTCCCAGTCTGCGCGTTCTTTTTTAATCTCTGCGATTTTAAGATCGTAAGCCATCACATTCGACTGGCGAAGGCGCTTATTGTTCTCAAGCTTCTCGAGTATGGCTTTCACTTCCGCGATTTGCTTATCTTCAGCTGTGATCTTCTCTTGCTCTTTTACTTTTAAAGCGCCGATATCCTGCTCGATCTTTTGTAGCGCGAGCTTGTTCTTATCGACGTTCTGAGTGTTCTTAACGAGATTCGTTTTCATTTTTCGAACTTCTTTAAGAGCCAGATCAGCTTGCTCGATGTTTTTATTCACGATATCCATGTTCGTCTTATACTGCTCATAGTTCGCTTCACTGTTTTCAGCGTTGCTCTTTAACTTTTCGATTTGAGCATTCACGTCAGTTTTAGCGACGGCTGCTGTCGTACTAAGTACGAAGATAGCACCGGTAAGAAGCGACTTGGCTTGGTTTGTTTTAATGTTTTTCATAAATTCTCCAATATGTTTTAAAAAATAATTTAAATACTACTAATTTCCTACACTCGCTTGTGCACGTGGGTTTTTCGGGCAGTTGTTACGAAGAGTCGAGCGGTATGAACCGATTTCGTCTTCCCAATATTCACCGTCAAACTCCCAGTTCAAGATCTTCTGTGGTTTCACGTTCGCAGGAATACGCTGTCCTGGAGTCGTACCGCCGCCAGCCACTTGATAACGAATATTTTCACCAGAACCAGCGAAAATTTCATAGCGTAAGAATTCGTTACTTTCTAAGGTGCGAGCGAGTTTTACTTTAAGATCTTTAAGGTGACCAATAAGTTCTCGGCCTGCTTCTGTGCGAAGCTTAGCTTTTTCACTACCAAGTCTTGAATTCGCTTCTTTTTTAAGACCTACGAAACCTTGACGACCCTGTTCGTAAACAGAGAGTTGGAATTCGTAATTCTTAAGAGTTGCTGTCTCACTGCGCTTATTGGCTTGCCACTCATTGATGAACTTCACTAATGCCGGCATAGTTTCAGCCTTCTTGAGATCTTCATTGAGCTTAGTAATACGCTGTTTCGTCGCTGCAATACGGCCTTGAAGAGCCGCTTTATCTTTCGCGATTAAACCTTGAATGAAACCGTATTGTGCTATTTCGTCTTCTTTATCGTTTAAAGAATCTTGCGCATTTAAGAAACCACGCTGACGAGCCACTTCGCGAATGATTTGCGCTGGCAAACCATCCACACCTTGATCGCTCTTACCACGAATATAGTTTCTCACTGTATTGTAGTATTGATCTGGCTTCGTGAACTTCGCGCTGTAATTATTCACGCTCGTTAAATGACTGTGATGAAGCTGCTCGAGTTTCGTGAGCGTTCTATAAGCGTCACCGTACTGACAGATGTCGATGTATCCAATCGTACGAACGATCCATGAATCTGGCATAAAGATCGATTTGAAATAAGGCGAGTGGAGTGAATACATATTACCAATCGCGCCCGGGGCATCATCTACATTGAGTTGTGTCCAGCCTTGCTCAACAAGTCCTGGTACCCATAGAGGATGGTCTTTCGGCACTTTCATATATTGTTCATGTGCCGCTTGATAACGTTTTTCAACGAACATCATGCGAGCTGTATTAATAGTGATAAGTGTTTCGAGATTGCGATCTGATTTACCGTTCTTCGCCATCCAATCTTTAAGCTCCGCTAATGCTTTTTGTGCTTCACGGTTCTTTTTTGTTCCGTAAAGTGCAATAGCATAGAGATAACGAGCATTCGGATAGAGCGTACTCTTCGCGCTCACCTTTTCAGCTGAAGCCATAGCCTCTTGGTAATTCGACTTTTTATGAGCCGCACGAGCCAAAATGTAATTCATATGGTCTTTTGCTTTTTCAGGAATCAACGACTTATTATTCACAGCCTTAATTGCCGAAGCCACTTGAGTGTCAAACTCACGAGGAAGATCTTCAACTAAGCTGGCAATCGCATCTGGAGTGTATTCAGGATTTTCTGTTTTCACCACTTTAAGAAGTCGCTGAACCGCCTCTGAATGAAGGCCCATGTTGTGAGCGCATAGACCGAGGTTAAAGTTGGCTTCTTCGATGTGTGCCGGATCTTTTGAAAGATCATGAAAAAGGCCGCTGACGATATGGCAACGATCACCTTTTTTATTCACTTGTAAAGCACCGAGCATTTTCAAATCATTCTCTGTCACTTTAGCTAATGGCTTCTCAGCATCTAAAGTCTTAAGTGGATTCATATCCACATTCACTTTATCTACTTTTTCTTGAGTTACGATTTCGCCGATACCTAACTTTTCACGGTCTGGCCCCATCCATTTATCAACTTTTGTGATTTTCATCTTAAGAGCTTTATTCAGCTCAGATTTACTGATGAAACCTGGTGATGAAAGCGCTTTTGCTTTTTCAAGCGGATTAAAGCCCACTATAATATCAGTGGAAATCAGATCATTCTTAGAAATGCTTTTCTCTAAACCCACATCAAGACGTGGAATCTTTTCGACAGCGATTTTTGAGCGTGTGAGATCAAACTTTGGTACTCCCGATTTTGTGGTTAACAGGCTTTTGTCAGCCGCACGACCAGGCACACTCACCTGTACAGCTGATTTCTCAGCCACAGATTTTTTTGAAGCTTCAATTAAGCGTTCAAAATCGGCGCGATCTTTTTGTGTTGTGACATTCACAGTTTCGCCAGCAGCTGGAATAATTGGCGCCACTTTTTCAGCAGCAGGCACTGGAGCCGAATCCGACGCAGTTTTGCGTTGTTGTTCAGCTGGATTTGCACCACCGCTATTCCATTCAGCCCATTTTGCACGAGCTAAACTGACAAGTTCTTCGACTTTCTTTTCAGCTTCGGCAGTAGCTTCAGAAGCGGCTTTTTTCAAAGACTCCCAATCCCAACCGGCAGCCGCTGCTGGCTGGCTAAATGCCAGAACCAGTAGAAGACTGAGTGCTGATAAATTAAACTTTTTCACAAGGTATCCCCTAATTAGTGAAAGTACGTTAAACCGAACAAGAACATAGTTGTGTTCTCAGTCTCACCAGAGCGCACTTTTGCGAATGGTGATTTGTAGGCCACAACGTCTTGTTTATACCAACGATTCTGTAAATCGAATCTGACGGCTAAGCTTTTTGAGAAGAAGAAGTACTGAGTCACATCAAGACCGTAAGAGAAGCTGTTCTCGCTTTTGCCTCCGCCGTTTTCTTGTTGTTGCTCATACTTCGTCATGCCAATTGTTGGTGTGATTTGCATATCGAAATAGATAATTTTTTGCCCCATCACACTCATTTTCGCGTAGAACGGAACAAAGTTGAAACCAAGACCGTAATAGTCTTTAACTCTGTTGAAATCCGGCGCTGTTGCACCGCCCGAGAGTTTAAAGAACTTTTTAGTCGCATCACTGTTTGAAAGATCAGAAGAGATGTAATGCGCCTGGAAACCAAAACGCTCATCCTTATAATAGTTCAAAAGTAAGCCGGCGTTCATACCCGAGCTGAACGTGTCGTTCACGATAGGGCCATACATAAAGCTGGCCGCAAGTTTACCGGCTTTAGTGTAGGTTCTGTTTTGAACCACGCTAAAATCTGTATCTTTCGGTGCCCAGTATTTTTGCTCAAGTTCTGAAATATCAAGCTTGTCGCCAGTTGGCTGAGCTGGCACTTCAGGAGTGGCTTTCGCGGCTGGGGCCGCTTTGCCATCTTTCGATGGAGCAGTTGCAGGTGCACCTGGTGCTGCGGCGGCTGGAGCCTCAGCTGGTTTTTTTCTCTGATATTGTTTCGATTGCGCGAAGCCAGAAGTGGCTACAAACAACACCAATGCTGCTACGATCGAGGTTCTGTTAAGAAGACGCATAGTCCCCTCCCTTAGTTAGTACTCTTAAATAAAAACGGATATGAGACGAGCACGGTTGTTCCGCCTTTCGGCTTTGGAAACTTCCAGTTCGTCACACGCCGCAGAATACATCCCTCAACCATGGCGCTTTTTAATGTCGTTAAACCAATTTTTTGCGAGTTCACGATGCCGTTGGCATCAATCGAGAAACGCAAAATAACTTTACCGTATAGCTCTGGCTCAGCACTGAGCTGGCGCTCGTAACAATAACGAATTTCACCGAGCTGTGATTGAATCACGCGTGCGATCACGTCTTTATCAAGACCGCCTTCGATTTCAGTTTCTTCTTCAAGCACGCCCACTGATGCGCTACCGGCTGCACCAATTGCTAAACCGCCAACGCCCGCCACCATTGAAGTGCCGCCGCCTTTGCCGATCGTGCCGATGCCGCCAATACGATGCGTGCCTTCAGCGCCAGCTTTACCGCCAACACCTTGAAGACTACCTACTGCGGCCACCGCCGTCGCACGGCCGAGACCTTGTTGCGAATCAGCTGTCACACCTTGCGAATTGATTTTCAAACCCGAAGCCGTTGCACGACTTGAGATTTTACTTAAAAGCGCCGTGAGACCCTGAGTCTTAAGTTTCGAGATCACTTTCGGAGTGGCTCCTTTTGTAGGAGTCGGAGTCGTCATTGAAGGAGTTTTTTCCGTCGAAGCTACACCCTGACCACTTGATGGTGCACGCTCTAGCTGCTTCTGACGCTCGCGAGCTTCAGTGCGCTTTTGCTTCATTAATTTTGCATCTAAAATCATACGAGTGAACTTGTTCTGATCGAGTTCAGGAGTCACAAGCTCTTCTTGAGGCTTTGATGGCATAGCTAAGAAAACAACAAGAGCTAAAGTCATAAAACCAATCGCCGTAATCAGCGGACGACGCACATCACTGTGCATAAGTTCGTGGACATAGTTACCAACTGTCATTTCAGCGGTATTCGAGCGCACTAAACGTTGAATAAACGTAAAATCACCGATTTTATTTTCTAAAACTTCGCCCTCGCCTTTTGGAGGCGAAAACTGATGAGCCTTATCGCCCACGACGAATGTGAAGAACTGAGTCATCGGCGCGAGTTCAGTTTTATAAGTCACATTGTGTTTTTTAATAATCATTTGGTGATAGAGAGTTGTACCTGTCTTAGTCACAGGTTCACTTTTTTCAAGTTTCTTAGCATTAAAAAGCGAGGTCTCTACTGCACGTTTATGGAACTTCAATTGGTGACCACCGATGGCCACGGTCATTTCTGATTCGATCATTTCGCGCACGATGGGATGTTTTTGCACCCACGTGCCTTTTTCACTGCCGGCATCGATAATATACCACTGTCCATCAGCATACTCGAGGTAGGCGTGAACTTCGCCAACATCAGAGCCTAAAAGACGCACGTGGGCCGTCGGCGACGAGCCGAGAACCATTACATTTCCCTTCGGAGATATAGCGTGGCGACCCAAAAACTTATTCTTGTAGTGATGCTCTAATTCAAGCTGCATAATCTTGTTTGCTGTTGAATTCATTTTAAGTACTCCACTGAATCTTTAATGTCTCGGTCGAATTGCTGATCAATTTTGTATAAAGGCATGAACTTAACGCTCTTCTTCGGATTCACGTAAGCGCCATCCGGAGTGCGGATCGCCCCTTCGACATCTGAAGCTTCAAAACTCACTTCTTGCGTTTTACGATACTGCACATTCTTCTTCGCCGGTTCAGCTGCAAAAGCGCTACGCATAACAAAGACTGATAGTAGAACGAAAATTAATAATTTCATTTGCTAGTCCTTTTCTCAGAATTCTTGGCAATTTGGGTTTCAAGAATTTTGATTTTCTCATCGATATTGGCAAATGAATCCTGTGCCGGAGTTCTTTGCTCTTTAATTAAATTCTTAATACGTTTGTAAGCTGTTAAAGCCTCTTCGTAGCGCTGCTCAACTTCATAGAGATCCGCGAGGCGAAGTCTGTAATCGAGTGAGCGGGGTGAACTGCTGACGGCCTTTTCTAAGAGAGTAAGGGCCTCTTTGTTATCTGCTTTCTTGCGACGAAGTTCGGCTAGACCTACAAGTGCTACAGCATTTGTAGGGTCAATTTTTAGAACTTGATCAAAATGTACTGAAGCGCTCTTTAAATCTGCATCTCTATAGTAAATACGACCGAGAGCCAAATGGGCTTCTAAGAAGCGTGGATTTGATTCGCTCGCCGCTTTGATCGATTTAATTGCCGCATTGTAATCGCCCAGCATCCACTGGATGCGACCCTTTTGATAAGCGAGTAAGCTTGAATTCGGTTGACGACGCAAACCAAGATCAGCATACCAAATTGAAAGTGGTAATAGACCTTTATTAGCCGCTGCTAAGCTGAGGTAATATGGACCCCAGCCCTCTTTTAAGAACTCAACTGATAAATGTCTCGCGATTGTATTTACGCGATCAGTTTTCTTTAAAGTTTCACAGTTATTTAAGATACCAATAAGTCCGCGAAGATTTTCTTTCGTCCAGTTCTTGTCACCTGATGGACATGAAAGCGGGTTCACTTTAGAAATCACAGGTAATTTACCATAGAAACCGTCTTCATCAGCGAGAAGGCTTTCTGGGCCATTGAACTCGATGAGAGTATCCATACGAACCGTTTGGTTCATGCGATCGATTTCAGATGTTAAGCGAGCGATGCTACCATCGCGCACTTGCATTTGAATGGCTTGCTTTAAAGCCAAGCTTTTCGCTTCAATAGATTTTTCTTCCATTGGTAATGAAATCTTAGCGAGTTCGCCTCTGAAAACCGCTTCTTCTTCAGGCGGAATACCTTTTGGAATCGGCATTTCTTTTACAGCTTGCACGTAATGAAAATATGAATCTGATAATGCATTTAAAGCATCAACTGTCACCGTTGGGTCGCCCATATTAGCGGCTGATTGGAAGGCAATCTGAGCCTTACTGAGTTTTTCAGTTTTTAACTGAAGAACGATATGAACTCGGTCGACCTGACTCTTCAAGCTTTGATTACGATATTCTTTATCAAGTACGTGAGCTTGCAAGAGACGAGCACGAGCTTTTGCATAGTTTGAAATGCCTTTATCGTTTGAGCCGACAAGCTTCTTAGAAAGATTGAATGTAGATTCAAAGTCTTTTGCTGTATAGGCCTTCTCGACAAAATAAAGCTGAGCTAAGCTGGCCTGTGGCTGAATGCCAAGAGCTGAGATCTCACGAAGAAGCTTCTCACGCGCCGGTACATTATTCTCAGCCTTCGCGATAAACTCAAGCTGCTCAAGAGAGCGCGCCTGTGAATTTGGCTTTGACTTGAGCTCTTCATAGAGTGGCTTCGACAATTTATAATCGCCAAGAACTGTATAATAATCAGCGGCCATTAAGCGCCATTTAGATTGGTTTGCAAGATCACTCTTAGCTAATAAGATGAGCGTTGCAGCCGCCTTATCTAATAGACCTAAAGCCTCATAAGTTTCTGCAGCTTTAAGTAAGGCATCTCGGCCCTCTTTAGTTTCAGGGTATTTATTGTAATAATTGATTGAAGCGTTTGAGCCTCCAACCAAGTTGCCCAGTTTAAATTGAAGCTGCATAGCGTTCCATAAGCTCTTTTGAGCTAACGGAGACTGCCCGTTCGTCGCTGCAAACTGTTCGTATTTCTCGATGGCTTCAGACTCGCCACCTTTTTTCTCAAGTTCTTGAACAATTAAGAAATAAGACTCTTCGTAGATTTTAGTGAGCTTCTCTTTGCGAGCCGCATCTTTAGTGCTATTGCGAAGTGCAAACGAGTAATCACGTAAACCAGCATAGTCTTTTTTAAGGTTCAAGATATCAAGATAGAGATCTTGTGACTTTATACCTTTATCAACTGTGGCGTGCTTTTCACCTAATACTTTAAATTGGGTCGCCGCTTCGTCGTAACGAGCTTTTTCGTAAGCGATAAGAGCGGTTTTAAACTGAATATCTAAAGCATACGGACCTTTTTCGCTCTCACGAAGATAGTCACCAGCGAGCTTTTTATAAAGAGCTTCGTCTTTGTCGTTCCACTTGTCTTTTGTCGCTTTTTCTAAAGCCACAACCGCATAATAACGAGCATCGTGCCTAAGAGTTTTATCCGTCGTTTGAGCGCCAGTGATAGAGTAGTTTTCACTCGCATCACGGAATTTTTCGCGCTTAAAGAGTAAATCGGCAAATACGTAGCGAGCTTTATTTGAGTTCTCTGACTTATCATCTTTTGATAAGTGAAGTTTGAAGGCCTCTTCGGCTCCATCACCGTGAAGTCTGGCGTCAGATGATTTTTGGTCAGAGAATTTCTGCCAGTTTTTAAGCCAGCGATTAGCATAAAGAACTGTTGTTTTTCTAAAGACTTTATAGCAAATACCATCAGCCGTGTAGGGCGCCTTCATATCTTCATCAACAAGATCCATTAATGCGCTATCAGGTTTAACCGTTTGAGCTTTCACCCAACGACTGCCCGGCTCACACATTTTTTGCAGATCTGTCATCAGCTGAATCACTTCTTTAGGGCGCTTGAGTTTATCATTTGAATCAGCAAGTTCTACATAAGCTTTTGGTAAGTAGTCGGATGTAGAAAGACGCTTGATATATTCAGAGAGTAAAATGCGGTTGTCTTCAAAGCGCGCATGGCGCTTATAAAGCTCAGAAAGCTTAATCAAAATCGGAGCAATATCGATTTCGCCCGCTTGCTTCTCGAAATAATTGAACGCATTCTTAGCTGGCAAAACCTCTTCATAAAAGAGAGTCATATCGCTGAGAGCTTCTTTACGTAAATCGAGACGTGAATCGATACCTTGTTCGCGTACGAATTTACCGTACTTCACAACCGCTTCGAGTTCTTTAAGAGCCGTCGAAGTGTCACGCATATTATAGTAAGTCCATGAAGACTTATAAAGCCCGTACGCATACACCATTGAATCTGGGTAAGCTTTAATAGCCTGGAAGTGCTTTAATGCTTCAGCAAAATCACGACGCTGAAACTTCATTTCACCAACGGCCAATTGCGCATCCGGAATCAGCATTGAGCTCGGGAAATCATGAATCAGACGACCGAACAATCTCTCGGCTTTTTTATCTTCGCCAATTTGTTGGCTTGCAAAAGCATTATTAAAAATAGCTTGGTCTAAACGCTCGTAAGACGGGAAACGCTTCTCAAGGTAATCATAAATCCCGATAGCTTTGATGACGTGCTTTTTAGCTTGCGCATTTTGAATGGTCTTTGGCGCGAGCGAAATCATGTCGTTTGATTTTCTTTGCAGTTCTAAGAAACGATCTGTTTTAGCTCGTCTCATATAGAGTTCCGCTAAACGAAGCTGAAGATCAGCTTCTAAAATATTGCCTTTATACTTCTTAATAAGCTTTTCAGTTTGCTGGATGGCTTTCTCTTCAGTCGACGCAATCAAAAGCTCCGTTTGAAGAGCTTTGATGTCATTACCTTTTTCATCGCCTTGCTTATACTTTAAATCCTTTAGACCGGATTCTTTTTCAGTTTTAGCTTTGGCGAATGCCATCTGATATTGGCTAGGTGTAGCCAATAACATCAGTACCAAAATTCTTAATAATAGTTTATTAAGCTGCAAGTTTTCCTCGTTTTGTGTAGTCCGTGATGAACTTATGCGCTTCCGGACTCACTGTTTTAAATTTAACACCGTATTTAATCGCCGCTTTTGGATCTTTAACGTCGTCGCTAAAGCCTTTGCTCACGATTTCGCAAATTGCGTTGAAGGGCGGAACGCCATCACCTGGTTTGAAGTGTAAATAAAGTTGCTGACCAGGTACGCACATAGAATTCTCCATGATGATACCGGCGCCGCCTTCACTGATCTCAATGCCTTTGCCTCTCCATACAGATTTATTGTCGTGCACTAATACTGTTCCGCCGTACTCAACGCGTTTGTAGCGACGACGAAAGAACGCCTCGCTCACTTCTGGCATTACAGTTTCTTTTAAGATCTTCATGTTCTCTTTAGAAAAGGCTGACATTTCTGCCATGCGCTTCCAACCATCGAGACCCTGATACCAAGCAAAATCGAATTCAAAGACGACGCCTTGCTGAAGCATTTTGATTACGTCTATATATGAGTACGGGCCAAAACGATTCTCACCTTTAAGCACGAACCACTCGTGGCCCATGAGCTCGGCGAGCTCTGGTGGCACTTTAAGGTTCTTCGTGGCTTCTTTAACTTTATGTTCGTGGGCTTTCTTTTCTTCTTTATGTTCTTCTTGTTTCACGGCCGCAACCGTTGAAGCCGCCGGCGCAGGTGGAGCTTTAGGTTTCAAAGCTTTCACTTTATCTGTGAGTTCTGGATGATCTAAAAAGAGAATCCAATCCTGTTTCGCGTCGTCATAAACGTAATCAAGCGGAGACAAAGTGCCGTCTGTCACGAGCTTAAGAATATCCGCAATCGCGTACGGACCCATTTGATGACCGGAGTGTGAAACATAGAATTGACTTTGCATGAAGCGACCTCTGATAAAGTTTTTAGTGTCAGAATTTTCAGTACTATGTTTTAGCTCGAAAATTCAGTTACTTATCTCATCTTTTGTATCGGCCCTAAACACCCGAGACTTAAGGTGGAAATCGGTTTACACTTCTATTCTCTCACTATTGGACACGCTCGAGGGAAATGTGCTAAAAACTGATCACATATTTTACAATTTTTGAAAGATTCGAATGCCCAACGCCAAACAAATATTAAGTGAAATATACACGCGCAAAAATCAGAAAACTGTCTCAGTTTTTGATCTCGATTCGACTTTGTATAATGTGAGTACGAGAACTCAGAAAATTCTGGTAGACTTTAGTAATGACGTAAATGTCGGACTGAAATACTCTGCCCATAAAGAACGCCTCAAAACGATACAAGTGCTCCCGAGTGATTGGGGTATCCGAGAATCCCTGATCCGCTCTGGCCTTGAAGCTCCAATCGATTTCTTCGAAGAATTACGCAACTACTGGCGTCAGCATTTCTTCAGCAATGAGTATCTGAAACACGATGTCCCGTATGAGGGAGCTGTAGAGTACGTAGCGGCCATACGTGAGGCCGGTGTGCCGGTGATGTATCTGACAGGTCGTGATCGCCCCGACATGTTTAAGGGCACTGTCGAGAGCCTAGGAGCCTGCGGTTTCCCTCTCGAGGATGAAGCGAAACATCTATTTATGAAGCCCGCCAAAGGCTTCGCTGAAGATGAAGACTATAAAGTGCAAATCTTAGGGCAAATTGCTCGTGAGTATGACCATGTTTATTTTTTTGAAAATGAGCCGGTGATTATTAATAAAGTTTTAAAATCGAATTTGAAAGTGAATATTATCTTTATGGACACTGTCCACTCGCGCCGAGAAGACGTGCCGACGAGCTTGAGGGTAATTAAGGGGCGGTTTGAGCGCTAGGTACTGCCCCAAGGCCCTACTAGAGTCGAGTCACATCGATGTGGCTTGTCCCCCCTCTCGGCCTTCTCTAACATTATGCTATGTCTGCCAATAATTCCGATGATGATTTTTCTGAAAAGACGTTTGTTACACAAAGTGTAACCGTTAAGATTAAGCACAATCTTTTATTTAAAGCGCCGGCCTGTTTAGTCATCATTGCAGGGCCACAAGATGTGATTGGTCGGCAGTATCCCCTAGAAAAAGAGCGCATGGTTCTGGGTCGACTACCCAGCTGCGATATTTCAATTGGCGAAGTCAGTATTAGTAAACAACACGCCCTGTTTGAAATGAAAAACAATGCAGTTTACTTAACTGATCTCGGCGCTACGAATTTCACTTATGTAAATGAAATCAATCTGCCGCCGCAAACGGTGCGTGAACTTAAAAATGATGATCAAATTCGCACCGGAAATCTAATTTTGAAATTTCTGGCCCGTGGTCTCATATCTGAAACTTCTGAAAAAGCCCGTATGCAGAGCGAACTTAAAACGGCTCGTTCGGTACAAGAAAATTTATTGCCCCCGCAGGCTTGGGCCCAATACAAAGGCCTCCACATTGCGGGTCGCTATCAAACGGCCACTGAGTGCGGTGGTGACTGGTGGTGGCACTGGAGCACAAAAACAAAAGCCTTTGCATTAATCGCAGACGCTACCGGGCATGGTGCAGGCGCTGCTTTAATTACGAGTGCGGCACGAGCGGCCGTCGGGGTGATAGAAGAAGATGATACGGCAAACATCGAAAAAGTTTATCTAACTCTCACAACAGCTATTAATAAATGTGCTAACGGTCAACTTTTAATGAGTGCGTTTTTAGTTGAAGCTGATTTTGAAACCCGAAAACTTCGCTATATCAATGCCAGTCATTTACCAGCAGTCGCCTTGCCTCGCAAGCTGGCCAATATAAAGTGGAATCAATTGATTTTCGTTAGCGAACCCGTGTCTCCGACTTTAGGTTCTGAAAACAAAGAATTTATCGTAGGTGAAGGATCTATCCCGAGTACTGGGATGCGCTTGATGCTTTTGACAGATGGACTTGTCGAGCGCCGTATGGCGAATGGCGAGCCGATGAAAGAGCGTGAGTTTAATAACATGCTAATTCAGACTCATAACGAGAATTTAATTTCGCCTCGACAATTCTTAGATACTTTGTTCACGAAGTCCGATCAAAGGGCTGGTGGTGTAAGCCAAGACGATGATATTACCGCTGTGGTTTTAGATTTCGATTGAGCGTTTTTTACTGTTGGCGAATCTGTCCAAGCACCGGAAATATTTTGAAAGTCGAATAATTGGTATCATCACCGATTCCAATAGTAACAACGTTGCTCGCATCTAAACCGCCGCTCCCATTGAAAAAAATTACGGTTTGTTCGCCGGGCTGAAAACGGCCGATATTTGTTTTATCCATAAATTGGACATCGGCGATATCCATATGAGTTGGATTCACTGCACCCGCGCAGGTTCTATTGGACAAGTTATCGGTGAAAGTATCTGTTTTCGCAATATTACTGACAATTTCAACCCTCACACATTCACGGCGACCCATAGCCATATTGCGAGCACGGCTGAGGACTTGGTAGAGCTTCGACTGTTCGTTCGCAAACTGGTAAGCCTGACGTCCCGAAACCATCGAGACTCCGCCGATAGAGACTAAGATGGCCACGATAGCCACAACCATCATGGTTTCTACAAGCGTAAAACCTTTTTGCGAAACCTGACGGATCATTTTTTATCCTGAGTTTGCAATTTATCGAATAGCGCGTTTACGTCTTCCATCAATGGAGCGAAATGATCACCACGACGCACATGAATCTTGGCCCGCTCTCCTTGCAATGCCAGCTTAATCTGTCGACGCATTTGAAAAAGTGGCCCGAAACATCGATTAGTAATATAGAAACCACAAAGTACGATAAGAACTAAAAGGGCGAAACCAGTACCAGCCACTAACCACGGTCGATACTCGAACCCTTCCCATTGGGCGCGGTACCAATGAGCCGTCGCTTGAAAAACGAAAATCGCCGAGACGGTGGCAGATGCGAGGGCGTACAAAATAAGTGAAAGCTGCGGTTTATGATCGATAAGCAAGATGCGCCGACGCTGGCGAAAAGGTGTAGGGTTTTCCATATCTAGTTGGCTCTCCAGTCGATGACGGATGTGACGAAAAACGTGGGCGCGCCCGGCGGTTGGTTAGCTGGACGACGAAAGTGCGGATCAAAGAGTAAAAGGCGATCTGGCGGCCAGTAGACTCTCACATCGAACTGCGTGAATGAACGATGGTAGACCGAGCTGTACCCCATTACGAACGAACCGGTCATACGACAAGATAAGTCGCGCCAGTCTTCTATGTACGGCAAACCATAGCCTTCGGTTTGCGACGTTAAAAACGCCGAGTTGTAAACAGTACTTTCGGCGGGTGACGGCACATTCACAACACTCCAATTATTCTGATGATCTGACCAACCGTTCGACATTGCGGTCACGTTGTCGGCCGCGATCAAAGACGCCATCCATGGTGTGGCGTCGATGCTTGAAGTATCAGAATTCATATTGTAACTGCCAAGTACGTACGCTGAATTGTTAGAAACTAAACTCAAACCTTTCGGAAACGCGCTCGGTTGAAGATTCGCGCCATTCATAATTCGAATCACGTTTGTGTAAGCCAAAGAGTTCGCCCCATTATTGTACTCTGAGCAATGTGGAACCTGAAAGCGATCCGTACCGTCGAAGCGTCGACCAGCGTCCCCCGGTAACATACCGCTGTCATCTGAACATAATTGGCGAGGCAATGCGCGCTGCTGATTGGGTGAAGTGACCGGAACCGATAAAACTGTACCACCCATTCGATTTTCATTTTGCCCTTGCACCGGAAAGAGCCGAGGAATTCCGCGTGGAGAATACCCCTCATCTGAACCCGGCCAGCTGTTAGACATGTAAAGAATCCCATTGAATTCGCGGCCCAAGAAACTTCCGGCACCAAAATAGGAGCCGAGTTCACCTGGGTTTTTATTTGCTAAAGCTTGCTCGAAAGCTTTCGCATCGAAATTCATCGGTAGAACCCGAGCCCGCTCCTGACGATCTGAAGCTTGAAAGAAATGTTGGTAACTCAGCTCACGAAAACCTGATCGTGTTGCATTCAAGAGCAATGTGGCCGATGTCGGATTAGCGACCGCTCCACCGCAATCCAAAGCCGTATTGAACCGATAAATCGTATTACCGACCGGCCCACCACCCGCCAATGTCAGCGGGAAAGCTGGTGCCAGTGGATTGTCGCGACAGAGATTGTTCGAAGTCGCACCTGGTCCGGCCAGCCAGAAACCTGGCTTCCATTCTGGAAAAGGCCCGCCCGCTTGACGGTGAACTGTTCCGTAAGAAATAACACCGCTACCATCGTCGTTAATACTTTCAGTGGCCGAATTAAATTCATAATAAGAATACGCCCGCGGTGTGCTACCCACTGGCCAAGTATTAATACCGTTCCAGCGCCCGCGAAGTTCGCGTTGACCCACGTCCAACCCGTAAGCTGAATGAGTTCCCGGATGGTCTGACCAAATCGGTAAGCCTGGCCAATTCAAATCATTTTCTGGATCTTTTATATACCAAACTCCATCGATGATACGAATATCGGCCTGCACTGAGAATTTCATTTTAGAAACGGCTTCGGATTCGTCTGGCAACTTATGATCGACAATGAAGCGCAGATTGCGATCGTTCACTCGGGCCCACATACTATCTGTACCATCAACACCGAGTTGTGCCGTCGACTCATCTGGCAGAGGCAAGTTGAGCGGTTGTACTCCGTGAGCAGAATCGGTCAGACGGCCATGCCAAGTGGCAAGGGCGTATTCAGCCCAATCCATACCGCTGCCTGCACAATTCGTACAGCCATGACTGTTGTCCATACGAAGGGGCGCAAAGTTAGTCATCGTACCATCGGTGGCCACAGCGACATTTTTAGTCGCAGTTTCGTTAGGGTTGCAAAGTTTTGCGTAGCGCACAGAACCTGAAGCGCTCACACTGTGAAGCGCTAACGTTGCATTCGCGTTGCCGAAACAAACGTTGCCATTGGTGTGAAAACGTCCATTGATGGTCATGGCCGGGCCGGGCACGAACCGTGTGTCAGTACTGTCTGCGAAAATCATAAACTGAAAAACGCCCACTTGGGCAATGATTGAAGTGGAGTCAATAAAAGTCGAAGTACGTCCGCCTTGATAATCGTCAGCTGTTTTCACTTCATAAGAAATATGAACTTTTGATTGCGGCGCCAAAAAACCTTTATACGGACCCGAAGGGATTTCTATGACTTCCTCTTCTTTTGCAATCTCGGCTTGTACGTTTACGATTTTATATTTCGGTGGCAGTGTTGGTGCAAGTTTTAGTTTTAAATAGTCCGTCAACTCGGCAGCGGTCGGCGTATCATCTGTACCGAGATAATCACCAGTTAATGCGAGCGAAACTGCTCGTGTACCCTCAGCGGCGTAATAAGCTTCTTTCTGTTTTTGCAAAAATATGAGTGACGCATGGCCGGTGTTGAACGAGTCATTAAAAGCCATTATTCCAAGTGCGAATGAAGCTAGAAGTCCGAGTATGATAACTATAGAACTACCGCTAGAATTAGATAGAGGCTGAATTATACTTCTCACTGAAATACCGCCGTGCTTCGTAGTGCAAATTTTGTCGCTCGTCCACGCACTGCCGTTTTCGGAATTTCACGACGAGGTCCGTTTAATAAAGTATTGCTGACGCTGTTGGTATCTGGGGCCGGAGCCCCCAACAAAAGCCCAATGCTGATCATGCGGATCAAGCTCTGTGGCACATCATTAAAAACTTCAGCCGTGTTCGGTGCATTGTAAAGCCACTCATCATTATCATCGCCGGTGTCGGTCAAAGTGCCGTCGGCCGGTTTAAAGTCGTAACCTGCGGCGACCTGAAAATCGTAAACACGGTCAATGATTTGAAAGTTCTCACCGCCCCTGCGATCAGCACCGGTGTAATGAAAACGGGACAAGATATAAGCTTCGCGGTCGAGCCAATACGTGTCGATATGAACGAGCACAGGTTGGGCTCCGACCCAGAAATTAGCCGGTAAATTCACCCAAGGCTGTGGCAAATTATCATTACCCGCAAGCGGGCCCGCCGCGACTTCAATGGCGCATGCACCGATATTCACACGAGTTATAAAAAGCTGCGCAAAGTTCGCACCGTTCGTCAGCACGATGTGACGGTTCAAGTGGTCGCGCCCGTCAAGACAGCATGTATTAGGTGTAGGTCTCTCAAGATTTAATATATTGAGTTGTGAAGCGATCACTGAGCACGTCGGCGCTCCATCTTGCTCGACAAGACTGAGTCGATCAGAATTATCACAATCCGGAAAGCCGCCAGGGCGAGATTTGCAATCATCTTCAATCATGATGAAAGAGCCGAACGGAAGGTTAGGTCCGCCACTACTAGGTATCTTGCCAGCAAAAAAATTATTGATCATGAGTAAGTCGATTCCCACATCGACCCTCTGCCCTGCTGTGCGCAGCGAACGAAAGGTGCTAACGCTGAAGGTAGACGCCACCATTATTGTTATTGAGCTAATGCCCATGGCTAAAATAAGTTCGCCGAGAGTGAGGCCAAGCTGATTGCTTATTTTCATGGCGGTGGCCCTACATAAACTCGTTCGTCACCGAGTGTGCGCGTTTTTAAAACCATACTACGATATAAAGTTAGATGTGAAGATCGATCAAGACCTACAGCGGTCCAACTTAAAGTAATATTAATTCGCATGACATTATTGACTGGTTGGTTCGGAGTGATTGTCCAGTCCGCTTTGAAGTAGCCGTCTGCGCTTTCTTGCCCGTTGCTTGCGTAAGTTTTGCTATGTTCGCCCGCAGCCAAAGTGCCATCACCAGCATTGGAAGTAAAAAGCAAAGTCTCGCTTATATTTTGTAGAATGATAGCCGCGTCGATAGCTCGATCACGCTGCTGGATAGAACCAGATGTATGACCACTGATGAACATCGCCCCAGTGATCAAACTCCCAAGCATCCCAACTCCTATAAGCGCTTCGATAAGCGAGAAACCTCGCTCGTTTGCACAGCGCTGTGCGCGTAAGATGCCTAAGAAATTACGTTCCATAACTACTCTTCGGCTCTTTGAGGCTAAAGTCTGATGGAAAAGGTTAGGCCTTGATTTTGATCAAAGCCCATTTTGAGAATCGGATCATAATGGGATTGGGGTAAAGTTGGCATAGCGGTAAGCCACTTCGTACGATTTAGATCTCATTAATTAGAGTCATCAACACCGTTAGGTGCAAGCAGCAAGGGCTTTGATTTAAAAAATGTTTCATAAATATATGGTCTTTATGCATAAATCAGCACCGCAGCTTGCAGTGCTTTTTTGCTCATGTACAAAGACCCGATAGCTGTTTTTGTCCAAAATTTTCCGAATTTTCTGAATTTTTATGGCACGCTTTAGGCACGATCTGACTATTTAGGCTTTGCAATAGTCATTTTGTGTATAAGCAAATTGCCCTTACCTTGAACCTTTTCACTAAGCTCAGTGCCAGCCCAACTCTTCGTCATCAAATGAACATGAGATTCATTATTATTTTTGAGAAAATTAAGCTGCTTGATTAAGGAATCAAGACCTTCTGAATCACAATAAATCTCAATTTCAGCCATGCCCTGATTTAATTCTTTAGGATTTGCTATCTCGATTGTTAATAACACTTTACTCTCCTCCTGCTGGAAACTTACGCTTCGGCATCGGACAATTACCTGGTCGGTTCACATCCACATGCGCTGGCTCATTAAAACGATTATTAAAGTCTATATGATAAGAACGGCCAGTGTTAGGATTAACATAACCGCCTTTGCCACCCACAGGGTCAGGACCACGCGGCTGGAAGCCTTTATCTCTAAACATGGTATCAATTTGCTGAGGCGACTTTCCTCTAAATGGACTAAAGCCTCCACCACCGCCTCCACCACTTCTCATTTCATCGATATTTATTGTATTTATAAAGCCAGGTCTCTTGGGCTCAAGACCATTAACATCGATCCAATTAATTGGATCATTTTGAACATAACCAAACAAGTTCGTATCACCACCATCAAACAAAATCGGATCTTTAGAAAGCCAACGACCGGTTTCACAGTCATAATCTCTCGCACCATAACGGAGGAGGTTAGTATTGGCATCGAAGAGGCCGCCAGCAAAACCAAACGGAATCGCCGTATAACTACCAGATGTATCAATAGTATTAGTCACAAAACACCCGAACGCATCGTGATCCATAACTTGCTTGATCGAGCCATCAGATTGCTTAATCACTAAGCGTGGCGAGCCCAAATGATCCGAAATAATTCTAAACTTTGCTGAGCCTTCGTAAAAATAATCTGGAATATTCTGCTTTGAAACGTAAACGTAACGACGCTTTAAAGTACGGTTGCTATTAATCTCTGCGATTATTCGATTCTTTGTATCATAGAGATAACGAGCCTTAAACGTGCTGCCATCTCGCTTTTCAATTCTTCTGTTAAGACCATCGACCTCATAATTGTATGTTTTTGCCGGCGACGAACTTGCTGCAGAAAGCAAATTCCCTTCAACATCGTACGTGTATGTCCAAACTACCGAGGTCAGAGTATTTGTTTTTGTTAACATCTCGCCATTAGCGCCGTATGTGAAATCATACGTGTTGTAATCCGTCATGCGGTCTTGAGTATCGTACACGCCAGTTGTTGTGACTCCGTTGATAACTCCACCCGTTCGGTTGTTGTTATCATCGTATGAATAGGTCGCGTAGGTTGAAGAATTTCTATCGACTTGAGTCAGGCGGCCTGTACTGTCGTATGTGTAATCATAAGTGTAAGTCGTGCCACCATTGATGGTTTCAATTTTCTGAGAAATACGGCCAAGATCATCGCGGGTAAAATCTAAAGAGTATTTATTCACGCTGCTTACAGTTGCATCGTAAGCCGTCATCTCACCAAATGAATTGTATCCATAAGCATCGTCAATGATGCCGAAATCAGTTGAGGTGAGTGTTCCGTTTGGCGTTGCATAGGTCAAAGTGATCTCGCCTGTACCGGTTAGCACGCGATCGTCATCGTATGAATAAGTGATGGTGCGTGTGCCGCTGGCTCCTCCACCTACTGTATCGGAGGCAATATCTGGGTAAGATGAACTTAACGTTGAGCTGAAGTAGCCTAAGTAGTTAGATGAATTGTCATACCAGTCTTCTTGGGTGATCTTTCTGCCTACATATGTGCGATAAAGATCAATACTGCTATTGCTATCAAAGAGTGTCGGCAAATCATATGAATAAGAAATTGTCGTTGTACGTGTCGGCGTTGTGATTGAGTCAAGCAGTCCCGTGGTTGCACCATAAGCATATACTATGGTCTGACCATCTGGTCGGTCGATTTGCGTGAGCTGATTGTCATTATTATAAGTATAATCAGTCGTTACATTCGGTACTCCAGTAATAAGCGGCGGAGCGTACTCTTGTAAAAGTTCAGATGTATTATAATCAAATACATGCGCTGTTCTTCCCTCTGGTGTCACGCTGGTTAAGCGGCCAACGGAGTCATAATCGTAATCGATAACTCTTGAATCATGTAAAGTAACAGTATCAAGTCTTCCGGCGCTATCGTAAGCGTATGATGTAGTTTGACTCAGATCATTTGTAATTGAAGAAATTAAACCAACGCCATTATATGCAAGCGTTGTTGAACGTGCGCCTTGAGTAATACCCGTTAGATTTTTACCTGTGTAAGTATAGGCCGTAGTCGTAAGTGAGCCGATTTGCTCTTCTACTGGACGCTCATATGTATCAATCTCAAGACGATAAGTGCGGCCTTCAGCAGTTGTAACATTATATTCTTTGGTTGATCCATCATAGACAATATCCGTATCGATAGTTCCATTTGTGATGTTGGTGGTCCACGTGTCGATATCGAACGGGTTAGATGAGTTTAAGTTGACTGTATCAGCAATAGTTTCGCTGATAGAATAGCCTGGCCCACTTTCAGTTTCTCCCGTCTGAAATCTTGATGTGTTTCCAAAGCGAGCGTCTGGAGTAAATGCTTTAGTAACTGTGACTCCGGACTCTATACGCGAATTCGATGAGTCGCTAAAATTCATAACTTCTTGTCCACCATGAGGTCGTGTAGTGGTCTGAGGATACAATCGGCCATCCCCTGAAAAAAGAGTTTCTCTTCCCATTCTTGTTGTATATGTAAACTCACGAGGAAAACCCGTAGTAATCTCATCTACATCAGCATAAAAACCTCCAGAGTGCTCATCCCGCTCTAACACTCCCTCGGCATCGTAAGTGAATTCACTAATGGCTCCATTCGGCTTTTCAAAAGTAAGTAGTAGTCCCTCGGCACTATATGTCATTTCATAAACTTCAGAGGCCGGTGTCGTTAATTCTTCTAGGAATCCATTCGCATCTAAGCCTACTGAAAATGTTTGGCTGTACGGATTGGTAATAGACACTAAGTTGCCCATTGAGTAGGTAAAGGATGTGACGATACTATGTGGTTCAGTGATTTGAGTGAGCTTATCGCTTGAGTAAGTAAACGTATAAATCGCGGTACCAGTTTTACCTAGTTTAGTTGAAGTAATTAATCCTGTAGCATTAAACTCGTGAACAAGTGATCCATCTTCTTCTGCAACTCTATGGGCTCCTCCACCAATAGCCTCGCCCTCAACTTGACGATTAGAGCCATCTCCTCGATAAAGTGTCTTCGCAGAAGCATCATAGAACATCCAGACTGAAGGTGCCCAGCCGCCTAGACCGAGTTTTTTTATGTTCAGACTACCCATTTCTACTTCGTTAACAACAGGTAGAGTAAAACTTGCATAGGTCTCAATAATTTTAAATTTGTACTTAACTGTTGCCCAAACATCATTGTTTGAAGAATCTAAACCATCCCAAGTATAGGTATGTGTTTGGTTTGCAGTATTCGGAATGTCTTGTGAATCAACAAGCGTATTGGATTCATCACGAACTTCAATATCTAGATCAGTTATATCAGATCGAACATCAGCGCCTGTCATCTTTGTACGTACAATATATGGAATTTCATAACCACGAGTTCTATCGCTTGCATAAACAAGGTCGAAAGATGAATTTTGAAGTGGAATTATTTCTCCAACAGTTCTTGTTGTTGGTGTAATAATCGAACCTTTGCAGCTGGGCTGATTCTGCTTACTATTTTTATTATTGTTAGAATTAAAGTCACCACCGCAAGCAGAAAGGTAATCATGAGCTACTCCGATGGTCCAGAATATAGAATTGTCTAAGCAGTTTTTGATTTCGCAGCGCGCTTCTAGATAGCGGTATCCATAATCATCCACTCCAGATTTTAGAGTAAACTGTGGGCCATAAACATCCCACTCTTCACCGCAAGAATATCGCGGCTCGAAATCAGAACAAGTGTCCTGGAGAGCTGTTACGCCCCCAAGTGAAGTAGATGAATCACAAGTTAGAGCCAAAGAAAACTGAGTGCACAATAATAAACCAAGCACCACCAACAACCGCAATATCATAACAACCTCTTAATAAATAAAATATAATTATTTATAGTGAGTCTGTAAGATAAAGTGAATATTTGTCAAAATAGAATCTCTTAATTATTTTACGCTTTTATTGATGAACCACCTCAAGCCCAAGCAAGATAAGGCTTCTAGAGCGGCTTGTCGCCTCGTGTAATTTGTAATGACCATCTTAGTGGCTATAACTCTAATCACATAATAACTGCCACTCAAATTTGGGAAGATATTTTTGTCTAAAGCCTCCCCGGCTTAAACAATCTCCGCTTATCCACATTCCGACCAGAAATCATAAACACACCATCACCACGGTAATGCACCGTCTGCGGATATTTCGGCTTCGTAGCCGCATGGGCCTTCACCACTTTGAAAATAAAAAGACTGTATTTATTAATAAGACTAGAATCGACCAATTTACATTCGATATTGGCGTAGCACTCTTTAATAAGCGGAGCTTTCACTTTGTTCCCTTTAATGGGAGTCAGTTTAAATTCAGAAAATTTATCCACTTCATCGCCATCGCAATTGCCGATACCGATAACTGTATTCAGCATGTCGGCTGTCGGAATATTAATCACGCACTCTTTACTCTTCCTGATTAGATCGTGGCTGTAATTTTGATTCCATATAAAACAGCCAATAAGAGAGGGTGAAAACTCCATGACCATGTGCCAACCCATAGTCATGATATTGATTTCATCTTTGTATTTAGAACTCACTAGCACAATCGGGCCAGGCTCGAGAAATCTTCTGACTTTATCTACCGCAAGATCTCGTTTTTTATAAGTCTTCATTTAGGGCCCAGCCAATCTTTAATAATTCATCTGTGCAGGAGTTTTGCAAAATTTAGACCTGGTGGCTGAGCTGCTGATTGATTTTGGCTTGGCGAACTGCCACAGACGTGGGGTTTTGCCTCAGATCATGAAGATATGTAACTATTGTTTGGTTTTTGTGTCCGGATTTTCCAATTTGAGAAATGGACGGCTCGTCTACTGAGAAACAATGTAAGGCAGATTCAGCGAGGCACCTAAAATGCAAAGGGGAATACTGCTCTCGCAGGACTCCCCTTTGGGTGACTCTTTTCTGGAAGGAAAGGAGGTCACGATATGAACAAAGAACGCTATTTGTTTTATCGGCGAATTTTAGCTTTAGTTAAGGATTTTTTGGTGATTGTTAGTCTTGTATTAATAATCGCCGCTAAGTTTGGATTATTGTGAAGTTCTTAGGTCTCCAGCGTGTTCACCTTGATGTGAGCTTCGGCTCATTTTGAGATTTAACGCATTTCCTGAAGGGGTGTGACTGCACCTTAAGGCCCTGCGAGAGCACTTACTTCAAATACGGCAGCGCCAAGAATATCGTAGCCAGCATCAGTGAGTGATTCTGCGGCTGGGTTCGGCAGTGCTTCGTATAATCTTCAACCGACATCTTCGTCACGGTCAGCTCCTCGAATGGGTCGAGATTAAGCTCTGCCGTCTTCTTACAATTCAAAGCTAAATAAGAATGGCAGCGATTGGTTTGCAGTGCCGGATTCGGATAATGCGAGCCTAGATAAATCCACTCACTTGATGAGTGGCCGGTTTCTTCTAATAACTCGCGCTCTGCAGCTACTTGCGGCTCTTCTCCGCGATTCGCATCTGTTGAGCCACCAGGAAATTCTAAGAATAAACCTTTGCCGGGATATCTATACTGATTAACGAGAATTAAGCTCCCCGCTTCATCGACCGCTACGCATTGAACCCAGTCGGGGAAATCAACAACGTAATATCTTGGCACTCGTAAACCGCTTGATGTTTCGCATTCGTCGACGGAGAGATGGAAATATTTAGACTCGAAAACTTTATCGGATTTTAATTTCTTCCAGGTCATTGGGTCTTTCTATTCATTTATGTACCGGCGCAGCACCGATAACTAACCGGGCACCTTTTATTGGCATTGCAGGTTTGAGTATCTTGAATCTGATATCTTAACTGCGGCTAAATATATTTTTTCTTTCTCGAAACCGATGAAATAGTAAATGCCCGCCAGAACCGAGACGTATCTTTGGTTCGTGGCATTCACTTGAATACCGTCGTTGGCCTTGGCTTCAACGTACGATGTGATATCCATATATTTACCGCAGCCCGAGCCAAACTCTTCTTTATCTACTTTTTGTTTTTTACCCTGGCTTAAAAAATACACTTTTAGTTTTGAAATTTTACCTTCTGGTTCTGTCGTTTTCTTTGCTGACATTTTGACGAAGAAGCTGCCCTTGGCGCCTTTGACGTATTCTTTGAGGTCAATGGATCCACCACCACGCGGTAAGCGAAAAATAGTCGGCGCAGAAAGTGTACCTGACCCTAGAGGAGAAATCGTTAAATCGATATCGAGATACTCTCTGGGCACCTGCAGCAACAACTCTTCAGGAGTTTTAATATCAAAGGGCGGGCCTTGAGTTTTCATAAAGGCCACATACTCTTCATCGACTTTAGTTTTTAAAGCCGCCGGAAAGATAAAACTTTTACTGGTCTCATGCACATCGCCAGTTTGGAATTCTTCTTCAGCTTCAGATTCTTTTTTGCAAGCTGACACCGATAGACTGAGTGCCAAAAGAACAACTAGTATCTTGAGCCACTCCATCTTAATCTCGCTTCACGCCAAAGAATGGCATGTACGTGGTCGAAATGGCTTGGCCTCGGCTCTTATATAAATTGGCTTGGTCCGTTTGCTTTCTCTCTACCGCCATCTCATAAAGACCGGCGAGAGCTGGTAGCGAGCTGCCATTAATTTCTAAAAGCTCACGCCAGTAAGCATAAGCACAATCAGGACGATTCGTCTGCTCACAGTAACGAGCCATATATATTCTAGGTGACTGAAATGATCTGACGCGATCGAAATCCACGGCTTTTTCGTAAGCCACTTTCGCGCGATCCGAAGAATTTAGGCTTTCAAGAATATAACCATAAGTGGCCTGCACTAATGAATCTCTCGGAGCCTGCTGAACCGCATCTTCGATTTTTCTGCTGGCTTCAGTAAGATCTTCAGATTTCAACAAGCAAAGAGCCTCGAACGCTACGACTCTTGCGACAGGATCAAGAATCTCAGTTGATTTTAAACACCACTGATTGAGTTTTCTCCAATCGAGAGCGCCTTTATAAACATAAAGATTATATTTATGTAAAGACGAGGCGATCGGGTCAGAATCAAGAAGCATATTGATTTTAGCGTACATCTTCTCTCTATCTTGCATGAGATAGCTCACGTAAATAGACGCGACTAAACCCTCAAAGTAGTAAGGTTGATTGGGCCGAATGTATTCAGAGATGAAGCGCTCGGCTTGCGCTAAGTACGATTTATCTTTTTCTTTGTGATAAAGCTGAGTGAGAGCATCAACAACCATCACTTGTTCGAGACCTTCACGTGAGCCGTCTTTAATTGCAATCTGTAAATAGTTGTTCGCTTTTTCTGCGTCGCCCGCCAGAAGTGATGTAATGCCTAAATTAATAAGCGCCGGCTTAAAAAGTGGGTCCACTTCAAGAGCGCGAGTGAAGCGCATCTCAGCTTCAGAATAGCGACGATCAACTAATTCTGCCAGGCCCATGGCTGTTAGAATTTTTTGGCGCTCTTTTTCTTGATTCGCAAGTAACGATTCTAGCAAACGCTTGGCTTGCACTGTTTGTCTCTCAAGCTGCACGTAGAGAATTGAAAGCGGCAGATAGGTTCTCATATCTTGTGAGTCGGCTAAATGAGCTTTTTTGTAAAGATTGAAAGCTGTTGGGTAATCGCCGATATTCACCGAGGTTTGCGCCTTATCTAAACTTGCAAGCGCCGTAGCTTTATTCTGAATAGGTTTGGCAATGTACTGACGAAAGGCGACGTAACCCACGCTTGAGAAAATAACGATGGCCGTAATAACCCAAAGCATTTTTGAAACAGCTTGGCTTTCTTTTTGAATTAAGCGATCGCCTTCAAAAACATAGGTGTCATCGGATGCAGGAGTTTTTGCTCCACCACCACTAGCTGAGCCTGCTGGGCGCGCCGGGCGCGAACCCATCACGTCTTTAATCGTTTGATGAACTTGGGGATTCAAATCAATAATATTCGAGATCTCTTCAGTGCGATCATCAATAGATTCTGTCACACTAATCGTTTGCGTCGGAGTGACCGTATGCTCGATTTGCGCCGTAGTTTCATCATTGAGAGTCTTGAGATTTCTTTGGCGAAGCTCTTCGGCGATCGCTGCGAAAGCTGGCTCGTCACGAACGTACACCCATCTTCCGCACGGACGACTGAGTTCATCGATAAGAACGATTTCACGTGTGCGTAATAGGCTGATAATTTCATTTTCAAAAAATGGACCAATGATGCGTCCACTTGATTTCACCAGCCAAGGTGTGTTTTTGCCAATCTTCATGAAGCCGACTCTAGTAGTTGCTGTTTATCTAATGCAAGAAATGACGACGACCCGTTAACACCATGTTAACGCCGAACTCTCGTGCCGCTTTCAAAACAGACTCATCGTTGACCGATCCGCCTGGTTGAATAACCCACTTCACTCCTGCCTTAGCTATTTTCTCAATAGAGTCAGGAAAAGGAAAGAACGCATCGCTGGCGAGGACGACTTTCGTCTGGTGAGATTTAATTCTCTCTCCATGAGCCTGGGTCATGCGGTCTAAAGCATGCTGAACAGCATCCACTCGGTTCACTTGTCCCATACCTAGGCCCAAGGTTTGCTGATTTAAAGTGATGGCAATGGCGTTACTTTTTAGGTGCGCCACTGTATTCCAGGCAAAAATCAAATCTTTCTCAATCTCTGGTGAAGGCTTCTCGCCAACAACCGTCCATGCTGAATCGAGTTTTGATGCTACGTCGTCTGGAGTTTGCATAAGAAATCCGCCGTCGATTTGGCGGTAAAGCGCTTGCTCTGAGGGCTTTAACATCTCTGACCATTCGAGAAGTCTCAGATTTTTTTTCTTAGCGAAGATCGACTGCGCTGCTGGAGTGAATGACGGGGCGACGACACATTCTAAGAAAAGAGCAGATAAAATTTCGGCGCTTTTATCATCGACAGGCTGACTGAGAGCTAAAATCCCTCCGAAGACGCTGACGGGGTCGGCTTCGATGGCGAGTTTTGTGGCTTCGGCGATGCTTGATGCGACGGCGATACCACAAGGATTGTTGTGTTTTACGGCTACGCAGGCGGCGGCAGAAGATTGGTTGCCGCTTTGACTGTTAGCCGCTAAAGAGCTGGCCGCCGTCGTAATTCTTCTGAGAGTTTGAACGGCCGCCGTTAAATCGAGAAGATTATTATACGAAAGCTCTTTGCCCTGCAGAATTTTCGCTTGGTGAAGACCTTGCGTAACGCCCGCTTGACGATACCAAACCGCTTTTTGTTGTGGGTTTTCTCCGTAACGCAACTCAGATTGAAATTTTCCGCCCACTGATTGATCGCGCTTTTTCGCAAAATCAGGTTCGAGCCAGGCGGTGATCATTGAGTCGTAAGCCGAAGTGTGAGCAAAAACTTTTGCCGCGAGAAGTTTACGATCGTCGAGAGTGAGTTCTGCTGATGCGGCGATCTTCGCATAATCTTGTGGGTCGACCACGACCGCGATGCGATCAAAACTTTTTGAAGCTGATCTTAAGAATGAAGGGCCACCGATATCAATATTTTCGATGTCAGGCTTGGATTCAAAGGGATAAAGATTTCCCACAACTAAATCGAAGGGCTCGAGATTATGTTTTTTTAAAATGGCGAGATCATCGGCCTCATCTTTACGAGCGAGTAAAGCCATGTGCACATTGGGGTGGAGCGTTTTCACTCGACCGTCCATCACCTCTGGAAAGCCCGTCTGCTCTGATATTTGTACGACTTTGATGCCATTCTCTTCGAGGAATTTGGCGGTTCCGCCTGTTGAGACGACGCGCATGCCTTTTTGAGCGAGCGGTTTGATAAATTCAATGAGGCCGGTTTTATCTGAAACACTGACAAGAGCGTTTTTGAACTGAGCCATTTGGATCCTTTAAGGAGTAGGATTTGATGGCTCGATAGTAGCGAAGGGGTTTTTCACTGTCTATTCTTATTGCGAAATGACAAGGTTTTAACCATTTGATAGCGAACTGTTATCAGGCGAAGAAAATATTCAGCTCAGGATAAAGACCGAATTAAGCCTCAACCAAACTCATGCTTACGATTTCTCACCAAATACTCGGCTACTGCACGCCCATGGCCAAAACCTTCCAGCTGATTGATTTTGATATAGTCTGAAATCTTAAGAAAATCCTTAATACCAAAAACAAATCGCGTATAGGGCGACTGTGTCCAGAAGCGCTCTTTTAAAGCTTTGATTTTACTTGAACCAGTAATCTTAAGTGCAATCGCGCCCGTCATAGCCCGCACAAAATCTCTATAAGAGCGTGGTGAGCGAAACTGGAGATGAAAATGCAGATGATTCCCTACATTGGCGGAGGAAAAAACTTTTACGCTATAAGCCTCTGAATACTTCTTAATGAGTTGGGCGATGATGGCTTTATTGCGAGGCTTGAGAAACGACCACTCACCTTTAGCGTTGGTCGACTTCAGCATGAGATGCATGGATTGTTTAGTGGATATGGGGCGAAAAAGGCGGGACGCCCGCGTCTTGCGAGCATCTCCGCCGAAGCGATTCGATTTCTTTGCAAACAAGTCCGTCTGTTTCACTTTTCGGTCTACACACACATTTCTTCAAAATTCACTAATTACGTTACGTTGCAAAACATATCTCACACTTTTAATTCGCGAGTCACACCTCGCGAAGTGATACGGCAATTCTTGGGTGTTTGCCGCATCTGAAATTACGATAGTTGTGACTGATGGTATTGTCAATGGAGGGAATTTAAAATTATTCAACTTTGTGCAATGCGGTGGAAGATTTTTCGCAGGCCCAACAGATCTTAATAAAACAAAGGCCGCTTTAAGCGGCCCATAATTCTAATTAAAATGTAATTCTAGCTTAAATATAGAGATGAACTACATCGCGAATTTTGTTGCGAGCAATTTCAAGTCATCATTGGTAATGAAGATACCGGCGCCGATAAAGCTGCTGCGGAATTCATCATTGCTGAGGTAATCGCCACCACCTGTAACGTAAATGCCCTTGAAGACATTAAACCGTAGGTAGGCGCGCAGATTCACATCGTCGAAGTCTAAAGCATCCATTGAGAAAATAAGTTTGTTGCTCAAGAATGAGTAATCGAAACCAATACCGCCCGCGCTCTCCATCAAACCACCACGTAGCGTGAAGTTATAGAAGGTCTTCGCAAAGATTGCATTGAACTTGATTTCGTTTTTGAAAGTTTTGATCTCTGTGATATCGCCCGTTGATGTACCGCTCGTCTCTGTACGCGTTTCTTCAAGCACACCGCGCGGATCATCTACGATACCTAATAAGTAATAACGATCTAGACCCGGCTGAATTTTAATATTCAAGTAAGACTTCGTTAAGCTCGCATCAGCTAAGAATTCCGAGTGAAAGTCTACACTCGTCTCCATTGTGCCCGCTCCACCAATGAAATCGTTAGCCCCATCGAGAACACTGTTTAGCTTCTCTACTGTCTCTTCATCATTCACTAAACGACCGAGCGTGCCCTCGCCCCGATTGATTTTACCTGAGATCTCTTCAAAGTTTTTAAGGGTGCTATCGATTCTATGTAAGCTGGCCACCGCTTTTTCCCAGCCAGCTTTGAAACCTTCTGGGCTGTCGTCGCTGATAAAACCATCCAGCTGATTTGTGATTGAGTGAACGTTATCAACAATATCGCCGATTTTTTCTTTGTTCTCGCCCGTCATCTGGGCGATATCGCTCGTGAGCTTTTCAATGTTGAGAATAATTCGGCCAATCGTCGTTTCTCTATCACCCTGGCTGCTCGCGGCTTTGTTTAGCGTTTGCGCCAAACCCGATAGAGATTCTGTGATCTTACCGATCTCTTTCATCATGGCGTTCATCGAGCCCGTTTCTTTGGCGCTGAGAATTTCTTCACCGGACTCTAAGAGAGGGTCATCGCTATGACCCAACACAAGCTCGACGTGGCGGTCTCCGAGAATACCATCAGAGCGAAGTTCGACGGCTCCTGATGTGCGGAGTTTTAAATCGCTATTCACTAAAATATGAATACGTGCGCCTGAGTCAGCTAGCTCGATCTTCTCGATAATACCAACTTTGATACCCGAAGATTTTACGGCGCTGTTTTCAATCAATCCACCGGCATCGCCGATACTGAAAGAATACCTTTTTTGTCGTGAGAATAAACCAGGGCCCTCATTCACCTTTAATGACATGACGCCAATCAATCCAGAAACGATGACGACGAGGGCTCCAACTTTAAACTCAGGTGTCGAAAACATTATTCCCTCTTGAAGCCTTTTGACAAAAATTGTTTCACTAAAGGTATGTTTGTATTATAGAAGTCCTCTTTCGTCCCGGCTAGTAAGACTTTTCCTTTGTCTAGCATAACTAGATAGTCGGCCAATCGAAACGCCGCTAAAATGTCATGGGAAACAACTACGGACGTTGAACCTTTGTGGTTTTGATGAGTTTTCAAAATTAAATCATCTACCATCTCTGTTAAAATGGGATCTAGTCCAGTTGTCGGCTCATCATAAAGCAGCACATCGGGGTCGAGCGCCAGTGCACGCGCCAAGGCCACACGCTTTCTCATACCACCTGATAGTTCGCCCGGAAGTTTATTATAATGCTTCTCTTCCATACCAGAAGCGAGAAGTTTTGCGCGAGCGATTTCATCAATGGCCTTGAAAGATAAATCACGACGATGCTCAATCAGCGGAAAGTGCACATTCTCAAGTACGGTCATATCATCAAAGAGCGCCGAGTTCTGAAAAAGAACCCCGAGCTTACAACGCAAATCAATGAGCTCATCAAAATTCATTGACCATACATCTTTCCCGAAAACCTTGATGGTGCCCGACGTGGGCCTGAGAAGTCCTAAAATATGTTTTAAAAGAACGCTCTTGCCCGTCCCCGAGAAGCCGATGATAACGGTAATTTTTCCTTTAGGAATATTAAGACTCATGCCGTTTATGACATACTCTTTACCATCGAAAGTTTTGCGCAAGTTTGAAATCTCAATGGCGGTTTCGCTCATTTGATCCCCATCACTGCGTAATAGAAACGAATTATATTTGTTGCGAAGAAATTAATTACAATAATTAAAACCATGCTATTCACAACGCCACCGTTGGTTGCTTCACCGACACCTTTGGCGCCGCCCGTAGTGAAGAAGCCACGATAAGTACAAATCGCGGTAAATGTTAAACCGAAAATCGCCGATTTAATCAAACCTTCGTTGATGTCACGTGGGTTCAACCAAACACTAATTTTATCCCAGAAGATGGCTTCATCAAGACCGAGAACTTTTACGCATAAGAAATATGAA
This sequence comes from uncultured Pseudobdellovibrionaceae bacterium, assembly GCA_964360255.1. Taxonomy (GTDB): domain Bacteria; phylum Bdellovibrionota; class Bdellovibrionia; order Bdellovibrionales; family UBA1609; genus CAYHVK01. The sequence continues at coordinate 90,815 of CAYHVK010000006.1, read as the reverse complement.
CCGAGCATGGCGATAAAATCGAAAACACCGCAAAGAAGTGGCATCGAAACAAACGCTGCGATAATTCGCGGAGCAACGAGATATTGTTTCGGATCAATTCCCATCACTTCGAGAGCATCAATTTGTTCGTTCACTCGCATCGTACCCAAGCGAGCCGCCATGGCTCCGCCCGCTCTCGCGGCGACAATCAGGCCGGTGAGAACCGGGCCTAATTCGCGAGTGATTCCAAGGGCTACAGTGGGGCCCACTAAATTCGTGGCATTCACCATGTTAAAGCCCAAGTAAATCTGAAATGACATAGCCATTCCGGTGAAAGCGCCTGTCAGTAAAATTATAAGAATCGATTTATTACCGATGAACTCAACATGCTTAATGATTTCTTCGAAACGATAAGGAGCTTTAAAAATCAGTCGAGTGGATTGAGCAAAGAAAATGACAATGGCGCCAGCTGACGAGAAGAACTCAGCAACCGAGAGGCTGAGTTTAATAAAAAAATTGTCTATCGAGTCGTTCACATGTTTGCGAACTCCGACCCACATGGCGATCATCTATAAACCCTAGGTACCCGGCGACTCACACTTGTTAAAATTTCGTACGCATTAGTGCCCACAAGTTCAGCTAGATCTTCTGCCTTCACTGATTGTGTTTGATCTTGTCCAATGACAATGACACTCATGCCGTACAAATCCTGGTTGTTTTCTCTTAGCGCCGATACATCTACTAGAGTGTAGTCCATACACACAGTGCCAACAACAGGGACCACTCGATCTTGCACCAACATAAGACCTTTGTTAGACAAGCGTCTGTGGTATCCGTCAGCGTAACCAATAGGTAAAACTGCAATGAGGGAGTCTTGCGAACTCGTCCAACGTCTGTTGTACGAAACGCCCTCACCCTTCTTAATCTCGCGAGTCAAAACGATCTGTGTCTCAACTTGCATAACCGGACGAAGATCAATTTTCTTCCAGGCTTCAAGTTGCTCGGCGCTTAGATCTCCCATCACTGGCTTCACGCCATAAAGCGAAAGTCCTGGTCGCGCGCCCCAATTATGGTTCTGCGGAGTTTTCGCTAAACTAGAAGCGATAAGACCCGCACTGTTAAACATGTGAAAAAATATTTTGAAACCAGAAAAAGATTTTTCAATAGCTGCAAATTTTTCGATTTGATCAGCGGACCAACCGCCAGCCAAGTGCGCATCTTCGCCGTCTGATAAATGAGTGCAAACCCCTTCAAGCTCAAGCTGGCTGCCTTTTCTAAAATATTTTGCCAACGCATCGGCCTCAGAGGCATCAAACCCGAGTCGCGCCATTCCGGTATTGAATTTAAGATGAACTTTGATTTTCAAGTCTTCACGGTCAAATTGCTTCAAGGCGTTTTCTAAATTTTCAAGTTCTCGCCATGACGAGAGAACTGGCGTCACCTGGGCTTGCAAAGCCGCCTCAAGGCTCTCTTCAAATAAAGGAGCAAAAACTAATATGTTACAGAAGTCCCGGTGATTCGAAAAATCTTCGCGCAGCTCAATCGCCTCTTCAAGAAGCGCAACACCAAAATATCTCTGACCTAAATCATAGAGTGTCTGCATCACTCGAGTGGCTCCGTGCCCGTAAGCATCGGCCTTGATCATGGGGCAATAAAATAAGTCTTGGCTCTTTTGCAAATCACGCAAAACTTTATAGTTATGGGCAATATTTTTTAAATTAATAATGGCGACTGTTGGTCGATGCTGCATAAATTATTTTTCTTCTTTAATTTCAAAGTCCGCGACGAAGCTTCCCTTTGGCGTGGCGAGACAGACTTTGTTATCACCATTTTTACGAATTTGATAGAGCGCTTCTTCAGCAGTTTCAAGAAGACTATCGGCATCATGACAAACTGATGGGTAATCACTGACTCCAATACTCACTGTGAAAGATACAGGCTGATTTAATATCTTAGAGAAATCCGCTGACTCAATCATGCGGCGAAGCCTCTCGGCTTTAATCGCCGCTCCCTTTTTATCGGTATGGGGCAGAACAAGAATAAATTGGTCGACTTCAACTCGGCCGACTAGGTCATTGAGACGACTATTACGGGTGAAAAGCCCACCGACACTCTTCAGAAGCTTATCCACCTCAGCTTGTGGCTGACTGAGTTGAAATTCTTGAAACTTATCTAATGAAAGAAGAAGAATCGAAACCGGCTTTAAAATACGACGAGCGCGCGAGATTTCTTCTTTTACTTTTTTTAGAATGAAATCGCGGTTGAAGACTTCGGTTTGATCATCAAGCAAGCTGGTTTTCTGTAAGCGACCCTGAAGAACCATTAAGCGCTCAAAATGGTGATGGGCCTCAAGACAGACGCGGATATAAGGATCACTGACCACATCACCCTGATGTTCTTTCGGAATCGCAACCAGAACCCCGCGCACTTCTCTCCCCGATATAATCGGAAAAGCGGCGTAATGTTTTTTTCTAAAACCATTCACCACCAGATCTTGTAGCCCCCTCAGGCTTTGCGGCTTAAGAAGTAGACTTTCATTAAAAGGCTTTTCAGTCGACTTCAAATCGATGCCGATGTTTTCTAATAAACGCATCTCTAAACCGACGCTATTCTGCGCCACCAGCATCGAGCGATTGGGAATGTATTTGAAAAATAAGACTTCCGCGCCTGACAGGTAGCGAGAGATTTCATTCATCAAATGCATCAAAGCAAAATTAGAGTCTTTTCTTTTATAAAGTTCATGGAGCCAAACCGCTAAAAGCGAGTAACTGGCCTCGCCTCTTTGAATGGTTTGCTCGCCTAATTTTTCTTTCAGCTCTTCATTCAAATAAACATGGTAATCAGTTTCAGCGGCACGGTCGGCAGCCCGTAAAAGTTGGCGGGTGTTTTTGTTCGGCCATTCGAGCACATCATAAACGCCGCTTTCAAAGAGATCACAAGCCACATCTAATTTATCGCGAGCAGCGAGAATAATAATATGCAGCTCTGGAAGCTTATGCAGAAGATTTTCAATCCACTCATCGGCGTGCATCGGCTTCATCTTCATCAAGTTTTCATAACTTAAAATCAAAATATGCGGAATATTAACTTTGAAGTCGCTCTCAAAATTTTCTTCGCTCATGTAGTGAAGAACAGAGTAACCACTATTTTCTAGTACGTCAGAAACGATCTTAGAGTCTTGTAAATTTGAATTTACAACAGAGACGGTAAAAGATGCGCGGTAATTTTGAATATTCAAGAATCAGACCTCATTTTAGGCTTACGAATTGTAACTTTCATTTCTTCTTCAGCTACAATTCCTTTTTTAACATCTGCCTCTATTGATTCAGTCGTCGGGACTTCAGGTAGTGCAAACGAAGCGGCCATATCGACAGCCTTCATACCTTTCAAATCTTCTTCTTTGGCAGGTTCTTTCGCTGACATAATCGATTCTAAATCAATAGAATCTGGCATCGGTATTTCAATTCTCTTTGGTGTGGCCTCGGCTGTGATTTTTATCGAAGACTCAGTTTTCTTAGCTGGCGCTTCACTCTTATCTTCAGTGAGCTGAATCACAAATTCCAGCCCACCACCATCGGCGTCTTTAGCCGTGATTTGACCATCAGCGCTTTCAACTAGAGATCTCAACAAACTAAAATTCAATCCACTCACTTTAAACGGACTGAAAATTTGGGCTTGGAAATCTTTTTCAAGTCTCGCCCCGTTATCACTGATCTTGATAAAGATATGAGGTCCCGCCTGCTCTACATTAATAGAAATTTTGCGATAACCAGTCTTCAAAGAAAGGCGATCGATCATCAGATTAAAAACATGCTTTAAAGCCACCTTCAAATCCCCTTGCGGAACCGAAACGCGAGCCCGAGTTTTAATATTCTCTTCAATTTGAATTTCATTTTTAGCAAATAAGCCCTGAAGCTCTTGCACCACCGGCATCACGACAGTCTCTGCTTCAACCAGGGTCTGCTTGACATCGGTTAGACCGTAACTCATGGCGAGCTGCTCGACAAAGTCACGATTCTGCCGAGTCTCACGCTCGATCTTCGAGCTGATTGATTTTTGTTCAGGATCGCTGACCTTGTCTTTAAGCAGCTGAGCCTGACCAATAATGGCCGTCATAGGCGTGCGCAAGATCTGCACGACTCCAAAGGCGAACTCGCGAAGAATTTCTTTCTTTGTTTGCTCAGCCACAAACAGACTGAGCTCAGCCGGATTCTGCTGTCTTTGCTCGAGAACTCTAATGCGATTGAGCAAGAAATCAGTTTTCATTTTGTTCTGACGGCCCCAGAAAACTAAAATTCCGGTTACAACAAGCATGGTCGCGATACAAAATAAAATGATCTGTAATATAGATTGCATCATGGCACTGCTACGGCTCATCACTGGCGAACTTAAAACCAAAATCAAATTCGATTGTCCGAGCTTTTCATAACCACCAATAACAGACTCGCCCCTGATATTCTGACTGAAGCTCACTTCTGAACCTAAGCTTCCTTGCAGAGCCATCTTCACCACTGGATGGGTGTCAACTTTGGCTCCCACGTACTGCTGATCAGGATATGAAATCGCGTAGCCTTTTGAATCAACTAAAAGGCCTTCGTCATTTGAGCCCTTCGTTATATCGAACAAAGATTGAAAGAAAGAAATCGGCACAAGACCTGTTGCGACTTTCACCGTTTCGCCTTCAGGAGTTTTGAAACGAATCTGCACCGACACCGTAAAATATACGCGCTTATCAGGTGCTTCAACACGGCCCACTTGAATTTTATCGTTTTGAATTTCGCCAAAACCAAGCTCAGGTATTTGCGCAGTTAAAAAATCTTGAGTGATGGTATTATTTTTTGTGCGATACCAATCGATGACCCACTTGCCGCCCTCGCCTAAGCTGCTCACTGACGTAACAATGAAATCACTCTGCTTGAATTGATTTGAAATTTCATTTTGATTAATTTCAGTTTGAATGAGCTGAGTGAGTTCGTTGGCCGTTTTATCTAGATACTCTTCAACTTGTTTTTTTGTCATGGCGAGCGATTGAGTCGTTACATTTATTTTCTGCTCGTTGAAATGATTTTGTGCCGCCCGCGAAAGTTGCCAAGCGCAGTATCCCGCCGTCAGCAAAACTGCTGCTATTGCGACCAAAGTTGCTCGTACGTGAAATGCCATTAAAACCTTTGAAATGCGTATAACTTCGCGATTTAATTCTACTTTTATGATCGCACTTCGATCAAGGTCGGGTGTGGCTTAGCCCTCAAAAACCTAGACCATAGTAGGTGTTTGGATTAGATTCAGTCCATGGAACAAGAGTTCACCTCGCTACAAGATTCTGTACAAAGCGGCCCTTACGATTTCATGGTGATCGGCTCTGGCCTCGCCGGCCTCGCTTTCGCACTGAAAGTCAGTGCTTTCGGGCGAGTTTGCATCTTAAGCAAAACACATCTTGAAACTGGTAATACCGAAATGGCTCAAGGCGGAATCGCCGCCGTCACCTCAAAAGATGACTCTGCCGAACAACACATTCAAGACACTCTTATCGCAGGAGCCGGCCTCTGCAATAAAGACATCGTCAAAATGGTGGTCGACGCGGGCCCCGACTGCATTCAAGATCTTGTGAACTGGGGCGTAAAATTTGATCGCCAATCTGATCAGTCATTTTCACTGACAAAAGAAGGCGGCCACTCACAGCGCCGCATTCTTCACGTTGAAGATCACACAGGCTTAGATATTCAAAGACAACTTCTCTCACTTGTACGAGCGAATAAACAAATTGATCTCTTCGAGAATCAATTCGCTATCGATTTAATTTCAAAACGAAAAATAGACGAAAAGTATGTGGGCCCCGATCAATGCCTGGGCGCCTATGTTCTTGACCGCACGAGCGGCGAAGTTATACCCGTTTTAGCTAAAACAACAATTCTTGCCACTGGTGGCGCGGGCAAAACTTATCTCTATACATCTAACTGGAGCGGCGCCACCGGTGACGGAGTGGCTATGGCCCACCGAATGGGCGCTCGCATCACGAATCTAGAGTTCATGCAGTTTCATCCGACTTGTCTTTATCATCCCAATGCGCGCAATTTTTTAATTTCCGAAGCTCTTCGCGGCGAGGGCGCTGAGCTGGTGAATAAAAAGGGCGAAGCTTTTATGAAAGACGTGCATCCACTAGGCAGTTTAGCTCCTCGAGATATAGTGGCCCGCTCGATCGATTCAGAGATGAAGAAAACCGCTGAGCCTTGCGTGTTTTTAGATATCACTCATAAAGATAAAGAATTTATCCAATCACGCTTCCCACAAATTTATAAAAAGTGCCTTGAGTACGGTATTGATATTACCACTCAGCCGATTCCTGTCGTACCTGCCGCTCATTATTTATGCGGAGGCATTCTCACCAATGCCGATGGCGCCACCGACATCAAAGGTCTCTATGCTATCGGCGAAAATGCTTGCACCGGCCTTCATGGCGCCAATCGACTGGCCTCTAATTCTCTACTCGAATGCCTGGTGTTTGCCCGTAACGCCGCCGCGCACTCACGAACCCTCATAGCAGATGATATCACCCTAAATTCACTGCCAACCTACAGCGAATATAATCAAATGCTGAGACCCATTTCGCAAACCCAGCCTTCTTATCGCTCAAGCAATAAAAACGACGAGCTCGATTTGATCACCCACTTATGGGAAGAGATTCGTCGCCTCATGTGGGCCTATGTGGGCATTGTGCGCACCAACCGCCGCCTCTTCAGAGCGAAGAATCGCCTCGATAATCTCTTACAAGAGATCGATCAGTATTATTCAGAGTTTGATGTGAATTCAGATATTGTTGAGCTTCGCAATATTGCGATTTTTGCTCAACTCACGGTGGATTGTGCTTTAGAGAGAAAAGAATCTATTGGGATTCACTACAACTTAGATTATCCGCCTATTACTTAGCGATAACCATATCGCGAGAAATTTCAGCATCTTCAGCTAATGGCTTCTTATTTTTCGGAACAATAGATTTCTTGGGAGTATCTAACTCTTCAACATCAGGCACATAATCGTGAACTTGAACAATATTGCCATGAGTGGGAGCTTCAATAATTGAAGCCGGAATCCGCTGGCGTCCGTATTTATTCTGCGCCACTTTGTTTTTCTTTTTTGAAGATTTTTCTTTTTCTTCGAATACGATCTTTACATACTTCTTACCTTGCGCTTGTGATGTCGAAGGAAGAAGAGATATGGCCACCGCCAGTGCTAGAAATGCAAGGCTAAGGTCCTGTATTAATTTGAGACGTACTACTTTTTGAATCATGTTTCCTGCCCTTAAGTCTAGTAGATTGCACAGGTTATGCCGAGAGTTTTTTTAAAATTCTCGCTATATGAAAGTAATTGCTTATGAATGCCTCATTCAGAGAATTCTCTCTTTGGAATGTTGAGCTCGTGAATTTTGTCTGAAAGTTCTGCGTTCCATTCGCAGAAACGCACATTTTCAGAGGGAAAAGACTCTATTTCTCTCGAGGAGTGGAGGTTGGATTATTCTCCCTAAGCCCTGGGTAATTAATTAGCGTAGTTTATTACTTCTTGCCCCTGGCAAATGAAGAGTTGCCCAGCTGAGCAAATTTAATGTGTATACAAGTTCTATTAGATTTTAACTTAGTTTTATCGTAGGTAGGCGCTGGTTTTGCTCAGCTGGGCAACTTGCTTTTTGTGCTTGATCTAACTTGGCTAGTTTTGATTAATTTGTCTCTGAGATAGAGACACTTCTCTAGAAATCTTTGGCAGCCACAGCTAGTTTCACGTTGGCGTAACCAGCGAGCATAGATGTGTACATGACTTTTTGAAGCATGGCGTACGGCATATCTCGATCGGCCTGCACTAAAACGCGTCCGTCGAAATTCACCGTATCATTGACCTTCGCAATATCTTGCGTGGCTTTTGCTTTTCCATCTAACTCTTTAAACAGAGTCGGAATAAAAGAAGGATCCGTAGAATCAATATCACGAGCGGCAAAATGACCATCTTCAAAAGCGACGATTTGTTTGTCTTCTACAAACACACCTTGCTTTGAAACCATCATTTTTAATACGTCCTCAGGGTCTTGCATTGCCGATGAAACCGGCAACGTTAAATCTTTACTTGGATTGATGTTCACTGGAGAAGTTGAATAGCTCTTCAGCAAGAACACAAGAATGATAACGAACATATCCACCATGGATGTGATCTGAATTTTGAAAGCCGATGTTAATCGCTTCTCCATGTATCTTTTCATTCCAGTGCGTGCCATTTTCAAATCCTCGGGCTTATTGTTCAATCACATTGGCGAATGTCACATCCGGAAACATTAAATCCGTTTGTGAGAGCTCACCGGTTTTATCGTCTTTAACCATGACTTTACCTTCGCTCGCAGGTAATCTTCTGATCGCATCCATCGTCTTAACTATATTTTCATAGGGTAAAGCGCTATCAGGCATAAAATCGAGAGAGAAAATCGCTGTGTGCTGTTTTTTCAACTGCACCGCCGCTAACGTTAAGCCGTCAAAATCCAGCTTGCCGTCTTTCAGCATGATATTCACATCTTTCGTTTTACCTTTTTCTTGTACGCTTAAAACATAACCTTTTTTCATATCAGCTTTTAAAGCAAAACTGATTTCGGGCTGTTTATTATCTTTCTGCTCTTGAATTTTCTGAGCCACGATTTGAGGTACGTTGGTTTCAATCATACGCACCTGAACAAACGCCACACTCAAAAGAAGCATCGGGATAATAACCACAATAATATCAAGAAATGGCGCTAGATTGAGATCAAACGTCGCCTCTGATTTTCTTGAACGATGGACTCTCATACTATGACACCTTTGCTTTTGGCGCTGGGTGATGACCGTTCGTGTTCAGCTTATCTGCGTTCAATGTCGTTGGATAAACTTTCTCTGCACGGAACGGAACATAAATACGATCGCGTAAAACTTCGATGATTTTAAGAGAGTTCTCATCGATTTCTGCGAATAACTTCGTCTGCTTGTCATATAAGAATGTGTAAGCAAACATCGTCGGAATAGCGACCATAAGAGCTGTTGCCGTGGCCATCATCGCGATCGAAATACCTTGCGCGAGAATCGTTTGCTTTTGTGAAACGTCAGCAAAGCTGATCGCTTTGAAGGCAACGATAAGACCGACCACCGTACCGAAAAGTCCGATTAACGTTACAACGTTCGACACCATTTGTACTTGTGATAAACGAGCCACTAATTTCGGGGCCACTTCAGAGCTCGCAATATTCAATGATTGCTCAATTGAGCGCTCATCGCGATCTGATCTCTCAAGAACACGTTTTACAACGTGAGCCAGTGGTTTCTTCTCATTGGCTGAGCAGAATGTAAGAGCTTCTTCGATACGATCATCATGAAGCAGCTTCATCACTTGCTTCATAAATGGTTCTGCCGGAAGCGCATAATCAAAGTAGAGTGCTTTGAAGCGATCGATAATAAGCGCTAGTGCATATAATCCTGTTAACAGGATGCATACTTCTGCGACTTTGTAATCGACCAGAAAATTAAGTAGTGATTCCATTGATAAACCTCCGGCTTCTATAGCCAATAAATCTATCGGCCTAGGCAGGTCTAGGCTTAAAAGATCATATTACTGTCTAAGGTTTTAACAGGTACCAGTTAAAAGAAGTAAGACAATCCGAGGGCAAAATAGAGGGATGTCCCAGGTTGAGAATTCAGTTTCATATCAAAGCGCATATAAATATTGCCGCCAATGAGTGACATAACCCCACCACCAGCATGCCCCCCACCTTTATTAGTGGTCTTCTGGCCTTCACCTGAATAATTGGTGTAATCAAGTCCGAGATAAGCCATAGCAATCATAGTTTCTAAAGGGACATCCATACGCAGACTGGCAAAAGCGCCCTTCCAATCCACCCCATTACTATGGCTGAAAACTCCGCCGCCTTCGGCGTAAACCATACTCCCAAGTGGATGACTGTAGCGAAAACCCCAAAGTGGCGTGATTTCATCCATCCCGGGTACATTATTAGGGAGCATATTACCGAGGAACACACCCACCTGAGATGGAGCACCGGTCGAAGCGCCTTCTTGCGCATAAACTGCTGAAAGAGAAAGACTCACAAGACTAAATATAAGAAGTCGAAACAAAGCTGCCAGAACTTATCCCCACGGTGATGCAAAGCTTGATCTGTAATACATTAATATCCTAGAATATTCTCAGCATGATCGAAAGACTAGAAGGTACTTTTTTTGGACATAAAGACGCCGAGTTGTTTTACCAACTCTGGCGACCGACAGAAACTCGCGGGACTATCGTCGTAACACACGGTATTGCCGAACACTCCGAATGCTACCATGCATTCGCTAACAACTTAGCCACCGATGGTTGGACGGTTGTAGGCTGGGATCTTCGCGGTCATGGCAAGAGCGAGGGCAAGCGCGGTTATGTAGAAGACTTTAATTATTACTCTTTAGACTTAGATGCTTTTATCAAATTCATAAAAGCCCAAATTCACAATCGCACCCATCCACTTTATCTCTTCGGGCATTCAATGGGCGGACTCATCACTCTCAAGGCGGTTTTGCAAAATGCTCCGGGTGGTATTAAAGCCCTTCTTCTCAGCAGCCCCGCTTTAGGCATCAGCGTGGCCGTGCCTAAATTTAAAGAAAAAGCGGCGCACTTCTTAGCCGACTGGTTACCGAAGGTGACACTTTATAACGAAATTAATTATCACGATCTTCATAAAGACAAAGATTTAATTAAAAAGTACCAGGTCGATCCGCTCCGCCACGAGAAGATCTCACCACGACTTTACTTGGGAATGGTTGAAGCCATTAAAGAAGTTATAGATCATGCGAGCGAAATTCACCTGCCACTTTTAATGCAATTAGCAGGGCAAGAAAAAGTTGTGAATACGCCAGAGAGTCAGCGTTTCTTCGATTTAGTTGGCTCGAAGAAAAAAGAAATTCATATTTATCCAGATAGCTTACATGAAATTTTCAATGATCTAGAGCGTGATATCGTGTTCCGTGATCTCAAAAACTACTTACAAAAAACAGCGAGTCAAGAATGAGCCTTTTAAATTCGTTAGTGCTAAGCTTAACTTTGATCGTTGGACTCGCATCAGCAGTGAGCACAGTAGGCTGCTCTTCAGCTGAGAAAAATCATGAAACCGAAGTCGGCCCACGCATGAGCGATCTTGAATACCGCATTATGGTTGAGAAAAATACCAAAACAGCTCAGAAGTACGAAGGTTTCTATAATACTCTTGAAGTACGCTCGACGTTTATCAACAGCGATGTACAGGCTGCAATCTTGCAAAAACAATCTGAGATTTTACAGTGGGATTCTAAAACAGCGCAAGCCGCTCGCGAAAAGATGTTTCAAGAAAATTCAAATAGTACGAAGTTCTTCGTTAGCTTTTTTGTTCCTACTCGCCGACTTAACGATCTTCATAAACCAAATACAATCTGGAAGATCTACTTAGAAGCCAATGGCGAAAAATATGAAGGTAAAGCGACGAAAAGAACAGAGCCATTAGAGGCCTTGCAGGCCCTATTCCCAGCTCACAGCCGCTGGGCTATTCCTTATGACGTGACTTTTTCGGTACCTTTGAGTGCTGTTGATAAGAGCAATGTGAAACTCACTTTCACTAGCTCAGTAGCACAGGCCGAACTTAATTTCTAAAGCTCATTTCCGTAAGAATAGTGAGGGCGAGTTTGCACTTTAGTGTAATTCGCCTTAACGGTTCCGCCTTTACATTTCGAGTCGCCCTTGTGTTCGGTAATCAATCGATTCATTAATGGCTGTCTTATTTTAAGGCGGCCAGGCGAGCCTTTTACAAAAAGTTCATTTTCAACTAAAAATTTATTTGAATCTGCTAAAATGTAATCATTCTCAACAATCATACGGCCACTCTGATCAAATCTTCTAATTACATTATCATCACTAATAATCAAAATTTCACCAGCGTAACCCATCTGGTCTGCACGATTAACTTTAACTTTTAATTTTTCAAGAAAACTTCCATCAAGCTCACATGTTTTTTCAATGAGAACCCATGCTCCGAAAAGTTTATTTTTTGGCGAACCATACGACGCCCCAACTAAGCTAAAAAGAGCAGTCGCAAGTAAAGTGAGCTTTAATGCATTTTTCATATATACCTCTGATCTGAGCAATATATATGATCTGCAGACTTGATAAAACCGGGATTGAAATGAAGAAATGATCGTCTAAAAAATCGACACTCACGACCTGCGCAGGTCATCGCATTCGAAATGGCAACAGTATTTGTTAGTGACGACCCGAGCCGCTGCTGCGACCACCGCCACCATGACCACTGCGTCCACCACCCTGGCCGCCGCGTCTTCCGCCGCCGCCATTACGCCCGCGACCACGACCGCGTCCGCCGCCGCTTCTACCTTCGATGGCGGCTTTCGCTTTACCCGGAGACATCAATCGAGCCGATTCAACACTTTCAGAGTGAAAAGGCTGATTTTTATTTACCGGAATGATCATTTTAATAATGCGCTCAATATCACGAATGAAAGAACGCTCTTCAGCGTCGCAAAAAGAAATGGCGATACCTTCGGCTCCGGCACGCGCTGTTCGACCGATACGGTGAACATAGCTTTCAGCAATATTTGGAATTTCAAAATTAATCACATGCGAGATACCGTCGATATCGATACCGCGAGCCGCAACATCGGTCGCCACTAACACTCTCACTTCACCTGCACCGAAACGAGTGAGGGCGCGCTGACGGGCATTTTGTGATTTGTTACCGTGAATGGCATCGGCTTTAATACCGTTCTTAGCCAAAATATCACTCACATGGTTAGCCCCGTGTTTAGTGCGAGTGAAAACGATCACGCGGCTAAGCTCTTGATTCTTAAGAACATGAAGAAGTAGGTCTTTCTTAGATTTTTTCTCAACGTACATGAGAGACTGCTGAATTTTCTCGGCTGTTGTCGACTCCGGAGCAATTTCAACGACCGCGGGGTCAGTTAAAATTGTATCTGCAATACGTTTTGCGTCTTTCGGCATAGTGGCTGAGAAGAAAAGATTCTGCCGGCGTGGCGGAAGCATTTTAATAATTTTATGAATATCATGAATAAAGCCCATGTCGAGCATGCGATCGGCTTCATCTAAAACGAAAACTTCAAGTTGAGAAAGATTTAAATGTCTTTGCTCGATCAAATCAAGAAGACGGCCCGGAGTAGCCACAAGAATATCTACACCTTGAGACAACGCTCGAACTTGTGCTCCTTGAGAAACACCGCCGAATACAACTGCGTGGCGAAGTTTCAAGTGACGACCGTAAGTTTTAAAACTCTCTTCGATTTGAACTGCTAATTCACGAGTCGGAGTCAAAACCAGTGCGCGTGGTTTGCGAGGCTCGGGGCGACGATGACCTTTAGCTAACATATTTAACATTGGAAGTGCGAATGCCGCTGTCTTGCCCGTTCCTGTTTGCGCGCAACCGAGAAGATCACGACCGCTGAGCAATTGCGGAATCGCCGCTTGCTGAATAGGAGTGGCTTCTGTGTAACCGGCATCGATGATAGCGCGCTGAATAGGTTCGATAAGATTGAAATTGCTGAAGAGATTTGTCGATAAAAGAGGCATTGCATGAGTCGTTGGATTCATTGTATTAGTAACTTTCGCTTGGGGCTTTTTGTGTGAATTTGTAATAAGCAGGTTATAGCAGATATTTATGCTATGTGTCGAATTAAGCTTAAAATAGACTTATAAAGGAGAGTTCTAGCTTTTAAAAATGCGCTAAAAGCCTGAATTTTTTACGAAAATCCGTAATTCGCGCCCACTTGGGCAATGTCTTTTAGAGGCCTAATATCTACTTTTTGGATGAGCGGATAGATCACCGCCAGGCAAATAGGCACACCTGGGCGGTATTTCGATAGAGCATAAGCATAGAGTTCGAGCTGTCTAAAGGCCTTTTCGCTATAGCGTGGGTCACCAGATTTATAATCCACCACCCACAATTGCCCATCGGCTTCGCCCCATAAATCGATCTGACCTTCAATCACACCTTTTTGCGTTTTTAACTGAAAGCCCCACTCCACTTCACCATTTTGAATAATTTTTTGTAGTGAAGGCTTCTCAAGATCTTTAACAAACTCGACAGCTTCAATAAATTTTTCTGGGTCTGAAGTCTGCTCAGCACTTGCGGTGAAATCAAAATCCCAATCGTATTTGAGTTTTTGTAGAGCCGAATGTAATCGCACGCCAAATTCTGGACGACTGAGGCGTAGTTCAATTTCTTTAGCACTGCGAGCCTCTTGAATTGTGGCTTCAGCCGATGTGATATTTTGTTCAACAAGTTCAAGAATTGCACTCACCGATAAACGACTGCGTGAAAGCGGATGCAGCTCTTCTTGCTCTTTAAATGGAGCTTTCAAAGTCTCATGGAATTGTTCAGTTTGATTCACGGGTTCAGCGGAGCCGCTTTCAACCAAAACCTCGATAGAATATTTTGACTGCTCGTGTACACCCGACTCGCTCATAGAAACCCCAGGCAAGAACTCCGCCCATGAATCTCGTGCCGGTTGACCCACCCAAGTGAAGAAACAGCTCTCGACAGCCCGAGTGATAGCTACATAGTAAAGTCGTTTGCTCTCGGCCAGTTCACGCTGAGCAAATCTCTCTAAATGAGCTAAACACGGAATCAGATCTTCTTTTTTATTCTCTTCACCTAACGGAAGCTGAACGCCCCATTTTTTCGCATCTTCATCAAAGACTACTAAACTTTTCTGCACTCGATTTTCTAAAATCGTGCGCGGACGTTTATGCATATTCGGAATAATCACCTGATTGAATTTTAAACCCTTAGCTTTATGCACGGTCATGATATTCACACGATTCGGCTCGATCACCGCAATGGCTTCGCCCTCTTCGTCGTCGAACTGCTGCACGCCTAGCGAAACTTTATCTAAAAATTGTGTGAAACTAAACCCCGATTGCCTTTGAGCTTCACGAACGAGCGAGACGAGCTTCCATATATTCGATTCACGGCGTCCGGTGGGGTCATAATGAACAGAGCTATCGAGAATTCCGCACTCACTCAGCGAATCCACCCAAGCGAGAAACACACCACTTGAGTAAGAAGCATCAATGAGTTTGCGCAGCTTCTGCACACCTATTTCGTCGCCGCCCATCGAAAGAACAAGATCCCAATTGAGTTCACCTTTTTTAGTGGGCTCAGCCCACTCGGCCAGAACAGCATCCTGCACTTTAAACCAAGGCGAGCGCAGAAGCATGATCAAGTTCTCAGTGTCGTAAGGTAAAACTATAAAACGCAGAATTGAAATGGCATCGATCACTTCGCGGGTTTGAAAAAAACCGCTAGCGGCATGAACTTGCGTCGGAATGCCTTTCGATTCTAAGTAGCGCGAGATTTCAATGGTCTCTTTGTTTTTTCGAGTGAGAATCGCGAAGTCATCGAAACGATGACTTCGCATATGCCGAGCGATATAGCGCGCTATTGGAGCGTAAGGCTCCAGCTCGTCTTTACTCACCGGAGCCAAAGTGGCGACGATAGCTTTTTTATCTTGAGCGGGAGCTTTTGGCTCCATGGGAGCAAAGTCATCCCCTAAGACACCCACCTGATCGTTGATAAATTCAAGGAGCTCTGGAGTTGAGCGATAGTTCTTCTGTAAAGAATCAAAGGCACCTTCGCCCTCAACGATTTCATTTTGCTTCTTCAAGAAAACTTCAGAACGCGCGCCACGAAAAAGGTAAATACTCTGCTGAGGGTCACCAACGAAGTACTGCGGCACATTCGCGAAAAGCTGATCTAAAATTTCAACTTGGAGCGGGCTCGTATCTTGATATTCATCGGTCAAAACATAATCCCAATCTGTCGCAAAGCCTGCGGCTACCTGCGGTTCGCGCTTCAAGACTTCAGCTGTGAGAAGTTCAATATCGTACATTTCAAAACCGCAGCGCAGATTTTTTTTCTCACGCAAGGTTTCGCTGAAGCAAATACTGAGTTCATTTAGAAGCTTCAAAGCTTGAGCCGAAGTCGCGAACTGATTGACGTCGTAAGAATTTTTATCAGCGCGCTTCTCGAGAGTTTTGTGCCAGGCCACGTGCTCATCTTGTAGAGATTCTTCAAAGGGAGGATTCTTTTTGGCAAAACTTGGTTTACGTCCCAGAGATTTGATCTGATCATAAAGCTCAGAGTAGTTAACCGCCGAAAAGCGCATTCCCGATTTTTTACCTTCTTCAGTTTTACTTAAGGCCTGAACTTCTACAAAACTGAGAACTTTTTGGGCGAAGCTCGACCAAGACTCATTATCTGAAGCGGCGATTTGCGAGAAAATATCCAGACCTTGAGTAATAAAACCTTCAGCGTTAGCGGCGTGGCAGGCTTGAAAATCTTCAATAGTAAAAGGCTGAGCCTCAGTAAACTGCCGACGATAAATATCAAGATCATTTAAAATCGCAATCAACTCTCTTGAAGTATAAGATTCAAGAAGAAGAGAAAGCTCAGGGTTCACCTCTAAGCACTGAGCAAAAGCTTTTCTAAAGGCATTTTTCTTAAGCCCTGATGCTGCACTTTCATCTAAGAACTGAAAAGCCGGGTCGAAGCCAAAAAGCGGGCCGTAGCGTTTTAAAAATAAAGCGAGTACGCCGTGAATCGTCGAAATAAATAAATACGAAGGCGATGAGACAAACTGTAGCAGTTCGGGTTGATTCTTTTTGCAAGCCAGTGCCACCAACCGCTCTTTCAACTCTTGCGTGGCTTTTCGTGTAAATGTCGTGACCAAAATCTTCGGCAGGCGCTGATTTTTTTTATAAAACTCTTCGGCAATTTGAATCACGCGCTCAGAGAGCTGCGTGGTTTTACCCGCTCCGGCGCCCGCACGAACTATGCGAGTGCTTAGCAGACCGGCTAAATGAGATGGGGGGCTCGACATGTCGACCTCCATTTACATTTAGGGCAGTCTTCGTCTTTGTCACGAGGGTCTGGGCGCAAGTGCCCCTCTTCAATACCCGTCACAACTGATTGCAAGAGCTCAGCCGTTTCTGAATAAATATTATGTTTCGCTTCGCCGGTCAGTTTGTTTTTACGTTTTGATTCGGTTTCAAAATAATGTGGCTCGATTTCTAAAAGATGAAATCCGTAACCGCGATCAAAGGTTTTTAAAACATAATAGAACGCCGCAATCACCGGAGCTTTCGGCAAGCGCGTAAGGCCCGCTTCAACAATCTGTGAGTACAGCGATAATTGAATCTGCTGATTTTCAACCCAAGTGTCAGCGTTTTTAATTTTATCTGTTTTTGACGATTTATAATCGATCACCACGTAGGCTTTGCCAGAATCACCATCAATGCGATCGATTTTACCTTTAAAAACATAATCATTAGCCGTCATCGACTCGCGAGGAATGAAAGTTTTCTTGGACGGACTCCAGGCCACTTCAAAATCAAGTTCACGAGCCAAGTTTTTATTTTTCGGAAATTGCGAAGCGTAAGCTTTTTCAAATTGTAAAAAGCGCACGGCTAAATTTAAATACTGACGGCGAATATACGGCCATAAGCGCTCGTCAGAAACGTATATATTATTCTTAACTTTGATTTCATCGATTAAAGCTAAAATCTCTTTCTCGCTTTGATCATAGCGAACTGGCGGCTCGAGAAGCCTTTCAAGTACGGCGTGCTGCAAACGCCCACGCGAGCGGCGATCGATATCGAAATCCACTTCTTCATAATCTTCAAGCTTAAATATTTTCTCGGCCAAGAAAATAAATGGACAAGTGAGGTAACGCTCTACCTGCGAAGCCGAGAGGCTTGGCTTGCGCGAAAGTTTTGTAGGCTCGATTTCTTTTTGCGCTAAATCTTCTTTAAGAACTTGAGTTAAGGCGCCATCCATTTCGCAAGCTTCACCCAGCTTTTCTAACGTCAAATGCTGCTTCTCTTGCCAACGTGTTCGCTCGCTAAAGCTATACTCATCGAGCTTAATATTTTTCTTTAAGGCCGCTTCTAACCAAAAAAGAGATGGAGCCTGAGCCTCGCCTGAAAATTGCGTGGCCGCAAATGACAGAATTGTTTCGCGGCCTTCACGCACACATGAAGAGACCCAGTCGGCGTAGAACTCGGCTTCTGATTTATCGGGGTGATCGAGATAAACTCCAAGATCATTTCCGATCTTATGAATATCACCCGTCGATAAACCGGCATTGGTGCTACTTTTCACCGCATCGTCAGATAAACCGATCACGCAGCACTTGTCGTACTTCTCTTGCAAGCTTGCACCGAAGTTCACAAAGGCCACGGCGTCAGAAGCCGCATATTCAATACGCACCTCAAGTTTAGCGGCGATTTTTTCTAAGTAGGCTATCCAGGTACCGAGAGTGAGCTGCAGCTGCGGCGTGGCTTCACCCATCAATATGGCGATGATTTTTTCTAAGCGATCAAAGGTAAAAGCCAAATCCCAGCGCTGAAGAGCCCACGCAATAAACTCGCGACGGCGAATCAACGATTTATGCGAAAGCGAGAGATCGAAGTAAGACTGAATTTCTTTATTGCGCTCAAGATCGGCTTCGTCAAAAATATTAGCGTAGAGCGAGCGAAATTCAGAAAAACTCAGCTTCGGTTTTCGCGTCGCCGTCGCGTAAAGTGATCCTTGTAAATCGGTGGATTCGAAATTCTTTGAATCCACGCGCAGTCTCGCCACCCAGCTACTGACGTCTTTGAAATTTTGAATAGCTGTCACAGTATCTTTATGAAGTGGGATACCTTCAACTTTGAAATAAGCTTTAAGACTGGGCCAATAGAGTTCGATGTCTGGTGCGAAGATGGCAATTTTCTCTGCGGGCACTCCGCTCTCCAGCCACTGGCGAACCTGTGCGGTGACGCCTTGAACTTCAGCAATGGGAGTCGTCCAGCGACGAATTTGAATATGCGAAGTCTCTTGTTCGCTCGAAGCCGAGCGCTGAACCGGTATGGCCTCATCAAGTAAAACTGAATAGGGCCACAAAACTTTCGAGTGTTTATTACGCCAAGATGTATCTGGCACAATCACTTGCACTTCATGATCACGCGCCAAATTTTTAATAATCTCAACTTCTCCGCCCGTCAGCTGGGCTTCTAAATCGAAAATAAATTCTCGCGGCCAGGTTTGCGACCAACCTTGAGTATCCATCATTAAAGCGGGAATCCAGGTGACCGGGGCCATTTTTTTCTCAGCGAACTCTTGCCAAGCTTCACGCGCCAGAAAATACCAAGATCCCAAACGAAGTAAGGCATTTTGATTTTCGGTGAGCCAATCACGAAACTGCTGATCGAGCGACTCGCTTAAGAACAAAGGCAAGAACTGCTGAAGATGAAAACCTAAAGCACGGACGGCGCCGGCTCCTTTCGCCCATTCGATTTCACGCTTTGACATCCAGTCTTGCAGAAGGGTTTCAAAAAGACTTTGAGAGATCGTTGAATAATCAGGGCGTTGAAAAATAAAAATCTTCTGCCAAAGTTCGCTGGCGCGCAAGACAGCGTCTTCAGGTAAAAAATCGTAGCGTTTGAAAAGTTCGGTTTGAATATCGAGTTTTGTTTCAAGATCTGAAACCACCCATGTCATAGCCGACGGATTAAACGACTCAAGTCTTTGCCGACGATCTAAACTGGGATGTGTTGAAACAGGAGTTAACAAAGTAAACGAACACCTTTTATCGGCGTTGTTTTAACTTTTGTCTCCAAGGAGCTCGGCTAGAGGCCGAACCAGGGGCGCCGTCTTTTTTGCCACTGCCACCTGAACCGAAACCAAAATCGAGACCTAAACGAATTGTTGCTTGAACCATGTACTGTCGAGCTTCAAGTTGTCCTGGGTATCCGCCAAGTTCAACTCCCCATGATGCTGCATCAATTGTGATCGGACCAACATCTAATCCTACGCCGTAAGAAAGATAGCCTTGGTGCAATCCCACTCGAAGATCAACGAAAGGTATCCCGACTTCAAGTCCTAAGTGAATTTTTTTTCCGAGTTGTCCCTCGTCGTCATTCATATGTTTGAATTCGAGACTTGGTGCAATATGAACCAGCCATGCGTCCACCATAAGTGAACCACCCATGACCCACTCTTGCTTCTCTGTTGGTGGAGCTTTACTGCCTTCATCAAGGGAGAAACTCGTATTACCGATATTTTTCCAGACAAATGAAATTGTCGGCTGTATCGGAAGCGGAATCGTTAAATTGAGGCCCCAGTCTAAACCATAACCAATACCTTTATTTTCAAGATTATCGAAAATCACATCTGGAGTAGAATTGCCCGCCGCAATGTCGGCAATCACTGATGGACCATAAGCCGCACGCGTCCCTTCACGCTCCACCCGTCGCCCTACAAAACCGGTTTGGATAAAAGGTCCCATTGGGAATGCGGTTCCGAAAGCGATACCCGTATCTTTAATATAATTGAGGGTCACAGTTGGACTCACTGGGTTTTCGACCATTAAGCCCACATCGTAGTCGATGTAATAGGCGGCGGCGAAGAAGGGCAATATCACTGATGTTTTAGCTCCTCCATTAGCGAGAATAGGCTCGCCATAAAGGCCTGTGAGCGCAGTACCGAACGTGGCTGCGTCTTGTAAATCAGAGAAGGCATCCATGTTGTCAGCCAGATCCGTCACGTCTGTAATACCCGCGCGCGGATCAGCCAGCGTCCAAAAAATACCGCCATTTTTTGCTATACCAGCTGGGTTATAAAAAAGTGCCTCTTCGTCATCGACTAAACTTGAGAAAGCGTTACCTAGACCGAGAGCGCGAGCATTGATGTGAGTTTCAAAATACTGTTGGGCAAAAGCGGTCCTGCCGAGCGGTAAACTCAGCAAGAAAACTGAAATTAAAATAAGAAGTTTATTCTTATTTAAAATTTAAAACCCCTTTCAAACCTCACGGACATAAACAAGTTAAAAAATCAGCGCAGTAATTGAGCCCCAACACCTGACCCTCTTTAATAAGAGTACGGATGCCCCTCAGTTGGTTCGCGGTAAAACTATCTGGATTTACTGACGCCAAAAGAAAATTCAATGTAGGATCAATGAGATCTATCGCTGCACTCACCCCATCTAAAGCAGTTTTTAGATCTGAAATTTCAGTCATAGCACTGCTAATCACTTCTGTTGCACGATAAAGCTCCCAAAGAGCTTTACCAAATTGCGTAGCTTGGGCATTGGTCATGCTTCCCACAAGGCAGGCGTCGAAACCTCCATCCGGAGCATCGTCATCTGTAGCATCAGCCAGTAGATTTAAAATCACACCCATATTTGTAAAGGCACTAAAAAGTGCGAGATAGTTTTGATCACCGGTACGATCTGCTGCAGCACCTATGGTGCGAATTTTAGTTAGCGCCGTATTACACGCATCAACTTTTGCAAGAGTAGCGCCATGATTTTGTGTCATGAAATATTCAAAAATTAAGGGAGTCGTACCATTATAAGCAGTAATTTGGTTGATCACTGCGAAAAGATCGTAACCACAAACTCCGGCATAAGCCGAAGCACATACGTAGAGCGCCTCTTCATCATCAGCATCGTCGGCCTCCATCAGCTCACAGGTAGTTACGGCTCCCGCGTAATCTTGATTCGCCAGGGAATCTTTCACTGACCGAATGAGTGAGGGGCCATCATCTTGAGTGGCAAATGTCTCAAACATATTCGAGCCACCACATCCGGTGGATAAAGAAATTACGAATGTACAAAAGCATCGAACCGCAAAACTCAGTCTGCGGTTAGAAGCGCCATGCGAATTTAGCAACATATCGCCTATCCTCCTCTGGGTCATCGGCCGTACCTATATCTTCACCATAACTAGCGAGTTGAAGTTGATAATTGAAAATGGCGAGTTCCATGCCGGCCGTCCAGTAACGCTGGTTCATTCCCGCTCTTAAGAAGAAAATATCGCTGAAATTAAATTCGATTCCCGCGTGCATACGTCTTTGAATGTCATCTTCTTGGCGACCGTTCAGTCCATCTTCAGTGGCCTTCATAATATCGCGAAGCTCACCTGTGATCGTCATACGCGACGTCTTACCAATGATCGGGAATAAAGCGAAAGCCGCATCGAGTGTAGGCCGAGTTGAGTCGGGCTCGTCAGTGGTACTATGAAGCATGCCACTACCCATATCGTAACGAGTGTGGCCCACATCACGATAAACTACAGCCAAAGTCGGTAAGAACGTGATCGGAGCGGCTAACAACAAAGATACATCACCACCGACACCCACACCCTCTTTACCTTGGCTATCAATAGTCAGATTCGTATCGGTAGTTAAAATATCATCACGAATATAAGTCGTGCGATTGATAAGACGACCCGAGCCACCGATCTTAACAATACCGTCAAACAGGCGAATGTTAAAACCCATCACGGCCGCAAAATCGTTGATGTAGTTCATCTCTACATTGCCTGATGTTTCGTCTATGAACGCCACTGTTTCGTATTTACCAAAAAAACCAATACCAAAATTTTGCAAAACAAATGACGGAAAGACCTGAGCCCGCTGATACATGTGACGACTGGGTTTATTTTTAATTTTATCAAGTGTGTCTTGCGGTGACATAAATGCGGCAATATCTGAATCAACAACAGCTTGCGTATCTGCACTGATATCGAGCTCAGGGTCAATAATCGTTAAATAGTAATCACGAAGCTTGCCAAGAGCAGCCGGATTTTGAATGAGTGCCGTTTCGTCATTCACCACGGCAATCGTGGCTCCGCCCATGCCTAATGCGCGAATTCCATTGTAGAACTCAAAACGCTCAGTCGCGACACAAACTTGCGCGAAACTGAATGCATAAAAAAATGTAAGAACAGTTAATCCATAATTTTTCATAAACCCTTCCTTGGGTCTGTACACATTGATCGGATTAAATTGAGACATTATTGATAGGATCTTTGTCGAGATAACGTCTTAAAACCAGACACGCTTAAGGTCGAGTCTCGTGCATACATTTGAAACCAAGTATGATGATAATGATCCTATCAACGGAGATTTCATGAATAAACTTACCAAAATTCTAGTGTTACTCGTTTGCGGAGCCATTGTAACCACCACTCTCTCTTCATGCGAAGAAGAAGAGGACAACAAAGTGGCCAAGGCACAAAAATGTTTGAACGATCTGACAGATGCATCATCGGATGCTGAAGCTCAAGCTTGCATGGATAAAATATCCGGCATTGAGAGTACCGGTGCTTATACCATTCGTTGCTCGGCTACATTCTTCATGGGCGGCTTAACTACATCTAAAATTGTCGATGCTTTTAAGCTTCATAGCGATGCTGCTGCCAATGAAAAAGAGGCTGTTCTCATTGAGAATCTTTCTTTGTCTTCTACAGCTGAAGCCAATGCCGCTTACGATTTTTGTGAAAAAACGGGTATTCCTGGATTACTAAAAATCGCGGCCCTCGTGCAAATCGGCACCATGGTGAGCTCACAAGCCGGCGGGGATATCAGTGCACAAATTGATGCCTGTATTGCAAACCCAGGTACAAACCCGGGCGAGTGTGACTTAACAAGCATTGCCTCAAGCGCACTTGTACTTGCTGATTCTTATTGCAAAGGTGAATCTGTTGACGAGCAAATCTGCAAAGATATCGCATCGGCAGAAGCCAGTGCGGGTGGTGACTTACAAGTGCTGGCGCAGCTTTTACTCAATCAAATCAAACCATAATTTTTAAAACGAGTAGACGTGACCTATTGTTAAAAAGCCGAGGATGTCATCCATCCCGGCTGCAACTTCCACTTCGATGCGCCAGCTGCGAGCTCGGCGCGTAGAATTCTCAAAGCCAAAACCAAAACGCGCCAGATAATTCTCCCAGTCCGAAAAGCTGGCAAATTTATTATCTGGGTCAAGCTTATGCATGAGTCCATAACGATAGTAGGGGCGAAAGCTGCTGCGCTCGTTAAAAATATGACGGGACATCAAGGTGAGATGCCCGTGTCCCACAGTTGAAAGATCGGCGCCTACTTCAACTTGTGGACTTCGTTTGCGCGGCAGCAGAAAACTGAAACCAAGAAGTGCGTTGGTCAAATCTTCATCATCAGATGAATCTTCAAAGCCGAAGACGGCTCCGGCACGCACGGTGATGGCTTTTTTATAAATATGAAAGTAATCCGCTCGCGAAAACTGCCGAGAATACTCTTCAAAGCTTGAGGGTTTCACTGGCGTCACCGAAAGGGCATCTAAAGTTTCAGGACTCACCGTCTCCTCTTCGACCTGCTCGATCTTGTCTTTCGGAGCGTTATCATGAGGCTTCGCCAGCACAATTCGCGACGCGAACGGCGATGATAGCAGGACAAAGGTCAAAAAAACGGCAAGGAAAGGCTTAGACATGCAAATGATTATACCCGACACAATTTTAAAGAATATAAAATTCTATTAGATCGAACTGACTTTTTTATTTTAGCAAAAGGATCTCCTGCAATGAGAAGCCTCACACCGCTTTTTTTCGTGTTTTTAGTGTTTTCAACTTTATTGATCGGGCCTCAGGCGAAGGCCGGTAATGCCCCCGATTATACGATTCATCAAGAGTACACATCGACACGGGCTCTTGGAATGGGCAATGCCTACACTGCCGTCGTTGACGACCACAGTGCGCTTTTCTACAACCCAGCCGCTTTAGCTTTTCGCGAAGATGGCCAAGTGAGATTCTTTCTTCGTGCTGGTATTAGTGATAATTGGATGGATTTTGCTGATGATATTGATAAAGCGGGTGATGACGATCAGGCCGTCGCAGCTGCTATTGAAAAACGTTATGGTGAGCACCTTTATTCTCGCGTACCGACCATCGGTGCCATGTGGGTTCGCCCGCGTTGGGGAATCGCTTTTATCCCTGCAGATGTCTCAGTTGATGCCGCCATCAATCGTCAGTTAGGTCCAGCGCTTGGTGTGAATGCGTACATCGATTCGACTTTGGCTTATGGCTATGCACGTCAGCTAAAAGAAAAATGGGTTCCAAACAAACACAAAGTGGCCCTCGGTGCTACACTGAAAGCTCTTCACCGCGCTTATTATAGTGATGTGGTCAGCTCGGCGACGATTGCCGAAGATTCGGATAATATTTTTGATGAGAAAAAATCTGCTGAGGGCCTCACTGTCGATATGGATATCGGCATGATGTGGGTGCCTTACTTCAAACCGAAAACTTTCTTTGGTAAGTATGCTAAGCCAACATTCTCAATGGTGGTTCGTAACATTGCTGATTACGGCTTTCCGGTTCAATTTGAAATCTTGAATGACGAAGACCCGGCAGAGCCGCCAAAGCTTGAGAGACGCGTAGACTTCGGCTCTAAATTTGAACTCCCGAGATTCTGGGTGTTCACTCCGAAATTTGCGTTCGATGTTCGTGATATAGGCCACCGTAATTGGACTTTCACAAAAGGTCTTCATGCGGGAGCCGAATTCTACTGGAAGATGTTCAACTGGTGGAAGGGTCACTGGTCAGCTGGTATTAACCAAGGTTATTGGACCGCTGGTTTCGGCGCTCGCCTAGGTTGGTTTGAAATTGATCTCGCCTCATGGGGCGAAGAAGTGGGCACATCTGATACCAAAACTGAATCTCGCCGCTACATGCTCGAGCTGAGCCTCGATATCTAAAAGGTGCCCGGTTACTTTTCGGTGCGGCAATGCGGCACCGAAAAGTAACCGGGCACGTTCTATTCAACCGTCACAGACTTGGCCAAATTTCTCGGTTGATCGACATCGTGACCGAGGGCTGAGGCGACGTGATACGCCAGCAACTGTAGCGGAATCATCTCTAACAGCGGATTCACCGTCCACTCTGCTTTCGGTAATGAAAGATAGTGTTTTGCTAAGCTTTTGAGTTTTTCATTTTGAGCTGTGCCCACTGCGATAATCTGACCGCCACGAGCTTTCGCCTCTTCAAGATTTGAAACCGTTTTCTCGTAAAGGTTATCGGTTGGCGCTAAAGTTACAACGCACATGCGTGAATCAATAAGCGCGAGCGGTCCGTGCTTCATTTCACCAGCGGCATAGCCTTCAGCGTGCATGTAAGCCAGTTCTTTGAGCTTTAATGCTCCCTCAAGAGCAATTGGATAACTCACACCGCGACCAAGATATAAAAAGCCTTTGTGCTCTTTTAAAGTCACCGCGGCTTCAGCAAAAAACTTTTCGCAGGCCAAAACGCTATCCATCTGCGCGGGCGCCGCAAGAAGTGCTTTCACATATTTATTTTCGTCTTCTTGAGACAAAACGCCTTTTACTTTTGCAATATGCAAAGCAAGGACATTCATCACTGCGAGTGATGAAGCAAAAGCTTTCGTTGAAGCCACGCCAATCTCTACACCTGAATTCATGTAAATATGGCCATCAGCTTCTCGGTCGATAGTTGAATTCTTCACATTACAAAGACTCATCACCGGTATACCTAAGGCCTTCACCTGACGAAGCACGGCCAATGTATCAGCGGTCTCACCACTCTGAGAGATTAAAAGCACTAAAGAGTTTTTCGGCAGAACCGGATTGCGGTAACGAAATTCACTGGCAATATCCACTTCAACCGCGACGCGAGCGATGTTTTCGATTAAATATTCGCCCACCATGCCCGCATAGCTAGAGGTTCCGCAGGCGACGATGAAAACGCGCTCTAAGTTTTTAATAACGCTGGCATCAAGACCTTCAATGGCCATATGCACTTGATGGTTGGCCGTATCCAGGTGCGGGGCCATCGCTCGCGCCACGGCTCGCGGCTGCTCGAAGATTTCTTTTAACATGAAGTGGGCGTAACCTTCTTTTTGCGCTTTTTCGGTGCTCCACTCCACTATCTTAATTTCTTTTTTTAAAGCTTTGCCTTTTTCATCGTAAACTTGAACAAGAGGGCCCTTAACATGAGCCACTTCGTGATCGTCGAGATAAATAATCTTATTTGTATAAGGCAAGATGGCTTGTACGTCACTCGCCACTACAACCGAATCGTCAGCGATACCGATAATAAGCGGCGGACCATTTTTAAAGGCCACCATCTCATCGGGCTGGTCTTTCGTTACGACTAGTACTGAATAGGCGCCGCGCAAGCGAGGCAAAATATTTTGTACGCCCTTAAATAACCCCGAGCCTTTTTTAATTTCGCCGTTCATCAAGTGAGCGATAAGCTCTGTATCTGTATCAGATTCAAATTTTGTACCGGCACCGAGCTCTTCTTTCAGCTCCATGTAGTTTTCGATAATACCGTTGTGAACGACACTCACCGAGCCCACCATATGAGGGTGAGCATTACGCTCGACTGGCGCACCATGAGTCGCCCAGCGCGTGTGACCAATACCAAGATGGCCATCAAACTCTTCACCTTTTAATTTGGCCTCAAGATTTCCAAGCTTACCTTCGGCGCGAACTCTTTTGAATTCGCCTTTATGCAAAATAGCAACACCGGCGCTGTCATAACCGCGGTACTCAAGGCACTTGAGGCCGCCAACAATAACATCTTTAGGATTTTTCGGGCCGTAATAGCCAACGATTCCGCACATAAAATAATTCCTTAATTTTTTGTCGACTCAGGCTTCTCTTCGTCAACCGTAGCCTCATCAGCAGACGGAACATAACCTTCTTTGACGAACTGTTTGGCACGGGCCACGCCTAAGGCGTTAGCCGGCACATCTTTAGTGATAGTTGAACCTGAACCGATAACGGCGTTATCGCCAATCGTAACTGGCGCAATAAATTGCGAGTCACTGCCGACAAAAACATTTTTGCCGATAATAGTTTTATATTTCTTGCGATCAACTGCGTAGTTACAAGTGATCGTGCCGCAGCCGATATTTGTGCCTTCGCCAATTTCGGCATCGCCGAGGTAAGTGAGATGGTTGGCTTTTGCTTTATCACCGAACTTCACTTTTTTCAGTTCTACGAAATTACCGATATGGGCTTCGCGACCAATCACAGTTTCAGGTCGAAGGCGCGCATAGGGGCCAACGACCGCTTTAGTTTTAACTTCGCACTCTTCGAAATACGAACCGGCGCGAATTTGCACACTGTCTTCAATCAAAGCGTGATTGATAAAACAATTCGGCTCTAATACGCAGAACTGACCAATCTTAGTTCGGCCTTTTAAAAAACATCCTGGGTAAATGACCGTTGAAGCGCCCACTTCTACCGAATCTTCAATGTAAGTGTTCTTCGGATCAATAATCATAACTCCCGCATCAAGAAGCTGTTTCGCTTTACGTGCGTAAACTCGGCCCGTGGCCTTTGAAAGCTCCGCTTGAGAATTTACACCTGTTGCCACACGTGAATTCAGTACAAGACCGTTCACTTTAGTGCCGCTCTCCATTCCGAGAGAAATAATATCAGTGAGGTAGTATTCACCTTGGGCATTTTTATTTTGCACGAGTGGCAAAAGTTTATTCAGAAGTTTGGCATCCAGCATATAGATGCCGGTGTTCACTTCTTTGATTTTTAAAGTGTCTGCAGAGGCATCTTTCGCTTCAACGATGGCGCGAACGTCTCCCCCTTGGCGAACGATACGGCCATAACTGCCTGGCGTTTTCAAACGAGCTGTAACCAGTGTGATATCTTTTGAAGTCTCTTTGAAGTTCTCGACAATTTTTTTAATATCTTCGGCTTCGATCAAAGGATGATCGCCATTTAAAATTAGAACCGGGCCCTCTAAAGTTTCTGGTTGAGCGGCGCGCACCGCATCACCCGTGCCTTTTTGATCGACCTGGCGAAAACAAACTCCGCCTGATGGCTCAACCACTTGGCGAACTAAAGCTTCTCCGAAACCTACAACAACGCGAATCTCACCGGCACCGGCTTTACGACATTGCTCTAAAACCCTTAAAACCATAGGCGAGCCGGCAACGGGGTGGAGAACCTTCGGCAAAGCTGAAGCCATTCTCACGCCTCGACCCGCCGCCAAAATAATCACAGAAAAATAAGATTTCTTCATGGTGTATGAGAATTACCCTACAATAAAAATTATGGCAATTATCGAAAATCTAAATTGGTCTCTATCTGCAGAAAAAAGAAACATTCCGATGTTTCAATCAGAAGAAAACTTGCAACGCCCGGTTTTATTTATGGGCGGCGTCCACGGTGATGAGCCTGAGGGCGTAGCATTAGCAGAATCTCTTCTCGAGTGGCTTAAAAGCGACAGTGTCTCGGCAAAAAAAACAAGATTACCTTGGGCTCTCATACCTTGCTTAAATCCCGACGGTTACTTACGCGGCGTTCGCTGGAACGGAAACAAAGTTGATTTGAATCGCAACTACCCGAGCACCGACTGGTCTTCGTACACAAAAGCTGAGCGCTACTATCCAGGACCGAACCCTGGCAGCGAGAGCGAAATTTCAAATCTTGTAAAATGGATCACGGCCAACAAACCCCGCCTTATCATTCACTTTCACTCATGGGATCCTTGCGTAGTTTACGCTGGCGAGCCCGCTCTGCCGACAGCTGAGCTTTTAGGCAAAGTCAGTGGTTACAATGTACAAGATGACATTGGTTATCCGACACCAGGAAGCTTAAGTCAGTACGCTTGGTTCGATCATAAAATTCCAATCATTTGCACCGAAGAAAAAAATCCAACTCCACGTGAAGAGTGCTGGCCCCGTTTTTCTGAAGCGCTGATCAAACTTGTGACTGAACCCCACACGCTAGGGCTTGCATGATTGAAGAATCGAAAGATTCTCTCATGATCATTGAGCTCCCGAACGATCTCGACACCGAGACGCGGACTCGCCTTAAAGAGCTGGCAAAAAAATCCGCCGAGAATCCGAAAGTTGTGATTTCTAAAAATCCTTCTTTCGCCTTGCTCAAAGAACTTTCTCAATTGCAAAACGTGGTCAAAATCTTAGAGACTTTCGACAGCGCTGAAATTGAGCGGCTTAAATTTGAGTCGGCTCCTCAAGAGGGCAAAACTCAGAAAAGTCGTGAGCGTGCGAATAAACGTATCATCACTCTCAATCGCCAGGTCGAAAGTCTGCACCAAGCCCTCGTGGCCGTACATACAGCGAATTCTATTGGTGATGTTGAGTCTCTTCTCTTGCGCGCGCTGAAAGACACCCTTGACCTTGAGTGGTGCCGTATTTTCTTTCGCTACCACGAACATATGGAGGCCCAACTCGATCGTTACGGGCACCTCAGCCTCTTTAAAGCGGCACTTATAATTGGGCAGACTCAATTCGGTAAAATTATATTCGCGCGCGCGAAAGAGAGGCCATTTTCAAAATCTGAAAATGATCTACTTTTACAAGTGGCTGATGGCGTGGCCCTGGCTATTGACCGTCTCACTAAGCTCGATCAAGCCGAAAGTCTCAAGCAACAGTGGGAGAGCACCTTCGATGCGATCTCTGAACCGCTTTGCTTAACAGATGAAAATTTCAAAATCTCACGCACGAATTCAGCCTTCGCTAAAGCTAGCGGCCTCAGTTATAAATCACTCATCGGCTCAAACTGCTTCTACTCCTTTTTCGGAGCCTCAGCGGCCACGCAAGATCTCTCTGCTAAAATCATCGAAAGCCAAGCTCGGCCCGATCAGACCTTTAAAGTGCAGAAAATCAGTCGCGGCAATGAGCCTCCCCGCACTTATGAAGTCTCAGCTCAGCGGATACAGCCAGATTCGATTTTTATGATTCTCTTTCGCGACATTACTGATCAACAGAAAATTCAGAAACAGATTTTTGAGTCGGCCAAAATGGCTGAAATCGGCACCATCGGCTCGAGCATCGCCCATGAACTGAATAATCCATTGGGCGGAATGATTTCTTTTCTACAGCTTTTGAAAATGGATTTGAAAAAAGACGATGCCATTTACGCCGATATTGTCGAGATGGAGCAAGCCGGTCAGCGCTGCAAAGAGATCGTCGAAAATCTTTTGGGCTTTACACGTCAGCACGATTCACAGGCCATCGCTGAAGTCGACCTTCGTGATGTTGTAAGACAGGCCCTAAAAATCACTGAACTACAAGCAAGATCGCTTGGCGTTACAGTACAAATGTTATGGCCTGAGCACCCTGTCAAAATCATGGGGCATTCCAATCTTTTGGCGCAAGCAATCAGTCACTTTTTGCAGAATTCTTTTGAAGCCGTATCCGAGCAATTAACCGAAAACCCACGGTACAAAGGTCACATTCAAATCGATTTGCGCCTAGAAAAAGACCAAGTCTTCCTGAACATCAGCGACAACGGAGTTGGCATAAGTCTCGAGAATCAAAACAAAATTTTTAACCCACTCTTCTCCACAAAGAGTCGTAGAAGAAACCAGGGACTTGGTTTGACACTGGCTTACAAGATTGTTGACGATCACAATGGTCGCATCGAAATCTATTCCCAGCCTAAGATGGGGACACAGGTAAAAATTGCTCTCACGTCAGTCTAGTTTCTGGGTTTTCAGCCAAAACTTTGGCTCGAAAATTTGACAGTGCCAAAAGCTCGCCCCTACACTTTAACTGTGGGGACGAACTTAGAAAAC
Organism: uncultured Pseudobdellovibrionaceae bacterium; assembly: GCA_964360255.1. Lineage (GTDB taxonomy): Bacteria > Bdellovibrionota > Bdellovibrionia > Bdellovibrionales > UBA1609 > CAYHVK01. The sequence goes on along the minus strand of CAYHVK010000006.1, from coordinate 59,411 downwards.
TAAGTCCCACGAACCCTGCGAGTGTTAGTTAAGTTACGCTAAATTTTCGCGGGGCTTGCACCAGCCGGCCATGGAAGGAAGACAGATGCAAATGCCAAGAATCATGATAGTGGATGACGATACATCTTTACGTACAGCGCTTTTTCGCGCGCTTGATCGAAAAGGTTTTCAAGTTATTACTTCTAGTTCTATGAAAGAAGCCATTCAGTTAGGACAATCAGAGCGCCCTGCTGATCTCGTACTCGTTGACCTCCGTTTGCCAGATGGCGACGGTATCGACCTGATGACCGAGCTCAAGCGCAATAATCCTGCCACTCAGTTTATCGTTCTCACCGGCTTCGGCACTATTGAGTCAGCTATTCGCGCGACAAAATCAGGAGCAGAGCATTTCATCACTAAACCTTTTGAGCTCGATGAAGTTCTCAATTTGATCGATCGCACTCTTTCTCATAAAAAATTAGAACAAGAGAATCAGCACCTCCGCGCGGCTCTTCACCGCAAATATCGCTTTGACAATATTATTGGCCAAAGCGATGCGATCTTACGCGTGCTTGAACTCATCGAGCGCGTATCAGGTTCTGACTCTACAGTTCTCATCACTGGTGAGAGCGGTACAGGTAAAGAACTCGTAGCTAAAGCGATTCACTACAACTCAGCCCGCTCGGCCCAACCCTTTGTGCCTATTAACTGCGGCGCCATTCCGGGTGAGCTGATGGAGTCTGAATTATTCGGTCACATTAAAGGTGCCTTCACTGGTGCCATTTCAAACCGCATTGGACGTTTCGAGATGGCTAACGGTGGTTCAGTTTTCTTAGATGAAATTGGCGATATGAACTCTCACCTTCAAGTGAAGCTTCTTCGCGTTCTTCAAGAGCGTCGCTTTGAACCTGTTGGTAGCACAAAGACTTTCACAAGTGATGTTCGTGTTATCGCGGCCACTAACGTGAATCTTGAACACGCCGTTCGTGATAGCAAATTCAGAGAAGATCTTTTCTATCGCTTGAATGTGATTCCGATTCACATCCCGGCACTTCGCGAGCGTCGCACTGATATTCCACTACTTTTTCACTTCTTTATGGAGCTCTTCAACCAAGAGCGCAGCGAGAAGCTCTCTGGTATTACGCCAGCGGCTATGGATTACTTAATGAAGTACAACTGGCCAGGTAATATTCGTGAGTTAGAAAATCTAGTGGAGCGTCTCGCGATCTTAAAAGGTGGCGGCGTAGTCGATGTAGTTGATCTACCAGAGCGCTATAGAGGCACGATGTCTTCAATGACAGTGACCGGATCACCGGCTTCTAGATCACTTGATATCAGCGATGATGGTTTAGACTTCAACTCAGCTGTTGATGCTTATGAGAATGCATTAATTATGCGGGCTCTTGAGAAAACTGGCTGGAACCGTAACCAAGCGGCTCTTCTACTTAAACTCAACCGCACAACTCTCGTTGAGAAAATTAAGAAAAAAGGCCTTCGCCAAGACAACGAAGCTGAGTTCTAGAGGTACCTGCTTCCCGTTTGAAAATTCCGGACAAATTTGTCCGGAATTTTCAAACGGGAAGCAGGTACCCTACAAAGCCTCAACAAAAACTGCTGGGGTAGACACGTCGTCTTCCAGAATACCTTTTAAAACAATTGGCAAAAATTTTGGATTATCAGACAGCAAATGTATGGTCACTCCTTCGCGAGAATCACTCTCCCCGATTGGAGTTATACGTTGATAGCGCTTGAGTACGAAACTACCGCCCGACTCCGGATCCACAAGCCCTCTCGCTTGCACTAGCATAATTTGCCCATTACGAGAGCCCCCAGAATAACGCTTCATTAAACACAGCTGACCTGAGCGTATAGTCGGCTCCATTGATTTACCGTTTACTCGCACAACAAAATAATCCTTTAAAGAGCCGCGCCTTTCAACTTCAACCCAGCCCTGGGGCTCTAAATCATAATTGTCAGATTTGAACGCTCCAGCGGCCACTTCAATGGAATAATAAGGAACCGTCCCCTTAGGGGCAGGGCGACCCTGTTCATAAGGCAAAATTTCCAGTGGATCTTCATCTAAATTATATTGAAATGAAAAAAGCTCTTTTAGATTGATTTCAAGGACTTCTGCGTACCTGTAAAGGAGCGAAATCTGCACATCGGCGGCTCCTGTCTCAAGGCGCTGAATAGCCCCGGGACTCAGCTGTAAACCTTCTTTGCAAAGCCGATCAATGGATAGCCCTTTTTGTATACGCAATTTGCGACACCGAGCTCCGAGCGCCAATAAAAATGGTTTATTCAAATACCTTTTTTTTACTTTTTTCTTTGATTTCACTGCTCCATGTTAATTTTTATCTTTTTTACTTTATTCCTTATAAGGTATAAAAAGTACCTTATATGAAAAAGAGACGTAGCAATATACACAAGGCCATTGGCAAAAAAACTTCTGGGCCGCGAGGCTTCTATAAGTTATCAGCTCAACTGATCGGATCCGCACGAAGACGGCATAAACTTTCGCAAAAGCAATTAGCTCATCATTTTGAATACCACCCTCAGTACATCGCAAATTGGGAGGCTGGCGTCAGCCTACCACCAGTCGACACTTTGAAACGACTTTCAAAAGTTCTAAAAATTCCGCTTATGCGCTTTATCGAACTGCGAACTATAGAGTACAAAAAAAAGTTATTAGAAGAATTGAGAATGAAATATTCTTCTAAAAAGTCTATTTAAAGCCTCATTTAATTCGTCTTCTTCATCGACAGTGTGCAGGCCTTTGACGTATCAAAATGAATTTTACCAGTAGTTATAAGGGCATTGGGAGGGGCCTCCCTCTTGCATACATATAGTAGGTTAAGGAGAACTTTTTGACGTTCTTGTAGAATCTATTTTCAAGTTCGAGCATTTGCCTAAAATGCCGCACATTTTAGATACTGCAGGTGAAAATGGTCAAGAGAGCGGATTCTATAACCGATGATATTACGTGAATCTATAATGTGAGTTTTAATTAGGAGCGTATTGTAAATGAAAAAATTAATTTGGTTACGATACCTTAATTTAATATTAGTCACATTTGTCGTGATGACATTTAACGCCTGCAGTGGTGGTTTTGATTCGTCATCCGTAGAAGATATCTCGAATAGCTCAACCGGAAATCCCGAAGAACCAGAAAATCCAGATGATCCGCCACCGGAACAACCTGAAGACCCAGAAGAACCTCCTCCAGCTGATCCTGAAGACCCGGTGCCACCTCCTCCTCCTCCCCCTCCTATTGTTGGCGCCCTAAAAGATATTAAAATCGATGATAAAGCCATGTCGGCCTCTCCGCTGGATGTGATTACAACTCCTAGTGGAAAATGGCCAGTTTCATATCTAGGCACAATTACAGGCGGCAAAGCTTATTTATGGAAATATGAATCTAATTCTGATTGGTGGTCTGTATGTCTAGTGAGATATCCCGTAGCTAGCGATAGCGTTGATGAAAAATTTTATCAGGTTTCACTCAACGGAACTGTAATTCCTGTGTCTGTACTTCAAGGCAGTATGAAATGTATTGACCACAGTGAGCCAGTGGCTCCTTCTATTGCAAGACTACAAGGTGCTGTGACAGCTAAGAGGGTCTTACCTTATAAACTCGAAGCTTTTACCGGCTGGAATGAAAAGAGAGTCGTGTTCACAACAGAGCGCGAGTCTTATAATAAGCTGGGGTACAATCCAAGTCGCATTTACGGACGCTCATCTTCGAACAACTCGATCTCTTATGCTATATCTGGTCAAGCTGGCGAATACGGATCTTCTCGTGGATTCCTAAGCAGCGATGATGCACACATGATTGCCGCAGCCTTAAGCAATTCAACTGCCGCATTTGCCGCATCTGCAGAAACTAATCGCGTTCAAGTTCTATACGGATTATCAATTCCGCGCCTGGCTATTTGGTCAGAGAATCATCACATGCTACGTGATCCACAGCAGGCTTTAGCAGGCGATAAACCCTATGTGAATGAGGGCTCAAAAACTGGTGCCGATTCTTATGGTAGTGAAGGCACATGGACACCTTCGGCCAGCTACCCTTATTTAAAAGAACTCGGGGCCGTTGCCGGAACAACTTATCAACATGGTCGAGATGAAGCCCATCTCTTCAACCACGGATTTGCTTACTGGCTTGCCACAGGCGATCCACGTGCCGCACTTTTACAGCAATCTATCGCCGCCTATGCACTCGCCTCTACATATCTTGGTGGATATTCAGACGGTCAATATCGCGCTCGATTTGGCTATCAAAGATCAACTATAAATATCTGGACGGCCATGTGGAAGCTGCGAGATGTGGCCACTTACACCTCTTCACAAAATGGGCAGCTTTTCTGGGCCAATACACGATCACTTAAAATGGTCAGTGACGTATTAGCAGACTGGAAAAAACAAATAGATGAAATGGATGCCAACACATCTGATGTTTACGCCAGATCGAGTAGTATATTTAAAGGTATAGACCTGAATAATGATAATGCTTATTCCAACTTCATGATTCAAAACTACGGACCTGAAGTGGCTTATCTTTTCGCAAGTGCAGGGTATCCACACTTTATGAAACGTATTGGTCAAAATTTTATAATTCGATACGGTAAAATTGGAGGCCGTCGCGGCATCACATGTGCGGCTGGCAGTGGATATCCAGTGCTCGATGGTGGAATTATGAGATACACCGATGAAGATAGTTACGTGAAGTGGATTAATACTGACCGCTGTAGCTCAATTTCTGCAACCGATCTAAATAGTACAGGCATACACACAGCCCTTAGAGGTTACTGGAGCTTAAAGTTGGCAAAAGATGCCGTCACTCGTGGATGGATAGAACCGCTCCCGGGTCTGGACGCTGCCATTTCTAATGCTGAGTCTAATCGAGCCGCTACAACAGGCTTTGTTGATAGCAGTGTTCTAAGTTGGAAACACGCCGGCGTTAATTTCTAATCGATTCGATAACCGATGAGTTTTAATTAGGGGCGTATTGTAAGGGGCTGAAAGCCCCTTTTACTTTTTAAATCGAAAATATCAATATCCATTTCGACTGCTCTCTCGACAGCGTTCAATCTCTCGACGTATCAAAATGAATTTCATGAGTCTTTACGATAGCATTATGCGGCATCCCAGTTGCACATGTATACTGTCAGGTGGGGGCTAAACAGTGTTTCAAAATGAGACGATTAATAACAGCTTAAAAACAAACAAGAAGAAAATTCTTCAAGCTGTTCTTGCGACTGCACTCTTCTTGAATCCGGCTCTCAACCAAGCGGCTATTGCTCCGCTGTACCCAAGCGGTCACGACTTAACACCTTCTGATTTAATGAATATGAACAGTGTTGAAATTCGCGGCGAACTCTCAGCCAAAAAGAATCAAGACTCGGCCTTAAATTTTCGCTACTCGCTTATTAAATACGACAAGGCCTCACAAGAAATGGATCTTCAAGAAACGGCTCGCATCGCTTTACAGATGAAAAAAGAGATCCAATTCGACCCGTCAGAAATCATTCCTCTGAACATGCCTGAGCAATCGAGCGACAGCTCATACATTGCCGGAAAAGTTTTTCGCCACGCTGTTGAGAGCTGGTATGACCATAGCGACTTTAAAAAATCAGACTGGGGCCGCACAACTTCAGGTGCTAACAAAGACATCGAAGCTGCTTTGTTAGGTTCAAACAACTCACAATTAACTTTTAAAATGCGCGCTCTCACAGGCCGCGCGCAATTGAAGTACAAAGGTGCTGTTGAAGCTTCACTCACTTACGAAGCTTTTGAAAATGATGTGAAGCTTGAAGTGCAACACAAAGTAAATACTGAGATGACTTTAGTATTTCACTCAATCGAAAGCTCAGATGGCCTCAGCAATGAACTCGGCCTGCGCTGGAATTTTTAAGTCTGCCCAATATCTCGGCGCATTTGCCGACCTGGCCAATTCGCTTTCTCTGCGACTAGATAAGCATTCGCTATAGACTCTTTTAAATTCGCACCTACGCCAATAGCGTTTAAAACCCGCCCACCATTCGTCTCAACGCCCTCACCATCTGAAGCCAAGCGAGTTCCCGCGTGCAGGATATAACCCTTATCGCCCTTATAAAGGGGCTCTCCGGTAATACGCACGCCCTTCTTCGGATTATCAGGATAACCCTCAGCCGCTAGCACCACACAGGTCACACTTTTCTGATTCCATTTGAACTTCGGCCACTCACCGCGAGCGATAGTGGCAAACACCTCAGCCCAGCCACCAGATAATGCATCGGTATCAAGCATAGGCAAGATCACCTGAGTCTCAGGGTCGCCAAAACGCACATTGTACTCAAGCACCGAAGGGCCTTTATCCGTCAGCATAATTCCGATAAATAAAATTCCGCGGTAAAGAAATCCACGGTCGTGCAAACCTTTAATACTGGGCTCAACAATATCGCGAGCGATTTGCTCTTTTAAAGAAGCAGAAAGTTCAATCGGGCCCACAACTCCCATTCCGCCGGTGTTCGGCCCTTCATCTCCATCAAGAAGTCGTTTATGATCACGTGAGAGCGGCAAAATCTCATAGTCAGTTCCGTTGGTCGCAACTAGAACACTGACTTCTTCACCTGGCGAAAATTCTTCAAGCAAAGCTGATGAGCCTGCGACTCCCAAAGATTTATTCACAAAAATGGAAGTGGCTGATTCACGCAAATCTGTCAGCGTTTTACAAATGAAAACACCTTTACCAGCCGCTAAACCATCGGCTTTTAAAACGTAGGGTGGAGCAAAATTTTCTGCCGCCTTTAACGTTTCATCAACAGTGCGGACAACAAACGAACGGGCCGTCGGAATTTTATACTCAAGCATAAATTCTTTTGAGAAAATCTTACTGCCCTCTAACTGCGCCGCCGCCTGCGAAGGACCAAAAACTGAAATGTTATGGCGACGAAGTTCATCTGAAAGACCAGAAACTAAATCAGCTTCAGGTCCGATCACGACCAAATCAATACCTTCACGCTGAACGGCTCGAGCTATATCTAACGCGCTGGCTGATTCGACTTTAAGTAGTTTTGCCTCTGTCAAAAGACCCGCATTCCCTTGAAATACAAACTGCGCACCTGTCGCACGTACAAGCGCATGTTCACGTCCGCCCTGACCTACAACAAGTATTTTCATATCAAAACGCCTTCCAATTGACCCTTGAAGTGTTTTTACATTACCGTATTCAAATGTCGAGCACTGGAATCAGTTTATCTGACAAAACGGTTGTCATTTCAGGTCCTTTTGGACTTTTAACACAATCCCTAACACAAGCCCTCACCGAAAGCGGAGCCGACGTTGCTCTGCTTGTTGAGGATGCAAAAGCCGCACAACGCTTTTGTCAAAACATCAGCGACCTTCGCGAGATGAGTGAGCGTTACGGCCGTGCTGCGGCTATTGAATCAAATCCGAAAACTGAAAAAGAAGCACAGATTGATATCAGCCGCTGCTCTGAACTTTTCGGCACAACAGATGTCTATATCGATACGCATCTGTTCAGCGCTAAACTCCCCTTCTTCGCCAAAGATACGGCGAATGCAGAAGAGGTTTTCGAGGCGGCTTTGCAGAAAACTTACTTAATGAGCCAAGGCGCACTTTTCTTTCTGCGCGCTCGTCACAAGAGCCGAATTATTTATGTCTTCAACGAACTTGATCAAGTGGCCTTAGAAAAAGCCAGCTCAACAAAAATGAATGAGTTCCGTGAGTTCGTGAAGAAAATGGCCCTTGAAACAATTAAAGATCATATTGCCTTCAATGCACTCGGTGTTGGTGTGAGCGAAGAGTTCTTACTCTCACGCTTTGGTGTTGGCAGTATTCAATCTTCACTGAAACAAGTGCAAGAGACGTTGCCGCAAGCCAAGCTCGTCGAGTATCGCGATATTTCAAATCTTTTAACTTATATGTCGAGTCCACTCAGCAACGGCCTCAATGGCCAAATCTTAAGACTCAATCACGGTCTCGCTTAGTGAGCCTTTAAATAATTAACTACGAATTTGCCATTTTGAGTGGAGCAACGAAGACCCGTCACCACTTGTGAATCAAACAGTTTTGTAAATGGATTCTGCGAGTAAACACCGCGACAAGCTGTTAATAAATTTTTACCGGCGAAACGGTAAGACATCATTCCTTGGCGGACATCAATGTGCGTGAGCTCCAATTGCTTTACGTCCTGAGACTTGCCACTCATAGTAACAGATTGAACAACGAAATCTGAATCAGCTTCTTTGAGAAGGATGTCGCCGGCATTTACCACTCCAGCAAAAGTGAGAATAAGAGCCGCAATAAAAGTTGAAATCGTTTTCATAAAACCTAACCTTCGTAAGACTAAGGGGCCACTGTCTTTATATTGCAAAACATGCCAACTCGAAGGTATTGCTAAGTCACTAGAAACACAGGGTATTTTTTATAGGTGTGCGCTCACAAATTCGACAGAGTGACGTAAATAGTGTACTTCTGCCGTCATGAAAAAATTAATCTCAACGCTTCTTATTACCCTTATCGCTCAACCTGCATTTTCAGCTTTGATTTTAAAAAATGAACCCTACGGCCACATCAGTTTGCGCACAGGAGTGTACCTCGAACAAAACAGCAGCCAATTCAAAGGCTGCGTTCTTTTTCTGCAAGGTTTAGGCGACTCCATTCGCAATCATGATCCATTATTTTTGAGTCTTAGTCGCGCTGGTTACCGCACCATCACTTTTGATTATTTAGGGCAAGGCGGCTCGGAAGGTTCGATGAACCAAACCCGTGTGATTGATTCTCGATTGAGCAGTCAGCGCTCAATTCTTTATCAAGCTACATGGGCTTGGAATTTATTTTCACATAAAACAATGAACGGTCACAATTGTTCAACTAGTAAGAAACGTGTGATCGGCTGGTCGACCGGTGGTCTTGCCGCTTACATATTAGCAGCAGATCAGTGGGCTGATTCGGTCGTACTCATTGCGCCTGGTTTACATATCAAACCTTTCGTTGGCGAAGCTTCAAGTAACTGGTTGAAAATGAATGGCGTGAGCGAGACCATCACTCTTGAAACACTCACCCATGTTCCTTATAGGGGTGCCCAAGATCCTCATAAAGATCCAATTAAACCGAATTCTCCGGCGAAGGCTCCACTCTTTGCGCTGAACTTGCTTTCAAGCTCGATCGTCGCTCAGAAATTGAACGTTCCCGCTTCAGTTCATGGCTTAGTTTTCTTATCTGGTGTCAACGACACCTACGTGGCGAGAAATAAAACAATCGAGACGATTAAGAAAAATGCAAATCACTTTGAAATCGTAGCCTACAAAAACGCACTTCATGAGATCGATAACGAAATCGAGCCTATCGCCAAACACTTGCGCGAGAGCACAATTGACTTCTTAGAGCGTCATTAAAGTTTACGGCTGATCATGATCTTCTCGGCCTTCTTGTGCAGCTCTGGCGGCACGTAGAGGCGATCAATACGACGAATTTCATCGTACTTCTGAAAGATCTTTGTGGATTTCTCAATTGGATAAGGCTCAGACTGCTTATCGTAATGATCTACGACATAAATCGGGAAGTTTTTCTCAACCGAGCTGCCGCCATGATATTTTGAAAGACGCACGGCTGAAGAAGCAAAAATCACCGGAATACCTTCACCCTCAAGTTCTTTCTGCATCGCAAGCGGACGTTTTGAATCGGCCGTCGAGTGAAGTTCAAAAAGCATTTTGAACGCATGACGATTGGTAATTCTTTGAGCCCATTCATTTTTCTGTTTCGCTAAGTGTTCATACAAAGCGTAATCTGAGCACTGGGTGTACTCTTCGATATCGCCCGGCAAGAAGAACGTGCAGTCTTTCGAAATGAAATAGCGATTAAGCATCTCTTCGTAAATGATCGACTTGTGATGGAAGTAAACCATCAAGTTCATATGGTGACGAGAAATCAAGAAATCATCGAATGCATAGAGCGCGCGACGATTGAGAGCTAAGTACATCTCTTTATCAATTTGATGATAAGTGAGGTTCTGCAGAATCCAATTGAGTTCGACTTTACCGTAATTAGTTCCGCAGAAGTAAGCATCGCGCTCGAGATAATCGAGGCGGTCGCAATCCATCTCGCTCGATACAAGCTGAGAAAGAATGGATCTGAAGTCTACGCCCTTATCCATAAAAAAATCATCTGGGCACTCGAGAGTTTTATCCACTAAGCAAGCGATGTGAATGGGCTTAATATCACTAAAACTGTCTTGCAAAACTTTCGTCAGCGATGAGTCCGTAATAAATTTAATCGTGTAATCTTCGTGATTGGCCTGGCGATTCGGGTCATCTAACGAAGCCGGGTACTTCACATCTTTGCGACGCTTTTTATAAGCCTCAAGCTTCAAAGTTTTGAGTTCAGGCATAACCTCTTCAGTCGTATGACTGAGAGGACCATGACCAACGTCATGAAGCAAAGCTGCCAATCTTAAAGCTTGTTTTAACCGCGCGCGCGCCTGGGGGTTACTAAACGAATGGGTTTTAGGCTCATCTTTAGATTTTGATTCCTTGAAAATACTTTCAAAAGCGAGGCCCGCAATATGAGCGGCTCCGATAGAATGCAGGAATCGGTTGTGCGTCGCACCCGGAAAGCTAAATTCGGCAAAACCTAATTGTTTAATCTGTCTGAGACGCTGATAAACCCTTGAATCTAGGACCAAAGATTCTGCATCTGAGAGTTCAATTGATCCATGTATGGGGTCGCGAATTTCCATGATGAAGTTATAAGAACCGGTGGCTAGATGAGTCAAGGTATGATTTAGCCGCAATTGCTTGCTAGTGTAACTAGCGATCGCGCGAGTCTTAATGGCTCACGCCCATTTTGCGCTGGGGGGACATTATGAAACAATATCATCAACTGATGGAACGTGTACTTAACGAAGGTACCCTTCGTGACGATCGCACAGGAACCGGCACCATTGGTGTGTTCGGCCATCAAATGCGCTTTGATTTGTCTGAAGGCTTTCCAATGATCACGACGAAAAAGCTTCACCTGAAGTCTGTTGTGCACGAACTTCTCTGGTTTCTTAAAGGCGACACAAACGTTAAATACTTACAAGACAACGGTGTTTCTATCTGGAACGAATGGGCCGATGAAAACGGCGATCTAGGCCCGGTTTACGGCCATCAGTGGCGCTCATGGCCGACTCCAGACGGTGGCCAGATCGATCAGATCTCTAAAGTGATTGAGCAGATCAAAACAAATCCCTATTCTCGTCGTCACATCGTTGTGGCATTCAACCCCTCTGATGTTGATAAAATGGCTTTACCACCTTGCCACGCTTTCTTTCAATTCTACGTAGCGAACGGCAAACTCTCTTGTCAGCTTTATCAACGTAGCGCCGATATTTTCTTAGGCGTGCCATTTAATATCGCAAGCTACGCTTTACTCACTATGATGGTGGCGCAAGTTTGCGGTTTAGCACCGGGTGAATTTATTCACACCTTTGGCGACGCTCACTTGTATACGAATCACTTAGATCAAGCACGACTCCAGCTTTCTCGTGAACTTCGACCCCTTCCGAAAATGTCCATTAACCCAGCGGTGAAAAATATTTTCGATTTTAAATTTGAAGACTTCCAATTGCTTGAATACAACCCGCATCCACACATCAAAGCTGTGGTTGCCGTATGAAGGTCGCCCATATCGTAGCCGCTGCGAAAAACGGTGTTATCGGCAATGAAGGCGACTTGCCGTGGAGTATTCCCGAAGACATGAAATGGTTTCGCGAACGCACAAAAGGCCGCGCTCTTATTATGGGGCGCAAAACTTTCGAAGCGGTAGAGCATCCACTTCCGAATCGTTTAAATGTGGTCGTCACTCGTCAAAAAGATTATGTCGATATGTTAGAGGGAACTCCTGAGGGTGAAGCAAAACTGCACCATGCAACAGCTCCTGTCGTTATTGTTTCGAGCATTGAAGAGGGCTTAGAGTACTGCAAAAAACAAATGCCCAAATGGCAGAATGAAATTTTCATTATCGGTGGCGGAGAAATTTATCGCCAATCAGTGAATATGGTGGATACGATTTATCTCACGCGCATTCATCAAGACTTTCAAGGCGATGCGACTTATCCAGACCCAGACCCAGCAATCTTCACACTTTCAAAACAATTACATCGTACTGAGCCAATCCCATTCACTATCGAGACTTGGGTCAGGAAATCGTAACAATCGCTGAAGCGCTCACTCGGTGGGCCTTTCAAACTCTCATTTTTCTCTAGACAGGCCTATATGCGAAAAACGCATAATAACATGATGGTAATGCAGTCTACTTATAATTAGGTTCTTGTTAGCTTGTCCCCAAGAAAAGGGGGCTCGATGAAAAATCTGCTATTTTCAGTTTTTAGTTTTTTATCAATCTCATTAAGTTTATCTCAGGCACAAGCCAATATTGTTGATTGGGATGCATCTATTCCGATGGATTCAAAAGTGGCCATAGCTCTTATCACTTCTAAAGTTGAAGATTTAACTTACTCTGATGAGGGAAATTATTGTGGCGGTCAAAGCGCCAATCACAAACTCGTTGATTACTATACAACTGAAGATGTGAATGGAAACTTAACTTTCTTCTTAAACGTGACTTACGACGCGACATTAAGCCTAGATTTCTGCCGTACTGAGGTGACTCAACAATGTGCCTCAACAATTCGAGTGGACGATCAGGGTACAATCAAAGTCGGTGCTGTGGTTTGCCCGGACGGGCAATAATCAAACGCAATTAGCTTATGCACAATAAAAAAAGGTCGGTTTATAGCCGACCTTTTTTTATTTTATGTCTATTAAAGTTGTTCGTTTAAGAACTTTTGCATGTTGCCTAGAGCTACTTGACGAGCCTCTAGGATAGCAAGAGCTTTAGACAATTGACCTTGAAGTTGGCCAATGTTTTTAGTTTCAACAACAAGGTACTCGTTTTTGAATACGTCAGAACCATAATAAGCGGCCATGGCTGTAGAGGCGATGATCACTTGTTTACGAACATTAATTTTAGTACCAGCCACTTTTTCACTGAAAAATACGAACTGAGCAACACGGTAACCTTCGTGGGCCAAAGCGTAACCAAGGCGGCCCAATTCAAAAGCAGCGATTGGAAGCGTTGTCCACTGAGCGGCACGGTAAGCGCCAGTTTTAACAGCGTGAGTTTGTTGTTTAGCAGCTAACTCAGTTTGAATTTTGCTAACAAAAACTTGTTGTGCGTTAATTTTGTCTTGTTCTTTCGCAATCGTTGCCTGCATGTAAGAAACTTCTGCAGTTGTCATTTTAGCTGAAGCTGCGCTCGTCATTAATAGAGCCGCTAGAACTAAAGAAATACCCTTCATCATTTTAAACTCCTTTGTTTAGAGAGAGCTGCTTACTGCTGGAATTTGCAGAGTGGGAGCTTTAAAGATTTTAAAGTAATCATTCTCTAGTGGGATGAAGAAATTACAGCTACTTTGTTACGTTTGCTTTAGAATTCGCGGCTTGAAGCGCATTATTGAACTGATCGCGAATTTGCTTCTTCTCTTTTTCAGATAAAGTGCGTCCCAATTTTTCTTCGCGGCCCTTAATTATTTTCTCAGCCAAGTCGCCCATATAATTTTGATTGATCTCTTCAAGCGTGCCCTCGCTAGCTGACATTTCGATCACTTCGCGTTCGGCCTGACGCTGGTCTTGATAGGCATCCACGCCGGTCATGATAAGCGCAGCCATAAAACTAGTATTCACCGCATGAGCAACAAGTTTGGCATAAGTAGAAAATGTACCTTTGATTCTTGATTCTTGACGAATCATCTCATGAGCTTTTTCATGTCCCTGATCAAGCGCGATCTCTTGGTAGCGATCAGCTATTTTTTCGACCTTAGAAAAATCCCAAACCGGAAAGAAAGCAAATAAGATATTAGACTCAGTCACAGCTGGTATCGTGAATAGAATAGCTAAGAGTAAGTTTTTTTCATTTCGTTTTTTATAAGTGTAGTCTTTGTATTTCTGCCAGAAGCTGGTGTCGCCATAGAAACCCATCGATTCAAAGGCTTCAATGGCTCCTCGTTTTGCGAGCTCCGCTTCCATACGCTCAATTCTTTTCGCTTCACTGATCTTGACGAAAAGTCCCTCAACGCTTTTAGAATTATTTTTAAGAAGTCTATAGGCCGACTGCTCGTGGGTGAGCTTGTACCAATAAGCGACAAGTTCGCGCACTCGTCTTTCTTGATTCTTGGCCGATTTTTGCAACTGTTTAATTTTGATTTTAAGCAGACGCGCTTGAGAAGTTTTAATTTTTGCTTCTTCAATGCGTTTTTGCGTGCCGAAGCTGGCCATACTAAAAGCTTCGATAATAGCCATCAACTCTTCAGGAGTTTTTTGCTCCCAACCCTCGAGAGTGAGTGGCTCGCCACTGGCGATACGATCACGTGTGCTGCAGAAAAGACTGAAATCAAATTGCTGCTCAGGTTTGTAAGAAAGAAGAGATCGACATTTATCAGCGAGAGCTTTCTGAAGGCCCGCGATATCTCGCGCAGGAAGCTGCGCCACAGGTGTTTGCACACAGGCCACGTGAACGAAGAAAAACAATGAAGCTAAAAGCACTTGCGCCGATCTTTGTAGCATGGGTTTTCATCGGCTTTTCAGAGGGAGATCTCAATGCGGTTGGACTAATGTCTGCGGTGAAAAGTTATTTGCGAGCATTGAAGCAACCTGGCTAGCTGAGCGTTCGCTGCATACAGACGACGGGGGCTATAAGGCACCACCGGACCCACCCGGCAGATCCCGCGAGACC
>CAYHVK010000006.1:0-44644 GCA_964360255.1 uncultured Pseudobdellovibrionaceae bacterium | reverse complement strand
CTGCCATTGCCGGATATCGACCGTCGTCTGTATGCGCAAAAGTCTTCTTATTAGGGCTGTAATTGTCACCGAGAATAAAAAAACTCCATTGCCATTTTCGCCTCCAGAAGCGGAGCTGCCTTAGACTCTGGCTCAGGTCTTGCCTTGTAACTACAGCTGCATGCAGATTAGACAGCTTTTACTTTTTTTCACGCTTTTATTAAGCGCTCTTAGACCCGCTTTTGCGCAGGTGGATTCCGCTCCGCTATACGGGCCATATAAGCTTGAGCCCCTCTCTATTCAAGCCACAGACTGCGAATCAATTGCCATTGATGACTCACACCTCAACCGCGATATGCGTTTACGCATCTGGGCCTTTAGCCCTGATGAAATCACGATTTTTAAAAACCGTCGTCGCATTATTCTTGAAGAGATCGCAAAGCAATTGCGCAACCATATCGACAAGCTGGGATGGCTAGAGCAAAAGCGCCAGTGCTTTTTTAAAAATGAAAGTCGCGCTTTGAAATTTGCTAAAGATGCGACCGTAGAAATCACAAAAGTGATCGTCGGCGGTGACGCGATCAACTACGAACGAACCCTCCCCACTGTTGAGAGTGGCCTCACTCAACATGATCTTGGTATTTTGGTGTTTAAAGATATGCTTGAAGCCGTAGATTATAAAATCATCGAAAATGCCCGAGACATTATCGAATGCCAAAAGTTCGGGTTTTGCACAGGACTCGGCTTGAAAACTGGAATTGGCTTTCGACGCGCTTTTGTTGGCTTTGGTGGTTTTTTATCACGTGATACGGTTCGCTCTTTTGAGAAAAATGCCAAGTGGTCGACCCATTACAACATCGACATAGAGGTTGGAACTCGCGCCATCACTCCGACGGTTTCATTATTTTTTGGTCTGCGTGCCTTCTTGCATTTCGATAAGGCTCCGCACGCAGAGATCACTGATTTCAAAACCACTTACTTTATGGGCTTTCCAATTGCAGTTAAAGGACCCAAGACCGCTGGTATTGGCGGCACACTCGGTTTCGCCGGCATCCCCTTGATCTCGCACTTCGCGTGGTTTGAAAGTCAGATGATACGTATAAAGCCCACTCGCCAAGGTTTAAAACAAGGTTGTGAGGCCATTCTTTCGGTATTTAAAGATAAGTTTAAGCCGATTAAAATTAGTGACGACGAGCCAGAACGGGTCTTTTTGCCTGACGACGTCCAGTAGGAACGCTGTCTTTTTCGACAACCAGCTCTTCGATTTCTTTTAGCAATGAATCAAAATCTGAAAGGTCAACGTTCACAATCTTGGGATCTTGCACATCAACGATCGTGAGGCGATACCAAATTCCATTCTTCTTACTAGAAGCATAAGCTTTATCTTTTGCAGCTATTTGATATTCGCTTCTCTTCTGCAGGAGAGTTAACATTTCGTCATCTAGTAAATCGACGTAAAAATTCGCATGATTTATATCTTTTTGATTAGTTGAAAATAAAATAAGAGGGTGTGGATGATACCCAATAACGCAAGCATAAGAATAATGAACCGCATGGCTTGAAGCGAGGTCGCCTCTGCCAGCCTCACATTTTTTCTTTTTAATTAGTAACTGGATAGATTTCTTAATCGTATTTGAATTTTGAAACTCTTTGTAGGCTTCTGCTGTAAATTCAATAGCGCCGTGCTTTTTAGTCTGAACGAAAAATGTCTCAGCCCGACCGGGCTGAGACACGAGAACCACAATAAGGAGCAAAACAAGGTGCTTAAACATATAAAGACTTAATTACATTCCTTTAAGAATTGCGATAAAGCCGAGTGGAGCGAAAAGATTCTGAGCTGCATTTGCCAAGAAAGTACCAACACGAGTCGACTTAGAGCGTACGTTCAAGTGCGCGTGTCTCATTGATTTAGCTGAACGACCAAATGCTTCCTTAGCTTGGAACGACATATCTTGAACATCTGCATACATACCAGCTTCTTCAACATCGAGTTTTTCTAATTTGCGTTCGCGAATCTGAAGTTCTCGGCGCATTTCTGCGATAATTTCAGCCGTTACACCATCATTTTTAGGGTTTGGATTCTTAAGCTCAAGCTCAGCATTCTTGATGTTCTGAGTGATTTCAGTAATTTGAGTCTCAAGAGCAATTCTAAGTCTCTCTGATTTTTCAAGGCGTGGTACATAGATGTTATTGATGAGAGCCCAAGTGCGCTCGAGCCACTCAAGTTGCGAGAAACTATCAAGCAAATCTTTACATTGCATAGTTACTGAACTCTGAGAGAAACCGATTTTCATTGTCTGACCGGCCATACCGCCTGTGCAAACTGTAGCGAACGAAGGCGCTGCGCTTGATACCGGAATTTTAGGCGCTTCATATGTGTTAATAAGTGTGTCGCCCTCGATGTTCACGTTAGAGTTGCCAGTATCAGATACTGAAGCATTACCAGAGTTGTTAAGTGATGCGTTGCCTGAGTTGCTCAACGATGAAGTCGATGAAGAATTACCAGAGTCTGAAAGAGTCGCATTACCTGAGTTGTTAAGTGCGGCTGAAGAATTGCCAGAGTTTTTTACTCCAGATGTGCTATTGCCACCCTTGACAGTCGCAGTACTAGCGCCGCCAGTTGCTAAGCTAGAGCTATTTCCGCCGGCACCGCCAGCGCCACCCGCTCCGCCAGTTGCAGAGTTATTACCTGAATTGTTAAGGGCTTGTGACTGGCTCGTTTGCAAATTTACAGCTGTCTGGTTTGAAGAAGACGACGACGAATTTGAAGTCGAAGTATTTTTAGCGACGGCAGCAGCCTGGGCTTTCGCAGCGGCGGCAGCAGCAGCTTTTGCTTTGGCATCAGCTTGTGCCTGTGCAGATGGAGCTGGCTTCGGCGCAGCTGGCTTAGGAGCCGGCTTCGGAGCTGGAGTTGTAACAACAGCCTTTGCTTTAGCGGCAGCAGCAGCTTTCGCCTTGGCAGCGGCGGCAGCTTGTGCAGCAGCAGTACTAGATGAATTGCTAGTGTTCTTGTTAGTGTTGTTGTTCACATTGTTAATACCAATGGAAACATTTTGTTGTTGTGATTGTGCAGGTGTACCTGTGGCGTTTGCAGCGCTCATAGATCCTGACAAAAACATCAATATGGCGATGTTACGTACTACGCTTTTCATTATTTCTCCTAAATTGTATTTGGGTTCCAGTCGTATCTATTAGCAAAACGGGTTCCACACATTCTTAAACTCCGCTGAATTCAGCAACTTAAAAAGCTATTACGAATCAACAAGTTACCCCCAAGCATTTTTAATGGCTTCCCTAATGCTAAATCATAGTGCTTAACTTTTGGTCGAAGTGACGGAAAGGGCCGGCACAGGCTCAATATTTTTGAAAATCTTTAGATCTATATATCTATCTATATATATGGCGAAACCCACCGATATATAAAACTCTCCTTATATATAGACATAAAAATGTAGAGAGCTTTCCCTCGTATTATTTCGCGATGTTAATTTTGAGCCAGACCAAAAACCAGGAATCGCCTTCAGCTCTGCGATATTAAATAAGAGCCATTACCGTCTCGTCACCTTCGTCTAGAAAATCTCAAAAAGAGAAAAAAAAATTAAGGATCAGAATGAGACACCCGAATGGATAAGTAACGGATTACCATTGAGTCGAAAGACTCACAAGTTACACGGATTGTAACTTGAACATCTTCAAGGAGGAGGATCAAATGGGTTTACGAATTAACACAAACACGGCTTCATTGAACGCACAGAGAAATTTGCGTGCTTCGAAGTTAGGCCTCGATAAGAGCTTAGAGCGATTATCATCGGGCTTCAGAATTAACAGAGCTGGCGACGATGCCGCCGGTCTCGCAATCAGTGAAAACTTAAGAGCACAAGTTCGTGGTCTTAAACAATCACAACGTAACGCTCAAGATGGCGTTTCACTCGTACAAGTAGCAGAAGGTAGCTTAAACGAAATTTCAGGTATCCTGATTCGTTTACGTGAATTAGCTGTACAAGCAGCTTCTGATACTATCGGTCCTGTTGAAAGACAGTTCCTGAACGTAGAATATGATCAGCTCGTATCAGAGGTGGATCGTATCGCGGACGGTACAGAGTTTAACGGCACACTACTCTTAAGTGGTACTGGCTCAATTTTAGATTTCCAAGTTGGAACAAGAAATGATCCGAATATTGATAGATTGTCATTCGATGCCTCGAAAGCCGATGCCAACTCCGCTGCTTTAGGTGTGAACCTAACTAGCGTAGCTGACAAAGCTTCAGCTCAGAACAGTTTATCAGCTTTGGATACTGCAATAGTAAGTGTATCGGCGATGCGCGCCGACTTTGGTGCGGTTCAGAACCGTCTCCAATCGACCATCAATAACATTGCTGTGTCGGTAGAGAATATGTCTGCAGCTAACTCACGTATTCGTGATGTGGATGTTGCAGAAGAAACTGCAGAGATGACAATGAATAACGTCTTATTACAAGCCGGTACTTCAGTGTTAGCTCAAGCCAATCAGTCGTCACAAATCGCCCTGGGACTCTTGAACAAGACGTTCTCTTAATCGTAACTGATTAAGAGACTTGTCTGCTATGGCTACGGCCTTTAGCTCACGAGTGGATAAATTGTTTATCCACTCCCCGTTGATGGCAACATCGTACGGATACTGAACGAGAGATCCAAATTGTTTCCTGCTATTGGAGAGGCTCTAGCGAGAGCTAGAGCCCTTCATTTAACTGAGAAATATTTGCGAATGTTTTTATATTAGCGATTTAGAAGTAAGTAGTAAAAAAAGTTAGTTAAGCAGTTAGAAGTTTGAAAAATAAATAGTCAGCTGAGCTGACCAAGAAAGAAGAGCTTTGTGAGTTTATCGCACACGTTTGCGAGCGATCGGAGATCGTCTCACCACCACGCGCAGGATGCGCAAAATCCTCAAAATCAACCGGTACCCGGTCTGGATTCCTCTGCGCTCAATCAGTCTACCCTATTTAATTTTGAAATTTTTAGCAGTCAGTTTTTTTTAGTAACAAATAACAATAACAAAAAAGGCAAAGTATTTGCCCGCACGGCTACGGATAGCTGCGCGAACGTCAAGGACGATGTGCCAATACCATGGAGGTACAATTTATGGCACTAGTGATATCGACGAATGTGGCGTCGTTAAATGCACAGAAAAACTTAAGCGGAACGAACCGCGCGATGGATCAATCCCTTGCGAGATTAAGTTCTGGTTACCGTATTAACCAAGCTGCAGACGATGCTGCTGGCCTCGCGATTAGTGAAAACTTACGCGGTCAGATTCGTGGTCTCGGCCAGGCTTCTCGTAACGCGAACGATGGTATTTCACTCGTTCAGGTTGCAGAAGGTGGTTTGAACGAAGTTTCAAACATGCTCATTCGCTTACGTGAATTGGGCGTACAAGCTTCTTCAGACACGATCGGTGATACTGAAAGAAAATTTATTGATGTTGAATATCAACAGCTCAAGTCGGAGATTCAGCGTATCGCTGAGGTGACGACATTTAACGGTTACGATTTACTTAACGGAACTGGCGGTCTTATGGACATCCAGGTGGGCGTTTACAACGACCCGTTCAAAGATCGCATTTCGTTCAATACGGCAGCTGCGAATTCAAGCTTAGAGTCTTTAGGTCTATTTGCAGAAGCTGTTGGTACAAAAGAAGGAGCACAAACAAGTTTAGCGAACGTGGATAATGCCATGGTTTCGGTCAATGCGATGCGTGCCAACTTCGGTGCCATGCAGAACCGCTTACAATCGACTGTGAACAACTTAGCGGTTGCTCATGAGAACTTGTCAGCTGCAAATTCTCGTATTCGTGATGCAGATATCGCTGCGGAAAGCGCAGAGCTCACACGTAATACAATTTTAAAACAAGCTGGTGTGTCGGTCTTGACTCAAGCGAATCAAGCCCAACAAGTAGCACTTAAACTTTTAGGATAAGGAGAATCAGAATGACGACTCAAGTACAAGAATGGTCAGGAACACTTTGGGTGGCATTTATCGTCGTGGCTTCAGTCGTGATGATGGCTCCATAGGTACGGGATACCTTATAACGCAACTCTTTCTACGGCCCACTATGCTCCTTCATAGTGGGCTTTTTTATGCGCGCAGACAGTCATCTATCTTGTACTCTAGAACACCGGGGCTATTTGTACGCCATGCATAATTCTCTCTGTTTTATAAAGCTTAAAATGATAGTCCAGAACAACACCCAGACCTCTTACATATTGAATGTTTGAATCGTAAATATATAATATTTATATATCAAAGGGATTTAGTATGCAGAGGATACTGGTAGTTGAGGATGATGATTTTTTTCGTGATGCTGTCTGCGATGCGCTGAAAAAGAAATTTACTGTGCTTTCTGCGCCTAACGGTAAAGCAGCAAAAGATATTATGACTCTGCAGGACTTTGACCTAGTTGTATCAGATATTCAAATGCCTAACCTTACGGGCATCGAACTCCTTGAGTGGGCTAAAACCAATAAACCGGATACGCCATTCATTATCATGACAGGCTTTTCAATGCTCCTTGAAACTAAGTCCGCCTTTGATTTAGGAGCTAAAGGATTTATTGCAAAGCCTTTTAAAAATGTCGAACTTATTTCTACTATCTACGATATTCTTGGTCTGAATAAGCTCGAAAGTGTCGAAACAAAGGCCAAAGAAGAGTATTGCAAAGTCTCTATTGAAGAGTTTGTATCAAGGCCTATTGTTGACTTTGATGTTTACGTGAAACTATCAGAAGTTAAAGTTATCAAAATTGCCCATAAAGGCTATGAACTACCGAAGGATAAAGTCTTACATTATAAAGGTCTGGGCGTAAAATTTCTTTACATCAAAAAAGAAGACTTCCACACTCTTATTGAATTCAATCTACAAGTGGCAAGAGCTGTAAATGCCGCCAACGTATCCCAAGAAAAGAAAAATAATTTTCTAAAATATTCTGGCGAAGTTATTTTAGAAAAAGCCTACATTGATGGCGTCGACAAAGAGAGCTTTAATGAAGCCAAAGCCTTTTTAGAGGTTTCACTACAATCGCTTTCAAAATCTGAAGAGCACTTCAATTTGTTGGATCTACTAAATAACCACTCCGACTATCTCTATGCTCATGCTTTAGGCGTTTCACTTTACTGCGTATTAGTGGCGCAAAAAATGGGCTTAGAATCGAGCTCAGTCATGTCCCGACTGAGTATGGCTGGCCTTTTTCATGATATCGGCAAAAAAGAAGTGGATCGTGCCATCCTCGAAAAACCTCGCCATATGTTAAGCGCTGAAGAGTGCCGACTCATTGAGGGCCACGTATCTCGTGGTCAAGATATCCTATTAGCTGTGCGCAATGTCCCATCAGAAGTTATTCAGATTGTTTTTGAGCATCATGAAGATTTAAAAGGCATGGGATTTCCGATTAGAAAAACGAAAAATGAACAGCACCCCTTGTCTCGTATCCTTCAGGCGGTAAACAAATTTATAGAGCTGACTATTGAAACTCCCTTGCAAAAACCAATGCCTGCCAAAGAAGCATTAAGTCGCATGAAAATGGTATATGATGACCGCCTCGATTATCAAGTTATGAGCGCGCTTGATAGCTTGTTTAAGTAGTCAGTCGAGCCAGCTTAGCTTCATCTTCTGGCGTAAGGCGCATGAACTCCACTCCAATTTCAGCCTGTGCTCCGCTCTTTTCCTTAAAGAAAATCCACTTCACCACTCCATTACTGCTCATGATAATTTCATGAACACCTGTGTTGGATGAAGATGAAAAACTAATCCGTGCAATATCGTGCACCTGAGGAAAGGGCTGCACAATAGGCAAGAATAGACCATTTTTAACAAATCTAAATACCGATGACTCAAAGGTGTGGGCAATCTCCTGAAAAAATAATTTTATTGTTGTAGCTGGCGAAGCTTCGTTAGTAACGACATTCAAATTTTCTAATCCTAAAAGCAAAGATATAATACGCAAAAGAGACGTACGGTCGAGCGGCTTGCAAAAAATTGCGTCGGCATTTTCAGAACGCGCCTGCTCGATAGTAATTTCAGAATAACCCGTCATTAACATGATCACGGGCGTCTCTGGCTGGAGCATCTTTATTTTTTGCAGCAGACTTATACCGCCGCCGCCAGGCATGATTATATCTGAAATCACGAGATCAAAAGTTTTCTTTGAAAATAAATCGAAAGCCATCTCACCGTTAACCACCGACTCAACTTGAAATTTTTTGCGGCGGAGCTCATATACCAATGCCTCCGAAAATATAACGTCGTCTTCAACTATTAGGATTCGGCAATCTGAAGCCTTCATGAATCTCCTTTTTGCTTAATTGGAATTTTAATGATGAAGCTCGTATTTGGCGCTTGATTGTCTAATGTAATAGTTCCGGCATGGGACTCGATCAGGCCTTTAGAGATACTTAAGCCCAAGCCGGTACCACGGCCCACATCTTTAGTGGTAAAGAAGGGTTGGAACATCTTCTGTTGCGCCTCTTCACTGAGACCTTTACCGCTATCTGTAACTTTTAAAATTAAATTTTCATCAACCTTCTTGGCTTCTACTTTTATCCATTTCTCAGGTAGTGATTCGACAGCATCAAAAGAGTTCTGGATAAGATTTAGCAAAACCTGTGATACTTGCGTTGCTCGACAGTTAAATATTAGATCTCCATCTGGCAGGGAATACTGAACATCTACACCGCTCTTTTTAATTTTTTCACCGCAAAGACCTAATGTTCCCTCAATAATCTCTTTAATAGATGAGGGCGCGAACCCATCTCGACTGCCATCACGGGAAAATGTCCGAAGACCGTTGATAATCCGCCCGATGTTAAGCGTCGTCTTCTCTATTTTCTCAAGGGTCTTAACAATCTGAGTTTTATCAATAGGGTCATCCATTACCATGTCGCTGACCTGACTCGACAACAAAACTAATGCCGCTAGTGGTGTATTGATCTCGTGAGCTATACCGCCCGCCATCTCACCTAATGCTGACATCTTAGCCGTCTGAATAAGGCGCGATTTAGCGTCAAGCAGCTGATTGGTGCGCTCAACCACTTTTTCTTCGAGCTGATGATTCAGCTCTTTGAGTTTTTTTTCGGTATCTACGAGACGCAGAAAAACTCTGACCTTTGCCGCCAGCTCTTCAGGTATAAACGGCTTCGTCACATAATCATCTGCACCTAACGAATAACCTTTTATTCTCTCCTCAAGCATAGCCTTGCCAGAAACGAGTATAATCTTTGTCAGCTCAAGTTTGGGTTCAAGCTTCGCGCGGCGACAGATCTCATACCCGTCTATACCAGGCATCATAATATCAAGAAGAAGCACTTCAGGTATATAATCGGCCATAATGCTGAGAGCCTCTTCGCCGTTCGCCGCCGTTCTGACCTCCCATGCATCACCCAAACTTAAAGTTAGAATTTTAAGATTTCGTGGCTCATCATCGACCGCCAGAATTTTACGCTTTTCGCTCATAAGTTCCTTTCAAGAACTGGGACTTAAATCGTTTCTTTGAGATTCTTTTTAAATTTGGGCTGCTCAAGTGGCAGACTAAAAATAAAGCTGGTAAGGCCACCCTGCTCACTCTCGGCGTAAATTTTACCGTGGTGGTGATTGACGATTTCTTTGCAAATTGAAAGACCAAGTCCAGTGCCACCCGCTCCAGTGCGCGTTTTAGTGCTCTGTGAAAACTTATCAAAAATACTCTCAAGCTCATTATGTGGAATGTGAATTCCGGCATTCGAAATTTTACAAATTAAATTTGATTCTTCGACTTTCGCGTCAATAGTGATGAGTCCACCAACCGATGAAAATTTAATGGCGTTAGTTAAGATATTTCGTATGACCTGAGCAATTCTAGTATCATCCATCACCAGAATAATGTGTTTGGCCTCATGTTTGATGAATTTGAAAGTAATGGATCTCTCGTTTGCAAATGCCTTGAGCTCATCTATAACTTTTTCGCACATAATTAGAAAATCCAGGGCCTGCATCGCATAACTCATTTTACCGGCCTCTAACTTCGCCAAGTCCAATAAATCATCTAAAAGCTGCATAAGACGATTCCCACTTCCGAGAATCTCATTAAAAAAATCTCGAACTTCAGCTTGCTCTGGGCCAGTCGTCTTGACCAAACCAAAACGAGCAAAGCTCAAAATTCCATGCATTGGCGTTCGTAGCTCATGGGACATATTTGCCAAGAATAAAGATTTGGCTCGATTTGACTGCTCAGCCGATTCTTTTTCTACCCGCAGGTGTTCAGTGATCTTCTTCTCTGTAAGATCGCGCACTGCAATTATTTTTATGGCGACATTCGCCATCAGCGAGTTTTTCACCGAAATTTCGATCGGGATGCGGCGACCGTCTTTACAGATCCCGATCCCCTCACTTGTTGAAATATGGCTCATAGCGATCGAGTTAACGTCGAGTTCAAAGCCCTCAACGGTTGAAGTGATAAAGTTTGCCAAAGATTTTTGTACAACTGATGCTGAAGAATAACCCAATAGGCTTTCGAATGCAGGGTTGACTTCGATAATCTTACTATCCCCTTCAATAATTATTAAACCTTCAAAACTTGCCTCGGTGAGTACACGCAACTTACGTTCGTTTTCACGCAAAGACTTCTCAGCCCGGATGCGAAGACGCCCGACTAACCATAAAACCACGAGGAAAAATACGAAAATTACATACGTGGCATAAATATAAATCTGACGACCCTTAAGATCGCTGATCAAAAGAGCATTTTTTTCGACGAGATTGAACCACTCCTCAGATTCGTGTTCATTCAATGCGCTACCGAGGATATCGATCTTTTTTAAAAGGTCTAAAACCGGGTGGTTTGTAGCCAAAGGCAATGTGGACTGTAGGCTTACAAAAGCCGGATCAATCGATTCGGCTATGGCACTCATTTGTGAAATCATCTCTCTTTGGCGTGGTGTTTGCTGATCGATTAAAAACGTAGGGGCGGCCAGAGCCGACTCTTTAGCCCGGTCGATAAGCTCTGTATCTTTTTGCAAAATTGACGAGGTCGAAAAAACTGCAATTCTTTGGGCGAGTAAGTTCGTCCATAAAATATTGCGCAATGATTCTTGTTTTGCGACCGACTGTTCAATTGTTTGTTCGATAATTCTCGCGGAATATTGGGTGTGGACAATCAACGCCACCACAATAACAAATCCGACGTATGGCAAGACGCCGGATACTTTATCAATTAAACTAGATTCTTTTTTCTTCATTTATTATTTCACAATGAAAATTGAAGCCGGTAACCCAACTTTAGTTTTAGAAATTTCTTTATCCATAAATTCTTTAGATACATAACCAATAGCATTTTCATGTTTCTTGACGTGATCAAAGACCGCTGAATCATCGGGCAATACTAGTGGCACTTTCTCGCCAGAAAAAATAAGAATGCTGCGCTTTCTCTTAATTTCGCTGGGGTTCTTCGCTACAAACTTAATGTAAAACTCTTCACGGATTTTTTGAGTTTCAGCTTGATCTAAAATCGTAAGCCCAAGCGGCTTTACAACACCGAGATAGATTTTACGAAGTTCGTCTATATCCCAGGCGGTTTTATTTTCGGAGTTGGCGATTATAACCACATCGGCCCGTGAATTTATTGCGCTTAAAGAAACGACAGGGCCTGCAAAAATAAAAATAAAAACAAAAATTGAATTTAATTTGAACACACGTCCTCCGTACAGATTAAAACACGACATCCAGGCCCACCGCCACCGATTCAGCTCGGCCTTCTTTGGTTAAGAAAACTGCACCGTGTTTATCTTCTTGCCAGAGGTACTCGCCCTTCAAAACAATAGAATCCCGAAGCTGATAGTTTAACCCTAAAGTATGTGAAATTTCGTGACCATCGAAAAAGCCAGCCACTATCCAGTCTGCAAATGCATAGGTGTAATGGGGCAAAAACTTTCCGAAATGTCGTCCGTAAGTACCATAATAGCTTCGCACATCACATTCTGGCTCGCCCGTTCTACATGACTGTAAATATTCGACGTATACCATATCTTTGCCAGCATCATAACGCCCACCTAGATAAACAGCCTGGACCGTACCATCTAAGCTCGTCTCAATATTAACCGGTGAAGGCGGTGTAGGCGAATAGCTTGGATTAATGATAAGGATATGGACTTGTGCATAGACTGCCTGAAACAACCAGTCACCAGCGTCAAGTCGAAGGACAGCTCCCAAGATATCATTGGTCTCAATAACCATATCTGCGTTAGGTTGCAGCAAAGGTCGTCCATTTCCACCATAAGTTTGAAATGTTAGTGTATGGCCGAGAAAAGGCATTTGGTATCCTAGTGCGACCCCCTCAAATGATTTAAAGGATACGGCTAGATAATACTGTTGAGGTAATTCACGCCATGGGTAAGTCAAACCCACATCTACATATTCAGCAGTTATTGAACCTGGCATCAACTGACGCCCAATTTTTAAATTGAATCCGCTCGGGTCTTCATATTTTAAGAAAAACCAATCGAATTCACCGCCCCAATTCGCACCATTTTCATTTGGGATGGGATGTTTCTGTGAAGCTAAGAACTGACCAACAGCCGACCAACCCTCTTCAAAATTCGATCGTATGTTCATACCGATTTTACTGTCATTACTGAAATTAAGCCCATGATCGTCGGTGGATTCGTCACGCACTTTCTGCGTTGTAGAAGAGCGCCCATACACGCTGGCAAAACCGTTCATCTCAATATTCGCCGCAATTACGGATTGAAAATTAAAAAATAGAAGGCCGAAAACCAAGAAATTTTTAAACATACTCACCCGAGACAAAATGTTTACAAGTTTATAAACTACTGATATTTATAAATAAATTTTGTTACAGTAAGTGCGTATAGGCAAGAGAATAACAGAGCCCCATCAGTCTCGGCCATTTGTCTAGGGGGCAATTATCGACGTGACAATTGAATAAGAACCAAAACTGTAGCCACCCCATAATGAAAGGCCGCTAAAAATGGCAGACCAAGTACGAAGTTGGTACGATCAACAGTTTGAATTATAGCCCCAGCAATAATAAGGGCAGCGATAACTAATCCAAAAAAAATAGTCTGTGCGGAGTTTCGCCCCGCATTTTTTAACTCTTCAATCTGCTGCAGTTCGATTTTAAGTGAAGCATCTGGATTATTCAGACGGCGAAGCATTTGTTTCAGTTGGCGAGGCAAGCCAATAAGAAGGGAATTGAGATCTCTACCCGCTCCTGACCAATCGGCTAGGATCTTTGTCGGCTCGGCTCGCGACTGCATAAGCTCAGAAGCGAATTCGAGAGAATAAGCCAAGAAATTAAAATCACTCATGATCACGCGGCCCATGCCTTCGATGGTCACGATGGATTTAAAGAACATGATCAGCTCAGCCGGTAATTGCAGGCGGTATTGAGCGGCAATACCTGAAGAGTCCATTAAGAGCTTACCGACGTTTACATTTTTAAGTGTGAGTCCGTAGTACGGTGAAATTAAATCACGTAAGTCGCGAGCGAAAAGATCGACATCCACGTGATCAGAGTATGGGGCAAGATCAACGTACTCATAAGCTAGGCGATCATAATCTTCAGTAGCTAAAGCGATAAGCATACTGGCAATTGAAGATTGAGTTTTACGATTGAGGCGGCCGACGACGCCAAAATCAATCAAGCCAATACGATTGTTTTTTAAAACGAAGAAATTACCTGCATGAAGGTCGCCATGAAAGAGACCATCGCTGAAAACCATTTTCAGGTAACAACGTAAGCCGGTTTTTAAAACTTGCTCGGGGCTAATTCCTTCTTGATCAAGGGCATTTTTATGGCTGAGCGGGATTCCATCAAGGGCCTCAAGAACTAAAACGCGTTTACCCGAGAGATGAGCATAAACCTCTGGCACTTTAATACTAGGCTCACTAGCGAAGTTTTCTTTAAAACGACGAACATTATTCGCTTCAATAATAAAATTTGTTTCAAGCTCAAGTGCTCGAGCGAATTCATCGACCGCCTGGAGTGGACTATAAATACGAGCCTCAGGGATATATTTCTCAATCAGTTCGGCCAGCGTATAGAGAACGCTGAGATCTTCTTCAATAATGGCTTCAATGCCTGGGCGCTGAATCTTAACGACAACTTTATCCCCGTTGAGAAGAGTCGCCGTATGCACTTGAGCAATACTAGCTGCAGCTAATGGAGTCTGATCGAACTCTTTAAACACCTGGCTGAGATCTTGGCCAAAATGGTGATTGAGAACGCCTTTAATATCAGGCCACGGCAAAGTGTGAACTTGGTCATGGAGTTTTTTAAATTCTTCAGAGTATTCAGGTGGGACTAAATCAGGGCGAGTGGCCAAAAGCTGCCCGAACTTAACGAAAGCGGGGCCGAGCTCTTCAAAAGACAATCGAATACGCTCAGGCACGGTGTACGCGAGTGCATCATCATTACTTACGATTTTTTCTAGAGTTCTTCCCACCGCCGCGAACCGGCTTAGCTTTATTCTTTCCACCAGGTCGTGAAACCCGTGCTTCACGAACACGCTCACGATCGTCTTGAGGCGAGCCGCGCTTTTGAGCGGGTTGGTTCTTTTTCTTTTGAAGATTGAGACGCGCATGGCCTATTTCATCCTCTGTCGGAAGCACAAAGTCAATTCTGCCGCTCTGAATATCAGTGGCTGCGATTTGAATTCTTATAGGATCACCGATTTCGAAAGCCACCCCCGTTTTACGGTTAGAAAGCCTTAAATGGGCCTCATCAAAGTGCAAGCGGTCGCCAAGTTCTTCAATCTTAACAAGACCATCCACATCGAACTGTCTGAGGAGCACAAAAACCCCGAATTTAGTGACCGAGCTGATAATGCCATCAAACTCCTCCCCTAAATGCTTCTGTACGAAGCGGGCCTTCTTGATCGATACAATTTGTCTTTCAGCCTTTACAGACCGCTGCTCGCAAGCGCTGAGCATTGAACCCGCTGTCTCAAGGTCTTCATTAGAAACCTTCTGATAGCCCTTATCCGGAGCAATCACTGACTTTACTAGGCGATGAATAATCAAATCTGGGTAACGACGAATAGGCGATGTGAAGTGAGCGTAATGAGAAAACCCTAAACCGAAGTGGCCAATATTATCAGGGCTGTACTTCGCCTGCATCATCGAGCGCAAAGTTAAGATATTTAAAATAATTTCTTGAGGCTTGCCCGCGAATTCTTGCAAAGCTGCTGTGAGTTTTTTCTGAAGGCCCGAGCCTGATAAACTTTTCGCGTAACCAAAATTATCAAGATAGCCTTCGAGAATCGTAATCGCATCTGGCTTTGGTGAATCATGGATACGATAAAGCGCTGGCACTCTCTTAGAATCTAAGAATTGAGCCGTGGCTACATTGGCCGCGAGCATCATCTCTTCAATCAAGCGGTGAGCAAATAAACGCTCTGATCTGATAATGTCCACTGGTACGCCCGACTGATCGATTTCAATCATAGTCTCAGGCACTTCTAGATTTAAACTGCCATTAGCAAAACGGCGATCCATTAAAATATGAGCGAGTTCTGAAGCGAGTAAAATATCTTTTGCGATATGAGAGTGCTTCTCGACCGCTCCGCCATCGATGATCTCTTGCGCTTCACCGTAAGTGACACGCGATTGGCTATTGATAACCGCTTCAAAGAAGTTTGAAGCATTGGTGTTACCCTCATAATCAATATCCATTTCGCAAACTAAAGCGAGGCGATCAACCTTTGGTTTTAATGAGCAAATTTCATTTGATAAAGCTTCTGGGAGCATAGGCGAAACGAAATTCGGAAAGTACGTTGATGTGCCACGCTCATAAGCGTCGTCATCAATAGCTGTCCCCGGCCTGACGTAATGGCTCACGTCTGCAATGGCTACCCAGAGTTTAAATCCTCGGCGACTCTTCTCGATATAAATTGCATCATCAAAATCTTTCGCCGTCTTACCATCGATAGTGATGAAATTTTTATTTCTTAAATCTAAGCGGCCCACACGATCTTCTTCGGTCACATGATCAGGAATCTGCTCAGCTTCGCGCATTGTTTCTTTCGTGAATACATGCGGAATACCAGAAGCGGCGAGAACTCGAATGTTATCATTTTTTGCGTCGGCAATGTCGCCGATCACTGACTCAAGTTCACCTTGAAAGCCGCGCATGTGTTCAGGATAAGTCACAATACGTACAGTGACCCAGTCGCCATTCTTAACTTTCATTCCGGCCGGGATAGTGACTTTTAAATCTTCGCCCCAAGCAAAGCTGACATCGTGAATGACCCCATTAACGGGACCACGAGTTTCGATAAGTCCGGAAACTTTTTTTGTCTCTCGGCTGACCACGCGAGTGAGTTCACCGCGAAAACGATCGCCTTCTTTATGAACAGAGACTTCAATTTTATCGTTGGTCATCACACCGATCATTGAACCTTTGCCAACATAAATATCTGGCAAGTCTGAATCATCAGGAATGAGAAAACCATATCCGTCTGGATGGCGCTTTACTGAGCCAGTCACTAAGCGGCCATCACCAGACTGTGTTCTTTTATTACGATCTGGGCGCCCACCTCTATCAGAGCGAAAGTTGCGATCATTTGCTTTAGCTGGTGGCTCATTACGGCTGAAATTTCTGTTGTTGGGATTAAAGCTATTTGAGCGTTCGCGATTTTCTTCACGCGACCACTGTTTCTTTTCTGGTTTGGCCCAGTCTTTACCTGACAAGTTCGATAAACCTTTTTGCGGTCTTTTTCTTTCATCATTTTGTTCATCGTTCTGCTTATTAGAGAAAGCCTTGCGGGCGGGAGAGTGATTTTTGTTTTGTTCTGGCCTTTTCAGGGGATTTGATTGCCCGGATACTCCGAAACGGATTTTTGGACGAGACTTCATTAATTCCTTTATTTAGTCTTTTTTAGCATGGAGGAATTGTAAATATTTTTTTTCGAGAATAGCGACCTCCATCGGTTCTCGGCATTTCGGACAGTTCATCATATCCGGAGCTAAAAATCGAGCCTTTTCCTCAAGCGTCTCGATATAATCCTTGCCACGCTTGAGGAGTATCTCCTCTTCATGACCACAGTGATGGCACAAGAACGGCAAATAAAAAGATTCCACAACAGTTTCTTGAGGAGCAAACCCTGCCACCGAATTAAATGCATCGACGATTCGGCTGTGACACCCGCTAAAAACAAACTGAATACGCGGATCAAAAGAGCGCATCCACGTGATCCACTTTTGTAACCCGTATGAACTGACGGTTTTTAGATTGTGGCAATCAAATATGATCTGTTGAGAGAACCTGACCTTTAGTACAGGAAACTGAACCGACTCATCGAGGTGATGAGTAAATTTGATTTGAATGTCTTCCCCGTGGGTATCGTACTGTATCACGTCTGACATTGTAGGGTGAAGTGACATTTTACTCAAGCAAGTGTCACCTCTTCTAGTCGTTGAAATAGCCGCTTTAAGTTAATTTCTTTCTTAGGGAGGGTTTATGACACCACAATTTTCAATAGCAGCAGGATGGATGGGGATTCTTTTTTGTTTCGTAACCGGAATGATGATTGGACTTCTTTCAGTCAATGACGCTTGGCTCGGAGGATATGCCGATAAAGCTCGGCGCTATATGCGACTCGGGCACATTGCCTGCGCTGCGCTCGGTATGATTAATATTCTCGCTGGTCTTTGCGCCCTTAACGGGTTTCTTATTTCTGAAACTGCGCTGATTTGTTTACTCGTCGGTCTTATTACAATGCCGATCGCATGTTGGATCACAGTTTTCACACCTAAAGGATTTCATCTCTTTCCGATCCCCTCTTTATCGTTAATGGCAGGGGCCATTCTTATTTTAAAAGATGTCCTATAAAAAAGGAGTTCAAATGAGAGAGATTAAATGTTTGTTTCTAGCTTGCAGTGGTGTGCGTGTAAAAAGTGAAGAACTTCGCGCTATAGGTGTCACTCTTCCCGGATTTATCGAACGCGGCCGCGTGATCGCTTCACTTCCTTCTTTGGGCCTCCTCACCCTAGCTTCATTCTGTCCAGAGAACTGGAAATGTGAATACAAAGAGTCTATTGATTTCAGCCCGCAAGATGTGAAGCCAGGCGATTACGATATTGTCGCCATCTCTTGTTTAACAGCCCAAGCTCCATTTGCATATTCACTGGCAAAAGAGATCCGCGCTAAAGGAATCAAAGTTGTTATGGGCGGTCTTCATATCAGCTCTCGTCCTGAAGAGGCCCAAGAGTTTTGCGATTCAGTTATCGTGGGCGAAGGCGAATACATTTGGCAGCAGCTCACTAAAGATTTCGAGAACGGTGAACTAAAACCTTTCTACAATGCCAAAGAATATGGCTACTTTAATTTCAAAGATGCGCGCACACCTCGTTATGATTTACTAGATATGGCGAAATACAATCGCATCACCGTGCAAACTCAACGTGGCTGCCCCCGCCACTGTCACTTCTGTGCCGCTAGTCATACGATTAGCAATTACAAGTGCAAAGAAGTCGATCAGGTGGTTCGCGAAATTCAA
This sequence comes from uncultured Pseudobdellovibrionaceae bacterium, assembly GCA_964360255.1. GTDB lineage: Bacteria > Bdellovibrionota > Bdellovibrionia > Bdellovibrionales > UBA1609 > CAYHVK01. The sequence goes on along the minus strand of CAYHVK010000006.1, from coordinate 26,147 downwards.
GAGATTAGCAAGTACTGGCCCAGACCATTTATTGAATTTGCGGATGATAACACTTTCTTAAAACGCTCTTGGGCCAAAGATCTCTTACGCGCTATCGAGCCCCTCGATATTCGCTGGTTCACTGAAACTGATATTTCAGTGGCCGACGACGACGAGCTTCTTGAGCTGATCAGCCGCTCGGGCTGCTACCAAATACTCATCGGTTTAGAAAGCGCAAATCCAATGACATTAATGGGAGCCGACCCCCATCAATGGAAGCAAAAACAATTTAAAAAATACAAAGCCGCCATCGACAAAATTCAAAGTTACGGCATTAGCGTAAACGGTTGCTTTATCGTGGGCTGGGATCATGACACTCCAGAAATTTTCGATCAAACCGCTCGCTTTATAGAAGAGCTGGCGCTGGCTGAAGTGCAAGTTACGATCTTAACGCCATTTCCGAACACAGTTTTATATCAGCAACTCAAGGCCCAAGGCCGCCTCTTACAAGAGGTTTTCTGGGATGCCTGCACGCTTTTCGATGTGACCTTTCAGCCGAAAAACATGTCAGTACGTGAACTTGAAACCGGAGTTCTAAAACTTTTCAAAGAGATTTACAGCGCCCAAGCCACGGCGAAACGAAAGGCCATTTTCAAACAGTGTGTGCGCAATAAACAGCGACTGCAGAAAACACGAAAAGCGACTCAGCCATCCAACTCGAAAGAGGCCGAAGCTATATGAAAATTACGTCTTATCAAGAGCTCGAAATTTTTCTCGACCCGATCAAACGAAAGCTCCTCAATCATCCTCTTTACAATGAGATCGATGATATTATTTCATTGCAGATTTTTATGGAGTCCCATGCCTTCGCGGTTTGGGATTTTATGTCGCTTTTAAAAAGTCTCCAGCGTCATTTCACTTCGGTTGAAGTCCCATGGGTGCCACCAGCTTCAGCGCTGGCCGCACGCCTAGTTAACGAAATTGTTCTCGCAGAAGAATCAGACGAAATTGAACCTGGGCATTATCGTGGCCACTTCGATCTTTATGTAGAAGCTATGGGTGAAGTCGAGGCCAATGGCCGCCTTATTCTCGAATTTGTTGATTTAATTAAAGCGCAGTACAGCGTCGAGTATGCCCTCAATCTAATGCCGATTCCGCATGCGACAAAACAGTTTGTGCGCACCACGATGCTTCTCGCTAGCAAATCTTCGCACGAAGTGGCCAGTGCGTTCTTGTTAGGCAGAGAAGATATTATCCCAGAAATGTTTCAAAATATTTTGCCAAAAGTGCAAAGCCAAACCGGATTGCCTTGTCATGCCTTTCGCACGTATTTAAAACGCCATATTGAACTCGATGCCGATACTCATGGCCCGATGGGCGTTAAGCTCTTGCGTGAATTGTGCGGAGTGAATGCAAAGAAATGGCAAGAAGTAGCGGATGTCGCACAATTGGCATTACAAGCAAGAATTCATTTATGGGATGGGCTTATTGACGAGATAAAAAAAGAAAGATTTGACATATCTGCGACGGTTTAATCTTCTGAATGAATGCCGCCAAAAGCTACAAATGTTCGCACCGATAAAATGGATAAATTCAATGCTGTTAGCAAAGCTTTATTTGCCCTTTTAGGAGCTTTAGGCCCCCACAAAATCACCCACACCTTGGTAGCAAAAAAAGCCGGCGTCTCACGTGCTTGGATTTATAAGTACATTGGCGCCGATAAAGAGGACTTAATTCGTTTTGCCATCGATCACTTAGGTATGCATCTCACTCAACGTGATATGGCAGATACGATTTCAACAAAAGAAGATTTAGTAAAAGCCATCTGCACCGGAATGCAAAGAATGTTTGAGAACACTCAAGATTATCCTTGGTTTGTACCCGTTTATTTTAAGTATCGCGGAACTGATACAGCTCCGGGCCGCAGCATAGCAGAAGTAGAACAGGCTTATATTCGCCGTCAATCCAAACACTTTGAAACCCACTTTTCTTACCCTAAAGATCGCGCCCTTATGGCGTCTGAAATATTGACAGCCTTCAGAATGGGTCTAGCTTTTAGCTGGCAACGTGGAGAATTAAGTCAGAAAGCCGATCAAAATAAAGTGATGGAGTCCGTTGAATTCTGGATGACCGAACTGTTCATGGCTTAATCACTGTCTCATTTTGAAACACATCAAAAAAAAACTTGGGCAGTTTCAAAAAGAGATCGTATTCTAATATTAAGACGGTACGTGAGGCTGAAATAGTATGTATTTTATTAGGGAGAAAAAGAAAATGCGCCGCTTGCATCAATTGTCACGTTCTGCCGTATCAAGTCATCCGCTTGAAAAATTATATTACGAGGCAAAACCGCTGATTCTTACTGTATTCGCATTTTACGGGCTCACTAGCAATTATTCGAATACGTTTTTCGTTAAATTCAATATTTTAACTCTCTTTGTTCTCGCTGCTTATGTCACCTATTCTCGCCTTCTTCACCGCGGCTATATTAAACAAAAGTAAGCCGCCTATTGACCCCCCAGTTCACCCTGTCTACGATCTGAAGGCGTGAACCTATTTGAGAAAATTCTAAATACTACCACAAACTACTACTGGGGCTTCACGCAAGCCCCTTATCCCACTCACGACCAGAGAAAAGCCGTCAAGCTCATTGCCCATCGCGGAGTTCACGAGAATAAATTGGCTTTAGAAAATACTTTCAAAGCTTTCGACCTCGCCGTTGAAAACCATATATGGGGGATTGAGTTTGATGTACGATTTACGAAAGATAACGTACCGGTTGTTCATCACGACAATCACTTAGGACGATTATTCAAAAAGCAAGAGACTAAAGTTACCGATACGAATTTTTCAGATTTACGAATTTTAGTGCCTGATATTCCATCACTCTCTGAAATGGTTCAACGTTATGGTAAAAAAATAAAACTCTTAATTGAAATTAAGCAACCCGAAGATTCCATTTTAACGGCTAATAACTTCTTAGCTCTCGAAAATACTTTGCGGCTTCTGAGACCCTGTGAAGATTATTACCTGCTGACTCTTTCACCCTCACTTTTTGATACACAGAATTTTGTCAGCAAACAAAGCGTGATGTGCGTGGACTGGAGAGATATAGACAACACTGTTGCCCAAACTCTTGAACGGAACTACGGCGCCGTCAGCGGACACTTTATGCTTTTAAATGATAAGCGTCTCAGGCTGAGTAAAGAAAAGGGTTTAATTACAGGTACAGGTTTTATCGAAACACGCGGGGCTCTCTATCGCGAAATTCATCGCGGAGTTGATTGGATTTTTACCAATCACCCCTTACGCCTTCAGAAGTATTTGAGTTAGAAACGGTGATGTTAAAAAATCATCTAGAGACAGCTAAACATTTTTTCTGACTGTCAGCAGACAGAGTTTTACCATAGCGCTGAGGATCCAAACAAATATCCCGACGAATTTCGATTTTTTCGTCGGCCGAAGCTTCAGCACCGTAACGAGTGAGAATATCATTTTCAACGACTTGAATTTCATCACTAGCTAAGGCCAACTGCACCTCTTCGACGTCGATAGCCGCTGTCGCGACTTCAACTTTATCAACAAACTCATCTGTATTTTGCGCGATGATGTACTCTTTCGCCGCTTCATAGGCATCAAGAAATTTAGGTGCGAGATTGTTGTAACCAAAATAAGCATAAACTACGTAAAAGGCCACAAGACCGACGGTATTAAGATTCTGAACAACTAAAGTGCGTCCTTCAGAGCGTAAAGCAGCCGTTAAGATCGGGTCTTGAGTAATAGCGCTAGAGCCATTTTCAACAAGAGCGAGGATTTGCTCTTCGCTTAATAGAATCGTTCGACGTGGCAAACGCCATTCAGCCACTATACGGAAAGGCCAATTGTGTCTGATAAAACGAGCCACTTTCATAAACTTTGCGCGAAACTGTGGGTTTTGCTCTTGGGTCGGAATATCAAGCAGGCCCTTATTAATAATCGAGCGAAAAATCAGACGCATTAAAGCGCGGCGCTGACCGTCGTTCAGATTCAAATAAGAATCATCTATCACACTGAGATTCTCACTGATCTTTAAATCAATGAGTTTCTCTATCCAGAATTTGCGGTAACGTTCGTTCTGAAACTGATAAGGATCTATTTGGGTGGCCAATTTTTTTGTGCGAAAACGAATACGCCATGAGGTTTTCTCATCATCGACAGTTTTAAAACCAGCTTTTTGCAACTCTTCTTCAACAAGCCTTTCGAGCTTATCTTTAGCTTGGGCCAATTGAGTGGCTCGGCGGGCCTGATAATTTTTAGTAAAGAAAATATCACAAGAAATGGCGTAAGACGATGCACTCGCAGTTGCGAGCACACTGACGGCGATTAAATTTAAGAATAAATTCCGCACGCGCATGATCTTCCTGACGAACTATTTTACTTTCATCAACTGATCTACAGCCGCCTGAAGTTGAGCTAATTGTTTCTTGGCTAATTTAAGTTGGCCTCTGATCACTTGAATTTGCCCGTCATCTAATTGAATTGAACCTTCGTGACCAGCGATTGCTACCGCTCCGCCAGCGAGAGAGATTAAGCTACCACCGATACCGAGGAGCTTTCCTATAGCAAAAGATTGCGCTTTGCTGAATGTATCAGCTGTACGAGCGGCACCGCTAATAACTCCGCCACCGACAGCTAAGACGCCGATACCAACACCGACCGCGATCAAACCCGCTTTTTTGATAGTTAAACTGTTTTTAACACCTGGATTTTTAGCAATGGCCTCATCAAGATCGCGCTCTAATAAAGCAATACTTACATCTACATCCGCCATCTTTTCGTAATATTGGGCAATGCTTTCTATTCTCTGCTCTTCAGTTGCCTTAAGGGATTCTTTTACGCGACTTGAACCCGCAAGGGCAAAAGATCCAAAAGCTTGCACTACGAGTGCTACGACTAGAATGATTGAAATGGCGATAGACTTGGTCATAAAACCTCCGAAAAAGACTATTAAAGCGAACTCATTAGGCTATGCGATTCTTATTCCGCTCTTATATGCAAATGGCCCCAATTCGGCTGTATAAGGCTTAGACATAAGCCGTTTTAGGCACAAATTCCCTCTCAAGGCCTTGACCAAATCATAGGAGAGGACTAACTCTGGGGGATATTGGATGGGGGTCCTATGTCGACAACAGAAACGCCAGGTCATTTTCAATCTCGCACGGCTTTAACAAAGCCAGCACGCACCTACACTGAAGTTCCAACTTTGAGCTTGCGCTCTTACACACAGGGTTCTCCACAAGAGAAACAAACTTTTGTTAATGAGCTTTTCGATGCCCTTAAATATTACGGTTTTATTATTTTAAAAGATCATGGCGTCGACATGAGCATGCTCGATACAGCTTACGCGCAGCTCGAACAGCTTTTCGCTCTGCCAGATGCGACTAAAAAATCTTATATTTCTAAAGTGGGCGGCAATCAGCGCGGCTACACTCCGTTCGGTAAAGAACACGCAAAAAATGCACAAGTTTCAGATTTAAAAGAATTCTGGCATGTCGGTCGTGAATTACCAGAAGGTCATAAATATAAAACTCAATTCCCAGAAAATATTAATCCGACTGAAGTAAAAGGTTTTCAAGAAACAATGTCTGAGCTTTACCGCTCTTTAGATGTTGTGGGCGATAAAATGCTCGAAGCTTTGACGGGTCCACTTAAAGTTGAAGCTGATTATTTTAAAAAAATGACGGTCGATGGAAATTCAATTCTTCGCCTACTTCACTACCCGCCGATTCCGGATTCTGTTGATCCACGCTGCGTTCGCGCAGCTGCACACGAAGATATCAATCTCATCACGATTCTTGTGGCGGCTACGACTTCAGGTCTTGAGCTACTAGACCGTGATGGAAAATGGCTCCCTGTTGAAACAGATAAGAATAACCTCGTCGTTGATGCAGGCGATATGCTTGCTCGTATTACGAATGATGTGATCCCATCGACTACGCACCGTGTGGTGAACCCTAATGACGGCACCAACGGCCACCGCTATTCAATGCCGTTCTTTATCCATCCAAACCCAGAAGCTATGCTGACTTGCCTAGACAGCTGCAAAGGTGACGGAGCAAAATGGCCACCGGTTTTGGCTCAAGACTTCTTAATGCAGAGACTGCACGAGATCGGCTTGATGAAGTAAGTCATCCACGCGTGTACGCGTGGATTTACTTGCTCAGTCGCTGATCGAGAAAGTAGGGGTTAAATCATTCGTCCGACCCCAACGGCGATGGGAATTCACGTGGCCATAAATCAAAATAAGTCGGGTCTACACTTCTTCTACTGAAGCCCAAGTACAAATGGTCTTAGATGCACTTGAGGGTGACTTGGCAACAAAAGCAGATTTCACACTTTTAAAATTCGAATCTAAATCGGATATCACTATGTTGAGAGAACATATGAATAATCGCTTTTCACATATGGAAGGCCAAATGTGTGAGATGGAGTTACGCCTTATCACTCGCCTCGGTCTCATCACTGCCACTTCGACTTCAATCGCGGTTGGTTTGCTGGCCTGGCTTATTAAGATCTAAGTAAAAACTAAGTAAATTTTACCAATCCCTGAATATTTTCCAATTTTTGCCGCAGTTTTGATAGCTTCCTCCTTAACTTAATAAGGGGGCCCTATGAAGTTCAAAGCATCTATTATCGCAATCGCACTCACACTGAGCACATCTGCATTCGCCATGAAAAAAGGCGAGAAGTTTGTTCATGAAGTGAATGGCGACATTATCAAAACTGTTACTATTCAAAAAATCGCAGACGAGCCAGTAACGGCCCGCAAATCTGGTTTCATGGATTACGCCAGCGATTGCTCAGCTCTTCGTAATAGCGGAGTATTTACAGATGGGCTTCCATCAACTGGTGATGTCAGAATTGATGCCATCATTAATATCGGAGCAAAAGTTTTCACTCTTATTAAAGACAATGCTCCACTTATTACGACAGCTTCTGTAGCTGCGAACGCTTTACCAATGGGCATCTCTTGCTGGAACCAACTTGAAGGCTGGCGAATCCCACGCGGTGAAGTTTATCGTGTCACTTATAAAAACTTGTATGGCATTAAAGTTGTCGATTTTGAAGCTCGTCTAGCTTACAGCTTCGGCGGTAACATTGACGGAACTGGTCGCTACCTTGCGAACGCAACTATTCAGTACAAAAGACTCAATGTTAAAGTGGGTTATGTATTTGATGCGAATGTTGAAATTCCACAGGTATTAAACCTCGGCACACGCGCAATGCCAGTGGCAGGTATGCAGCTCAATCTGAACTGGAGTGTTACAACTCGTCCGATCGCCTTCAAGAAAGAGTTGAACACAGCGACTTTCTTCATCTCTGGCGATGGCCGCCCTACAAAACTCTACTAATTCCTCTTGCAAGACAGGGATAGACGAAAAACCAGCTGACCTCAGCTGGTTTTTTTGTTTAAGTACCCGGCGTTATGAAACTGACCGCCGAACAAGAAGAGCAGATTGAGAAAGCCGCAAGCCTGATTAAAGACGGCCAAGTGGTGGGACTCCCTACCGAAACCGTTTACGGTTTGGCGGGTGACATTTCAAATCCGGCAAGCTTAGAGCTGATTTTTAAGACGAAGAAGCGTCCTTTCTTCGACCCGCTTATTGTGCATGTCCACTCCACAGAACAATTGAAAGAACTGGCGCTGACTGTTCCTGAAATTGCTGAGAAGCTCATGAAAATTTTCTGGCCTGGTCCCCTGACTTTTATTTTACCAAAACATCCGAAGCTGAATAATTTGATCACTTCGGGTCTCGAAACAGTGGGCGTTCGCATGCCTAATCACCCCATTGCCCTTGAACTACTAAAACGTCTTGATCACCCTGTAGCAGCACCCAGTGCGAATATGTTTGGCAAAACTAGTCCTACGCAAGCTTCTCACGTGCAAAAAGAATTCGGAGACGATGTTTTTGTTATCGACGGCGGCGAATGCCAAGTGGGAGTCGAATCGACTGTCATTGGCTTTAAGAAAAATAAAATTGTGATTTATCGCCCAGGCGCTGTGACAAAAGAAAAACTTGAAGAGGCATTGAAACTTCTCGAAGAGACTACATACAAGGTTATTGAAGACGAGAGCCCTGTGGCTCCGGGGCATTTGAAGCACCATTATATGCCTGAGATTCCTCTCGTTATTGTAGATGATTTTGAGTTTGTTGGTCTTGATAAACCAGCTCTTATGAAGAAACTTAGAATCTCTGAGTGGCGACCGGCTGAGCTTCGATTATCCGATGAACCTGAAATTGCGGCACGTGAACTTTATTCTCAGTTGCGTGAACTCAGCAGCTCTCGCGCTAACTTTATATTTGTCTGTTACAACCCAAAACATGTGAGCGGGCTTTGGTCAGCTATCTGGAATCGAATAGAAAAGGCCGCCACCATCAATTTGTGCCAAAAATAGTCCCACCTCTGTTTTGATTACAGGGGGGCTTTCGCTGAGTGCCATCAATATTTATTATGCCTTCGATACGAAATGTTAATAACTTAATTTACGGAGGACTATAATGTCTCTTAAGGTAGCTAAGTCTCTTTTGTGCGGACTATTAATTGCGCAAGTTTCTACAGTAGCATTTGCTGCTCCATCAAAACTAGCTAACGCTGAAATCGCAAAGTGCGCTGCAGTTAAAGCTCAAGGGCCAACTGCTCATACATCATGTTTTGTTGCGGCTAATACAAAATTAATTGAACGTCGCCTCAATGCTGAAAAAAATATCGCCTCTTTATTTAAGACTTGTGAACTAAAATTCAGCAAGCTTTCTACTGGTAAAGAATTTGCAGTTTGGTGCCGTGAACAAGGAGCTCTTCGTCGCAAGTCTATTAACTTTGTATCAATCGAAGAAACTCTTAAATACCAACAAGGTCTTGCGGCTTTCGTAGCTGAAAAAACAGCAATGGCCCCTGCCACTCACAGCGATCTGATTGCAAAACAGACAGAAGCCATCAAAGAAAATGCTTCTTTCGTTGAAAATGCTGAACAACAACTCGCAGTTGCATCTGGTCCTATTAAAAAATCATATAAAAATATAACTAAAAAGAACTTCTAATTAGAAAAACTCAAAGGGTCCGCAGGGACTACTGTTGCCCACATCTACATGATGTGGGTTTTTTATGAGACTATAAATGTCTGAGCCCTAGCTCAGACGAGCCAGTGATTGCTTAAGTAATATAAGCTTTTCAGCTAGCTCAGCCAACGTGGCACGCGCCTGCTCGATCACTTCTGGTGGAGCATTTCGCACGAACTCTTCATTGGCCAAGCGACGTGTAATACCCGCAGTTTCACCTTCGTTTTTCTCTAGCGCCTTTTCAATACGCTTACGCTCTTCATCAAGATCGACAACGCCCTCAAGATAAACAACCACGTCAACGCTGAGACCGTTCAAACGAACTGGAGTGAGGGCGCACTTCGATAAGCTTCCCTCTTTTTCAATATCGCAAGATTCAAGACGGGCCAGGTTCGAAATATAAGTCTTATTATGCTCAAGAATCCTCTGCGCCTCTGCATCTTGCGCCGCTAAACGAACTTTAAGTTTCTCTCCTGGCTTAATGCGGTTTTCTCCACGCACTGTACGAATAGAAGAAATCACTTCTATAACTAAATCGAGCTCAAAAGCCATTTTCTCGCTACCGAGAGAAATCCAGTCTTTATCATTCTTCGGAGTTGGATACTCATCGGTGATGCAAGCTGCTTTCTTGATTGGAAGCTTCTGATAAATCTCTTCAGAGATAAACGGAGTGAATGGATGCAAAAGACGCATAATACGATTGAGAGTTTGCGCGAGCACAAGCTGCGTGGCTTGTTTTTCGGCTAATTTGTCTCCGTATACGATGGGCTTAATAAGCTCTAGATACCAATCACAGAACTGGTGCCATACGAAATCATAAAGTGTGCCGGCGGCATCAGCGAAACGAAGATTTGTTAAATGATCCTGCACGAGCTGTTCGCAGCGACCGAGCTTATAGATAATCCATTTATCAGCATCACTCATGTTTGCGGCGATTGGCTTTGCCTTGTCGCCGTCTGCAGGCACCTCAAAACCCTGAAGTACCACTAGCGAGAAACGCGTGGCATTCCAGATTTTGTTCATGAAGTTACGGTAGCCTTCAAGGCGCGGCATTGAGAATTTTAAATCACGGCCCGAAGAAACCATTGATGAAAGTGTGAAGCGAAGAGAATCCGCACCAAACTGCTCGATGAGTTCAACCGGGTCTAAAGCATTACCTAATGACTTCGACATTTTCTGACCTTGTTCATTACGCACAAGACCTGTGATAATCACTTTTCTAAATGGAACGTCTTGCATAAATTCAAGACCCATCATGATCATACGAGCCACCCAGAAGAAAATAATATCGTGGCCAGTCACCAAAACATCTGTTGGGTAGAAAGTTTTTAAAGCTTCAGTTTTGTTCGGCCAGCCGAGAGTGCTGAACGGCCAAAGAGCTGAGCTGAACCAAGTGTCGAGTACGTCCTCTTCTTGGCGAATGTTTTTGCTTTTGCACTTCTGACATTCTTTGGCGTCCACTTCACTGACCGTGATGTGTTTGCAGTCATTGCAGTACCAAGCCGGAATACGATGTCCCCACCAAAGCTGGCGCGAAACGCACCAATCTTTAATATTATGCATCCAGTGAAGATAAGTTTTTGTCCAAGCCTCTGGCTCGAAGCTGACGGTTCCATTTTCTACAACTGAAATGGCTGGGCGAGCCAGCGTCTCCATTTTTAAAAACCATTGTTCTGAAAGTAAGGGCTCAGCTACGACACCGCTCCGTGAGCAGTGACCGACTTGGTGAGTGTGTGGCTCTTCTTTAATGAGAAGACCTTGCTCTTTTAAATCTTCGAGAATTTTTTTGCGTGCTTCTTGAGTTTTCAAACCTTTGTAAGCTGCGCCATTCTCATTGAGTGTTCCGTCACGGTTGAGAATATTAATTTGTGGAAGCTTATGACGAAGGCCTACTTCATAGTCATTAAAATCGTGACCCGGAGTAATTTTCACCACTCCCGAACCAAATTCTTTATCAACGAAGCTGTCGGCTAAAATTGGAATCTCACGACCCGTGAGTGGAAGTTTCACTTTTTTACCGATGAGTTTTGCGTAACGCTCATCTTCTGGATGTACGGCTAAAGCCACATCCCCCAATAAAGTTTCAGGGCGAGTGGTCGCCACAACTAGGGTTTGATCGTTTCCCATCACTTGATAAGCGATGTGATACAAGTGGCCGCGAATCTCTTTGTATTCAACTTCTAAGTCCGAAAGTGCAGATTCAAGTTTCGGACTCCAGTTAATGAGACGAGTTCCGCGATAAATAAGACCTTTGTTGTAAAGATCGACGAAAACTTTACGAACGGCTTTAGATAAATTTTCATCAAGAGTGAATGCGAAACGATCCCAGTCACAAGAGTCACCGAGATATTTCATTTGCTCAACAATGCGTGACCCGTACTTTTCTTTCCACTCCCAAACTTTTTCTACGAAAGCTTCACGGCCCATATCACGACGTGAGATTTTTTCTTTCGCGAGTTCTTTTTCAACTACATTTTGAGTAGCGATGCCCGCGTGATCTGTACCCGGAAGCCAAAGCGCATTGAAGCCCGACATACGTTTCCAGCGCGTGAGAATATCTTGCATCGTATGATTCAAAGCATGACCAATGTGAAGCTGACCGGTTACATTAGGAGGCGGAAGCATAATTGCAAATGGTGCTTTTGTGGATTTATCAGAAGATTTAAAATAGCCATGGCTCAACCAAAACTGAGAAATATTCTTTTCAACCTCTTGAGGTGAATATCGATCTGACAATTTGTCTGAAGCTTGAGTGTCTTCCATGCTGTCTCCGTTCTTTATTCGCTCGCCAGTTCGCGGTTAAGGCCCTGAAAGCCCCCTGCGACTCGGTATACGTTGATATAACCCGAGGCCTCTAGAAGTGAAGCGGTTTTTTTAGACTGGCTGCCATTTTCACAAATTAAAAGTATAGGTTGGTGTTTAGGTGCATTTTTTGCCTCTAAGGCGGCTTTTGCATCCCCACTTGGCAATAATTCTACAGTTTTTAAAAGCAGAGTCAGTTTCTCTGAGTGAGGGGCTGACACCATTTCAAGTTGAAAGAAAAGATACGGCGTACCGACCTGCAAAAGATTGCGAAGTTGAAAGAGACCGACTTCGCCAAGCTCCATTTCGTCTCGACCACCATTGACCGTCGCGCCTTCGGTTTTGATCTTCGCTCCACTTGGAAGCTTTTTGTATTGGGCCACAACAAGAATAAATCCGATGAAGGCGATACCCGCTCCGAAAGCGAAAGGCGCGTGCGGAGAGTACACAGCATAGAGCCAACCACCTGCTGGCGGACCTAAAATTCTGGCGAGCGCCGATAGACTTTGCACCACACCCAAAGTTTCGCCCTGCTCGTCACTTGAAGTCAGCTGACTGATGCTGCCATTGATCGATGGATTTACGAATCCCACACCGAGAGCTAAAATCGTCATGGCAATTGCGAGACTTGTCACCGTTGGTGGTAACGCGATGAGCGCAAGAGACAGCGCGAATAAAAATGTTCCGACGAGAAGTAAAACTGGCTCGCCAAATTTTGGTAAAACTTTACGAACTAAAAATCCTTGATTGAAGGCCATTGCGATTCCAACATAAGCGAAGCCGAAACTTGCCGTTTGCAACGACCAACCGAGAAGATCTTTAACGTAAAGAAAAAGTGAGGCCTCCATGGCCGCCATAGCTAGCGACGCAGAAAAAGAAATCAAAAGTAAATTTGAAACCACCGGTTTTTTGAAGGCCTGAAGAAAAGAAGTCAGACGCGAAGGTCTTTTCGTTTCAGTATTGCCAATGCGGCTTTCTTTCAATTTGAAAAAAGCCCAAACAAAATTCAGAAAACAAATGGCTGAGGCGGTATAAGCGACAGCCGTCGGAGAATAACTGGCAATCATTCCACCAAGTGCGGGGCCAAAAACAAAACCGAGACCAAAAGCCGCGCCAATTAAACCCATTCCCTTTGATCGCTCTTTGTGACCTGTCACATCGGCGATGTAAGCCATGGCCGTTGAAATATTGGCTCCGAAAAGGCCGGCGAAAGCACGGGCGATAAAAAGAACTGTGAGACTGCCAGCTAGACCAAATAACAGGTGCGCAAGGGCGGCCCCCATAAGACTAACGAGCAAAACCGGGCGGCGGCCGATGCGATCGCTCAATCGACCCCAAAAAGGTGAAAATACGAACTGAAAACCGGAATATATGGCCATCAAAAGTCCAACTTCAAAGGAATTTGCGCCAAAGTTTTGCGCAAAATATGGACTCAGAGGTATGATCATACCAAAGCCAATGAGATCGATGAAGACCGTGATAAATATAATAAAAAGCGGACTTTGATTCGGTTTTGACATGAGCATCTAGAGGATAGGGTATATATGGCACGGTTGCAAAGTTTGATGTTGAGAGTCGTTTGTCCCTTGTTAGTTTTGGGTCTGACCGCGAGCCCGGTTTACGCCGAGTTTGTGCCAAGATTCGATGGCCGCACCTTCGGCCTTGATGTCACCGGGGAATACTTCACCACCGATGAAAACTTAGATGGGACTGACGGGTCGCGCGAGAGCATCGTCGGTGACAGCTTCGATACGTTTTCTGTCAAAGGTAACGTTGATTACAGCATTAAACGGAACTGGATCGTCGGTGCCGGAGCTGAAATCGTAAATGCTTCAAGCTCAAATGAGAATACATTCTTTAACAATCTCGATAGTGATCGTCAGGCCACTGAATTCAACAACGCTTCGGTCTTTACTAGTTTTCAATTACAGTCCGGGACACTTCGCTTAGTGCCTACACTGCGCGGGACGTTTACGCTCCAAGAAGTGAATAAAAATACCAATGATGTTGTGACTGGCGAAGGTACAAACCAAGCGGAACTTGGCATGTGGGGTATTATTTCAACGGGCTCACTTGAGCCTTACGTTTACGGCGGCTATCGCTATCAAGAAGACGGCCGCGCACACCTGATGCCATGGAAAGTGGGATCACAACTGAACCTAGGCCAGTTCTTCTTCCGTGGTGAAGTGGGTGGTCATTTCACAGTTAAAGATGACAAGTACAATAGCCGTCGTCTTGAACGCACAAATGTAACGAATCGAGTGAATGCTGGTAGTTTTAAATACTACTCTGTAAACTCGAACCTTATCGAACTTCGTGTTGAAGCCGGCCTACCCGCTTCAAAGGAACTTGAATTGATTGTAGGTGGAACGCACACACTGGCCGGCGAATCTGTCGCCTATGGTTTTTCAGTTTACGGTGGACTTCGCTACTCACAGAATCCGAAGGACATGAGAGATGTTCCGGATGATGAACTCGCTGAGCGTATTGCTGATGATAATGCGGCCTCAGCCACGGCTGATCGTGAAGAACGTCGTGAGAAGATCTCACCCGCCAAACGAGCAGCTCCGAAACGTCGAGTGAAAAAAGATGAATTCACTCCACAGCTCGAAGATTACGACCCGGCTATGTTCGAAAAAGAAATGAAGAAGAAAAAGAAGCCGAAGCAGTAGGGCTTATACCCTCAAACACAAGTAACCGTATTCAGCAAAATGGGCTTCGTTAGGCCCTAATTTCATTTTTAAATACGCTATATTTTAATTAAGGCTCATTTTGCTGAATACGGTTACTTCACTAAAAAAGAGGTATTAGGATCCATGTCTATTAACTAGGCAGATCTATCCCTTTTACACGCCTATTTAAAATCACACCCCCACACTCTATAATGGGCCCATGAAAAATCTAATTCGCATTCTAGTCACCGCCTCCCTTCTTACATCTGCTGCAGGATCTGCATTTGCCGAAGGTTCAGAGCGCGTGCGTACAGCTTTGAAATCAACCGCCGAAGTTCGCAAGCAACGAGTGCGTGAATTAGAGCAGAAATTTTATGACCTTGATGTGCAACTTGAAATTTTAAACCAAGAACTTTTTCAAGCTCGTGAATTTGCTAAAAATAATGGTCGGGGTAAAGTCATTATTACGACAACGACTACCATTGCAGTAATTCTTATTAGCGCCGGAATTTTTCGATCTTTCAAAGAAGTGAGCAAGATATACCGAGGCACAACTTCAGGCAGCACATTGGCGGCTTCGTCAGGCAGTAAACTAACGGCAGCAGGAAGCTTCTTAGCCGGTATTGTGGCTGGCACACTTGTTAAAGTCGGTGGCGACAAAACTGTTGAGCTCACAGATGCTCAAGTGAAAACTTTAAAAAAGAAAATCACTGAAACTGAACTCGCTATCGATTCAGTTCGCACTGAACTTTCAATGCTCGCTGATTAATTCAAAGCGCAGATGAGAGAAATAGCCAAAATTAGCAATGAAGCCATAGTGCCGAGCATCCCGGCAATACGAAATGGAAGTTGGCCCTTCGTTAAACCAAAATAGTGAATGACTCGTCCTATACATAATAAAATAGCAGCAATCATGATGGCCTGATAATTCGCTGCTTTCAGTTCACACAACATCAAAAGCACAAGTGCAAGCGGTACATACTCAGCGAAGTTTCCGTGAGCGCGAATAAGAATTGTCATCTCTTTAACATTGCCATCACCAAGACTGATGCGATTTTTGTTACGAGCCAAACCCACCCGCATTGAAATCACTATGTAAAAAACTGTAAGAAAAGCCGCGGCCCAAGAAGTAATGGTTAAAGCTGTCATTGTCATCTGAGTCTCTCTTTCATCTCTCGAGTAAAATTACAAATATTCACGGTAACTGCGCGCCGCCAAATAGGCTTTCAGCGGACGTGGCAAAATATAAAGCAAGAAATGCAAAAAGTAACCACTACGTACCGGAACATAAACACTACGAGGATATTTAATAGCCGTCATCATTCTTTGCGCGACGTAATCGGCTGAAACTAAGAGACGATCATTCTCACGATTCACCCGGCCCGGCATTCCGGCTTTCAAAACAAAATCTGTACGCACTCCACCAGGGTTCAGTGATACCACCCGAATCCCTTGCTTACGCACCTCTTCTCTGAACGCACAGCTGAAGTTGGTAACGAAAGCTTTGCTCGCTGAATATACAGACATATAAGGAAGTGGGATATCTGCCGCCAAAGAAGAAACGTTGACGATAACCGCTCCCGCTGTCATTCGATGAACGGCTTCTTTACACATTGAAATGACCGCCAGACAGTTGAGATTAATCATCTGCATCCAGTCAGTTTCAGTCTGATCGACAATGGCACCAAATTTATTAAAGCCGGCGTTGTTCACTAAAACTTTAATTTCAGCCAAGCCCTCAAGAGCTTTTTTAGCCGCACCTGACTCAGACATATCAATGACACGGATTTCAGTTTTGATAACTGAGCCATAACGATTTGAAATTTCGAGAGCTAACTCTTGGAGTTCTTTCTCGCGACGAGCGATCAAAACTAAGTCATAGCCATTTTCAGCGAGCCTTAAAGCAGAAGCGCGTCCTATTCCTGAAGACGCGCCTGTTACTACTGCTAATTTTTTACTGGGTAATGGGCTTTGAGTCGTCAAGGTAGCCTAGCAATTAGCGGTTTAAGTAAAAAACAGAACCTGGCAAATCCCAATGAATGACAGTGATTGATTGGCCATCTGCCTCGATATTCATGTTGCGACTCGAATCTGTATAAAGTCGCTCATTAGGACCATAATTCAGTTTTCTACCTACTTTAGGAACTGATACAACAAAACTAGCAGCTGGATATCTTTTGTTCAGCTTTTCTCGGTCCTCAAAATCGCAATTTTTGTCGCAGTACCAAGTCTTACCGATAAGTTGATTTTTCTTATTAAATGCAAACTTCGCGATTGGAAACGTGTAGTGGCCTGCCTGCGGAGTATCATAATAGAGAACAGTTCCATCCTCATGCTCTGCAACTGAAGACGCCTTACCGATCATTTTTTCTAAACTCTCACGAGACGTATTGAAAGGAATTTTCTCAATTGAACTTTCAGAAAAATGAGTATCCGCTTTAGTCGAAAGCGAAGCACAGGCTGTCAAAAGCAGGCAAATAAGCATTAGTAAATAGAGATTTATCTTCTTCATTCTAATTCCAGTTTAGCACCGTATTTTGATTTTAACCATTTATGCATAGCTGGGTCCTTGAACTTTAGTCGAGTTCTATCAAAAATGTAGTATTCTACACCGTTTGCAAAATCCTCGTCTGGCGATGTGTCGCTATCCTTTTGTACATATTTAGAGCGTCCCGCGATCCAGACTCCCGCGTCTTCAGCTCCTTTACTTTTCCAGGTCCAACCCATTTCATTCTGAAACTTTTCTTTTTCTGTTTTAGATAAATTTCTATAAAGCTCATGAGCCAATTCATGGACTATAATTATAGCCAGCTGCTCATTCTTATTGAAAGCCTGGTCATACAAAATCATATTGTCTTTAGATGAAGAGGCCGGATTGCCCTTGGCCTTCGATCTTAACATTCGAAAAACTTTAACTTTATATCGTAATAAAAGCGGAATCTTTTCAGCGGCAACTACAAACTCCTCTATTTCTCTCCTTGACCAGCTAACAGACTTTTCTTCATTAAACTCCCAATCAGCTGGTCGACCATTGGTAAGAAACTCAGCCCAAAATTCATAAGATTTCGATTTTGATCTACAATGTCCAGTCACAGACGTCGCTGAAACATAGACGTTGTTAGACCGAACAAAATCTTTACGCGGATGAGGATTAACCCAAAAAGATCCTTTAGGACATTCTTGTGCCAAAACGACATAAGGAAAAAATATAAAAATTAGAAACAGAATAAGTTTATTCAAGATACCAGTTGATAGAATAAACTAAATAAAGAATCAATGACTTTACTGTTT
Organism: uncultured Pseudobdellovibrionaceae bacterium; assembly: GCA_964360255.1. Classification (GTDB taxonomy): domain Bacteria; phylum Bdellovibrionota; class Bdellovibrionia; order Bdellovibrionales; family UBA1609; genus CAYHVK01. Next base: position 8,305 of record CAYHVK010000006.1, on the reverse strand, counting down.
TAATTAAGTGTCCGGGAATTCTCGGACACTTAAAAGAACGGACAGACTGTCCGAATTAAAGATCAAGATTACGGATTGAACGGCTTACAGCATCTGTCACATTCTGCTTAATGATATCTCTTTCAGTCATGCTGGAATTTTGAGCTTGTGCCGCGGCTTGAGTGTAAGCATTTGTTGGCGCAGCAGGCGGAGCTAAAGTCGCCGATGGAGTGAGTTCAGGATCAGGCATAATTTTCTGCCCTTGATCGATCATCTGCAAGTGAGATTGAACGATTGTACGAATGTTATTTTCATACTGCATACGAATGCGTTTCAAATCGTTGATCTCTTGGAAAATCTTTTTCAGAGAATCACGCGCATCGCGAACAATCATTTCTGCTTGTTGTTTTGCATCGTTAAGAATCAAACGCGTCTCACGCTCAGCATCTTGTTGCATCTTTTCAGACATGCGAGTGGCTGTGGTGATTGTGCTCTTAAGAAGTTCATCACGCTCGCGGAATTCGATAATCGCGAGATCTTTTTCGCGAAGCTGTTCACGAAGGTTGTTGCGGTCACGAATAAGAGCTTCCATTTCGTCGGCGATTTGGCGCAAAAAGTCCATGACCTCATTTTGGTCTAAACCCATCATTTTGCGTGTAAACGATTTATGAGCAATATCGATTGGAGCTATTTTCATGTTTCCCCCTTGGATCACAATTAAAAATCTTAAAGAAATGGTGCGCCAGGCGCAACTTGAATTGCAGGCCTAGCCCCGATTTTTTTCGCTTTTCTGCCAGCTTTCGCCAAGTTCCTTATCTCTCAGAGCTGCTTTTTCAAAGCTATAGCGCAGAGCTCTCTCAATTTCCAGTTCGCGTATTGAATTCAGGCCCGCTGCCGTGACCCCTTTTGAAGAGGTCACTTTCCTCTGCAATTCATCTAGACTCGTTTGGGAGGCCTCTTCGGCTAATATTGAAGCCCCTAAAAACGTCTGAACCGTAATTTTTTTCGCTATATCGGGTTCTATACCCCGTTCTTCCAGCCATTCTTTCCAATAAATCATGAGCTCAAATACAAAGCCGACACCAGAACTCGCTCCAACGACTACAGCTTGCATCTCGTCGCCGTCCTCGACAGCCACTACGTAGCCCATTGTTGAGAGGAGCATTTCAACCCACGGCACATGAGACTGAGCCGAATGCGAAGTCGAATAAGCAATCACTGATTTTTTCACTCGGGCCGCTGTATTCGGCATTACGCGAATATGATTTTTGCAATCCGGAATCAAAGACTGAAGAGCTTGGACTGTCACGCCAGCGGCTAATGACATGACAATATGATCCTCATGAAAAACTGAGGCAATGGGCTCGATGATCTGGTAGATATCTTGCGGTTTTACCCCGATGATAACGACGTCGACTTTTTCAACCAACTCTTCGTTTGTAGCGAGTGCATTCACACCATATTCACGAGCTAATTTTTCTGATTTCTCAAGACGAGTATTGGTGATAAAAACGTTCTGAGCCTGTACTAAACCAGAATCAAGAAAGGCCTTCATCACCGCCTGACCTAAATTACCGCAACCAATGATTCCAATTTTCTTTGTTCTAATAACGTCAGCTGCGCCCATCTTTATTCTCTTTCGCCAAATAGAGTCGTACCGAGTCTAACAATTGTAGCGCCAGCCTCGATTGCTTCTACATAATCATGACTGGTTCCCATTGAGAGTTCAATCAAGCTGTGCGGCGAACTCAAGCGCGTTGAAAGGCGGTCTTTCTCGTCACGAATTTGATTAAACAGTCTTTTCACTTCGGTTTTGGACTCAGAGATAGGCGGCATAATCATCAAACCGCGAACCATAATGTGCTGGAAGGCCTGAATTTCGTCTAAAAATTCTGGCAAAGCCTCGAAAGAAATTCCATTTTTTGATTCTTCATTAGCAATATTCACTTCGATTAAAATTTTCTGAGGCTCATTAACATCAGGATTTTGATCAACGCGTTTTGAAATTTCTTCAGCCAAACTTATGCGATCAACTGAGTGAATCATTTCAAATTTGCCGATTAAATTTTTAACTTTATTCGATTGTAAGTGGCCGATAAAATGCCATTTTGCCTCTGGAATCTCATTTTTTAAATTCTCAATTTTTTCGAGAGCTTCTTGGACGTAATTTTCACCGAAATTTCTAAGCCCTGCATCGTAAGCTTTTCTTACAACATCGGCTCCCCAAGTTTTGGTCACGGCTAAAAGCAAAACATCCTCGCGTTTACGACCGCCCGCTTGAGCCGCTTTTTTTATGCGGTCCTCAACTTGCTGTATTCGATTTTCGAGCGTTGTCATTGCGTGACTCTTTTAACGAACCAATTATTTTCAAGTAGTGTTCGATCTAATAATTCTAGTGGAAGACCCACTACGTTCGACCAGGAACCTTTTATGCCAGAGACGAAATCTCGACCTAGGCCTTGAATTCCGTAAGCACCGGCTTTATCCATGGGCTCACCGGTTTCGATGTAATTGAAAATTTCTTCTTCAGTTAAGGTTCGAAAGGTGATGGTTGTGGTCTCGGTCGCCCTGAAATCCCGACCTGTCGATAAATCTGACAGGTAAATTCCTGTCAAAACTCTATGCACTCGACCCGACAAACGTCGTAAAAATTCACGGGCCTGCAATTTTGTTTCTGGCTTCCCGAGCACATCTTGCTCGACGACTACAATCGTGTCAGCAGACAAGACTAAAATGTTCTGTCCTTTCAATGACTTATGCTGGTCTAGGTAGGCCTCAGCCTTCTCTCTGGCTAATTTTGAGACAGCGTCTTCGAGATTCACGTTTTTATCAATTATTTCCGATAGTTTAACTGAGTCGACACGAAACAAATACCCAGCTTCTGTGAGCAGTTCGCGGCGTCTGGGTGATTGAGAAACGAGTAATAGCTCGTGCATAAGGTCTTATGAGTTGGAGTTTTATATTATTAATTTCATCTCTGCTCCTGACAGGAGTCAGCGTGTTTTTATTTGCACGCGCTCTGCTTGGCAAGAACACCGATGCTACAGCTTTAGCATGGGCCACTGGTGACGAGCCAGCAAAATCGAAATCCATGTTCATTAATTTTTCGCGTCCTCTTGTGCACAACTTCACTTTGCAGCACGCCGTCCGCTTTAAAAATCCCGAGTACCGTAAAAAGGTTGAGAGAAAACTCGAGCGCGCCGGATTGCTTGGTGAAATTAATGTTGATGAATTTATCGGACTAAAAATCTTATGGGGCTTAGGCTTCCCAATCGTTTTAATCTTGATGAATTTCACTATGTCATTGGGTTATAACGATGCCCTTCTCTTAGGTTTTGGAATTCTAGGATTTTTCTATTGGGATATTTACGCCACCTCAATTTCGAAAGAACGCTACGTTTCTGTGGTTTCTGATTTGCCGTTCTTTATCGATCTTCTCGCTCTGGCCACTGAAGCGGGTCTTGATTTTATTACCGCCATCCAGCGCATCATCGATAAATCTCGCGACAGCGTTTTAGCCGAAGAACTTCGCACCGCGCTCAACGACATCCAACTCGGTCAAAGCCGACAAGATGCTTTGAAGTCCATGGCTCACCGTCTTGATATTTCTGAAATCACGAGTTTAGTGGCTGTTGTGAACGATGCCGAATTTACCGGCACATCGATTACGACAGTGCTGAAAGATCAATCAACGCAAATGCGCCTTGAGCGCTTCGTTCGAGCTGAAAAAGCCGGAGCGCGCGCTTCACAGATGATGCTCATTCCGATGATTCTTTTTATTTTACCGGCGGTGTTTATCGTAGTTTTTGCACCGGTCGTTTTACAGTTTTTTGGTGGATGATGATGGGACTTATGAACGTGACACAAAATAAACCTGTGGTTGATACGGTAGCGGTGGCGAAAAGCTTCACTGACCGAGTTCGCGGTTTGATTGGGCGCAGTTCTATCTCAGAGAAAGAAACAATGTGGTTTGATAACTGCAGTAGCATTCACACTTGTTTTATGAGCTTTCCGATCGATGTGGTTTTCGTTGATCGCGATTTTAAAGTGAAGGCTGTTTTTGAAACAGTAAAACCTTGGCGCTTAGTACTACCAGTATGGGGCGCAAAATCAGTTTTTGAATTTAAGGCAGGAACAGTTCAGCAAACACAAATCAAAGTTGGAGATCAATTGCATGTGGTCGCTGCGAATACTTAGCGGCAAGTTTGCCGGTCAGACATTTCAGCTTCGAAGCGGGCCAACCACAATTGGTCGAGCGCCGAATTGCGATATCGTGATCAGCAGTCAAAATATTTCTAAGCAACATGCCCGTATTGAAGTGCTTCCGGATAAAGTGATTTTAACTGATATGGGTTCACGTAACGGAACTTTCGTGAACGGAGTTCAAATCAAGAGCCAGAAAATCGGCAGCGGTGATAAAATCACTCTGAATGATATGATTCTTGAAGTAACAGATAAAGCCGTGGCTCGCTCACGTCCGCGTCCCGCCACACAGAATCCTTCGCCTCATGCGATGGTTCCTGCTCAACAATATGATGGCAATTTAGCTCTACAAGATTATCCCCAGGCTCAAATGCCTACGGAAGCACCGAATCTGAATGCAGTGAGCATGCCGACAGGTCAACCAACAACACAAGCTTTACCACAACAGCAGGGCTTCATTGATCTCGCCAAAAACTATTTTGAAAATGTTGTGATGCCCGGAGTTTATAAACTTCCTGAATGGCTCGAGTTCCGTTGGGTTCTCGCTCTTTTCACCTTATCATTCGTCGTTATTGTGACTTGTTTCTCAGCTATTCCACTCACACGCATTTTAAAAGATAGCGTTGAGCGCGAGAGTCAAAACCGTGCAAAAACAATTGCTCGCAACTTAGCCGCGCAAAATCGTGGAGCCATTCAACAACAATTGATGTCGGCCCTGACAACTGAAAATGCCGACAACGAGCCGGGTGTCGATAAGGCCTATATTATTGCTCACTCTAACGGTGAAATTTTAGCTCCGCCCAATTTAGCAGGTCGTTCGGCTTCTGAAGCCTTTGTAAATACAGCCCGTAAATTCGGTCAAGAAGCTGTTGAGCAGATTGATGATTCTACGGTTGGTGTTCTTATTCCTATCGCTTTCTTGAATCCAATGACAGGCTCGACCACAATTCAAGCTCATGCTGTTGTTATCTATAATATGGGCACGCTAGCCGTGAGCAATGAAAAGACTCTGGGTCTCCTTGTTCAAGTTTTATGCTTGGCTCTTATATTTGGTGGGATTCTTTATTACTTCTTAGTTCGTCTGATCGAACATCCAGTGGATCAAATGAATGCCCAAGTTAAAGCCGCTCTTGCTGATGGCAAAACTCAAGTGGTCGTGACTTACATGTTCCCGCAACTTCAAGAGCTGGCATCGAATGTGAACAACGCCGTTCAGAGAGCCCTATCCGGAGACATGGGCGCTCTTGTTGGCAACAACTATGAATTTGATCGCACCAATGAAATGAATGGTTTAGTGAATTCATTAGAAATGCCAGCCGCAGTGATTAACCCTCGCGAAGGTTCGTTTGCGGCAGCTAATGCCCAATTTGCCGAACAAATTGCTCGAGGCCAAGACTGGATTCATACAAAACTTGAGAGCATCCTCGAGCAGTCCCTTCGCTTGAACCTGAACTCTCTTGTACAAGTGGCCCAAGACGATGCCACACATTCAGCTGAAGATTCACTCGAAATTAACAATGTGAACTATACGATTCGTGCCCAAGGTATCCATGGTCACAAAGAACTCGCTTATATACTGATTACTTTTAGCCCGAAAGGAGTCGCTTAAGCATGAGTCAATTGTCCGTAGCCGCTCCTGAATATTTGATCACGATTTTAAATGGTCCTGAAAAGGGCTCTACATTTAAAATTATGTCAGGACGTATTTCTATCGGGCGCGGCACGGATAACGATATATCTCTCAGTTACGATGCAAAATCGAGTCGCAGCCATGCTTGGATTACTGTAACTTCTAATGGAGTCGAAATCACCGACGTAAGCGACAAGAATAAAATTATCGTCAATGGCGACGACAGCCCAAAACAAATGTTGAGAGATAAGTCTGTTATTCAGTTGGGTGAAACTAAAATGCAATTCAGAGTGATGTCACCGAAAAGCGATGCTCTGAATAGTCTCGCTGTACAAGGCGCAGACTTCTTTAAATCAAAGGCAATGGGCCTGAAGCGGGACTCAATGCCAAGCCCAAGTCGTGGTCGCTCGAGCAGTCGCAGCGCTGGATTCCCGAAACAAAATATAATCGTCATCACGATCATTGCCCTTGTTGGATTTTACTACTGGTCAAAACCAGCGGCAGTTTCAAAAATGGCGTCAGCAATCCGCACTGAAGATCAAATCGTCAGGGATATTTCATCAATTGAGGCAGAGACAGCGAAACTTCAAGCCGATCGTGCTAGCCGCGGCGAAAATGCTCCTAATTTTAATGAAGTGAATTCACACTACATTCGTGGTTATCGCGATTATCGCTCGGGTAATTACCAAAGGGCGGTAGAATCTTTTCAAGCTTGTTTATCGATTAAACCAGACCATCCAAAGTGCCAACAGTTTTTGTCGGCCTCATCTCGCGGTTTCTGGAGCACAGTGGACGCCGAGATACTACGGGGCCTAAAGCTCAAAGAACAGAATCAATATATCTCGTGTACGGCTGCTTTTGAAAACGTGAAGAACTTGGTTACAGATCAAACGAATAAGAAATATATCGAAGCTGAAACGAATAGAAAATTTTGTGATGAAAAAGCAAAGGATAGATTTTAGTGGCTAAACTGAGAGTTGTACTGCAAGGACAAACCATTTCTGAGCTGAATCTTCAGCCGGGAGAGGTGTATTTTGCGGGCCGCAGCGATCAGTGCCAGATTGTTCTACCTGAAGAGCGCGGAATTTCTCGTCAGCATATTAAAATCAGCGAAGAAAATGGCATTTGGGTAGCCACTAAAGTTTCTCGTTATGCCAACATCAGCTTTTCAGCACAAAACGTCGAAAGCGTAACTCTTGATAATGATCTTCACTTCACAGTAGGACCATTTGAATTCTTCTTTGAATTTGAAGCCCGCCCGGTCACAGATGTGCAAACCGCCGAAACAGTTTCACCGGCACCCACAGCGGTGACACAAGAAGAAGTCCAAGTTCAAGACTTTGCAGCTCGCGATGATGACACTTCTCCCGGAAACTTTGAAGCAACTCGTGCTGGAGCTTCGCATTTAGTGGCTTATTTGAAAATCTTCAATCAAACGACGCAAAGTGAAGAAGTCCTTAAGCTTGAAGGCCACTCGTGGACAGTTGGCCGCTCCCCTTCATCTGAAATTTATATTAATGATGCGGCTATTAGCCGTAAACATTTTGAACTGTCGCACACTCACGAAGGTTATTTTGTCACTGATCACGGCAGCTCGAATGGCACAGAACTCAATGGTGAAATGATTCAGCCACAGGTGGTTCAACCCATTCGCAGTGGCGATGTAATTAATATTAAAAATATCCGCCTCGTTTTTGAAATTCGTAATACTGAATTTGAAAAAATGCTTTCTAAGTTGCCAGTCGCTCAAGAAGAAGTTTATGACGACAGCGGTGAAAGCTCATATAATCCGACGCAGATTCGCTCGGCTCTCGCTATAACTGGTGATGGCCAATATGATAGCCCAGAAGCTAAAATGCCTGGAGTTATCAAAGTGGATCGGCCGATGAGCCCCCAGGCGCTGCTTAAAAATCGCCGCGTACAAATTGGCTTGGCTTTTGCGGCCATTACAATGATGTGGCTATTCACCGATGAGCCTACGAAGAAAGACGCTGAACCAACAGGTCAACATGAGTTGGGCTCTAAAAAAGAAGTGACCGGCGAGCAAATGACCGTTGTAAAAGAAAAATATGAACTCGCTAAAAAGAACTACTTTGAGCGTGGGAATTATACGTTTTGCCGCGATCTTCTCGGCGAGGTTCACCAAATTGTGCCTTTCTATGAAGATTCTAAAAATTTAGCTTCACTTTGCGAACAATCCATTGAACTTCAATTGATTCGTCAAGAGCGTGAAGACAAAGAGAAAAAGAAAATCGAAGCTGAGAATAAAATTCGCATTACCGTTGAAAATTGCCGCTCGCAAATGAATGGCACGATGACTACGCTTCAGATGCAAGAGTGCTTGGCTCCGGCTCTTGAACTGGATCCAGGTAATACGGACGCCCAAATCTTGATAGCGCAAATTACTGAACGCGATATACAGAAACGTAATGAAGAGGCCAACAAGCGCCTTTACAGTCAGCGTATCAACTCAGGCCGACAGCATTTTTCACG
>CAYHVK010000005.1:0-178608 GCA_964360255.1 uncultured Pseudobdellovibrionaceae bacterium | reverse complement strand
CCATCCAATTCCATCAATAAGCAAATCCGGCATATTGGTAGCACGCTGGTAGCATCAGCAAACGGCAGCCTTAGTTGGCTCATAGGGCAAAACATATCTAACAGCTCCACTACTTTTAGAGCACGAGTGAATGCGACAGATCTTACTTCTGCACTCAATTACGATAAGCTTGTATCCAGATTAGCTGTCTCATCGAAAGGAACACATCGCGGACTCTGAGACATTTCTTTATCAAAGCCTTCGGCAATGTCCTAACTGTACATAAACTTGATCAACTCAGAAAAATCCAACTTGTGTCTAGCCTTAACAACCGCATCTATATAAGTTTGACGATGAGCTTTTGCTTTACCTCTAATAGCCTTTCCCCATGTTGGGGCTTCAAAGTCTTTCCTCTTACAAATATACTCAGTCAAAATTCGAGTTGTTCGACCATTACCATTTGAGAACGGGTGAATGGTGAGTAGCCGCTCATGAAATCTAGCCATACACTCTTTAGGATCCATCTGCGCTTCGACACTCAGCCAATACCTTAAATCACCTTCAAGTTTTTTAATATTTTCTTGAATAAACCCTGGATGATTAAAGTCATCATTCATTAATTTATGCTGACGAAACTCTCCCGCCCATTTCCAAACTTTATCGAACATCTTCTTATGAGCTTTTTTCCAAAATAAAGCATCGACGTAGTCGCCAGCGTAATCGTCTAACCAAACAAGACCTTCAACTATATTTTCTTCTTCAGCCTCATCTAGCTCTGCGCCAAGCTTTATATGCTTTTGTTTTGATACGAGGTCTTTCTTCCATTCTTCAGGCAGAGGAGTTCGACCATCTCGATCTTTAAATATAAAACGCCCTACCACACTTTACCCTCATCAATAAGCTTGTTCTTTAAACGTTGAATCTTGGTCTCTAAATCACCTTTAACTTTTTGATCTTCTAAGCTCATATGGAGATCAGCATTCATTAAAATTCTCTTTGCTTTTTCATAAGCTTTTTCTTCAATAAAAGCGGTCATTTCAGATTTAGGAACAAACATATAGATGAATTCACAATTCATCGCTTCAGCTGTTTTTTTCAAAGTTTCTACTGTTACTTTACCATCTGCCTCACGCCGTTCAGCCTGTGAAATTGTTGGCGTCGATACCCCACAAACCTTGCCAAGTTTAGACAATGTCATGCCAAGAGCTTCTCTAGTTTGACGTATCCATCCCTGCTCAACCTTGAACAGGTTATGATTAAACCCTTTAAATCGAGCCTCTATTTGCTTAAGTGCTAAGTTATGGTGTGCCATACGATCTCCTTCGGATATTATGTAATTTTACATAAATTTAATCAATACAATTATGTAAAATTACATAATTGTATTGCTAAATTACTGAAATTACTAAGATCCTAAAAAGGTACGACTTTAGTAGTATTTCTACATATTTCGGTGCATTTCAAAATGGTAGCATTTGGTGCTAATTCATTCCACATGTGCAGATAATATCAAGTTCATTGTGCCGAGGAACCGTTGATAAAGACGTGCTGGCCGTAGAAGATTTCTGAGAAGCCTCAGACACTCTATCTCCAGTTAAATCTGTCAATTTAACTTGAGTTTCATACCCTTTGATTCGACCTTCACAAAGAAAGCCGTCTACAGAAACTGAGGCTTCTAAAACACGGTATTCAGCTTCTTGACTACCCAAGATCGAACCCATTTGTTCAATCTCACATTTAAAATAATCTGCGTGAGCTGATGCAGTAAAAGCAGAAATGAAAATTATTAGAAAAAAAGGATTTCTCATGTATGACCTCGGGATAAGATTGTTTCATTTACTATCAGCCTGAGCTTATACATTATTTTCTAATAGCTAACTGTTAGGATTTGATATCATAAAATATTTTCACTAATGGGCCCAGACCAACGGAGAGTTACACCCTCCAAATTCCCATAATACTACGTCTCGTTTTAAGAACCATTCTTGAGCTTCAGCTGAAATCCAAATAAAATATATATAATGGAAAAGATAAAACTCTCTATATTCGCATATGGGCCCGCTTTTTTATTCGTCGGACTTTTAACCCAAGCCACTTCTGTCTTTGCCCTTAATAGCTATCAAGTTAATGCCAGCGCCTCCACTACCATCACCGAGCATACCGTTTCAAAAGTAGTGACGAATAATTGTAGCAAGGCTGTTTTTGTACCTACAAAAACAGCTCCAGAGTGGACTAGCTTTTATACCAACCCACCTGCCTGCGTGACTGTAGCTGATCCTCCCTGCCCTGGCCCGCCGTCTATCGGTGCAGCCTGTACTGATGGCGCCCTTTATGCAGGAACTTACAATGGCTACACTTATCAAACCACTCCGGGTAACTGTACAAATTCCGCGACCCCTACATGTAATGGTGCCACCGATACCTTAACTAAAGTTTGGGCTTCTACTCTTGCTACGACGAGTATTAATAGCTGGAGTGATGGTCTCGCCAACTCGAATGCCATTATTGCGCTTTACCCTGCTGATGACTCTGCCGCAAAATACTGTCGCAGCATGACCTATGCTGGACACAGCGATTGGTTTTTACCCGCTGGAGCAGAGATGATCCTTTTACAGTCAAATGGATCAAGTTTTTCAGGTTATGATACGTCGGGAGTTCATTACTGGGCCTCTGATGAAACGAGCTCTACTAATGCTCGATCAAATTTATCTTCTCGCGGAAAAAACGTGACCACAGTACGCGTCAGATGCGTAAGAAAATATTAACTCTTAATATTATAGGTGAGCATGGGTGAAAATTCACAGTGCAAAAAAAATGGCCAAACATTTTTCGTATTCTATTTTCGCTGAAATCTGCCCGTCTCAATACGAGACATCACATCATAAAAAATAACCTATATCTGATATATATCGCCTGTATTTGATATATATCACTGAGCCTCCGAGAAATATTGTAAGATAAAGACTGTAAATAATTTTGCAGGGGTTCGGCTTGGCTAAAAAATTAAGTTTGAAAACTAAACTACGCATTTACTTTACATGGACCTCAATAGTCGTTTGTATTTTCGCTTTCCAAAATTGTGGTGGCGGTTTTGAAAGTGGTAATTTCTCATCTCAAAGCGCATCTTCATTATCCAGCTCAAGTGCCTCATTCTTTCAATGTAATCCTTCTATAGATTTTCAAGCCTCTCAGCTTATTCCCCTGCAAAAGAAAGAGATGATAAATACTTATACTGATTTATTAAGCTCATTTTCTGCCGCTGATCGCAACGCGATTCTCACCGCCATGACTCCTGTGTTCGCTGAATTACCTGACGACACAGGCACACAATTTGGTCGCTTAAGCCAAAGCGTTTCACCTCAACATATTACGGCTCAATATAATCTTGCCACGAAGTTTGCGACTCAAGTCACAAGTTCGGCGGCTCGACTCACCTCACTCGGAGGAAGCTGTTACTCGGCCGCTAGCGTAACTCAAGCTTGTGTCACCACTATGCTCAACAGTTTAGGACTTAAAATTCTACGCCGGCCTTTGTCGGCAGCAGAAGTCACCAAGTTTTATAATTTTTATGTCAGTCGCGGCACGACAGGAAAAGCTGACCTTATTGGTCTTCTACTTATGACCCCTGAATTTCTCTATCATTTAGAGAACCAAGGCGTAAATGCTCCTGCTCGGCCAGATCTTTTTCTTCTTACGCCTTATGAAGTCGCCGCAAAAATTTCATTTCAATATTGGAACTCAATGCCGAACACCGAACTTTTTCAAGCTGCGGCCAGTGGCGAGCTCAGCTCTCTTGCCGGCATTCAAAATGTACTCAATTCGGTTGTCTTCGGCACTCAACTCGCACGAACAAAAAAAGTGATCGATGAATATTTTACTGAATGGCTGAGATTAGATAACTTAACGTATTTTACGAATATGTCCCCTGACTTTTTGGCGTTTACTGCCGGTGAGAATATAAATCAGCCAGGCTATAATCACCGCGCTGATATGCTGCAAGAAGTTCGCGATTTGATTAACTACTATACCTGGACAAACCCATCTGGTTATAAAGAATTACTCACCTCTAATATTTCATTCGCAAAAACCGATGCCCTCGCCAACATTTACGGTGTCGCTAAGTGGTCCGGCACAGGAACTCCGACTGTCACCTTTCCGCCCGGTGAGCGCTCAGGCCTTCTCACTCGCGCTGCACTCTTAGCCTCAGGTGGCGTACAAACCGACCCAATTAATACGGGCGTGCGAGTCACTCGAGAAATTTTATGCAATGATTTGCCATCTCCGCCACCCGATATTGATCGAAGCGATACAGGCGGCGTTACCGGCCCACAAACCACAATGAGTAGCGTGCATAATTTAACAAACAAACCGGCTTGTATCAGCTGTCATAGCGTCATCAACCCTATCGGTTTTGCTTTTGAAAGCTACGATGCTTTTGGCCGTTATCGAAAAACAGGCCAGGAAACACTTTATAATATGAGTACGGGCGCCGTTATTGCGACTCTGCCCGTTGACCCATCTGGCGACGCCCAGATTATTATGGGACGAACCCAGCACGTAAAACACGCCGTTGATCTAAGTCAGTCCATCGCCGATAGCGGAAAGGGCGAAGCCTGCTTCGCCAAAAATTATTATCGATTTACTGTTCGCAGGAGCGAAGACAACATGGTCGATGGATGCAGCTTAGCCGGTCTTTACGATAAACTTCGTGACCCAGCCGGCGGCATGCAAGAAATGTTTAAAGAAGTATCACTACAACAATCATTTTTAGTACGAAAAATTGAACCTTAGGGATCAGCTATGAAGATTATGAACCGAAGATTATTTTTAACAGGTATGGGCAAGGCAGCACTCGCCTTACCTGTTTTGCCATCTCTACTTCCACGTGAGGCCTGGGCTCAAGCGGCGCAAATCGCGCCACGATTTATTGCAATGAGCTCACAAAATGGCGCCGTACGCTCCGTGAATTGGTTCCCGAACTCTGTGCCCACACAAACAAAGTTAAGTATATACCCAGCCGTCGGCGGAACGGCTTTTTACGCGGCTCCAGCACACGATATTCACAGCGGACCTATCCCTTACACAACTGCCAACGGAATTTCACAATATTTTGACCAAAGATTTAATCCGTTTGTTTCAAAAATGAATTTCTTAAAAGGTTTAGATTGGCGTTATCTTCCAGATCAAAATCACGTGGGCCCACCACTCCTCGGCAACATCAGCGTTGCCAGTTCAAACCTCTCTGGTTTTACAAATCACTTTCCGACGATCGATCAAATTATGGCTTATGCAACCAACTTTTATCCGAACAATGGAATCGGATACGTACGCTCAATTCAAGCGAACTTACGCGGCGGACAGGGGCTTTCTTTTGGGTTCCAAAACCCTCTGCAAAGAACTGGCACTGTAGGCCCGATTCCCACATCCCATGATCCTAAAATTCTTTTCAACCAGCTTTTTCCAGGCGCCCCGCCGAGTGGTGGTGGAGCATCGGCGTCTCCAACTCCGTATATTGATGCCGTCTTAGCCAACTTCAAATCGGTTCGTGACGGGCGTGCCATCGGCCGCACAGATAAAATTCAGCTGCAAGCTCACATGGATATGTTTGCTGACCTTGAAAAAAACCTAAGTGCCTTACCACCAGCCCCCACAGCAGCACAATGTACGAATCCGCCCAGCCCAGCCACCCAAGCACAAATTCAGTCGTACAATAATCCAACTGTAATATTGAATTCTTATCGAGCCATGAACAGTTTAATTGCGCTTGCTTTATCGTGCCAACGCACGCGCGTTGCCACACTCTATATCTCGACAATTCCAGGATACGAAGGTCTCGGCGGCGCGGGTTCAGACCAAAGCAAATGGCACTGGGCGACCCATAATATAGACGGTACAGCCACTGATAAAGTTACGTCGGCAAGCTATCTTGACTCTATTTATTCATACATCTCTCATAGTATTCTTCTGGATTTATTGGGTAAATTAAACGCCATCACCGAACCAAATGGCAAAACACTGTTAGATAACAGTTTGTTGCAATATTCATCGGCGTCGATGGATCATGCTCACTCTCATCGCAATATGCCGATGGTTCTTTTCGGAAGCGCTAATGGTAAAATTAAAACAGGTCAATTTATTGACTACCAAAACCGTAACGTAACTCGATACGGCCCTCCTGGTGTCCTTATTAACCAGTATTTTGTAACTGCGATGCAAGCCATGGGATTAACCCCAGCTGACTACAGCATGACAGCATTAAATCTTTTATTTGGTCGATATCCATCCGGTTCAGAAGGCTACGGCGACTGGTGGCCTGTAGCAGGTGAAAAGCCTGCTTTCTACTATGCCGGCCCAACGAAAGACGTCGGAAAGCCATTGCCGTTTTTATAAAATGACATATTCATCTTGAGGATATTTATGAACAAACGGGCCAGACGCAATATTGCTTTTTATCTCATTTTTATAACTATGATGATGTTCGGATTTGTCAATTGCGGTGGGTCCGATAATGGTTCTGGCGATATTGACCTAGCCAGCAACGACGATTTATCAGAACCTCCTGAACCGCCACCAGCTGATTCAACAGCCGGTATCCCGTATTATTCGTATTCGACTTTAATTGACGGTAATTCAGGCACAATAGCGAACGCTTCGTGGGAAGTTATCCGTGATGTAGCTTATGACAGCGCCGGTAATATGTACGTAACCGGCGGAACCGCCGCCAGTGATTTCCCCACCTTAAATGCTTATGATTCTACTTTTAATGTTGCGCGAATTCATCCGGGTACGGTTGATATGGATGTTTTCGTTATGAAACTGAATCCCTTTGGCAAAATCATTTGGAGTACTTTTATCGGGAGCGGCGACTATGATCGCGCGTATTCACTTGAGCTGGGACCTAACGGCGATGTTTACGTAGCGGGCCGTGCCGGCGAGGGATATCCAACAACAGCCGGAGTCGTTCAACCCACGTTTTCAGGAGACAGAAGTCCCAATCAAGCCTACGGGTTTCAAGATGGGTTTGTGAGTAAATTCAGTCAAGATGGCCGCCATCTTTGGTCCACATATATTGGCGAAGCTGGGCCCGGCTTTATTCGAGATATCGCCGTAGATTCACAAGACAGAGTTCATATCGCATTTACAAATATGAATTCTCCACTCCCCTATATTAGCGCTAATGCGAGTCAGAAAGCTATTCGTGGCGCAGGTGACGCGGCTTATGTTGTCTTGCGGGGCGATGGCCAGCAGATCATTCATGCCACCTATTTTGGCGGCTCGGACGCCGGAAAGAAAGATGGCCTCACGCCCTCAATTCAGGTGAATAGTAGAGACGAAGCTATAATGCTGACCTTATCGAACGCTGATGATTTGCCAATCACCCCCAATGCTTATCAACAAACGAGACGTGGTGGCTACGATTTTGTAATCGTAAAATATACTGCCAATTTTCAAATTGATTTCTGCACTTACTTGGGAGGCCGTGGCCATGAGTTTCTTGAGACGCATGAGCTTGCGCTTGATTCAGTTGATAACATCTATATTGCAAGTGGTACAGACTCTCTAGATTATCCCATTACAGCCGGAGCATTTCAACCCCAGCTAAAAAACAGTCAAGACATAATTATTTCTAAACTTTCACCAAACGGCTCTCAGCTCTTAAATTCAACTTATTTCGGTGGCACGGCTAATGAATATGTAGAAGGTGTGACGTTCGATGCTTATTCAAATCGGTTAATTGTAACCGGCAACACACTATCGACGGACTTTCCGACTACATCGAATGCGCTTGATCAAACTGCAAACGGTGGCTCCGATGCTCTTCTTGTGGCTTTTGATTTGTCTCTTCAACCCATATATTCGAGTTATTTTGGTGGGTCTGGCCATGATCAAGCACGCGGCATCGCAACTTCAGCACAAGGTAAAATCTTGTTTGGCGGCATGACAGCATCACCCAGTATTCCATTAAAGAATCCAATCGACGCAACACGCGCCGGTACATGGGGTGTATTTTTAACTGAAATTGGATTCCAGTAGGAGACCACGCTGCAGGGGTTGAACGGTGCTATCTGTTACAGACCGCTGTCTGAAACAAAAGCCTCGTTCGGTAATGCCACTTTAGTATCCACGAGCTCAAGAAATTGTAGACGATTTCGCTCACGATACATTTGAGATCCAAGCAAATAAATTACAGCTTGTCGAACTTCAGTATTAATTGGCTTACTTCTATCAAACCAAGCGTGCAAACTTTCATGCAGTAAGAGCGCAACACGATTAATATAAGAAAGCTTCGAGTAAAAATAATAATTTATTTCGTAATAGATCAGATGATCATGATCCACTCCACGCTTGGCTAACTGGATGATCTCACAAACTGAATAAGGGGCTGGCCTTGTAATGTTTATCGCCCCATAATCAACTGTGCCCTTAATGCTATCATGATAAACACGAATATTTAAATGCATTGAATAAAGAGCTTCAAGTGTTTTGAGAAAGGGATGCCCACTGCCTAAAGCGTACTGAGCCCGACGGATCAATTCTTGAATCTCTCGGGCTTTCATATATATAAGGGCGCAGTCATAACATGGCGATAGCGGCGTTTGCGGAGCTAAAAAACTTGGGTTAGATCCATAAACATATCGACCTTCAAAAATATCAAGCACTTCTATAGTAAAATTATTCGAACTCCCGCACTGGACTCCGTGTCCACCATCACCGGCCGTTGTACCCCCGCTAGAATCTGAAGCAAAGGCCAAAGAACCAGCGGCTACACTCGTTAAGACAGAAAAAAGAATCAACTTGAATTTCACTTGGCGTCCCCTTCTAAAATATTAAAAAACTGTAAGCCAAAAGCATAAACCCCATCGACATTATCATCAGACTGAAACTCTCTGTAAAACTCATCATGCATTTGCTCAAGTCTTTGTCTCGCTTCTTCAATACGCTTTGAATCAATACTAAAAACAGTACTTAAAAACTTACGGCTTTTAATAGGCTGGGTTTCAATTTTTTCATGAGCTTTCATTAAAATTTGTTTGTGGAATCTACGTATAGTCGAATTGGGCGTATGACTCTCACCTCTTAAAAATAATGAGCGGCGAATATATCGATCGCCTTGTTTGGCAATAACTCCAATACGAACCAAATTTTCAAGAGCGGCCTTCACATCTTTTTGACTAATCCCAACAAGCCTAGATAACTCAATCTCATCAAGTTGGCTCTTTTTAAACTCTACAAGTTCTACAAGGACTGGGTAATACCACTCAGAAAGCAGAGACACATTTCTCTTATCTAGTATTTTATACTCAATTTTGCCCCAGAGTTTTTTTAACCTGAATAGTGCAGCCTGCTTTTGCCGGCCGCTGCGCGAATGCTGACTTAAAACAAGGTCACAAAAGTAGCCCGATTCTTCTGGTGAAAGTTTCATTTTTTCGGCGACCTGAATAGCCGACTTGTAAGATAAACCGTATCTCCCACTGAGCACATCATGCAATGTGGGCTGCTTTACACCGAGGTCACGGGCAAAAGCGCGCATTGAGTAACGAGAACTGCGTTTTTGACGTGAGCGCAACTCTTGAATAAGAATTTCGCGAAAATCTCGAATCTGAAAAAAAGTGTTCTCTGAATTAGGCATGGGCGGCAACATTATCAGCGCGATGAATTGATATCAAACATCAGAGACGATATTGAAAAACAAACAGTATCATATATTTAAGCCGCAAAAACCCTAGGTTACCAATCAGAATCACATCTTTTTAACCCTAGATCACCAATCAGAATCACATCTTTTTTGAGCCTATAGAGTACCCATCCACTAGTAATCATAGTCTTATTTGTTATTAATTTCTCATATGACCGTGCAAGCACCAATGAATATGGAAGGCTCAGTTGAACACCGAACTGCTTTTTCTACTTAAGTCTCTAGGGCGAAGAATCATGTTCGCGTCCGAAGAAATGCTCCCGTTTGGCCAAGGTAGAGAACAAGGGTTTTATTTTATTCACCAAGGGTTTGTAAAACTGAGTTTTGCCTATGAAAACGTGATTCGCCCCATCGATATCTTGGAGGCTGGTGACATCGTCGGCCAACTGTTTGAAAATCCATCCCTTGGCTTATTAGCCAAAGCGGTCGATTTTGCCGATGTTCAATACATTCGCATTAAAGAGTTTAACGCTCTAGCAGCTCGAGCTCCTGAGTTGAATAATTTAGTCACCGCTCACAGCCAAAAAACCTTATTAAAAGCTCTCCAGCGCGCCGTGGTGCTTCAGCTCCCCGATTTGCGGGCGCGAGTGGCTGGCACATTAATGACCTTGAGTCGTGAAGAGAGCCAAATACTACCCCCCATCGATCGCACTACTTTCGCTGATTTGGCGGCTACCGTCTCAGATTCAGCATCTCGAATCATTAGCGAATTCGACAGCCAAGGTCTCATTATTCGCGAAGGTAAACGCGTAAGAATACTGAAACGAAAAAAATTAGCCGAAAAATTAAATCTCAGTAAAAAATAATCGAGCGACTGAGCCTATGGGCGACTAACGAAGGCCTTGATATGATTCAGCTCGGCTGTCGTATACGGAGGGTTCTTCGGTTTGTGCCCGGACGCAAACTGATAAAGTCCCGGGTAGACCGTAATATCCATTGGTGTCGGATTAGCCACCTTCGGATTTAAAACCGCATGAAATTTAGCCAAATTGCCGGCATAGTCACCAGGGATAAAGATAAATGCTTTCGGTGCTAGCGCATACGCAGCTGGCGGATTTTGCGTATGGCAAGCCGAACATCTTACCAACAAATCATCAGTGGAATTGTTATTCGGCCCGATTTTAGCTCGATAGAATTCTGTTTTTGTTAAACTTGCGGCGGTCTTCGTCTGAACCGCAAGTGAGCATGAGTTTGTTTTGCCTGCGCCAGTGACTGTAGCGACATAATTCATATTTGAAATGGGACTCACCATCAAAGTACTATTGGTCAAAGATACAGGCTTAGAGTCGATTGTTGCAGCCGTGGCCGTGCCAACAATTTTTAAAGACAATACGATGCTATCACCCGGAACAATTCCTCCAACCTGGTTGCTTGATAATGTACACGTTGGAGCATTAGGCGCTGGCGGTGGTACGGTGACTGTTACCACTGGTGAACTGCAACTTGAAGACCCCTGTGCGTTGCTCACCTGACCGCTAATTGTACCCGTGGCAGCTAAAGAAATCGTCAAAGACCCACCGCCTATAGGTACAGCTTGATTATTTAAAAGTGCGGCCGTGGCCGTACCATTGACTTTAAGTGTTGCGACAACCACTTGGCCTTGTTGGATATTTGTTTTGTCGACTGTAACCGAGCAAGTTGGTGCCACTACAACGGGCGGAGGGGCCGCCATATCCATGACCCATTGGCGAAGGATGGCCGTGTCAGCGGGATTGAGCGCATAACTAGGGGGCATTGAGCCCTCTTCAGGCGCCATAACAACTCGACTCGAGTTCGGCTGGCCCGGAGCAATCAATCCACTGGCGATCAATTGGTTCACATCATCAATATGAGAAACGCCGCCCAGATTAAGATTGCCACCATGGCAAGAGGCGCAGTGCTGAGCAAGAATTCCCTCCGCCCGCTGTTCAACTGAAAGCGGAGCAGCAACACCTGACGATGCCATTTCACCGACCCCTTCATAAGGAGCGCAATTTTGAAATGCGACGAGCAAAAGACCCAGAAATGAAATCGTTTGAACAAATAAACGCGTGCGCTGAATCATAAAACCGCCTCTATAGGGCTTATCGGCGTGCATTTGTACTGAATTGAGATTATTTTCTGATTTAAATCATACTAGAGACCTCTTTGGCAAAGTCCATATGCTTTTATATGACCCAAATTGAGACGAATTCATTCACAGCGAGAACATAGAGGATGAACTTAAGAGAACTCCGACACAAAATTGAAATTAAAGCCGTCACCTCTGGATCACGATACGGTCGAAAACTTTTTAAGTGGCTTGATCTTTTAATTTCAGACTACGCCAATCTACAGGCTGTAGGGCTTTGGGCCGCGGCCATTGTAACAGGCCTTCTGGCCGTGGCTTACGCCTACGCGTTTCGCTTTATTGAAACCCGATTTGAACATTTCATCACAGCCTATCCATGGGCGGTATTCGCCGCTACTCCTCTGCTTTTCACTCTCGCATGGTGGCTCGTTTATCGTTTCGCACCCGAGGCTTCAGGAAGCGGAATCCCCCAAGTTATGGCCGCTATCGAACTTGAGTATAAAGACGATAATACTAAATTTGTTGATCGCTTGTTATCAATTAAAACTGCGACCATAAAAATTTTGAGTTCACTTTTATGTTTAGCCGGAGGCGGTGCCATAGGCCGCGAAGGGCCAACACTTCAGATCAGCGCCGTTGTTTTTCACTCGATCGGAAAGTTTGTCCGACGCCTTTACCCAGATTCACATGAGCAGACCTGGGTCATTGCTGGCGCTGCAGCAGGATTAGCCTCTGCCTTCAACACTCCATTAGGTGGAATCGTTTATGCCATTGAAGAGCTAGGAATGAAACACTTCCACCGAGTCCGCACGGCCCTACTTTCAGCCGTCATAATTTCAGGGCTTGTCGCACAAGGTTTATTTGGCAGCTATTTATACCTTGGCTATCCCCAATTGAAGCCGATTTCATTGCACGGATGGCCTCTTGTGATCCTTACCGGTTTTATCGCAGGTCTTGGAGGCGCCTTATTCAGCCAGATTCTACTTAAGGCCCTTCAGTTTCGCCGCCGGCTTAAAAATCCGTGGCAGCTTGGTACTTTCGCTATGATTTGCGGCCTGATTGCAGCAATGCTAATTTTTTTTGATAACGCAAACTCTGGCTCTGGCGGTCCTTTAATATCTCGAATTCTCTTCACCGGCGAATCAGGTTCTTTTAGCCTTTCTCTCGGAAGAGTCTTTGCCACTTGTGCCGCTTATTTATCGGGGGCCGCTGGTGGTATTTTTTCGCCATCCCTTACAATTGGCGCTGCCCTGGGTTCAAAATTAGCATTTACTTTTGAAAATCCGCAGATCAATTTCTTCGCCATGCTTGGCATGATTGGATTTCTAACCGGCGTGACTCACACTCCATTCACATCATTCATCTTGGTCATGGAGATGAGTGATCGTCACTCGGCCATCTTTCCTATGATGGTTGTCGCGCTTATCGCGAACAGTACGGCTAAGTCGATCAGCTCGAGTTCATTCTATGAAAGCGTACGCGACAGCTGGTTAAAACAGAATACCCATGAGCCTTAAAGCCTCTTGCAATTTTGCCAATTTGGCATCGGCATTGTCAAAATGTCACATTCACCGTGCTACAAGCCTCGTAATGACTCTATAAAGCCAAATTATTTGGCCGTGCCATTGCAACCCAGTGAGCGAGGTGAAAATATGCAGCATTGGTACGTGATCGCAAATCAGGTAGAAGCGAAATTTGTCATTGAAGACAGCGCTACAAAACAATTTAGTACGTTAAAAATTATGAAAAATCCTCTTGGCCGGCTACGAAATAAAAGTTTAGCCAGGCACAAACCAGGGATGGGTTTAAAATCTGTCGGACGCAGCGGCGCTGTTCGATATTCTGAAAGCCAAAAGACGGCTCCTCACGAGATAGTAGCCAATGACTTTGCAAAACGAATAATGAGAAGCTTAGGTCTTTCGATACGAAAAGGAAATTATAATACACTGACTATAGTGGCTGAGCCGCATTTTCTCGGCAAACTAAGAGCCGGCATCCCCCGCGCCCTTATTAACACAGATATTAAGTGGCTTAAAAAAGACCTCAATAAATTGCCTGACCAAGAACTTGAAACAGCTTTGTTAAAATTCAAATCAGCAAAAGCTAAGAACTGAAAGTATATGGAAACAAATTTACAGGCTTTACTTGAAGAGATTCGATCCCTTGAGAAATCTGTTGTCGAACAGATTAAACAAAAAGAGACTGATTTACTTTATAAAATTAAAAATAGAAAAGTAATTTTTGAGCAAGAAGTTATCAAAAAACACAAAGCTCTGCGAAAAAGCATCTATCGCTTTTTAACCGAAGCTCCTCTTATGTATTATTTAGTCGTCCCTATTATTTACTCTATGATCATTCCCATAGTCATAATGGATATTTTTGTTTCATTTTACCAAATGACTTGCTTTCCGGTTTACGGAATTCGTAAGGTCTCGCGACGCGACTACATCGCTATCGATAGACACAGGCTTAATTATTTAAATTGGATTCAGAAAATAAATTGTGATTACTGTGGTTATTTCAACGGAGTCATCGCCTATGTTAGAGAGGTGGCTTCACGAACTGAACAGTACTTCTGCCCGATTCGCCACGCTCTACTCATTAAAGGTGTACACCCAAGACATGCGGCCTTTGCGGCATATGGCGACGCCAGCAATTATCAAGAAAAACTGAAGATTCTAAAAGATAAGTTGCGCGAACCCAGCTGAATCGTCTTGTTTCTATAAATTGAAGCATTAATAAATATTACATGTTTATGTAAGAAGTTTAATAATTTTAATTTCATAATATTAAATGCATTAAAGATATAACTTGTGATACGTCTTCCCGGCGATTTAAAAATGTAACTAAAAATTTCAGAGGCAACTTATGAAAAGACAGGTTATTAAAATAACTCTCATTGACGAAGATGAAGACGATTTCATATTGGCTACCGATCAGCTCAAGAACCACCATGACCCAAACTGTGATTACGAACTGAAGTGGTGTTCAAATTTTCAAGAAGGACTGGCGGCGTTGAAGGCACAAGCTTCTGATATTTACATATTAGACCATATGATTGATTGCAGAGGTGGGTGTGAAATATTTAATGAACTAAAAAAAACTCACCTAAAGCAACCTATTATATTTCTAACAAATAACAATGACGACGACTCCCGCTCCGATTTTTGTGCTGCGAGAAAAGAATCTGATGGGCTGTTGTCAAAACGTTATTTAAGTGAGTCGATCTTAGAACAAGCGGTGCAGTTCTACGTTCGCAATGCCCATAATTAAACTTAATATGGATAGAGCACAGCACAATCGATCTGAGCGATTGATTGTAGGCAAATACTAACATTGCTGCCTCCACCCTTTACCTCCCCTTATTAAACCTAGATAGTGCAAAACCTGGCTCGCGTCACAATAGGAGTGCGTTTCTGATGGCTCGACAAAGAAACGAACTGCATATCAAGCAAGTTGAAATCTGGAAGAAAAAAAATAGCGGGCTCTCAGACAAAGAGCTGCCACAACTCTATATAAACGGTATCTTGGCTGTTCGCCGCAGAAGCCTCATCACCCTCAGTAAAGTCACAGTAACGGCAGTTGTCGAGCGTATCTTAATTGAATGCCAAGAGCGCTTTCCAATTTTATCTGAAATCAAAAACGATTCAGAAGATCTTCACTTTAACAAATTTTATGATCAGATTATGGATTCTAAACCAAATGACGTTCAAGAAGCGCTTCAAGAATTGCTCTTAGAGCTTCTCGAAGTTTTTGGAAGAATCACAGCCGAAATACTAACTAAGAATTTACACCAGGAGCTGATGACCGTTACAAATCAGACTTCGCCTAAAGATCTTGAGCCTCAAGCGGCGCTCTCATTGGGTTTAGCAAGAAAGAATCGAGATCAGAAATGAAATCTACCAATGTAAAATTAGGCCGACTCTCAACCGGTGTTCGTAATTTAGATGAGATTCTTTCTGGTGGCATGCCAAGCGGAAGCCTGTCCGTGTTCGCAGGGACTCCGGGCTCTGGTAAAACAATTTTATCCCAACAGATCGCTTTTAAAAACGCGAGCGAGGACTCAAAAGTCCTGTTCTTTCAAACCCTCTCTGAGCCTACGGCAAAGACGTTGAAATATTTGCGACAGTTTGATTTTTTCGATCAGAAAAAAATCGACGATGAATGCATTGAATTCGTAGATCTTGGCGATATCCTTAGAATGGATGGGCTTGAAAAGGCGATTGCCCTCCTTATGTCCCATGTAAAGCGATTCAAGCCTTTATTTGTCATCGTCGACAGCTTTAAGGTTTTCGAGGATCTTGCGAAATCCCGAGAGGAACTCAGAAAGTTCACGTACGAAGTCGCGATCAACTTAATGGCTTGGGATTGCACGGCACTTCTGCTTGGTGAATTCAGCAAAGACGAAATTGAAACCAATCCATTATTTTCAATTGTAGATGGTATTATCACCCTCAAGCACTATGCCGCGTGCGGCGAAGAGCAAAGATTTATCCAGGTTTCAAAAATGCGCGGCACCAATCACAGTCGCGATGAACACACATTCACGATCAACTCGGCTGGACTCGAGATCTATGCACCGCGAGTGACGATTCGTCGAGAGCCCGGAACCGATAGAAAAATCGAGGGTGACGGCCCCGTCCGCTCTAAACTCGGCATTCAAACTCTGGATAAAGTGCTTGGCGAAGGTATCCCTTGGGGTTCAAGCGTTTTGATCTCGGGAGTCGCCGGCTCAGGAAAAACAATTTTATGCCTCGAATTTATTTATCGAGGTGCGGTTGAATTCGGTGAAAAAGGGGTTTTCTTTTCATTTGAAGAAACACCCGACCGGCTTGTTACCGCTGCCCATGGGATGGGCTGGGACCTCTCTGAGCAGATAAAAAAAGGAAACATCGAAATCATCTTTGTGCCGCAGACAGAAATTCTCGTCGAGCGAGATTTGCTTATGATGAAAGAAAAAATTGAAAAAATGGAAGCCAAACGCGTGGCCATCGATTCGGTTTCCGTTTTCGTACATAAAATTCAGAGCCCCCAAGCAGTTCGAGAAAAAATATTCCAGATCGCCACGCTCGTTCAAATGGCTCAAGCAGTTGGATTTTTCGCGACCGACATCCACTACGGTGAAAATCAAATCAGTCGCTTCGGCGTCGAAGAGACGGTCGTTGACGGCGTGGTACTGCTCACTTCTACAGAGAACGGTTACACTCGTGAACGCTTTCTAGAAATCTATAAATTGCGTAATACCGCCCATGCCAGTGGACGCTTCAAAATGGTCATCGAGCGCGGTGGAGTTAAAATCAAGTCCCTTGAAAAAACTAAAAAGAAGCGTTAGTTCAGGCTTCTTGAATGCGCAAGGAGCGTTTCAACGACCGCCCCTCGATTGACAGGTTTTGCAATATGCCCCGAAAAACCCGCCGCCAGCGCACGGTCTTTTTCTTCTTTCATCGTATGCGCTGTGAGTGCGAAAATTGGTTTTTTATAGTTCTGGTTACGAAGCTCAGCTAAGGCTTGATACCCATCCAGTTCTGGCATTTGAATATCCATTAAAACAACATCATAGTCAGATTCATGTGCCTTACGAATGGCCCCTCTCCCGCTTGAAGCCTCGTGAACTATGGCTCCTTCACGCTCGAGCAAAACTTTCATCAATAAGCGGTTATCTTCAGAATCATCGACGACCAATATCGACCAGTCGTTCAATCTTTTGGCCACGACTTTTGCTGAAGACACTGTCTCTACAACACTGTCCTCAGATTGTTGGGCTGCTTTCGCTGTGATCAGCTTAACTAAAAATGTGGTTCCTCGAACATTCGAGTTTTTCTCAATGGAAACGTCACCACCCATGGCTATAGCCAATCTCTGGGACAACGCGAGTCCTAAACCTGTTCCACCAAAATGGCGGGTTGTTTCATTATCCGCCTGAGTAAAGGCTTGAAAAAGCGTGGCTCCTTGCTCGGGAGTGATTCCAATTCCTGTGTCCGTTATACATAGGGTGATTTCATAGAGAGAATCTTCGATCGGCTTGAAGTGACCACGAACGAAGACACCTCCTTCGCTTGTAAATTTAATCGCGTTCCCCAATAAATTGATCAAGATTTGACGTACCCTGACCACATCAGACAAGATTTTGAAATGAGGCAGATTAGAGGGGTCGAAACTGAGAGAGAGCCCCTTGCCCACAACTCTATCTGAGAACATGGCTACCACGTCTTGAATAAGCTCAGTTAAGCAAAGAGGCTCTTTCTCTAATTGGATTTTTCCGGCCTCAATTTTTGAAAGATCGAGAATATCATCAATGATTCTAACTAAAGAGTGCCCGTTACGGCTGATGATATTCAAGTACTTATCGCGATCTTGAATTTCAATGTCATGAGATTTTAGAATTTCAGCAAAACCTAAAATGGCTGTCAGGGGTGTACGGATTTCGTGACTCATATTCGCAAGAAACGCGCTCTTAGATCGAGTCGCAGCCTCTGCCGCGTTCTTAGACTCACGTAAAATCTGAGCGGCGGCGACCTGGGTGTTGCGCTCAACCGTTAAGTCGTGAATATCAGTTTGCAACTCGACCCGCTCTGTATTGACACTTTCATTCGCTAGGGCATTAGTGACGACAGCACTCACGGCGCTGCTAAGCATATCAAAGAACGCCATGTACGACTCATCGTAAGGCAATCTCGTGCTCAATGTCGCAGCGATGAATCCAATGGGCTTTTTGTAGCCCACGAGCTTAATCGGCAGAAGCCACGCTCGCTGAATGGGCTCGTGATATTCAGAGCATGGCAGTTCGCCAAATATTTCAACCACGTTGTTAATATGGTAAGGCTGAGAAGTCGCAATGGCCGCATCGATGGGCCATTGAGCTGGATTTGTAAATCCCTCCACATCACCCGAGGTCGCAGTGAGCTCAAAACTGCCAGGATCTTTCTCTAAGAAAATTATCGCCCCCGGAATATCGGACTTGTAATCAGTCAATGTGCGAGCAATACGCTGAACAGCTTCAAGCACATTATCGCTGTTGGCGGATTCGCTGGTAATGTCGCGCAAAAGCCGTGTTCGGCGTTGATTGAGCATTGCCGTTGTAGTTTCAGTAACCGGATGAAATAAACCGACAACCACTCCGGTTTCATCTCGAATTGGACTCAGTGAAAAAGTAAAAAAAGTTTCTTCGAGATATCCATTGCGCAACAAAAACATGCGTTGATTCTCAAGAAAGGTCGTTTCGCCGAGGCGTGCCCTTTCGAATGGCTCACCAATCGCTGGCCATGCGGATTCCCATGTGACTCGGTAAGATTCACCGATGGCTCGAGGATGAACTCCCCCACAAAGAACTTTATAACCCTGATTATAAATTTGTATGGCTTCTGGGCCCCAGATGATATTGATCGGAAAGTTCGAAGCCAAACAAAGACTCACTGTAGTCCGCAAACTCTGTGGCCAAAGTTCGATGGGCCCAAGAGGAGTGGCTGACCAATCTTTCGCGCGAATTAAGTCAGAGATTTCTCCACCACCAGAAAGCCAATCTAATTTTGGTGCTGACCGCCCCGCCACGGACTTTACATTTTTAGCCTGCAGAAATGCTGAGCTATGTCGCTTTCCCAGCTTTAAACTTTTGCCACTTATCGATTGATTTACATTTTCAAAATAATCCAAAACCACCTCACACTCGAAGATGGCAGGAGTGTGCGCGTCTACTGGGCCAAGGTAAAGGTCCATTCCTTGAGTCTGCAATAAAGACTTGTATTGGGACTCATCTCGAAGGAGACCTACTTGAAAACAAGAGGGCTTTTATGAACATAAATTAAACTGCTCTTATCTATGTCAAGATATGAGTAGCGATGATCATAGTAGTTGAATATCGCCGGTTGATTCCAAATATACTCCACGCCCATAAGTATGGCGGCGAGTACATGCAGCATCGTTGAGTTGCCTGCAATCAATCGCGAATCTTTATGAAATCTGCACATTTCAAAAAAATAAAACTACATTCGGACAACTTGTCGTTAGCATTTCGACAATAAGTCCATCATGCGAAGCAGAAAATTTGCCAACACGATTTAAACCGTTTTTCAAGAGCACAACAGCGTGGCACGGATACTGCTCTTAGGTCATTCATGTTCAACAGCAGCGATGCTAGTCAGAACTCAAGCGAGTGTAAGTCTCGCCGACAGAATTAACCAATTACTGTCGTAGCCTGGATCAACGTGAGAAGTAAAATTCTTATGGAAGCTGATCGACAAAACTTTTCTCGTTCGTGTGAGAAGTTTGGCAAAGTGGTGGGTTGTAGCGCAAGCGAACCTCAAAAGTTCATCAGTCTGTGAACGTTACGAACGAATAACGGGAGACTGAAGAGAAGGCCGAGTCCATGAACAAGACGAAGGCTAATAGTGTTGGCGAAGCATTGGTTATTTGCAGCCGACAACTTCTCTACGAACAGGAGGGCAACACGTCACTGATTGAGTTCGAAACGAAAGCACGGAACCACGCGATAGTCGGTGACGCTTCTCTGAGCGTCAGCATAAGTGGTTGGATAAGCAAAAGATAGAGTCTGGTAACGGCCTAGATCATTTGCAAAACCAACAACTCAGCTACTGTGGGGGGCAGATAAGAT
The DNA here is from genome assembly GCA_964360255.1 of uncultured Pseudobdellovibrionaceae bacterium. Taxonomy (GTDB): domain Bacteria; phylum Bdellovibrionota; class Bdellovibrionia; order Bdellovibrionales; family UBA1609; genus CAYHVK01. The sequence continues at coordinate 158,274 of CAYHVK010000005.1, read as the reverse complement.
CAGTTAAGCTCTGTAAAAAGAGCGAGGATCTTTGGAGCATTTTGATGATGTGTTTTTTTGTACGCAAGTGCAAAGAGACTTAGATTGAACGTCAACTTGAATTCTTGCGCGCATGCCCGGAGAAGGCTTAAACGCAAAGAAGCACAAGAAATACGTCAGTCGTAATCAGCTCTTGAGCTGCTTTGGGTAAATCCCAACGGGCAGTTCTTCAAAACGGTTGGCGGAGTCGCCAGATACGAAACATTCAGTTGATCGTGTCTGGCGCGCCACCACACCGACCTTTTATTTAGTTTAGCGCTAACAAACAAATTGGAGTCAACAAAATGCCTATCTCAGATCTGTGCTCAAAAAATACCGTTTTTGTAAAAACAAATGACACTCTATTGTACGCCGCTCAGCTTATGAAAAGACATAATGTAGGTTGTGTTGTTGTAGTAGAATCGACCGGCAAAAAAAAGCTGGCTGGTATTCTCACCGACCGCGACATCGCCATCAGCGTAGCGACTTTAGATAAAGCATCACTAAAAAAAGTTAAAGATTTTATGAGCCCTAAAGTTGTAAGTATTCATAAAACGGCTGGCATCGCAGAGGTTGTAGGTAAAATGCAACAAGAAAGCGTGCGGCGCTTAGTGGTGACTGACGACAATGGCATTACTTGTGGTGTCGTGTCTGCCGACGACTTACTACAGCTTCTAGGTAATGAGATGTACGGCTTAGGCCGACTCGTCGGTCAACAACTCGAAGTCGAACCCACTACCAGAAGCCAATTGATGTAATAATTAGGAAACAATATATGAAAACAGAAATCATTATTCAAAAGCAAACAGCTTACAAGCAAACGTATGAAAGCGAATTTTCACTGATTCAGAAAATTGTCCTCATGGTATTTCAGCCTCGAGCTATTTTTATTGAATTGGGTGGTCTCACTTGGTCTCTATATTATTTTTGGAATTATGATTGGATCACAGCGCTCGCAGCATATGCCTTGACCCTAACTCTAGCTATTGGCTTAGTCGCCAATACAGATACAGAGCGTTTTTCAAAAACGTTTTTAGGAAAAATTGCGCTCCTTCACCTTCACCCTCTGAATTTATCACTTCGTGCAATAGGTGGTATCAGCTTTTTGTATGGAATTTGGCAGCGCTCAGTTGAGTTCTCTATAGCAGGAATTTCATTGCTTTTTTTCGGACATATGTTTGGTTGGGAAAACGTCGACCCAAGTTTTTCAAACGACTCAGAGTCGTAAAAAAATTTGGGTCTCCAACTTTTTTACTGCCCCCCATAACTCAACCAAAGATCCCGAATGTAAGGCTGCATTCCGTTCGGATTTGTACCTGAGACGGTCCTATCCTTCATGTTCGGTAAAAATCGATTATCGTAGTAATTAAATATCGCCGGTTGATTCCAAATATGCTCCACGCCCATAAGTATGGCGGCGAGTACATGCGGCATCGTCGAGTTGCCCGCAATGTCGCGATAAGACGCTCCCCATGCGGCATTGTCGTCGATCGGATACACCAAGTGATTAGAGCCCCATTCAGGAATACCTAAATCGCTGGAGTCATACTCTTCAAATGCGCGACCCACACAGCAAACGCGATGGGTGATCGTAAGATCTTTCGAGCTTACGTAGAAGTACTGATTATCTTCTTGGAAGTATTTGTATTGCGCATGATTCGTACGCGCAATAATATCTTGATCGCCTAACATAATGCCGGCAAAAAGTGTCGGCATTTTACGACCTTGATTATGACCACCACCGTCGATCCATACCACTCCCGCACGAGTTTCTTTTGCGTTTATAGCGGTGCCGTAGAAATCGATACCCATTTGAATGAGCCGTAGAATGATCGGCTCTTTCTGTGCGTTCGTGTAATTCATATTCACGGTCAAGAGCATCGCACCGTAGGTTAAAGCAATACACTGACCATAATTGGGGTTACCACTACAAATTGAAGATTGCGGAGCCGAAGGCTCATAGTTTTGTGCCGGATGCAAATATCGCCCTTTCCAGCTCGTCATGATTTCGATTTGCGGCTCGACCGCATAATTCAAGACAGTTGAAAGCGCTGGCGAATTTGCAAGAGGCTGAACTTTAGCGAGTTTTGAATAATCAATATAAGCTTTATTCCAGCGCGATTTAATCGTCTTATCTTGACCTATATATGGAGGTCTAAAACTATTAGCTGGCGGAGCGGATGACAGCACCGTCAGAATCGCTACGCTTTTATGGTAGGGATAATGATTCTTATTAGGGCGCCCGTAATTAGGCGCCACATCTGAAAACGGGTACGACGCCGATGAAAGAAGCGAAGAGCTATTTGCAACTGTAAACGGAAATTTCTTCGCCACGTTAAGCGCATCAGAATAACAGTTCCCTTGAGTGTGTCCCAAAGTACGGCTATCCCAACCTTGGCATCCAGCTAAGTGCTGACTCGGGTTCAACATTGAGCCGTGCATGTGCGGCGCTACCCCATCTGTATCTTTTGGATCCATATCTTTGATGACCACAGGTCCAATCACCCACCAGTCTCCAGTGACAAACTGTCCACACGGATAGGCTTTATCGAAGTACCAAGTGATGCCGTACTGACTGATAGAAGAGCAAGAACCCGCCGTTGCTGGTGGTGTTGGCGGAGCAGGAGTCGGCTCGGGAGTTGGTGTCGGCGCTGGAGTTGGTACTGGAGTAGAGGCTGTCGCCGTAAACTGGATTGTTAACGCAGGGCCAGCTGTACCCGATCCACCAGTACCAGAGTAAGGCGTCACCTTGAGGACGTGCGCACCCGCAGTTAAAGTTCCACTGTTATATGATCCTGTCGTGTCGCCAAATAATGCTAATGGTTGCGAAGTTTCGGTTCGAATCGCGACTCCATCTAATACAAAGGCGACGCTAAGGACTTGAGCGCCCACGTTGGCCTTTACATTTAAATTAGTGCCGGCCGTGATCGTACCGCCGTTGACCAGTCCTGAAATGACGCTGCCATTTGTCGTATTAATAAGATCTAAGCTCTGTACAATATTTGTACTTGGTACCGGTGTCGGTTCTGGCGCAGAAGCCACCGCCGTAAACTGGATTGTTAACGCAGGGCCAGCTGTACCCGATCCACCAGTGCCAGAGTAAGGCGTCACCTTGAGGACGTGCGCACCCGCAGTTAACGTTCCACTGTTATATGATCCCGTCGTGTCACCAAATAGTGCTAATGGTTGCGAAGTTTCGGTTCGAATCGCAACTCCATCTAAAACAAAAGAGGCGCTCAGCGCTTGGGCGCCCACGTTCGCTTTTACATTTAAATTAGTGCCAGCCGTGATCGCACTGCCATTGACCAGTCTTGAAATGACGCTGCCATTTGTCGTATTAATAAGATCTAAGCTCTGTACAATATTTGTACTTGGTACCGGTGTCGGCGTTACGGCGAATGAACCCGCGTACGCCGAGCCGTCGTTATTTAATAAATTAAAACGCTGAGCTGTTGTACCTGTACAGGTCAGTTGTTGAATCGGAATGCTCGACGACGCCGAGCTGTCTTTTGGACCTAAACATAAACCAGTGCTATTACCGTAGGTACGGATTTCGTAAGTGCCATCCGTCATTTTTTTCATTACAAACTTCTGATCAGCACGAGCACTTGAGCAGGCTTTAAGCTGAACTGAGCCATATGCCTGGTTCGCCAAAGCTACCACTTGAATACAAAGATTGGTCCCCGTCGATTTCAATGAAATAATTCCGTCAGCTAAAATAGCCGTATCAAAGAGCTGCCGCGAATCATCTATAGTAGTCGTTCGCTGAATTAATGGGTAATTCGTTTCTTTCGCATTCACCGATAAGAATCGGTCTGAGTTTTTGACTTTTATCAAGACTGTCGCTGCATCAGCATAATTAAAGGTCATTAAAGTGAAGAGCATCAGGCTTGTTTTAAGGCACTTCTTGAGAAAATTTCTTAAGTTGTACATACGTCCCCCTAGGACAAAATTCGATCATAGATAATTAGAGCAAGAATTCAGCCAAGCATTGTGTATCAAAATTGGAATTAAAAAACTTGAGGTAGAACCCATTTGAGCCTGTGGAAGTTCTTAAAAAAATAAATGATATAATTTAGTCATCGAAAACTATTTGGACAGAATTTAAATTTTCAAAAAAAATCTAATTCGAACCAGAGCGGTTTTTCATCGAAACAATTTTGATCTTTGTCAAAGGCCTGAATTCTCTCGGCAAAAAAACTGCGCATTTGAATATAAAGTGACGAAATAATGGTTACTCAGCAAACGTCCGCACCATAGCAATACTTTGAGTCCATGTTTTTAGCGCCGCCATAGCCGCAACATCAGTCGCCGAACACGAAGCCAACGTCGTCGAAGCCTCTCTAGAAAATGAATGGTAAAAAAGATGAGGCTTTAAAGTCCAATTAAATCGAGGCTCAACTTCATTCTTTACAACCGCCGGCCAACTGAGCTCGACCGTCATGTAATTTACGAATATAGAAGACAATTGATAACCCCGTTGCGGACGCGAGCAGAAATCATAGGCCTCAACCGAAGCACCGGGGCGAGTGACGAACATCTCCGTATCCGGAGTTTGAGTCGTCTCAAGCATTTTCTGCGTCCATGTGCGACGATCAGTCCAAGATAAATTCATCACTGTTGGGAAGACTAAGCTCTCCGCCGTCTTAAGCGCCGGGCCTAAAATTCTATAAGATGACTCTTTCGCCACCATTGCACCCGTCACGCCAAATTGGCGAAGTCCCATTCGGCGCCCAGCCTCATTGATATTCGGAAAATACTGAATCACTTCTATCCGCCGCTTTGGCGGAAGATTATAAAAGTTCTCATCAAAAAAAGCGGCGACGACCGCGCGAACAGCATCGCCCGGATGCCGAGCAGGAGCTAAAGCCGCCAAAACTTCATGAATAAGAAGCGCCACACGATTGCCAGCATTCATTTGGCGCCAATGATCATTATGAAGATAAACTGCAGCACCCTGACGAACTGCCAGCGGAATCACTTCTGGAGCTGGCGCAATGACGGTCTTATCGACCATGTCAGCCGTCTTTAAAAGCGATACATCGGGCATGGACCAATTTAAAGACATCATCGCTTTAATCACAGCCGCCCCTAGCACCGGATCAACAAGAACAATATCCTGAAGCTTCAACTTTAAGAGTCGGACTTCTTCTTGTGTTAAAAAAGAAAAGCTAGAAAACGATTTCAATTGCTCAGTCAGATTTGGCTCAAGCTTTTGAGAGAAGAAATATGGTTTCAAATGAAAGCCAGCGACAAAAAGATCGTACAAGTAGGCGCTCTCACCGACGACGACTCCGCCTCCGCCACCACCGGCCGTAACCCCACCCCCACCTTCACTGGCATAGACGTTTAGAGCTAACAATAAATTTAAAATAAAAATAAATAATTTCATTAAACCCTCGATTCTTGATCAAGTGGAAAACACTCGATGGTCATGGCGTAAACTCTTTCGCTCTTACCGCCACGGGCGGCGATTTGATTGAGTAAATTGTGACGGAAGCTTTCGATCTCACGTTTTGCAAAAACAAAATCTTCACGATTGAGCGAAAAAACCACATTAGCCATGTGACGTTTTTCAGTGGCCACTTGATCTATTGCCACATCGGCTTTTTTCATTAAATCGCGATGGTAATTGCGCATGACATCTGAGCGTTTATTGGCCGTTATAGAAAATTTAGCACTGTCGCGAACCCATTTTTCGCCTTCGATACGCAAAAGCCCTAGGTGAAAGAGTCGATCGTAAATTTGCTCAGCTTCGCGAGATGAGATATTCATACGACGGCTGATCCATTTGAAGTCAGTTTTGAAATCTTCAAGATCGACCAAACAGAGAGCCGCTATTTCTTTCCAGCCCGCGACGTTACGGAACTCTTCCACTTTCAGCTCTTCCATTGTGGAGTTCTGCTCCTTGAGCACTTCGAGTTTTTCGCGAGCGGCTTTTCGTCCCATGCTTGAGCGCTGGTGAGAAGCTTCGATCAAAGTTAAGAAAAGCTCTTCATCGCTTTCTGAAAGATTCAAATTTTTTGCCACTTCAAGTGCCCGCGAGCGCGACAATCCACTCCCACGATTGAAAATGGAGTTGAGCATTTGTGGTGAAAGACCGAGGTCTTTGGCAAAGCTGCGCATGGAATACTTGGGATTTTTTTCGCAGCGCTGACTGTAAACCTGCTTGATAAAGTGACGAAAATCTAATTTCTGCATCCTGGGTTTATATATGAAAACCCTGACCCTCACTACAGTGTTTTTTGAAATGTAAAATGGAGTACGATGAAACCCCAGGCTTTGGCCCCTTCACAGTAGTTTACGAATACAAAATCTGTAAAATTTCCATCGCTTAACCGATTATTCATCTATGGAGTACGTTCTGCTGTGGTCATTTTTAAAGCTGATTGATTCGTCTTTCGAAGATGTCGATATAATCGAGCGTGCGCCAGCGAGCCTAGAGCAGCCCACACTTTTAATGCCACCTAAAACCCGTCACAGCCAAACAATCTCTCTCGCGAGCGGAGCAGGTTATACACGCATCTCACAAAATGTATCAAGCGACCAGAAAATGCAGTCGAGCGGAGTTGTAAGCCCCGCTTATCGGGTTCAAGCGACATGGTCGCTTTCAAAAAAGTGGAGCTTAGAGGCCTCTTACCAAAATACTCCTGGCGAACTCAATAGCAGTATCGCCACATTTGCTAATGAGCGTGAAGTGACCTGGGACAGCTTTCGTATGAACATCTTAAAATTCATAAACTCACGCACCGCTTTGACCGTTGGTGCTGAACAACAGAGCTCGCCATTTATCTATCAGGAAGCCGACGATTCCTTGCACGTGAGCCAAAGTAAAATATCCAACGCCATTCTCGGCCTGCGACACCAAAGAGTTTTTAAAAAAACAGCGTTGGCTTTCAGCTTCAATTTACTCTCCCCTTTTCACTCTGAAAATCCAAAGGGTGATCTTTCGCTGCAATCTGAATTAGCGTATGAGGCTTCAGTTGAATTCAAATACCACTGGGCTGCCAATTTCAATTTGGGATTCGGCTGGCGGGCACTACAGCAAGAGAACCATTTCAAGTTTCGTTCTTCTAGCAGTAATTTTAACGGCGAGCAGAAGTATTTTAATTCAGTGATCGATTTGGGACTGGGATGGGAAATGTAAAATGAAGTACGATTCGCTTGTCTCAGTTTGCACCAAGGGTCTTCACAAGAATACAACTCCTGACTAAAAATGCTTACCATAATCATAGGCACCAGCGGAGGCTGAAATGAAACAAAATGTGTGTGTGGCTTTTATTGCGCTCATTTTAATATTAAGCACCGGATGCAAAAAAGATCTCTCGCTGACTCTCTCAGGAGGTGAAGAGTTCATTGACTCAACCAATTTAGAAAATATTGTACCTGAGGCTGCAACCAGTCTTATGAATTACTTCAGGCTCAATTCTGACTTAATGGAATCTGGGCTCAATAGCATCGACTTAACTTTGGTGGGCACTCTCGATTTTACACCGGGAGTTCTCGGCGATGCTGTCGAGTTTAACGGGGACGGCGACCACTTGAAGTTTCAACCGACCAACTCAACTCATTTTACATTTGTCGCTTGGATTAATTTATATGGTCCGGCTCCCGGAGCCACCACACAGTATCTTTTAGAATCCCGGGCTTTTCGAATTCATGATCGCGGAGCACGCAGGCTGCAATTTGAGCTATTAGCCACCGATGGGTCAGTTGCGCGGTGGAAAACATCGGCAGCTGAAACTTTCCCATACAATGAATGGACCTTCATTGCTGTAACCGTAGATTTAACGACGCCCTATCCAGCTGATCAAACCACGATGACAAAACTCTATATGAACGGAATACCTTGCACTGTGACTCTTGAAACATCTGTCACCGCACTAGCCCGAGATAATACAACGGCTTTAGGGGCCATTGGTAATACAATGGCACAAAACAGACCTACTAATGGGGCCTTCGACGAAATCGGCATTTTCAATACTCTTCTGACAGACGCACAAATACTGGCCATCTATAATGCTCAAAAACCATGATTAAAACCAGATGAAGCTGCACTAATAATTACCATTTGAAGGATAAAAAAGTTATCTTTTAATAATGCACTTTCACGACTTCACTCTCGCCATCATTGCCTTCTTTTCAGAATTAATAGGTACTATCAGCGGTTTTGGCTCATCTACATTTTTTGTTCCGATAGGTCTCTACTTTGAAAGCTTTAAACTTATTTTAGCACTGACGGCTATTCTTCATTGCTTAGGGAATACATTTAAAATATTTGTATTCAGAAAAGATTTTCATTGGCCATCATTTATTCGCCTCGCTATACCCTCAATTCTATTTACAGGGCTTGGGGCGTGGCTCACTTCATATTTCTACAGCACCTGGATGATTGTTTTTCTTGGTGTCCTTCTGATGTTATTGCCTCCACTTGTATTAATAATCAAAGCTCGAACCACTAACATTCCCCTTTGGGTTTCAATGTCGCTCTCAGCGCTGTCAGGCTTTTCTACCGGCCTTGTCGGAACTGGCGGAGCCATTCGAGGAGTGGCGCTCACTGCAATGCAGCTAGAAAAAAACAGTTTTGTGGCTGTGTCATCTGCTATTGATATCGGTGGAGATCTGATTCGCGCAGCTATCTACATTGCCAATGGATTTATGGATTGGAAGCAGTGGTTTTATATTCCGCTATTAGCTATTGCTGCCTTAGCCGGCGTACGAGTCGGCAAACAAATACTCAGCAGAATTAATCAGTCTCAATTTGAAAAAGTCGTGGCCGTATTTATATTCTTAAGTGGCTTTATGCTTCTTGTAAAATCACAATGATGGCTTCAACTTACAAGAGTTCAAAGCCTTCACTCTCGCCTTTACAATAGGTGCTCGAGCGCGATTGCGAATGAGTACATCCCAATATGTTTGACCGAAATAAACAAAAAGAGCGTTGTGCTTATCAACCTGCTCGCGAAGCATATTCAAGCCACAGCTTAAATTCTGTGTGCCAACATAACTGTTCGTGACTGGACACTTACCATAAGTGTGCTCTTTACCTTTATGTAGCTGAAGAAGTCCCACGAGAGTTCCGTTCGGCCCTTGAGCTTCAATACCAGAGCGACAACCACTCTCAGACATAGCCATTGAAGCCATTAAGCGAACCCATAATTTCTTACGAGCATCGAGATCTTCTTTGCTGAATGTCTTGTAAGCTGGGCAAACAGATCCCAAATCTTTTACATGAACTTCATCCAGCAAACGTGCGAAATCAGCGCGACTTAATTTTTGATAAATCGTGCGACCCCAAACACCTAAATTACCATCCTCATCGATAAACTTTAGACACTTCGGACTCCAAAGTTGACCTGGGATAATTGCAAAGTTTAATGGTTGACCAGCACGAGGCAATTTATACGTAAGACTAGAGTCAGTAGTGAGCTTCTCAATATCATTGTAAGGAAATAACGGATCCACCAACGGATCATTCGGCTTAATACGATGTGTAGCCCAAATTTCGCTTCCCTCTTCAAGATCGTACATCACATGATCGAAGTTATTCGATGACATCGGCGCTAGTTTCTCAACGGTGAAAAGCCAGTATGAAATTTGGCGGTAGGTGGCGCGAGTCGTAATAATCTCTTTCAGACGAATCTGGGTATTCGCCGGAATAGTGACGACCTCATAGTATTCTAGAATGCGATTATAAACTTGGAATTTGCGGTCACGAAGCAAGACATAAAGCATTCCCTCTCGTGGATCTTTCGGCAGAAGTGGCTCACCCGGAAGAACTTCTTGCCCCGCAATAGCCGGCACAGTTTTATAAACTTGGCCCGATTGTATCACCGGCTTTGGCGATTGAGGTGGAGCGACCGGCTGATTCTTAAAGAAAGGGCTGCCGTATCGACCTTCGCGCTTCGCTTGCTCAATACGAGCCTTCTGGGCCTCAGTGAGCGGAGGCGGCTCAGACTTCGGAATGATCCGTGCGTGGGCCGGCAACACTGTTGCCAGGATGATAAAAATCAAAAGTGAACGAAAAATCGATAGAGTCGTTTTCATAAGGCTCTTATGAGCAAAAGGCATTCCGCTCATTAAGATCTTATAATGAAATTACGCCCTTAGAACTGTCCACTGAGCTTATAAGCTGACGAAAAAGGGCGCCGCTATGGCAGTTTAATTTTAATAATCAATTATGAACTAGTCGCAGCTCTCGCTGGCCTCGGCGATGGGAGTTTTGATTCCCGCTTGAAGATCAATTTCAATTGTAAGGTTGCAATAGAATCGTGAAACCGGATTCAGAAGCGCTGAAACCTCATACTCATTCGCATTCACTACGAAGTTACGTGAAATATAAATATATTTCTCCATAGCTTTGTAAGTGTTCTGACCGGCTCTTGCCTTTTTAACTAAAACTAAAAGCGCATTCAAATCAGCTAGTGATTTTCTAAGCCATGCTACATCTTCTTCATCGCGACCTTCGGCAAAGGCGACATCGGTCAGAACTTTATTTAAACCTTCAGCGTTTCTTTCAAAAAGCCCAGCAATAGGAATCTGATTGAGTTTTGTCGTTTCTTTGACTGTACCGACTGGCAAAGCATCGATTTCTTTAAGTACCAAAGCCACAGAGGAACTGTAAGCCGGCAGCACTTTAAGCAAACTTTTAACTAATGCGAGTTGGGCGCTAGGCTGAAGCATCGAAACAAACTCATCTTTAACTGGTGCAGCATAGGACGGGGCAGAAATGGCTAACAGTAGAATAAGACTAGCGAAGATCTTCATAAAAGCTCCTTTAAGTTCAACTGTCGCGGTTATATCGAACTCCTATTAAAAACCGCAAGTTTTTAGTGCAATGATGGCAATATTGCATATCATAATTCTATGAATAAGTTTTGGCTCCTGACCTTTATGATTCTTAGCGGCTTTCAGCTCTCACAGGCTCAAGCTGGTCTGTATCTCGAACCTTTCGTTACAAGCATTATACAAGGGAATCTTCGCAATTCTGATCCAACCCTCACTACCACTCTTCGCGATGGCGAAGCCTCTGGTGTCCAATATGGCGGTCGCCTCGGATGGGCCTTTGCCAACGGGGCTCTCACTTTAGGTGGAGAGTACGAAACCGGCACTCTTGAGCGCGAGTGGGATGAAACCACTCTCACCGATGGCGAAATGACCACAAAAAATACAGGTGGATTCTTTCGCATGGGCTTTAATAATTTCGCCTTCTACGCCACTTATATTTTTGATGCTGAACATGATTTGGATTTTAATAAACAGGTTTTCACTGGTGACGGATTTAAATTGGGCTTCGCTGTCGCTCTCTTCAGACATGTGCAATTGCTCTTTGAATATGAATCTATCGAGTATGATGAAGTCGAGAACAACTCTGTTGTAGGCGACGCTTACAACGAATCGAGCTTAATTTCTGCAGGCCTTTCGTTTCCGTTTTAATCAAACTTACTTAGGGTCAGCGAGACCTAAGAAAGAAGCCCAGCTGTTAAACTTACGAACGTAGCGGGCACCGCCGCCACAAACTGTTTCACCCTGCAGACGACGAACCAAAACCATATCTTGCGGAGCTTTACCTGCAGTTGTGCAGCCAACAAGAAAATGAACGGCACGATTTTCATTGGCTTTCAAAAATTCAGGATATAAATCATCACCTAACTCAAAGTCGATTGTGTAGATCTTGCGACCCGCTACTTTATATTTCTTAGCACGCAAATCGCTACCGTATTCAAAAGTAATCTCGGGCAGCCCTCTTTTACTTTTAGTAGTTGCGTATTCCGCCCGAAGATCAGTCAGACGCTCGTTTTGTTCGGGATGATTATAAGTTTCATAGACCGCGTTTTTAACTAATGAATTGTAATTATTTAAAGCTTCTTCAGCCGAAAGACTTTCTTGCTCGGGTGCCGCAGCCAGAATTTGAAAAACTTCACCGTTAGAATTCATGAGCAGCGAAGTTAATTGGCCGTTAACTGTAACAGGTAAGACTTGTTCAATGGCCGCCGCAAAAGCGAATGAGTTAAAAAATAACGAGACCACAATTAGAGAGAATATAGATTTTTTCATAGCCACCTTTATAACATTTCCAGAGGGAAATTGGCGAAAAATCGATAGAATCAAGAAGGTTTTTTAAAGGTAAAAATAAAACTGTCTAGAAGTTCGACAGTCCTCGCCTCTCCTTCTTCATTTTATTGATTCACAAAACAGAATGAACTTGAAGCCGTCTCACCTTCGACCCGCCCTGGTTCTGCATAGGGCGCAACCGGTGTCGTTTTTGGAACTGAAATAATAGCCACCATTGATGTGGCCTTGCCACTGGCGCTTACACAATTCTCACCGGCCGAGACATCACTGTACACCAATGAGAATTGCTTTCCATCTTCACTGATTAAAAGTGCCGGAAGCTGAGAAGCTAAAACTTCTGAACCTAAAAATGGACGAATTTCATTAAGCGTTCCTTCAAAAATGTACTTTTTCAAATTGCCTTTGATCGAACGCACAGACTTCGCAGATTTCGGAATTAAATCAGCAACAAACTTCGGTAGCTTTTTAACGGCTACAGTTTCAAACTCAGGCAGATATTTATTTTTCTTTTTTACTGCCTGATTTGCTTTCGCATCACTAAAAAAGTTAACACCTTTAAAAATTAGATCTGAGAAAACATAGTTTTTATCTTTTACAATTTGGTGGCAAGCACGACAGGCCATTGCAGCGGCTTTGGGCTCGCCAGCAAAAGTGCGCCCAGTGGAATCAAAAAGCGCGTAACCCCAGCCGTCCGTATCTTTGTGCTTCGCTGCGTTCTTTACCATAAGCTGATAACGATTCACCTTATTAGGAGTTAAAGAACTCGGGAAGGCTCGGTCTGGCGATAATAGATAGGCAGTTTTGGCGAATACGGCATTATCTGGATAAGGCTTATTTTCTTTTAAGGCCTTAAGCGCAATTGAATTGGCGTAAGTGAAACGAAACTCTCCTGAATCTTGCCGATAACGAACTGTCACCAATGTGTATTCAGAGGCAAAGTTTTGGTAGTCAGAGATTTTATAACCATTCATCTCTAAATTGCCGGCCCACTGCTGACCATTATCTTGAGCAAAACCCGAAGAGAAGGCCAACAGAGCGGAAAATAAAATCATTTTGTTCAGTTTTAATCCCATGATTCATTTTCAAGTAGGTCATGAGGATGGGCAACCTGAGCTGGACTTAGGTTGAGCGAGATTGTCCAAATTGGAACCACCCCTGAATAGATAACAGGCTGCCATTTTCATTGACGAATAAAACAGAAAATTAAGATATATTGCCTTCACTATGTTGAAAATCTCTCTTGTAATTTTATCGTCTCTTTCATTTTCTCTCGCCCATGCTGAACGTCAATACGGTGATGATGATATCCAGCGTATCAGCCCGGCCTCTGAAAGAGATCGCGCTGAAAAATGTAAACGAGCCCTCGATAATAAGCGAAAAGAATCTATTGAAAAACCCAATCGGCAAATGGGCGGCTTCTACGGTCCTACGAAGCAATACACCGAAAAGATTGATGATCGCCAGATGGGCGGAGTCCCAGAAACTGATCCTTACAGCCGACAACAACATTAATGCTCAAGCTGACTTCTAAAATTAAATTCAATTTTACTTTCATTGCCCTCACCGTAGCAGCTGCTCTCTCGCCATCATCATCTGGAAGAACCAAAAATCTTAGTAAATATTCACTTTAGGCTCCCACTTATCAGAATCTTTGGGTGGAGCTTCATCGAGCCAAAACAAATGGCCGACTTTAGCTTGAGGCCCAACCTGGGATGGGTTATTCAGCTCGATGCCGCCTTGAAGCAGACTGTTTAACGTCTCAATTTTCAGCTCAGATTTAAAAAGACCGAGTTTTGCTCGCACACCCATAATTCGATTAAAAACCGAATTCACACGAATCAATCGACGATAAGGCTTCATAATATTCATCGTCACATCGATGCGCTGAGAGTTACGACTCAAGTCAACTTTTGAAAGCACTCCTATTTTTATACCACGATAACGAATAGCATCACCTGCATTCAGTGAGCCAGCCACGCGTGCGGTGAGTTTGAACGAAACCGACTGATCATCATCTGGGAGCACAGGGGCGCTATTTAACGCGACAAATTCTTTTTCAACTTTTTGATCAGGGTCACCCGGGCGAACAGTGATGTAAGACCCTTCAACCAGAGTCTCAAGACCAGTGATCCCCTGAATATTCATACGGGGGCGAACGATCCAGAAGGTGGAGCCTTTCACGGCGAAATGCTCCGCTCCTTTATTAAGAGCGATTGTGACAATTACTGATTTATTATCCTTTGAAATGAGAACTTTTCTGACTAAGCCGATCTCTACACCTCGGTACCTCAGCTGAGTTTGTTCCACTTGGATTCCGGCGGCATCTTCAAATGAAACTTCGATATAATGGGAGTTGTAATTCGCAAAACGAAAAAGCAACCAAACTGTAAAGACAGCTGCGAGAATAGGTAGAATCCAAATTAATTTTTTACTATGCATGTTTTGTCCCTACTTGTTTATATGAGGCAGTAGCCAATAAAGTTAAAACTACGACGAGAGTAAAAAGAACGGCTCCCATTTCAATTTTGATGGTGGTCCATTTACCGAATTTAAATACAGCCACCATAATCGCAACGAGAAAAATATCGAGCATGGACCAACGCCCAATGGCCTCAATAAACTGGTAAAGCCGGCTGTGAAATTTACGCTCGTGATGGCCCAAATCTTGCCGATAGTTAGCGAAAGTCAGGTACAGCAGAATAAAAAGTTTAGTAAATGGAATAATAATGCTGGCAACTAGAATAATAATTGCGATGAAAATAGAACCCGAACTATAAAGGGAAACAACACTTTCCCAAAGAGTACTGATGTTTCTACGACCATGCATTTCAACTGACAAAAATGGTAAGAGATTAGCCGGGATTGAAAGAATTAAAGCAGTGATTGTAAGAGCGAGGCAAACTTCAGTAGAATTTAAATATCTTTTTATCAGCACGATCATTAAGAAGTAACACTCCAATTCATGTGCCAATTCAATAACGTTGTACGTGAATAGATGCCACATAATAGACAAAGCGGGGCTATTTACCTTAATACCGAGGCATAAACGCACTATGAGAAAGAGTAAGAACAGTATAGAGAAAGGGCCTTCTTAACGAAGACCCTCTGCTTTTTTATCAGTAACACCAACTAGATTCGTGGTTGTAATGGAGTGCGGTAGTCGAGTTCAGTTTTAGTCGGCTTATGAACCTTAGAGCTGAGAGCGAAACCATAATAAGCACCCACGATGGCAACAAATGCATGAAGACCAGCATTAGCACCGAAAAGTGGCCAGTAACCACCGAGAGTACTAGTTTCTGTGAAGAGACCTAATACCATCAGCACGCCCATGACTACAAAAAGAGCCTGCGCCCAGAAAATAGAAGAGGGAAGCTCTCGGCCCTTGGCCTTTGCCGCCCAAATACCGAAAACACCAAAAGCGATGAGCGCTACCTTATTGTAAATGTTCATTGCAAATGTGTTGAGAAACCAACCATAACTTGTTTCAACAAGCAGTGCTGGAAGATTTTCTGTTGGGCCGGGTGCTACTAGCGCCAGTGCACCAATCACTAACATAATAATACCGCCGTAAAGGGCAAAACCTCTTGGATTCATAAAAATTCTCCTTATTGTTGCAATTCATACCAATTCACAGCACTTAGCTTTTGCAAATACAAAACCAAATCAGCTGCAATGTGTGAGCAGCTGGTAACATTCGCTTGAGGCAGAATGGGATTCAACGTTCAGAGGTGGGACGACTACAGAATCATTAACCGTGGGTACGATTGCGCCCAGATTCTTTGGCTTTATATAAATTATGATCTGCAGCACGAACTAGGTTTCGTGCATCCAGATCAAGCTCGTGTCCGCCGAGAGCAAAACCAAGAGAAATCGTCAGCTGCATCGAATCCACGCCCGAAATAAAAGTGAATTCTTCAACGGTTTTTCTCAACCGCTCACAAAAACCAGAGACACCGGCTTTTTCAGTTTCTGTCAGCACGATTAAAAATTCATCGCCGCCATAGCGAGCGGCAAAATCAGTATCACGCATGGTTTTCTTAATAAGAGTGCCCATAGTTTTTAAAACAAAACTGCCGAATAAATGATCGTGATGATCATTTACCGTTTTAAATTTATCCATATCCAGCATCACGCAAGCTAAAAAACGTTTAGCCCGTTTCGCACGCTTAATCTCTAGTTCAATTTTTTGGTACATCGAGCGCATATTATAAAGGCCCGTTAAGTCATCATGATCAATTAAATCATGCAGCTTAAGATTGGCCTGCATAAGTTCAGCATGAAGATCGTTGTTGCGAAGAGCGACCTCGACCCGCGCCATAAGTTCGTTAATACGAAAGGGCTTACGAATATAATCATCGGCACCCGAGCGCAAAGCTTCGGTAACGAATTGGCTGTCGGTTCGGCCTGAGAGAAAAATAACTGTTACATAGTTCTGTTGCTGACGTAGGCTCTTCAGCATTTCGATTCCCGTAATCCCTGGCATATCATTATCTGTAAGAACTAAGTGAGGTTGAAAAGACTTCAGCTTTTCGTAAGCCTCATCGGCTGAAGAGGCCGCTTCGATGGTATAAGTAGATTTTAGAGCCTCAAAGACAATCTCCATAACCGACTGATCATCTTCTACGATTAAGATCTTTTTCGGGCCCGTTTTTGCTGTCATTACACTAGTCCTTGGCCTGGTTTTCAGCGCACTCTTTTATCAAAATATTGTGTATCAGAACTTTCGACCTGTCCAAATATTCCTAAGAAATTCCGAAAAGATAACGTGGATCGCTATTTAGTTTCAGGGGCCCTGACCCTACTTATTTTTCAAATTGCTTGGCTGCTCAGCAGCTTGGGTCTGATTGATTCACTTCATTTCAAAACTGAAGGCGCTTCAAACAATAAACAGATCATTGGCCACATGATTCAAAAACGCGAAAATGTAAAACGTAAAGGCGCCGATTCAATTATCTGGGAGGACTCAAATCCCAATGATACACTCTATCGCTACGATTCTGTTTTAACACTCGACAACAGCACGGCTCAACTCAATCTCGAGGGCGATGTAAAATTACAGATTCATGAAAACACTCTCGTGATGCTTGAACCCATCGAGCAAAATAGCGAAGATTCACTGCGAGTACGATTTTACAAAGGCCAATTGCGCTCGCGCAATAGCGGACAAAGACTTTCGGTTGGTAGCGGAGAATGGACCGTCGAAGCTAAGCCCGGGACTGATTTAAGTTTACGCGCTCTTGAAGGTGAACGAGTCGAATTAGAAATCAATAAAGGCGAAGTTCATTTAGAAAATAAAGTGAGTGGTGAAACCAAAGTTATCGAAAATGGTAAGAAGCTCACTCTCAGCCAAGAATCAATTGAAACCGTTCAAAGCGTGAGCCCTGAGCTAAAAATAGAAACACCACATGAGTCACGAATTTACAGCCACACCTTTCCACTTCAGGTCGCAGTCACCTGGAAGGGGCCAGCCCGCTTCTTACGTTTAATAAAACCAAACCATGAAGAAATTCGCCAACCGGTGAGCCTATCCGATCCCGCTGATAAGCCCCCGGTCGCATTTTTGCAATTAGATCCTGGCACATACTCACTCGCCCTAGAAGACGAACGCGGTTTTGTTTCTTCATCTTCAACTCTTGAAATTGTGCCGGCACCAAAGATTCGTTATTTGAATCCACTGCCCCGTGATCGAATCAACCTTGAGACAAATTATCTCTTCAGCTGGTACCCGGCAGAAAATGTAGATCGCTATGAGGTCCGTATAAATAACGATCACGACGAGCCTCTGAAAAAAGAATCGGCTCTACCTTATGCGAATGTGCAAGCCCCACACTCTGGTGAATTTTCATGGAGCATATACGCTTATGATTCTGATGGCTTTGTGATTCCGCCTTTCTACTCACTACCGGTTTATTTTACACCGAACCCCTTGGCAGCACCACGCCTCAATTTACCGATGGCCGAACCCGAGCCACGCGCACCGGCTCAAGAGTCTGATGAAGAGAATAAACAAAAAGCTGAAAGGCCTCATCGTCCTGATGGAGCACAAATAGATTATAAAAATATAAAATATAAAAATTTAGAGGGTCATTTGACGCCAACTCTTTTGACCCGCTTCATTGCAAAAGTCTTCGAACTTTTGATTCCGAATGCACAAGCTGAAGTGCGAAAACAAGCTTCGTTTTCTTGGTTCTCTGTTGAGGGAGCCGATTTTTACACGATTGAGATCTCTTCTAAAGCGGATTTCTTAAAACCAGAAGTGATAAAGAAAGTAAAGCGTCCAGAATTTGTATGGACTGATTTTAAAGAAGAAGTTTATTACTGGCGTGTCGCGGCTGGGACAAAAGATGGTCGCATGGGTCTTTTTAGCGAAGCCGCGAAGTTCGATATAAAAACTTTGATTGAGAAACCGGCAGGCAGCCTAGGGCCGTCTTTGCAGTATGTTGAAAAGCCGGTGGCAAAGCCCGCCCTACCTGTGGCCGTCACTCCATCACCGTTACCACCAACAGCCGTCATATCACCTGCAGCAGTTGCCCCTACAGCGTCAACACCAACCGAGCCGACTGAGCCTGCTGAGCCGACATTCTTTGATGTAGCCGCTAATTTTGATTACTGGCTGATCACTCAGAAAAACGCCGCTGTTGAGCAAGTGCAATTTCGCGGAATGGCGATTCCGAGTTTTACTTTTGCCAAATCATGGAATATCAATCGCAAGAATTATGTTACGAAGCTTGGATGGCACAGTTTAACTTGGCAGCCTGAAAATTTACCTTACCAAGAAGAGTTCGACACACAAATGATCGACTTTAGAATTTATCGTGAAGTAGAAGACTGGTCTTTTGGTTTTGCCCTTAAGCAGTTTCCTTTTATAGAGCGCAAGGCCGCCGAGCAAGTCGAGCCAAAAGAGACGATTCTTTACGGAGCTCTTCTCAATTATCAGAATAGTTTAACGCCCAAGACTTATTGGCAGTCACAATTCACTCTTCTCTACGGCGATAATTATATTCAAGCTGGGTTAGAGAATAAAATTAATTTCTTTCTGCAAGATCATGTGGATCAGCCCGGCCGTAAAGGTTTCTATCATGGTGGATTATTAGACCTCTTCGGCACGACTGGCGACGACAGTTACAGCTCACTCTTTTTTAGAATTGGTTATGAACTGGGTTATCGCTGGTAATTTCTACTACGCAAACCCAACCAAACTATGACTGGTAGAGAGAAAAGCACAAAGAATAAAAGCCTCTGAAGTTCGTGGCTTGATGATGACGAATCTTGAGAAGACCTCAGCCAGCTACCGCGATCTGCTTCAACGATCACCGGGCCGCTTTTTGAAATCATCGGGCCGACCGCCCCGCAGGCGCCGACAAACTCGAATTCGCCTTGAGTGAATTCATCGAAATCAAAACTCACATTGGTGATTCGCACAGGGATTTGAGAGCCGGTGTTGGTCACAACGAATTGAAATTGACCAAAAGGGCCTACCTCTTGACCCACATAAGCCGAGGGCAGATCGTGATTGGCCAGCGAAGTATCGCTGCTTGACGCTCCAAAAGAAATTTCAAACGTCACGGTAGATGTGTTTTGATCGACAATCGTTTCAGTGGCGCCATTGATTTTCGGTTTTGAATTTCCCAAATCAATGGCGGCCGATGTCACTGTGTAGCTCACGCCGGTTTCATAACGAACATCACCGGGAATACTTAATTTTGTCTCTGGAGTTTCAATTTGTGAGCCACCGGCAAAGCCATCTTTCTCAACCACCCAAGTGCGCCCCCAATAACCATTGCCACCAACAGCGCTGACCGCCGAAGAGCCGCCGAAACCACCTATAGCGCTAATTGTTCCTTCATTTATGATGTCACCAACTGTCATTAATACGATCGAGCCACCACCACCACCGCCGCCGGCTCCACCTTTCAGTGAACCCCCTACAGCTCCGCCATTTCCGCCATCCGCGAGAATAGATCCGTTCACGGTGATATCTTCTACGGCGTAAATAAGACTCGAACCCCCACCAGCGCCACCACTTCCACCGCTTGAATTATCTGGGTCGGCTCCAACCTCGAAACCACTGCCGCCACCGCCACCACTGCCGGCTCCACTTAGGTCATCAATAAAAGCATCATCACGATAGTTTGTACCGACATTGGCTTGCACGGCGCTCGCTGAATTTCTTCCGCCGGTTCCGTCAGCACTGTCTGTACCGCCGACGAAATTTTTTACGTAAGCTCCGCCGCCACCGCCGCCAATTCCGCCCCCAGCTGTTTGCACTAAACCACCACCACCGCCCGTGACTAAAGTGCCACCCGCACCACCTCTATTCACTATTGCTGGCGCTACATTGGGCAGAACACTGCTGCCGCCATTGCCACCACCACAGTGCCCTTGACCACCTGCCAGAGCAGTGACTACAGATGAGGTCGCAGCTAAACCATTTTCACCCGAGCAATTAATGTCTCCATCAACTGTGACGGAGCCTTGGCTGCGAATAACCAAAGGCTTCGAGCCAGTAGGACGAATTGTCCAGCTCGCAAGTAAATTAAAATTTGTAAATTGAAGATCAGGGCAAGCATCCGTGTTAATTGTAATTACCGAGCCGGCTATAGAAGCGCAACTCAGGGAGCTGTACTCTGACGAGTTTGTAAAGGCGCCGTGACGGCCATCGCCTATATCAAAAGAATAATCGGTACTACCCGAGCCGCTGTCGTAGCCTATGACTAAAAGCGGAGGGTGCAATTCTCCACGGGAAATATTCCAGACCATGCCGCCAGTGCCTTTATTGATATTCGAAGTAAAGCTTTCATTCACCGTCGCTGCGTGCGTGGATAAAGCTAAACTCAAAATAAATAAAACACCCAATAACTTCATGCGGCCCGTTCAGCCCAGTCCATAACTTCAAAAATCTTCGTCTTCAAAATATTCTGACGGAAAGGCTTCATTATATAGCTGTTCACTTTCCACTGCGCGGCTTGCGTGATTTTGAAACGCTCCATCGAGCGCTGACTGGTCACCATAATAAAAGGAGTATCCGCCCGATTCGAATTACTACGCACGGCTTTTAAAAGAGCGAGACCGGTCACCTCTGGCATCTCCCAATCTGAGATCACCAGATCGATGGCAAACTTCGCGTCTTGAATTAATTTAAGAGCATCGTCGCCGTCTTTAGCAACGCGAACGTTTTTAAAACCCATGGCCGCTAAATATTCAGTTAATATTGAACGCACCATGGCGTCGTCATCAACTAGAAGAATCGAAATTCGCGGGTTAAATCTTCCCATAAACTACTCCTTCAAATTCAAGCAAAGAGTCACTTCAAAGCCGCCACTTTTAGCGTTGGCCACTTTAAATTCTCCGCCATGATCAATTTCAATAATTTCACGGCATATAGCTAAACCAAGTCCGGTGCCACGTGCGCCTTTTGTCGTAAAAAACGGCTCGGTCAAGCGATCGAGCAATTCGGCTGGCGCGCCGGGGCCGTTATCGCAAAATACGATTTTTAAATAGGCTCCCGAAATCTCGCTGGTGATCTTCACCACTTTATTCGGGCGGCCTTCAAGAGCGTGCATAGAGTTGATCAATAAATTAATAAATACCTGTAAGATCGAAGTGCTATGGAGAGAAAGTAAAATTCCACTTGCAGCTTTAAAATCTAAATCGACTTTTAAACTCTCACGGCGAAGCTGGTGACCAACAAGGTCGAGGGCTTCATTGAGTATCATTTCTATGGAATGCTTAGATTTATTTGTACCGGCTGATTTGTTATCACTTAAATTATTAAAACGATCGAGAATTTCGCTGGCTCGTTGACCCGCATCGATAATGCGATCTAAAGCGTCGCGCATATCATTTTCATTTTTACTGCGACTGATTTCGGCTTTGCCGATAATTTGCATAAGAAGATTGCCGAATTCGTGAGTCACACCACGGGCCACGGCGGCCACCGAATTCACGCGCTCGCTCTCGAGCACCATACGGTTTAAATCCGCTAAAGCCGCTGACTGCTCTTCACGTTCACGTTTTAAATTCCAAAGCGCGGTAAAGTTGCGGGCCTTTTGCAGAATCTCGTTGCCGTTAAATGGTTTATTTAAATAATCCCACTGATCGCTCGACTCTTCGCCCAAAACACTTTCAATAGAATCCAGCGAGCGGTCGTTATAAGCCGTAACAAAAATAATGCCCATGCGAGGGTCGATTTTACGCGCCTCTTGGGCCAGCTCAACACCATCTCGACCATCACCTAAACGCACATCAAAAAAACCAAAGGCAAATGGAGTCTTATTTTGCGCAGCCTTATTCAGTTCGCTCATAGCTTCTTCAAATGAAGTGGCTGTTACAACCTCAAAGCTCCCACTCTTCGATGCTGTGACTACAGCGGCGGCTGGTGCCGAACGGCTCGATTGAATTGAACGCACAACAGTTTGAGGCATCAATAAATTTTTATAAGACTCAATAATTCCAGGCTCATCATCGACAACTAAAATACGGCGATTCCATGCCGTTTCGCGAACAGGCTTAGTTGCGCTTACAGCACTGTCAGCGCCCGAATCGATTTTCTTTGCGGCAGAGTTATTCAGGCGACTCATGCTGAAGCCCTCACTACGGTGTTCAGAGGAATTTCAATGGTAAATTGAGCCCCTTGACCTTCGGCAAACCAAGTCAACTTGATATCACCCTTGAAAGCGCGCGCCAGACGGCGGGAAAGGCTGAGACCAATGCCGGTGCCTTCTGACTTCGATTTTGTGGTAAATTTATGGTTAAATAATTTACCAGCATTTTCAGCCGATAAGCCCGAGCCATTATCGCGCACATGAACAGCAATATAGCTCTGACCTTTATCATTGATCAAATTCTCAGTAGAAATTTTAATTTCGCCAGTTTTGTTTTTACCATGAACGGCATGAACAGATTGAATGGCATTACGTAAAAGATTAGTCATTGCTTGAATGTACTCATCTTCATCTAACCAAACAGAATCGTTTGTTGAGGCATACTTCTTAGTAATTTTAATATTATGTTTGGCCGCAAGATCGTCCATAATCGTGATCGAGCGATCGCTGAGCTTATGTACAGATTGCTCTTTCATTTCGTTTTTGACCGAGCTCATTCCTCTAAAAGAGTGAATGATTCGATTGATACGCTGACTCTCTTCAATCAAAAATTCAGAATCGGTAATCAATTTATCAAATTCATTTAAAACACCACTGCTGACCTTGGCGATATTCGAGAGATCTTCTTGCCAAAGTGTGCTGCCCTTCATAACGGTTGATGGAGCTTGCCAGGCTTTAACAAGTTGAGCGAATCCGCCTTTAGCTACATCACCCTCCCAGCTTTGTTTCAAATCAACAAGAAACTGGATTTCGCCTTTTTTCTCTGTCTGCAAACGAGTTTTCAAATCGTTGAGTTTAGCGATAATACTTGTCAGGGGATTTAACACTTCGTGAGCTGCTAAGCCTGCCACTTCACCTACGGCAGCTAAACGTGTGCTACGGAGCAAAGCCTCCTGAGCTTCTTTCACCGCTACATTACGCTCTTCAAGCTGTATCGTACGTTCTTTGACTTTATTCTCAAGTTCGCGGTTGATATCTTCAAGCTCACCGCGAGATTTTTTAAGCTCCCCGATCATTAAGTTGAAATGATGGGCCAGACTTGAAATTTCATCACCCGAGTTGATTTGAATTTTCGTATTGAGATCACCGTCAGAAACTTGCTTCATACCACCAACAAGAGTTTCGATGGGCCGGGTGAGAGAGCGCGAGAATCCAATGGCAAGAATAAAAGCAAAGGTGATAAGAATTGAACCAAAGAGCAAAGATCGCGTAACGAGATCATTCACCGCTTTAAAGGCGGTCTTCTCTGATATGCTTGAGAGCACAAGAATATGTCCGCCCGCCGTTTTTGAAAAGGCACCAAAACGAATTTCACCGGCCGAATCGTATTTTAAAACCTGGGCCCGAACTTTCATATCTTTTGCATGATCAAATAAAACTTGATCGGCTATTTTTTGCGATTGTAAAATAGTCGAATCTGCATGGGCTAAAATGTCTCCCCGCGAGCTCATAACTAAGCTTTCATTGGGTCGGGACTCTTTCAGCGACGCAATAATGCGGTCGGCCCGTACAAAAGCGACGACAATAAACTGGCGAGTGGGAATCCCCTTTTCGTTCTCTTCGATGACATTTTTGCCGTAACCGATAAGGGCCGGACCATTGTTTTCGATGGTGGCTGACCAAATCGCTTCACCATCCCGCTGAATTTCACTGAATGGAATTGCACGACCCTTAAGTAGGCTATTCGTAAAAAAGTCTTCTTCAAGTCCGTAAGTTTTTTGGTAGGTTGAATTGCGAAAATATTCGCGACTGATATCTTTGAAGTTATCGCTGTAACCCACCCAAACTAAATCTGGATTCTGCTCGAGAAGATTCTTAAGTAATGATTGAAAACTCTTTTCGTCTTTGCTTTGAAAATAAGCCACGAGACGCATTTTATCTGAAAGACTTTTAAAGAAATTATCCAAATCGCTGGCTAAGTTCACAACAAGGCTACGGTTGTAATCGAAAACCAAACTGCGCTTATCTTCTTTGAAAATATAACTGGCTAAAAGTAAATAAGTGCCGACACACACTGCAAGCAGTAGCATGGTCACGGCCAAAAACTTATAACGAATAGAAAATTGCGTGCTCATAATTCACATTACATATCGGAATTACTTGCGAATTACCGTCGTGTACGAGCCGCCAGCTCTGCACTTTCAGACGATAGTCCAGAGCCAGATTTAGACATAGCTTTGAAGTTATAATTCGTATTGGACGTAAGTCCTGTTACCTGCACTGTATGATGCAATAAACCGTTCTGAATCTCGCTCGTGGCTGTGAATGTGCCTACCGTTGCTAAGCGATAAAGAACTTGGCTCGTGCTCGCAATATCAGTATCCCAAGTCAGGGTGACTGACGTCGCTTCGATACTAGCAATAGCGAAGTTCGAGATCACCGGCGCTGGTATGTTGCACGGGTTCTGAACTTTATCTTCAGGAATTAAAAAATTATTCGGCGCCAGTGGCTGCCATCCACGCGCGAGAAGTCCATTGTACGCTGCATTCGGTGTTGGTGGATTTTGCGTTGAATCGAAGTACATACTATTGCCTTCTAAACCGCACTGGCTGTCATTCGGATTATTATCTGATGGCCAAGGGCGAATCATCCAAGTCAAAGCAATGTGATAACGTGGGCCTTGGTTATAAAGAAGTTCGTACGGAATGGCCTCATCACCTAAATAAATAGAAGATGTAGCACAGCCCATTCGCGTTGGGTGCTGTCCGTTATTATCCACAACAAGTTGTGAGCCCGCACCGAAATCCATATTCAAAATGGCGCCGTCATCAGAGAGTAAAGCCAATTGGTAATTGCCGGGAGGTAAGCTTCCGCGAATCAAGCGTCCGCGAAGTTTCAAGGCAAAATACTCATAAAGAGTATCCCCTTGCTCAGTTTGAATTATATGGCCCGAAGCCGTTTCAAAACCACGATCAAACGGACGCGTCGGAATAAAAATTTGGTTTAAGAATAAATCAAGATTTGAAACCACGTGACCGAAATTAAAATAATCTCTGACGTCGGTATAGTGCGGTTGATCTGGAGCGAGATAAAAAAGTTCACCATGAACGCCGTAATAAGCCGCAAGCGGATCATCACCAGCTTCACCCAAAGGGCTGCAAGAGTATTCACTCGGATCATAAGGAACGATTTCAACAGCCGTACCACTTTCTTCGCCGCTGTCGGCGCCGATGCAGGCTGTGAGAGGGGCTAATAGCAAGAGCGCTAATAGACCCCGTATATAAATACGTGTCTTCATTATTCACTCCTACGTACGTTCAGAAATTGAGCGGAATATTACTTATTAGTCTCTTCGGCTTTATTTCATCTGGACTTTAGTCGGTTATTTTCTCATTTTGAGACAGAAAGTGTGGCTGTGATAAGCCACACCTGATAAGTGCGTTACTTGATCCAAGTAGGTAAAAGATCGCGGAAGCGCTGTATGGCGACCTTAACATCAGCTGCCTGACCACGACCCAAATCATCGCAATGAGCGGCTCCCTGCATCAGGAAGGCTTCCGTATTTGGATTCACGTTATTACCATTTTCATTGATAATCGAAAGGTTGTTCCAAGGATCCACTGAACCGCTTGTATAAAGAATACGAGAAGTGAGGGCTGGGTTCAAAAGTGGCTCATAGAGCTTTCTCAGAATTGAATCTACCGGCCCCGCTTTTTGAAAGTTGAAAAGACGGCGGCAAAGTTCATCATGGTAAGAAGCATTGATCTGTTTTGAGCGCATGCTTTCTTTCGCATCAGCATTCTGCCAGTAACCATATTCTGTACAGCTTTGATAGAACCACTGGCGCATACCAAGAGCACCCGAATGATTGGCCACCGCAATATTCTCTGCAGCTTCTGCACTGTAGTCCGCGAAGTTACCGAAAAGTTGATCGACTTTCTTCTTCATAGTCACGTAACCCGCCTGCCCTTGAGCTTCAACGGTATTACAAAAATCATCGCGCATACCGTATTGAATAGCCGCCGATGCGATATCTGCAAGCAAATACAAGAAGTCATCACGACGACTTACAGTATCGGCCATAAAAAGTGATCGCGCTGCTTGAAAACCCACATCTGTTTTTATCTGAGCTTCAATATCAGCAACAACTGTGTTGATCGCTTTCGTACAAGTCACACCGGCCATGCGAGCCACATGACGATCGTATTCAGAAAAATCACGGTCTGGCAGAACTGGGGCTGATGAAGCTAAAGCTGCCGCAAAATCTAAAGGATACTGACTGCGCAAATAAGCTGCTAGATTACCCGCATAACTACCGCCGACCGCAATCCACGGACCCGTCAGACCCATTTGCTTCTGCATGGCTCGCTTGAACTGAACTAAATCTTCAAGAGCTTGCTCTGTTGAAAGATATTTTAAATTTTCAGTTGATAGGTCAGGAAAAGGTTGAGTCTTACCGTAATAGCGGTGCTCAAGAGCAAAAAGATGAGCGCCGATCGTATAGGCATGAGCTTGAATAATACCCTGAAGAGCGCCGCTACTGCAGACGCCTTCACCGCAAATAAAAATAAGCACTGGGGAATTTTTAGCTTTAGCTCTCGTTGAAGAGTAAAAATAGCGCTGGTTAAAAACGCGCGCATCTGGTGCCGAGAAATGATCCAGCTTTTGGCTGAAAATTCCGTCTTTAACAACAACGGGCAATCCACCTAATGTATCAGCCTCACCACGTGCGGCCATAAACTTTGCACGAGCAAATTCTTGATGCTCTAAAATACGATATTTCGGGTCGGCGTGGCTTGAGAAAACGAAGAGTAATGGTAAGACAAAAGCGAATAAAAATTTGGTCATGTATCCCCCAGGGATGACATGACCAAATTCAAGTGCCAGCGTCAATAATTAAACAATTTTAAGCGCAGTTTCAAAGATCTTTGTAGAATCAATTGCGATACAACTCGCAGACCAAGTTAGATCACTGGCTCCACCTACATGCTGAATAGCCAAGAAATTTTCTTTTAAATAGCCATTCAATTGCGGATTCGGATTGTCGTAGAATTGTGTTTTTAACGAAGAATGCATTGAGCTTGAAATGAGTTCATAGCTGTTGAAGCCTAAATACTTACGATCAAGCGCCGAGATCTCTGAGAAGTGAACATCTCCACCGCCAAACATTACTGGCACTCCCCAAGATTGAATCACTTTAAAAAGCTCTTCTTGCTCTTTAGGAGCCGTCATCTGATAAGACGTATACTTTTTCTGAGTGCGGCCAAACCACGGTGACCCTTCAAGCATGAACGTAGGCTTTTGATTTTTATCCACCAGCTTGGTGAGGAAATTTATCTGCTCCACACCCAAGAAAGATTTAGAGCCGTCTGCATAAGAAAGCCCTCGATAATAACGATTGTCGCAAAATGCAAAGTTCTGATTGAAGGCTTGAAAGAACGACGAAATACCTGGGCCCCTGAAAAGAGTTTTATCGTCCGCTTCTTGGGCAAAGAACGCATTAAAGATCTCGCGGTTCTTTTCTTTATTCTTATAATCTCCCAAAGCATCATTTTTACCAAAGTCGTGATCATCCCACACCCCAATCACCGGCTTTAAATTTTTCCAGTGATAGTAAGGAATCGCTTGGCGACCACTCACATATTTTGACCACAAAAGTTTCGAGCCATGACTGAAAAGGTCATCACCATAAACATTATCACCAATAAAGAAGAGATAATCTAGATTGGCAGCTTCAGCCGAAGCCCACATTTTTGTGCGCGCCGATTTGCCCGCATTCATACATGACATTAAGGCGAACTTTGCGTCGATCTTATTTAAATCCACCGTCATTAAGAAACGCTCATCTAGAACTTTGTTATCTTTTTTGTTTACTGCCACAAAACTATATTTATGCCCAAGCTCAAGGCCGGCGAATTTAAGTTTATCCACCTTTGTATCTGAGCCTTCAAAAGTCACACTTGAAAATGCAATGGGCTCAAAAATTTTACCCGTACTTACATCTTTCAATGAGTAGGCACATGTTGTTGTCAGCGGCACATCCACACTGAGTTGAGTAGTTGTCTCAGTTGTATGCCCTTGAAGTATACTAAGCCCGACTTGCGGAGCGGCCTTCTCTTCAAAAAATAAACCAGCTGCATCGCTTGAATCTGGTAGAGTTGTGGCAGCTGCAATGGCACCCGCACCCAGGAGAAAATCTCTTCTATCCATAAAACATCCTTGTTTTGTTTTATTTAGGATAGTGAGTGGTGGACTCGTCTCACAAGGCCAGTAACGAAGTCTAACGAAAATGCAATTTTGAAACAGACCTACGTCTTGTAACGCAGGCTTCGTATTAGGTATTTATATGTATGGAGTTAGATATTTGTGAGAACTTTTGCCGCCTCGAGAAGCGGCACAAAGTCGGTCTTTTAGCGGTGTCTTAATTTAATTTTAAAGTCAGCGTCACTGGACAATGATCTGAAATGGAATTGTAGTAGTAAGAAGGATCACCAAAATCTGTGCCCATAGCGCGAATACCCGCATTGCAAACACCATAAACATCGATCGGCTCTACTTGAGAAAGCGCTGAATTTGAAATCCAGAATCGATCAAATTTTGAACGCATATTGCCCTTGCGGAATGTGTAGGTATTCGGATTTTTTGCTTCAACCAAATTGAGTCCAGAAGATTTGAAAACTTTAGAGAAGTTAGACGGGTCTGAGTTATATGTATTAAAGTCTCCACCGATCACAACAGGCACTTGAGTTTTAGAGGCCGACAAGAACTTGGTCATTGATTGAATTTGCCCAAGACGAGTTGTAGATTCATGAGGGAATGCTTTTAAATGAACTCCAATGAGACGAAATAAAACTTCACCTTTTCTATTTGCAACTAATGTATGAACCGCTGGGCGCGAACGCGCATTCACTGATACCTCTTGAATCAATGAATCCGGATCATTCGGATCATCTTCAAAACTCAGTTTGTCTGTCTTATGACAGAGCACCACGTGCTGATGTTTGGGGTCTGCATGCTTATATGAAATACACTCAAAATTAGTTGGCAAAACTTTTTTCACCAAACGATCTACATCCACGATCTCTTGAAAAACAAAAAGATCTGAGTGCGGAACATACTGAGCAATGAACTTTTTTAAAGTCGCATCACGCTTCTCTTGCGCCGGCGTACCACCCATACTGCCGCCGAGGCCGTAGTAGCGAATGTTAAAGGTTGTAATTGAGATATTGCTTGGAGCCGCAGCTGCCGAAGCATTGATAGAAGCAGCCGTCGAGGCCGCACATAGAGCTATCGCTAGCCCCTTAAAGAACTTCATTTTCCCCTCCAAATAGACTGGCATTTCAGGTGCCAGGTAGAAACATCGAACCAATTATCGACTTATACTTGGTATTAAACTTTTAAAATCGTAGGACTGAATTCGGGGGAATTCTACAAAAAGAATGGACATGACTTTGTGCAACTTAAAGAATTTCAGACCCTTTAAGAAAGGGGGACAATTGCTTTGATTGTATTAGACGTGCTCGTTGTATTTGTAGTCTCAGCGGCATCAGACTCATTAGATGCACTTGAGGTCGGTGTACGTTGATCTTGGAGCTTCTCGCCCAGGGTTTCATAAAACCCCACGTAGAATTTCATCACATGGGCCGGATATTCTTTAGGCCATTTATTACGACTAAGTGCAGAAGCTACGTTTTTCTGCCCCATGTTGTAGGCGGCTAAATAAAGCTGAGCATGGTCGTCAAAATGATCCCGCAAATAACTTAAGAAGGCCGCACCGATTTGAATATTGATCACTGGATCTAATAAAGAATCTTTTCCATTATATTCGAGTCCAAATTTACCGGCAATCCACTCCGCCGTAGAAGGGCGAATTTGCATCAGACCTAATTCTCCTACTCCTCCCACGATTTCAGGACGCCATGAACTTTCACCTTCAATAACAGACATTAAAAATACCGGATCAAATTTATATTTATAGCTTTCATCAATCACCGTTTGCGCCACCATCTTATATAAAATTTGGTATTCAGACGGCAGGCGCTCACGAACTTGCTTATAAACAAGACCATTAATCTTAGTAATATTCTCGCCGGCACGAACTGAGCTTTTTTTATAGTGTTTACCAAGAAGTTCTTTAGCATGAGTGAGGCGCTCTTGGCGCTGTTTCGCCGAAAGCTTTTTAGCCACTACTGGCTTGTTAGCCTGAGCCGCAAAAGACATCGATGTTAAAAGTAATGCGATAACCGTAAAACTTAAAACAAATAGATTTTTTGAGACATTCTTCATATCTCTTATATATAGCAATCCCCGTGCAGAGATTGAGAGCAAGTACGCCCCCTCACTTCGATTTGGCAGCCCAACCCTGTTAGAAAATGGGCACCTGTCTAATGAAAAGACGTCGCATTTTTGTTCGCCTAAGCCTTAGACAGAGCTAAGTCTGCAATGTGAGGGGCCCGCGATCGCGAGTAATAATATTTATTTTTATTGACGTGTTTTTCGCGTTTTATTCGAGGCTATAAAGTGATTTTTTATCTCGTGCCAGCAACGGCATGCATAAGTTTTGATCTCTCTGGGGCGAAGGTATTTTACTCGTTTCACCTATGACGAATCGCCCGGACAGCAGAAGCATTTTGACTCATAACAACTTTGAAAAATCGAAAAATAAAAACCAGTGATACAACTTTTTTATGAAACAACAAACACTTTTCAAAATGAAAGATTATTCAAGTGAATTTGGGGGCGATTTACTCGCTGGCCGACGTAAAACTGCAAGACCTCTATCTAATAAAAATCCATTACATTTGGTACTACGAGCAGATACAAAAAAGTTTGGATCTTTTTTAAAACATCGTGCCCTCATCGAGCGGCATCTCAAGAATTTTGCCGCACAATTTGATGGCCGTATCTACAAACAAGCATTGGTCTCGAATCACATCCATCTCGTCCTGCTGTTTCGCACACGAGCTAGCTACACGAATTTCATCCGCGCTTTCTGTGGGACCATCGCCCGACTTTTAAAAGTGAAGTGGCTTAAAAGACCCTGGAGTCGCATCTTAGCTTGGGGCAGAGCTTATAAAATCGCATTGGCTTACGTAAAACAGAACCATCGAGAGGCGATGGGCGAAATCCTTTATCAAAATCGACGTCGACTCAATAGAACATTTGCCCAAAAACATCCACCGAACAAAATATGAACGTAACTTTCGACTCTCAAATATAATATTGGCGGTTCATGAGTATGCAGAAGGGGCTTATTGAATAGCGGCGACTTTCGCAGCC
This sequence comes from uncultured Pseudobdellovibrionaceae bacterium, assembly GCA_964360255.1. Taxonomy (GTDB): domain Bacteria; phylum Bdellovibrionota; class Bdellovibrionia; order Bdellovibrionales; family UBA1609; genus CAYHVK01. The sequence goes on along the minus strand of CAYHVK010000005.1, from coordinate 126,358 downwards.
GTTTTTATTTTCTTGAATTTCATAAACTTCCAGTTCGAGCGGTGGGCTGAGACAAGAAGCTGATCTTGCTTCGAGCCTGGGCGAACCAAAATCATTCCATTTTGCGGAGTCCTGGGCTGAAGCACCTTTAATTTTAAAACATGAGCGCTTTTAGCTGAAGTCGCTTGAGTGTCGCGGCACAGATGAACCTGTTTGAATTTATCACCGTTCACGCTCACCCAAAATAAATTTTCTTCGACTTTAAATTCTACTTTTGTATTAGCCAGAGCGCCGATAAGGCCTCGCATTTTATACTGACCGATCAAAGCTTGAATACCACCAAAATGCATAAGTATATCTTCAACAAGTGTATTTGATTTGATTTCATCAGCTTGGACGGTGCAATTTTCAACTGAATTTTGCGAAGCTACTTTGCCTGAAGCCAAGGCCAGTGAGGGGGTAACCGCAAGTACTAAGATGAAAGAGAAGAGCAATGAAGAGGCCAGCATGTTATTAGAGTAATGTGAGGAATTGCTTTTCCCTAATATCTAATAACTTTTTGATAATTTACTGGCCCTATCCTAGACGATTATTGAGTCATTTTAAAAATGAGCTAAGTCATAAGCCTAGATCGCTTCAGCTGAAATCGCCGTATCGAATGGCCTGAATCATTGACCAAGTCTACTTAACAGCCACCAAGCGCCTAAGGATAAAATAATAATTATGCAGCATTTGCCCACCACTGCCGCACATTAACGAGACTTCTAAACAATCCGAGCGACCCGTGAGGGTTTCATATTCATCTCCGAGACCAAACATGTGCCCCATCTCGTGGGCAATAGAGCGCGCCCCCCAAGCTCGGCTCCAGTAAGTATCATAGGGACCACGGGTTTTATCTTTCAGCTGTATTGAATAATGAGCATCTTTCGCTGCCTCAACAATTTGAAATTTAAAGCTATAGGCGAAATCTCGAGGCCAGCGCGAGGCATTCCAGAAATCTTCGGCTTTTTTTAGCTTATCTGTTAATTGCGCTAAGTCGGCGGCCGTCGCATTTTTAAAGTGGAGCTTTACGCGCATAATTTTGCTGCCACTCGTAAGAGTGATCACATCGTATTTATATGTTTTCTGAAAAAAACCAACGTAAGTGATTTTGCCCGTGAGCGTACGGTAAGTGTTTTGTAGTTTATTCTGCGGCTGCCACAAAAGTTCGCCTCGAATCTCATCCGGATGCGGAAAAGCCGCATATGTATCTTGTAAGTGGACTTTGAAAGACTTCAGAGTGCGATCAGGTTGAGTTTTCTTGAATTCAGTTGGCATTAAAATTTGATAGAGCCAAAGATAAGGCTTCGGATCACGCAGCGCCTTCACCTCGCCGGTGAGAGCCGCGGCCGCTTTTGCCTCTTCGACTTTTTTTACATCATAGTCTTCACGGCGAGCCGCAAAGCTGAATCCTGAGTTGACGAGCACCAATAAAACGCTGATAAATCTGATTTTGTTCATGAATTAAATCAGAGTAAAAATTTAGCGGTTCGTCAACTTATAGACCTAAAAGAAGGGCTTTAATGAAGATCAAAATCGACGCAATCATTAAGAAACTTAAAAAACAAGATCCGTCCCTGGCAGATCTATTTAAACGCCATAAGAAGTTCGACTTCACGCCGCAGCTCGAGCGCTCACCCTACCATTCATTAGTTCGTGCCATAGCGCACCAACAGCTCCACGGAAAAGCAGCTGAAACTATACTCAATCGAATGATTCAGCTTTTTCCTGGCAAAGAGTTTCCGACCCCTGAAGATTTGGTGAGCCTTACCCATGATCAGTTTCGTCTTTGCGGCTTTTCAAATAATAAAGCCAAAGCCATTATGGATATTGCTCATCGCGCGGCCACAGGCCGACTCCCCAACGAAAAGAAAATCCATCAGATGTCTAATGATGAAATCATCGAGACTCTCACCGATATATACGGCGTAGGTCGCTGGACAGTCGAAATGCTTTTGATTTTTCAATTGGGCCGACTGGATATTTTTCCGGTGGATGATTTTGGCGTTCGCCGCGGTTATCAAATCTGGAAGAAAAAGCGCAAAATGCCAGATGCGAAGAGCCTGAAAAATGCCGATAAACTATGGGCGCCCTATCAATCTATCGTGGCCCTTTATCTTTGGCGCGAAGCCGATTTAGCAAAAATAAAAACCCCTTCTTGATTCCCGCAACTGACACATACAGACGACGTTCGATAGCAGGCAAAGGTGAAGGGTGCTCCTCTTGCCCGCTATCGAACGTCGTCTGTATGTGTTAAAAATAAAGTGCATTATTGTTCTCAGCCTACGCATCAGCATTATTAGATTTCGACGAGTAAGTCCTCATTGACGTGACAGTCGCACGAAATAAAATGACGATCACATTATACAAACAACCTCTTAAGGAGTTTTCGTTATGCGAGCTGCCCTACTCTTATTTATCACCCTACAAACCGTTTTCTCAGCTGCTCAGGCCCAAGACGCCGTGAAGTGGTATGACCGCGTTTCTTTCTCGGGCGATATGCGCCTTCGCCATGAATATATAGATAAAGACGAAAAAGATAATTCCAACCACCGCCAACGCGTTCGTGTTCGCTTGAAAGCCGAAGGCCAAGTTGAAGAAAATCTTAAAGCTGTACTTCAAATCGCTTCTGGTAACAGCGAAGCCGTTTCAACTAACCAAACCCTAGATGGTGGCTACAATAATAAAAACGTCGATATTTCATTGGCCTACTTAATGTGGACTCCAATTGAAAGTATTGATGTTCTCGGCGGTAAAGTTAAAAACACGCTGTACTCACCGGGCGATAGCGAACTGCTTTTCGATGCAGATTTGAACCCAGAGGGCACAACGCTCAACTGGCGTCATAAACTTGAAAGCGGCAGCAGCTTTTTCGCTAACGCCGGCGTTTACTGGTATGACGAGCGCGATGCTGAAACTACACCAGGTTCTGATATTCACCAATATTCAGCCCAACTTGGCATGAATCTGGCCTTTGATGAAAGTCAGCTGACTTTTGGTATTGGCCACCATTCATTTGGCCCTATCGCTGGCGACACAGTTATCGGAACAAACAGCGTCGGCAACTCGATTACAGCTACCGTTTATGATAATCGCTACGAAACATCAGAAGCCTTTATCTCTTACGCTTTAAAATCAGGTCTTAATGTTTATGCTCAATACGCGCAAAATGGTGACGTGAGCGATGACAACACGGCTTACATTGCAGGCGTGATTTACGGTAAGCCAAAAGTAAAAGGCGACTGGAGCCTTAGCTATAGCTACCGCTTAACTGAAAAAGACGCTTTGCTTGGCGCTCTTAAAGACAGTGACTTTGCTAATGGTGAAACCGACAGCAGTGGCCATAAACTGTCAGGCCGTTACCAAGTGGGCAACTCTACAATCGTAGCTCTGACTTATTTTATGAACGAACGTAATATCAGCGGCGACGGAACAGCAGCTTTAACTGAAAAAGGTACGGCTTACGACCGCGCTCAGCTCGATCTTTCAGCTAGCTTCTAATACAATCTAATATTACAGATCAAAAGGTCAGAGTTTTCTCTGACCTTTTTTATTTGGCTAAAAATCTAGACATCTCACGAAGTGCTTCTTGCACATATTCGGTGCGCATCTGACTGCGATCAAGAGGGCGATAAGATGGGTCAAGAAGCTCATAGTCTCCTGTAGGGCTCACAACAATAATCTGATCCTTTTGAAAGACAGCGTAGTCCCCTTCTCTTCCCATCAGAATCCATTTTCTATCTTGCGAATCAAATAAATTAAATCCCGAGCTAAAATCACCAGTTTGATTTGAAACCTTAAAGTAATCCTGCATAAACGTCGTCGAAATATCAAAATGCGATGTCATATATGTAATTTCTTGAGCTTTTTTGCCAGGCCAATAAATGACGAGTGGTACTTGGGTTTGATACTGAGAGTAATTGGAGTTGTGGCCCCAATAACCCAGCTTGGTGTCGTTAAATTCTTGGCCATGGTCACCCGTGACTAAAATAATCGTACTCTCGAAAAGATTCTGCGCTTTTAAAGTCTCAAGCACCTGGCCAATTAAGCTGTCGACAAAATGCACTGAATTTTTATAAATCGCCCGCACTTGGGTAGGATCTGAATTTACATTAAGCGAAAGGTAATTGAACTGATCTGAAGATACTGCAAATGGTTTTTTATAATTCGCCGGATAGGCATAACCATGAGGGGCATCGTAAAATAAAAATGAGAAAAACGGCTGATCACTTTTATGATTTTTTAAAGATTGAATCAGCAGATTATTAATTTCAATATCGCGGCCGTCGACGGTTTTAGCTTGAGATTTTTTTCTCAAATTTTTAACGTCGACGAAAACGGTCTGATCAAATTCAGGCTTTGTCAGGGGCGCATTGGCATAAATGTACATCTCGTGCTGACTCTCAACTAATTTATGTACGAAAACAGGCGGCGTTTGCGAACGCAGTGCCGGCTCAAAGTACGCTCCTGGTAAGCCGTAGAAGAGACCAAAAATACCATGGCGAGTGGAGTTACTATTACTAAAATGATTTTTAAAAACCACCGAGCGCTGACTTAATGCATAAGTGTTCGGCATAATATCAGGCGCAAGCATATCCGAGCGGAGCGAATCCACCACCAGCCATATAATATTGAATGGCTTCTGATTCTCACCTTTAAACTCTAATGTATTAATTGGATAAATCATTTCGCTGTCGGCGAATGATTTTTTTAGGAGCTTTCGCTTTTTATACTCCTCAAGATCAACTAAACCCAGTTTTGTGAAAAGACTTTTGGCTTTAAGCGGCTCTGATAGAGGCATAACGCCGGCCATACGAGTGACTGCCGAGTTGTACTGAGCGTCAGCAAAAGCATGAAAAACATGAGCCGATAAGAACATGACGAAATAAAAAATGATCATCTTTTTAAAAAATGGCTTCCCCCTTAAAACGTCAATATTCACCCAAATTTTTTCAGCCACATAAAGATTTAAAACCCAGAGAGCGAAAAGAAAACCGTAGGCTATCATCCATGTCGCTGTTGAGAAGGTAATAATTTGACCTTGCCCCCTAAAAAAGAGATCGAGCACGACAAAATTAATATGAAAGCGATATTGACCATAGATAAAACTATCGACCACCATCACAACGAGCAGAAATGTGGTGAAAAAAGTAATAAGCCGGCGCCAATACACGATGTGAGCAAAAAAACGAGATGGCAGCCAAAGAAGTAAAAATAAAATAAAAGCTAAAAAGCCAAAATGCCCAAACCAATAGATGAAGGTGAAAAACTGACTCACAAATGTCTTGGGGTACACGCCTGATTGGTAAAAATAAAGCAGTGAAAAGATATGGGCTAAACCCAATTGAAATAAAATAAAAAGAGCGGCCCAAGCCGCTCTTTTGTTCTTAAAAGCTCTCATTGAGGCTTATCTTAAAATTAATCGCAGTAGTATTCAACATCCACTTTAGAGCCCACGTCAGGATATGGCTTAAGCGTCAGGCGGTTGCCGACTAAATCTACGCTGATGGGCTTTGTCGGCTTCGGCGTAATTGTCACAACCGGTGGCTGTGTTGGAATGCAGCGTAACTGAACAGAATAAGTCTTCGAGCGAATATTATCGCCAATGCCCTTAAGAATGGCTCCGTAGTCGGATTCACAAAGGTCACCGATAAAACCATCAGTTAACTTTGAGAGCTTCATATAAGTGTCGCCGGAGTGGAAATCTCCCACTTGTGGACACTTGTTGGTGCTCACGGCTCCAACTGGCAATACGATGGAATGGCTTGAGAATGTGTTCTTCTCACCAAAAGTATCTTTGAACTTTGCCACTAAATTCGTCGGCTGGTTCACATCTTTCAGTTTAGATCCGTCACTGCGCTCGTCTTCATCAGAAACGATAACTGAAGCTACGTGTGAGTTCTCTCTAAATAAGAATTTGTTCTCAGAGCGCTGAATGGCTTTATAAAGAGAGTGAATTCCTTCTTCTTTTGATGTGCCCCACTCTTTGCGTCTAATAGTCTTCTCGAAGACCTTATTTACGTCTGGGGTTTTAGCATTAATTGAATAAGTGTTCTTTAAGCCTTCAAACGGAAGCAATCGACCATCTTGCCATGCTTTTGAGCCATTACCAGCATCCGTCGTAATAATACCCAGCTGCCAATCAAGTTCTTTCAGCGTTTCAATAAATGTGCTGAAACGTTTTGCCATCTTCTGTTGCTCTTCAGCCATTGATGGTGAGTTATCGATGACAATCACCACATCGAGCTTTCTGCCACTTGTATCAACGATAAAGCTGTCATTATATGGAATGCGTTTTTTATCGATCTTCCATGAGTAAGTCGCAGTGTTACTCATGAGATTGTCATTGTCGATGGCGTAAACAGCGAAGCTGTGTGTGCCTGGCATTAATTGATACTGCTTAGGACTCACACAAGGCACGGCTACTTCATTGTTAATTTTGCAATAGAACGACTTGATACCAATACCTGAATGGGTTGCGGTAAATTCAAATTTCGCTAAAGTATCAAAAGTCACTTGGTCAGGAGCTTTCGTAATACGAACCACTGGCGGAACTGGTGGCGGCGGAACATCGTTCACTGTCCAATTGTAGGTGGCCGGCTGTGAAGCGAGGCCTGTGCCGTCATAAGCTGTGACCGTAAATACGTGGGATCCAATCTTCATGCCTTCTAAATCTAGAGGCGATTGGCAATTGATGATTTCATCGCCGTCTACATCACATTCATAATGATCAATAACACCACTATCGTCTTCACCAATGAAAGTGAAACGAGCTTCTGTCTTTAGCGTCGAAGCGGGCGGGCCCGTTAAGATCTTAACTGTCGGCGCATTATTTTTATAATTCCACTCGTATGATTTAACATCTGTGACGTTACCCGCAAAATCTGTGGCGCGAGTTTCAAATTTATGAACGCCGTAAGGTACGTTGTTATAAACCACTTTATTCGCGCAAATTGAGAAAGCCTGCCCGTCTAAAGAACACTCAAGATCTTTTACACCCGAGATTTCATCAGAAGCAGCCAGTTCAAACTCGGCTGTACTCTGCATTGAAACAGCTGGCGGAACAGACACAAACTTCAACTCCGGCGGAGTTTTGTCGTAAGTAATTCCGTCACTGATACAAGCGGTCTCTTTAGCTGAGCTTTTGAACTTTACAAAAACTTTCGCGTCTAAATTCTCTTGGGTCAAAGTTACATTTTTAGATGGACCATAGGCTTCCCACACTCCACCCGCTTGGCAGCTCGAGTCTTGAGTGACATACATCTCGCTGGCACCTACAGCTGTGAGCTGAACCGTTACGTCGGCTGTGCGTGTGTACTGGGCGTTGTTGTTGATTGAGATAAATGCATCTTTGAGTGAAGGCACGATCACAAGATCAAAATTGATTTGGCGGCGCACTCCGCAAGAGTCATTACCCCAAACGGCCGCTGGGTAAGAGCCCACCTGATCAACGGCGATAGCTAAATGTGGTCCTTGAAAAATTCTTTCTCCGTCTGGGAGTAGAATGTACCAGAAAACATTTGTCGCTTCGTTGTAGTGAATATCTGAAGTCGCACTCACCTCAACAGTTGTTGAACCTTCAAGAGAAGGAACCGTCGCTGTGCAATCAGGGCGCCGGAAAACTGATTCGTCAGCCGCCACTGATCTGAAACTAACTTTTTGATCGCAGGCCGTTAGTCCGGTTGCAAACATGAGAAGTAGGGTGATGTATACTCTGATATTCATAAAATCTCCGATGAATATTTATTCGAGTATATGTAAAGCATGTACCGTGCCGCTTTTCGTAAGTTTAAAGTTCACTGAGTTTGAGTTCAGACATTCACATATATGTGACACTGTCTAACACTCCATCAGTGTAAAATTTTTGATTAAAAAAATGTAAATTTCTCTAGTGATGCAGACCAAAACTCCACTCGACAAACGAATGTAAATTCGTTTTTTGATACAGGACTACTCGACGAAGTGCGGAGGAAAGTTAAGTTTTCTTCACGACTAAAGACGACTCACCACGGCTTTTGTTCAGTGCTTGAAAATCTGAAATCCGGCGTATATGTTAAACATCTATACAGGCCTTTCGCTTGTACGAGTGACCAGAGGGTACGATGAGTAACAAAGAGACTTTCAATTTTATTCCAAAATCTTACGTCGAATTCTTCAAGGCCGCTCTTAAAAATCCCATGCAGATCTCAACGGTTTTTCAAACCTCTCCTTGGCTTAGTAAAAGAATGCTCAGCTACGTCGACTTTGAAAATGCCAGTCACATTATTGAATTGGGCTCTGGCGCTGGCGCTATCACCGAGCGTTTAGTCGCCAAATTGAATCCAAAAACTCAGTTTACGGCTTTCGAGCTCAGCTACACGCTCGTTGAGTTTTTGAAAAATTCTTTCAACGGGCCTAATATTGAATTTGTCACAGGTTCGGCCGAACTAGCTCGTGATTATGCCGCCAAGAAAGGTTTAGCTGATGCCGTTGTATCAAGTTTGCCATGGACGGTTTTTTCTGAAGACTTACAAGATAAGATTTTGAGCTCTGTTGTTGAGAGCTTGAAACCTGGTGGCGTGTTTTTAACCTATACATGTTTGAATGCTACGCTTTACCCGAATGCAAAATCTTTCAATCGCCTGATCAAAGAGAAGTTCTCATCTTGCGAGAAAAGCGCAACGGAGTGGAAGAACATCCCACCCGCGTATGTGAATATTTGCCGGAAATAATTAGTCTTCAATAGGGACTGGCTCAAACTTCACTTCGACTCGAGTGCCTTCTGGCTGCTCTTCATCAAAGACCAGCTGTGGGCCGAAAATAATCGCGTTTGTAGCTGGAGCATAAACCCACCCATGAGTGACGCTCTGAGGAATGATCTGCGTTCCGTAATTCACTTCAATTGTGCTTGGTTTTGGGCGACGTGAAAGCGCAATGGCTCCGGCCACCCTGCGAGCTAAATCTTTCGCCATGTCCGCCAGCTTCGCCCCATAACTTGGGTCGCAAAGATCAAAGTAGCTACCACCAGTGAGTTCAATAAATTTCTCAAGTTGAACAGGCGTGCTATCATCATCACGAGGACAATTGGTGCTCGAGTTTGTTGGGATAATAGCTCCGTAACTTAAAACTCGCGACTTCATACCGTTTTTGAGTGTCACTAGATAATCATGAAGATCATAGGCCAAAACTTCGCCTTGATCTTCGGCGTCCGTGATAAAAATAATCGCGAGGTAAGCTTCTTGGCGATAAAAGCCTGCATTTGTTCCGGCCATAGATGCCGGAGACAAAGCTTCTTTAACGGTTTCAAGAAAAATCTCGTTCGTCGGGCTACTAGTCCCAACTTTAAGGCGGGATTTCAAAATTTCTTCACCATCACGAGTTTGGCGATCGACGTAGTTAGGGCTGCCAATTAAGTTGCCATTATATCCGGGAGTGGAATTTTCATGGTTATAAAATGTCGAAGTGGTAACTCCAATTCGGTAATCTAGGTAACCGAAATTTTTAATCTCATCTACGAAAACATCGATATTCGCCGCCAAATTGCTTTGGTGAGTGCTCATTGAACCTGAGTTATCGATAACAAAAAGAATATCGACTTTAGGATTCGAAAGATTGCTCACCTTATCGCCGATCTTCGGTAGCGGAAGATCGGGGCTCATTTTAGAAGACTCATTGGTACACGCCGCCGCTAAAACTATAACAGCTACTACGATAATACTTTTAAAGTTGAACTTCATAGAGTTTTACCTCGACAGCTTTTGCTGACTTGCACTTTATAGTGATTGAGCTCGTCGAACCAGATCTCTTGGTCACCAGAAAAACGAATTTGATCTTTTTTAATCTTATCGAATTTTACTTTAGCCACTGACTTCGGTTTTTCAGCTGTATCGGCGGCAATTCGTTTCGCCAAACCCGTCTGCTGAATCACTTCCGCCTCAACGATATGCATTTTTTGAAGAAGATAACCAATATCTTTAACTTCAGTTTGGGCGAGCTCTCTTAAGCGAGCGTCAAAGGCTGCAGCAGCCGTTTGTTGTCGGCTTTCAAGTGTGCGTTTTAAAGTTTCATATTCCGCTTGAAAACCAACTTGCGAACCACTTCCCAGTGAAGCGGTATAGAGTTTACCGGCGGCTTCTGCTTGGGCTTTTAGAACCCCATGAAGAACGCCATCCATTTTAAGCTGACGATCTAAACCTGTGTCGCGCGGTAATATGGCACTATTGCGACCGATTCGAACCGGCGTGAGCTCTTTGTTTTCGGCCAATGCTAGTGCGGCATTCGAAGCGGCTTTGGCTTCTTCGCCGCCATCAATGACTTTTTGTAATTCAATCACGCGTGGGCGGAAACGAGTTTTAAATGCAGTCAGAGCCTTTGCGACTTCTGGGTAATTACAGATCTTCAAATTCACAAGGGAGTGCAAGAAGATCGTCTCCGCACTGACATCTCGCGAGAGCTTGTCATGCATCAATGAATTCGTAATAGCTAAAGCCGGGCCCGCAGCCCCTTTACGAATTTGAGCCCAAGCTGCTTCTTCTTGCGCTGTGAACCAGTAATCTGAACTTCGACTGATCATATTGTCATAGCGAATAGCGGCATCTAAATAGCCTCGCTGATAAAGCAACCGAGCCGCCGTGAGATTAATTAAATCTTTTTCTACAAACGGATCATGCTCTTTAGCTAAAACGCTAAGAACTTTGGCGGCCTTATCGATTTCATCATTCAATGCCAATTCAGTTGATTCTTTCCACATCTTGGCTTGATCTTTTTGCGATGGCGAACCGAAGAACGCCCCCCACGAATCAGAGACCTTGACCTTAACTATTGTCCACTCTTTACCATTCGGCTTAACAAGAGGACGCCAGAAATCTAAAACCAATGGCGGAATCGTTTTCAGATCTTCAATTGTCGTCAAGCGCTCAAGCGCCTCTAGACGTAAACCGTTTTGCCAGAACAGAAAAGACTCAAGGGCTTTTGCTCCGTTGGTGCCGGCAAATTTTGTATTCGTCATTGCATCTTTGAAATTTAAAAGCGCCCCTTGGTAATCGCTAGCAAAAAGCTTTTGTAGAAAAATATTCGTATCACCAGAGTCAGAGCCAATAATGGCGCGAAGCTCTTTTAGTTTTAAATGCTCTTGAACTGTTGGCATCGCCGCTTTTTGCGTTTCAGCCTGCTCAAGAATATTGAGCAAATCGTTCTCATCGGCCCATGCGTTTTTAGCTACCACAAAAACGATCACGGCTGTGACTAGATAAAAGAGCACCGTTTTTAAATTCAGAGCCTTTTTAACCAATGTCATAATAGATATCCCAATGAAAGAGTTCCCATGGTGAGGTCCACATCTTCATTTTTACCAACATACGGCTGAGCTTCATAACCCATCCAGCGCACCTCAATACGTGAAGTGAGATGTTGCGAAAACCAGAAGGCCATTCCCGCTCCCGCTGTTAATGCGTCACTGTTACCTGATGCCAATTCAACTTGCCCACCACCCGCTAGGGCGTAAGCATCAAAATGAACAACACCCATATCATAGAGACTGAATTTTCCGTAAATCGGGTACCAATTCACAGTGGCCATATAAGATTGCTTGATAAAATCAACGGCCGGTATAGTGGGTTCAAAACCAACGATTGTACCCGTCGAATCACGAACCGGAATCCGTTGCTTCGCCATCGTTTTACCTTCGTTATTCAGCTCATTGAAAGCGTAGTCATAGCGAAGACCCAAAGACCAACGATAATTAAAATGAAACTGAGTCGCAAGACCCAACATATTTGTATTTACGTAAGGATTCCCGCCAAACACATTCGAGTATTGGGGATTGAATTCAAATCGTTTAATGCGTTTTACGATACGGTTTTGCACGATTTGAGTTTTAATCTCAGGCGAAAGTACGTTGCCACGATCCATCAGCACATCGTTGCCGCTTAAAGAATCAAAATCCTTTAAGAGGCTATCGTTAGCAGCAGCGGGAGTCGTTGTTTCCGTCGTTGTCGACTGCGCCATTGCCGAATTTGAGATCAATAAAAGCATAATAATTAAAGCATTGATTTTCATCGTGCACCTTCCAGAACTTCAAGACTGCGGCTGATGGTCGTTTCTGTTTCGTATTTTTTCGCGCCGAGACTCATTTCATTTGTTACGGTCGTATAAATGCTGAATTTACCAGCGGCCGTCGGTGTCCAATCAATTGAACACTGCTGCATACCAGCCGTGAGATCACAAGAGCAGATCGCGCCCACTAAGTTTTTGCAAACTTCAGTGGTGTCCACTGTAATTTCGCCTTCAAATTTAGGGTCATAAACCGCAAACATGTGAACTTTGCGCTCCCCCTTTTTAAATTTAATATTCGGGTAAGAATCCCAAGTTGTTTCAGGCTTCGCCAATTTAGTGCGTGCAACGAATGATGAATCAGCCACCAAGGACTGCATTCCCATTGATGATGTCGCTTGTATACCGAAGCTGAGTTTTTCTGTTTTCTTCGTCACTTCTTGATCATAGAGACTCACTGATAATGAGAAAGTCCAAAGCGTAGGATCGACCGGGTCACGAGCCGGGCCCGATTGAACAGAGATAAAACCGGCACCACTATTATATGAGCTCACCGGCACAACAACGATTGTCGGCTTAGACAGTTCATCGGCGCTTCTTACCACCACTTCAAAACGCTCAGCATCTTCTTCTTCGATTTCGCCTAAAGTGCCGATAGATACGATTTCTGGGCGCTCAACATTTCTGAAAATACGTACATGAACAACTTTTTCATTGTAGAGAATGGGTTCATCATTGGTTGCGATATAAACCGTCATCTGAATCAGGTCGTAATCAGCATTCTTCACATAATCTTGCGGCACATCCCAAGTTAAAAGCTGAGTCGTCGGATCATAAACCGCTCCAGGAAAGCTTTCTGCATTACGGATCGCGATTGTAAAAGTTCGACCTGGTAAGGTAATGTGACCGCTGATACCAATTTGAAGTTTTGCACCTTCACGTGTGTCGTACATATCGTTGGCATCGATGATTAAGTCGTCAGATTTAGCGCCGCCTTCAGGTTTCTTCGTTGGCGGAATTGGTTTGCGAATAGACCCATCAAACCCCTCGAGAGGATCTTGCTTACAACCCGTCAACGTCACCGCTGTACCCATTGCGAAAATACACATTAAACTCAAAACACTTTTAAATAAACTTGGCATAAGGTTCTCCTACCCTGCACGTTTCAGCATAAATGGATACGACACAGAAACTTCAACGCCACCTTGCGGGAGCGGAAATCTCCAAGACTTCAAGCGACTGATAATACAATCTTCAATAATTTTTGAATTGAGGGTGGTATTCTCGACACCAGCGGCCTTCACCTGGCCGTTGCCATCGATCACCCATTTGATAGCGACGCGACCCGCGAGTTTCGGGTCTACTTGTAAACCTTGCTCGTAACAGAACATTACTTGACCTTGGTTACGACGAACCACTTCGGCAATGGCCTCGCGATCAAGACCACCGCCAACGATGGCATCTCGACCCAGCGGAATCGCTTCTGTACCGGCCGAGCCAACAAGAGTTGTGGCTCCGTAACCAGCTTGGCCGCCGCCTTTGCCTTTTGTTCCGTAACCGCCGGCGCCTTGAACATTTCCGCCCGTACCGAGTGGGGCCGCCACTAAACCTTTAGCATAAATAGAGGACTGAACTCCTCCGCTGCCTTGTGTTCCACCAAGACCGATACCGCGACTAGTTTGAGCCGCACCAAGATTGAGTCCACCTTTTTGCGTCGAAGTTTTAAGACTTCCGAGAACGGCTAAAGCGCCCATTCTCTTTAAAGTTACTTTTTGCGGAGAATTCTTCACCATGTTCACGTTCGCATCAGGAGTTGTACGCTGCACAGGTGTTTTAGGCTTCACAATCTTCACCATCTGGCGCTCAAGCTCTTTTTGCATCGATTCAGTTGGCGGCGGGACAAATTTAACAGCCCATTGAAAAGCAAAACCGAAAATAATCAAAAAACCAAAAAGCATTTGAAAGTAATGTTCGTTCTTAGAGACTTCAGGCTTTGCTAGCACTACCGGCGGATCAGATTTCACCAATCTAAGTTGATGCGAGCGCGGAAGAGCTAATCCCTTCGTGAGCTGAGCTTCATTTTCAATTTTCTGAATCAAGTCGAATTTAATGTTTTGTTTCTGAAGATCTTCAGTGCTTGTCACCACTTCAAGACGGCGACGGTCATGACGCTGAATCAAGAAAAGAGTTTCACCCTGCCATCGCATCATCCGAAGAGCATTACCCTTCGAATCTTCGATCACTAGATTTTTAACTTCTGTTTTTTGCTGTGCGCTCAAAATAAACTCCTCGAACAAAAAATTCTTTTAGCGAGTAGACGACTGCTTAATACGATCTTTAAAATCTTTTCTAACACCTAAAAGGGCATCTAAAACTTTATCATCTTCAACCGTCACAACCGCTTCATCTGAGAAGTGATACTGACCTTGAATCAAAAGTTCATCGAAACTCACGTTCACTTGCGAGTCTGCGGCTTTTTTAGTTACTACGCTCGACGGTGTACTTGCCGGGGCTGGCATCACTGCTGGCGCGTCTGCTGCTAAACCCGTGTGTGCAACAAACAGAATGAGGGCACCCGTGATTAACTGACTCGATAGCTGTCTAGAAAGCTGTTTCATTTTTAACTCCAGCTGAAGGTTCAAGATTTTTCATTCTTTGCTCTAAGTAGCTCACCATTGCGTCGCCACCTGATTGTTTTTCTAAATTAATTAAAGCGGCAATCTTCTGCTTGTTCATTGGGTCACGGCGAAGGTCATCACGAGCGCCTTCAATTCCGGCCACCGTCATCGCTTGCTGTTCAGGAGCCGTCAGTACCGCTGCCAACTGAGCTTTACGCGGCTCTTCAGCCAGCGATGTAAGAAGTTGAATCTCGCGCTTTAAGAGACTGCGAGCCTGAGAATCTGCTTTTGCATAGTTCTGCGTGAGTGCTTCAAAAGCAGAACCTTCAGCCCAGAAACTTTTTACTTTCGCAGTTACATCTTCAGCTTTAATACGGTGAGGCCCGGCTTGTTCAGAAAGCATAGACATATACTGACCTTCTTCTTCAGGTGTTAAACCTTGCGGAATCGGAAGACCAATAAGTTCGCTATAAAAGCGCTGCTCTTCGCGAGCCACTAAACTTAAAGTTAAAACTTGCGAAGTGAAATCACCGAGCTGAATTGAATCTTGAGCCATTTGGTTAGCCACATCGAGGGCTTTAACTCGAGCGCGAATGGATTGCGCGAGCTTTTTATCATTATCTGATTGAATAGTCTGCGCCGCTAAATCTGCATTCAGCTTCTCATAACGATCGAAAATATCTTCACGAACGATAATACGATAACCTTCAGTCGCCTTTAATGAAGCATTCGATTTAACTGCTGTCACAAGTGTCTTGCTCTTCGTTTTTGCAAAAATAGCCTGAGCTAAATCTGCATAACGGTCAGGATGTTTTTGAAACACAGCTTTTAAACGCATCCACTCTTTTTCAGGATTTTTAGAATCGAGAATAATTTTAGAAGCAAGACTCAGTTTCTCGCTCTCATCGCTCGTCTTTTCAAGTTGAGCCGTTAAATACGGTAGCGCATCTTCATTCGCCAAATCAGCCAATAAAGCTAAGCGGTAAAGTGAGGCTTTTGTATTTTGCTGTTTCAAAGCCGCATAAGCAGTTTTGAAATCTAAAACCAATTCAGCAAGGTCTGCTTTATGCTCTAAAGCAAAATCACGATCTACCGTGGCTAAATTCGGCGTGGCTAGTAGCGTATCTACAGTTAAGCGAGCCTCTTGCCAGTTCTGTGTCTTCTCTAACAAAATTATTTTGTTCTTTAAGAAAAGAACTTTGTCGTCATTACTTAAAGATGAGAAATCAACAGCTACAAGAGATAAAAGCGCCGCAGCTGGCGCTGTTGTTGAAAGTGCTGCTGACTCATTAATACCCGCTTTAGAAGCGACTTTAACGAATTCAGCTTTTTGCGCAGTAAATCGAGCGGCATACTCATTGGCCCAAACTTTAATTTTCGCATTGTCTTTTAAGAGAGCCAAAGCATCCAGTGATAATTCGGCAGCCGTCATATGAAGAGAAGCTGTGCCTGCGGCCTTCGATAAAGCTACAGCACGAAGCTGCTCGCTGGCTTTTTGATAATCACCACTATCATAAGTGAGTTTTGCAATTTGATACTCAACATCTAAAGCACGAGATCTCTTCACGCTGAGCGCGAGGTAATTCTGTAAAGCCTGTAAATGCATAGCTTTATCTTTAGCGAGCTCTGCCGTTTCGATTTGAGCAAGTAATGTTGTCTCAACTTTTTCAGCATCAACAGGAGTTTTACTTAAATAAGCCTGTACTGCAGCTTCAAGCCATTTTGTGCTCTGTACGTAATCTTGGCGATTGCGGGCCACAAGTGAACCTTGAACAAAAAGATCACCCTCTTTAAATGTATTGAGATAGATAGCGTAAGCTTTTTGCAGTTCTTCACTTGGCGCTGTCTTCTCTAGCTTGTGCCAGTCAATAATGTAGTTCTTCAGGCGCGATGCGACTTCTTTACAGCGCAAATCATCTGTAACTGAAACCGGGCAAACTTCTGGCCACATAGAAATGGCTTTTTCGTAGTTCAACAAAGACGGCTCGATTTGTTTCTGCTCCATCTCGAGCTGCGCCACACGCACGAGGCCTTCTAATTTAAATGGTGCGCGAGATTCATTTTTTAAAACAAAGAGATAAACATCAGTGCTGGCTTTTTTATGACCTAAGCGCTCAAGTTCAGTGGCCATAAAGAACACGTGACTTAAGCGAGCCTTTTCTGGGCTGAGTTCATAAATTTTCTGCGCTTCTGTTAAACCACCATTATTAGCTACAACAAAAGTCACAAGATCGCGCGATACTTCTTCTTGAAACTGAGCATCGGGCTCGATGACTTCAATTTGTGCTGAACGAGTGAGCAAAGCAGGAGTTGTTAAAATTTTCTCTAACAAAGCAATCGATTGAGCCACTTGACCTTGATAATGATGAGTCCAAGCTAATCTGTAGGTGGCGTAGCCCTTAGCGGTCTTACCATTACGAGTGAGAGTGAGTTCATAATTTTGCTGAGCTTCTTTAAAGCGGCGCTTTAAGAAGTGAGCATCACCCATTGAGAGTTCAGCTTCTGCACGAATTTCATCAGCGTAATCAGAGCGAGAAATTTCTGTATAAGTTTTTAAAGCTGCAGCCTCATCCCCATTCATTTGCTGAAGATGACCCATTTGAATCAAAACGCGGCCTTTAGCCTCCCCTTTTAATGCAGGAAGAGCCTCACGATAATGTCTAAGAGCACTATCGCGGTCTTTTTTCGTCACAGCACTATTGGCTCCCGATCCGTCACCACTGAGTTCATTTTTATAAGCCGAACGAGCGCGCTCACTTAATAGATCAGCTAAACGTAAAGTTACACCAACACGTGCCGGATCACTTTCAGGCAGAGCTGAAACCACTCTATTTAATTTATCTATCATAAGATCGCGAGCAGCGGTGTTCGTGTCAGCTGTATATGCGGGAGCCGTAGCCAACAAGGCACCGGTTGTAACTAGGCCAATTAAATAGGCTAAATATTTACGTCTCATATTCTAGTCCCCCATAGTGCGAGCCCTCATCGGCAAGCACAAAACTTCAAATCTATGTCAGGTCGCAGCACCGATTCACAACCGGGCACCTTTTATTTCGCAATAACTGCGAACTTAATATCGCTAAACCCAGCGTGGCTTGAAGCCTGAATCACTTGGCTGATTTGCTCGAATTTAATTCGGCGATCAGCTTGAATAGTCAAAATGCCTGGGAACTCCTGTCCCGCGTGCAAATCTGCCCACTCTTTACGAGCTTGTAATAAAGCCGTAACGATATCAGCTAGAGCCACTTCTTTGTCTTCTAAATAAAGTCTGTCGTTTTCAATTTTGATTAAAGTATTACGCTCAAGTACCGCAGCGTGGGAGGCTTTCGGTAATTCTTGGCCTTTGCTTACAAAAAGCATTTCGCCAGACGAGAAACTCATCAAAAGAAAGATCACGAGAATCGAAAAAGCATCAATCAGCGCCGTTAACAAAAGGTCCGCGACAATTGATTTTTTGCGATCAGAGCCTTGAGGGCGAATGATAGAATGACCACCAAGCGAACTGTGTAAGGCTGTTTTCTCGAGTAGACTTGATGACGCAATTAAAGTGATTGAAGACTTCATAGCGGCACCACGCCCAGATCAGTGAGACCATTTTTCTTTAGTTGATCCATCACATCTATAATAGATTCGTAGGCTGTCCCAGCTTTAGGTTGAATTAAAGCTGTAGAAATTGACGGCTCTACCTCTTTCACACTGGCCAGCCAGGTTGAAAATTGAGCCAAATTCATTTTGCCTTCGGTTGTCTTAACTAAAGCTTTACGAAGTCTTGCCGGCACGCGAGCCGCATCTTGTAAATTAAGATTGAGCTCACCCTCAGGACTTAAATGAACCCAAAGCGTTGGCTTCTTAGTCGTTTCAGCCGCCGATTGTCCACCAATCGCCTGCTTCACTTCCATTGAGCCAATTTGAATCCACACTGCAGTTAAAAGAAGAAAACAAATGCAGACAGACAGCAAATCAATAAACGGAATCAGGTTCAGTTCAAAATCAAGATTCTTTTTATTATGACCTTGCACAAAGTCTCCTAGGCATTCGCCTCAGTAGTACGTGTCTCTTTTTGCACTGGACGAGCTGTCATATTTTCGAAGCTGTAGCTGAGCCAGTTAAATACTTTTAATGCACCTTGATTGAGATCTTCATTCACTGTGTTCGCACGGTTCTGAAGAATCGCATAAGCAAGAAGGGCCGGAATCGCAACGATCAAACCGTAGGCTGTACAGTTCATTGCTTCAGAAATACCGGCAGATAAAAGAGAAGCTTTTTCAGCTGGGCTCGCCATACTCACAGCACCGAAAGACTTAATCATACCCGTGATCGTACCGAGTAGACCAATCAACGTCGAAACGTTACCCATCATAGCTAAGAAACCGATACGTTTTTCAGCCTTGAAATTTTCTTCTAAAAGAACTTCATCCATGCGGCCTTGAATTTCATCACGACCACCAAAACCTAAAGCGGCTTGGCCACCAGCAACGATCGCATTTGCGACAGGATTATTGGTTGTTTGAGTTTTAGCTGTATCGATCGCTTCTTCTACGCGGCCTTTGCGAATCATAGATTCGAAACTGGCTGCAAACGCTTTTTGGTTAGTTTTGCGTTTGAAGTAGAGCGTATAAGCGCGCTCAGCCATAATTGCGATTGATGCCATCTGTACGAGAAGAATTGGATACATCCAAATTCCACCGTGTTCGAATGCGAGTGCGATTTTCCCAAACAGTTCCACTGACTTCCCCTTTGTTAATCAAGTATGACTTGAGTCTAGATTTCCCGACGGAGCGACTAGACCTGTCAAGGAAGTAAATTTGCCGCGATCAATTTAAGCGAATTTAAGAACGCAGTTTGTCAAATTTCGAAATGCTTGTTCTCGCGAAAGTGTCGCATACGCGTCATCTGAACATAAAACTTTATACGACAAACAAACTTGTTAGGATCTGCATTCCAAATTTTTATTAGAGTCATAAGGAGATCACATGACATCATTTACAAAATTAGCAGCAATGACAGCACTTTTGCTTTCTGGAGCTTCTGCATTCGCAGCACCGACAATGAACTGGAATGCGTATTACGAAGGCTATTACATGTACAACATGAACAGCCCAGAAACTGCGACTGGTACAGATGAGAACTCAGGTCGTTTAAACGATCGCAACCACAACTCGTTCACAACGAACTTAGTTGAGCTTGGCGTAAATGGTTCAGCAACTAAAGAAGTCAGCTACGTCATTGAAGCTGGCTATGGCGATCTAAAAGATTCTGTATACGGCACTGTTGCGCGTGATGTTTTGACTCAAGGTTATCTATCATTCGCACTTCCTGCGCTTAAAGGTATGACTTTTGATATCGGTCGCTTCTACTCACACATGGGAGCTGAAAGTTTCAAAGCCGTTAACAACTGGAATTTCTCTCACTCACTTACATATAAGTACGCTGTTCCACACTGGAATGAAGGTCTCCGCGCTCATATTATCAACAAAAAGAACATGGCTCTCTCAGCATATGTTCTTAATGGCTGGGATACCGAAGAAGATCTAAACGATAGCAAGACACTTGGTCTTAAACTTCGCTTCACTCCTTCAGATAAATTCGATATCGCCTACAACTTTATTGGTGGTCCAGAGCAAGGTACAAATGAGAGCAACCAGAGAATGGTTCATAATGTGAATGCACTTTTTGCTATCAATTCAAAACTTGCAGCTTTAGGTCAGTTTACATGGGGTAAAGAAGAAAAAGCGATTCTAGTTGATAGTACGCAAAAGTCTGCTGATTGGTTCGGCGTTTCTGCCGCAGCAAAGTATGCGATCAGCAATGACTCATTCGTTTCTGGCCGCATCGAACATTACAATGCCGAAGAGGGTGTGCGCATCCTAACTGTAGGCTCACCAATGGATCTTAAAGTGACTTCTTTAACTGGAACTTACGGCGTGACTCATGGTGAAGGTCTTCAAACTTGGTTCGAGGCCCGTTTCGACAAAGCTGATGAAGATGTAATCCGTGAAGACAGCACTGACGTTGAAGACGATCAGATTTCATTTCTTGCCAGCTTGATGTACGAAATCTAATATTAGCCCATATGGCAGGAGAGTCGTTTCTTTTAACTTTTCCAGATCAGTTTCAGTGGCTTGATGTCGTCAACCCCACTAAAAAAGAACTCGACTCTTTAGCCAAGCAATACGGCCTTCACCCTTCGTCGGTGAAGGACTGTTTGGATCCAGATCACCTTCCTAAATTTGAACGTATCAACAATCACAATTTCTTTATCATTCGCACTTACGATCAAGGCTCGTCTGGCGAATGCGATACCGTTCAAGAGCTCACTCGAAAAGTGGCTTTTTTCTCAAGCGATAAATTTTTAATTACCATTCACCGTAAAGATCAGCCATTTATAAAAACTCTCCGCGAAAAATGGCGTCTGCTCGTTGAATCAGGCGATTTGAATACAGCCGGCACCGTGCTCAGTGATTTTTTAAAAGAAGGCTTTCTCACCTTCGAGAAGCCCATTGATGATGCCTTAGACAATCTTGAAGCCTTTGAGATGAGTATTTTCAGTGCTCAAGGCGCTAAACCCTTTCACTTACAAGACGGTTATTTTCTCAAGCGCCGATCTTTTGTATTTAAGCGAATCCTCCGCTACTCCCAGGATGTTTTAACTAAGCTCTCAGCTGCGGGCGATCGCGGTGAGACTCCGTTCCATCAAGACTTGCGAGAAACCCTCGACGGTCTTTTCTTTTATGCAGATGAGTTGCTTGAAAATGTGAACAGCTTGCTGACTCTTCATATTTCATTGTCATCGCAGAAAACCAATGAGGCTTCTCATCGAACTAATGAAGTCGTGCGTGTCTTAACAATCTTTTCAATCTTCTTTCTACCTTTGAATTTCTTAACGGGCCTTTATGGCATGAACTTTGAGTATATGCCCGAGCTTCACACTGAGCATGGCTACCCAATCGTATTAGGCACGATGGCTATCATCTCGGTTTCTTTCTTCTTCTGGTTCCACAAAAAAGGGTGGCTTCACCGCCGTGATATTGAGTCATGAAAATACTTTTCACCGGCAGTTATGAGCCTGACTACAACCGAAATAAAATTCTGATAGCAGGCTTAAAAAAACTCGGGCACGAAGTTATCGAATATCCATTTAAGAAAAAGAGCCAAGCCGACCGGGGCTTATTAAAGCTTCGTGTATCCGAAGCGGATTTTGTTTATTTGCCTTCATTCACTCATCGTGAAGTGGGTTTGGTTAAAGGTTATACGAAGGCCGCTGGCAAAAAATTAATTTTTGACCCGTTAGTTTCACGTTATCTCACTAAGGTGCATGATTATAAATTGGTTTCAGCTTTTGGCCTTTCAGCTTGGCGCAATTTCTATCGTGATAAGTGGTCATTAGCCGCCGCTGACTTTGTCGTGACTGATACCAAAGCCCATTTAGAATATTTTCATCAAACCTTTAAAGTTCCGCGCGAGAAAATGGCACCTCTATATATAGGTAACAATTTCGACGAGTATTTTCCGGCCGCTCGAATGGAAGCTGAACAGGCTCCTGTGACGTCAGGTGATTCTAAAGTTTTTAAAGTTGGTTTTTATGGCGGGTTTATTCCTCTTCAAGGTGTGGGCCGCATTCTTGAAGCCGCAAAACTGCTGCGCGATCACACTGAAATTGAATTTGAAATGGTAGGATCAGGTTTTGAATTTGAAAAAGCTAAAGAATTTGTGCGCAATCACGGCCTCGTGCGTATCTCAATGCCGGGTTGGGCAAAACAAACTGAACTCCCGGGTTATATTAATGGTTTTGATTTAGCACTCGGAATCTTTGGTGAAACAGCGAAAGCCGATTTGGTGATCCCGAATAAGATCTATCACTACGCCGCTTGCGCTAAGCCCATCCTGACAAAAGATAATGAAGCTCTCCGTGAAGTTTTCACTCCCGGGCGAGACATCATCACTATCGGCACCTCTCCCCAAGAGATCGCTGATGCGGTTTTAAAACTTAAAGCCAATTCGAGCTTACGCCTGCAAGTGGGCCAAGCCGCTTACAAATTGATTCAAGATCAGTTTAATGAAGTGAAGGTGGCTGAAAAATTGATCAGCTACTTTAAAGCCCTCTAAAAGGTGCCCGGTTAATCAAGATTCTGCATTTGCGAGAATTTGTAGTACTCGCCTTTTTTCTCAACGAGTTGATTGTGCGTGCCCTCTTCGACAATCTCGCCTTTTTTCATAACGAGAATACGGTCGGCACTAGCCACGGTAGATAAGCGATGGGCAATAACAAAAGCGGTACGGCCCTGAAGTAGACTCTGTAGCCCCTTCTGCACTTCTTGTTCGCTTTCAGAATCAAGAGCGCTTGTAGCTTCATCAAGAACAAGAATTGGAGCATCTTTCAAAATAGCCCGAGCAATTGAGATTCTCTGCTTCTCACCACCTGACATGCGTCCACCAAAATCGCCCACGTTGGTATTATAACCTTCAGGCGTTTGCTGAATAAAGCCTTCGGCATTGGCTGATTTAGCAGCGGCGATCACTTTTTCAAGCGGAGCCTCAAGATTACCCATTTGGATATTTTTCTGAATGCTGTCGTTGAACAAGAAAACATCTTGAGTCACTAAAGCAATATTCTTACGCAAATCATGCAAGGCAAATTGATCAATGGCCACGCCATCTAATAGAATTTGTCCTGACGTCGGGTCGAAAAAGCGCTGGAGCAAATTCACCAAGGTCGACTTACCGCTCCCGCTTGAGCCTACTAAGGCGATCTTTTCATTGCGTTTAATCTTCACACTTACATTTTTAAGAACAAGCTCATTGAGATAAGCAAAAGAAACGTTACGGAATTCAATTTCTTTCCAGTCCGCAGGGAACGGAACCGGATGAGCCGGTGATTTGAGCGGAGAGTCGGTTTCCATAATAGCGTTGAAACGATCAAGTCCCACCACGGCTTGCTGCACTTTTATATAACCATCTTGCAGCTTACGAATAGAATCCTGAAGCATGGCAATGGCGGTCATAAAGCTTAAGAACTGACCCGTCGTAAACGAAGCGCTGAAAACTAAATGGCTGATATACAAAAGCATAAAGCTGACAAAAATCATTGTCAGAGTTTCAGCAATGGGGCCAGCCGCCTCTTCACGGCTGATAATTTTTGTGCGAGTTTGCAAAAAGTGATTGGCTTGGCGGTTGAATTTCTGGCGAATCTCTTCTTCAAGCAAAAAAGACTGAACCACTTTTGTGCCATCGAGACTCTCTTTTAAAGTGCGTGTGAGGTCTTCCATGGCTTCTTGGTTACGGTGGGAGTGTTTACGCAAACTCTTGGCTATTTTGCGCATGACAAATGTCACGATCGGCAGCGCAATCAATACAAAAAGCGTCAAACGCCACTCAAGATACAAAAGGTATGTGATCATCGCGGTCACCATAAAGGGCGCGCGCACCATATCTGCTACTTTATGCAGACCATTTAAAATCACCGCCAGATCATTGAGCATGCGTGAGATCAATCCCCCCGAACCCCGCTCGAAGTCTTGAAAGAAGGAAATATTCAAAGACAGGTATTTATTCATAAGCTTACGCCGCTGACTGAGTGAAATGCGGTCGGCTGTATATTTGAGCAAATAGCTGTGATAGTAGCGGGCAATACTTGAGAAGAGCCAAAGCACGGCAAAGAAAGGAGGGATAATATAAGCTAAACGCTCATCTTTAATCTCCCAAGCATTGACGAGGCGACCAAGAAGTTCAGGTATCACAACCTGAAAGGCGTCTGTTAGAACGCCAAGAAGTAAAATAAAAATGAATTGCTTTTTATACTCACGAATTTCGGGCCAGAGCTTTTTCCAAATGGCTAGCATGAGTAGCCTTTGGTGCTCGCGCTCTTATTTTGCTTTTCGTTCTTCCTGTCGTGCCACATACCATGAAGTTAAACCAGCTGTAGTCAGAACGCCAATAATAACTAATAGCGATACCCAACTTGGCACATGGTAAAAGTTAGAAACAAGCATTTTGCCACCAATAAAGCAGAGAATAACCGCCAAACCCGGCTTTAAGTACTTGAGTTTGCTCACCCACTCAGCGATGACAAAGTAAAGGGAGCGTAGGCCCAATATGGCGAGAATGTTAGAGCCAAAGGCCACGAAAGCATCTTTAGTAATGGCTAAAACAGCCGGAATTGAATCCACCGCAAAGATAATATCACTGAGCTCGATAACAATGAGAGCTAAGAAAAGCGGGGTCGCAACCAGTACACCGTTTTCACGAGCCCAAAAATGATTGCCGTGAAAATGTTTCGTGAGCGGTAAAAATTTACGTGCGATACGTACTGCAAATGAATCATTAACGTCTTGGCTTTCATCCGAGCCGAAGAAAAGCTTCGCACCCGTGGCTATTAAAATACCGCCAAAAACATACATGAGCCAATCGAAGCGGTGAATAAGATCCACCCCAATAACGATTAAAATACCGCGAAAAACAATGGCTCCGAGAATACCCCAAAAAAGCACTCGGTGCTGATTGGCTTGTGGAATTTTGAGAGATTGAAAGATCAAAAGAATAACAAAAAGATTATCGATACTAAGTGATTGCTCAACCAAATAACCTGTTAAAAATTGCGTGCCGAGCGCTGTGCCATACTGAAAGGTGAACCAACCGGTAAATAAAAGTGAGAGTGATATCCAAAACGCACTCCAGCCGAGGGCTTGCTTTTGCGACATCACTTCGTCTTTTCGATGGAGAACAAAAAGATCGAGGAAAAGTAAGAATAAGACCGCGCCAATGAAAGCCGGCCACAACCATGTATCGACAACAGAAACAGTATGTATGTTCATGGCGCCATTCTTGAAGTTTATAGATCAATAATCAAGTCAAATCTCAGAATGAGATTCTTCGTTTTTAACAATCATTTTAAGTGGCAAAAACCCTGCCTGAGGCCAGCTGGACCTGGCTCCCCTTGCGTATTTCAGCGAATTTCTGCGAAAATATATCTATGAAATACACACCACTTGCTTTGATTTTTCTATCTTTAAGTCTCTCTTTTACCGCTTCTGCTGAACTTGATGCTGCCAGTAAAGAAGCTCTCGAGAAGACCAATTCTCTTCTTAAAGATAAGAAACAAAGAGACGCCTATAATAAAACTGATGCTAAAGCCCAACAAGCCGACGCTTTTGCTCATAAAGTGGGGGGTTCTGAAGCTGGCACCCAAAGTATTTACGAACTCTCTGCCAAAGTTTTTGAAAAACTGGTGCAGAAATATAATGGGGACCCAGCAAAAATGAAAGAAGTTCTAGAGAGAGCACAAAAAGACCCGGCCGGGTTTGCGAATTCAGAATTTTCAGCTGAAGAACTGAAAGCTTTGCGAGAGCTGAGCAGCCAGATACCGGCGGCGCAGGCTCCCGCAAAATAAGAGATTACTTTTTAGCAGGTGCTGGAGTCGTAGCTGTCTTAGCTACCAATTTAACATCCATTTTAATATTGTTATTAATAACGCGGTCACCAGCTAGATTTTCAAAGAAATTCTTAGATCCGAATTTAACATCGAACAATGTACGATCGATATCGAAAGACGCAGTGGCAGTTGCCATGTCTTTTTCAGTCTTAATAGTCGCCGGAACAGTCACAGACTTAGTGATGCCCTTAATAGTCAGGTCGCCCGTTACATCATGTGTGTGAGCTTTCTTTTTGTCTTTATTTTCTTTTGCAGAAGTGATTTTAAAAGTCGCTGTTGGGTGCTTGGCAACGCCAAAGAAATCATCAGACTTCAAGTGCCCCTCAAGCTTCGCTTTGTCTTTTGCTGAGCCAGCTAGATCTACGTTGTTGATCGAATTCATATCGATAACAAACTCGCCCCCCAATAATTTCTTACCATCCATCTGAACTGAACCTGATGACATTTTAATATGACCATTATGACTTGCACCTATCACTTTTGAGCCTGTCCAGTTCACTTCGCTAGCCGCTGTATCAACAGTCATAGTTGTTGGCGCAGCAAAAGCAATTGACGAAAGTGTCAGTGTTAAACCGATTAAAATTGATTTCATTAATATCCTCCTCAGGATGCATTTATTTTTTGCAGGACTAAAAATGATGAACTGAGGCTTATTTAAACTCAAGCGAAAGATGCTAGTTAATGACGCAGCGACTAGCTCTCTCAATAGTCTTTCATCTTAGCTAAATTATGATACGACTAAATACATTATGGTTATGGAAACCCAGTATAATCCAATGCTAGTCACGCTTTCGATAATAGTGGCGATTTTCGCATCTTACGTCAGTTTAAATCTCGCGCATAGCGTGACTCAAGCGAAAGGCTACGCTCAAATAATATGGCTCGCTTGCGGATCTCTGGCCATGGGCGTGGGAATTTGGAGTATGCATTTCGTAGGCATGCTGGCCTTCGAAATGCCAGGAATGGATATGGCTTACGATGTACCGCTGATGATTCTGTCGGTCGTCGTGGCGGTCGCAGCCTCAGCCCTCGCTCTGTTTATCATGAGTCGCTCGGCGGTCCCAACCGGGTCACTCTTAGCGGGCGGTGTGGCGATGGCCGCCGCTATCGCCGGCATGCACTACATCGGAATGTATTCAATGCGAATGGCAGCGACCATTCAGTGGAACATTTATCTCGTCGTTTTATCCATCGTGATTGCATTCGCCGCATCAATCGCGGCTCTTTTGATTGCTTTAAAGCTACGTAATAACACCGATCGATATCTACAGTTGGCGGCCGCCGCTACTATGATGGGCATCGCCATTTCGGGAATGCATTACACCGGGATGATCGCGGCCACATTCGTCCACGCCGAAGCCGGCGGAATTCAAGATGAGAATCTTTTAGTCACCTCCGGGTTAGCCGTGGCCGTGATTATCACCACTTTTTTAATTCTGTGTTTAGCGTTGGTGGGATCGGTCGGACATCGCCTATGGATGCAAAAACGGCGATGGACCGACGAAGTTTTACTGCGCAGCGAAGAACGTTTTCGTGCGCTGGTCGACGCCGTGAAAGATTACGCCATTTGCATGCTGGATCCACATGGCTACATCAGCACCTGGAACCGAGGCGCTGAACGAATTACCGGTTACACTGCGAACGAAGCTATTGGTCATCATGTTTCAATATTCTATCGCAAAGAAGATGCGGACAGCGGCGTCGCCGAAACCGAGATGAAAACCGCCGCAACAACTGGGCATTTCGAAGGCGAAGCTCAGCGCGTGCGCCGAGACGGATCAACTTTTTGGGCCAGCGTGGTCTTGACCCCACTTTATGATAATGAAAAAAAGCTTGTGGGTTTTTCAAAAGTTACCCGCGACGTAACAGAACTTCGCGCAGCTGATATGCGCATGAGAAAACTGAATGAAGAGTTAGAAAAACGCGTGGCCGACCGTACCCACGAATTGCAAAGACGCGAGAGTCAGCTGCGTACGATTGCCAACGCCCTTCCCATCTTAGTTGGGCAACTCGATCAAAACGAAAAATTCTTGTTCGCCAACGATGCTTTAGCCGCGTGGTTTGCTCGTACCGCCGAACAAATGACTGGCGCTTCATTTCAAGAGGTCTTAGGTGAAGACGGTTATCGGGCCAATTTTCCGTTTATTCACGAGGCTCTTACCGGCAAAGTGACAAACCACGAGCGGCTTTCTAAAAGTGGCAGCCGCGAAGCCGTACTGAATATAACTTTCGTGCCTGAGTTCGATAAAGACGGCCAGGTGATCGGCTTTATCTTGGTCGCAAGCGATGTCACCGGATACAAAGAAATCGAGACCGAACTTAAAACCGCCAAAGAAGCAGCGGAAGTCGCCAGCGAAACTAAAAGTGCATTCCTCGCAAATATGAGTCATGAAATCCGCACTCCTTTGGGCGCCATTTTAGGTTTTTCAGAATTAATAACCAATCAAGAAATGACCGTTTCCGAACGGGCCAGCGGCATTGAAATCATTAAACGAAACGGCCGCCTACTTTCTAATATTATCAATGATATTCTAGATCTTTCTAAAGTTGAGGCTGGCAAGCTGAGAGTCGAAAAAATAAACGCGGTTATTGAAGAGGTTTTAAAAGAAGTCAGCTCCGTGCTCAATTTGGAAGCGATCGAAAAAGGTATAAAATTGACTGTCGTCGCTGAAGGAGTTTTGCCCAGCTCGATCTATACTGATCCACTGAGGTTGAGACAGGTTTTATTTAATATTATCGGCAACGCCATTAAGTTCACTGAGCGCGGTTCAGTGGACGTCAAAGTTAAGCTTCTTCCCGTTGGCGACGTGACAAAACTCGCGTTTATCGTGAAAGACACCGGTGAGGGCATCGCTCCAAAACAAGCCGACAAGCTCTTCTCTCCATTTACTCAAGCCGACCCTTCCACAACAAGACGATTCGGTGGCACCGGATTAGGTCTCGTTCTCTCGAAAAAACTGGCACAGGCTCTTGGCGGAGACGTAGTTTTAGCCGAGAGTCAACTCGGTCAGGGCAGCACTTTTATTATTACGGTTGACCCTGGAGAGTCAGAGAAGATTTTATTTCTCGGGACGGATTTTATGGCGCAAAAAGTTTTACCACTCATTGAGCCGAGCCGACTGATCGACTTGGCTAAGATGAAGATCTTAGTGGTAGATGACAGCACCGACAATCAGGCCCTGATAAAAAAACTTTTACGCCTGGCTGGCGCCGATGTAGTCACCGCAAGCGATGGGAGAGAAGGCGTCGAAAAGGCGAAGACCGGCAATTTCAACTTAATTTTAATGGATCTGCAGATGCCGCAAATGGATGGTTTCGAAGCCACTCGTGAGCTGCGTCGGGCCGGCTACACTAAGCCGATCATTGCCCTTACAGCTCATGCGATGAAAGAAGAACGTCAGCGTTGCCTCGAAAGCGGATTCAGTGATCACTTAACAAAACCTATTGATCGTGAACTTTTGCTACGAACTTTGGCTGCCTATGCTTCAGTTGGCTGAGACCTCGGCCAAAGTCATATTCACACCGAAACTCAATCGCGATGCGTCAAGCCAATGATTTCATTACCCTTGCAAGTTTTGCTGAGATTGGTAGCCTTAAAATAGTAAGCCGACAAAGACTGACTCATAAGGTGGAATCATGGCAGCTGAGAACGACAGCAAAACTGAAAAATCAACGGTCACAAAAGCAGATATCGTTGAGAAGGTTTATCAAAAGATTGGGTTTTCTAAGAAAGAAGCCTCAGAACTTGTTGAAATGGTTTTCGACCAACTCAAGAACACTCTTCAAAATGGTGAGAAAGTTAAGATCTCAGGATTCGGTAACTTCTTAGTGCGCGCTAAAAACGAGCGCATCGGCCGCAACCCACAAACTGGTGAACAGATCAAAATCAGCGCTCGCCGCGTACTCACCTTCCGCCCGAGCCAAGTTTTAAAAGCGATTCTCAACGGTGAAGATGCATCAAAGGTAGTAGAAAATGACGATGACTGAAAATGAAATGATATTTGAGACCTTAAACGAAAAGCGCTACGCTCCTGCATCCCATGTCTTCGGCAGCTCCCTCTTCGATGCTGAACTAGAAAGAGCTATTAAGGCTATCCCACAAAAATTAGCTTTCAAAATTGGTGAAGTGGCTGAATTGGCCGATGTTAAACCCTATGTTCTCCGTTACTGGGAGAGCGAGTTTGATCAGCTCAAGCCGCAGAAATCTAAAAAAGGCCAACGCGTTTACTTAAAGCGCGATGTCGAGCACGTATTAATGATTCAAAAGCTTCTCTACCGTGATCGCTTCTCTATTGAAGGCGCACGCACGGCTTTACGTAAGCTGCAAAAAGACACTCGCCAAATTAAAGCGGCTGGTGGAACAGTTGATGAGCTTGAACAAGTGAAATCCTCTTTAGAAGATCTTTGCCTGCACATTTCATCTCTTAAAACTGTATTTGCTTAATCTTTCTCTAGACTATAGTCCAGGAAGCTGGACCTCAAAGCTCATATCAAATAGAAAAACTTTAAAATCACCGGCAAATTCCGATAAAAAAATATGTCTGATGATTTAAAAAAGTCCCTGCAACAACTTGAGAATTATGTTCAGGAAGAATCAAAACAAAAGAAAAAAGAGCAAGTTAAGCTTGAGCGCGATCTTAAAGTAGCAGCGTACCGTCAGCGTTCAGTTCCGCTGAATAAAATCATTTTTGTTACGAGCGTGTTTACCATTTCATTCATTATGTTCGGCCAAAAACTATTACCCCTTGTAACGAAGTACGCTCCCAAGCCAGTGTCAGATCATTATGCAGAAGTCCTCAAGCAAACTGACGAAATTTTCGGAAAAATTGAAGATCTCAAAAAACAAAAATCGACCGCCGCCGCTGACCGAGCCTTTGAAGCTTCAAAATTCGACACCCCACCAGAGGCTGCCGACGGCACTCGTGACATCGCAACGCAGCCCAAAGCGACCGGACCAGAATGGGTTCAAATTGACCGTAAGTGGTACAAAAAATCGCCCAATAATATTTATTACGTAAACGGAAAGAAAATTCTGTTTATTGAAAATCGTCAGCGCGCGACTCCTCAATCAGCGAATGCCGCTGCACCTAAAGCTGAGTAGTCCGCACCCAATTCGGGTTGTCCAGTGTGGCACCGTACACATCTAGAGCTAATAATTTTTTTAAATGATCTTTAGATTTTACTCCGTATCCACGAATATCCAAACTCAACTGATGAGCGAGCTTCACCTGCTCTTCATTGATTTGTTCCGTATCAATAGCCACTTGATTGAAGCCCGCCTTTTTCGCGCGATGGATTTCACTTAAAATATCTGCGCTGATAGCACCCTTCACCAGTAAACAAAGTGGAATTTTAGCATCGAGAGTGCGAACTCGCGCAATTTGGTCAAAATCAAAAGAAGTGATTGTCACATTCTCTAATTGATTTTGCTCTTTTAGCATTTTCATAAGGAGCGTTGGAATCTCAGCCTCATGAGATTTGATTTCAATATGGTAATAAAATACCCGACCATAAGTTTTCAGGACATCATCTAGAGTCGTGAGATAAGTCCCTTTAAATTGAATAGTACTATTCGGGTAAGTCTTATCGTACCAACCCCCAATATCGACTTTTTTAAGTTCAGAAGCAGTATGTTGCCGAATCGAACCTTTGCTACTCGTCTTTTTATCTAACTTATCATCATGAAAAAGAACCAATTGATTATCTGCACTCAGTTGAATGTCGATTTCAATTTCATGAACTTGAAGTCGCCGAGCCGCCTCTAATGCGGGCATCGTATTTTCAGGAGCATGACCAGCGGAGCCACGATGCCCTATGGCGCGAAAACTTTTTTGCGGGGTCGTACATCCGAGGAATAAAAATGAACACAGAATTAATTTTTTCATAAGAAAAGCGTATGTGGATTTTTAGCTTTCTAAAAGTTAGATTCAGATGAGTACTTTGAAAAAAGTTCATACCTTTTTAAACTTCAGAGCTTAATAATGCCCGCAACAAGACCTTATCATTGCGCGTCATCGCGCCCCTTGATACACCCTAAGCCATAATCTTTTGAGGAGCTAAAAATGAAATTTCTAGTTATAGCACTGACTCTTAGTACTGCTGTTTTCGCTCAAGCTGAATGTCTCGTAAAATCATTTAAATACCCAGAACTTCAGAGCGGCATAAATAAAAAGACAATCTGCCGAGAAACAGCTCACGCGTTAGAATCTGATTTTGCCATCATGCCTGAAGATTTTGATGTTGTGATTTTAGCCAACGGTTATCGCACTTACCAAACGGTTGAACTTGAAATTCTTCTGAAGAAGAACAAAAAAACTGTGTACCGTGTTGAAGGCGAGCTGAGCTGGTGGCCCGGCGGCGACTCTTACGTCGAGCTTAAGAAGTAAACGACCTTAAAAATTTAAATATTAACGAACAGCTTGGGCTGCGTTTAACAAACCGCCCGAAACCGAACGTGTCGTCCAGCTTTTATTGGGCACAGCCGAACTCATCACTTTAGCCTTCACTTGCTTCCAGTCCATATTTGGATATTTAGACCACACCAGCGCGGCGACACCCGCAGCATGAGGTGATGCCATAGATGTTCCACTCAGCGTTTGATAACGAGCTGTTTTAGAGCTCGGAGCGGTACTGTAGATGTTTGAACCTGGCCCAGCGAGATCCACTGTCTTCTGACCATAATTTGAAAAATCTGATTTTGTTCCCTTTACAGACGCTATCGAGCCCACTGAAATAATATTTTCAGGATCTAAAGAAGAAGGTGTGTGCGGTTTTTTGTCTGTATTGGTTTTAGCGTTTCCGGCAGCGGCGACAACCAGCACACCTTTTTTCTGCGCGTAAAGAACCGCCTCTTCAATAAGTGGAACTCTTTCTGGAGCCCCCCAACTGCAATTAATAATTTTAGCTCCACTATCGGCTGCGTAGATAATGGTTTTGGCCCCATTCACATCACTGCCCGAACCACCCGCATCGAGAAATGAAACATCCATTAATTTCACTCGCGGCGCTACTCCTGCCATTTTATCACCGATCTTCGCACCAATTGTACCAGCGACATGTGTTCCGTGATAATGATGATCGACTCCTGAACCTTTATTTTTAACAAAATCCCAACCATGGATATCATCAACATAACCATTGCCATCATCATCAATGTCATTGATGACTTCACGAGGATTCACCCACATATTCTCAAGTAGATCAGGGTGATCCGAATCGATACCTGTATCTGAAACAGCAACAACAACGCCCTCCCCTAAGGTTTGCACCCAGGCTTCTTCAATCTGAAGAGACTTTAAGCCCCATAGTTTTTTTGGTGCCACCGCCACCGGCTTTTCAATTTTAATTATTTGAGAGCTACCAAGATGAGACCAGCCGGCTGTATTTTTATTGAGGCTTTGTTTAACTATCACCACTCCGAGCTGAGGAATCGAATCTTCAATCTCTACGGCCTCTTTACTAAAGCCGCGAAGAGCAGAGACGAATCTGTCAGGGCTGATTTTATAAATCTCAGAAGACCAAACAGATGGGGTTGATAAAAGAGTAAACACCGACGCGAAAACTAAAGCTTTATTTTTTTTCATATCTGTATGCTAATGGCATTCGGTTAATTTTCAGGTGAGGAATTTTCAGCTACTAGTCTACAACTAGACATACATCACTCGAAAAACTGGGCCAAAGATTTGATTAGAATTGTTTTTCAGTTCAAGTGCATTTAAACTGATTCTATGAAAACACTATTCAAAAAAATCAGTTTATTGTCTCTCACATCAACTCTTTTTTGCGCGACAGCCTTTTCTGCTGTGACGCCAATCTCAGTGAGTATAGTTCCTCCCGTGCAGTTTCCGGCTCAAGATTTCTCTGTGACAGGAGCTCGCTTAGCCATCGTTGGCAAACAAGAAGAAATGTATGGTTTAGATTTAGGCCTTATCGGTAACATGACGACACAAAGTTTCGCCGGTATCGCAGTCTCTGGTCTTTTTAATTATAATAAAGGCACAACAACCGCGATTGGCGCCCAGCTCGCGGGCCTGACAAATATCAATACGAACAAAACAAGCGTTTATGGTATTCAAGCGGCACTCGCCGCGAATATCAACTCAGCCGAATCAAAAATTTACGGTGTGCAATTCGCCGCGGTTAATATGAGCAGTCATACAACTGTGAATGGAGCGCAAATTGGTATTTACAACCGGGCTCAAACCGTTCGCGGTTTTCAAATCGGCATTGTGAATGTGACAGAAAATTTAACGGGCATTCAAATTGGTCTTTTAAACTTCCACCGCAAAGGTCTCTTCTCGGTAGCACCGATTATTAACATCGGCTTCTAAAGCAAATAATAAATTTAAAGTTAATTGAA
This sequence comes from uncultured Pseudobdellovibrionaceae bacterium, assembly GCA_964360255.1. GTDB lineage: Bacteria > Bdellovibrionota > Bdellovibrionia > Bdellovibrionales > UBA1609 > CAYHVK01. The sequence goes on along the minus strand of CAYHVK010000005.1, from coordinate 91,905 downwards.
GTTAATATCATTATCGATATTGCAGAGAGCATCGCCATTTGAATCGCGAAGAATCATTCGGATATTCGTCACTCCAGCTGCAAGGTCTGACATATCCACTGTCCATTGCTTACCAGTAGCCACAATCGATGGAGTGTTTTCATCGGTGTAAGTATGAACCGCCGCTACTTTTTTACCCATCGTCAGCTCAGTAACATCGTCATAGTCATAGTAAGCACTTGTCACGATACTTTCATCTTCGATTAAAAAATCAAATGGGCTTGCCGCTGCAATAGGCTGAGCCGCTCCACCCGCCCAAATAGGCGTCTGACAAGGTGGAATTTTTTGATACTCAACCCAATTAGATTGAACAATAAGATTGTTAGATGCATCACGAATAACGAGGCGTACTTCTTCAGTTTTACTCAAACTCGCATGAAGCATGTCCGTCATAACAACGCCGCTATTGGCAATCATATCAAGATCCATTGGATCAACGATGGCACCCGTACCTGCGAGTCGCACATAAGAAACCGAGTTGGCTAGAAAAAATTCCCACGTGGCTATGTAAGCGACTCCATCGACAAGATTGAGATCAAAATTTGAAACGGCTGAAAAAGTAGGCACGTCATTGAAATAAAAAGTATCTGCGCCTTCGGTGTCGTCTTCAATGTCGTAAGCTAAAGTGATCGTGTACGTCGTACCACCAGAAGAGTTATCGGCGATATCAGAATTGAGTGAGTCCGGCCCTTTACAACCGAAGCTCAGCAAAATGCTAACCGTTAAAAATAATTTGATCCAAAAATGACGTACCATTATGAGACAATTCCTTAATAAAATCAGCAAGTTAATTGCTCTTTTACATTGCATTTATCGGTAAAAAATAGCTGTCTCACTAGTACTCACTCGAGAAAAATTGATGAATTCACCATAAAGATTCAAATGAATGGCTTAACGTACCAAGTTGAGACGCTCAATCAGTCTAGTGACGGCTGCAGCAAATGTTGCTACCATTTTCGAGGTCAACTTTGAATGAGGTCATCATGCTAAAAATAAATAAAATTTTATCTCTTATTTCTTCGGTTTTTCTCTTCACCGCTTGCGCCACTTCTCCGACAGGTCGCAAACAGCTTCAGCTTCTACCAGATAGTCAGATGAATTCTATGGGTGTAGCCAGCTTTAATGAGATGAAAAAAACAGAAAAAATCTCGAATGACAAAGCTTTGAATGCGCGAGTCAAATGCGTGGTCGAAGCTTTACTCAATCGCAACGGAATGAACCCAAGCGAATGGGAAATTAAAGTTTTTGAAGACGACACTTTGAATGCCTTCGCACTACCGGGCAAAAAAATCGGAGTTCATACCGGAATTTTTAAAGCCGCCCAAAATCAGAACCAACTCGCCGCAGTTTTAGGCCACGAAATTGGCCACGTTATTGCTAAGCATGGTAATGAGCGTGTTTCTCAACAGCTTTTAGTACAAGGCGGAATGACAGCCGCTCAACTGAGCGTCGATCAAAATTCAACTACGGGTAAGGCTGTTTTGGCGGGCCTCGGACTCGGCGCCAGTGTCGGCATTTTATTACCTTTCAGCCGCGCCCATGAATCTGAAGCCGACGAAATGGGCGTACGTTATATGGCCAATGCAGGTTTTGACCCCGAAGAGGCCATTACGCTTTGGTCGAATATGCAGGCGCAAAGTAAAGGTTCTGGCCCCCAATTCTTATCGACGCACCCTGACCCATCAAATCGCCGTAAAAAGATAGGCGCCATGTTGCCAGAAGCCGACAAATTACAGATGGAAGCTTTAAACAAATACAATCCACCTGAGTGCTACTAATTAATTTGCATTCTTAATAAGTTTGGTATTTTATCCCCGCTCGCACATTAAGACTGAGGGGGGAATTCATGTCTTTAAAGCATTTTCTTAAGGCGGCATTAACTGCTGCAATCCTTTTCGTAAGCTCGGCTGAAGCCAGCACAATACTTTACCGCTGGACTCAAAAAGCGACAGTCAACGACTCGCTTCAAAGTCTATTACCAGAACTGAATAAAGAATCTTCGCTGACTCTTACAGCCGCAGATTTTAAAGAGGTTGAGCGTCGCGATCTCGCAAACCACCGCTTCACTCAGTACTTGCAACTCAGCCAAGGTACGCCAATTGCCGGCGCGATGATACGCACTTGGGTGGATTTAAAAACTGGTGTTCTTTCACAAATGGAAGCCCATCTTGAAACACCGAACAGCAGCATGATCCGTATTGCGTTTTTGCAAAAATCAAAGCTCAGCTATTCAGCTTTAAAAGCAAAAATCAATCAGCTCGACACGATGAAGTTTGTGCGCGAAGCAGTTTTAAAATCTGAAGACAAACGCATGGGTGATGTAAAATGGTCAGACCAATGGGATGGCTCTGATTTACAACGTGTCATTCGTGTAACAGGTCGCCGCGGCAACCATACAATCGTGGTTTCTCATTTTAAAAATAAAATCGTATCTGCCAAGTATGAGCCCTTCCCACAAGCTGATACGGCTGTAGACGCCCTTGTGTATCCAATTTACGAAGAAGTTGAAAAACAACCGGGCGTTCTTCTTGAGCGTGTGCCAGTTCAATTACAAAATATCCTTCCGTATAGAAAAGATCTGGGAGCGGCTGATCCTTACGCTTCTCTTCGAGGGCGCCATTATTACGAACCTATGTTAGACCCGGTTCAGGCTGAAACTCCAGAAGGTCAAATGGCCGGCTACTGGTCTTTCAATTGGCTCAACCGCACGGTTCAATCTTTATTCGCCGCTTTGAAATGGGTTGAGAATTCTTTTGCGAATTCAGGTCTCTACTTAAACGGTAAATACGCGACTATTAATCTTCACCCTGACATTCAAAAATTATCGGGCATCAAAATGCCTCTTCTGCAATCAGGTCAGATCAATTATCTCTGGAAGCCAGCGCAAGTGAATGGCCAAGAAGTTTGGGAGGTCATCCCGACTGGCGCCTTCGCTGGACAGCCTTTGACGGATGCAAAAAGCGGCTTAGCTCGTTTAGCTCAGCGTCTACCCAATCATGATCCAGTGACCTACCTTAATGATGGCTTCGATGAAATCCAAGTTTACTACGCCATTGATAAATTGATGACGTCACTTCACGGCATGGGCTTTACAGATCCGGCCCTATCGACTCGTCCGTTCCATGCTTTCTTGTATGATCCAGATATCAGCATGAAAGATAACGCTTACTACACAAACGACACGATCAATTTTACGACGTACTCACCAAACGCGCAGAACTACGCTCGTGATAACACGACCATCTGGCACGAACTGGGTCACGGTGTTATGGATCGCTTGATGGGCGAAACTCTTGTACTCGCCGATACGGGCGGTTTATCAGAAGGTATGGCCGATCATGTCGCTCAACTTGTTGTGAACGATGTGACTGCTGGTCAGGCTTTCCCTGGTTCAGATCATATGCGTATCGTGAACAAAACTTCATTCCACTTAACAAATGAATCTCATGACGACGGCGAAGCTTACGGCGGCGCTATGAAAGACATGATGGATGCCGCACTAGTGGCTCACGGTCGCCAAGGCCTCGTACTGATGACTGATCTTACGCTTGAAGCGATGCGCTTCTCGCGCAATCACCCAGGCCTTACTGCCAATGACTGGTTTGATCATATGCTCTTTGCTGATGAAATCGGCTCAAGCCTTCGCGCTCCGGGTCTTTTCAAAGCTATTATTGAAGGCGCGCTAGCGACTCGTAACTTCCGTCTTGATCGCGGAGCGGTGGCTGAAGCCAACATAACTGTTGATGGCACTAGCGTACTCGACAGCCGTGGTGCTGGTTCACGTGCGAACCCCATCTCTCACACGATTGGTGCTGGCGAGACAGCGACTCATAAGCTCTCTTTACAACTGAAGAGCAGCCCGACGTTCGCTTACAAATATCCGGTAAAAGTTGAAGTGTCTTACAATGGTGGACCTCTTCAAGGGGCCGTGAAATGGGTCAACGAAGCCGCGGGTTCACAGTTCACAACGATCAACAGTGAAGCCGAACTTGCAGAATTCACAGTTGGTGCAACTCAAGGCTGTGACTTCGTGAACCGTGAAGACGGTTCATGCTCAGATTTTGCTTATATTAAAGTTTTCAATGACGGCGAAACAGCTCCGGCATCTAAGAAACGCTTCTATCTTCGCACTGTAAGTGGGAAGTAAAAAAAAGGGCACCGTAACGGTGCCCTTTTAGTTTCAGTAGCTAAAAGCTACATCCACTTTGGTCATCTGCGGGAGCCCTACTCTCCGCGATGAAATCTTAATTTTTTCCATTTACTCAACTGACGTCGCAGTTGGTGATTCAATCTCTGACTCACTTCGTGTAACCGACTGCCCTCAGCAATCGCAAAAAACTTACCCGCTGAAGAGGTCACATTAATCATCCCTCGAATCACATTGTTTTCACGCTTGAACGTAGCACGTAACGCCGCACCGTAAGGCGACTCTTCTCTGATATGGTCTAATACGGATTCGATGTAATTTACGGTGTAGTCCGATGGGTGAAAACCCTTGAAAGTAACGACTGGACTAACGGCTACGGCTGCATGTTTCATAGAGGAACCTCCTAGAAAGTTTGGTTATCTAGGCCTCAAAGAGCCTTTTTCTTTGAAGCCCTATAACTACTATGATCCCATTTTAAACTTTGTCCACCCGCTTAAAATGCAGGAAAAAGTTGACCGTAGTAAACGCACGATAACACTCATCAAACTCGCGCATAAAAAACGTATGAAGTTTTCTTCACAATGCGACTTAGAACGTTGAACTTATATGAGCTATAAAAAGATTTTTCTTGCCTGAGAAATGGCTACATTTTTGTGACTAGAATCGTCACTGCTTAAGTATTATGTTACTTAAGAAAAAAAACGAAGTTTCAGAGGAGAAACTTCGTTTTTTCGAGAGAACTATTTCGTGCTGTAATTAGCGCGAAGTTCGTCGAGATGACGTTGATTGATATGACCACGACGGCTGCACATCAAATCTGTGGTGTCGAGCTGATACGAAATGATCGATTGTGTATCTTCGTTGTAAAATTCAACATAGCAATCTGGCAGTCCAAGCACGTGACCAAATTCATGACGAATGGTCCACTGCACATCGTACTCTGAAATTGGTGCGTTTGAATCCATCACCATTTCTGATGCTCCCAAATACGGAACATGCGGAGTCACACCCGGCTGCCAAGTGACAAAAACCGCATCGCTGCTCGATAGAGAGAAATCAACATAGAGATTGAACGCTTTACCGAACTGCCATTCTTCTTGAAGATTTTTTGTAAGATAGTTGGCAATGGCTGGGTCTGTTACAGGGCGAAACGGAATACGCACATCTGTATCGCCATTCCAGCGCACGTCAGGGAATTTTCCGTTTGAGGGAATAAGCATTAGTTCATCCCAAAGACTCTGGCCATAAGGAGAATAATCGGCGAAGAACTTCTCTAACTCTGCCGCCGTTTTAGCTCCTGAAATCATTCCTTCAACTTTAGTTTTGCAAGTGGCGCGAGCTTGACGTGCGTTCATGCACATCTGCACAAGCCATACACGCATTTGTTCTTGTTCAGCCGCTGGAAGACTTTTGAAATCAGAGAATTTGTCTTTACGATCTTTCATTTGCGACAAAAAGTAAAAACCACGAATATCTTCAAACTGACGCATACGAAGCTGACCTAAATAAGGCTCCATGGTGAGCCAACGAGCTGCAATTTGATAAACGCGATCTGTTTTCAAACCCCATTCAATATACTCTTCATCAGTTACAGGAAGTGTTGTTGGCAACGCACCCGTGCCGAAAATAACAGCGCTTAAAGCTGTGGGCATGGCAGTTTTTAAATTATTAAAGCTAGCGCGAATTAATGTCGGGTTGTACTCGCGGGGTTGATCCATTGGATAACCTTGTTGAGTGGCCTCTGTTGAAAGAGAAAGTTTATCTTTGCGACTGGCATTGATCAGCTTCAACCAATCGAGGTTTCTTTTGCCAACCTGCAAAATATCTTGAAGGTTCGCTAATGAAAGCGAGCTGATTTTAATTTGAGCTGATGGATTTTCAAAAACCTGGCGGTACTCCTGTCCTGTCATCTCAAGGTCATAGTGAGGCATTACAGAGCTCATAGGAGCTTTAAGACTATTATTTGCCACTGCGCTCGGGCTGACTAATAAAGCCGCTGCAGACATAGCTACTGACGCCACCGCTAATATCAAAAATTTCATAAATCCCCCTTAAAATAATTGGTAAAACTGTAGGTTGACGGGAGCGTTCCGTAAAGATAATTTTTGGCTGCAGCACCTTATTTCTGAAGGAAACACTATGTCTTCAAAAGCTCTCGTCCCAGAACGTTTAAATCTCAGCTCTAGCCTCACGAATGTTGTGAAATCTCTTATAACTGTGAGCATAGGCGTTGTAGCAATGGCTTTACTCTCGCAAGTGGCGATTCCGCTTCCAGGCACTCCGGTTCCGCTGACGGGTCAAACCTTTGGAGTGGTTTTAATTGCTCTTTTAATGGGTTCTACTCTTGGTAGCCTCACTTTAGTTTCTTATTTTACCTTAGGTCTTTTCGGTGCGCCGATTATGGCCATGGGCAAAAGCTTAACTGTTATCGGCCCCACCAGCGGTTACTTAGTGGGAATGGTTCTCGCGGCTTATATCGTCGGAGCTATAAGCGATCGCGGTTTCGGACGCACGTTCTGGTCAGCCTTTACCGTGAGCTTCTTTGCTGGAGCTTTCATTATCTTTACCGGCGCACTTGGTCTTCGCTTCTTTATGCCAGATTCAACTGTATTAGCTGCTGGTGTGATTCCATTTATCGTTGGTGATGTTATTAAATCTTTAGCGGTGGCGGTTATTATTGATCGCCTTTATAACGCGAAGAAAATCGCTTAGTCGCCCGAGCTGGTGTTGTCCGGATACCGAAAAGTGTCCGAACATTTCCGCCCACAAAGTATTTCATCTCAATTTTAGGAGACTCTCGTGTTAGCACCAGTTTTGCTAAGTGACTATAAAATGAAGAAAAAAGAACTATTAGCAAAAAGAGAATCTGAAGCCCCAGTGACCCTGGGATTTATGCGTGAATTCCGTGCTGAAATCGCCAGTCGATTTTTTGAAGTTGAGGCCCGCTTCGAACAAGCAGATGCACGTATTGACGAGACGAACTCGCGCTTTGATGGTGTAAATGCTCGCATTGATGGGACTAACGCAAGAATTGACCGATTAGAAGCGAAAATCGACCAAGCTGTGGCTGAAATGAAAACAATGAATCATCAAATGAAACTTTTAATTGAAGAGCAGAACCTACGGAATAAACAGGCTTACGATGGCTACACGCTAACTTATGGTGCTATTCAAGATTTGAAAAATAGAATTAAGCCCGAGTGTCTTGAGGATTAATAATTTTAGAGTTCGTCGAATCCATCCGGGTATAAATGAGTTTCACCACGGAAATTGCGGATCTTAAGAAAACGTTGTGAGCCGTGTCCATCTTGGGTCGCTCGCTGCTCTTCACCAACAACAGATTCAGGCACAAGCGCAGCTTTACCGCCTGACCCCGCCATATCTAAAGCATAGTGCGGAACCGCATAGCCCGTGGTGTGACCACGAAGTCCTTCGATCATCTCTAAGCCTTTTTGCACCGAAGTTCTTAAATGCCCACTGCCCGCTACCGGGTCACAGTGAAAAAGATAATAAGGTTTCACGCGGACTTTTAAAAGTTCATGCATTAATTTTTTAAGCACTTCGACATTGTCGTTAATGCCTTTTAAAAGCACGGTCTGACTCCCGAGAGGTAAGCCCGCATCGGCTAAGCGCTCACAGGCCTGACGGCTTTCTGTTGTCACTTCACGTGGGTGAATTACATGAACGCTTAAATAAAGTGGATGGTACTTTTTTAAAACTGCACAAAGCTCAGGGGTAATTCTTTGCGGAAGCGCAAATGGAACCTTTGTACCGATGCGAATAAACTCTACGTGAGGAATGGAGCGAATTTCTTTTAAAATAAAATCTAATTTTTCATCAGATAAAGTCAGCGGATCACCACCCGTAATTAGCACATCTCTAATTTCAGGGTTTTTACGAATATAATCAAAGCCATCCTGCCAAGCTTTCATCTCAGATTTGTATTGGGCGGCATCACCGACGAGACGTGAGCGTGTGCAATAGCGACAGTAAACAGCGCAAAAGCCTGTAGCTAAAAATAGAACTCGGTCTGGGTAGCGATGAACAATCGCTTTCACCGGGCGATGGGGGTCTTCACCCAGCGGATCTTCGCTTTCGCCTTCGGTATTCATCCACTCTTCTTCAACCGCCACTAGGGTGCGGCGGATGGCTCCTGCCGGATCATTTTCAAGAAGACTAACGGTGTAAGGATTAATAGCGAAAGAAAATTTATCGGCGCGGGCCAATGCCGTTTTTTCGTTTTCAGTGAGCGTAATAAAACGCGAAAGCTCAGCGGCTGTTTTGATTTGGTGGCGAATTTGCCACTTCCAGTCATTCCACTGGTCAATAGTTGTTTGCGGAAAATAACGATCAATAAATGTACGGGTTTGAGCCGAATGCTCGAGTAAACTCATGGTAATAGGCTGTACATAAAACTCGCAGAGGAGTAAACTTGTATTATGAACGAAGGCAAAAGCCTCCTCAATAAACCAGCTGGCTTCCCTCAGAACTGGATGAAATACCCGATACAGGGCTTCTCAGCTCTTCGAGCTGTACATTACTTTATGCAAATGCAGGTGCTCTCAAATGCCGCTCGCTGGCTGCCCTTGACTCAGAATATGGCTAAGCCTCTTGATAAAAAAAGCCTTGAGCTACTTAAGAATGAAGTGAAAGCTCTGGTTGAAGCGGACTCTGAGAATATTGCCTTAGGAATTTATCCGCCTTCAGTTTTAAAACCCGAACCTATTTTTCAACATTTGCTTCGCATCCCCCAGATTTTATGGGACGGCCTACAAATCAGCTGGCGTCGCAATAAAAAAGCCACTAAAAAGTTCTCAAAAGAGGCTCAGAAAAATGCCGCTGGCTTGCCAGAATATTACACGCGTAATTTTCATTTTCAGACAGATGGTTATTTGTCGACCGAATCGGCGGAGCTTTACGAACACCAAGTAGAACTTCTTTTCACAGGCATGGCCGATGCCATGCGCCGACTTTTTATTAGACCTCTCAAGCAAGCCCTAGCCACAGATGGGGTGGGCGAAAATGCCGCCCTCAAAGTTTTAGAAATGGCTAGCGGAACAGGCCGCGCTTCTCGTTTCGTTAAACTGGCTTTTGAAAATAGCCAAGTGACCGTGAGTGACATAAGCCAGCCTTATCTAAAAGTAGCGCAGAAAAAATTAGCTGACCTTGAGCAAATTGATTTTGTTAAAGCTGATGCCGCTCAAACGCCATTTAAAGATGAAAGTTTCGATTTAGTTTTTTGCGTTTTCTTATTTCATGAGCTTCCGTCTGACGTTCGCCAAAAAGTCATTGCTGAAGCTTCGCGTTTACTAAAACCTGGTGGCTATTTTGCGGCGGTTGATAGCATTCAATTGGGTGATCGCACTGAGTTAGATCAATTTTTAGTTGAGTTCCCCCAGCAGTTTCATGAACCCTTTTATACGAATTACATTAAGACTCCGATAGAGCCCCTATTAAATGCCTCTGGATTGCAACTGATCACATCTGACGTCGGTTTTTTATCAAGATATTGGCTCGCTAAAAAAAGTAACATTTTTTCAAACTGACTTTAAAAAAACCTCAGGTCTGACTATAACTACTCTATGAGCAAATATTTATTTTTAGTGGCTGTTTTAGCCATCAGTTTTTTTGAATCGACTTCTGTTTTCGCCAGCGAGATCCATTACCGACATGCCAAGCACCATCAGGTAAAAACTGAAGACGGCATTGGCCTTCATGTTCTTGAGTTGTTAGACAAAAACGATCAACCGATGACTGAGGGCGAACCTATGCTTTTGGTTCATGGTTACACAAGCAACTGGAACTCGTTTCGCAATGTGGCCGAAATTTATCGTAAAAAAGGTCACCGAGTATTTTTAGCCAACTGGCGGGGGCACGGTCAGCCTCCTTTTCAATCTCTTGAAATTGCAAGTCCCGAATCTGACAAGAAAATGTTGTTTGAAAATCTACCAACTTTTGATGTTCCCGCTTTAATTCAATTTGTCTCCCGTGAATCTGGTGGTCGTAAAATTATTTATCAAGGCCATTCTATGGGCGGAATGATGGCTCACTTGGCATTTGCGGGCCTAACAAAAGATGCCTCTGGCAAACTTGTAATTGATATTCAGCGTGCGAAGCGCCTTGAGAAATTAGTGAAGGCGTTTATTCCGATTGCCAGCCCACTCAGTTTGAACACTCGCGAAATCTTAGGTGGTTTTTTACTTGAGCCGTTAACTAGTTTATTCAATCTTAAGAATGATCATTCAGATACAATTTCGCATCATATTCCATTCGGTCTTTTGCATAAAAATTTGCGCTTAACGGCGAACTATATATCTCTTCGCCAGCTCGGCACTTTGCATGGACTTATCAATCTTGAAAATATATCACCGCAAGAATTTATTGATGTTTATTATCTCGATGGCTCAAATGTGCCTGACACTTTAAATCGTCAAATGCGCGCCTTAAGGCTGAATGGTTATGTCTCTGAAGATGGCGAGATCAGCTATGTGGCTTTAAGCCAGTGGTTAGAATCTAAAATTCTTTATTATAAATCTAGAATCCCGACTTTACTTGTAAGCGCCGAAGATGATTCTTTAGCTCTTTTACGCGAGCAGAAAGAACTGGCTAAGAAACGCAAACTTAAGCAGGTTCTACTTGAGGGCGTCGGTCATATCGACATTCTTGCATCTGCTGAAATCGCGAAAAAAGTCGCGACATCTACGCTCCGCTTTGTTAAAGATGCAGCTTGCGAAGCCGCGCTTGAATAGTCGCGACGATGCGACTTATTTTTTACTTAATCATCATTTCATAATCATTTTTTGACACTTACAGACGACGTTAGATAGTGGGCAAACGCCCAAAAAAACCCCATTGGCCCCAATAGCTACCGTCGTCTGTGGGCGTTAAGCAGATGTAACGGAACCGTTGTTAACATCGCGCAGTTATTCAAATTGTTACAGTTGGTGTGTAGCCCAAATACTTTTCAATGATTTTAATAATGGCGCCATATCTTTAAGTGGAATCGACGTTGGTCCATCACATAAAGCTTCATCTGGATTTGGATGAGTCTCTAAGAAAATACCATCCACACCGACCGCCATCGAAGCGCGGGCGAGAACAGGCTGCATACCCTTCTGACCACCGCTTGATGTGCCTTGAGCACCCGGCAACTGCGTTGAGTGGGTGATATCCATAATCACCGGGAAGCCCGTCTTTCTCATCTCTACTAGACCAATCATATCGTTGATCAAACGGTTGTAACCGAACGATGTTCCGCGATCGCAGAGAAGAATTTTGTCGTTACCTGCATCAACGGCTTTCGCTACAACAGCGGCCATATCCCACGGAGCCATAAACTGACCCTTTTTGATGTGCATTGTTTTGCCAGTTTTAGCTACGGCCACAACGAGGTCAGTCTGACGACATAAGAACGCTGGGATTTGAATCACGTCGGCCACTTCGGCAACGCCTTCAACTTGAATTGTTTCGTGAACGTCAGTTAATAAACCACAACCGACTTTAGCTTTAATACGTGAGAGAATTTGCAAAGCATTATCAACGCCCGGGCCACGAAAGTTTTTTGCGCTTTGACGGTTGGCTTTGTCATAAGAGCATTTCAAAATCCAAGGAATACCCATCTCTGTGGTCACTTTTTTCAGCTCTTGCGCCACTTCCATAACAAGGCCTTCATCTTCAACGATATCGGGGCCGCCGAAGAGAACGAAATTATCGGCCGCTCCCCACGTGATTGTTTGTCCTGCGATTTTTGCTGATACGGGCTTTTTTAAGGCTTCAAACTTTTGCATTTATTAGGCTCCTATAGAGTTTTGAATTTTCAATAATAAGCTCGCAGACTTCACGAACGCCGCCGTCGCCACCTTTATTTTGAGTGACATAATCAACTGCGTTTAAGGCTGATGGCAATGCATCTGCCACCGTAGCCGCAAAACCGACGATTTCAAGAAGTGGAACATCTGGGTCATCATCGCCCATATAAGCCACTTCGTTATTTTTAAAACCAGTTTTCTTTTTAAAATCATTGAAGGCGTTTACCTTATCAAAGCGGCCTTCATAAAAATGTGGAATTTTAAGGCTGGCGACCCGCTCACGAATATCTTCAGTGGCTGATGAAGTAATAATACCCACTGTGAAGCCGGCATCGATCAATTTTTTAAGACCAAAGCCGTCGCGGATTGAATATGAACGGCGCCAAGAACCGTCTCCGCCATACCAAACTTTCGCATCCGTTAAGATACCGTCGCAATCCAGCAATAAAGCTTTGAGCGGCTTTACTTTAGCAGCAAGGGCCTTAGGTAGTTTTTGAGTCCGCTTTTTAGACATTACGACACTATGTCACAGCCCGTTTCAGCCATCAAGGGCTAACGAGGACGGTAAATATGGCAGATAGGGCCACCGTTTTTATTAAAATAATCCTGATGGTACTCTTCAGCCTTATAAAAAGTGGGAGCGGGCACAATTTGAGTGACTGCTGGGCGTGTAAAAACCAGGCTCTTATCAAATTCAGCCTTAGACTTCTCAGCCTTCTCTTTCTGCTCAGGCGAATGATAGAAAATGGCCGAGCGGTATTGAGTGCCGTGATCTGGGCCTTGACGATTGAGCTGAGTGGGGTCATGGAGGCGCCAGAAGTAAGAGAGAATAGTTTCATAAGAAACTTTATCTGGGTCAAACGTCACTTCAACCGCTTCGGCATGGTTCGTGTCGCCTTCACAAATCTGCTTGTAGGTCGGATCATTCGTTTGACCACCGATGTACCCGCACTTTGTAGAAATCACGCCCGGAATTTCATCGAGGAGATGTTGCACACCCCAAAAACAGCCGGCGGCTAAAGTTGCTTTTTCAGTAGCCATAAATCACCTATTTCTTTGCGAAAAGTTTTGCGAATTGGCCATAGCCTTCTTTTTCAAGATCTTCTTTAGGTATAAAACGCAGGGCTGCAGAATTCATACAATAACGAAGTCCTGTCTCTTCCACCGGGCCATCTTCAAAAACGTGGCCTAAATGAGAGTCCGCTTTTTTAGAGCGAATCTCTACGCGTTGAACAAAAAGCTTATGATCGGGCTTTTCAACCACGTTGTCTTTAACAAGTGGTCGCGTAAAGCTAGGCCAACCAGAACCTGAATCGTATTTATCAATGGATGAGAAAAGTGGCTCGCCGCTCACTACATCCACGTAGATACCGTCTCTTTTATTATCCCAGTAAGCATTATTAAAGGGAGCTTCGGTCGCATCATTTTGTGTCACTTGAAACTGCTCAGGCGTAAGACGATCACGAAGTTCTTTTTTTGGATCTGACATAGAAACTCCGCTTGATCATTACTCGAAAAGTTTGCGTACGATTGGGCTTGGGTATTTTTCTGCAGGCATAGACTTTTTCGCATCATTCGCCGCTTGATATTCATTAAAACGACCGATGAAAAGACGATACCAAGTCTTACCATCCACTTGAGTGGCGCGATAAAACACTTCGTAGCCCTTCACTTCTTTTTCAGCTTTCTTAACGTTCTCTTTCGCCAGCTCTTCGTTCGGGAAGGCTGCAACTTGAAGTGAGTAAACTTTTTTACCCGCTTCCGTAGCAATAGTTGCTGCCGCTGTTGCCACCGAGGCAATCGCGCGATTCTGTTTAACTTTAGTGCTCTCGGCACGCTCTTGCTTCACATCGCCACGATAGTTGTCGTCCATTTCTTTTTCTGCTTTTTTGATTCCTTTCAGTAAGGCTTGAGTGGCCACGGCATCAGAACCTGGACGAGAAAGAAGAGAGGCGACGACCGATAAGTTTTCACTCGTAGTTTTGATAAACTCAGCGCGATAAGCTTCAGCCTCATTTTGATTGGCGAAGCGACCGCTGCAAACTTTAAAGAGAACTTGGTTCTTTATAAAATTTGGATAATAAAAGGCGCTAAAGCCTTCACCTTTTAAACGCTCAACATGTTCAATGGCATTTAATTCATTTAAGTGTGAAGCCACCTGAACCGTAAAAGGGCGATCACGCACTTGGCTCACATCGAGGGCCATGCTCTCTGAAGCGACACTTCGAGCATGCGAATCAATCACAGAGACCGCCGAGTACTCTTCGGCGTGGGCGCTGGTGACGACAAAAGTAAATGACAAAGCTAATACAGCAATTAAAGATTTCATAAATTACCTCGTCTTCTTATTTTTTCAGAATTCGTTCGAGCGCACATTTTTATTTGTAAAAGTTCGATAAAGGTCGTGACCAGTTTCACGATTCAGACTAATTTACCCTAGACGGAGGCCCAAGTGAGTGCGACAGAAGCCAGTACAAAGATCAGTATTGCCTGGATAAGACGAGATTTGCGTCTTGAAGATAGCGCCGTCCTCTCGACCGCCTTAAAAAGTGGCCTCCCCGTTCAAGTGCTATTTATTTTCGATCATGACCTACTTTCAGAACTAAAAGACAAGTCAGATCGGCGCGTGGATTTTATTTATCAAGCACTGTCAGATATCCAGAAACGGTTAGTGGCTCAGGGTGCGCAATTGCATCTCTATTACGGATCACCTCTCGAGGTGTGGAAGAAAATTATCGCCACAAAAAATGTAGAACAGGTTTTTTGCGCTAGCGATTACGAACCAGGCACTATTGCTCGAGACGAAAAAATCGCAAAATTTTTAAAATCAAAAGGAATTGAATTTAACTCAATTAAAGACCAAGTCATTTTTGAAAAAAACGAAGTGACGAAAGATGATGGCCAGCCCTACACCGTCTTTACTCCTTACAAGAAAAAATGGCTGAAAACTTTAAGATCATCAGATTACAAAAGTTATGTTACAGATTTTAAAAATCTTCTTCGGACGAAGAAAAAAATCTGGCTTGATTTAAGCGATATTGATTTTAAAAAAACAGATATGGTTTTTGAGCCACCTCAATTTGATGTGTCTTTAATTAAAAAATATGATGGCACTCGAGATTTTCCGGCTCTGGATGCCACTTCACGATTGGGAATTCACCTTCGCTTTGGCACTGTCAGCGTCAGACAGTGCGTGCAGATCGCCATTAAAAACAATGAAACTTGGCTCAGCGAACTCATTTGGCGCGAGTTCTTTATGCAAATTCTTTTTCATTTTCCTCATGTTGAAAAAAAAGCATTCAGACCCGAGTACGATAATATTAAATGGCGTGTGAACGCAGATGAGTTTCAAGCTTGGTGCGAGGGCCGCACGGGCTATGCGCTCGTAGATGCAGGTATGCGCGAGTTGAATACCACCGGGTTTATGCACAATCGTGTACGAATGGTGACGGCCAGCTTCTTAGTTAAAGATTTAATGATGGATTGGCGTAAAGGTGAGCGCTATTTTGCCGAGAAACTTCTCGATTATGATTTATCAGCTAACAATGGCAACTGGCAGTGGTCGGCAGGTACGGGCTGCGATGCGGCTCCGTATTTTAGAATTTTTAATCCTGAACAACAGCAGAAAAAGTTTGATCCTAAATTCGAGTATATTAAAAAATGGATTCCAGAATTTGAAACTGCAAAATATCCAAAACAAATTGTCGACCACTCGATGGCGCGAATCAGAACTGTGGTGGCTTATAAGAAAGCGCTGAAGAAATAGCTTTGATTTCTTTTGTCGTCGTTTGGCAGCAACCACCAATGACAGTGGCGCCAAGTTCGTTGGCCTTTTTCGCGAATTCAGACCAGTCGTAAGCTTTGGGTTTTACCGAGGCCCAAACTTTTTGAACCGGATCAAAAACATTTCCGCTATTGGGGTAAACAACTAAGGCCGCAGCGCTTGAGCCCAATTGAGCCTTCAGCGCAGGCAATGCTTCAAGTGCAAGATCAGGGCTCATGCAATTCAGACCAAAGCCGATCACTTGGGGGTTTGTACTTAATATTTTAATGGCCCGCTCCGCCTCTTGGGCATTTGAAAACGAAAGCCAATAGCGGGCGCCCGGATACTTTTTCATGATGGCAGCAATCACCTGGGCTTCAATAGCTGCGGGCAAAGTCTCGAATGCTAAAAAATTACAGGTAAAGTTTTTTCGCGGAGCGAGCAAGATCTCAATTTTAGTTTGATAGTAGTCGACCAAATCAGCGGAGATTTCTTTTTTTACCGTCCCCGTCTGCTGATCGATATAACTCGCGGCGTACTCAGAGCCATCAGCTAAAGTGGCTCCGTAAGGGCCGCATGAAGCGCCAATCAAAATATTTCTTGGTTCTTCTTTATTTTGCCTCTGGCGCTCGGCATACTTTTCGCGAGCATAACAAGCCAGCATTATAGAAGAGAAAATCGTTTCTCGCGCTTCGCGGTCGTAGAGACCATAATCTTTAAAGCCTTTAACACTGGCTTGATAGGAAGCAGTAAGAACGATGTCGGCTCCGGCCTCCATAAACTCGAAATGGGAATCGAATATAAATTCGGGGTTTTCTTTTAAAACTTTGGCCGACCAAAGTGGATGGTTGAGGTCAGCTCCTTTAGCTTCAATGGCCGTGGCTAAACCGCCGTCAAGAACTGCAAAAGGTTTTTGTTTGAAGAAGCCGCTCATCTATTCCGACCTGCGGGCTGAGCCGCTGGTTTCGCTTTACATTTCGCAAATCGAGCGAGCTTTGTCTTAACGTTTTCGCTTAAAGGGACGCGTCCCTCAACAGATTTAATCACAGTCACTACGTTGTTATCACACTCTTTATAATCGTCTAAAGCTGGAGCCGCATATTCAATGGCTTCAGAGAAGCTGGCGTATTTTTGATCAATAGATTTGGGCTCGGTGTTGATTTGGTCTAAGCGATTGATCAATTGGAAGTAACGAAGCGAGTGGCGTTCTGCTGAAATCATATCTTGAGCTGAGCCAATTAATTCTTTGTAAATCGTATCGGCCGCAGCAAATTGTTTTTCTTTAGCTAGATGCCGAGCTCTAACTTGTTTGCAGCTTCTAATTTTCTCAAATGGTTCGCCAGTCGGCTCACGCAAAATTAAAAAGTTACAGAGACGAGCTGCAATAACCTCACGATGGTAGAGCCAATTTGAAACGTGCGGATTTTTGATATAATCAGCAAGAGCCTGTTTCACTAGAGTCAAAGTCACCTGATCAGCCCCGAGTGGTGGTTTTGTCTGCAAAGATATTTCGTAAAGGAGACCATTGAAGTTGAAAACAAAGGGTAGATTGGTGCGCGCCTCGAGAATATCGAGTACCTTCGTTGAGTAAACAATCTCATTGTCTTTTAAGAAATTCTCGGTCTTCTCTACTCGAACGCTTTTTTTAAACATCCAAGGATCAAAAATACGGTGATCAAAGAAAACGCCAGATTGAGTGTACAAGTTCAGATCTGCGCGTTCACCCAATCCGTAACGAATGTATGACAGAGGGCCAACGTCGGCATCTGTACCCGCTACTAAAGGACGAATTTTATCTGAAGGGGGGATAAAACTCAGTATCACACGCCCATAATCTTCGGCAAAATGATCGGTGCGAAGATCATTATCAATAAAGTTGAGAATAATGGTGAGCGCTACGACACCTGACGCTATTGGAATAAATAATTTCGCCCGCCAAGCTCGAATCATTTCAAAGCCATAAGGCAGTATCAAGCCAGCTGCAAAATATGAAACTAGGTGAAAAACTTTAAGTACGTTTTGATTGAGGAGATTGAACTCAAACGGCAATTGAATGGGTAAAACGATGGGCGTGGCCAAAAGACCGAAAAGCAATCCGACAATTTGGATTCTTGAATACTTTTTTATGGCCGAGTAACAACCAAGAACGAAAACAGCGCCGACTAAAAACCATTCGCGCCAGACTAAACCGAAAATAAAATCACCTAAGAAGTAAAGCTTATCAACAAATGTTGAATCCCATTTGTTTTCAATCACCCGGTAATAACTGCGATTGATGTAGCCCATCAAATCACCGAATGAATCAAGCGGCCCCAAGAAAGAAATCACCGGGCTGGCTTGCGAGCGCCACATCATAAAGCCATAAAATACCGCGGCGGTTAAAAGACTACTCCCCAACCACTTCCAGCTTTGCTTGAAGATTTGTTTTTTGATGGGCCAAACGAAGAAAAGTATGAGCGGAGTGCCGATAACAAGAAGTGGCCAGTGATTGGCTAAACCCAGGCCCAAAACTACTCCAAACAAAATATAAAGCCGATTCTGATGACTTTCGTTCGGTTTTTTTGGCTCGTAAGATTTTAAAATCAAAAGTGCGAGATAAAATAAAACTGAGAAAATAAAAATATGCAGAGGGTAAACTTCGGCCACGATCATTTGGCTCCAGAAAGTACTGCCCGTCACCACTGCGAGGGCTGAGAAAAATGACGACCACTTCGGGAATTTTAATTGTCGCAGTGAAAGAAATAAAAATACGGCGGTTCCTGCTCCGAGAATATTTGAAAGCAAGTGGATGCGATAAGCTAATGAGCCTAACGGTATGTAGGTAAAGACATGCCCCAGAAGAATATAAAGAGGATAGCCTGGAGGCTGCGGCAAACCGAGAGCTTTAATGGCGCTGATAAAGAGTCCGGAATCTTCAAATGTGACGGAGTGGGCCGATGTGAAAGCGAAAATTAGAAACGAAATAAAGAAGAGAAAAGCAGAATATTGCCGATCAGAGAATTCAAACTGCGCGTGCTCTCGAGTTTCTTTTGCCATAACGTGAAAAATCAATGACTCCTGCGACTATTTCATACGAAGAATCGCAGTTCGTACAGAGAATTTCTTCTGTTTTCTGAATCTCTTCTTTATAGATAGAGCTTTTGCAGTTCGGACAGCAAACAACATCAAATACACTCGATTGCGGTACATCAACGGGATGAGGGACTTTCACATGCTTCCGCTCTTCAGAGCGCTGAGGGCGTGCCCACACTTCCATTTCACCGACATAGATTTTGATGATTTTCTCATCAAGGCCAAGCATTTTAGAAATTTTGAGCCCAGCACTCGCGATAAACTTTGAATAACGTCTGAGGCGCATAAAAATATCTTTTACACGCATGAAAGTAGCCATTGGCCTCAGCTGAATAACTTCAAAACCCGTCTTCTCTAAAGCGAGTTTGATCGTTGAGGGACTGAAGTAGAGCAGATGCTCTTCTGGCTTCAAGTGATACCAGTGTTTACCCATGAGCTTGGCTGATAAAGAATTTTGATTTGGCGTCGTCAAATGAAGAACACCATTTCTATTTAAAGCTTCGCGCATATTCTGCAGAAGCTCGAGTGGCTGACTGACGTGCTCGATCACATCAAAAAGAGTGATGCAATCAAACTGACCGGGCTTTACTGGCAATTTATCTGGCGATGAAACAAAACCTTTCAGGCCGTACTGAATCGCCGATTTCTGAACGGCAAAATCAGAGACGTCGGTAACAAAGACATCCCAGCCGCGGTCTTTAGCGACTTTGCCGAAGTGTCCGAGGGCACAGCCCACATCCAGCACACGGCCCTTGCCACCCATAACCATTTCAGTTTCTTTAATTCGATGTTCAAAAGTTTTATAGTGGCTCTCGTATTCATCTTCGTAATTACCATAGCCATGAACTTCTTGATCACCTTTGAAGTAAGAAGCCTTATAAATCGAAGTCACTTCAGGAGTCGGCATCGGCACGTAAAGAAGATCGCAGTCTGTACATTGCACCACATCCGCGCTGCTAAGCGCGTAAAGGCTTTTAAAGCCACTGCAGTTGCAAACTGGACATTCTAAAATCGGTTTCAGCAAAAAAATTACTCCTAGTCCCTCTATATTATCGGTGATTTATCTCGTAAAAAGAGTCCAAAACTGTCCCGAATAGACAGAGGTCTGCTGGATGTACGTATGTGTGTTAAAAGGTCAGTTGCCCAACTGAGCAAAATACGAATGTATTCAAATCTATTGGATCTCAATTTGATTTTAGCTAAGTCCGATGGTTGTTTTGCTCAGTACGGCAACTCGCACTTTGTCGAGTTAACGTTAAATTACCCAGGTGGCCAGCTCAAAGCGCGGCCGCTAAGCAAGTGAATATGAAGATGATAAACCGTCTGCCCGCCCCACTGATTGGTGTTAACAACAAGACGGTAGCCTTTATCTTTAACGCCGACTTTTTCGGCTATTTGATTCGCGGTAAACATTAAGTGCCCGAGAATCACTTTATCTTCTTCAGTAATCTCTGCCATCGAGCGAATTTCTTTTTTAGGGATAATCAAAATATGCGTTGGGGCCTGAGGATGAATATCATGAAAGGCTAAACAAAGCTCATCTTCGTGAACAATCTTTGCCGGAATTTGTTTATCAATAATTTTACTAAATAAAGTAGACATACCCTCAAGCATTTGGATTTCTGGCTTCAATGTCAATGTTTGGGCAAATTGAAAAGGCCGAGGCTGTCCGGAAAATGTGGAAAGTAAACTGGTACCTCTTAAAATAACTTGTTCAGCTCAGAATTTAAAAGCTTGGCAACAGGCCCCGGGCAACCTAGACCTAAGGCTTGGCCATTTGCTTTGGTCACCGGCAGTACTCCAAGAGTTGTACCTACCATCATTACTTCTTTCGCTTTTACCAAATCTTGCGCCTTAACATCGGCGTTGGTGATTTGAGTCAAACCCAGCTGAGATTTAAACCTCTCGGCCAGCTCTAAAACTTTCAGTAAAGTCGTACCGCGAAGGGTGTAATCAAACTTCGGAGCCAACAATTCATTCTTCGCATTTAAAACTAAAATATTCTCCGTCGGACCTTCGGCAATCCACCCCTCTTCTGTGACATTAATAGAAAAGTCCCAACCATTATCGATGGATTCTTTTTTGGTGAGTACATTTGGCAAATAATTGCAGCTTTTCACCTGCGCAAATACACCGGGCTTAACCGCCACTTTTGAAAAACCAATGCTCGCCCCTTTTTCATACTTCTCAGTCGGCAGCTGATTAAACGGCATCGAAACCACAAACAGCTGTGACCCCGTTGTACTATAAGGGTTAGGAGAAAAATCACCAAAACCACGAGAGACAAATAAGCGGAGCATGCCGACTGGCTCTGGCGAATTATCGACTACAGCCTGGCAAATATTTGCAATTTCATCTTTAGAAAAGGGCATCTTAAGTGAAACAAGATCGGCCGAGCGCAAAAGACGGTTTAAGTGACCATCAACATCAAAAATCTTTTTATTATGAAAACGAAAGGCTTCAAAAATTCCGTCTCCGCGATGAACCATATGATCATCAAGCGGAATCACCATAGCTTCAGGGTCTTTCACAAGCCCGCCGTACAAACTCGAGTACATCACCCAGTATTTGCGTTTCACATTTAACTGCGACAACTTCTCAATGGATTCTTTGAGGCTTAAAATTTTCATAATATTAGTATCTCTAGTGTTTCTAAACTTTGCAAATAGGCAAAAGTTTTTATAGAGAACTTCACAAACAACACTTGCCAACTGTGGCCTTCAGCGTTCCAATTTAATTGAGTTCAGCCATATTCAACAGGAGTTGCACCTTGTCCAATACACAAGTCGATAAAGTCTCACGTAAGCTCACCTGGAAAGACACCCTTCGTGCGGTTGGCCAGCCAAAAGTTGCTGTCATGCTAGGTTTGGGTTTTGCTGCGGGCTTACCATTTATGTTGGTTGGCAATACGATGGGATACTGGCTACGAGAAGGCGGAATTGAGCTCACTACAATCGGCTTTATTTCTTGGATCGGGTTTGCCTATTCATTTAAGTTTTTGTGGGCCCCACTTGTTGATAAAATAGATGCACCTATTTTAGGACGTTTTCTGGGTCGCCGACGCGGCTGGATGGTATTAGCACAACTCTTAATCGCATTTGCACTAATAGCGATGGCGATTATTCAGCCCGAGGGCGGAATCGGTTTATTTACAGCACTTGCTGCACTCGCCGCCTTTGCCAGCTCAACCCAAGATATTGTTATCGATGCTTGGCGAATCGAAGCCTCTGAGAACAGCGAAGAGATGGCCATGTTATCCTCATCGTATCAGCTTGGTTATCGAGCCGCTCTTTTAGTCACAGACTCATTGATTCTTATTCTCGCCGCTCAAATGGGCTGGTCGCTTTCTTACATGACAATGGCCGCATTAATGAGCGTCGGAGTTATTGCAACTTTCTTCGCCATTGAACCGACACGATCAGCGGTTGAAACCATCAAGGGAGCAAAAGTTTCTTTACGTTCAATGTATGACGCCATTGCTGGTCCGTTTATTCAGTTTTTTAAAGCCCACGGCGCGCAGGCCGCTTTAATTTTAGCAGCAGTGAGTCTTTATCGACTACCTGATTTTTTCATGGGCCCAATGGCCAACCCACTTTACGCCGATCTCGGAATAGCCAAAGAAGTGGTCGGCGCCGTGCGCGGATCGATTGGACTCTTCGCTTCACTCGCTGGTATCGCAGCTGCAGGACTCTGTGCCATTCGTTTCGGCCTGAGAACTACGATGATCTTAGGCGCAATTTTAGGCCCGGCATCAAACCTTGGGTTTTCATATTTGGCACTCATGGGAAGTCAGCATGATGTTTTCGCTACGGTTATGTTGATTGATAACTTTTCCACCGGCTTTGCCGGAACCGCGCTCGTCGGATACATGTCGACCCTGACCTCAATCGGCTACACAGCCACTCAGTATGCTCTCTTAAGCTCATTCTACACTCTATTAGGAAAAACTCTGAGAGGGACTTCTGGACTTATTGTCGATTCACTTAAGAGCACACATCAACTCTTTGAAGCCTATGCCATTTTCTTTTTGATCACTGCACTCATCGGAATTCCAGCCGTAGTTCTTTGTTTCTTTCTCGCGAAAAAAATTAAAGAAGCGCCCACATCGGTGGTGGCGAAATCATGACGCAACCTTACGAACACCAACATGATATAATTATTCAAGAAACTGATCTCGATACTTTTGGCCATGTGAATCATGCCAATTACTTAAAGATTTATGAACAGGCTCGCTGGGAGTGGATCTCTTCAGGTGGATTCGGCCTTGATAAAATCAAAGACCTTCAAATTGGCCCGACCATTCTTGAGGTGACTGTTAGATATAAGCGAGAACTAAAGGCTCGTGAACGCATTAAAATTACTTCTCGCTGCCCTCCTTATACGGGCAAGATTGCAAAAGTCTTTCAAACGATGACCAACGCTAAAGGCGAGGTCTGTAGCGAAATCGAACTCACCATCGCACTTTTCGATATGCAGAAGCGTAAAATCATTTCACCCATTCCTGAATGGCTTGAAGCGGTGCAACCGAAAAAATCTTAATTTTTTGTACACCAACGCTATACAATTGCCCATTGTCCCCTTACGCTTTTAAGACATGGAAGACATCTGCCCCTGGTCGACATTAGCTCCAGCTACTCTTCAGTGGTGTGAGCGCCAACTCTGCTCTTGGATTCGCGAACCCGCTAACACGTGGTCGAATCTGGCTTATATTATTATCGGCATTATGATTCTTATTGAATGTAGAAAAGCCAACTTAGGTCCACAAAGAATTTTAGGTTTCTTCGCCATTCTTCTTGGCCTGATGTCAGGATTTTATCACGCCTCTGGCAGCTTGATCGGCGAGATCGTCGACTTCTCATCTATGTTTTTAATTTCAGTCTATTTAATTTCAGCCAACTACGCCCGCCTGCATTTATGGTCGCAGAAAAAAGCCAATATCTGCGCCGTGAGTTTAGGGTTAATTACCGTGGCCATTTTAATTATCGAACCCCTCAGTGGCTCTTTTTTATTTGCTGGCCAAGTCACGTGGTTTGTAATTTTAGAGTTTCTTTTGTGGAGAAAAAATCCCACAAAGCCCTCTTACCGATGGTTTATTTTCAGCTTCATTGCTTTACAATTGGCTTTCTTAATCTGGAATCTCGATCGCTCGAGAATCTTATGCAATCCTGATCTTCATTGGATAAGCGGACACGCGACTTGGCACGTCCTCACCGCTACAAGCCTTTGGTTTATTTTCAAATTCTATTCGCAATTCGCTAATCCGGCAGCAGGAGGCAAGATCGCATGAGTTCAGTGAACATCAGCACTCCGGCTGTTTACGATGTCATTGTTGTCGGCTCGGGCCCTTCAGGTGGTCGCCTCGCTTTAGAAATGATAGAAAGCGGAGCGAAAGTTCTTATGCTCGAAGCCGGCCCTTACTTTAAAGCCAAAGATTTTCCGAAACCTGAAGTTTTAAGCTCCGCCCATTTGTTCTGGGGTGGTGGCGTTGAGCTGAACACCAGCGCACAATTAGGCTTCTTAAGAGCTCGTGCTGTTGGCGGCACTTCAATTGTAAATCAAGCTCTGCTCGATCGTTTCGACGATGCCGTCTGGACAGAATGGTCTGATATCTCAGGAATCAAATTCTCTGATTCATACATTGAAGAAGCTTACTCAACTGTTGAGAAAAGCTTAAGTTTGCAAAAAATTGAAAAAAAATTTTTTAATAAAAATTCTCAGCTCTTCACAAATGCTTTTGATAAAAAAGGTTTAGGCTGGACGCCGCTTCGTCGTGGTCAAACAGACTGTGCCCTTGAAAAAGGCAATGATTGCATCGTTTGCTTAGGTGGCTGCCACCGCAATTCAAAACAAAGCACAATGGCCACTTGGATTGCTCGGGCTGAAAAAAAAGGTCTTCAGGTTCAAGCCAATTGTGAAGTAGAAAGCATCTCAAGCGGTGATGGTAGCCACAAACCCGTGGTTATCAGCGCGTTCATCAAAGAAAATGGCGCAAAAAAACCGGTTCAGTATCAATGTCGCAAACTTGTATTAGCCGCTGGCAGCTTCGGAACTTCTAAAATTTTATTACAGTCTGATTACGGTGCGAAAGCTCCAGCTTTAGGTAAAGGCATCGCTTGTCACCCTCAATACATGTCTTACAGCTTTTTTGATGAGCCTATCGATGCTTTCAAAGGAGCGTTTCAAGCGGTGAAGTCTGATGACAAGGGCCTGCGCAAAATGGGCATTAAATTCGAGAATGTATTTGCGCCGCCAATTGCCACATCTATGCTTTTTGATGGTTACGGCAAAAAACACCAAGAGATTATGAAGCGCTATCGTTACATGTCTTCAATGGAAGTGGCGATACGTGATGAAGCCAGCGGCGAACTCGCCGTTAAAAAAGGCAAGCTGATCATTAAAAAAGAAATAACCGCTCGTGATCGCGAGCGTGCGAACAATGGTTTAAAGTTAGTTCGCGAAATGTTCGACTCTGTTGGTGGTCGCGAAACCATTCAGTGCGCGCAAGGTTTTGGCCTCCATTTAATGGGTGGATGCGCTATTGGTACGGATTCAAAAAAATCTGTAGTCGCACCAGACTTCAGCTTACATGAAAATAAAAATGTATTTATCGCTGACTCCAGTATATTTCCGTCAGCACCGGGATTGAATCCATCACTGACTATTATGGCCTTCAGCCAAATGGCGGCGACCTCAGTGAGAAAGGCCCTAACATGAGCACTTCGCAATTTCTCGGCGCGAGGCAAATCGGTGTCTTTAATCGCATCGGTGATATTTACTGCCCCGCCAATGCTCCCTTCCCCGCTTTTTCAGAACTAGGAGCCATTGAACATATTGATCTCGTGATCACTGATCTCCCCGATCAAGACCGCAATGATTTAGGATTATTGCTCACAGTGCTTTCATTTATGCCAACATTTGTACTGACATTTTTAGTGGCCACTCTTGAGCGCGCCACACGCTGGCCCGCCTTTATCGCAATGCCTTTCTTGCTCGTGCGCTTTGGCTTGCGCGGCATTATCTTCTCACTCTACTACTCAGGCCTCAAAGGCGCAGCCTATGGCGGAGCCGTGCCGACCGATATTGTAGGCTATCAGCCCACAATGATTCGTGGTGATGCCACTTCGCAAGCTACGCTAGACGCTTAATCTACACTCGACCTTCAGCTTTTCTCTCGATACTTAGATGTCCTACCCTTCTCGAAACCACTCCGATCGAAGTCGAGGAATCTCTCGACTTCGATCGGAGTAGTAAATGAACACAACCTCCATGAAATACAGAAATATTTCAAAATCTGAATGAGCATATCTAAAAGATTGAAGAAGGGCGGTCTTAGATTTAGAGGAGGTTGCAAGTAACTGTCTAAAAATAACACTCGCCATGGCCACGATAAGTCTTAGCGCTCTCGACGATGTGATCGTCTTGGATCAAATGAATTTCATTGAAGCGCTCTAACCATTCGCCAGCTTTGGCGGGGCGAAAAATCACTGGGTCACCGAGAGCAATAGCCGCTTCAGAATAGACGGGAGTTTGCACTTCGCCAGCGCCTTCAAAACTTGAAAGCTTTTGATCAGCATCATAGGGGCGCGGTAAACGGTCGAGACCTGGTTCACCTGAAGCTACGTATCCAGCTCCGGCGCAGGTGTACCAGTTCGGCTCGGGCTGACGAACCGCTTGAACGGCGAAAAAGCCTGAAGGCTCAGGCTGAAAATTAGTGTAGTAATCAAAAAGATGTGAGCATAAAAATCCGCTTCCCACCGTGAGTTCAGTGAGTACCCCTACTTCTGCACCGTGCATTAAGGTGCTGCCGGTTCCGCCGCCATTGAACAGTTCGATTTTGATATTTTTATGCTGGCAGGCCTCAAGCAAGGCTTTTCTTTTTTGAATGATTTTATGCATGCTCCACTTACGAAAGGGGCGTATCGCAATATTCATCATTTTTTTAAATGGATTATTATCGCCTAACCCTGCCACCTGGGCTTCGTAGGCCATAAAACCTTTAAATTTTAAACTTTTAAATTTTTGAACTTGGCCGACGAAATTAATAATTTGCTCGATAGATCGTAAAGGGCTGCGTCTAACGCCTAAAACTAATGAGCTGATACGCACCGAGAGATCAATTTCAGCCAAGACTTCGAAGGGACGCCATGACGGCTGCATAGCCATGGCGTAAAGTGTGATAGCAGAATCAAGAGCCTGCAAATGCCGAATATCATCGACCACCAGATAAACTTTTTTACCTGAAACATGTAAATCTAAGAGAGCTTTTATTTCGCCCGTATGCAAAGTGGGATACGCAATTAAAAAATCATCGAAGCCTTGTTGGGCTAAAAAAGCCGCCTCATAAGCCGAATAACACATCAAACCTTTATAAGGGCCACCGAAATCTAAAGCGCGCTTGATCAATGCTGGGACTCGAATAGATTTCGTTGCCACTCGTATCGGAAAGCCATTTTGCTTCACCGTCTCTGCCACACGGCGCAAGTTCTGGTCAAAAGCCGCAAGATCAGCAAAAGCCGCAGGCAAACGTACATTATTCTCTTTCAGTATAGAGGCGTATTTCATAATATAGATAGGATACGAGGTGAAAGATGGATGCTCAAGTTGAATTACAAGTTAAGGCGGCTTCAATGAATACGAGTTACGGTGATTTAGTTCAAAAGCAGAGAAAGTTCTTTATGACCGGCGCCTCGCGCCCCATTGAGTTTCGTAAAGAAGCGCTTCTTAAACTTAAAAATGCCATTATCGCCAAAGAAGCTGAGATTATGAAAGTTTTGGCAGCGGACCTCGGCAAACCGAAGCTTGAGGCCTATTCAACAGAAATTTCTTATGTGGTCGGCGAAATCACGCACATGATTAAAAATTTAAATAAACTCGCCAAACCTAAACGCGTTTGGACACCTTCGGTCTTATGGCCCTCAAGTTCTTATATTTATTCAGAGCCGTTTGGTTCAACGCTTATTATTGCCCCCTGGAATTATCCCTTTCAATTAGCGTTATCCCCTCTGGTGGGTGCCGTTGCCGCTGGTAATACAGTCATTTTAAAACCTTCTGAAATGACGCCTGAAACACAAAAGTTTATTTTAAAATTGATTGCAGAAGTTTTTGCTCCTGAACATGTGGCCTGCATCGGTGGAGGCATCCCTGAATCTGAAGCTCTGCTCAATGAAAAATTCGATTTTATCTTTTTCACTGGAAGTACTCGCGTTGGCAAAATCGTCATGCAAAAAGCCGCGGCTCATTTAACGCCGGTTTGTTTAGAGTTGGGCGGTAAGTCTCCGTGTATTGTCGATCAGGATATTGAAATGCAAACAGCGGCGCGCCGAATTATTTGGGGCAAGTTTATGAATGCGTCTCAGACTTGTGTGGCTCCGGATTATGTTTATGTTCACAAAAATATTGCCAATCAGTTTATTGAAAGCCTGAAGAAAACCATCACTGAATTTTATGGGCCAGAACCCATCAAAAGTGACAGCCTAGCGCGTATTGTTGGCGCCGGGCACTTCTCTCGCCTCTCAGCCTTTATCAAAGCCGATCAGTTGATTTGCGGTGGTCAGACCGACGCCGCCAAGTTGAAAATTGCCCCGACACTCTTAAAAAACGTGTCATGGAGTGACCCCGTAATGAAAGAAGAAATCTTTGGCCCTATTCTGCCGATCTTTGTTTATGAAAACATTGATGAGGCTTTAACTAAAATTGCCTCTGAGCCGAAACCGCTTTCTTTTTATCTCTTCACTAAAAACAAAGATCTACAAGATCATGTACTCAGCACAATGCCTTTCGGTGGAGCTTGCGTGAATGATTGCATAATTCACTTAGCCAATCCGAATCTTCCGTTCGGCGGAATTGGCGAGAGCGGTATGGGTCGGTACCATGGCAATGACAGCTTTGAGGTTTTCTCTCATAAAAAATCAGTGCTTAAAAAATGGTTCGCCCTTGATGCGACGATGCGCTACCCGCCTTACACCGACTTCAAAATGAAACTGATCCGTTTTTTTGTCGGGTAATAAAAGGTGCCCGGTTAAACTAGCTCTTCAGAATTAAAATTAGAGATTTCTTTGTACACGCGTTCGATTTCAGCTTTGAAATCGACTTGGCCACTGACGACCTGGTCAGCCAAAGCTTTTGAGGGCTCAACGAACTGCTCACGCATAGGACGCACAGTTGTTGTATACTGCACGCGCACACCTTCGGCGGTGCGACCCCGCTCGTGAGTGTCACGGTAGAGGCGGCGCTCGAAACAAACATGGTCTGGCGTATCGATATAAATACTTAAGTCTAAAAGATCACGAATTTGATCAGGATAAAAAATTAAAATTCCATCGACGATAATAATAGGCTTGGCTTTAACAAGCTCCACTTCTTTCAGGCGACTGTGAGTGGCAAAATCATAAATCGGCAAATCAATGGTTTCACCTTGCTTGAGGAGCTGAATATGCTCAGCCATTAAATCCCAATCAATTGAATCTGGGTGGTCAAAATTCAGCGAACCATCACCTTTGAAGTCTTTGCTGCGATCAAAGTAGTAAGAGTCTTGCAGAAGAATGAGTGTGCGATCAACGCCCACACGGGCGAGCAACTCTCTTGCGAAAGTTGTCTTACCTGATCCACTGCCGCCGGCGACTCCTATAACCACTATAAATCCTCTAAACCTACGGTTCCGTAAATGCGATCACCTGCATCTCCGACGCCAGGAAGGATATAACCATTCTTATCTAAAACACTCTCAAGGCTTAAAGTGAAAACTTCAACATCCGGAAAAGCGTCTGTTACTTTTTTAAGTCCCGCTTTTGAAGCGAGAATAGTAAGCAACGAAACCGGACCAATTTTACGTTCTTTCAAACGCGAAAGAGCCGCGACCATTGTCTCACCGGTGGCCAGCATTGGATCTAATACAACTACACGTTGGCCTTCAACATCTTTTGGCAGTCTGAAATAATATTCTACGGTGGTATCTTGTACGAACTTATCGCGGTAGATACCGATATGGCCAATAGCCGCTGAAGGCATTACTTTTGACGCTCCCTCAAGCATAGCTAAGCCCGCGCGCATAATTGGTAAAAGCGTCACGCGCTCAGAGATACGACGACCTTTAGTCTTTTGTAGCGGAGTCGTCACCTGCACTTCTTTAGTTTTTAAATTGCGAGCCATTTCATACATTAAGAACTGACTGAGCTCGACCACAAGGCGACGAAAATGTTCAGGGTTCGTATCGCGATCACGAAGCTGAGTCAGTTTGTCTTGCACCAAGGGGTGCTCAAGAATAGTCAGGTTCGCTTTTGTTTTAGTGCTCATAGTATCTCCTAATGTAAGATAGAGAATGTGTCAAAATGGTGCCGCATTCTCCCTAGAAAACGGTTCCGTCACTGATCAGGTCGAGTGGCGGCCCACCACCTGGGCGTTTTGCTTGGGCAATCTTACGGCCGGCCCACCATGTTCCGCCTTCAAGAACTTTAGCTAACGGAAACTCTTGTTCTGACTTGCCTAATTTCTGACGCACGATCTTAGCTACTTCATCTAAGAAATAAACTGTCAGTGAGCGCCACTCAATCACCAGCCGTGAATCTGCATGAACAGGTTTAGAAAAAGCATTCGGATCTTTAGGAGCGAATAGCCCTAAGTCTAAAAACAAACCGCCGTTTCGGTATTCAGCCAGCCCGGTCAACTGATTGAGATCTAATATTTCAAACCCGAACTCTTCAAGCGGTTCTAACAAAGAGTACGTGAGCCATTGCGATAGTTTATGAAGCGGAACAAAGGACTTCACTCCTGTGCCCAGCTTATCGTGATACCAAGTATCGCCTAGGTTCACATCGTTCATCACGATACGTCCTGGCCAAATACCACCGAGAGCTTTTAGCACTGTCTTCAATATGAAAACCGCTTCGATTTTTTTATTTGGGCGATGTTTAACAAAATAATCGACCAAGTTACCAATACGCTTAAACGGAAATGTCGTGTCGGCTTTTAAGAAATAATCAGGAGTGTTTTCAACAACCTTGCCGAGCTTATGTAAAAGCTCGGCGCGGCCTTTTGTACCCGATAAAGGATTCGAAACAGAAACTTGAAAACTCTCTTTGATTTTTTCTTCGGTAATATGCGTGAGGGCACGACTGTCGGCTTGAAGGGGACGAGTTTTATCAGATGAGAAAGCCCCGGCCGTAAACATATTTAAGCTGGCAACAGCTAAACCCTCTGATCGAGCAAAAATATGACCATCAATATCTTTAAAACGCCAAGAAGGCCCCGTGCCTGCATCTAGCAGTACCGAAGTCACAACTAAATCAAATTGCATACGAGCCCACTCAAGATCGTTCATTCCTGGCGTGCGCTGGGCCTCTTCACGAACTTCATTGACGCGGTTACGCCCCCCAACATTGAAGTGAGACCATCGCGAATGATAAGAAATTTTTAAATCAGGGTGACGATCACGAATAACCTGTAAAACGTAATCTGCCACTTCTTCGAGTTTTTCATCTTTGATTTCAAAAAGACCATCGCCTTTTTGCGTGAGATTATAAATATCCAGCGCACGGTCGCGAATAGCCTCAGGAGAAAGAATATACTCAATCTCATCATTCGATGGAGCTGTTGGTTCTGGTTTACTGGTTAAGTCCACGGCCCTTTACCTTCTTAAGCTGATCTTTTGATTTTGTTTTATCTTTAGTGAAATAGCCGGCCGCTTTTTTTGCTTCCATTTCAACTTGTGCATCGAGCGGGATCATATCTTCAGGAATCGGCACACGATTGATAATTTTAATTCCGCTATCCACGATAGCATCGTGCTTCATATCGCTCATTGAAATGAAATTATCGATGCGCGTGATACCGAGCCAATGAAGGGCATCTGGCATAATCTGCTGAAAGCGCATATCTTGAACTCCCGCCACACATTCTGTGCGATGGAAGTATGCTGCAGCCGTATCACCGTCTTTATTCCGCTTACGGGCATTGTAAACTAAGAATTTCGTTACTTCGCCGAGAGCGCGGCCTTCTTTTCTGAAATAAATAATAAGACCCGAACCGCCTGCTTGCGCTGTTTTGATGGCCTCTTCAATACCGTGAACTAAGTAAGGACGGCAGGTGCAAATATCTGAGCCGAAAACATCTGAGCCATTGCACTCATCGTGTACGCGCACCGTAAGTTCTTTTTTCGGATTCGCAACAAAATCGGTTGGGCCAAAAATATAAGCCGTTGAACTACCAATAGGCGGCATAAAGACTTTTAAATCATGACGAGTCACAAGTTCTGGGAACATTCCACCAGTGTGAGTGAAAAGACCTTTACGAAGCTCACCTTCAGTAATACCAAAACGGCGAGCGATGCCTGGTAAATACCAAACGGGCTCAAGGGCGATTTTAGTGACGCTGACGTCACCATTTTTACCGACAATTTTACCGTCGATTTTAATGCGACCCTTTTGTATGGCCTCTTGAATCTCAAGCATATTGATATGAGCTTTCGTCACCGCAATCGATGGACGAATATCTAAACCTTTTTTAGTTTCAGCTTTGAACTCTTCGAAAACATCCGCACCCCAGGGGTCAAGAGCCACGATTTTATCCGGGTCGCTCCACTGCGGAAATGGTCCGATACGTTCAGCGGGAGCCGTATTTGTTAAGTCAGGTTTAAATTCGCTGGGTAAGCGCCCAGCCGAAGTGGCAAGAGCCCGATAGACACTGTAAGAGCCGCCATGTGTACCAATCGCATTTCGCACGGACATATCTGATAATGTGGCGATGACGGGCCCACGTTCGCGGGCCGTTTTCGCTCCCCAATGAATAGGTACCGATTGTGAAAATATCTGATTCGGATGCGACGATAAAATGATATGTGATCCCACTGGTAAGCTCCCCTTGAACAGAGAAGTTTATTCTTGCGGAGGGCTGAATTGCAAGGGCAATGACGCAAGTGATCTTGATGGATGTGCTTTAGAAAGAGCTGGAGAGTTTCAGAGGTCTATAGCAGGCTAAGAATCTATAATTCTTTGATACAGCCCTCATTCACCGAAGAGCCAAATTCAAAAATATCGTATGGATCTTTATCAATTTCTGCTTGCGAATGAGTGTCTAAATACATTTTTTTAAGCCAAGCGAGACGAGGCTTGGCATTTTTATCTGCGTAATTAGGGCTACGAACCATCTCGAGCATTCTTTTCGCCGAGCAAGCGCAGACCTTTTCAAGATCCGCTTTTGTGCCTTGAAACTTTTTAGCTCCTTTAATGCAGGCCTCTGTCATTTCAGCCATAGCCGGGTCTATCTTCGCCACTTCGGCGAAGCTGATATTTTGTGCAGAAAAAATTAATAAAATTTGTACTAAATATCTCATATTTACCTTTTGCTGATTCGGCCAGCGCATAACGTATCAAAATTTTGCCACAGCTCTGGATCTTGTTTAACACCGTTTCTTTTAAGTTCTAAGTGTAAATGGGGCCCAGTGCTCCGCCCCGTCGAACCCATGCATCCCACTTGCGTGCCAGCCTCCACTCGCTGATCCATCGCTACTTTTACGCAAGAACGATCCATGTGATTGTAGGTCACAACTGTTCCGTCATCATTGGTGACTTCGACCTGATAACCATACCCTCCGGTGCGAGCATAGCCATAAAGGGGCCCACCAAGTGTAGGGCCGCCAGAAATATTTGTGACCTTACCACCCATAATCGACTTGATCGGAGCCGGTGATACGCCCTGCCCTACCAAATCACAACCGCCGTGATATTTTGTTCGCCCCGTGAATGGATCTTTTCTATTACCAAACTGCGATGTCTTCACAACTTTAAGCGGCGCTGAGAAGGGACAAACCGCAGCTTTAGGTTTTACCGGCTCACTCATAGGCTGACGAGGGCCAAGCACAATTAATGGCGGCTCAATGTGTTTTAAAATTTCATCTAAAGAACTCACTGGCGCCGGAGCACAATCACCAAAATAGACACATGTGGGAACACCTGCCTCAGTTTTTGTTTTAGTTAGAAAAGAGGGGCTCATTGGGCTTACAAGCTGAGTGCCTGCAACCCAACCCGCTAAAGTTTCTCGCCCACCCGGCCCAACGTGAATCATTTGATAAAACAATTCGCCGTTTTTACCTTTGTGAAAAATACCGTTATGATAATAGTCTTTTCTTTGGGCCGGCAAAATCGTGTTTCCGGAATAGGCGAAGCCACCCATTCCTGACCAGCCGTAAAGCACGAGCGGAGTATGGCTTTCAATCTCAAGCACTGGCAGTGGAGTTTTCGCTACTGCGATCTCTTTCCAGCGTACGCTGGTATTACGGGTTTCAAAAGTATAGGTAGGGCCTTTAACAAAAGGATTTCGTTGCTGGACAGGACGAAACGGATACTTAATTTTCGGCGCATCTTTAGCCACAGTGGTGCTATCAGCTGCGGCAAAACCGCCGCCAAAAACGAGCATCAAATACGTTACAATTTGCACACACTTCACGCTTGTCCTATCGGCAGATAACGACCGACAGGCGATGGACGAAGGTCTAAAAGGTGCCCGGTTGCTAATCGGTATTGCGATGCATTTATTTATGTCAGGTCGCAGCACCGATTAGCAACCGGGCACCTTTTATTTTCCCGTAATATGAAATTCTAAGTCTGGGTTCTCTTTGATGAGCCAGTTGAGATCCCATTCTTTCTGGAGCAAAACCACCGGGCGATCGGCCACATCTCTAAAGAGCTTTGTCCCACCTTGAATCGATCGGCCCACTGGCGAGCCATCTTTTTTCACGGGCCAACGGGCGACCGAGAGAGGCAAACGCTCGAGCTTCACATCGAGTTTATATTCATCATTGAGGCGATAAAGTAAAACATCGAATTGAAGTTCACCCACCACACCAAGAACCGGATCTTGCTCACCAATGATCGGATCAAAAAAGATCTGAACGGCGCCCTCTTCAGCGACTTCTTGCACAGCTTTCTGCATTTGCTTACGCTTCAGCGGATCTTTAATTGAAAGTCGACCGAAACATTCTGGACTGAACCTTGGCATTTCGTCGAAGACGATTTTTTTGCCATCAGTGATGGTATCACCAATTTGAAAATTCCCGGTATCAACAAGCCCTAAAATATCGCCTGCATAGGCGTTATCAACAGTTTCACGATCACGGGCCATAAATGAATTGGCGTATGAAAGTCTGAGTTCGCGACCCAGACGCTGATGCTGAACTTTCATGCCGCGCTCAAATTCTCCCGAAACAATTCGGCAGAAAGCGACGCGGTCTCGATGGCGGCGATCCATATTCGCTTGGATTTTAAAAACAAATCCTGAGAATGATTTATCTTCAGCTTGCACTATCCCATCACGAGCTTGGCGCGGGCCCGGGCCTGGTGCTTGCTCAGTGAATAGATCGAGGAATAAATCAACCCCCCAGGTATTTTTCGCAGAGCCGAAAGTCATTGGTGAAATTTCGCCCGCCAAAAATCTTTCGCGATCGAAGGTGCCTAATGCTCCCTCAAGAAGATCAAGATCTTCTGAGAATTTCAGGTATGCCTCATCCCCTACTTTTTCGACGATGATCGGGTCATTGTGATCTTTTACGTCGATAATTTCTGGGTCTTCTTCGCCACGAGTGTAAAGATAAAGCTTACGGTTCAAGCGATGGTACAAACCACGAAAACGATCACCCATGCCGATAGGCCAAGTCACGGGATAACACTCAAGCTTGAGGGTAGATTCAACGTCATCGATCAGCTCAAGGGGCTCTTTACCTTCACGATCCATTTTATTGGCGAAAGTAAAAATGGGAGTTTTACGCAAACGACAGACTTCAAAAAGTTTCTTCGTTCGCTCTTCGACCCCTTTTGCAGCATCGAGAAGCATCGCCGCTGAATCAGCAGCTATAAGTGTGCGGTATGTATCTTCACCGAAATCTTTGTGACCTGGGGTATCGAGTAAGTTTACGCGCAGACCTTTGTAGTCGAAAGACATCACAGAAGATGTAATCGAAACTCCGCGGTCACGCTCCATTTGCATCCAGTCGGATGTAACGGCTTTCGTACCTGACTTACCCTTCACCACACCGGCTTCGCGAATGATGTTTGTTGTGTATAATATTTTTTCTGTAATTGTCGTTTTACCGGCATCAGGATGCGAAATAATCGCAAAAGTGCGACGGCGGTTAATTTCTTCTGATCTTGTCATATAGTGCTCATTTTTAAAAAATTAAATTAATTAGGATAGGGCTCAAAGAGAAAAATGAGCGAATTTAATTTTCGGCGTCGCCGTCGTTGCCGATAGCTTCAACAGGACAACCTTCCATCGCTTCACGACAGAGGTCTTCATCTTCAGGAGTTGTAGGCTGAGCTTGAACGAAGGCATGACCATCTTCTGGGTGCATACCAAAATGAGTAGAAGTCACCATCACGCATGCGTCACACGCAATGCATTCTTTGTCGACGTAGTATCGACCTTTGATGTTTTCTGGGTACTTCTTACTTTTATCAGCCATAGAGATTGTTTTACCCGATTTGACTCGGAGTCTCAAGAGAATCTAAATTTAGACCCCTTTATTTCACGCAATAGTACTCGAAGCTCACTTGCGAGCCTGGGATCAAGTTTGGCGTGAAAGAGACTTTATCGCCGCTAACAGCGTAAGTCTGACCTGCCACACTTGGTGTGATCGATAATTTCAGAGTCCCCGCTACCGGAGCGCATTTTAAAACGGCACTCGATAAGTTCTTCTTCGTTCGATCAGCCATTTGAGCTAATTCAGTACCGTAGTTAGCGGCGCAGAGACTGCCCACAATACCAGATGTTAAAGCTGAAAGCTCTTCGTAGCGACGACCATACTGGCCGGCTGAAGACGATTTACAAGTGGTATCGTTATACTTGATCACGATTGAGTGATACGTGAAAATCTTTTTGTCGCCGTATTTCAAGCGCACGGCTTCAACGGCAGTGGCAGGAAGATTTTTTGTCCCAAGCACTTGGTATTGGCCTTGAGTGCTGTACTCAGGGTATCCACCCCAGCTGCGCTCATCTTCATCTGAAATCAATACCACTGCTAAAGCAGCGCTATTACGGAAGCAGCGAGAATCATTGGTCTCAACGGCACGAACTGTCGCTTTAATGCCTTGCTCGTCACCTGAAGTGTCACCTAAGTTTCCTTTAACCGCAGCTAAGAAAAGATTATTGTAATCAACTGTGTCTTTATCAATCTTATAAACGTCTGTTGCAAAGGGCTTCAACTGACCATCTGTTTTTGGCGAAGTCGTTGTTAAACACACGCGCCAATCTAAACCATTTAAGCGAGAGATAAAATCGGCTAACTTTTCTGAAAGCTTCTTTCTCTCTTCATCCATAGAGCCAGAGTTATCGATCACCATAAGAACGTCGATTTGAGTTGGTGCCGCATCCACATCAACCATGTGCTTGATCAGCTCACGGCTCTCAAGAATGAAAGTCACTTCCGAACTCTCTGATAAATTGCCCGCTGAATCACTCGCTTTGATCGAAAAGCTGTGCTGACCCGGAGACAAATTAGCTAAATTCAATTGAGTTAAACCCTTACAAGTGTAAGACGATACCACTCCACCATATGTATGATAGCAAACAGCCGTATCAACTCCTGAAATGGCGTCAGTAATGCTGAATTTCACAAGCGCACTCTTATGATCGACCGGAATCGTCACTGGCGTTGTGATCGCAATAGCCGGGCCTAATAGATCTACTTTAAATGCAAAGAGAGGAGATGAAATATTCACTCCCGCCGCATTGATAGCCATAACGCTGGCGTAATAAGTCGCGCCATCAGTCAAAGAGCAACTTGAAGGAAACTGATAAGATAGACCTGTCACTCCACTCACCGAGCAAACCGTCGCATTCTTTGCACTATTTAATATGGCCACGTCGTAACTAACAGCATTGGTAGAAGCGCTCCAGTTAATTTTCGGCGACGGATCTCCTGCCAAAAAGCTATCTAGCTTCGTATCTTTTGTGCCGGTCACGCCCAGAACATCAAAAGCTCCTAGTGGAAGCGAATTCACTAACCAATTGTAAGATATAACAAGAGATTTAAGGCCTACGTTATCAACCGCATACACCGAGAAACTTTTTTGACCTTCGCCCACATCAGCGCGCACAAACGGTGAAGAGCACGGAGCTTCAGCCTCACCTGTCACTTGACAGAAGTAACCATGAATACCTGAACCCGCATCGGTCCCAGTGAATTTAAAGGTAGCCGCTTTGCTCATGCTGCTGGCTGCTGGTGTTGAATCGAGTTTAACAACTGGAGGCGTTTGGTCGATCATCCATGGATATTCCATTGGCGCCGAAACGTTACCCGCTTTATCTGTCGAACGAATTGTGAAGCGGTGCTGACCCTCTGCCATGTTGAGCTGACTAACAGCTAGATCACAGGGAGCATAACTTCCGTTATCCATTTTACATTCAACTTTTTCTACGCCCGAAATATTATCAGTCACGTCAAACTTGAAAAGACCATCACCGCTTTGCGTGAATTCATCTGGAGTTTGAGAGAGTTTCACCACTGGCGCAATACCGTCATGGATGATACTCGCTTCCATACACTCAGTCTCTACCGGAGCACCACGAGTGGTTAAGCGCTTAAAGAGACCATAGACTGTGGATGGCTGATTTTCTTTAGGTAAAATCCAGCTGCGCTCAGCACTGAAATTTTCCCAGTTACTGCCTGATTGGCAAGTGGGGTCTGTGGTCAAATACATAAGCTGACCACCATAAACATTGATCTGCACGAGCACATCAGTATCGTTGGTGTATTTAGCACCCTTATTGATAGTCATCCAATCTGTCATAAGCCCGAGCTCTTCGCTCGACATTGGAAGGGCTTCAAATTTTACATCGCTACAGTTTTGAAATGCGAGAACAGGCGTCAGTATTAAAAGTCCGATGAGAACTTTTCGCGTCGAGTGACTTAATTTATTAAACATACTTTTCATTTAATACCCCACGTACGTGAACAATAGTTTTGGGCGCAAAAACCCTTACTACTATTCACTGCAAATTACGGTGCCTATCTACATATGATACATCGTAAAAAACAGGATAAAAGTTGAGTTGTTTTATAGGGTTATGTGAAAAATCAATTCTCAATATGAGACAAGTTTACAAGAACGTGTGAGCTGGCTGACAGCGCTTGAAAGTTCGACGTCCTGATTTAGATCAGTTCTCAATGTGAGACAAACTCGCGCCCATCTTCACCGGGCCTAAACGAGGCTCGGTTTTAATAGCACCCTTGGGGTAAAGCATAACCACTGAACTCCCCATGTGAAAAATGCCCACTTCTTGCGCCTTCTCGAGCTTTACAGGTGGAGCGTAAAACTTCTCACTCACCTCTCCGCCCGCCACATTCGTGCGAATCGAAGGATCAAAACTCACTGATATTTCGCCCACATTTGTGGCGCCCACCATCACTAGGGCCACCGGGCCATATTGAGTTTTCAGATTGAAAACGAGGCGCTCGTTAATAGCGAAAAGCTGACTGATGTTCTCAACACTCCAAGGATTCACGGGCCAGAGGCGACCGGGAATATGTTTGATACTCGTTACTTCTCCCTCAACCGGAGTGTGCACACGATGATAATCTGTTGGGCAGAGATAATAAGTGAGGTAATGGCCGCCGGCAAAAGTTTCAGCCGCTTTCGGATCTTTTAAAAGATCTTGAATGGAATATTCAATTCCTTTGGCTTGCAGAATCATTCCATTTTCTAGCTGACCAGCGCGGGTAAGATTGGCATCGCAAGGATGGACAATACCTTCACCCACAGGTCGAAGACCCGGTTTTAATTTACGAATAAAAAGATCGCCGATAGAGGGGTATTCGCTGAGGGGCTTTTCAGCTTCTGCAATATTAATTTTATATCTTTCGATAAACCAATCTCGCGCCGCCGTAGCGAGCCAGCTCGGATTCTTAACTCTGACCACTTTGCCGACAAAACGGCTGAGTGTATTTTTTGGCAATAGGCGAACGTATTCCATGGCCTCTTAAGATAGCCATAGGCGCTTATGAGGGCAAAGATATTTTAACATGAGAAGAGAATTTGATTATTTGCATCTGCAAATCAAACCCAAATGACACACTTCTCGTAATTGAGGGTTTGGCTAGAACTCTCTCATAAACAGCCTTCTAACGTGTGTGAGCGTAAATCCCACAATAACCTCTGGGCGAAAACTAAAACCAAAAACAAGGGAGTCCTTATGCAAAAATTAATTTTAGCCAGTCTATTAGTTATCGGTTTCAGCGCTCAGGCCGCTGAACGCTCAGTTTCTTACCTCAACGATACTATCTACATAGAAACAGATGCTCACCACCTCGCCATTGAAGATATCGCTATTAGAAAAGTAGCTTCTAAAATGCGCGATATTTCACCTTGCCGCTCAAACGGCCCCGATTCAGATATTGAATTCTGCGAAGAAGTTTCTGAAAAAACAGAAGTGGTACAAGTGTCTTTTACTTACCGCCAAGGTTCATTTGAAGACGACAGCTATGATGAAGAGTTGAACTTTCCGCTTTCAGCTTTCACTGCTGATGAAATCGCTCAGCTTCGTAAACTCAGCAAAGGTTCATTTGACCTTTTCGGCAAAAAAGCAAAAGCTCGTCGCCGTTTAGCTCTTGAGCTTATGACTTATACGACAACTCGTATCAGCTTTATGAAAGACATCATGGAGTGCACACGCGAAAGCCGCACATCAGATTCAGACCTTTGCGAAGAGTGGACAAAAGTGGGCGAAAAAGAAGTTTTCATGAACAAACTTCAGTTCGTTCGCAAGTAAGCTCTTGGGCACCCTCATCGGTGCCCGTTTTTATTGACACCCCGCACACAAAACGGCAAACTCAGGCTCTATGAGTCGAGTTTTCCACAATGTTAAAGTTGGCCTCGACGACGATCTACAAGAGCAGTTGCAGTGGTTAGCCCCCAACTATTCAAGTTACCGCGTCGTCCGGCAATCGGTCGATGCCCGCCAAAGGCACTCGCCTCATTTCGTTTATTCAGTAGAAGTTTTTGATCAAGGCGAAACGCCCACCCGCACTGCATTTAAAATTGAGCCTTCAAATTACAAAGGCCCAACTCCACTCATTATCGGCGCCGGCCCTGCCGGATTATTCGCCGCCCTTCGCTTAGTTGAGCGCGGTATCAAGTGCCATCTTTTTGAGCGCGGTGGCGACGCCGTCGATCGCATTAAAGGCATTAATAAATTCTGGCGCTACGGTGTGATGGATGAACGCAATAACGTCTGCTACGGCGAAGGTGGAGCGGGTCTCTACTCAGACGGTAAATTAATCACAAGAATTAAATCAGAACACATTCCATACGTGATGAATCGCCTCGTTCAATTCGGAGCTCCTGAAGAGATCGAGTACGTCTCAAACCCTCACGTGGGTTCAGATCGTATTCGCCGAGTGATTCCGAAAATGCGGGAGTTTTTAATTAAGAATGGCTGCACGATTCATTTTAATACTAAAATTT
Source organism: uncultured Pseudobdellovibrionaceae bacterium (assembly GCA_964360255.1). Taxonomy (GTDB): domain Bacteria; phylum Bdellovibrionota; class Bdellovibrionia; order Bdellovibrionales; family UBA1609; genus CAYHVK01. The sequence goes on along the minus strand of CAYHVK010000005.1, from coordinate 50,628 downwards.
CTGAGCTGATTATCGGTAAGAATTCTGGTGCTGCGAGTGATGGCAGTACCGCCGAGCCAATCGGCGAAATCGAAGGTGTCGTAACAGAACATGGCGAGCGCTTTATGAGCAATAAAGTGATTTTAGCCACAGGCCACTCGGCCGAAGATGTTTTTGAAATGCTCGAGCGCAACAATGTCTACATCGAAGGTAAATCATTCGCCTTAGGTTTGCGTATCGAGCATCCGCAAGAGCAGATTAATAAAATTCAGTATCGTGAGCATTTTGCTCATCCGAAATTAGGTGCGGCTAATTATAAGCTGGCTCATACAGATAAAGATTCAAATATCGGCGTTTACAGTTTTTGCATGTGCCCAGGCGGTTATGTTCTCTCAAGCGGAACAGAACAAAACTCAGTGGTTTGTAATGGAATGTCGAATTACAAACGCAACTCCCCTTTTGCCAATGCGGCTATTGTCGTTACCGTTGATCACGAGAAAATGTTCGGCGACCCGGTGAAAAATAAATGGGGCGGCTTAGAATTCAGACGTAAAACTGAGCAAGATGCATTTAAAATGGTTCAAGCCGCGGGCGGAACTAAAGAAATCCCGGCTCAGCGCTTAGTAGATTTTATGAAACGCAAATCAGGCCCAGCCTTAGCGTCTTCATCACCTTCACATGTGGTCGCAACTCCACTGCATGATTTACTACCGAAAGATATGGGCCGAAGTATTGTCGATGCCATGGAGAAATTCTCGAACTGGATGTCAGGCTTTGTTTCAGATTCAGCCCAGCTTCATGGCGTTGAGTCGCGCACAAGCTGCCCAGTGCGTGTTACGCGCGACCCGGTGACTTTACAGTCGCTATCGCACAAGGGTTTATTCCCCTGCGGTGAAGGCGCTGGTTATGCTGGCGGTATTACGAGTGCGGCTTGTGATGGGATTAAGATCGCTGATTTAATTTGTGAGAGTTAAACGGACTTTAGCTCTGCTTTTTCTAATTTGAAATCTTAGTGAAATCATAACTCGAGTTCATTTCACTTTCTATTGAGGCTAAATCTCTCTGCTTCGGTTTAATTACGAACTGCTTTTTTACAGATGGTGAAGCCTGCCAACCTTTTGCCGTTGCCGCGATCGTTAAGCGGTAAACACCAGGGCGTAGTTCGTCCGGCAATTTTAGTTCTTCTTGAGTTACATTTTTGAATTCATAAACCGATTCCCATGGTGCCAATTCTTCTGCTGCTACATCTTGCCGCTCAAGATGACCCGTATAAGCTGCACCGGTAATGACATCTCCCCAAAGAACCGACATTCCACCCTCTGTTTTCTTAAGACCCGTCAAATTGACGGGTGGCATTTTCGCTCCCATTACAAGAAACGGGATTTCAGTTTTTTCATCGCTTTGCAGGCCATTCACCACACTGACAAGTTCGGCTTTGTACTCACCAGCAGGCAACTCGAAACTGACCGATGTTTCAGCTACATCTGTCTTCTCGGCCACCAACTGGCCCTCTCCATTATAAACGGCTATTTTATAGCGAGCGTTTTCAGCCACTGACTTCCAGCCAAGAGCGACTTGAGCTTGCAGGTTTTTCGTCGACGCTACAAACGACTTTTTCGGTAAATCGACAAACGAGGTTTTTGATGGCGGCACAACAATCGCTTCGTAATCAGACCACTCACCCGTGACCGATCTTTGATCAAAAGAACGGGCCCGTAATTTGTAAGAACCGACTTTAAGCGGAACACTAAATTCATTTTTTTTAAATTTCATCTTTTTTACGACTTGACCGGATTCGTCCACCACTTCTACTTCGTAATGAACGACGTTAGGAACCTCTTCCCAGCTCAATGAAACCATGCGCTCTCCGGCGAAAACCTGAAATGAAAAAAGGACGAAAAAAGTACAGAAGGGTAAAGCGAGCCTGCGCATAACTCTTTTTCGGCACTCTAGAGGCTCGACTTTAAGCTAGTGCTTCGACGGCTCGCGCTTTTCGTCTTGAAAAGTCGATTCTGTTTCATCTTGAGACACGTTCTGAAACATTTGTTCGCCAGGGTAGATGGGCGGATATTCACCCTTATAAGAGCGCGCGGCCATTCGTAAAGCAAAATCAAGAGCTTCTCTTCCGCTTATGTTAAGACCGTTTTTCATCACGGCATAATTAAAAGCTTGTAAGAAATTTTTCTTTGCAGCCGGACCATTTTTTAAAATTTGCTCAGTCAGATTGAGGCTCTCTTGAAGAGATAAGCCAAATCGTTTATCTTCACGCAGAAGCAGATAAATTTCATTAAAATCTTTGAACAGACGGTTCGGAAAATACTGGCTCAACCGAGCGAAACGAACAGCCAACTTAGCGCAATTTGTAACACTTAAACCGACTTTTTTATGATCCATACAGAACTTTGAAAAATCGTTGAAGTCATTACGAGCAAACTCTAAATTGCCCTTAAATTCTTTTGAAAGCTCGAACGCGATTTCAAATGACGACTGAAAATTAACATCAAAAAACTCGCCTAAATACATTTTCTCGAAGATTTCGTAAAAATTAGAGACGGTCACTGGGCTCTCACGAACCATCGCCAAGCCCACATCTACAGACTTCTGAAAAGACAAACCAGATTTTTTCATAAGCAAGTACGCCTTTGAAAATCGTTCGGCCGACCCATCACATCCGCGGCTCACCACTTCGGCGATTTTTCTAATCTCTTTCTCGGGAATGGTTTGGTCTTTTCGCAAAAACTCGATAGTTTTAATAAATTCTTCGCTCGCCCGGCAATGATCGCGATGCACTCCCTCTTCACTCCATCCTTTTTTGATTTCATGAAGTTTATCGAGGGAATAATCGACCGCAGCGCGAGCCGGCAACGAAGTTAAAACACATAAAAAGATTAAGCTTTTTAAAAAGTCCAAAACAAAACAGCCTGCGGAGTATAATCCTTCGCCAATTCGTTATATTTAAGACCCAGTGAAGCTATGGGCGAATAAATTTTTCTTTTGTATTCAAGATGTTTGTTCCAGGTCGTGATGTAGCGGTGTTCAAATATCCAAGGAGTAAAGGCCAAAAGTGCAGAAATAGCGATTTCACCATCTGAAACTTCGTGCGAAGACGCAACGGCCACTGTCGCTGCTAAATTCGAAATCACGGCTAGTCGCACCAAGGTTTTCATCGTATCAGCTTGCATTTCAAGAGTTTCTTCAGCAATTCTCTCTCGGTAAAGAGCTCCGCGCTTATCTTTGTCTTTATTCTTTCTCGTATTATTCAATCCAGTACGATAAGGCTTAGACCAACTTATGAAACTCGAAGCTGCGACCCAAAATCCGCCCACCATTGTCGCCGCTGTCGAGTAAAGATCTGCGTCGTCTTTTTCGCTTTTGGTCGCGCCGGTCTTATATTCTCCATCAGAAGTAAGACCTAAATAAAACGTCGCTAAGGATGGCAAAATAATCGGCCAATGCACGAGCAGACGCCGTGATTCTTCGTACTGCGCCTCAGTCAGCAAACGCTCAGTCGCACGCGGCACAACCTGTAATTCTGGATAATCAAGAGACTTGAATATTTCGTCCGCATTAATTTCTGTCGGCTGACTTTCGGTATCGGCAGAACTGTTCGCACTTGCATCAGAAACCACTCCGCTCGCCTTTGAAACCTTGGATGTTTTCTTCTGCGCATAAGCGGGATTTAATTCGAATACCGAACACAACAAGACGATACAAAACAAAGTTTTATAAAAGAAAATAAGCATAGATTTATTTTTGAGTTATTCTTCAGCTATTACAAACGTTTTTAATATAGACCAGACGTCTACCGAGGTTTTTGGTCTTGGTACTCAGCTCTTAGTGACACACCGCACATGAACAGAAATTTCTCTATTATTTTGGTAAATGGTTAAGACTTAAAAATACGACTCACCTGTTTCGTCATGAATACCATCACAATTACTATCGTAATTAATGAACGGTAAACACCACGCCGGAATATCTGTACCGCCTGACCCATCGTCAGTGCTACCAGAGCCATCATCGCTACCGTCACCTGATCCGTCGTCTGTGCCGCCCGAGCCGTCATCACTATCGCCATCACCGTCATCACATGCACCTAAATAGTCTTTATCTTGGTGCTCAGAGCCGCCATGCTTCAAATGCGCATTGGCCGCCTGAAGCGGTAAAGTTAAGGTTTTAGAATTGTCAGGATTGCCCGGAGGACGATGACAGATGGTCACGCAGATCTTATTGCCATGACAACTCTGAACATGATCAGCGACCTCTTCAAATGTTGCATCTTCATAAGCCACTTTTGCGCTATTGGTTAATGAGCTTGAGGCCTCGCTTGTCGAATCAGCACCACCTCCACCATTACAGGCAGTGAGCAGCAGGCCCGAAACCAAGACAATAGAAATCATATGCACAGAACTCTTCATAAGCTCTCCATTTTTTATTGAAAGTGGAAAAAAGAATAGTTCAGATTACATACAACTTGATGCTTCAATTATTATAGCAGTGTCATAATCGCTAAGAAAAAAAACGACAGAAGGGTTCGTAATAATACACACTTGGATATTTTTTTGAGACTTATCTCATTTTGCGACGGATTGTTTTGAGAGTGGCATGATATTTTATTAGACCATTATTCAGAATCAAATATTAAGCGAAAGGGAGCCTTCGGTGGCTTAACAGTTTTAGAGCCCTTCATCACTGATCTGATGCAAGTGTTATCTTCGTTTGAAAGCTCACCCGTCCAGTCTTCGATTGTCCCGTCTGAACCAATTTTTACCACAGCCTTATAATTCACAGAATCATCAAGATTACATTTAATAATGGCTTTTTCGATCGCATCCGTCATCGCGTAAGTGGCTTCTCTATCATAAATTTTAGCTTCAGGAGTCTGGGTATCCATACGACTCAGCTTAGCTTCTTCTTCATAACCTGCTGATTTAGTATTATACTCACTTGATGTAACTCGCTCTTGTCGAACCACTTGTCCATTCGACCAGTTTAAGTACACAAGATACTCTTTATATTCTTCAGCACTAATAGAAGGGCGTAGCTTTTCAAGATATACGGCAGCTCTTTGCATATACTCAGGTTTATTTTCTGCTTTAGCTTTATCATGATAATACCAAAACATAATGCTTAAGACCTGAGGCTTTTCCGGCTCGAGGGCAAAAGCTTCTTCAGCCAAACGCCCTAAAGTTGAAATATCACCTGACTCACTTTCTCTTATTTTTCTAAAATGATTTCCAAGAATACCCACCAAGTTACTTCTAGCCGCTCCGAAATTCATTTTCTTTAAAGCTTTGCGTTCGAGTTCTGCGGCACGAATATAATCACCTAAATAAGAAATATAAATAGAAGTATTGTGAATATTCCAGGCGTCTTCTGGGTTAGTTAAAAGTAATTTTTCAGCAAGTTCTCTAGCGGAAGGATTACAGATCTTATTATCGCATATCATGCCAAGCTGACCTAATATGGCGATGGATTTTTGCCGATGAGTTGCGGCATGCTTCTCAGCCAGCTGATAATACTCTATTGCGCTTTTAACATTTTTAGATTTTTCGTAAATCAAAGCGGCAAGATAATACGCATGCGAATTTTTAGGATTCAACTTCATACCTAGATTCGCGTAACTCGTAGCCCTAGCAAGATCATTACGGCCGTACTCTGTAAAACCTAGGCTGGTCCATCCCTCTGCATTTCGATTGTCTATGTGAAGACCTTTATTAATCCAATCGCGCGCTTCATTCAGAAAACCAGTCTGGTAGAGATCACTGTGAATCATACCTAGGTGCCTAGTGGTTCTACCAAGCTTTATAAAATACTTAGCTTCTTTAGGATTTTTAGCGATCAAAACTAAGAGCCTGCGCCTTTGCTGTAAATAAAAATCGGTAGAATTACTACTATCTATCAGCTCTTCATCAAGATCTGGATTCGGATCTATCTTATCATCAAATACGACCTGCTTTGCATCTGCCGTATTTTTAGCAACAGATTCAACAGATACATTTGCGAAACACTTTACCAGGTCAGACTGATTGTAGGGAACCATCTGAATATTTGCTGGGTCAAGAATAGTATTATCTAAAACAGACTGAAAACCTTCAGTAATCGTATAGCCTTGTGAGTTGTTTTGTACCATGCGGCGATAATTCGCTAGCATTCCTAGTGCTATACAGTCTTTTTTTGTTTCATTATTTACGTACTGTCCTGGCACAGAAGTTTTAACATTTAGCTCGAAAGGAAATTCAATACTATATGGGACAATACCCTTCGCAATAGTATTCATATAAAAAACAGGCATGTTCGCGAGCTTAGCGAACACTGTCTCACTCTCTTTTTTCTTAAAATGCTTTGTATCTATATAACTGACTTCAATATCATAAAAATCATCCGGGGATATTTTTCTATCAATAACTTTCAATGAAATTTTCTTTGCATCTGAGAAACCAGCTAAAGATGTTGCAACTTTGAAAAAATCATCACTATCGGGCTTTAATGAACTTAAATAGCTTGCTAGCGAACCGCGCAGTTTCAAACGCGTTTTAACAGAATAACCATCAATATCTTTTGTTATGTTATTTTCAATATCTGATTTATCTGAAGTCAGAGCTATCTTCTTTAAACCGGTATTACTACCTGTGTACCAATAGGATTTACCATGCAAATGAAGATCTGAGCGAGAGCCTTGAGTAAAAGGCAGAGTTGGGTCTAAAAACATCTCTTTACCCTGCAGTTCAATTCGTGCGATGGCGTGATTGAAGTACGTTAACGAAGCCATTGGTGCTTTTACAACAATCGGGCTCATTGCTAACATTTGCTCAATATCTTCTGAAGGGACTCCTACAAAAGCAATATCAGCTTTCAACCCAACTTCACGTAATATTCTTACAAACAATAGAGACAAGTCTTTGCAGTCGCCAACTTTGCTGCCAGCGATTTCGTTTATCGATCTTGGTATCCAATCAGCTTGCCCTGATGTCCAGCGACCAGAATATACAAAGTTATTTTTTAGCCACTGACGAGTTTTAACAATTTTATCCTCTAAATTTTTCTCGCGTTGTAATTGCGCTATCAATTTCTTGATATCTGCTGAAACTGGCTCTGCTATACGCTTTTGGTAGTTAGCATCAATCAATGATTTAAATTCATTCCACGTAGATAGAGATGAAATCTTGATTCGAGGTATGGCCTCAATGTCAGCTGGCATAATCTGCTGACCACTTTTTGCTTTAGCCACAAGCATAGAAAAAACTGGCTTGACCAAATTCACTTCGATGACATGCCACTGCTTTTCTTGACTTGAAACCACTACCAAAGAATTTGCCGGATCATTCTTTTGAATATATAAAGGCATCGCGCTTTTAATTTTTATAGAAGCCGTTTTTTGCGGAGCCAACGCACCAAAAGAAGAATCAAGATCAAATACATTGGTTAAAGTAGGTACTTTAACTCTCTTTTTATAGCGAAGAGTAATACGAGATTTAACTTTTAAACCCTCAAGAGGAATAGTAATCTGCCTCTGATCTGTAATGCCAAGTTTCGTGTTGGCAATCGATTTATCTATAATTTTTTTCTTCGGAACACGATCAACTAAACCTTTTGTACTGATAAAAGCCGAAAGGATCTCAATTGACTCTTTCGATGGCCTGTATTGAATCGGATATAAACTCAGCGCCTGACGACCTTGCTCTGACAGAATTTCAAATTCAACCTCTGTGACTTCTTCTCCGGTACCATTTTTATGTACGGTAATATCTGTTTTTTGATTGGTAATCGCTATTGGTATTTCGATAGGCGATGGCGGCGCAAGTGAAGGTGTAGACTGTGCCCAAGAATTGGCAAAAAAGAGCAGAGCGCTTATAGCAGCAAAGAAATGACTCATATGAATTAATCGGATAAATTTGTTTTATTTATTACAGCTGTATTTCAATTTCTCATTTTGGGATTTGAGTTGTTAACGCAGCAAGCAACCCGACCAATGACATCAATTAATTAGTGCGAAAGAACTTAATGTAACAATAATAACAACTAGGTGCAGACTCATATGGCTATTTGTTGGATAAATTAGTGTTATTTATTATAACTGCTTAGCCATTCTCATTTTGATATTTTATCTGTGATATGGAGCGCTCTGCGGCATCCCATGATTTCAATAAACTTCAGATAAAGCGTTCTGAACTACTATTTTATATGAATGGAATGCCACTGGTTCTGTATTTTTCTGGCAACTTGAACTTTTAATTGCAAAGTCTCGAGTCTCTCCCGGCGATAATCTCCCAGAAATATATCCTTGTAGAATATCTATCGTTTTACCATTCTTATCGTAGAGAATAGCATCTACACGAATCCCAGACCAACTATCAGAACCTGTGTTTGCTATTTTCCCAATAATATTAATTATGGGATGTTTCTGCATCAACTCATGCTTTTCTACAATGACTCCACTTACTTTTGGATCAAACTGCTTAATATTTAAAGCCAAATCCTGCTTAATAATGACTTCGAAAAAAACATAATAAACTAAAAGAAATAAAATTAGCAGTGGCAATCCAGGATAACGACGCAATACACTTTTGACACTAAACCAATGTGCACAATACTTACACTTCAATGCATCCGATTTGACTTCCTCAGCACATATGGGACATTTTTTTAACAAATTAATTTCATTAGTCATAGATTATTCTAAAAGCAATCCATAATATGGCAAGATATATATTAACCATGTCCGTCCATCTAAAATGATTCGTCAGAATATAAAAGTGTTACCTATGTCTCTTGGCAAAAGTGGTAAGTCGCTATATGCGCAGAAGTAGCTCTTGGCCCCATATTTTTCTCTCAACCAGAGATTTTTATCTTTTGTGTCGGAGTATAGATAAATTCCGCGCTATCGATTTAGAATAGAGGAAATAGTTTTTTTGGACGAATTTTTTTTAATAAGCACTACCAATAAAATTGGTAGTGCTGAGAAAGCGATAAGTAATGCTAAATATTTCATAGGAATTTCTCCGTCTGGCTTTTTAAGGCTTGGAAATCCAATCGCAAAATAAACTAGGCCCAACAAAATACCAGTTATCACATTGAACTTATGTTGCCAGGTTGTTTTTCGACGTAGCCCTTCGCTAATCGACGTTAAAATCAAACCAATGAGAAAAACTATTCCTACTTCCTCCAAAGCATTTCCCATAATCAAAGGTGGGCCAGCCACAATCAAAACTAAAAATATCCAAACAAAAGAATTAATCATGGTAGATTTCACCTCTATTTATTTTGTTCAAACCTAGGTCTATGGGGATCAGCAATAATCGATGGATCATTTGGATTCATTGACGACCCAGTTACATATTGATGCACAGGAGGATAAACAGCATTAAATTGAAACCATCCAGATTCTCCTACATCAAATGTCCAGGCATCTTCAAACTGCTTATTCACTTTGGCTTCATTGAGTCGTGCCACCAAGCCTGCTGCTTGCTCACCGCAACCCATATAACCCGCACCAAAAGTTGACTGAAAATTATTCCACGCTCCAGGAGAAACTCTTTTTCCCTGTGCAGTAAGTTCTTTTACGTAATCTTCATATATTTGTTGTATGCGGACGACATCTTTAGCCGAAAGGCCTGACAAATCTACAAAGTTTACGGGATCTGAAAAAGTGTAGCCATAGAGATTCGAATCGAAGCCATTGAACAGAATAGGATCTTTAGAAAGCCAGCGTCCCATCTCCGCATCATACACTCTGGCACCGAACCTGACAAGCCCAGCATCCCGATCATAAATACCACCAGCAAAACCAAACGGCTGAAAGCCGGGATTTGTATCACTCAACACTCGGCCGAACTCATCATAAGTCATCTCTTGCACAATCTGACGGTTATCAGAGCGCTGAACTAATCTTACCGAGCCCAAGTGATCAGATACAATCTTGTATGTTACCCCGCCCATAATCATATGATCAGGCACATTCATTTTTGATCCGTACACAAATCTTGCTCGAACCGATCCGGCACCAGTGAGCTCTGCCGCAACTTGCAACTGCGATTGATAAATAAATCTCTGCGTGATTACGCCATTTAACTTCTTAGCAGCTCTTCGGCCGCGGCCATCGATCATGTAATCTATGATTGAAGCATTTGGAAGTATGGCCCGCTTCAGATTGCCGTAGACATCATACTCGTAAGCTGTAGATTGCCCAGCCTTGGTTTTTAAAATCAGCTCACCATTTAAATTATACGTATAAGCATTACCGTTATAACTCACAGCTCGGTCTTGCTCATCGTACGCGCCAGACTCTACAACTGCGCCGTTTATGCGTTTTGCTAGGCGATTGTTGTTCGAGTCGTAATCGTAGTTTGTGACCACTCCGCCTTTTGATACCTGCACCAAGCGACCAGCGTCGTCGTAGATAAAAGCTGAATTTACGATACTGCCGTTTTGGTTTTCACCTAAATTTGTAATGCGGCCCAGATTGTCGCGCGTGTAGCTTGAAGAGAAATTGGCACTTGAATAGGTTTGCATTTCACCAAACGTATTATAAGTGAAACTGTCACTAACCGTACCTAGTGTAGAACTCAATAGCTGCGTGTTCGCATTTGAATAAGCGTAAATCTGCTGGCCAGCATTCGTCAGAAGCCCATCAACATCATAGAAATAGCTGACGATCTGGCCGTTCACATCATCATTGCCAATTTCAAGATTTGAGTTGAAGTTTCTTGCGTAATAGCCAGATAAAACTCCTGTGTACGTATCTCGAATCATCATCGAGCCGTCGTAGAAGAAGCTCGAGCCTACAAGATCTTCAGTATTCATGGTCGATACTTTACCATCAAAGTAAGTCATTGAAATATTGTCGGTCGCTGAAGATTGTATCTGCAATAAGCCACTTGTTGGATGGTACGTATTCACAATACTTTGCCCATCAGGTCTATCAATGCTCGCTATGCGGCGATCAGCATCGTAATGATACTGAGTCACCGTTGGCGTACCGCTTAATTCTGGAGGCAAATAATTTGTGAGCTGATTGATTACGCTATAACTGAACATATGTGGCGATTTACCAAATGGTGTAACCGATGCCAAATTGCCGTTTTCGTCGTAGCTGTACTGAACAAAACGATTGTCAGGCAAAGTTTCGCGCAAGACGTTGCCGTTGACGTCATAACTGTAAGACTTTGTCTGGTTGAGCGAATTTGTCACTGACTCTAAATAGCCAGCCGAATTGTAAGTCATCGAAGTCGCGCGGGGCCCTTGCGCCGTCGCCTGCAATCGGCCTCGACTGTCATAGTTAAATGTTGTTGGTGCAATACCAGACATGGCAATTTCGTCAAGCTGGCTGTTCGCGTTTAATTTTGATTGTAGCACTCGACCTTTTGGTGAAACTACAGTTCTTGTCCTCGAGGCTTTATCAAAATCAGAAGTTGTGACTCGACCATTTGATGATGTGGTCTCAACAATGTTTGTATACGAAAACGGATCATTCGGATTGCTCAGTGGCGCAATAATAGTGCGCCCTACATCGAGCTGAATTCCCGACTGAGTCAGCAGTACTTCTCGGCGATTATAGGCACCAGCCATTCCGAATCTTGGGTCAGCTGCGACTTCAAAACCGGCTGTCGAGCCGTCAGAATAATTTCGTTCTTGATGACCCGCTTTATAGTATCTATCAGAGAATCCGCCACCGCTGGCTGGCACGATGGTACTGATCTTTTCACCGGCATCATTCACTTCACTTATAATTTCAAATTTAACACCCATGGCAGATGTCTGAGTCATCACTTGCTTATCTTGAGCCAGCGACATGGCAAGCGTCATAGAACCACCAGCGGCATTATCGTCAGCTATAAGTTGTCCATAGCCGTTATAAGCAAATGTGTTCACTCCGCCTTTTGGATTCTCAAAGCTTGTTAATAATCCTGTTAAATAACTCATTCTATAAATCTCACCCTTAGGTGTGGTGAGGCGAATGAGCTCATCGTTGCTCACAGCTACATTTGTTATAACGCCGTAAGGAGAAACAATCTGAGTCGGAACACTATTGCTATCGCGAACAATTTGAGTCGTGTTGTTGAATTGATCGCGTACGGCGATAAGGTGACCCTGAGCATTGTAATCAAAGTATAAAAGCACATCGCCCGTTAAAGCATCGAGCGTGCGCAAATGTCGGCCTTGCAAATTAAATATGTAAACTTCAGAGCCGTTTTTAGAAACAACCATCTTCTCAGTTGAACCTGGGGGTCTGAAGCCTTCGATTTTACGAAGACGATCATTGGCACGATCAGCAACTATGAGATCTCCGTTACCCGCAAACGCAATACCGCCGATAGCACTAAAACTAGCTTCAATAGCTGGGCCATCATCGCCCGTATCGCCCTCTTCTTGTTCGCTATTGGCAACTATCTGTAAAATACCACGTCTGTCGGCCTGACCGATAACACCAGACAAACTTGAAGCAAATAAACGCTCATCATCACTTAAAACTAAAGAAGTAATTTCTTCGATCTGTATATCTGTTCCCAACGAGCCATCAACCGGGTCGTTATTACCGCCGCCGATTAATCTTTCTAAAGCACCAGCGCTATCTATTGTCCAAATAATTGAGCGTAGGCCAGAGATTGCAGTAGATACATAAATACGACCCTGCTCACCGATAGCAATCACTCGTGGATCCATATTAGAGGTTACGGCCTGCGCGCCTTCTAGAGTTGTGCCCGCTAAACCCGTGCCGGCCACATGAATCAGTTTATTATCAGCATCAATTTTAAAAATACGTCTGCGTCCACGATCGACGAAATAAATTTCACCCTCTGGGCTCAGACGAATATGACCTGGGGTCACAAAACGAGCTGTTTTTGCATCAATTAAAAAGAGATCAGAACCAGCAGGATTACCCGCCTGGTGATAGATCTGACCATTCTCATACCTCCAAATATATCCGCGCGTGTCTGAGATATAAAATAAGTTATCCGACTTAACAACGAAGCTTGCAATCGATAACGAGGCACTGAGAGCTGGGCCCGAAGAGTTAAAGAAATTCGTCGCACCATCACCAGCAATAACAGTTCTACTTCCGTCTGCATTGAGGCGCACAATATGAGCCGCTTCTGCAATATAAGTTCCTCCACTTGGCGCGACTTGCAGATCGCGAATATTCGTAAACCCATTCGCCAATGCACGAACTATTTTTTTAGTAGAAACATTCTCTCTTACAAAATCATTACCAGCGTAAAAATTATTACCGAGTTCATCTAATTTGTGATGAACGTTTAAACTCCATCCACCAATCGCTTCTTTTGATGAAAGTGGCGGTACGGTTACATCCTGATTGAATTCAAAAGTCTGTATGGATGGCTTTCGACTAGCGGGGCCGCCCGTAACTGTAGACGGCGGCTGACCAAATGAATAAGTGCCCGTTGGTGGTACAGGTACATACGTGCTGTTGTCATATTGATACGAAATTGCGACAACCGCATTATGCGTACCAGAAACGTAACGGCCAAAGACGTCTTTGCCATCCCAAGTAAAAGTATGACTGAGATTAATAGCCGGATTGTATTGCGTCTCAAATCTTCTGCCCAAGATTTGCATGCGCACAATGATTTTATCGAGATCTAGCGTGTTGATTTGAGACCCAATAATTGGAACATGAACAGTTCGCTCAGCTTGGCGCCCTTCTACACGGTCACTGTAGTAGTTTAATGAATAAGAAGTGCCTGCCACCGGAAGCGATTCACCAAGTGCTTGGTTGCCGAGATTAATAATGCAACCGGGTTTTTCGCATTTACACTCTTTATCAGATAGCGTAGATGGCGCTTTTGTCGGTGTTACCGTATTAGCCTTATCACGTCTCGGGCCACTCCAGTTGCAATCGTAAGCTGTGAAGTGTGTCATCGGCACGCGCCATAACGATTGGCCTTGAGTGTATCGGCTGCCGATCATTTGCAGCTCAGCTGTAGAAACACCAAGGGCCGTAAGTTCAGCGGCAGTTGCCGGAGTTCTGGCTTCATTTGTAGTAATAACTGCTGAGCCGGCAGAAACTGATAACACTTCGATAATTCGGCCATCTGATGAAGACACCCAATTGCTAGAAGATTTATTGTAATAACCAGTTGGCACGTTAGTACCCACCGGTAAATTTAAAAAGTTTTCGACGTAATAATAAACCGGTTGATTGAAATCGACGCTTGTTGCACCCGCAGCCAAAGCTTCATCGGCAGAGATCTCAACAGCATAGGTGTAAAGAGTTTGTGGTGGCAGCGGTGCCGGCATTCTGTCGGGGCCATTTACTCCCACTGTATATTCAGTGGTACGAAAATTTAAAGATGAAACCGTTTGCGTAGAACCATCAGCGAATTTCAATTGCGCTTGTGTCGATGGCGGTACCACAATGACAGCCTGACGAGAACCTGAGTCATCTTGAACTCGCGATGCCACTGCGACTTGTTGTGCGGCATCTGATAAAGCGATACGCGTTGAGACGGCATCTATTTGTGTGAGCCATACATCATCGAGACTCACGTAATCATTCCAGCTGGCTTCTACTCGCCGCTCAATCGGCAAATAGCCCGCGCGCTCGAAGCGCAGTACAATTGAACCACCGCCATTGAACATAAAATCGAATACGCCGCCAGTGCGCGTGCTCGTCTCGCCGAATTCGGGATGACCTACTGCTGAGACTTTAACAAGGTCTAACGGTGTACCATCAACAAGCACTCGGCCGCGCACACCGCTCATTTGTGTGTCGACAAGAGCATTTGCAGCTACGTTACGTTGAACAGGATTGGCTCCTGTAAATAGAAAGTTATAACTGTCACCGAAAGAAATGATTTCATTATTAGAAATCACAGGTGCAATGGGGTCAGGAGTCGACGGCACTTGAGGCAGCGTCACCTGAACGACTCGGGTCACTTGTGTTATGTTACCTTGCAAATCACGAGCTTCGAAATCTAATTGAAATGAGCCTGACTGAGTGATGATTTTTGAGCCACTAAAAGAAGTTTTTGCAGCATCAAGAGATAAAACCTCTCCATTAACACGAATTTCAGATAGAGCCTCATTACTTGTGCCTGCAATTTCAAGAAAAGGAGTATCGAGTGTGGCATCGGGTTTTGTGATTGTCAGAACTGGGGGCGTAATATCAGCAATAGTAATAGATTGCTGAATCTGCCCTTGCGCGCCTAAACTATCTACAACCGTTAAAGTTACGAGGTAACTACCGAAAGCGGCATAAGTATGAGTCGGCTGAACACCCGTACCCGTCGTGCTGTCGCCAAAGTCCCAGTTGTAGCTGGCAATTGATCCATCAGGATCTTGCGAGGTGCTTGCATTAAATTGAGCAGAAAAACCATTGACCGCAACTGTGAAATTCGCAACTGGTGGAGCATTCGGCACTATAACTACAGTCACCGTTTTTTGCGCAGTAGCACCCTGATTATCAGTGACTGTTAAGCTAGCATTAAAACTGCCAGCGCTAGCATAGGTATGGGTCGTTAAAATGCCGCTGCCAGTGGTGTTGTCGCCGAAGTTCCAGCTATAGCTGGCAATACTGCCGTCAGAATCTAGTGAAGTTGAAGCATCAAACGACACGACTCTGTTCGGACCTACAGAATGAATAAAGTTTGCAACAGGCGGCACATTCACTGGCGGCTGTGCTGAGCCACTAATGCTAACTGTTACGTAAGAGAGAATAAACCCTTTTGATTTTACTTCAATTTTATTTGTAGCTTTTAAAGTGACCGGTACCGTAAA
This sequence comes from uncultured Pseudobdellovibrionaceae bacterium, assembly GCA_964360255.1. Taxonomy (GTDB): domain Bacteria; phylum Bdellovibrionota; class Bdellovibrionia; order Bdellovibrionales; family UBA1609; genus CAYHVK01. The sequence continues at coordinate 34,911 of CAYHVK010000005.1, read as the reverse complement.
TGACTTCACGGTATTTTTCATCTGCGAAGAACTCGCCACGACAACGCCGTTGATTTTAATCTCACCTGAATCAACACGAAGCTTAAGTTTAGCTTTAATAACTAGGTTCTCAAGGTTACAGAAAAGGCGCTTGAATAGCCCTAGGCTTTTACAGTTTTTTAAAGTGAGATCTTCACCTGTGCCGTTTATGACGGTCATAGTATAGCCACTGCCGGCCGTGGCATTAAACTGGGCCGACTTATATTGATTCTGCTTGGGATGTGTCGGGAAGACTTTTTTGGCTAGTGGTGTAACTGTGACAGCCGCTTGAGCTGAAATCGGTACTGCCGACGTAGCTAAAAACATGAAGTTTAAACAAATTAAAACCGCAAGCCGAGTCCATCGACGAGTCACCAACATACATACCTCTGTGGCTAAATTTACTAGTATCTTAACGGCTGCAAGCAAAAAGACTTGAGCGTATGAAAATGAGAAAATCTGACTGCTGATGTGATTTCAATAAGTTGCATAATTTATTTTTATTTATAATAAATTTATTTTATTTTTTTGTTATTAAATAAGGATTGATTGAAAACTATTTGTATTTTAATAAATTGATTTTAATTAACAACACTGTTGCGAAGCTGCGGCGCTTCATGTTCTACGACTCTTAAATTTATAAATAAAACACGCCGCCCACAAACGCAGCTTCTGCGCATCTAAGAAGAGAATATACGGCGCCATCATTATTATACCGAAGAACGGTAAGCTCATAAACCCGGCGATTCCCAAATGCAAACCGAGTCCCAGTAACAGCCAATAAGGTCGCAGTTTCTTATTAGCAACCGCAAAAATAAAGTAAACTTCAAAGATCACCGTCGCCATCGACATAATCGCAATAGCTGTCGGAAAATATCTTAAGTAACTCAAATCTACAGCCACCAGCTCGCGCATGCCGACCACGTACCAAACTGCACTACCTTCCCACCATTGCATACCTTTAAGCTTTTCAATGCCCGTGTAAGCGTAACTGAGAGAGAGCTGAATTTGAATTAAACAAACAAAAGCTGAAGAGTAGATATCTGAAGTCACATCAGGCAGAACCGAGAATGTTTTGCGATGACGAATATAATTGAGAACTGAGAAATACTTATTGTGATTAATAAACGAGAGGTAAAAAAGCCAGCAATTAGAGAATAAATCAGCGCCGTACACTAGCGGAAAATTTCTCTGCATAAAGCCGAGCGAGAGCACGAAAATAATCCACGTGCCCCAGCGGCCAATGACTCCGATAGTGAATAAGAAAATTAAAACTACGAAAAGTGTATGGCCCCAGTAGTTAAGCGCATCGCTGTGAAAGAAGACTGGCAAAGGTGATAACAAAAATTCAGGTAAGATATTGCGGGCTTCAGTGGCGGGCATGAGCCCTGAATTTAAGAAGAAATCACGAACGCTCGTATGCCGAATGCCGTACATGATTAAAATCGTAAACCCGAAGACGGCTCTAAAGAGGCCGACTTTAAATAAATCGATCGGAGCAAACCAGAAGTGATCCCAGTGACGCATGAGCATTTTCGGGTCAAAAAGCTTTCTCATTCGTCACCCGCTTCATCATTATTGGCTTCTCGAGGCGCCTCTGTGCTCTCGGCCACCTTCTTGCAGTCAAACTCCCCGGCACCATTACGAGCCTTCACAGATAGATCTTCGCGCGAAGAGGCACGAAGCTGGGCATTCTCAATGGTCGGAAACTTATTCGTGATCACATAATATGAAATCTGCTCGGCCTCAGGATGTAATTTGCAAATATAAGGATGCAGGTACTTCTCTAAATACTCGCGATTGGCGGCCATAAAGATGGCAAAGTTCATCAGGCGGTTGAAGGCTTCGCGAGAGCCAACCTGAGCCACTGATTCTGGATAGCGATGTCTCTCTGGCTCTTCACCACTACGAACGACTTCATATTCAACCGTTGAGAGCGCCGGATTGGGTGAGAAAAAACGCCAAGTGGTGTTCATTCCGATCGAGCTACCATAGGTCGCAAAAACATTTTGCCACTCACGATATAAAATTGAATCCGGGTTCGGCAGAACAAAAATGGCGCTAACGTGAAATGCTAAAAAGATGCTGAGAAGTATCTTTTGTTTTAGCGCCGTCACGTTTGCCTTTATATTTGTGGAGTCTCTTCAGGTTCAGAACCATCTGTATCTGCAAGTAGAGTTTCATCGAGCTCTTCTTCATCGGCCAGCATCTCTTCAAGCTCCATGTCTTCCATGAGATCGTCAGTCGTCGTCGCTAGTTCTGCCGCTGATTCAGACGCCTCAAGGGCTGATGGAGCTTCAACTTCATCCATCATCGGCACATCTTCTGGCTCATCGATAGGGCCAGCAAGAACCGATACAGCTTCTTCAATATTCACTGGCTCTTCGACGTAAACGTCAGTCGGCGTGTCAGCCTGCTTCTTCTTCGCAAATGGATTTACCTTTGCAGCGTAAAGCGTGCCGTTATCAAATTTCTCAAGCCAGTTTTTCTCACGAGTGGCGACGGTTTCACCAATCACCATGCGCTCGCGGATCTCTTGAGCTTTCTCAAGATCTTTTTTCTGACGCTGGCGAAGTTTTTCTTCTTCAAAGAAAGCCGTGCTGAGATTAATGCCCTGAAGCTCTTCAGAGATTGAAGTGAGATCTGCTTCACCTTCAGAATAAGTTGTGCCAACTGTTTGTGAAAGTTCGCCCGTCAGATCACTGAGAGTTTGTTTCTTCTCTTCTTCTGGCTGACCGATACCCTCAGGAATCAACTGATCAATTTCATTTAAAGTCGGAAGTTCTTGAACTTGGCGAAGGCCAAAGATTTCTAAGAACTTGCGCGTTGTTTCGTAATACATAGGGCGACCTGGCAGATCGCTCTTCTCACCGAAGTTGATAAGACCGCGATCAAGTAAGCCACGCATTAAGTGACCTGATTCAACGCCGCGGATTTCATCGACCATCGCTTTAGGGCAAGGCTGTTTGTAAGCCACGATTGATAACACTTCTAAAGCTGGGCCCGAAAGTCTGAACGGACGAGCTTTGATGGTCCGCTGCATGTAAACAGCATTCTCTGGCTTTGTGCGAATCTGGTAGCCCGAAGCTACTTCAACAAGTTCAACACCGCGGTTGCCACTCATGTACTCAACTTCAAGATGCTTAAGGGCTTTACGAATGTCGGCCGAGCGAATTTTTGTTCCGGCAAATGCCGCTTTTAACACAGCTACGCTTTGTGGCTTGTCGCTGGCAAAAAGTAAACTCTCAACAATCGAAACCATTTTCTCTTCAGGAATTTCTTCAACGTCTTCGATTTCTGCAGAAGCAAAGCCTTCAAGCTCAGTACCTTCAGTATCAGCCGCCGTCACAGCCATTTCTTCGTCAGACTCGAGAGTCGACATTTCGCCATCAAAAGAAAGAGCTTCATCATCAAGGGCCGCCACTTCGGCGTCTTCGTTACCAGCTGCGCTCGCATCAAAAATTGAAGCGTCGATGGCTATTGTCGTGCCATCATTGGCGTCAGCAGCTTCATCAGCGCCTGACGCCTCAAGTGCTTCGGCTTCAGCTGTCACTTCATCGACGAAGTCGATTGAGTCGCCTTGCATTTCAAACATGGCCATTGCCGAACCCGCATTGATCACCAACGTCTCTACGTTTTCTTCAGCTGCTTGAGCCGCATTATCAACTTTTTTCGTCTTCGTCTTTTTAGACTGAGGTTTCTTCTTCGCCATTTTCGCTGTCCTCTTGCTCAATTTTTAATTCTTCGGCCAAAATATCATCATCAGATGCTGACTCTTCAGTCGGCACTTCAGCTATCTGCGGTACTGCATCGGCTGAGGCGGCTTCAGTTACAGATTCGTAGTTCTCAATAGAGTCATCTTCAGCACCGATTTCGCTCTCGATCATTGCATCAAGAGTGGCATCATCCACTGGAGCTGGTGTGTGTAACAAGCCTGCGGCCACTTGCGTTTCTGTGGCGTGAGTTGGCTCCTCATCCCAGTTCTCATCTTGCATATTAAATTCAACTTGTGTGCTCACTGTCGGATTGGCTTCACCTGCTCCAAGAGAGAGTTTTTGAGCTGATTCATAGTCTTCAACTTTTGACATCACGTCTTTATCGATGTTCTTCTTCGGCTCCACATGAATGTCTGCGAAGTTTTCTGCTTGGAAAAGAGCCACGAAATTCATTTTACCAAGCTCAAGAAGCGATAGAAATGTAATCAAGAGTTGAGCTTTACGATCACCCGCACGAGAGCCCGTCTCAACAAGCTCAAAGAATCGAGCTTCACGGCCCACAACGAGCTGGTCTTTAAGTTCCCAGATGCGCTCACGAATGGATTGCATCGCCTCGCCCACTTTATGAACAGCTTTTTTCATATTCTTCATAGCTGCGCGGTAAGCTGCGATTAAAGCGTAAAGTGCGTTGTCTTCTTCGATGATAATTTCAGAATCCGGAGTTTCGATTTTCTCGGCTTCAGCGCGCGCCCAAACGTCACGATTGAGCAAAGGCATCTGATACATTTTTTGACCGGCCTCTTGGTACATTTGATATTCAATCAAACGACGAACTAAATCGCGGCGTGGGTCTTCAGTTTCAACAACTTCGCCCTCTTCATTATATTGCGGCAGAAGCATCTTAGATTTAATTTGAATAAGCGTGGCAGCCATGGCGATAAATTCACCGGCACCTTCTAGATTCAGCTTCTTCATTTGTTTAACTGATTCTAGATATTTCGCCGTTATCTCATGGATATTAATATCGAATATGTCCATTTCTTGCTGGCGGATAAGGTGCAGCAAAAGAGCCATCGGGCCCGAGAAACGATCAATCTCTACATGTAGATTTGTCATAGGGTGATTCAACCAAGCTAGACCCTATCTTTCAATAAATTGAATGGGATGATGCATGGCATAAAAATGGAATTTAAGGGCCTAAAAGATCAGGCGTAAGCAAAATTCACAAATCGTGACTAAGAAATAAGCAGCAGTGCGAATGTAATGGCCCAGAAAGCTCAGTCCACCAACGAGGAAAAGCAAGATCAGAGCGATATTCAGCTTCTGCGCATTGTCTTCAAGGAAGCGATTGGCAGAATAAGGCAGAAATCGGGCGATCACCTTTCCGCCATCGAGAGGGTGAAGCGGTATCATATTAAACATAGCGAGCATCATATTAACGAGCACCAGGCTGTAGGCAAAACCCGCAATACTTTGAGTCGTCTGCCCTGCTGAAAATCCGCCAAAAACTGAGGCCCCTGCACAAACAAAAGCTGCAATTATAGCCAGAAGAAGATTTGAAGCTGGGCCTGCAATGGCAATCCAGAACATATCTTCGCGAGGCTTGCTTAAGTTTCTCTCATTCACCGGAACAGGCTTCGCCCACCCGAAGAAAAGCGGCGCCTGAAACAGAATCGATGAAAGCGGTAGAATAAAAGTTCCTACCGGATCGGCATGGACAAAAGGGTTCATTGAAAGACGACCCATGACTTCACCAGTGCTGTCGCCTTTTTTCTTCGCCATCCAGGCGTGAGCCATTTCATGAAAACAAAGAGAAAATAAAAATGGAACAAATCCAATAAAAATTAAGCTGATTAAATGTAATGGATCTAAATTTCCCATTTTTCATCCTTATTTTAAGTGAGCCGTTGATTTCAACGACTTACTTTTTAACTTTAAATGTTCCGGCGCTCTCAATGGCTTTAATAACCGGGGCGCGCTCGAGTTTGCTGGGGCCAGATGAAATCACAACCACATCGCCTGTTTTAAAATCCACTTGCGCTTCTGCTACGCCCGGAACTTTTTCAACTTCTTCTTTAATCGAATCTGCGCATCCACCACAGTGCATGCCAGTGACTTTAAATTTCAAACGATCTTCAACGAAACCGCCTCGGCCAGCTGAAGAAGCTGCAGGAGCCGCAGCTGGCGCTGTTGTCGCTGCTGATGTTGTTGTCGTTGTAGTTTTTGTTTCAGTCGATGTTGTTTTCGTGTTTGAGGCTGCGCAAGCCACTTGAGATACGGCTAAAGCTGCTACTGTCATAGTCATAAATGCTTTCATTTTTTCTCCCTTTTTGATGCTGGTACCTTTTAAATTACACCGCTTCACGACTGGCGTCTAGTCGAGTCATATAACGCAGTTGTTAAATCTGATGAAGTCGCCGATATATATTTAATGGCAGAGTTATTTAAGCGACAAGTGTATGACAACATCCATGGTCACATCACACTCAACCGGGTTGAAGCGCGCATCTTAGATACGCCTTATTATCAACGTTTACGCTGGATTCGTCAGCTCGGTTTTAGTTTTTATGTTTACCCGGGCGCCACTCATACCCGCCACGCCCATGCTTTGGGCGTTCTCCATGTGATGCATAGAATTTTAACTTCCATTGGCAAAGCTTCGCCAGATGAAAAGTTTTTTAATCCGGCATCGCGCGATGAGACCACGCAGTTTCATCGTATGATGCGTTTGGCAGCTATGCTCCACGATGTAGGAACATTTCCGTTTTCACATACCATAGAACTCGCCTACATCAATCACTGGAAAGAACAGCAGCGCAGTAAAAGTAATAAGAGCGAAGCCAACCATGAGGTTCTAGGCCAGCATATTATTTTAAATACTGACTTCGAGGGCGGCATCACTAAGATTTTAAAAGAAGAAGGCATCGACCCAGTTGAGCTTTCAACTGTTATCAGTGGCCGCTCAAAAAATGTTCTCTCGAACCAGCTTATGCACTCAGATGTTGATGCCGATCGCATGGACTACTTACTACGCGATGCCCACTTCACCGGCATTAAGCTCGGCGTTTATGATATCGATTTTTTAATTCGTGCTTTAACGGTTGAAAAAGTAAAAGGCCAAGAGGTTCTCTGCGTGCGCGAAGACGCCATGAATGTGGTCGATTCGTTTCTTGTCTCTCGTTATTTTTGGTATTCGCAAATCATCAGCGACGGAACCAGTTATAAGTTTGATTTAATTGCCGCTAAAATCCATCAGTATTTTCTAGAAAATGGACTGGCTTACTCTTTTGATCATTTGAAAGACAAAGTTTCACAAAATCCGAATGAGTATTTCACATTTAACGATTCTTACTTCTTAGCGAAACTTCACGAATATCTCGCAGGACGCATCACTCACCCGATGATTCGCGAACTCTCTGAAATGCTAGCCAATCGAATTGCACCGGCGCAGATTAAGGCGGGCCCAGTGAAGCCAACGCTCATTCAAAGCGACGAGCACCGCAAAGATGTGATTCGCCAAGTGAATGCCGCCCATGACTGGCTAAAAGCACAACTGAGCGAAATCGACCCGACGGCATGGATGATTTTTGATATTCCGACAAAAGATGTGACGTTTACAAAAAACCTAGAACGCGTCCTTCTCGATACACAGCGTGACGGAAAAGTGATCGACAGCCATCTTTTACGAGATCCGGCCAAAATTCTCACTCGCGAAGGCGAAGTGAAACTTTTAATTGAAATGCCCAATTCAGTTTTAAAAATTCTATCGCAGTACCGTAATTTCTTACCAAGAATATACGTATCACCTTCAACCCTAGCTAAGCTTGAAGCTAAGGGCGTGATAGAAAAAATGAACTCAATGCAATTTTAAGGGTTTTACAACGTACTTAATGTAGTTAGGCTTAAAGTATTTAATATCCGTCGCGCAAAACTGTGCGCTCGGGCAAATATTATTTTTAGCCGGAAAACAATAAGCTTTGTCAGTAACAACTGGTCCGGGCGTTCTTTTGTTTAGCTTCAAGCGTGATTCACAGCGCACGTTTAAAATACAAACATTTTTCTGAGTTACGTCGTCTCTATTTAAATGCCCGCGCTGCTCTTTCAAAGTTTTGCAATTCACAAGATCATGAGTGAGCATAAAAAATGGCGACTTGGGCGAAATTATTCCGTTCGCTACAGCGCTTGATGTGAAAAACTGAATCATAGCGCTCACGACTCCCACGAGAGTGAATAAAATCGCTTTTTTAGCCCACATAATACGTCCTGATTTCGAGAGTTATTTCGTTAGTAAATATAACATTTCGGTCAGGTTGAATTCGACTGTAATGATTTTGACAGCTAAAGGGGTCAAAGCTTGGATTTTCATAGGGAGAATAAAGGTTTAAATATCTTTGTCTAAACGTTAAACAATCTTGTCATTCTTACCGGAATCATTAGAACCCTCAGTAAAAACCACTCTATTTTTAACCACTTACTAATTTCCCCGAGCGTTTTGTAGATTTTCCGTGTTGAAATTATCTTGTTTTCAGAGGGGATTTCGTAAATAAGAGGACTCGTATATGATCTCGCTCGTAAGTCTATGAATTTAACTGAGGAGACTAAAATGAACGATGTAAAAATAAATGAATCACTTGTTTCAAGCACGATTCAAAAAGTTATTTTCGCTGGTATTAGTTTATTTTTATTGAACCTGCTTATTAGCCTTGCCGCTAACGTTTAAAAATTAATTTTATAGACAAACTAATCTCAAAGATTATTGAAAAACAAAAAATTTTAAAGCTTTCGTTCTTTAAGAGGTCGACAAAATATGAGTTGCCGAGCTGAGCAAAATTCTCTCGTGCTGGAATCTATTAGATCTCAATTTAATTTTAGCTCTACATAGAGCTGATTTTGCTCAGTTAGGCAACTTGACTGTAGGCAGCCCACTCCACAATCGCCAAGTCTTAAACAACTGAACGGCAAATCTTTAGACAGCTGGCGCCTACTCCGCGACCAACTTTCTAACTTTTTCGACGATTTCGTTAATACTTGAACCTGGCCCGAAAACGGCAGATACACCCTGCTCTAACAACTGCTTTGCGTCATCAGGCGGAATGATCCCGCCTACGAAAATGGGCTTTATGATGTCTTTTGATTTCATCAAGCGCTGAATTTCTGTCACTAAGGGCAAATGAGCCCCTGAAAGCACCGACAAGCCTACAATATCCACATCTTCTTGAAGGGCTGAGTTCACCACCATCTCAGGAGTTTGGTGAAGACCCGTATAAATGATTTCGAATCCGGCATCACGTAAGCCCCGGGCCACAACTTTTGCACCGCGGTCGTGACCATCTAGGCCTGGCTTTGCTATAAGTACTCGAATAGGATTCATACTTTAGAAGCTAACGTTCAGGAGACATTATGTCATCAGATTTTCGCGCCCTTACTCAGTTCACAGAAGACGAAGTTGCATTTCGCGAGGCCGTACGCGAGTTCGCTGAAGCTGAAATCAAACCTCTCGTTCACAAAATGGACGCCGAAGCCAAGATGGATCTTGATCTCCTCCCAAAACTTTTCGCCATGGGTTTAATGGGAATCGAAACGCCAGAAAAATTTGGTGGAGCGGGCTCTACCTTCACAATGGCTTGCCTAGCCATTGAAGAATTAGGCCGCGTTGACGGATCAGTCAGCGTCATGGTGGACGTACAAAATACTCTTGTCACAAACGCCATTATCAAATGGGCCACTGACAAACAAAAAGATAAATACTTACCGCTTATGGCGCAAAAATGGTTGGGAGCGTACGCTCTCTCTGAATCTTCATCTGGCTCAGATGCTTTTGCTCTTAAGCTTAAGGCTGAAGACAAAGGCGATCACTTTGTTTTGAATGGCCATAAGCTTTGGATCACAAATGCGGGCGAAGCGAACCTCTTCTTGGTGTTCGCGAACATGGACCCAGCAAAAGGTTATAAAGGTATCACTGGCTTTATCGTTGAGCGCGATATGAAAGGTTTCTCTGTCGGCAAAAAAGAAGACAAGCTTGGTATTCGCGCCAGCTCGACTTGTGAATTGTTATTTGAAAACTGCGTCGTGCCGAAAGAAAACGTCATCGGCGAAGTGGGCAAAGGTTATAAAATTGCCATTGAAACACTCAATGAAGGCCGAATCGGTATTGGCGCACAGATGGTGGGTATTGCTCAAGGAGCGTACGACGCCACTCTCGCTTACGTAAAATCCCGCGAACAATTCGGCAAATCTATTGCTGAGTTTCAAGGCGTTCAATTTCAATTGGCTGAAATGCGCACGATGCTCGAAGCTTCGCGCTTGATGGTTTACAATGCGGCTCGCCTCAAAGATTCTGGTAAGGACTTTTTAAAAGAAGCTGCTATGGCAAAGCTTTACTCTTCGCGTACGGCTGAAAAAATCTGCTCTATTGGTGTGGATCTTTTCGGTGGGAACGGTTTTACTAAAGAATATCCGATTGAGAAGTACTACCGCGATGCTAAAATCGGCCAGATCTATGAAGGCACATCGAATATGCAGCTTCAGACAATTGCAAAGCTCGAGCTTTCGTAAAAAACGGCTTGTGAATCATAATCACGTCATTTAGCGGCAAATGGCCTTAAGAGTTAATTTGATAGGCCTCAATCTGCTAGAGTTCAATCTGCATTAAATTCTCGCCATTTGTTTAAATTTGGCGAGGATGGCCGCTCCTCTTGAGCCGCTCACAGAAATCCGTTACAAAAAGGCAACTCAAAGTTTAAAACCTAAATTCTGGGTTCAAACTCACTCATCAAAGGAGATATTTATGAAATCGGCTTTATTTTCAATTCTATTAGTTTTAACTGGTGCGACTTCAGCTTTAGCACAAGCCAACCTAGATAAAGCACAGAACTGTCTCGGCGAAGCTCAGATCATCGCCACCGTAGAATCGGTTGGTCCCGTTTCTTCAGGCCTCTGCCGCGCCAACGTTTCAGATGTTCGTTTTTTCGCCGAAAATCAAACGTGCCCATTGTCCCTGGCGGATGTAGTTGAAAAAGGGATCTTAGTGCGCGCTGATAACTTTCAGTGCATGCAATCTGCCGGTTCAGAGATCAGCGGCGTAATCGTTTTAAAAGCCGATGGCTCGATTCGTTTAGAATAGTTTTTGAGTCGCGTACTCAGCTTTTGATTTTGCTTCACGTAGATAAGCCTTTGATTCACGTGGGTAAACTTTGTTTCGCGTAGGTAAGCTTTGTTTCCGTTAAAGTCGTAATTCTGTGACCGTCCGGACCGGAGACGGCACACTTTTCTCTGAACGCAATGCGACTCCAACGTTGGAGGTGCCTTCTCTTGTCAGCGATACTCATACAAGGGCTGTCAAAATCTTAGACAGCCCTATCTTGTTTACAGCTCCTATTTTTTAAACTCCGCGCACCCTTTATACTGCGTTTCTTTAACAACCCTATACTACGGCCCTTTGCCATTCTATACGGTGTTTTTTACAGGAGTTTAATTATGAAAGCATTTATCCTATCAGTTCTTGTTCTATTATCTGTATCGACTAGCTTCGCGCAGAACCGCGATATCAATCAACGTCTCGAAAGACTTCTTGATCGCTGCGAACAAGTAACACGCACTTATGCTGATGAGGCGGCTTGCTATAGAAACGGCATTATCAATATTATTGGTCGCCAAGCTTATCGCGTTCCACAATGTGTAGGAGTGAATACGTTCGGCAAATACGCTGAAGGCGGTGGATGTAATACATTCGGCTGCTATTTTGCTGGCGGTGGTTGCAACACTTTTGGCTGCTATAAACCAGGTGGCGGCTGCAATACTTTCGGATGCTACGAAGCTGGCGGTTCATGCAACACTTTCGGATGCATCAAACCAGCAGCGTCTAAAGCTTCTCAGCTCTGCAGAAATAACTAAGGCAAATACTTTTGGGTTTCGGAGACCAAATGAAAAACATTGGAATACTTTTAATTTTGCTTTTTACGGCCCAAGCTTCTTGGGCCAAATATAATGTCTGCTCAATTACTATTAACTCAAGCGACGAGCTAACAGTCTTTAAAAGCAAATTAAATCCCAATGAATTTACATTTACCGAACTAACTAAATTTGCCGATGCCAACAATAAATCTCAATGGTTCGCGAAGGCCTGCGAGGCCGGCATCAAATGCGATGTCTTATTAATTTCAGGTCATTTCGGCGGTAGCTTTTTCGGCAAGGACAGTGACATCTCTCTTTCATTGAAAGAGCTCACTACAGCTTCGTGCAAAAATACCTGTGATGGAATCGTTAAAGATCTTAAAGAGGTCTATTTATTCGGCTGCAACACTCTCGCTGGAAAAACAAAAGATCACCGTACACCTGAAGAATACTTAAGAGTTTTAGTCGACGACGGCATCAATGGCGCCGAAGCTCAGAGAATCGTTTCAACACGTTATGGTCCATTTGGTTCGTCATTTAGCGATCAAATGTCTCGCGTTTTTGAGAATGCACCTATCATTTACGGCTTCGATGGCGTCGCCCCGGCGGGAGTCAGAATAGCTCCGTCATTGCGTAAATTCTTAAATGATTTAGGTAGCTATAGACAGCATCTTGAATCAAATAAAGTTAGTACGGCAGCTAAAATCTGGAATGATACAATGTCAGCTTACAATCGCACTTCTATTGCGGGACTAAAGAAGCAAGATGCTGGCTACGGAATTAAAGCTAAAATGTGTCTCTTGCAAGACGACAAATTAAGTGTGGCCACTCGTCTTAGAAATTCAATGGAAATGCTATCGCAAAATGTATTACTTTACCTCCCTACTGTCGCTCGCTTTATCAGCGACAATGTTAAAGAAAACTTTAAAGAGAATTCAGCTGAAGTTCAGAAAGAACTTTTATCTCTAAAGAGCAACATAGCTATAGTTGACAAAGTTAACTCCCTCCTCGGAATGCAAGGCGTAATCCTTACAGATAAAATCGATTTCTTAGAGATGAAGAAAAGAATTGGCTGGATCACCTCACAAGTGTTTGATGGAACTTTAAGAAAAATATTCCGCGAAAGACTATTAGTACCCACTCGTGCTAATACGGACACAATTTGTTCGTTATTAGACGATAAAGCCGAATACAGAAAGTATGTCGATGTTACTGTTGTTAAAAACTACGATTTCACTAAAAAAGAGCACTTCAGCATCGTCACTTGCTCTGAAATTCATGAAAAAGACGCGGCTCTAACTTTAAAACTGACTCAATCTTTTGCTAAAAACTGGCCACGATTTAAAAAAGAATCGGCTGAAGCTTTATGGATCAGCGCTTATGCTGTTGCCTCAGGTGGCGGAGGTCAATATGACCAACGTTATCAGTTGCTATCTACAGCACTAGTTAATCCACCTAGTTATATGGGTGAGAGTGCTGCGCTTATGAAACAGATTGTTTTGTCTCCGATAGCCCCAGCGACCTTATTACAGACCTGGATCAACTCAGCAAAGACACAAAAGGACGAAGAAAAAGCTAGAATTAGTCTTGAAATGGCCGCTCAAGGTCAGCGACTTTCTTCAGCAAATATTTTATCAATTATTGATGTTGCCGTGTCGAGAAAATTTTCAGTTTGGAATACCGAACGTTTTCTTACAGGCGATTTATTGGTTGAAAAAAAGCTTGCACAGAGCTGGTACAAATTAGACCAAACCACTCAATACAGCCTAAATACTCGCATAGCCTTCTCTCCCACTGCAGTTGTTAAAGGCGAAGCATTATCAAATATACTAGCCGAAGCTTATATTACAGCAGTTAAAAATGGATCTTATAGTCACGAAGCAGCTGAGGCTGTTTCACGTCTTAAGTTAAGCCCTAAAAAGCTAGCCGAAATATATGCTCTCTACCAAAAGAACATAAATTCGAGCTCATCAAGATTGCGGCACATTCTGTTTAGGAATAATGGTCATGTTATTTTCAAAGATGCCAGCATTCAGACTGGCTTAAAAGATGGTTACAGAATCAAGGGCGATCTGGATGGCGACTACAGTACAGAAAATTACAGCTACATTAATTAAATCACGTTAATCATTTAGCACAACGATGTTAAGCGCAAGAACTCTAAATATTCCGACGGTACTGACCACCGACTTCAAATAGCGCCTTCGTCATTTGATGGAGCGTACAGTGTCTCGCCGCCGACATCAGCGCGGCGAACACGTTTCCACCTGCTAATGCGACATTCTTTAAGTTCTCAAGCTCTTTCTGAGCTTGAGGCTTATGATCGACTTTGTACTTCTCAGTTCGATCGAGACAAAGTTTCTTTTCATCGGCCGAAGCGCGCGCCATTTCAATTTTTGGCGGCACGTAACCTTTCTCTAAAGTCTTCGGATCGACAAAAGTATTCACGCCAATAATCGGAAACTGCCCGTTGTGCTTCAGCGTTTCGTAATACATCGACTCTTCTTGAATTTTACCCCGCTGGTATTGAGTCTCCATGGCACCGAGCACTCCGCCGCGAGCATTGATTTTTAAAAACTCTTCAAGCACGGCCTCTTCGACTTTATCTGTCAGCCAGTCTGTTAAATAACTGCCTTGCATCGGGTTCTCGTTATAGGTCAGACCAAATTCACGATTGATAATAAGCTGAATGGCCTGAGCCCGACGCACAGACTCTTCTGTAGGAGTCGTAATCGCCTCATCATAAGCATTCGTATGCAATGAATTGCAATTGTCATTGATCGCCAAAAGCGCTTGAAGCGTGGTGCGAATATCGTTAAATGCGATCTCTTGCGCGTGCAGAGAGCGACCTGAAGTTTGAATATGATATTTTAATTTTTGCGAGCGATCATTGCCTTTATATAAATCCCTAATGGCAATGGCCCAAATACGCCGAGCCACGCGGCCAATCACAGTGTATTCAGGGTCGAGTCCATTTGAGAAAAAGAACGAAAGATTCGGAGCAAACTCGTCAATGCTCAGACCACGAGAGAGATAGTACTCAACAAAAGTGAAGGCATTTGAAAGGGTGAAAGCCACTTGTGAGATCGGGTTCGCTCCGGCTTCGGCGATGTGATAACCCGAGATTGATACCGAGTAGAAGTTGCGCACATTATTGCGCGTAAAATACTCTTGAATGTCACCCATCATCTTGAGTGCAAAATCAATTGAGAAGATGCAAGTGTTCTGACCCTGATCTTCTTTTAAAATATCGGCTTGAACGGTTCCGCGCACTTGTGATTGGGCATAGGCCGCCACTTCTTTGTGCTCTTGCTCGCTTAATTTGCGGCCCAGTTCTTTTTCTTTTTTCTCAACTTGCTGATCAATAGCCGTGTTCATAAAAAAAGCGAGAATCATGGGTGCTGGACCGTTGATGGTCATCGAAACCGAAGTTTTTGGATCACAAAGATCAAAGCCCTTATAAAGAAGCTTCATATCTTCGAGACTTGAAATGCTCACGCCCGACTCACCCACTTTACCGTAAATATCAGGGCGCAGATCAGGGTCATTTCCGTAAAGAGTCACGCTGTCAAATGCGGTTGAGAGGCGCTTGACCGGTAAATCTGAAGATAAGAAATGAAAACGACGATTGGTGCGCTCGGCCGGGCCTTCTCCAGCGAACATACGAATCGGTTCTTCATCATTACGTTTAAGCTGGAACGTACCTGCCGTGAACGGAAATTCTCCCGGGACATTTTCAAGAGCTAAGAATTTAAAGCGATCGCCCCAGTCTTTTGTTTGCGGCACTGCCACGCGTGGAATTTCAATTCCGCTGAGTGAGGCTTTGACCATGGATTGTTTAATTTCTTTGCCGCGCACGGTGTATTTAAATTCACGGGCGCTGTAGGTTTTAACGAGGTCGTCAAAGCTCGTCAGCTTCTCCCACTCTTCGGCGGAGAATTGCGCACGGAGTTCGGTTTTCTTCGCCTGAATTTCTGCCGCTGAACCTTTAATAAGTGTTTCAGCCAGTTCGAGAGATTGATACTGGCGAGCCGCCACTGACTTCGCGTTCGTGGCTTTTTTATAATCGCGAACACTGCCCGTAATTTGCGCTAAGTAATTTTGGCGTTCAGCCGGCACGATGGTCTGCTGAGCCGAGCCAGCGAGTGCCTTTTGCTTTTCAGGAGTTATAGTAAAATCAAAACCGCCAAGTTTTCGACTTGAACCTTGCTCAGAATTTTTAATATTTGAGCCTTTGCCATCTGCTGCTGATCCGTTTGTTTTTTCAACAAGCGTGTTGGCAATGCCGATAAAGAGTTCGTTGACGCCTTTGTCATTAAAGTTTGAGGCTTGCGTGAGGTAAACCGGTACCGGGCCGTTGTCGTGAAAAAGTTTATGCGAGCGACGGTACTGTTTAATCACATCGCGATGGGCGTCTTGGGCTCCACGGCGATCAGCTTTATTGATGGCGATGAGGTTGGCAAAATCAATCATGTCGATTTTTTCAAGTTGCGATTGAGCGCCGAATTCAGCGGTCATCACATAAAGGCTTACGTCACAAACATCGAGAATGGCCGAGCTGCCCTGACCAATACCTGAAGTTTCAGCAATCAACAGATCGAAATCTTGAGTCTTTAAAAAATCTAAAGCGGCCGGCAGATGATCAGAAATTTCACGGCCTGACCCGCGCGAAGCCATTGAGCGCATATAAACCCGATCACGAGAAAGGGAATTCATACGAATGCGATCGCCGAGAAGTCCGCCGCCGGTTTTTTGTTTCGATGGGTCGACACAGACAACACCAATTTTAATTTCAGGGTAAATATTTAAAAATCTTTGAATAAGTTCATCAACCAAGCTTGATTTGCCAGCGCCGCCGGTGCCGGTGACGCCTAAAATAAGCGGCGTCTTTTCAGAAGTGCCAGCTTTTGAACCAGCTACAGCGCCAGCTTTAACAAACCTAGAAGGCGAAGTAGACTTATCACCGCTTAACTCGACAGCAGTGAGTGCCAGACCCAATTCACGGTGTTGAATCGGGTTCGATTTCATAATTTGCGGAACGCCAACCTTTTGAACTTTTTGAGCCGCTTCAAGAATATCGTAATCGCAGGCTTTGATAATCAGCTCGATCATACCCTCAAGGCCTAAACGACGGCCATCATCCGGATGAAAAATACAATCGATACCGTAGTCTTCAAGCTCTTTCTTCTCTTCATAAACAATGACGCCGCCACCGCCACCGAAGATTTTCACGTAAGGGGCTCCCGCTTCTACCAGGAGATCTTTCATAAATTTGAAATACTCCATGTGACCGCCCTGATAAGAGCTGACAGCAATACCTTGAGCGCCCTCTTGAAGAGCTGTGGTCACTACGTCTTGAACCGAGCGATTATGACCTAAGTGAATCACCTCAGCGCCCATATCTTGTAAAATTCGGCGCATGATATTGATCGAAGCGTCGTGGCCGTCAAAAAGCGAGGCGGCTGTTACGATGCGTATTGGTCTTTGAGGTTTATAGGCCATTTTGATTTCCTTAACTTGGCCTCAATGGGCCTTCAAAATACTTTTCAAATTATTTGCCGGTAAATTTTGGAGAGCGCTTTTCTACAAAAGCATTAACCCCTTCAGTGCAGTCGGCTGAATTAAAAGCCGCATGAAAAAGTTCAGCCTCAATATCCATTCCTGCACTTTGCGCTACATCTGCTCCACGATAAATGGCTTCCTTGGCTAAGGCGATAGCTCGGGGGCTGCGTTCAGCGATTTTTTTTGCTAGCTTATTAGCAGTTGGCAAAAGGTCAGCTGGCTCGGTGAGCAAAGCGACTACGCCCCACTTCTCACATTGCTCAGCTGTATAGATATCCCCAGTGAGAGTCATCAAACGAGCCACTGCTTTGCCGGCTAGGCGAGCCAAACGTTGAGTGCCGCCGTAACCCGGAATCAATCCAAGGCTCACTTCTGGCAAACCCATTTTTGCCGCTTTAGAAGCAATAATAAAATCACAGGAAAGGGCCAATTCAAGGCCACCACCTAAGGCAAACCCATTAACTGCGGCAATAGTTGGAACTTTCAAATCTTCAATAGCTTGAAATACTTTTTGCCCTTCCGCCGCCATATGTTGGCCTGTTTTCGGGTCACGAGCTTGCATTTCTTTAATGTCGGCTCCAGCAACGAAAGCTTTTTCGCCTGAGCCAGTAATAATAAGCGCCCGCATATCAGGAAAATTTTGCACCGAAACAGCTGTGAGAAATTCACCGAGCTCCGTTAACAGCTGGGCATTCAGCGCGTTCAATGCCTGAGGGCGAGAAATAGTTAAGGTGCCTATATGGCCTTCAAGATTAAACTGTAGTGTTTCAAATTTCATTATAGCTCCCATTCTTTTGCACCCCGATTGATGTCTCATTTTTCTGAAACATCAATCGGAGTGGTTCTGACATTGGCTTTAACCTACCAAATTCCCACTCCGATCGAAGTCGAGGAATTCCTCGACTTCGATCGGAGTCTCTCTCTCACTCACATCGATGTTGCAAAATTATGCAACATCGGGCTGAGGGCACTCGCTCGCCGAGCACTCAGCATTCTCTCTTCAACCTCGTCGACTAGCGCTTGGTTGCGACTGGTGGTGTTTGCGAGTAATCGTAGAAACCTTTGCCGCTCTTGCGGCCGTACCAGCCGGCTTCAACATATTTAATCAATAGTGGGCAGGCGCGATATTTTGGATCGCCCAAGCCGTCGTATAGTACATTCATAATTGATAGTAGCGTATCGAGACCTACGAAGTCCGCTAGCGTAAGCGGGCCCATGGGTTGATTGGTGCCCAGCTTCATGGCTGTGTCGATATCTTCGACCGTGGCCACTCCTTCGTAGAGAGCGTAAATAGCTTCGTTGATCATCGGGCAAAGAACACGGTTGATGGCAAAACCTGGGACGTCTTTGGCCACCACGAAAACTTTGCCCATGGCTTCAGTGAGGTTTTTTACTGCATTGAAAGTTTCATCAGACGTTTGCATTCCTTTGATAAGCTCTACGAGTTGCATCAGCGGAACTGGATTCATAAAGTGCATGCCAGCTACTTTTTCTGGACGCTTTGTGACTGCGGCAATTTTCGTAATTGATATTGAAGATGTGTTGGTGCAAAGAAGCGCTGAGGGTTTGCAAACCGCATCTAGGTCTTTGAAAATTTTTAATTTTAAATCCACATTCTCTGTGGCTGCTTCGATAACGATATCGCACTGAGCGAGCTCTTGGCTGGTCGTGGCTGTTTTAATATTACTAAGAAGAGTTTTTTTATCGGCATCGCTCATCGTGCCTTTTTTGATCATGCGATCGCAGCTGCTCTCGATTGTGGCGAGACCTTTTTTTACTGCCGCTTCGCTGATATCCATCATTGTGACTTTGAAGCCCTTATGAGCCGCCACTTGCACAATACCATTACCCATTTGACCAGCGCCAACGACGCCCACATTTTGAATCGACATAATTTTCTCCTCACGTTTCAGACTTGTTGCCGTCTGCTTTTCAGAATTCTGTAAGGTCTAAAATTACGCTGAGAGCGGCGCGGCGGGCAAGTGCAAAGCACCGAACTTACTTAACAAATGGCGTGAGGCGCCATTGGAGCCAGAGTTTATCATTAGGCTCTTGATACTGCTCTTCGAGCACTTTGGTGAAAACTAAAGACACTAAAGATGTGGCATCGTCTGATTTTGTAAAGACAATAGCGCTTTCTTCACTGACGCGATCATCTTTGGCCTTTGTGTTCGGATCATACTGATCATGGCGCAAACCAACACCCCAATTAGGCCCTAGGTAGCGAATAAAATCGAACTGATACAGCGCCAAAGTTTTCTCATCTTCGCGCTGCTGAGCTTCACCGCTTGTAGCTTGAAAGTTCACTTCCCACTTACGAAGGCGCCACTGTAGACTGAGCGCAACAAAACGCCACTGAGCATTCTTTGTGCGATCCCATCCCCCGATGGTAGGCGAACCTAGAGTTGTTGTATCTTTATTCGTGCGACCCGTCTGACCCGTCACTTGCAATTGAAATTTTTCATTCTTCCAACCCCAACGTGTGGTGAGCCAAGGGTTGCCATCGTTGGGCTTTGTATCCACTTCGCCATTGTGAACAACAAGCTCAGTGTAAAAACGATTGTTACTTGTATAATAACTGACGCCATAATCACGAAGCCCAATAATGCGATCTTCGATCAAAAGCGAATAGGGCCAAATACGCTCGTAATCTTCGCTCATACCTGCCAAACCAAAATTGAGAGGCAATAAGCCGGCACGCACGCGGCCATAGATACCTGTGTATTGCGCGTAGGCTTCTATAAAACCTAAAGCGTCGTCCGGTTCAGTTTCTAAATAGATTTGATTCACCGAGCGCTCAAGTGTTGAGCCGATCATAAGGCGCGCTGAGAAGTTTTGATCTTTCTGCCATTCAACGGAAATACTGGAGTCCTCGAAAGAGAATTCTCCGCCCTCTTTTTCCTGTGAAAAATAAGTTGGGCGCAAAAGGACTTCTTCAACTTTAATGCGACCCACGCTTTCGTCGGCATGTGCCTGGGAGCTGACAATAGTACACATAGCAAGGCCCACGCTGAACGTGAGTGCTAATTGCACTTTGAAGAAAGCTAATTTTGAAGGTCGAATCATTTTAGTGTCAGCCTGTTATATTCTGCTGTCATCATAGCATGGAGACTGGCTTTGAGTTGATCTCGTTGATCAAGAGTCAAACCTTTGGTCGAGACTGGTGGCAGAATAGAGACACGGACGGGATTGATCCATTTTCCCCAAGAAGGAAAAAGCTGGGTTTTAGGCAAGATATCGTAGGCGCCGCGAATGACGACCGGCTGAATTTCAAACTGTCCCTGAATGGCAAATACGAGGGGCCCAGACTTAAAGTTAGCTCCAACCCCTGGGGTCGGCTGACGCGTACCTTCTGCGGCGAGAACAAAACTCTCACCAGCGTAAACACGCGCGATCGAATCTGAATAAAGCTGCATCACTTCTTCGCGACGATGGCGAGCAATGGGCAAAACACCCGAGCGTTTCATCACCCCTGATAAAAATGGAACTTTAAACAACTCAATTTTGGCGCCGAAACGAGTAGACGGTTTTCTCACTGATGCATAGAAAAGCGGAATATCGAAATGGCTCGAATGATTGAAAAGAAAGAGCACGCCGTTTTCAGAATAGTTCTGCTGCCCTTCGACTCTGATTTTTATTGTGAAAAGCCAGGCCACGAAAAGCGACCACGTGTGCAGAATATAATCTTGGGCTTTACTTGCGCGCTGACGACCGAGGGCAATAGAAATCAAAATTAAAACCGAGCCGTAAATCGCGATTGAAATAGTGAGTAAAATTCCGCCTAAAACCGCGCGCGGGTAACTGAGAATTTTTAAGAGCCAAGATTCTTTGTTGTTCGTCATTGTTTCGGCGCCTCATCGAGATCAGAGAGCCCAAAAATTCTCACGCGAGCGCGGCGAATTTGGCGCTGCTTATACATATCATGTGAACCTGGGCCCTGCAGATTCTGGGTGTAAGAATCGTAATCTACAATTTGCACCTCATAGGGATAAAAGAAGGTCAGAAAGCGCGGATTTTCAGCCACGCCCACGTTAATTTTTACTAAACGGCGCGTGATAAATTTAATAAAACGATAATCGCGACTGGTAAAAACATTCACCCGCTCTTTATAAACAGCCCGCTCTTTTTCTTTATCGAGCTTCTCAAAAAGAATGCGGTCTAGCTCTTCAGTTGTGTACTCACGATCGAGACTTAAACCCTCCATCACTTCGATAAATAAATTGAGAGGATACACCGTATTGATCGATTGATCAGGAATGTTATGGGCGTAGTTAATAATGTTCTGTTTCACCAAATAACGGAGCACGCGAAACACATCAATCAGGCGTTTTGTTACAAGACGCACGCCCATTTTATCCATCAGTGAGAAGGCCACGAGTTCTGGCTTCGCGAGAAGCTTCGTAATCGATGAGTGTGTGGTTTTAAACGGCTTCTCTTCGTATTTTTTAAGTACGATGGAGTGCTCACCCATAGCGGGGCCGAGAATCGTTCCGATAATCGGGTCGTCGTGAATATGCTGCTGAATGGGTTTTAAAATTTGCTCTTGGATCTCATTTGAATATTGGGCGAACAAATCGTTTTCTAAGTGGACGAAGACGTGGATCACCTTTAATAAACCACAAGCCCAAACCTGAATTTTCGAGTTTTGGGTACTGGCGTAAATCATGAGATTGCCAATATCGCCGAGAAGATTCGGCTCCGATAAAATTTCTGGGACATGTTCACCGGGCTGAAGAATTTCATTGCGAATGTAATTAATGGCTTTTTGGTGATACGACCAGAGCTTCGCGAGATCTTCTTGTTTGTTGACGTCATAACCGTATGAACGAATAAACTCGTTGGCTTCAGCCAGAGTTTGAATCTGAATATGCGGGATATCAAGAGTAGAAAGCCCTGATAACATAGATTGAAAACTGATTGGATCGAATCTCATCTCGACACCGATTTTAGGTCGGTATCGAGAGAGGATGCAAGGAAGTTATCGGACGATTAGCAACCGGCGTCTAAGAATGCGCAGGCATTAACGCTGAAGTTACCAAGCTGTTGGTTATTGCGATCAAAGTAAACTTGGCCGCTGTATGTGTTGCCGTAAACATTACCGTAGAATGTGATTGATCCAGCGTTATTTTCACCATCATAGCAAGTCACTGTCACTTGGTTACCATTGTTCGGAACCTGCATGTCGCAGTCACCAAAGTTCGATTTAATTTCGCCCATGTTGTCGTTAATGTAAATAGTCACTTCACCACCGGCTTGTCTTGTGTAACCATCGGATACATAACCTTGAAAAACAACTCGGGTCACTTGGCCGATAACGCTTGGGTCATTTGTACCTAAGAAATTGTAAATCGCTTGTTGGCTCGTTTGGATAGTACCAAACTGACTGTTTGTTGAACCCGGAGTCCCATTTGTTGGCGTATAAGTTTGAGTTCGGTTGTTTCTGTTTCTTACAGAAGCTTTGCTACCTTCTTTTTTAGAGCAGGCTGAAACCGCTACTAGTACTAATACTAGAGCCATAACCTGACTAATTTTCTTAAGTGTAGTAGTTTGTGTGTCCATAAATCCCTCGCTTTCCCTCTTATAACGCAAGGTCTGAGCCAGCCGTTTGGCGGTATATGGGATTTGAGACCCTCTGTGCCAAGGTTTTAAAGGGGGTGGCGCAAGATTGTCTCTGGTTCGTCAACTGTGTGAACAAAATCGACAGTGCAGTTTTATTCAAATATCATATATTCGATTTGAACCTATAATGGCTTAAAGTCGAGATAATGGCCAATATAGGGCATTTGAACCAAGTTTTCACAGACTTCAACTGGGCTCAAACCTATGCACTTTCAGCTTCATTAAAAATATGAAATCAACTCTCCTTTCTAACCCCGACAAAAGCTAGAACGAAGCCGAAGGTCTAGTCCTAAATTATTGAAATTACGTAAGAAAATGAGGTGGTTGGCCGATAAATGGCTTGTGGAGGCTATGATGCAAAAAAATGTTCGCCGCTTGTTAATTGCGGCCGCTATTTCTCTCTCGGGATTTTTAACTACAGTCACGTGGTACAAACTCACCGAAAATGACTCCGTCTCTTCGAAGAATAGGCCCATTGCCCGAATGGTTATTACTCACAATGAAGTACAAAGAAAATCGATTACCAAATTGATCTGGCAACCGGTTGCAGAGAACGAAATCCTCCACATTGGCGAAGCCATTCGTACCGCAGCCAACTCAGAAGCCACTATCGAATTTTTAAACTCCACCACTCGCATTGATCTCGACCCGGATTCAGCCATTATTCTCGAAGAGAGCGCGGGCAAAATTGCCCTCAACTTCTTGCAAGGTAATCTCTTTGTTCGCGGCGGTGGCGGCGAAGGAGCAGAAGGTTCTGCAGACGCAAGTGGCATGGGCGGCAAAGCTAGCGAAATCACTCTCTTGAGCGGTAATAAAAAAATCGCCCTCGGTAAATCTGAGCTCTCTCTTGGTAAATCAAACTCTGGTGAACTTGATCTCGAAGTTTTAAAGGGTCAGGCTGAAATTCAATCTGATGGTGGCAAAACTGTCACTGTTGAGCAGGGTAAATCTTTAAACGGTCAAACGTTTAAACTTTTAGCGCCGGCAGCAGATGAAATGATTTACATCGATAAGAGCAAAAACGAAAAAGTGACTTTCAAGTGGGCTCCACTTTCTGCAGACTACACAGTCACTCTTGAGCTCGGCCCGACAAGAAATTCAATTAAACCTGCACTTGGCATTATGGGCTCGGGCGCTACTGGCCAATTAGAAGCACCGATGAAATTTGGTCGTAACTTCTATCGCCTCGTGGCTCGCTCATCTGATGCGACCAAACCTGAAATCACCACACTTGTATATAAGAATGAAGTTGTGGCGATCACTCCGCCGGTTCTACTTGAGCCAGAAAAAGATAAAAAAGTAATCGTTAACTTCGAAAGTCCGCAAATTCGCTTCAACTGGTCGAACCCTTCTCAGTACGAAAAAGTGGTTTACGAAATTTACCGCGACTCTGAGATGAAGACGAAAATGTTCAGCAAGGTCTTAACCGACAAAAACGAAATCAATCTTGATATTAAAACCGGCGGTCAATTCTATTGGCGCGTCGCCGGTCAGCTCAAAGGCCGCGGCGAACTTATATATAGTGATCTGCAAGTCTTCTCGACGGAAGTCTTTAAAGGGTTACCGACACCTATTCTTGATAAGCCAATGGCCAATGAAAAAATCCCGGCTGATTCAAACGGCACTTCAAAGGTGAGTTTAGCTTGGCAGCCCGTAACTCGTGCAGTGAATTATAAGGTCACGATTCAGCCCGATTCTGGCGTCCCGTCGACAGTCTCAAGTCAGAAGGCTTTAACTTTTGAATCAGAGATTCCACAATTTAAAACGGATGTATTAAAAGCCGGCGCTTATACATGGACCGTGAATGCGATCGATGCTCAAGGCAAGTCTTCACTCCCTGCCGAGAAAAGAAGTTTTGAAATCGTGAATCTTCCGATCATTCA
The DNA here is from genome assembly GCA_964360255.1 of uncultured Pseudobdellovibrionaceae bacterium. Taxonomy (GTDB): domain Bacteria; phylum Bdellovibrionota; class Bdellovibrionia; order Bdellovibrionales; family UBA1609; genus CAYHVK01. The sequence goes on along the minus strand of CAYHVK010000005.1, from coordinate 10,220 downwards.
GTGGGCGGATGATTTCTCGCCAACCACTCAGTACGTCACTTTAAAACCGTCGACAGTTTTAAATTGGCAAAGCGCCCCTGTAAATTACAAATCGTATAAGGTGCGTATCGTTCAAGAGGCTGATGGCGCTATGAGCGGCACGTCTGATCCGATCACTCAGCTCACTCAGAACTTAAAACTTCAAGTCGAGCTTCCGAAAAACGGCGAATACTACGCTGAAGTCGAGGCCATCGATCAAAGCAATAAAGTAGTGGCTCGCTCAGCGAGAAAGAAAATCGAAGTTCAACCGGCACCGTTATTACCGCCACCTCAATTTGCGCAAAGTACTCCTGAACGCATGACCGCTTCTAATAGTGGCGGCGCTCAACTGGATTGGGAGAAAGTAGATGGCGCCACTCAATATATAGTTTCAGTTAAAAATAAAGAAGGCGTTCAGACTCGCGAAGTGGCTTCGGCCCAAGACGCGGCTGAGCTTCGCGGTTTAATGCCAGGTGAATATAAAGTGACTCTTAAATCCATTGATAAGTTTGGCCGTCCCGGACCAGAGAGCGAGCCAAGAGAGTTAAGCGTACCGAGCACCTCTGGTGTGAGAGCTCCTAAATTAAGAGGAGTAAAAGTTAAATAATGCTGAGGAATGCTGTAACAGTTCTTATTTTAGCGCTGATCACTGCTTTGAGCGGCACCCTGGCTTATGCACAGGCTCCTACTCTTCAGCGTTCACTTGAAATGGAACTTGAGCCTATTGAGGGCGCATCAGCTTACGAAATTGAACTTAAATCTCAAGCCAGTAAGAAGACTCTCACTTTCAAAATGACCAAGCCATTCTGGAAAGCCAAAGTGAAGCCGGGCATTTATGACTTCCGGTTAAGATCTTATGATGATCGCGGCGTTCCGGGTGAATGGAGCACGCTTGAAAAATTCGTGGTTAATTTCAGCGCCCCGACCATGCTCATACCGCAAAATGCGCAAGAAGTGAAATCTGGCGAAATCGATACGGCTAAAACAGAGTTCAAATGGTCGCCAGTTCCGAATGCGAAACGCTACAAAGTTTATGTTGAGAGCTTTGTCGTACCGAGCCAAGACCCACAAGCGAAACCTGAAGAGCCAAAAACTTTTGCCGGCGAAAGCGAAAATACACAATTAGAACTCACTCTTCCCGTCGCCACTCAATACAAGTGGAGCGTTGTGGCCATCATGCCGAACGGCCAAGAGGGCGATCGCCCAGAGCTTCCGAACGAATTTATTTTGTTGGGTGCCAAGCTTGAATCGCCGAAAGTTGAAAAACCATTTGATAAATATGTACAAAGTTTAAAGTGGAACAAGCCCGACAATTCAAACAGCTACGACTATGTTCTTCAGCGCAAAGAAGAATCTGGCTGGAAAACAATGGAAAAGAAAAATAATATTGCCGAGAATGAAATTGAATTCTCTAACACCCTTCCGGGTGGTCAGTATCGCATGGCCGTTCGTGCACGAGGACCATTACGTGAAGCTTCGGGTTTGACCTCGACAGAGTTTAAAGTTCACCAAGGTGATCGCTCGCCAGCCGCAGTTGAGGTGTCTCGTTTACGTGAATCCATGGACAAACCAACAAGCTGGTATGGTATGGCTTCTTATCTCATTACAAATATTAATTACAGCGGTGTTGATGCCGAGAACGATAAAAAGATTGATTATTCTGCTACCGGTGGCACGGGTCGTTTGGGCTTAGGTTATTTCAAGCCCAATAGAGATTACGGCTTTATCGGGGTCTTAGACTTAAGTGGTATCAATGTCAGCGGCGAAAACGTTCAGTTCGCATCACTTGAATTTCACTATGCGAAAAAACTTTATTGGATGACTAATAAGATCTTACTTTCTGGCGGCCTCTTTATGAAAGAGCTTCCGGAATCTCGTCAGGATAATACGGGCAAGTACACACATAACATTGTTTCGTATGCGGGCCCTCATGCCGGCGTGACATTCTGGCATCCCTTCTCACCTAAATTAGGTTTACAGCTCAATCTTCGCGCTTACTTCTCGATGTTCGGTGATAAAACTCCCAATGGTGCCGAGATTGATAATGAAATGACCACGCAAGTGGGCGCCATGGGCAGTCTGCGTTTATCAGAACGTTTAACTGGCTTTGCTGGTATTGCCTCGCGTGTTGATCGTGCTTCTTATAAAAAATCGACCTCAGCTACGACAAGCCAATTCTCGAATCAAGAGATTCAGCTTAAAGGTAATTACCTCAACTTGTTACTTGAATACGGATTCTAAAAGGTGCCCGGTTACTTTTAGAGATTTACGTGGCGGTAGATTTTTATGCCGTCGAGACCTGAGCCCGCGCCATCTCCAATAGTACAGTAGCCTGACAAAAGACCGCCATCACCCTGGTAGGCACCGATATGAGGTGCGAAAATACAGTCTTCGTTGGCTTCACATAAACCATTATTATTGCCCACTTGATCGTGAGCGATCTCAATAGCTGTGCGCAAGAAAGTACCTAAAGCAGATGTTAAATAATCTGTGGAAGCAACTGTATTTGCGACGCAAGGTGAACCGTCTATGTTGAGTGTACCATTGACTGATGTGCCCGAATAACTGCGATCATATAAATTGTCTCCGCTGAGGGGACGCGAGTCCCAGATAAGGAAGTTCGTTGTCGAGAATCCTCTCATGCTTGGAGATGGGAAGCTAAAACCATTTTGAGTTAAAGCACGGGCCCAATTGTCAAAGTTCGTCCAACCTTCTGCAGCAGCGGGAGCAGTAGAAATAGCGCCAGAAAAATCAGCTGGGTTGGCCACATCATCACTCGATACAGCTCCACTAAAACTTGAAGCCAAATTACCACCAGAAGAATAAATCACAGGGCCGACACAAAGGTTTGAGCCACCCGCAGCACAATCGCTACCACCATTATTACCCGCTATTAAATAGCCCGCCGAGTTTGCAAATCCAGATTGCGTAATAGAAGCACCAAAGCTGCCGTTATTAGCCAAATAAGTATCTACGAATAAATTACTAGAGCCCGACCCAGCGGCTTCAATACCTTTATTGCCCACACTAGCAACCACTGTAGATAAAAATAAATTGTTATTCACTGATAAAGCAGAATCAAAATAAATTCCGTTAAAGTCATTATTTAAATGTGTAGTAAAACCAAAAACATTATTAGAGGCTCCGTATAAACCGAATCCTGCGTCTGAAGTTTGCGAAGTTATAACTTGAGTAAAAACATTGTTACTGGCTGCGGCTGTCATATAGACGGCTAGGCCCTTCCCCCGCACATTATTAATATTGAGGCGCTGGAAAATATTATTTGAGCTGCCGACAGAGAGGCCCACCGTCGAAGAATGAGAATTATCCATATTCGCAATTCTCAAATCGTAAAATCGATTATGAGTTGCAAATGAGGTCAGGCTCAGTCCTTTAGCTACGGCACTTGAACCTATACCAATATTGGCAATACTAATATGAGCATAAGTACTTTTTTGTGAATCTTTAAGCTCAAGACCACTGGCACTAGAATTGACCGTAAGATTAGAAATTAAATTCGAGCTCGATAACGGCCCGTTGACGCTTACGCCATAATACATATTATTAGCGTGAGTCTTAAGAACGCTTGTGTGATGAATTCGACTCGATTTAAAATTAAAAGCATAAAGTCCATTATAGGCCATATTGGTTGCATCTGTAAAAGCATCAATGTCGGCCTCAACCCAAACAAATTTTCTGCTACCACCACAAAGCATTGAGATAAAATTAGCACTAGCCACTGTACCTGTAGTGGTACCACAGTTGTTAGTCGGCGATAGCGCGTACTTTTTAAATACGCTTGTACCTAAAGTGACAATCGATATTTTGTCGGCACCCATTTGATAACCGAATGTGGGTCGATCAGCATTAATGTAATAGATAGTGCTGGCCGTATTAAGAGAAACAACAGTCGTCACAGCACTATTATCAAAGCCCCCGATAGCAAGATCTTGCAGAGGGTTCGTCCACCACGATGTGTAGGCCGTCGAACCGATTAAAGCCGCGCCATCATAAATTTCTACATAATTAGACTTCCAGAAGCCTGCACCATCAATAAGGTCACGCAAACCCTTACCTGCAGCAAAGCCTTTTATATGTAAAGTGGCATCACCCGATTCAACTCGGCAAATCCAATCAAAAACTCCCAAATAATCCACTGCAGTTATGTTGGCGCATGTACCCTGTCCGTAATACACCACTTTGCGTTTTTCACCACTGTGAATACAACCGCCGAGCTCACCGTAATAGCCCGTTTCAGTTCCGTCGCAAACTTCAACGTCTTGGTCATAGGGACTTGTGCCGCCAGCATCGTTATCGAATTTAATATAGTCATTCCAGTTTGTGTTCACATCACCATTGTTAAGGCCGTAAACAGGTACAACTTCAAAAATACCATCACCCAAAACATTTCGGCTGACTGTAACTCCGCCCATAACACCATCGTTATAATCGATAAGGACCGAATCAGAAAATGAACCAATAGCATCAGGCGTAAATGCCACTACAAAAGTACAAGAACTTCCGGCAGCTAAGTTTGATGTACACGTACCACCACCCGGGAAGGCTCCGCCCAAATAACTAAACTGTGCCGCCAACCCAGCACCTGTTATACCTGTAGCGGTTACTGCGCCTGAATTTGTTAATGTAAAGGCATAACTCTGCACATCCCCCACGCCCAGCTGACCAAAATTGTAGCTTGGACCATCACTAATCGACAATAATGCTGGGGGGACACCTGTCCCGGTCAGATCTCTTGTGACAGAAGTTGTAGTCAGGCCATCGTCATATTGAAGATTTACTGTATCGGTATAAACCGCAACTGACATCGGCGAAAAAGAAATTTCTAAAGTGCAAGATGCACCTGCAGCTAAAGTGGCGCCGCAAGTACCACTTCCACCTGGATAGCTTCCACCTTTAAATGCAAAGGGTGCAGCTAAACCCACTTCGCTAAAAGATGAAGCTGGGTAACCGCCGGTGTTTGTTACAGTCAATGTATAATCAAGACTCCCACCATTTGGAACCGCTCCGTAATCATAGAGCGGCCCATCTGAAAGTGTTAAAAGAGCTGGCGTACCTACGACTTTAATATTTTGTGTATTACTAATACTACCTGTTGTCGCCGCGCCTATGGGCAAAGCCGTTGAAACCACATTACCAAGAGCATCTGCTACAACTGCCCCGTTAGTAAAAAGCTGACTGCCTGCCACTAAATCTAAATCATTATTCACATCAGAAGCAGTAACAGTGTACGAAAAAGTAATCGTGCTTGTACCTGAACCCGATAAGTACTGAGCTGTTCGGTCTGTCGCGCCCGCCTCAACTTGCACATATGGAATGGCTCCGCTGATTAAAACCGCCTCATCATAAGTCAATCTGATTGGAAAAACCGTTCCCGCCGTATACACCCCATCTGCAGACGGAATACTCACCATTAAAAGTTGTGGAGCTGTGCCGTCATAACTCCAGCTCAAACTATTAGAAGCTGTATTGCTATTGCCAGCCGCATCTTGCGCAAGCGAAGCTGCCACCGAAACCGAAACGGTACCGTCGACTGTTGGAATAAGATCAGCCGTAAAAGTTAAACCATCTACGGCCACAAAATTTGTAATGCTGGCATTACTGATAGTTACATCAGCCAATGAAAATCCAGTGACGGCTTCGTCAAAAGTAAAAGTCACAGGAATGGGCGAAGCATTTGTAGGTGAACTTTGTGCCGAACTTATTGTGAGAGAAGGCAGCTGAGTATCTTTGCTCCATGTATAGACGGTTGCCACAGAAATATCTTGCCAATCGGTTCCGTCACCGCCCACTACACACAGCTTCATACTTCCATCAGCGAAAGATCCGATAAAATCTGTAATAGGAACAGCAATAGGAATGCCGCTACCTGCACTCATGCTGCTGTAACCAGTGGCTAATGAACAATCTGTCGTACCTGACGACCCCACCTTATAAGCATATTCAACAACATCTAGGCCTGATACGATAGCGCTTAACATAACTGAGCCGCTCGTACCGCTAGGTAAACCAGAAACTGTGGCCACAAGACCACCATCAAAAGAGCTGCTTAAATCTGTACTTTCGGGAATAGCTTCGCTGCAGGCCTGCAGAAAGCAAAATGAAAATGAAATAATTAAAAAACGTGCCGCTTTCATTCACTTAATTTATCGGCACAATCACTAAAGTCCTGTAATTTCAGTCTCAGATTGAGACACAAAAGGTGCCCGGTTACTTTTCGGTGCGGCAGCGCAGCACCGAAAAGTAACCGGGCACCTTTTATTAAGAAGCGATTTTAACTTTCGCATCTTCGCCTGCCTCATAATCAGAATACTTGGTCTGAATTAAGACAGATTCGCCTGCTTCGTTAATATAACCTTTAACTTTATACATTTTTAAAGGCTCAGCTTTACCTTTAACTTCAGCGGCACCGGCGAAATCAGTGACAAACTTAGCTTCTACTTTATCAAGAACAGAACCACTAATTAATAGATCCGTACCGAAAGCTTTAGTTGAAGATTCCACTCGTGAAGCCGTATTGACCGTATCACCGATCACTGTGTACTCCATACGCTCTGATGAACCGATGGTGCCAGAAATGGCCGGCCCGGCACATAGGCCCATACCGATTTTGATTTCAGTTTGACCCCGCCCAATACGGGTTTCGTTAAGCTTCGCTAAAGCGATACGCATCTCTAAACACGCTTTTAAGGCCCAAATTTCATCATCACCAGTTGAATTCGGAGCTCCCCAAACCGCCATCATTGCATCACCAACGAATTTATCTACGATACCGTGGTGCTTCGTTACGATAGCCACCATGATTTCAAAATACTCATTTAACATCCCCACCACTTCTTCTGGAGTGTGGCCTTCTGAGAATTTTGTAAAATCACGAATATCACTAAAGAACACAACCACGTTTTTATTCACACCGCCGAGCTGTAAATCGCCCTTCATTAAATCTTCTGTCACTGTTGAGCCGTGGAACTTATTAAGTACGTTCTTCATTTTGTCACGCTCACGCAGGCCACCCAACATGTGGTCGAATGAAGTGGCGAGATCACCCACTTCATCTGAAGTGCGCACACCTGATTCAATATCAAAATTACCTGCGGCAACTTGGCGAGTGACATCCACGAGGCGTTCGATTGGCGCAGTTAATGAAATTGAGAATAAGAAAACAAAAAAGATGGCGCCCGACAAGACAAGTCCTGTGACGAAGAAAGCTTGGCGACGAACATAGCGAGCCGGCTCAAGAATGATTTCTTCTGATGCTTGCGCAATCACTGACGGACCAAACGGAGTTTTTGCATAACTCGCGATAAAATACTCTTTGGTTTCTTTGTCAAAGAAGCGCATTTCACCTTGTGCAATTTTTGAAGCCATAGCTTTTTTAACTGGCTCTAACCCTGCTAAACTTTGACCTTCAAGAACAATTTTATCATTGGGGTGCCCTAATACTCCACCTTCGCGATCGACAAGATAAAATGAGCGCTCTGTTACGCGGCTGAAAGGCTTTTGAATGCCTTCGATCTTAAAATCAGCTATGGCGATGTGGGTGATTTGTCCGGCCTCATTTTTTACAAATGGTAAACCTACGGTTATGAGCGGGGCTCCCTTTGACGTTGACGAGTTACGAATTTCGATTTCGCCAACGAACACAGAGCTCACCGGAAAAGGTTTAATTTTTCTTAAGTCGACGAAGTACTCGTCTTTTAAACCCAAAGTTTTTAAAAATTCAGTTTTTGTAATCTGCTGAACCACTTCTTTACGACCATCTTTGAGTTCGATCACTTCAACATGAACTAAATCTGTATCTTGCTCGAAACTTAAATTTAAAGCGTCAATGCGCTCTTGCGGTGTCGAGTAAGGCTTAAGAAGCATAGATGCCACAATGCGAGTTTTTTCTTGGTATTTCTCAAGGAGCAAACCAATCTGCGAAGCTTTTGCTTCAGCTGCCGTTCCGTTCGCATCTTTTTCGCGAGGACCCGAGATTTGCTCGAATACGGCTGAGCTTTTGAAAGCAATCCAGACGGTTGCAATCAGAAGAAGTATGACGGCTCCACCGACGAGCTTCACCACAATTGGAATTCTTAAACCTTTTTTTTCTTGAACTTGCGTAGTTGTATCCATAAGTAATTTCTCGGAATTTCAGAGGGAAATCTGTATTGGTTGAGACCCACTTCGGGCCTTGGACCAGCATCTATGACTCTGGCAAATTAAGATATCCACCGATCGATAAACTAGCGACAAGCAAGCTCGACCAACTTCCAGTGACAATTTGGGCCGTTCATTCACGCTTTTACAGCCCAACCACGTCTCAGATCTAAGCTATAACCTACTGAAAAGGGTACGGTTTTCGCTCTCTATCACCCCGTGAAATCAATTTTATCGCTTTTTCTTTGCTACGCTTTTTTAGGCTTCGCCGCTCATGCCGAGGCCCCGAAGACTGATTCACTGAAACCGTTTGCCCCAGACTTAGCTATTTTCAACAAAGCCGTGGCCGCGAATTGGAAAGAAAAAGTGAGAGAGAAAGAGCCTCTGCCGAAAATTGAGATTGGCTCAGTTCAGTACTTACCACCTGAAGTGCTAAAAGCGTCCCAACAAGAATTCACATTCATTAAAATCTTAAAAGAAATCGGAGACGCCGCTGAAACTTATCGCACTGAGTACGACATGGACGCCGGCCAATTCACTTTTGCTTTTGATAACGGCCGATCAGCTCTGCCCGTACAAAAAGCCGCTATTGGCATTTTACATCGTGGCAAAATTTATCTTCTCGACGGTCACCATAAAGTCATGATTTCACTTTATATGAATGCCGAAACGCTCCCGGTACATGTGATCGATGATTGGAGCGATCTTTCGCCGCAGAAATTCAGAGAGAGAATGATCGAGCGTCGCTATGCTTATCCTCTTGATAAAAATGGCGAACCGATGTCGCGTTTTTATGATTTCGATGAGCTGACCGATAACCCGAATCTTTATTTAGCTCGTTTGCTGATTCAAAAAGTAAAGGGCGGCATCGAGCTTGAGAAATTTAAGCTCTTCAGTGTTTCAGGAGCCAAACGCCCCTTGATTCTCAAATTCAACGAAGGACTCCCCTTCATTGAATATTTTATTGCGAACCTACTGGCCCACCATGATATTTTCTATGACGAAGAATGGGGCGGCAAAATACCTAAAGAAACCCGTAAAGAAATTCGAACCCTATTAGCCAAAGAAGCAAAGAAGAAAGACTCCCCTCTGCAGGACGTTATTTTGGTTAGTAAAGACGACGATATTGAAACTCTAGGTCCAGAAGAAAACCAGAAGCGGATGGAGCTCGTCTTCAAACACTTTATGAAGCATATTAGCTGCACGGAGTTCCTTGAGCCGACCTATAAAGTCGAGTCTATTGACTAATAGAGCCGAATTCGTCTCAAGACGAGACGCGACCTAATAAAACCTTGACCATACAATTCTAAGCCCTTGATAATATTAGTATAAAGGGAGATCACTCATGTTTAAACAGCCGGCGCTATTATTAGCTTCATTACTTATTTCTACTTCTGTGTTCGCGAAAGACGAGCCTGTCGTTGCGAAAGTTACACTTAAACCTCTCGGCTCTTTCGAAGCCGTTACTAGCGCCGTTATCGGTAAAGGTAAAAAAACGAAAGACTCTTTTGCAGCTAAAGAAATTAAAATTCCTGTAGCCACTTTGAAAACAGGAATGAGCCTTCGCGACAATCACATGAAAGATTATTTGAAAGCGAAAGACCATAAGTTTATCGTAGCTAAGAATGTGAAAGCGACAAAAGGCGCGGGCACTGCTGATTTCCAAGTGAAAGGTATTACTAAGCCCGTGAAATTCACTTATAAAGAACTGGGTCCGAAATCAGCCCAAGCTCATTTCAAAGTGAGCCTTAAAGATTACGGTATAACGGGAATCAACTACAATGGTGTAGGTGTACAAGATGAAGTTGAGATTACGGCCACAATTCCATATGAGTAAGCGTTTCGCGGGTCGATTTTTCGCGACTGCACTTCTCGTTTGCGCCCCGTTATTATTCGGGGCTTGTGGACAAGACTATAATAGCAACTCCGGTGATGGAGCCACATCAGCCGTCGACTGCTCGAGCGGCGGGAATGCAGAGCTTTGCGCGGCGACGGCAGTTCTTGAAACCCATTGTTTCTCGTGTCATACGGATATGGCCGCTTAC